>NZ_JAIQCL010000020.1 GCF_020023385.1 Planococcus circulans
GGAAAGAAGTCGTTACCGATTCCGGTAACGGCTTTTTTTGTTTGGGGAAAAAGAGAGCGAACTATGAAATCATTAAAGGAAGTCTTTATTTCGACTTGGCATATGCGGTTAACAGTGAAAGCTCATTAGTAAATTTCTCTAATGAAACAGCTCTATTAGCAGATTTAAATGGCTTAAAATAACACTGATTAATTATTCTAAATAGTTTTTCTTTTAGCAGTTTCTTGACACGCCATATCCACGCTGATAACCTTAACAATAATATTTAAAAGGAAGCAGGAGGCGCGTCTACTTATGTGGGAATCGAAATTTGTTAAAGAAGGCTTAACGTTTGATGATGTATTGCTTGTACCAGCTCACTCGGAAGTTTTACCGAAAGATATTGATTTAGCAGTCGAATTGACACCAACCCTTAAGTTGAAAATTCCAGTGATCAGTGCAGGCATGGATACAGTAACGGAAGCTAAGATGGCTATTGCTATGGCTCGCCAAGGCGGATTAGGGGTTATTCATAAAAACATGAGCATCGAGGAGCAGGCTGAACAGGTAGTGACTGTAAAACGTTCTGAGAATGGGGTTATTACGGATCCTTTCTTTTTAACACCTGAACACCAGGTCTATGACGCTGAGCATTTGATGGGCAAGTATCGTATTTCCGGTGTGCCGATTGTTAAGAGCGAAGATGACCTTACACTTGTCGGAATCATCACGAACCGCGATCTGCGCTTTATTCAGGATTATTCTTTGATCATCAACGATGTGATGACTAAAGAGAAGTTAGTCACTGCGCCTGTGGGAACTACTTTGGAAGATGCAGAAAAGATCCTGCAGCAATACAAAATTGAAAAATTGCCGATTGTGGATAACGAAGGTCTTCTAAAAGGATTAATTACCATCAAAGATATTGAGAAGGTAATTGAATTCCCGAATGCAGCCAAAGACCAGCATGGCCGTTTACTTGTAGGAGCTGCTGTAGGCGTTACTTCAGATACAATGAAGCGCGTTGAGCAATTGGTCAAGGCTTCTGTCGATGTCATTGTATTGGACACGGCTCATGGCCATTCTGAAGGCGTTTTGGGGATGGTTAAACAGATTCGCACCGAGTACCCGGAATTGGCGATCATTGCAGGAAATGTGGCAACTGCTACAGGAACAAGAGCATTAATCGAAGCCGGAGCAGATGTCGTCAAAGTCGGAATTGGACCGGGTTCGATCTGTACAACTCGTGTTGTAGCAGGTGTCGGTGTTCCACAAATTACGGCTGTTTATGATTGTGCAACAGAAGCACGCAAGTTCGGTAAAGCGATTATCGCTGATGGCGGAATCAAGTATTCTGGAGATATCATCAAAGCGTTGGCGGCTGGCGGACATGTAGTTATGCTTGGGAGCCTGCTGGCCGGTACAACTGAAAGCCCAGGAGACACTGAAATTTTCCAGGGTCGTCAATTTAAAACATATCGTGGTATGGGATCAATCGCTTCTATGGAAAAAGGTTCAAAAGACCGTTACTTCCAGGACGATGCGAAAAAATTGGTTCCGGAAGGCATTGAAGGCCGCATGCCTTATAAAGGGCAGCTTTCTGATACGATCCACCAATTGCTTGGCGGTATTCGTGCAGGAATGGGCTATTGTGGAACAAAAGATTTGCAGACTTTGCGTGATGAAGCACAGTTTATCCGTATGACAGGTGCAGGTTTGCGCGAAAGCCATCCACATGATGTCCAAATCACGAAAGAATCTCCTAACTACTCAATTTAATAAAAAAACTACACAGAGCGAAGATTTACTCGGTCTTCATTCACTGTTGTATGCGGGATTTATCTTAGCACCTTTTCCATCATTCAAATGACGGAAAAGGTGCTTTTTTCATGTTTCCACTTTTGCGTCTGAAAAATATGATAAAATAGCATGTGGAATCTTATAGACGGAGGTATTCAACAAGTGAAAAAGGTTTTCAATAAAACATTACTGACAGCATTATTGGCTGCATTGACTTTGACTATATTTGTTCCGCAGCAGGCCCAAGCGGAAGAAACATTAAATATAATGGCGGAAGCCGCTATTTTGGTGGATGCTGAAAGCGGTAAAATCCTCTATGAAAAAAACGCCGGGACGCCTCTAGGGGTTGCCAGTATGACGAAGATGATGACGGAATATTTATTGTTCGAAGCGATAGAAGAAGGCAAGGTGACTTGGGATCAGGAATACCAAGTGACGGATTATGCCTATCAAATTTCTCAGGACATGCGTTTGAGCAATGTACCGTTTCGTGAAGATGGAGCTTATACCATCAAAGAAATGTATGAAGCGATGGCCATTTTCTCAGCCAATGCGGCAACCATCGGGATAGCCGAGACGATTGCAGGAACGGAAAGTGAGTTTGTCCGTTTGATGAATGAAAAAGCTGAAGAAATGGGATTGGAAGAGACGGTTTTCGTCAATTCAACCGGGCTCAGCAATTCAAGCTTGATGGGGATGTATCCGGAAGGAACGAAAGAGAAAGATGAAAACATCATGCCGGCGCGTTCAGTTGCGAAGCTGACAAAAATCTTGTTGGACGATTATCCGGAAGTGTTGGAAACCACAAAAATTCCGGTGATGAATTTTCGTGAAGGAACTGCGGATGAAACACGGATGGAAAACTGGAATTCGATGCTGCCTGGTTTGATTTATGAATATGAAGGTGTAGATGGATTGAAAACCGGCAGTACGGATTTTGCTGGTTATTCGTTTGCAGGAACCGCAAAGCGTGACGATACCCGCTTTATCGCGGTAGTCATGGGTGCAGTGGACAACGAAGGAGCCGGTTCTTATAAAGCCCGTTTTGAAGCGACGCGCGCTTTGTTCGATTTTGGTTTTGGCCAGTTCACGACAGAGGAAATCATTCCCGCAGGCTATCAGTTTGAAGGGCAGGAAACGCTGGCTGTTGAAAAAGGCGTGGAAGAAGAAGTAGCGATTGCAGTGAAAGAACCTGTTTCCATGATGATCCGGACTGCGGATAAAGAATTGTATCAGCCGGAATTGCTGCTGGACGATACGGTTGTCCAGGACAGCAGGTTGGAAGCAGGAGTAGAAAAAGATTTAACGGTGGGAACGCTCGAGCTGACAAAAGCGGATGGCACGGAATACGGCTATTTAAGCGGAAGTGAAAACGACGTTGAAGTCGTGACTACTGAAGCTGTAGAGCGTGCTGGCTGGATGTCCCTATCGATGCGCAATGCGGGAGGATTCCTATCTTCTTTATGGGAGGATGCCGGTAGTTTTGTAAAAGGTTTATTTTAATGGAAAAAGCCGTTCATCTGAAAATGATGAACGGCTTTTTCTAACGAATTTCCCAACAGGACATCAGGTCAAGAACGCCGGAGTGGATTTCTTCTTCCGACAAGCCGCCGAATCCAAGAACGATTTTAGGATGTGTACCGGCTCTTTTATGAACGTCGTAGGACTGCAGGCCGGTGACACGGATACCGGCATTTTTAGCGCGTTCTACCAGCTCTTCTTCGCTCAATGGGGTTTGGATGGTAAGCACGATGTGCATTCCTGCCTGTTCACCGGACACTGTCACCACCGGAGCGAATAAAGCCAGAGACGAGCTCAGCTGTTTGATTTTCTTCTGGTATAGCTTGCGCATGCGATTGAGGTGGCGCGCGAAATGGCCTTCTTTCATGAATTCGGCGACCAGCTGCTGATCGTGTCTTGGCACGGATGAAGAGTAGTGAAGAAAGGTCTGCTGGTATGCCCGCAGCAGCCGTTTGGGCAGAACCATGTAGGCAAGGCGCAGAGAAGGCATGAGCGATTTGGAAAAAGTACTGATGTAGATGACTCGGTCACTCAGATCCATGCTCTGCAAAGCGGGAATCGGCCGGCTTGTGTAACGGAATTCACTGTCGTAATCATCTTCGATAATGTAGCGTTCCGGCTTGGCAGCGGCCCAATTGAGCAGCTGCGCCCGTTTGGTGGCACTTAGAACAGAGCCGGAGGGAAACTGATGGGAAGGGGTAACATACGCGACATCTACATTGGAAGCTTCCAATTCACCGATATTGATGCCATCCTGGTCCAGTTCAATGGGAACCGACTGCCGCTCATGATGGCTGAATATGCTGTGGGTCAGCGCATAGCCAGGATTCTCATAGCCGTACACAAGCTTTTTATCAAGCAGGCGAATCAGCAGCGGCAGGAGCTGTTCTGTCCCCGAACCGATGACGATCTGTTCTGCATCACAGATTACCCCCCGTGACTGATACAGATAGCGGGCAATTTCCTGCCGCAGCGCATCATCCCCTTGGGAGTGTCCGGATAATAATAATTCATGGTTGGATTCATCCAGGATGTCGCGCGCCAGTTTGCGCCATGTGGCAAATGGAAAAGAGCGGGTATCGATGCTGCCGGAGTTGAAATCCACTCTGTAGGAAGTAGTTTCTTTGATGACCGGCTCGTCGTGAGGAACATCTAAATAAGCGAGTTCTTCGACAGGCTGTGCGTAAAATCCTTTGCGGGGACGCGATTCAATAAACCCTTCAGCTACAAGCTGAGAGTAGGCAAGTTCGACGGTCGTTTGACTGATTTGCAGAAAATCCGCTAATTTCCGTTTGCTTGGCAATTTGGTGTCGACATCTATGGTGCCATCAATGATGGCTTTTTTTATTTCTCTGTAAAGTTGCTCGTAGAGCGGAATCGGTGACTGTTTTTGAAGCTGAAACATGAGCATGTCCATTTGGTTTCCTCCAACTGACCTTATTAAAATGAACGAAACTGAGTCTTTTTATATGGTCAATCTCTATTATACTGAATTTATCAACAAATAGGGGGAATTAATAAATGAGCCAACATGGAACAGATCGCGTAAAAAGAGGAATGGCTGAAATGCAAAAAGGCGGGGTGATCATGGATGTGGTCAACGCAGAGCAGGCGCGTATTGCTGAAGCTGCAGGAGCCACCGCCGTTATGGCGCTCGAGCGTGTGCCGTCCGATATCCGCCGAGATGGTGGAGTGGCGCGTATGGCAGATCCACGCATTACAGAAGAAGTGATGAAAGCCGTATCGATTCCGGTCATGGCGAAAGCACGCATTGGCCATATCGTGGAAGCGCGCATCCTGGAAGCGATGGGTGTCGATTATATTGATGAAAGTGAAGTATTGACGCCTGCAGATGAAGAGTTTCATTTATTGAAAAACCAATACACCGTGCCGTTTGTCTGCGGCTGCCGGAACCTGGGCGAAGCGGCCCGCCGAATCGGCGAAGGAGCTTCCATGCTCCGCACGAAAGGCGAACCGGGTACAGGCAATATTGTCGAAGCCGTCCGCCATTTGCGCCAGGTGAACGCGGAAGTACGGAAAGTAATCGCCATGAGTGAAGATGAATTGATGACAGAAGCCCGTAACTTGGGTGCTTCCTACGAATTCCTAAAAGAAGTGAAGAGCCTAGGACGCTTGCCGGTGGTCAATTTTGCAGCTGGCGGAGTTGCGACACCGGCGGATGCGGCATTGATGATGGAACTCGGAGCGGACGGCGTCTTCGTTGGATCCGGTATCTTCAAATCCGATAATCCAGAACGGTTTGCGCGTGCCATTGTCGAAGCGACTACCCATTACCAGGATTATAAATTGATCGCAGAGCTTTCGAAAGACTTGGGAATCGCCATGAAAGGCATTGAGATCTCCACAATTGCTGCGGGCGAACGCATGCAGGAGCGGGGCTGGTAGAGATGAAACGAGTTGGAGTTCTCGCTTTGCAGGGAGCTGTCCGGGAGCATCTTCAGTCGATTGAGGCGTGTGGAGCAGAAGCGGTTTCTGTGAAATGGCCAAAAGATCTTGAATCATTGGATGCCTTGATTTTGCCAGGCGGTGAAAGTACGGCCATGCGGCGCTTGATCGACCGCTACGGATTAATGGAGCCGCTGCGGGATTTTGCCGAAACCGGAAAGCCGATGTTCGGTACGTGTGCAGGGTTGATCTTGTTAGCGGAAACAGTGGTTGGTGAAGACCAGCCGCATCTTGGCGTTATGGACGTGGCAGTTGCACGAAATTCGTTTGGCCGGCAAGTGGACAGCTTTGAAGTGCCACTTGAAATCAATGGGATCGAAGGAGCTTTTGAAGCGGTCTTTATCCGCGCTCCACACATTGTCAGCGCCGGACCGTCCACTGAAGTGCTATGTGTCCATGATGGGAAAATCGTGATGGCGAAAAACGGTCAGTTTTTGGGCTGTTCGTTTCATCCGGAATTGACCGAAGACCATCGCATTACAGCGTATTTTTTAAGTATGATTCCCAGCAAGTCAGACCTTCTCTTGCCAAATTAATCAATATATAGTAAAGTATGATTAATTTCAAAGACGAAACGTTGATGGGAAGTAGTAAAGCGATTGTTTTTCCAAAGAGAGCCGGTGGTTGGTGCGAACCGGTGAAAAACGCGTTTGAATCCACCCCGGAGTTGCATGGCGAAAGAAGCCATTGCCGGTTTTAATGCCGTTATGTGATGAAGAGGATTGGCCTGTGCCGATCAATCAGGGTGGCAACGCGGGTAGCTCTCGTCCCTTTACCAAGGGATGGGGGCTATTTTTGTTGTCTTTTTTTATGTGATTATAAATTTTGAGGAGGAAACACTATGTTGGATATTCGTTTTGTACGTGCGAATTTTGAAGAGGTAAAAACCAAATTGGCAAAACGCGGAGAAGATATTTCTGTACTGGATGATTTTGAAGGATTGGATGTAAAACGGCGCGAATTGATTGCGCAGACTGAAACATTGAAGGCAGAACGCAACGAGGCGTCTCAAAACATCGCTGCGATGAAGCGGGCGAAAGAAAATGCAGACGATGCCATTGCGAAAATGCGTGAAGTCGGCGACAAGATCAAAGCCATTGATGAAGAATTGCGGGAAGTGGAGGAAAGCCTGAACTATATCATGATGCGTGTCCCGAACATTCCGCATGACAGCGTTCCGTTCGGGGACTCTGAAGACGATAACGAAGAAATCCGCACGTGGGGCGACAAGCCTGAATTCGGATTTGATGTAAAGCCGCATTGGGATCTCGGGACTGATTTGAACATCATCGATTTTGAGCGCGCAGCCAAAGTGACAGGAAGCCGCTTTGTCTTTTACCGGGGACTTGGGGCACGCTTAGAACGCGCATTGATCAACTTCATGATGGACCTCCACCAGGAAGAACACGGCTATGAAGAAATGCTGCCACCGTATATGGTCAACCGCGAAAGCTTGACGGGAACAGGCCAATTGCCGAAATTTGAAGAAGATGCTTTCCTGATCGAAAAAGAGGATTATTTCCTCATTCCGACTTCTGAAGTGCCGGTGACGAACTTTTACCGGGATGAAATTCTGACAGCCGATATGATGCCGCAAGCCTTTGCTTCTTACAGCTCAAATTTCCGCTCTGAAGCGGGCTCTGCGGGACGCGACACGCGTGGGTTAATCAGACAGCATCAATTCAATAAAGTCGAACTGGTGCGCTTTGTGAAGCCTGAGGATTCTTATGACGAACTGGAAAAACTGACCGGCCATGCTGAAAAAGTCCTTCAGCTTTTGGGGTTGCCATACCGCGTATTGAAAATGTGTACAGCAGACCTTGGCTTTACAGCAGCGAAGAAATACGATATCGAAGTCTGGATTCCTAGCCAGGAGACGTACCGGGAAATTTCTTCTTGCAGTAATTTTGAAGACTTCCAGGCAAGACGTGCAAATATCAAATTCCGCCGGGAAGCAACCGGCAAACCTGAATTCGTCCACACGTTAAACGGCAGTGGCTTGGCAATCGGCCGAACCGTGGCGGCGTTGCTTGAAAACTGCCAGCAGGAAGATGGTTCAATCAACATTCCTGAAGTGTTGCAGCCTTATATGGGCGGCAAAAAGACAATTGATTGATAAAAAGGCTCAAAAGCAAATCGCTTTTGAGCCTTTTATTTAGAGAAAGGGGTAAGGAAGAGATAAAGAGCATTTGTGAAGGGAGTTAGTTAGATGACAAACTTAAGTTTTCAATTCTTGGAGACGAACGGCATCCATCTTCATGTTGCCGTGGCCGGACCTGAGGATGGACCTTTAGTCGTTTTGCTGCATGGCTTTCCGGAATTCTGGTTTGGCTGGAAAAATCAAATTCAGCCACTCGCGGAAAAAGGCTATCGGGTAGTGGCGCCCGACCAGCGCGGCTATAATTTAAGCGATAAACCTGAGGGGATCGACAATTACACGGTGGATCACCTGAGGGATGACGTCATCGGCATCATTGAGCATTTTCAACAAAAGACGGCTATTGTCATCGGGCATGATTGGGGCGGTGCAGTTGCCTGGCATCTGGCAGCCACTCGCCCGGAATACGTGGAAAAGCTTATTGTCTTGAATATCCCACATCCCCAAGCCATGCCCCGGGTACTCAAAAAGAATCCGCTGCAATGGATGAAGAGTTCTTATATCGCTTTTTTCCAGTTGCCCAATCTGCCCGAAAAGGCTCTTGGTATGGGAGAGTTCAAAGCAATGCAGCAAAGCATCGAACAAACCAGCAAGCCGGACACATTTTCAAAGCACGAAATGGAGCAATATAAAGCGGCCTGGTCACAATCCGATGCATTGACGGCAATGCTCAATTGGTACCGGGCAATCCGGCGCGGCAGCTTCAGGCAAGTGCCTGAGACGAAAATCAAAGTCCCTGTCAGAATCATTTGGGGGATGGGCGACCAGTTCCTGTCGCCGATGCTGGCAAAAGAAAGCATGTCATTTTGTGAAGAAGTCAATTTGGCGTTTGTCGGAGAAGCGACCCATTGGATCCAACACGAACAGCCAGAAATCGTCAATCGATTGATTGCTCAGTTTATCAGCGAATAAAAAAGCGAAAAACCCTATAACTGGGTTTTTCGCTTTTGTTTTTTGATTTCCCGAAGATTTCGGAAAAACTGTGTCAGCAACTGTCCGCATTCCTCGGCGAGGACATTTTCCGTTACTTGGCATTGGTGGTTAAAGCGGTCGTCATTCAGCAAGCGGTAGAGGGAATCTACGCTGCCTGCTTTAGCATCCCGCGCTCCGTAGACCACATGGGGAATCCGGGATTGTAGAATGGCCCCTGCACACATCGGACAAGGCTCTAACGTTACGTAAATCTTCGTATCTTCCAGCCGCCAGTTGCCAAGATGCAGGCACGCTTCCTGGATCGCCAACAATTCGGCGTGAGTGACGGCATTTTGTGTCGTTTCCCGCAGGTTGTGGGCGCGCGCTATTACTTGGTCGCCGTAGACAATGACCGCCCCGATAGGCACTTCTCCTTTGGCCGCTGCTTTTTCTGCTTCTTCAATTGCCAACCCCATATAAAAATGATCTTTTTCCATTCCGTTCATGATGCATCGCTCCTTGGTTCTAGTGTAGCATTTTCCGGTCCACAAAAAGAGCGCGAAAATCCGTACAGACAAAAACCCCTGAAAAGCGTAAACTGGAGAAACCAGAAAGTAGGGAGTGATCCAAGGGTGAAACAACATAAAAAGGAAAAACCGCTGCATTTTACGCTACGCTTTATTTTTATTTTCATCGGTGCCACCATGGCGGCAGCGGCCATTGAATTGTTCCTGGTTCCCAATGCAATCATCGATGGCGGGATTATCGGTATTTCGTTGATATTGGACTATTTAACCGTGATTCCTTTTGGGGTTTTACTGGTCGTCATCAATTTGCCTTTCCTTTATTTCGGCTATAAACATATCGGCCGCAATTTTTTCATCTCTTCTATTTTTGCCATTGTTGCGTTAGCGCTGATTGAAATTCCCATGCATAAGATCGAACCGTTTGTAGAAGATCCGCTTCTCGCTACTGTATTCGGCGGATTGCTCCTCGGAGCGGGTGTTGGAATTGTCATCCGCAACGGCGGAGCACTTGATGGGACGGAGATTCTCGGAATTTTATTGACCAAGAAATTACCGTTTTCGGTTGGTGAATTTGTCATGTTCTTCAATGTTTTCATCTTTGGATGGGCTGCTTTCGTTTTGGGGATGGAGCAGGCGATGTATTCGATTCTGACCTATTACATCGCTTCCAAAACCATTGACGTAGTCATTCAGGGCTTGGATGACACCAAGGCTGTACTGATCGTATCGGAAGAGTATGAAGAAATTGGTTCGGCCATCAACGACCGTCTTGGCCGCAGCTTTACGAAATTGCACGGCAAGGGGGGCTACCTCAATTCACCGAAAGATGTGATTTATGTGGTGGTCACCCGTCTGGAAATCACCAAGCTTAAGCAGATCGTGTCAGACATCGATTCCAAAGCGTTTTTGACCATTATGGCGACTCAGGAAGTCCATGGCGGAACGTTTAAAGCACCGATCCATTGAGCAAACTGTCGATTTTTCGCTCTACTTTTAACTAGAGCGGTGTGTTAAAATAAATGGCATTGCAATTTACTTGAATCGAAAAAGGAGGACTTCGCATGCCGGTGCCATTCATTACGGTAGAAGGTCCGATTGGCGTAGGCAAGACTTCGCTGACCAAAGCGCTCGCCGATCAAAATCAATTTCAGCTGTTAAAAGAGATTGTTGACGAAAATCCGTTTTTAAATAAATTCTACGAAGACATAGAAGAGTGGAGCTTTCAGACAGAGATGTTCTTTTTATGCAATCGCTACAAGCAGTTGGCGGATATCCAGAAAAAGTTCATTTCGAAGCGGGAACCGGTCGTGGCCGATTACCATATCTTCAAAAATCTGATCTTCGCAAAACGCACATTGCCTGAAGCTGAATACGCCAAGTATGAAGCCATCTACAAAATCCTGACGGTGGATATGCCGAAACCGAATATGGTCATTTACCTGCATGCCAGCCTGGACACATTGATGAAGCGCATCAAATTGCGGGGGCGTGAATTCGAACAGATGATCACCCCGGAATACATGGAGCAGCTGGCAGCGGATTACCATGAGTTCATTGAACGTTTTGAGCGTGAGCATCCGGAAATTCCAGTGTTGCGTTTCAACGGCGATGAAATCGATTTTGTCCAAAACGGCGGAGACCTTCAGCTGATCCTGGACAAGGTGGATGGAACTTTACAAAAGAGGAGTTTGACCTTATGAATTTACGTGAAAAGTACGGCATTCCACAAAATGCGGTAATTACCATAGCTGGCACAGTGGGGGTCGGGAAATCTACGATGACGAAAGCGTTGGCGGATGCACTGCAATTCCGCACATCATTTGAAAATGTCGACACCAATCCATACTTGGATCTATTTTATGATGATTTTGAGAAATGGAGCTTCCACTTGCAGATTTATTTCCTGGCGGAACGTTTTAAAGAGCAGAAGCGGATGTTCGAATACGGCGGCGGATTTATCCAGGACCGTTCGATTTATGAAGATACCGGTATTTTTGCCAAAATGCATTGGGATAAAGGAACAATGAACAATGTGGATTACGAAACCTATACTAACTTGTTTGAAGCGATGGTCATGACGCCGTATTTCCCACATCCAGACTTGCTGATTTACCTGGAAGGCTCGATTGAAGATATTCTTTCCCGCATCCAGGAACGCGGCCGGGCAATGGAGCAGCAGACACCGGTGGATTACTGGCTGGAAATGCACCAGCGCTACGAAAGCTGGATCAATTCTTTTAATGGATGTCCAGTACTGCGTTTGAATATTAACGACTATGACTTGATGAACGATCCGGATTGCTCCGAACAGATTGTGGAGCGCATTGGCGGCTTTATGAAGCAAACCTCTATCCTGCGTAAATAAATAAACCCCTTGAGCATTCATGCTCAAGGGGTTTATTATTATTTCCCGGGAAATAAAGAAAAAGGCATGAAAAAACCGGAAAGCCGAAGCCTTCCGGTAATCTATATCGAAATAATCAGACATACAATTTTTAAGAAAAATTCGTTACTTGCGTAACGAATCCAATCTCGAATTTATATGCGCGTGTAAATTCAAAAAATGGAGGAGGAAGAGGGATTCGAACCCCCGCGGGATTTGACTCCCCTGTCGGTTTTCAAGACCGATCCCTTCAGCCAAACTTGGGTATTCCTCCGTATTGGACAAGAACTAATTTATCATGGATGAATAATGGCTGTCAACAGTTTTGAGGAATAAATGCAAAAAAAAAATCATGAAACAGGAGAAATCCGTAGCCAGCAGGGGCTAGCCATAAGAAAGCATGATCCGGACGCATACTGCGTCCGGATAGAAGTCAATAATTCGGTTGCTTTTCACCGGATTCGATCTCTTCAATGTAATGGCAGGCCGCTTCATGTCCTGGCTTCNGATAATAGATAAATGGTGGACCTTGCAGGACTCGAACCTGCGACCGGACGGTTATGAGCCGTCTGCTCTAACCAACTGAGCTAAAGGTCCTAAAAAAGTGGCGGCAGAGGGGATCGAACCCCCGACCTTACGGGTATGAACCGTACGCTCTAGCCAGCTGAGCTACGCCGCCAGGATCTTTATTGTTATAGTTGGTGGAGCCTAGCGGGATCGAACCGCTGACCTCCTGCGTGCAAGGCAGGCGCTCTCCCAGCTGAGCTAAGGCCCCATTGTTTGGTCGGGAAGACAGGATTCGAACCTGCGACCCCTTGGTCCCAAACCAAGTGCTCTACCAAGCTGAGCTACTTCCCGAACTTGTATTGCTGAGTGTAAAAATATGGCGCGCCCGAGAGGACTCGAACCTCTAACCGCTTGATTCGTAGTCTAGTACTCTATCCAATTGAGCTCCGGGCGCCTATAAAGTTGTCAGCTGGTTTTCATATATGGTGCCGATTACCGGAATCGAACAGGTACGGTAGTCACCTACCGCATTATTTTAAGTCCTGTGCGTCTGACAGTTCCGCCACCCCGGCTAAGGGTCGGCAATAATGTGCAAAAAAAATATGGAGCGGAAGACGAGGTTCGAACTCGCGACCTCCACCTTGGCAAGGTGGCGTTCTACCACTGAACTACTTCCGCAAAAATGGTGCGGGTGAAGGGAGTCGAACCCCCACGCCCGAAGGCGCTAGATCCTAAGTCTAGTGCGTCTGCCAGTTCCGCCACACCCGCGTGGCAACTATAAAGTTAAAATGGTGAGCCATGAAGGATTCGAACCTTCGACCCTCTGATTAAAAGTCAGATGCTCTACCAGCTGAGCTAATGGCTCATTTGCATGAGTGGTGCCGGAGAAAGGACTTGAACCCTCAACCTACTGATTACAAGTCAGTTGCTCTACCAGTTGAGCTACTCCGGCGAAAGAGAAAAAATGGTGGAGGATGACGGGATCGAACCGCCGACCCTCTGCTNGGCTAGCCATAAGAAAGCATGATCCGGACGCATACTGCGTCCGGATAGAAGTCAATAATTCGGTTGCTTTTCACCGGATTCGATCTCTTCAATGTAATGGCAGGCCGCTTCATGTCCTGGCTTCATCGATGAAGCCGTCCTTAGTTCCGGTACTTCCACTTTGCATTTGGCCGTTGCATACGGACATCGTGTATGGAATCGGCAGCCTGATGGCGGATCAATTGGAGAAGGAACGTCTCCCTTTAAAACGATACGCTCTTTTTTCTTGTCCGGGTCCGGAATTGGAATGGCAGACAGCAAAGCTTTGGTATATGGATGCTTCGGGTTTTCGAATAAGCTGTATTTATCCGCAATTTCAACGATCTTTCCAAGGTACATAACAATAATCCGGTCAGATATGTGGCGGACCACGCCAAGGTCATGGGAAATAAACAAATAGGTCAGTTGAAACTCTTCCTGCAGTTCTTCGAGCAGATTAAGCACTTGCGCCTGAATCGATACATCGAGTGCAGAAACTGCTTCGTCGCAAATGATCAATTGCGGATTTACTGATAAAGCCCGTGCAATGCCGATACGTTGGCGCTGTCCACCTGAAAACTCATGGGGAAAGCGGTCAGCCTGATACGGCAGCAAGCCGACAGTTTCGAGCAGTTCCTCGGCACGGGCGCGCCGCTTATTGGTCGGCAGAACCTTTTGGATCTCCATGGCTTCGGTCAGAACAGAAGCAACGGTCTGGCGAGGATTGATGGAAGCGTATGGATCTTGGAATATAATCTGCAGGTCTTTTCGGTATTTCCGCATATTCCGCTTGGACAAACCCGCAAGATCGACCCCGCGGAATTCCACTTTTCCTTCGGTCGGTTCTTCAAGGCGCAGAATCGCCCGCCCGGTCGTGGATTTTCCGCAGCCGGATTCACCGACAATGCTGACGGTTTCGCCTTCGAAAATTGAAAAACTGATGTCATCAACGGCTTTTACATAATTGGTGGTCCGACCGAGAAAACCGCCTTTAATCGGGAAGTATTGTTTTAGCCCCTCGACTTTTAGCAATTCTTTTTTCGCCATAAATATCCACCTCCGCTTCTCCAGTCCATTCATCTGTGTAAATCCAACAGCGTACTTGGTTGCCGTTTTCATCAGTTTCAAGTTGAGGCATATTTGCACGGCATAAGTCGGTCGCTGCAGGACAACGCGGTGAGAAGCGGCAGCTGACCGGCATTTCGTGCGGGCTCGGTACATTACCGTTGATCGGTTGCAGCTTATCCTGCTCAATGTCGTGGCGCGGCAAGGATTTCAGCAAGCCGATTGTATATGGCAGCTTGGGTTCGTGAAACAACGTGCGGATATCTGCGTATTCTACGACTTGTCCGGCATACATGACCGCAACATAATCGCAGGTTTCAGCCACAACGCCAAGGTCATGCGTGATGAAGATGACCGACATGCCGAGTCGGTCCTGCAGCTCTTTGATCAGTTCCAGTATTTGAGCTTGGATGGTCACATCAAGCGCTGTTGTTGGTTCATCGGCTATCAGAATTTCAGGGTCACAGGCAAGGGACATCGCAATCATGACCCGTTGGCGCATACCTCCTGACAATTCGAAGGGATAGTTTTTGACACGTTTGTCAGGCGAAGGGATTCCAACGAGTTTCAATAATTCAACTGAACGGATAAAGGCATCTTTTTTGGACATATTCTGGTGGAGCATGAGCGCTTCACTGATTTGCTGGCCGACTGTATAAACAGGGTTCAAAGAAGTCATCGGTTCCTGAAAAATCATGGAGATTTCATTTCCGCGTAGCTTCCGCATCTGGCTTTCGGACAACTTCAATAAATCTTCTCCTTTGTAGAGCACTTCTCCATTGGTGATTTTCCCGTTGGAAGCCAGCAATCGCATTATGGATAGGGACGTGATGCTTTTTCCAGAGCCTGACTCACCAACGATGCCGATTGTTTTGCCTTTAGGCAATTTAAAACTGACACCATCGACTGCCCGGACATCCCCAGTATCCGTTTTAAAGATGGTCTGCAGGTTTTTTACTTCCAGAATAATTTCTTGGTTTACTGGGATACTCATACGGTAGGCACCTCATTTCTAATTCAAGTCAATTCGTTTATTCAGCAGACGATACGAAATATCGACGAGCAGGTTGACGAGTACAAAAATTACGGAAATAACGAGTACCGTACCTTGAACAACTGGGAAATCACGTGTTCGAATCGCATCGATCGTCAAACGGCCCATGCCATTGATCGCGAATATCGTTTCTGTCAGGACAGCACCGCCAAGAAAACCGCCAAACTCCAGGCCGACAACCGTCACGACGGGGATCAATGCATTTTTCAAAGCATGGCGGTAAGTGACAATCCGTTCTGAAACCCCTTTGGCACGCGCCGTACGGATATAATCCTGACCGATGACTTCAAGCATAGAAGAGCGGGTCATGCGTGCGATGATTGCGGCACCTCCTGTTCCGAGCGTGAGAACGGGGAGGATGATCTGCCGCCAGGAGTCACCCCAGCCAGAAGGGCGCATTTTCAAAAACTCAAGCGATTCGGGCATCCAGTTGCCGATCGCGAACCATTGGATGAGCAACAGGCCAAACCAGAAGTTGGGCATGGATAAGCCGAACAATGCAACGATCATAATGGATGTATCGGCGATTGTATAATGGCGCACTGCTGAGATGATGCCGGCAATCAAGCCGAGAAAAACGGCGACGATGGTGGAGTAGAAGGCAAGTTCCACCGTCACCCAAAACCGCGAACTGATTTCATCCATGACAGGTCGACCTGAACGAACCGAGGAACCAAGATCTCCTTGCACAGCATTGCCTAGAAATCGTCCGTATTGAACTGGAATCGCCTCGTTTAACCCGAGGCGTTCCCGAATGTTTTCGACGGTTTGTTCGGATGCGCCTTCTCCTGCAACAATTTGTGCAGGATCCCCTGGAACCAAATGCATCAAAGAGAATACCAGGATAGTGACACCAATCAGTACAGGAATAGTTTGGATAAGGCGGCGGATAATATACTTTGGCACTTTTCAACACCTCACCTATTTTTCATTTTTGGATCCAGAGCATCACGTACGCCATCACCGAAAATATTAAAGGCAAGAACCACAAGGACAATCATCAAACCCGGGAACAAAGCAACATGGCCAGCTTCGAACATGTACTGGCGGCCTTCGTTGAGCATAGCGCCCCATTCCGGTGCAGGGGGTTGTGCGCCAAGACCAAGGAATGACAAGCCGGCGCCGGTCAAGATAGCTGTCGCAATCCGCAATGACGCCTGCACGATAATCGGCGACATGATGTTCGGAAGGATATGGCGGAAGATGATCCGGAAATCGGTAGCTCCAAGCGCCCGTACAGCGTCCACGTATTCTAATTTCCTGACGGATAGAGTGGAGCCGCGTACGACCCGGGCAAATGCCGGAACGGAGAAAATGCCGACCGCAATGATGACATTAGTCAAGCTGCCGCCAAGTACCGCGACAATTGCAAGAGCAAGCAAAATTCCAGGAAATGCGAGCAGGACATCCATTAAGCGCATGATGACCGCATCGATACGGCCGCCATAATAGCCGGCGATGATGCCGAAAACGACTCCGATGATGCCGCCGATGAAAACCGAGAAAAATCCGACATACAAGGTCAGTTTCGTTCCGAAAATAACACGTGTGAAAATATCGCGGCCATAACTGTCGGTTCCGAACCAATTAGAAATGGATGGCCCTTGCAGTTTGTTCGCTAAGTCGGTTTGATTCGGGCGGTAATCTGTGAAGGTTGTAATGATCCATGGTCCGATAAAAGCCATGAGTATAACAAACACAATCAACAGGCCGCCGATGACAGCCGCTTTGTTCTTGAGCAAACGCCGCCAGAATTGTTTATAGCTTTCGATTCGAGGATTGATTTTCTCAGAAGTGACGGGAGTATTCACAGTTTCTTCAGCCATAAAAAACACCCCTTTGAAATAATCTGAATAATTAGTTTGTTTTATCACAGTTTAGCGGATTTTTATTAAAAATGATAGATGGAAGAAGAAGTTAAAAATGACGCAAAAATATTTAGAATGGCAAAAATATATCAATCTAATAAAAACAATAATCTTAAGGCGATCTTTCATTAAAATTTCTATTTTTATATATAAAAACAAGAAGAATCGCACGTGGCTCTAAGGCTGAAGGGTTTTTTGAACTTGTAGAAAGCATCATGATATGCTATATTGTTGTCAAAATATTGCGTTATTTAGGAATCCTTTTATACCATCATAAGCAGGGGGGAAAACACATGACAATGTCGAGGAAATCGCTTTGGGTCTTTCTGATATTGCTTATGCTAGCCATGGTTCTTGCTGCATGCGCAGGAGGGGGAGGAGAAGAAGCGGGAGAATCAGGGGAATCTGATGAGACTGCAACTGCAGGCGGGGATTTAATTATTGCTGTATTGTCTGATGCTTCATCTTTGGATCCGCACGGTTCGAATGACGTTCCATCTTCAGTCGTTCAAGAGAACATTTACGAAACATTAGTGAAGCGTGATGAGAATAACGAAATCACGCCTGGTCTGGCTGAGTCGTGGGAGCAAGTGGATGAGACCACCTGGTCGTTCCAATTGCGGGAAGGCGTCACATTCCATGATGGAGAAGAGTTTAATGCGGAAGTGGTAAAAGCGAATCTCGACCGAGTTCGCGATGAAGCAGTCGCTTCTCCGCGCTATTTCCTATTTGAAATGATCACAGATGTAACGGTTGTAGATGATTACCAGGTCGAAATTAAGACGGAGTATCCGTTTTCTCCATTGCTTGCCCATTTATCGCATAATGGAGGGGGCATGATTTCTCCAGCTTCCATTGAAGCAGATTACGAAGCGTTGAATGGGGGAGCTGATCCAGGTTCTGTCATTTCACAGGAACCTGTCGGAACGGGATACTTTACATTCGACTCATGGAACGCCGGTTCTGAAATCAGGCTTGTCAAAAATGAAGAATACTGGGATGAACCGGTCCAAGTGGATTCAGTAACGTTTCGTGTCGTACCGGATTCCCAAGTACGGGCTGCCGATCTTGAAACAGGCAATGTCCATATCATCGACCCAGTGCAGCCGAACGAAGTGGAACGCATCAACAACTCAGGTGTAGCTTCTGTACTTCAGACGCCATCTTCGAGCTTAGCTTATTTAGGTTTCAACACAGAAAAAGAACCTTTCAATGATCCATTGGTGCGCCAGGCAATCTCCTATGCTGTCGACCGTCAGGCAATCATCAACGGAATCTATGATGAATTCGCAATTCCTGCGAATGGTCCGCTTGCCCCAGGAATCTTCGGTTATACAGAAGATATCGATGCAGTGGAATTCGATATGGACAGAGCCCGTGAATTGCTGGAGGAAGCAGGAATGGCAGATGGCTTCAGCACTTCCATCTGGACCAATGACAATCCACAGCGTCAATCGATCGCCGTATTGGTTCAGGAAGCATTAGCTGAGCTGAATATCGACGTTTCAATTGAAGTGATGGAGTTTGGTGCATACCTTGACCAAACAGCAGCAGGTGAACATGACATGTTCATCTTGGGTTGGTCTAATCCGACTGGAGATGCAGATTATGGTATGTATGCATTATTCCACTCTTCTCAAAAAGGAAATCCGGGGAACCGTTCCTTCTATGAAAATCCCGAAGTCGATGCTCTTCTTGACGAAGGACGCAGAGAAGCCGACCCGGATCGGCGTGAAGAAATTTACGCGGAAGTCGCACAGCTGCTGACCGATGACGCCCCTATGGCATTCTTGATCCATACAGAGTATTTAAATGGCGTCTCTGATAATGTATCCGGCTTTTCTATCGATACTGCCGGCATCTATCAGTTAAAAGATGTCACTATCCA
This sequence comes from Planococcus circulans, assembly GCF_020023385.1. GTDB lineage: Bacteria > Bacillota > Bacilli > Bacillales_A > Planococcaceae > Planococcus. Next base: position 19,152 of record NZ_JAIQCL010000020.1, read on the forward strand.
ACAGTAGACAGGAATTTTAGACACTCCTTCGTTGAATAGGCGAAGGAGTGTTTTTGTTAATCCTACTTTATATTTGATTTATCCCGTATTATTTCGTATACTAGTAAATGCCGTGCTAGGTGGGAAGATAGCGGTGTCCTGTAACCTGCAATCCGCTTTAGCAGGACTGAATTCCTTTCTGAGGCTGTGTGCATGTAAGGTCTGCCTCTTGCACGTAGTGTTGACATCTGGGTCCTGCGCAATGGAATCCCATGAACCATGTCAGGTCCGGAAGGAAGCAGCATTAAGTGGAACATTCCATGTGCCGCGGGATCGCCTAGATCGAGCCAGCGACAAGGGTAACGCTTATGTGCAGCAGTCGAAGAAAGGTGCACGGCAAAATTACATAAATTCAAACCTGTCCGCTCTTGCAGCGGGCAGGTTTTTTTATTGTTCCCTTCGCAGAATCGTCACGCGGAGATCGGGGAAATCGCTAAGAAAGACCCGTCTTTTATGATATAATGAGAGGACGAAAAACAGATTAATTAAAAGGAGAGAACAAGTTGGCGTATCAAGCTTTTTACCGTGTTTACAGACCCCAGTCCTTTTCTGAAATGACAGGTCAGACGCATGTCAAACAAACCCTTCAAAATGCTCTCCTTTACAATAAGACGACGCATGCTTATTTATTCTCAGGACCAAGAGGAACAGGGAAGACCAGTGCAGCGAAGATATTCGCCAAAGCATTGAACTGTGAGCAGGCTCCGGCAGCGGAACCATGCAACGAATGTGCTTCCTGCAGAAGCATTAACGAAGGATCCAATACCGACGTCATTGAATTTGACGCAGCTTCCAATTCACGCGTAGAAGAAATGCGGGAAATTATTGAGAAGGTCCGGTTTTCGCCGGCGAATTCCCGTTTCAAAATCTATATCATCGATGAAGTGCATATGCTGTCAAACAGTGCGTTTAACGCTTTGCTGAAAACATTAGAAGAGCCGCCGGAACACGTGGTCTTCATTTTGGCGACAACAGAACCGCATAAACTGCCATTGACGATCATCTCCCGCTGCCAGCGTTTTGATTTTAAATCTCATACGCAGGTGGATATTGTTTCGCGCATGGTGGAAGTGTTAACGGATGCCCAAATCCCTTATAACGAACAGGTGCTTAAAATAATTGCTCAGGCTGCTTCCGGCGGAATGCGGGATGCATTGAGTCTATTGGACCAGGTTGTCTCGTTCAGCGGCGATGAAATGACAGTCGAAGATGCATTATTGGTTACAGGATCGATCAGCCAGGATATGTTCTATGGTATTGCGGAAGCATTGCTTGCCAAGGATATCGGACAGTCGTTGACGCTATTGGAACAATTGGTGCGCGACGGCAAAGACCCTGTCCGGTTAGTCGAGGATTTCATCACTTTCTTCCGGGATCTATTATTGATCCAGACGGCGCCCAACCTTCACGATATGTTGGAGTTGGCTACACATGAACCGCGCTTTGAAGAATTGGCCAATCGATTCGAGCCGGCGACCCTTTATACCTGGATTGACATTCTATCTAAAACCCAGCAGGAAATGCGTTTTTCAAACCATACAAAAATCTATATGGAAACGGCTTTACTGAAGATGGCGCAGGCCGATGTGCCGGTCCAAAGTACAGCTTCTGCAGTGTCACCCGAACTGGAAGCGAAAGTCATCCAGTTGGAAAATCTGGTGCGCGAATTGCAGCAGCAGGTGAAGAACGGGGCAGGCAGCAGTGCGGCAGCGGCGCCGGCGGAACAGAAAAAACGCCAGCGCGCGCAAAGCAGCTTTAAAATACCGACTGGGCGCATTCAGGAAGTCTTGAAAAATGCGACCAAGCCAGATATTCAGGCGATCAAAACCAATTGGGCCACAGTGATGAGCCAGTTGCAGCGGTCGCATTCGGCTTTATTGAATGACGCAGAGCCAGTAGCGGCATCAGCGGATGCATTTGTGTTAAAATTCAAGTATGATATTCATTGCCAGATGGCTTCCGAAAACCAGACGTTTGCCGCAACCTTCAGCCAATTGTTGGAGCAGTATGCAGGCAAGGCTTATACGCCGGTTTTCGTTCCGGACGCCAGTTGGCTGAAAATCCGTGAAGATTTTATTAAGAAGAACGGATCGAAGGCAGGCACTGAAGAAAAACAGTCAGAGGCTGAAGAAGGAAATCCGTTTTCGGGTGAAGGAGCTGCAGCGGAAGAAGATCCGTTCATCTCAGAAGCCGAGCGTCTTTTCGGAAAAGACTTTGTCGAGGTTCATGACGACTAAAATGAAAATTCTAAGGAGGAACTAATTATGCGCGGTGGAGGAAATATGCAAGGCATGATGAAGCAGATGCAAAAAATGCAAAAAGAGATGGCGGTTGCCCAAGAAGAACTTGGAACATTGAAGTTCGAGGGATCAGCTGGCGGCGGTATGGTTAAAGTTACTGTATCCGGCCATAAAGAAGTATTGGACATCGTATTGGATCCAACAGTTGTTGATCCGGAAGATATTGAAATGCTGCAGGATCTTTTGGTTGTGGCTACAAACGAAGCGTTTAAAAAAGCGGATGAACATGCGAATTCCACAATGGGGAAATTCACGAAGGGCCTAAATCTCCCGGGCATGTTCTAGGAGGAAAACCAGATGCATTATCCAGAACCTATTTCGAAGTTAATGGAGAGTTTTATGAAATTGCCAGGAATCGGGCCAAAAACAGCGGCCCGGCTGGCATTTTTTGTGCTTGGCATGAAAGAAGACACGGTGCTTGATTTTGCTAAAGCTTTGGTTGATGCAAAACGGAATTTAAGTTTCTGCTCGGTGTGCGGCCATATTACGGACGTCGATCCCTGTCATATTTGCCAGGATCAACAGCGCGACCGCACGACGATCTGCGTGGTCCAGGATCCGAAAGACGTAATTGCGATGGAGAAGATGCGCGATTACAAAGGCTTGTACCATGTATTGCAGGGTGCCATCTCTCCAATGGACGGAATTGGCCCTGAAGATATAAATGTTCCCTCTCTATTGAAGCGTCTTCAGGACGAAGAGGTGGAAGAACTGATTCTGGCGACGAATCCGACGATCGAAGGAGAAGCGACAGCGATGTATATTTCCCGCCTCGTAAGACCTTCAGGAATCAAGACTACAAGAATTGCTCATGGACTTCCGGTAGGCGGCGATTTGGAGTATGCGGACGAAGTGACTTTATCGAAAGCATTGGAAGGCCGGCGCGAGCTTAAATAGAAGCAAGAATAAGAATGAGGCTGTGCGCTTCTGATAAATGGGAAATATTCTGATTTATTATGTTTCGCATATAATAATCTAGAGTGACGATAGGTTAATAGAGAAGAGAAGAAGAATTAGGAAAGAGAAAGCGAGTCAAGTAAAATGGCTTTACAGAGCGGTTACTCTTGACTCCTTTTTCAAACTCCTTCTATATAATGAAAAGTGAATTCCATAAGGAATGTTTTATGAATATAATTTTATTTGCCAAAAGTGTTGACAGTCTGGCGAACATGCTTTAGTATCATAGGAGTCGTAAAGAACGACGCAAACAACATGAACAACCGAAACAAACTTGAACCTTGAAAACTGAACAGCAAAACGTC
>NZ_JAIQCL010000021.1 GCF_020023385.1 Planococcus circulans
TGAACGGATCATCCTGACCAATTTGACCGGACTTGGAGGTAATTTATTCGTCCTACCCAATGCAGATCGGGGAGTCCTTGTAAACCTGGGAGACGAAGTCTTCCAAAACCCGATGGGAACACGACGGGGCAGTAACTACCCAACCCCCGGAGAGGTGTTTATCCATGAATTGGTCCATGCTTGGCAGCTTGAACGGGACAGCTTCATTCCAAGCTTGATTTGTAAAATGGCCTCTAGGTCCAATTCCAATGATCCATACGAAGTGAATTCAAAGCAGGTTTGGGGTGACATGAACGTTGAACAGCAAGCGACAGCGGTCAATANTCCAAGCTTGATTTGTAAAATGGCCTCTAGGTCCAATTCCAATGATCCATACGAAGTGAATTCAAAGCAGGTTTGGGGTGACATGAACGTTGAACAGCAAGCGACAGCGGTCAATAGATGGTACCGAGCGGCCACGATAGGCGAGAGATGGACAAACCTCCCGGAACTGGAGGCCTTGCTTACCCATCCGAAAGCCCTCAAAGATGAGTACTTTCATTACATTCACAATCAGATTCGGGCGGCTCAGAATTAAATCTGTCAAAATACTTTTAGCCTAAATTACGTATTATGCAAATGATTAAAAAAGAGACTAGCTTTTTATAAGCCACTTAATGAGTATGTAAGAAAACTTACTGAAAACCAAACCCAGCTATTTCAATGTAGCTGGGTTTTTTCTACTATCAGTGCCTACTCTATATGTTCGCAAAATTTCAATTTAACGAACATATAAAGTAAGCATATGATAAAATAAAGGGTATTAAGGCAGTTCGCATCAATTTTACTGAAATTAAGCAATAGTTCCTTTCATCCCATAAAAAGCAGGTGTTACAAAATGAGCCCATTTAATCGCGTCGATGAATTAAAAACACAATTAGATCAACACCGGCCGCTACCCGCCGCTGCAGTCAAAAACCTGCGCGATGTCTACCGGGTAGAATGGACGTATAATTCGAATGCCATCGAAGGAAATACATTATCATTGATTGAAACCAAAGTAGTAATGGAAGATGGCTTAACAATTGGCGGCAAACGGCTGCAGGAGCACTTCGAAGTCATCAATCATGCCGAAGCGATTAGTTTTATCGAGGAACAGGTCAATCAGACCGAGCCGTTGGATGAGCGTACACTAAAGACAATTCATCATTTGATTTTAAAGAACATCGACGATGAAAACGCGGGTAGATATCGCTCCATCAACGTGAGAATCTCCGGTAGTCAGCATGAACCACCGCATTTTCTGCAGGTGGCGAACGATATGCAAGAGCTTTTCGCCTGGTATGAGCAAGAGAAAGACCGTCTGCATCCAGTGGAGCTGGCCGCATTGTTTCATTTTAAATTCGTCTATACTCATCCCTTTGCAGATGGCAATGGCCGGACGGCGAGGTTGCTAATGAATTTGATTCTCATGGGTCATGGCTTCCCTCCCGCTATTGTCAAAGCGGAAAACGCCCAACGCTTAACGTATTACGAAACGTTGGAAACCGCGAGCATACAAGGCAATACACTGCCTTTCATCGAGTTAATTACACAATGCGTGGAAGAAAGTTTAACGACGTACTTAAAAGCGATTTTATAGGAGTGGTTTCTTTAACTTCTTAATTTTCTAGAAAAAGTACTTCCCATCTCTATATATTCGTTTAAATTACATTTTGCGAACATATAGAAATACATAACCAAAAGGAGGCCAATAGAATAATATGGCATTGACACCTGAAGAGCTTCAAGTTCTCCAACGGATTGAAAAACAACTAAAGAGCACGCCCTTCTATGTCGTAGAGTATGTCCGTTCCAAAAAACGGGCTGGTCTTTCAGACGATACCTTGTTGCAGTATCTCTACCGTTATCAGCATTTCTTCCAGTGGCTGCTTCGTGAAAACCTGACTAAGGTAAAAGATGTGAAATCTATCCCCCTTACCGTTTTAGCAGAATTGAAGAAACACGATATTGAACTATATATCGAATTCCTAAAGGAAGAATCCATCTTGCATGAGAAGACATCTGTGAGGAAGCGGGGCCAGGCAGTTGTTGCCCTTTCCGTTAACGCGTTAAAGTCACTCTTTAATTATCTTACTAAAGAGACCGAAAATGAAGACGGAGAATCGTACTTCTACCGCAATGTTATGAGCAAGATTGTACTGCACAATAAAAAAGAGACGGCCAGCCGACGCGCGCAGAAAATCAGTTCCGTTATTCTGAATGAACATGAAATCAACGATTTCCTGCAGTTCGTGGAACAAGACTATAAAGTTACTTTGGAAAGTGGGCTTGCACTACAACGATTCAACCGGGACAAGGAACGCGATCTAGCCATCCTCTCCCTTTTTCTTGGTAGCGGCATCCGACTTGGAGAAACCGCACGCATTCTTGTAAAGAAAATAAATTTGAAGAAACAGCTTATTGATATCAAGCGGAAAGGTGCTAAGGAAGACACGGTCCATGTTATGGACCAGGCCATCCAACATTTGAAATCCTATTTGGAAATCCGGGAAAGTCGTTATCCCGGTTCAAAAGAAGTCCCTTTCCTATTTGTGACCCTTTACGGAGGAACAGTGCGTCCTATATCAAGACGAGCGATTGAAAATTTGGTGACCAAGTACACTGCTGCATTTGCTCAAGGAGAAGGCATGAGTCCTCACAAGCTCCGACATAGTTTTGCAGCGGACTACATTCGAAATGGCGGAAGCATTGTTCTACTTCGTGATCAATTGGGCCACAGCAACATCGAGACTACTTCCCTCTATACTAACCTGTCCAATAAAGACAATGAGCAGGTGTTGACACGTATGCATGAAAATCGGTTAAACTCAAAAGATAAAGAGAAGTAAAAAGCTAGCTATTCCATTTAGAACTCCTATCTAAGTGGAAGATTAAATTCTACTTTCTAGTTAAGTTTATAGGAAAAAAACAATAGATAGCTTTACAAAACCCCGAAAGACATTATTCGGTATCTTTCGAGGTTTTGTCACCTTTTCCAATTCCGAACTTTTTTATTTAACCAAATTCTTTTAATTTGATTTAAGTTGCTTACATAATTCCTTAATAGTATCTTCTTCCTGTTCTACTAGGCGGTTAGCTGTGTTTTTTAAAGCCTCAATGTTTTTTGGTGAGACATCATCTAAATTGTCATTCACGTAATCTAGCCTTGTCTGGAATCGATAGTATCTTTTTTTTCCATACCGATTTGGAAGAAGTTGAGCTAACTGATAATCTACCGTGCTGTTTACTCCATCAAAAACAATATCTAAGATTACAGGCGCCCATTCTATTAATCCCCATTCAATCGCTTCATTATGAAAAATAGGACGAGTTTGCTCGCCGGTACCTAGAGATACAATTAAAATGTCTTCTTCGTCTTTAAACATTGTTTTTGCTTCTACATAAGCACACATAGCAGGATTATTTGCATATAATCCTCCATCAATAAACGAAAAATCATCTTCCATGCTAATTTTCTTGGGATCAAAATAAGTTGGTGCTGAAGATGTGGCTCTAGCGATTTCTCTCATGAGTGCATCCTGGTTAATCCTCTCATATCCGCGGGACTTTGCTTTCTTACTTTTAAAAATCCATGGTTTTCTTCTTTCTAGTTCATAACAAACAATTAAAACTTCCTTTAAAGAATCGGAAAGTTTTGTATCTCCAAAGTATTCCTTTAGAACATTGTCTATTCCTTCTGAATCGTATCGCTGTTCTATGATTATACGTATTTTATCATTCCAGCGACTTGAATTAACTGGTGAAAAAATTTCCTCTCCTTTTTCCTCATATAAAGTTAACAGTTTTCTAGCACTGTATTCAGCTGCACCTGTTTCATCAGGCTTCACAAGGCCAAGAGCCAAAATTCCTCCAGTTGATGTTCCTACGATCAAATCGAATAGCTCATTGATTTTTGTTTCAGTTCGTCTCTCAATATCAGCTAATATACGAGCAGGAATGATTCCCCTAATCCCACCACCGTCAATCGAGAGTATTTTTTTCATCTTTCTCATCTCCTTTCCTTCCTTATTGAATGATATAAGAGGAATACTCAATACTATTTAAGAGTGTCATAGATATTTATACAAAAAATATTAATGATAGTAAAAAGCTTCTAAATAAACATTCAAGAAAAATAATTAATGTAGCTACTTCAACTTATAGTCGATCTAGTTTTCATTAAACAGAGAATTAACTTATTAATTGGCGAAGTTATTTGCTTCTTGCTGCGCTTGCGCTAGTAAATGCGAATATTTGACAGAATCAATTTGGTTTAGTCGTTCTAAAACTTTTACCCGCTCCATCATCCTGCTCATCGCTCCCGAAAGATTCCCGGCTTCACGGTTTACCCACGCTAGGTTATACAATGCGCCACTCAAGTATGGCCACT
>NZ_JAIQCL010000022.1 GCF_020023385.1 Planococcus circulans
GTGTAGCGGTGAAATGCGTAGAGATGTGGAGGAACACCAGTGGCGAAGGCGACTTTCTGGTCTGTAACTGACGCTGAGGCGCGAAAGCGTGGGGAGCAAACAGGATTAGATACCCTGGTAGTCCACGCCGTAAACGATGAGTGCTAAGTGTTAGGGGGTTTCCGCCCCTTAGTGCTGCAGCTAACGCATTAAGCACTCCGCCTGGGGAGTACGGCCGCAAGGCTGAAACTCAAAGGAATTGACGGGGGCCCGCACAAGCGGTGGAGCATGTGGTTTAATTCGAAGCAACGCGAAGAACCTTACCAGGTCTTGACATCCCGCTGCCCGGTGTAGAGATACGCCTTTCCCTTCGGGGACAGCGGTGACAGGTGGTGCATGGTTGTCGTCAGCTCGTGTCGTGAGATGTTGGGTTAAGTCCCGCAACGAGCGCAACCCTTGATCTTAGTTGCCAGCATTCAGTTGGGCACTCTAAGGTGACTGCCGGTGACAAACCGGAGGAAGGTGGGGATGACGTCAAATCATCATGCCCCTTATGACCTGGGCTACACACGTGCTACAATGGACGGTACAAAGGGCTGCCAACCCGCGAGGGGGAGCCAATCCCAGAAAACCGTTCTCAGTTCGGATTGCAGGCTGCAACTCGCCTGCATGAAGCCGGAATCGCTAGTAATCGTGGATCAGCATGCCACGGTGAATACGTTCCCGGGCCTTGTACACACCGCCCGTCACACCACGAGAGTTTGTAACACCCGAAGTCGGTGAGGTAACCCTTGTGGAGCCAGCCGCCGAAGGTGGGACGGATGATTGGGGTGAAGTCGTAACAAGGTAGCCGTATCGGAAGGTGCGGCTGGATCACCTCCTTTCTAAGGATGAATTCGGAACCGGGTTTCCCGGGGTTGACGTTTTGCGTTCAGTTTTGAAGGTTCACCTTCANGGTGAAGTCGTAACAAGGTAGCCGTATCGGAAGGTGCGGCTGGATCACCTCCTTTCTAAGGATGAATTCGGAACCGGGTTTCCCGGGGTTGACGTTTTGCGTTCAGTTTTGAAGGTTCACCTTCAATGGCGACATTGGAATGATTCTTCTATTAGACTATCAAGTATACCCAAGAGGGCCTATAGCTCAGCTGGTTAGAGCGCACGCCTGATAAGCGTGAGGTCGATGGTTCGAGTCCATTTAGGCCCACCATTCTTCTTGGGGCCTTAGCTCAGCTGGGAGAGCGCCTGCCTTGCACGCANNNTCATTTCGCACGCAGAAATGATGAACTTGTTCTTTGAAAACTGGATATGACGACATTGAAACATATATGCAAGCAATTCATGTACGCGTGGCTTTTGAGCCACAACTTTTTAATTGACCATTGGTTAAGTTAGAAAGGGCGCACGGTGGATGCCTTGGCACTAGGAGCCGAAGAAGGACGGCACTAACACCGATATGCTTCGGGGAGCTGTAAGTGAGCTGTGATCCGGAGATTTCCGAATGGGGGAACCCGCTGCCTTTAATCGGGCAGTATCCATGTGTGAATTGATAGCACATGAGAAGGCAGACCCAGGGAACTGAAACATCTAAGTACCTGGAGGAAGAGAAAGCAAATGCGATTCCCTGAGTAGCGGCGAGCGAAACGGGATCAGCCCAAACCCAGAGGCTTGCCTCTTGGGGTTGTAGGACACTCTATACGGAGTTACAAAAGGAAGGATTAGGCGAAGCGACCTGGAACGGTCCGCCGCAGCGGGTAACAGCCCCGTAGCCGAAAACCCTTCCCCTCCAGAGTGGATCCTGAGTACGGCGGAACACGTGAAATTCCGTCGGAATCCGGGAGGACCATCTCCCAAGGCTAAATACTTCCTAGTGACCGATAGTGAACCAGTACCGTGAGGGAAAGGTGAAAAGCACCCCGGAAGGGGAGTGAAATAGATCCTGAAACCGTGTGCCTACAAGTAGTCAAAGCCCGTTCATGGGTGATGGCGTGCCTTTTGTAGAATGAACCGGCGAGTTACGATTGCATGCAAGGTTAAGCTGAGAAGGCGGAGCCGCAGCGAAAGCGAGTCTGAATAGGGCGATGGAGTATGCAGTTGTAGACCCGAAACCAGGTGATCTACCCATGTCCAGGGTGAAGGTAAGGTAACACTTACTGGAGGCCCGAACCCACGCACGTTGAAAAGTGCGGGGATGAGGTGTGGGTAGCGGAGAAATTCCAATCGAACCTGGAGATAGCTGGTTCTCTCCGAAATAGCTTTAGGGCTAGCCTCAAGATTGAGAATCCTGGAGGTAGAGCACTGTTTGGACTAGGGGCCCATCCCGGGTTACCGAATTCAGACAAACTCCGAATGCCAGTGATTTATGCTTGGGAGTCAGACTGCGAGTGATAAGATCCGTAGTCAAGAGGGAAACAGCCCAGACCACCAGCTAAGGTCCCCAAATATCCGTTAAGTGGAAAAGGATGTGGCGTTGCTTAGACAACCAGGATGTTGGCTTAGAAGCAGCCATCATTTAAAGAGTGCGTAATAGCTCACTGGTCGAGTGACACTGCGCCGAAAATGTACCGGGGCTAAACGGATTACCGAAGCTGTGGATGGACATCTGAGATGTCCGTGGTAGGAGAGCGTTCTAAGGGCGTGGAAGTCAGACCGCAAGGACTGGTGGAGCGCTTAGAAGTGAGAATGCCGGTATGAGTAACGAAAGACGGGTGAGAATCCCGTCCACCGAATGCCCAAGGTTTCCTGAGGAAGGCTCGTCCGCTCAGGGTTAGTCGGGACCTAAGTCGAGGCCGATAGGCGTAGACGATGGACAACAGGTTGATATTCCTGTACCACCTCCCCGCGGTTTGAGCAATGGGGGGACGCAGTAGGATATGGAGTGCGTGCCGTTGGTTGTGCACGTCCAAGCAGTGAGGCGTGGAATGAGGCAAATCCCATTCCTGCAACGTTGAGCTGTGACGGCGAGAGGATTTATCCTCGAGTCCCTGATTTCACACTGCCAAGAAAAGCCTCTAGCGAGGCGGGAGGTGCCCGTACCGCAAACCGACACAGGTAGGCGAGAAGAGAATTCTAAGGTGAGCGAGTGAACTCTCGTTAAGGAACTCGGCAAAATGACCCCGTAACTTCGGGAGAAGGGGTGCTCTGGTAGGGTGTATAGCCCGAGAGAGCCGCAGTGAATAGGCCCAGGCGACTNCACACTGCCAAGAAAAGCCTCTAGCGAGGCGGGAGGTGCCCGTACCGCAAACCGACACAGGTAGGCGAGAAGAGAATTCTAAGGTGAGCGAGTGAACTCTCGTTAAGGAACTCGGCAAAATGACCCCGTAACTTCGGGAGAAGGGGTGCTCTGGTAGGGTGAATAGCCCGAGAGAGCCGCAGTGAATAGGCCCAGGCGACTGTTTAGCAAAAACACAGGTCTCTGCAAAACCGTAAGGTGACGTATAGGGGCTGACGCCTGCCCGGTGCTGGAAGGTTAAGGGGAGTGCTTAGCGCAAGCGAAGGTGCGAACTGAAGCCCCAGTAAACGGCGGCCGTAACTATAACGGTCCTAAGGTAGCGAAATTCCTTGTCGGGTAAGTTCCGACCCGCACGAAAGGCGTAACGATCTGGGCACTGTCTCAACGAGAGACTCGGTGAAATTATAGTACCTGTGAAGATGCAGGTTACCCGCGACAGGACGGAAAGACCCCGTGGAGCTTTACTGTAGCCTGATATTGAATTTTGGTGCAACTTGTACAGGATAGGTAGGAGCCTTAGAGCCCGGAGCGCCAGCTTCGGAGGAGGCGTCGGTGGGATACTACCCTGGTTGTATTGAAATTCTAACCCACACCCCTGATCGGGGTGGGAGACAGTGTCAGGCGGGCAGTTTGACTGGGGCGGTCGCCTCCTAAAGAGTAACGGAGGCGCCCAAAGGTTCCCTCAGAATGGTTGGAAATCATTCGCAGAGTGTAAAGGCAGAAGGGAGCTTGACTGCGAGACGTACAGGTCGAGCAGGGTCGAAAGACGGGCTTAGTGATCCGGTGGTTCCGCATGGA
>NZ_JAIQCL010000023.1 GCF_020023385.1 Planococcus circulans
TGAACGGATCATCCTGACCAATTTGACCGGACTTGGAGGTAGGATTTTCGTGGCTCCCAATATCGATGGTGGGGTTCTTCTAAATCTAGGAGACGAAGTCTTCCAAAACCCAATGGGAACAACACGCGGTAGTAACTACCCAACCCCCGGAGAGGTGTTCATCCATGAATTGGTCCATGCTTGGCAGCTTGAACGGGACAGCTTCATCCCTGGATGGGTATGTAAAGGCGCAACTAGTTCCGAATATACGCCGAAATCGGGACAAGCATGGAATACTATGAATATTGAGCAGAAGGCAACTGTGGTAAACCTATGGTACCGAGCGNCCCTGGATGGGTATGTAAAGGCGCAACTAGTTCCGAATATACGCCGAAATCGGGACAAGCATGGAATACTATGAATATTGAGCAGAAGGCAACTGTGGTAAACCTATGGTACCGAGCGGCCACGATAGGCGAGACATGGACAAACCTCCAGAAGCTGGAGGAGTTGCTTACCCGTCCAAAAGTCCTCCAAAATGAGTACTTTCATTACGTTCATAATCAGATCCGGGCGGCTCAGGACTAACTCATTTTTTAACAACAACTCATCAGGGCACGGATATTTCGTCCATTTATCTTCGAGGACAGTCTACTACCTAGGAAGACAAATTACTAATCAGTTATTAAAATCAAAGAGTCTGCATGCATGCTCTTACAAATGGAGAAACCTAACACCACAGTAATTCGAGGGTAGCTAGGTTTCTTCATATACGTAAAAAATTTTGTTTTTATTAGAGAGTCTAATGAAAGAAATGAATAGATTATAGAGAAATCTACTTAACTCTAATTACTACTTTATCTATCACCAAATCTCCATCTAGATTAATCTGTCTGTTAATTACTTCATAACTTAGACCGAACGTAATCAAGTTCTTCCATAAACTCCAATTATTTCAAAAGGAGAGATGATTCACATGGATTATGAACTTCCTGCACACGCCGTTGCTATGGATGGAACCCCAGCTCACGCATTTGCTAGTCACAGTTTTAGAGCAAGTGCTATTGCTAACGAATATGCAAGCAGACATTCTTTAGCTGATGTGAATGGTTTTTTAGATGAGAATAAAACAATTATTCTAATTTCTCATCTACAGACTGCTCAAGACAGCCTTGATTCAAGAATTCCAGAAGAGGACCAAAAACACTTGGCCGTGGAAACAGTAAATGCGCTAAAAAGGTTGGAGGTAGAACACGGTAAAGTGGGAACATCGATTCATGATGAAGAACTAGTATTAGGAATTAAGTTAAATCGTCAAGGCGACTATGATATGGCTCTCAAAGGCTTAATGGTCATTATCTATCGATACCGCCATTTTTTGACCGATTATGATTTAAGGCTTATCCTAGACAAATTTGTCCCCGCAGAAATAAGCGGACCCCATAACCCGGTGCATGAATCATTTAAACTTCTTCCAACGGAAGAAATTCCAGAAACTGAAAACCATCTTTTAATGATCAATAGTACCAAGTATTTGGTGAATCAACTCTTATTTGACGAGACTGGTGATGAGAGCTACGACAACACCAATAGGAACGGGTTAACTAAATGGCTATTAGATTATATGCATACAATTGCAAAATATGATTTTCTTGAATTCAACTCTCGTCCTTATCAACGGCTCACTTTGCATGCGATCCTGAATCTTTACGAGTTCGCTCGGGACGAATCAATTCGAACCGCTGCGCAAATTTTGCTTGATTATACTACGATGAAATTCGCAGTCTCGAGTAACAGGCAGCGACGAATCAATCCTTTTCGCCGGTTGAAGGAGTTTGTCAACCTTCCGACCAATGAGCATAACGAGCTATTGAGACCGCAAGGAAAAGGCAAGGATGCGGTCATTGGCTTTTTTCTCATGTATGCTGGTCCCACTGATATAGAAGGAAAGCCAACAAACCAATTTCCTGCCGGGTGGGCTTTTGAAGCTTTGATTGCTGGACTTGCCACCTATCGTCCTCCAGTGGCTGCATATATTCTCGCTATGAAACCGAGCACTGTGGCTCAAGCTTTCCAACATCGTTTCTACCATGGGAAACGACCGGTGTTACAAGGGACAAATGACCAAGCCGAAGGAGGGATAGAAATCTACTATAACTCTCCTTCGTTTTTGCTAACGGCTGGTGGTACATTTTTAAATAGTGGCTATGGAGGGGATGAATTTACAAAATATAAACAAACGGCTATTGCTCAATCAACAACTCTTCTCCCTACCAAAGCCGATGTCCGATTCGCAGACCTTATTCGTTTTGACCCTTACCCGGATGAACGTCGTGCTGTAAACAACGCCGTGCATATGGGATTTGCTTGCGGAGCAAACTTGCGCCCTTCCGAAAAAAAAGTATTTAACGATACCTCAACCCATGCTCCATCGCTTAGTTCTGACGATGGACAACTATTTTTGGCCTGGAAAGGCTCTGGTAATAAGAATTTGAATTCGGCCAAGGTCTACACAACAGACAAACTTAAACTTCCAGGTATTGAAAGTCTTGAAGGTAAAGTAGTCATGAATGACACTAGCGATGAATCGCCAGCTATAGCTTTTCATAATGGTCGATTATTCTTGGCATGGAAAGGGGCTGGTAATAACAATTTAAATTTAATGGCCTCCAATATAGAAAGAACAAGCTTTCCTATTAAGAAAACGTTTAAAGATACCACCCCTTACGCTCCAGCTCTAGTTTCCCATGAAGGGAATTTATTTTTAGCATGGACAGGCGTAGGAGAAGGGAAACTTAATGTTGCCAAAGTGGCTATAAGTGATATAGAAGGACTGAGAATTAATGGTTTGGAAGGTAAGGTGGTACTAAACGATACCAGTGAAAAGTCACCAGCCTTAACTTCCCATAACGGTCGGTTATTCTTGGCGTGGAAGGGTGCAGGTAATGACAACCTTAACCTAATGTTCTCCAATAATAATGAGCTGCATTTTCATGGAAAGAAAGTATTTGGTGACACCAGCCATTACTCGCCAGCTCTGGTTTCTCATGGCGGGCGTTTGTATATGGCATGGACGGGCAGGGGAAAGGGGAATCTTAATATTTCCAAAGTGGCACTCTTTAGCAATACAACAGGAGCTTTCGGAATTGAAGGACTGGAAGGTACTGTAGTACTAGGCGACACCAGTGAGCAATCACCCACTCTTGCCTCTCATGCCAATCGCTTGTTCTTAGGTTGGAAGGGTGCCGGCAACGATAACTTAAACCTTCTTTCTTCTCATGACGGATCATTTCAGATGGAGCGATGGCTCTTTATTGATCTTGAACAAATGGGTCTGTATCTTTCTATTTACCGGACCCCGCCTGCGCAGTCCAATCAACTCGATACCCCACTTGAAAACTTGGGAATGCTATATGCTTATGATCTTAAAGCTCAGTCAGCACCTCTAGACTTCGAGACATTTAAACGGCTAACGCTGGAGCGTAATGTTACTCTTCCAGATAAACTTGCTTACGGTGGGAATTATGTATTTCATACGGCAGACGACCGTCATTTTAAAGTCTGGCTTCACCCATCTTTGGAAAAATATCGAGCGAGAATTTTCCTTATGGATGAAGAGAATCCAGTAGTGGATTTTACATCATTACCACTAATTGAAGGCGAGTATTTGAATTCACCTGGCGGTCATGAAGCTTATATTACAATTGGCCACCCTGGTTGTGACGTTCCTATTGTTCTTGATTTTCAAAATACTGAGAAGCCGGTCATCGAAGATAATATACTAGCTTGTCCGCAACCTTGGATTGACCGGGCTCACGCGTTTCTTTCATTAGCTTCAACACTAGCTAATATAGGAAAACCCAAGGAAGGTGCTATGGCAATACGTGAGCGAATTAAGATTTACGAACGTCTTGCCAAGCTCGATCCACTCAAGTATCAATCCGATTTAGCTGCGGCTTTATTTTGGCTTCTCCATTACCACCGGTCAGGGCTGGATGCGGCTTCGGCAGA
>NZ_JAIQCL010000024.1 GCF_020023385.1 Planococcus circulans
TGTTAATGCTATTTCATAATGACCAAAAGTTGATGGTATTGTCTGTCCAGGAATTGACGGATATAATGTCCTTAATAACCCTGGAGAAAGGAAAAGACGCCTCCCAAAGTGTCGGCTATTACCAGTAGCTCGACGGGAGACGTCTTCCAAAAAAATATGATAATCGTCTCTCATTATAACATAGAAGAATGCGCCTCAAAAGGCGTTTTTTATTCGGTGCGCAGAAAAGGTTCCTTGTCCCTGTTGTAACCACATGGAGTATAAGATCATCGGCTCACGTGAACGGAAGTTGCGGGATGAAAGCGGTGAATCCCGTCGATTCATCGTCAGAAGGCTGCGCTGCACGCAGTGCGAAAAGATTCATCATGAATTGCCGGATCTGATGGTGCCTTATAAACGGTACGGGGCTGATGTGATTGAGGAGGCTATTCTCCCAGCCACCCACCTGACGGTGGCAGCCGATGAATCGACTATCTATCGTTGGCGGAGTTGGTTCTTCCACATGATCGATTACTGGCTGTTTATCCTTCAATCTCTTCTCGTTCAATTTCAGACAGATAGGACCTCGGCGATCGACCTGTCCAGTCGGCAGCTGCCTGCGCACGAACGAATCGGACAATGGTTTGGCATGGAAGGCGGATGGCTGGAAAAGATTGTCCGACCGGTCGCCAACCATCATTTTTGGATACATACCCGTTCTGCCTTTTTGTCCACTCGCCGTGAATTACACTTCAATTATCCGATCAAGAAGGAGTGTAAGAAATGGCAAGGACAAAAGCAGAAGAACTGGCGACCAATCGATTTCAGATGATTGCGCCCCTATTGAATGAGAAATTGGATGCCCAGGAGCTGAAAAAGCTTCGTGAACAAATTTGTGAAAGCAATGGGCTGTCCGAACGCACCATCCGGCGCTACATTGCACAATTTAAGAAGGAAGGCTTTGAAGGGCTGAAACAGAAGCCGTATCGTTCGGTGCCGCGTGAGCAACAAGACAACGTGGTGGAACAGGCAATTCACTTAAGACGAGAGGTCCCGAGCCGGAGCATCACCTCGATTATCCAGATTCTTGAATGGGACGGCGTAGTCGCAAAAGGCGAACTAAAGCGCAGTACACTGCAGGAACGCTTGTCAAAATTGGGGTATAGCGCACGCCAAATGAGGATGTACCATGAGACATCCGGAGCCGTTCGGCGATTTCAGAAACGCCGTCGAAATGCCCTATGGCATTCGGATATCAAATATGGACCTTATTTACCGATCGGTCCAAATGGGACGAAGAAACAGGTCTACATGATTGCTTTTTTGGATGATGCGACACGCTTTCCTCTCCATGTAGCGTTCTATCCGATGTTGGATGCGCGGTGCGTCGAAGATGCGTTTCGCGAGTCCATCCGGAAACACGGGGTGCCGGAGAGTGTCTACTTCGACAACGGCAAGCAATATCGTACCAAGTGGATGGCGCGGACCTGTTCAAAGCTCGGTACGCGCCTCCTCTATGCCCGTCCCTATTCACCGGAATCGACAGGAAAGGTCGAACGGTTCAACCGAACCTTTGACGAATTCCTCCAAGAAGTGCGGCTCGAAGAACCGCAGACCGTCGACGAATTAAACGCTTGGGCGGATATCTGGGTGAAAGAGCGCTACGTTCATAAAGAGCATAGTGCGCTAAGTGGCAAGACACCTTTCGAAGCGTTTCGCAGCGAATCGACACAGATTCGTTCCGTTTCCGCGGAAGAGCTGGCCCATGCCTTCTTGCATGCGGAAACGCGCAAAGTCGACAAATCCGGCTGCATCAGTTTCCAAGATCGGAAATATGAAGTCGGTCTCAATTTTGTCGGCTGCAAGGTCGAAATTACGTTTGATCCGCAGGACACCCGTGAGCTGATCGTCGATTACCCTGGCTATGACAGTTGGAAGGCACGGGAGATGGTCATCACCGAGAAGACCGGAAAGCGGCCATCACTGCCGGAGAAAATGACGAAAGAACCTGCCGGTTCATCGCGCCTCCTGCAGGGTGCCAAGAAAGTGAACGCAGACCGCAAGGCATCCGCCGTGACACCGAGTGTCCCTGCCGTAAGTTTCCGCAACATCGGAAAGGGCGGTGTGGAACATGTTTGAATCATTCTTTGAAATGAAGGCCACTCCGTTTTCACGTGATATCCCGACAGCCGAACTGTATGAATCCAATCAACTGGAAGAAATCATCGGCCGCCTGAACTATGCCGCAGAACGGCAACTTTTCGCGGTGATGACCGGGGAATGCGGGCTCGGCAAGACAACCGCGATCCGCCGTTTCACCGATCAACTGGATCCTTCGCGTTTTAAACTGCTTTACCTGTCGGACTCCAAGTTAACACCACGGCATTTTTACAAAGGGATGTTAGAGCAGCTGGGACTCGAATCCAAGTTCTACCGGGGTGATGCCAAGCGTCAGCTGCACCGCGAAATCGAACTGATGAAAGGCATCCATAAGCTGACGCCTGTTTGTGTGGTGGACGAAGCCCACTTACTCGACCGGGAGATGTTGGAAGAAGTGCGATTCCTCCTGAACTTCCGGATGGACGCGCAGAGCCCGATGGCGCTCATCATGGTCGGACAGACTGAACTATGGGATCGCCTTCAGCTTCAATCCTTCGCAGCCATTCGCCAGCGGATTGATATCCAATTTCGGCTCCATCATCTCGACCGTGCAGAGACGGAACAATACATGAACCAACATCTCGCCTACGCGGGTGTCGGACACGACATCTTCAGCGAATCTGCGATTGACGAGGTGTTCAGCTATTCAAGCGGCGCATCGCGCCTCATCAACAAGCTCTCGACGCATTGCCTGTTGTTTGCGGCACAGAATGGAAATCGTATCATCGACGACCGGATGGTGAAGAAAGTGATCGAGGGAGAACTGGCTTAGTTCTCTCTCGTTTTTCTCTATTTTTCGGACAACAAAACCGTCAGGTATGGGACAAAAAGAACCGTCAATTTCTAGACAAAATCAGGCGTCAATAACA
>NZ_JAIQCL010000027.1 GCF_020023385.1 Planococcus circulans
CCCTGCACGAGCCGGGCAAACCGGAGAAGTCCATCTACTGGTATCCGAATATCGGAGCCCAGGAGGTGTATGGGGGAATTCGCGAACACTGGAAGAACTTGGGTTGGGAACGTAGTTCCCTAGGATATCCTATTAGCCCAGAGCGGGATCGGCCAGGCGGTGGGCGCATGCAAGACTTCCAGAATGGGACAATTGGGTGGACACTCATCCGCGGGCCATTCGTTGAAGTGGTGCGTATGCACCGAAGAATCATCACCCCCAGCGGAGTTGCATTGGGGGGGTGGGCGGAACTAGAATTGCGCCAAGACGGCCACTATACCTTCCGCGGACACTTACATGACAGCGGATTCCTCGATTACCAGTTTCAAGTGAGGGCGTCAATTGCCACGAATGCGGGAATGGCTCTGGTGGTCCAGAAGTCCGGTACCGTGGAGGGCACAGAGAGCGGTTTGAGTCCACGAAGAGACTTTGACTGGGATGAACGGGATCACAGTAAACTGATCCAACTGGAGTGGCCGACGCTTCAATTTGGCACCTTACAGATCGCCAAAGCTTATGAATACAGCGGGGTCGTTGGCGGACTGGAGTCGGTTGTGAAAGATGTCGTGGAGTTTTTGGTTGTCAATGTGGCGCTAGGCCCGCAGGCAGCCATCATCCATTTTATCGGAAAAGAACTAGGGGCCATCACCAAAGCCAATGTGGTTGGAGTCGGAGGCATTCCAGCGTTGCTGGCAACGGCCGGCGCTTCGTTTCTCTTGAGTCCTACTTTGGCCATCCCGGTGTTTGTCGGGACCCTGGCTGCGACCAACGCCTTGGTGAAGCATCGCCCGATGTCAGTAGAAGAGTACGCCTTTGCCAATTTGGTGTTCAAGGGCACGCTTCCGCCGCGTGAACGGATCATCCTGACCAATTTGACCGGACTTGGAGGTA
>NZ_JAIQCL010000028.1 GCF_020023385.1 Planococcus circulans
GCCCAGCGTCCGCGGATGGCACCGAACACTTGATGCGCACCTGTTTCCGGATGCCAGTAAATGGACTTCTCCGGTTTGCCCGGCTCGTGTAGGGAGCGAAAATGATTGAAACGTCCCTTGCCGTCCGGGGTCGGCAGCTCGCTGGTGATCGGGTAGCCGTAACGTTCGCGGCCAATTTCTTGCCACTTGGCATTGATCAATCCCCAAATGGCGTGGGCCCCCGTTTCCGGGTGCCAGGAAATGGTGCCTCNGTAACGTTCGCGGCCAATTTCTTGCCACTTGGCATTGATCAATCCCCAAATGGCGTGGGCCCCCGTTTCCGGGTGCCAGGAAATGGTGCCTCTTTGAAATTTCTGCGCCCGTCCCACGTTGTCAAAGGTCGGGGTCTCCGCACCGACGGGATAACCTAACGGTCCGGTCTCCCAGCGCTGCGCTATCCAACACCCGCGAACTGCGCCGAATACTTGATGCGCACCCGTTTCCGGGTGCCAGTAGATAGACTTTTCCGGTTTGCCCGGCTCGTGCAGGGAGCGGAAATGATTGAAACGTCCCTTGCCGTCCGGGGTCGGCAGCTCGCTGGTGATCGGGTAGCCGTAACGTTCGCGGCCAAGTTCTTGCCACTTGGCATTGATCACTCCCCAAATGGCGTGGGCCCCCGTTTCCGGGTGCCAGGAAATGGTGCCTCCTTTAAAGGTCTGGAACCGTCCCACCCCGTCGAAAGTGGCAGTCTCGTTGCTCGTCGGCAGATTGAGCGGCCCATTCTGGCCGCCTGTAGCGAGCCACTTTTGTTCAATGGCACCGAAAATGGTAAAGCCGGCAACATTGGTTGGCATCAAACTCTCCT
>NZ_JAIQCL010000003.1 GCF_020023385.1 Planococcus circulans
CCTAACAAATCTAGAAAACCCTTCACTCAAGGATCCGGAGCACAAGGCGGTGACTCCTGCGGGAGCAGCGAAGCGACGAAGTGCCGAAATCCACTCGGGCGCCAGTCCGAGTTAGTTCGGCGCGAGCCCGTGGAAAGCGTCCGCCTGGAGCGCAGGATCCGGTTTAAACAGGATGAAATGTGTATTCATTCTTTAAATGACATCAATATTCTTTTGTCTACAAGCTCAGCGGAATCCACCACAGGATTCCGCTTTTTACTATCCAGAACAACAATCAAAAGTTATTCAGACGTAAGCTTTAGTGAAAGGCTTGGTCATGTCCACCACATCTCATCTAAAGACTCTTTCACCATAACAGGTTTCAAATTCTCTACAGCTTTCGTAAATCCTTCATTAATCGACATCAGCCCGTCCTCGTGTTCGATGCTGACGACATAATCGTAGTCGTAGAGGCGTAAGGTGCTGATGATGTCCGCCCATGTTTTTTGATTGTGGCCGAATCCAACAGTGCGGAAATACCACGCACGATCTTTCATCTCGGAATAGTCGGTCATATCGGTCAAGCCATTGCGGTTGGTGTTCTGTTGATCGATGACGGTGTCCTTGGCATGGAAATGGTGAATGGCGTTTTCGCGTCCAAGAATTTTGATGGCTTCTACTGGATCGATGCCTTGCCACCACATATGGCTTGGGTCCAAGTTCGCCCCGATGGCCGGACCGCACGCGTTACGCAGCCGCAGCATGGTTGCAGGAGTGTGTACGGAAAAGCCGCCGTGGAGTTCAAGGCCGATTTTGACGTTGAGCGATTCGGCGAGACTGTTTTTTTCTTTCCAATAAGGAATCAACTTTTCTTCCCACTGCCATTTCAGGACTTCCTGGAAATCGTTTGGCCATGCAGCGACCGGCCAATTGGGGTACAGCGCGTTTTCGTGGTCGCCGGGACAGCCGGAAAATGTGTTGACGACCGGAACTCCAAGTTTTGAGGCCAGCTGCAGGGTCTTGACGAGCAATTCATCCGCAGGACCCGCAATCTGCTTTTGCGGATGGAGCGGGTTGGCATGGCAGCTGAGAGCGCTGATGATCAAGCCGGCATCTTTGATTTGTTGTGTGAAAGTTTTCTGTTTTTCCTCATCTTCAAGCAGCTCATCCAATTTGCAATGAGCATCTCCTGGATAGCCGCCGGTGCCAAGTTCGATTGCCTCGATGCCTTTTGAAGATACATAAGCGAGCATGTCATCAAAGTTTCTATCGGAAAATAATACAGTAAAGACTCCCAATTTCAATAGAATCCCTCCAATCTTGTTTTCTGAATATACTGACATGTAAACCGTTACATTATTAACATATAGAAATAATGTATTTAAATCAATGTATTTTTAATTAAAAAAAGATTATTGACAGATAATTCTGAATAAATTAAGATGAAAATGTAATCGATTACATTTCGGGTCGAGAGGGTCGTACGAGAAAGAAGGAAAGAATATGGCAAACATCCAACAAGTGGCTAAGCATGCAGGGGTTTCAGTTGCAACAGTCTCGCGGGTGCTCAATGGAAAAGATAAAGTAACAGCCAAAACAAAACAGAAGGTGGAGGAGGCGATTCAATATCTAAACTATGAGCCAAGCATGCTCGGCCGAAACCTGCGGAATTCGGAAAGTCGCATTGTACTGATTCTGATTCCGACGATTTCGAATCCATTCTACTTTGAGATCATCAAAGGAATCGAAAACATGGCACTCAGCCAGAATTACAGTATTTTATTATGCGAAACGGATTCGAAGCCGGAAAAGGAGGAGATTTATTTCGATTTGCTGCGGAAGAAGATGGCGGATGGGGTTATTTCGATGGATCCTGCGGTAAACGTGGAGACCTTAAAAGAGCTTGCTGAAAACTACGCCATTATCCAATGCAGTGAATACGGAGGAGGCATTGGAATTCCATATGTCACCATCGACAGCGAAGAAGCTTCTTATCGTGCGGTAAAGCATCTGATCCAGATCGGACACCGGAAAATCGCATTGATGAATTCCGATGAGAAATTCCTCTATGCCCGCGAACGGCGGATGGGCTATGAGCGGGCACTCGATGAACACGGTATTCCGCTGAATGGGGATTATATCTTCTATACGCAGGAACTGGGTTTTGAACAAGGACAGCTGGCTATGAAAAAAATTCTTCAGTTAGAAGACCGGCCGACCGCAGTATTTGCCGTCTCAGATTTATTGGCGATCGGTGCTCTCAAAGAAATCAATGCTGCAGGCCTCAACGTGCCGAAAGATATTGCCGTAGTCGGTTTTGATAAGATTGATTTTTCCAATATGACAAATCCGGCACTGACAACAGTCGCACAGCCGATGTATAAAATGGGAACGGTAGCGGCACGTATGCTGATTGAGAAGATACAGGGGAAAACCGTGGACAGTGTAGTTTTAGGCCACGAACTGGTTATACGGGAATCGACGACGGGGTGAACCAGCTGAGTTCAGCGCTCTATTATTAACGTGTTTGATGGTGGAGCGCTGGCCTTAGCTGTTAATGTAATGCTTGCATCAAAGGGGAGCTTATAAAAAAATGAAGGGGTGGATAAAGTGAAGAAATTATGGATCATTTTATTGTCTATCATCACAATTTTTGCATTGGCAGCATGCGGCAACGCGGAAACAGAGGATGCAGGTTCAACAGATGAAGGAGGAGGAGATGAGCAATTGACGATTGGCATCTCACTTCCTTCGGCAACGCACGGCTGGATGGGGGCATTGATCGAAAGTGCTGAACAGCAGGCGATGGCTTTAAAAGAAAGCGAAGGCATTGATTATGTCATGACCAACGCAGCAGATCCGAACACACAGGCAAACGACGTGGATGACCTGATTGCACAGGAAGTGGATGTTATTGTCATGCTGCCGATCGAATCCGCGGCTTTAAGTCCGGTCGGACAAAAAATTAAAGATGCCGGCATTCCGCTGGTCATCGTTGACCGTGAACTTGAAAATGATGCAGCGACGGTAGTGGTCAAAGGGGACAATGAAGGCATCGGTGTCAATGCCGGGAAATACTTCGTGGAACAATTGAATGGCGAAGGGAAAATCGTTGAAATCACCGGTCCCCCAAGTTCTGTGACCGAACAGCGGGGCTCAGGATTTAAAGAAGCCGTTGAAAGCGAACCGGGTATGGAAATCATCGCTTCACAAAGCGGAGATTTTTCGACTGAGACATCTCTGGAAGTTATGCAGAACATCCTGCAGGCAAACCCAGAAATTGATGCGGTCTTCACACAGGATGACGGCATGGCACTAGGCGTATTGCAGGCGATTGAAGAAGCAGGCCGTACGGATATCCAGTTTGTCACAGGCGCAGGCGGAGCAAAAGGCGTTTTTGAAGATATTCAAAACGATGGACTTATGAAAGCCACATTCCTTTACTCGCCGACTATGGTGGAAGACGCGGTGAAAATTGCGGCAGACATTGCCCAAGGAGAAGAACCGGCTGAATCGATGGTCGTGAAGGAAGCGACGCAAGTAACAAAAGAAAACGTGGATGAGTATTACGATCCGGAATCGAAATTCTAAGTGAACTGCTGGGAAATGCAATGGAGCCATTGCATTTCCTCTTTTCCTATAAGGGGGTAAAGATATGACTTCACATCCTTTTGTGGCAATGAATAATATCGGGAAATCGTTTAACGGTGTACCCGTTTTGAAAAATGTAAATCTGGAAGTGGAAAAAGGTGAAATTCATGCCTTGCTTGGCGAAAACGGAGCCGGCAAATCGACACTGATGAATATTTTAGGCGGTGTCCATCAACCAGATAGCGGACAGATCTTTGTCAAAGGCGAAGAGGTGGCAATGACAAGTCCCCATGTTTCTCAGGCACAAGGCATAAGCTTTATCCACCAGGAGCTGAATATGGTCGGTGACTTAAGAGTGTATGAAAACATGTTTCTAGGTTCAGAAATTCGCAATAGAATCGGAATTTTGAACGTGGAAGAAATGTGCCGCCAAACTCATAAAATTTTAGCGGAACTTGGCGTTACGATCAATCCGAAAGAATATGTCCGCAATCTTGCGACCTCCTATAAGCAGCTGATTGAAATTTCAAAAGCTCTGCTGCACAAGTCCCAGTTGATCATCATGGATGAACCGACGACCTCGCTCGCAGAACATGAGGTGAGCCGTCTTTTTGAACTGATGAGGAACTTGAAGAAATCCGGTGTTTCCATCATTTATATTTCACATAAATTGAAGGAAATCCAGGAAGTGTGCGATCGCTATACGGTTTTACGGGATGGCCAGCTGGTGAAGACGGACGTCATGCAAAACGAAAATCTGGAAGTGATCACTAAATTGATGGTAGGGAAATCCATTTCCCAGGAGCGGTACGTGCATGAGCACAGCTTTGGAGATCTGGCGTTAGAAGTAGAGGGCTTATCAAGTACAGGTTTATTCAAGGGCATCAACTTCACTGTACAAAAGGGCCAAATCGTGGGTTTTACGGGTCTCGCAGGCGATGGCAGGACCGAGCTCTTTGAAAGTTTGTTCGGGTACCGGAAGAAATACGCCGGCACAGTCAAAGTGAAAGGCAAAGTAGTGAAAATAAATCATCCCCGAAAAGCGCTGAAAGCGGGGCTGGGCTATGTGCCGAAAGACCGGAAAGAGAATGCCATCATCAAAGATTTGAGCGTTATCCATAATATGAGTTTGTCGTCGATGGGAAATTTTGAACGGATGGGTTTTATACAGGACAAAAAAGAACAGCAGAAATTCAACGACTATAAAAAATTATTGAATATTAAAGTGCACAATCCGCGCATCACTATCGATAAATTAAGCGGCGGAAACCAGCAGAAAGTCATCATCGCCAAATGGTTGGAAGCGGAAACGGATATCCTGATTTTCGACAATCCGACGCAAGGGATTGATGTCGGCGCCAAACAGGAGATTTATCAGCAGATCCTGGCACTGGCGAAGCTGGGCAAAGCCATTATTATCCTGTCATCTGAAGCGCCGGAAGTGATGAGGATCTGCCACAATATCCACGTCATGTACCACGGGGAAATCACGGCACGATTTACAGGAGATGAAGCGAACGAAGAAGAGATTATGCATTACGCTACAGGAGCAAAAAAGGAGGGAGAGAAAATTGGCTAACATAGATGCAAAAGAATACAGTCCAGAATCTTCAAGCATGAAAAGCCGGTTGTCCTGGCTTTGGTCAGAATACAGTGTCATTATCGCATTCGTCATTATCTATATTGCTGCCTCCGCGATGAACCCACGATTTCTCGATCTCAATAACCAACTGAATATCTTGATGCAAGTCTCGATCATCGGAATTATTGCACTCGGCATGACGGTGGTCATGCTGTCAGGGGGCATCGATTTATCAGTCGGTTCCGTCTTAGCGCTCGCCGGTGTTGTATCCGTATTGGCTTTGAATGCGTCAGGCAGTATTTTAATAGGTGTTTTTACGGCACTGCTAGTTGGGGCGTTTGCGGGGTTCCTGAATGGCCTGATGGTTGCAAAAGGCAGGATCGCTTCATTTATTGCCACCCTTGGGATGATGGCGGGAGCGCGTTCGATTGCACTTTACATTGCTGAAGGAGGCAGTGTATCGGGTGAAGTCAGCGGATTTACCGCCATTGCCAACAGTGACTTTTGGATTTTCGATTTTCCCGTCATCATCTTCTTTGCGATGGCGGTATTGATTTACGTATTGATGCACAAAACCCGATTCGGCAGGTACGTTTATGCCCTGGGATCAAACGAAAAAGCGGCGATGCTGTCAGCGATCCGTGTAGACCGCATCAAAATTGGGGTCTATACCTTGATTGGTACGCTGGTCGGGGTCGCGGCCGTCATTGAAACTTCACGCCTGAACTCGATATCTTCTTCCAGTTCGGGTGCACAGTACGAACTCGATGCCATTGCAGCCGTAATCATTGGAGGTACGCGCATGACCGGCGGCCGCGGAAAAATAATTGGGACGATTTTCGGAATTCTGATCTTGGGTATTTTGAACAATATGATGAATCTGATGAATGTCTCTCCGCATCTTCAGGGATTCGTTAAAGGATTGATCATCATCATTGCAGTAGTGTTCCAAAAAAGAGAATAGGAGGAAATTGAATGGGCATCAAAGTAGGCATTATCGGATGCGGTTCCATTACAAAAATGCGCCACGCACCGGAATATTCAGCGAATCCATATGTTGATGAAATTGTTTTTTACGACCGCAACCTCGACCGTTCAGAAGCGATGGTGGAACTGTTTGGCGGGACTCTCGCAAAAAGCGTCGATGAATTGTTTGCTGATCCCAGCATCGATGCAATCAGCGATTGTTCATCGAATGAGCATCACCATTTATTCTCTACCAAGGCGCTTCTAAGCGGAAAGCATGTGCTGTGCGAAAAACCGATTTCCTTGACGGTGGAATACGCGAAAGAAATACTGGCAGCCCAGAAAAAATCCGGAAAAAAATTGATGGTCGACCATAACCAGCGATTCACGCGCGCACATCAGAAAGCTAGAGAAATCCTTGCCAGTGGGGAAATGGGGAAGATACTGACATTCCGCACGGCATTCGGGCACTCAGGCCCCGAAGCCTGGGGAATCAATAAGACCAAGTCCACGTGGTTTTATAAGAAGGAACGGTCGGGGTTTGGCGTTGGCGGAGATCTGGGCATCCACAAGATAGATTTACTGCATTACTTGCTCGATGATGAAATTGTCCAAGTGAGTGCATTTCAAGGAGCTTTGCATAAAGTGGATGAAAATGGTGAGCCAATTGAAGTATGCGACAATCTGGTATGCAGTCTGGCAACCCGAAAAGGACGTCTCGGCAATGCGGCGTTTTCTTGGACGTATTACGGAGAAGAAGATAACAGTACCATCGTCTATTGTGAGAAAGGCATCATGAAAATTTACCACAACGAGCAGTACCAGCTGGAAATCATCATGCAATCCGGCGAAAAAATAAACTATGAGCTGGAAGCGATCCAGACGAACGATAACCAGACCCCCAGTGGTGTCATCGATGCGTTTGTCGATGCCATCCGTTTGGACCAGGAGCCGATTGTAACTGGTGAAGATGCACTTAAATCGTTGAGAGTCATTCTGGGCATCATGGAATCGGCTGAAACAAAACAGGTGATCACAATTGAAAAAGAGTCTTTCCTTCATCAATAGGGAGAGACTCTTTTTTGAATGTTTCTGTACATAACGGTCATTTCATGAAGGAATCATCTATTCAGCGAAAGTCCGACAAATATGTGGCCTCAAGAGTAGGCGGTTTTAAAACCAAGTTGACAAGTAGGTTTTAAGTGTAGTCTAATGTGAATAAGCTTTTTAGCACGAGTAGATAGATTTAGAACAGGCATAGGAGGATTCAAATGGTACATGAACAATATCCGGTCATCCCAGAAGCTGACTCATTTTTTCTGAAAGGAAATAGCATGGGGATTTTATTGTGCCACGGCTTTTTAGGCACGCCGCAAAGTGTAAAGGAATTGGGTGAGGCAATTGCTGCCCATGGCTATACGGTTTCTTGTCCACGGCTTCCTGGCCACGGTACGCATTTCAAAGACCTCGAACAGTTTGTCTGCGACGATTGGTTTGCGCGGATAGAAGAGGCCTATAAGGAGCTCAAACAGGCATGTTCCAGCGTTATCGTCATTGGGCAATCGATGGGCGGGACCTTGAGCTTGGATTTGGCCAGCCGCTATCCGGATATTCAAGGAATTGTCCTGATTAATCCGGCGATTGACATCCCTGCGTTTGAACCATACCGCGACCAGCCGTATTCCGCTTATGTCACCGAAGGCCAGCCGGATATCAAAAAAGAGGATGCGCTGGAAATCACTTATGAGAAGGCACCAGTCAGAGCGTATCAGCAATTATTAAAGTATATGAACGCCGTCGATGCTAAGCTTGCGGACGTGCGCTGTCCGGTCGTCTGTTTCCAGTCGCTCGAAGATCATGTTGTACCACCGGGCAATACGGATTACATTCTCCGCAGGGTTCAATCAGAGAGAAAGAGGAAATACGAATTGCACAATTCCTATCACATTGCTTCCATGGACCATGAATTGGATTTTATTGCCGAAAAAGCCATTCAGTTTGCCGAAGAAACACTCCCCTTACTAGTGGGTGAAAAGCTTTAGAGCTTAGTCGGAGTGAACTTAAGAACGGTCATATTGCAACCTGCTGCTGTCGCTCAGTTAATTGTTTAATAGAAAGCGAGTCAAATGATTGAGACATTGTATAAAAAGGATTCTTTCGGGCCATTCGGGCCTGTAAGAATCCTTTTTAACTTTCTGGCAAAGAATATAAGCGCATTTCTGATAATAAAAGAGGAAAGGGGGAACTACAATAATATAGGAAAATGAGGGGATGCCGCTGCCAGCCGCTGTAACAAACGAAAGAAAGGAGGAGGAAACCATGGTGAGGGAAGATCGATTACGCAAAGAGCGTGAAGTGAATCCGTTGACCGATATTTGGCTGCGCACACGTGAAACCGTCCGCTTCGTCATTGACCGCAAGTCCGCTAAATACATCATTTTGCTCATTGTCTTGACGGGGTTTGCTTCAGGCCTGCTCGGGCTCATGAATACGAGAAGCGCCAACATGCCGGCGTGGGCAGCTGTTCTTCAGGCATTGGTTACCGGTCCGATCGGGAGTGCGTTTGGTTATTTCCTGGGAGCCGCTATATTGTTGCTGGTTGGGCGGCTGTTCAAAGGAACGGCAACCTATCAGGAAATGTTCAAAGCATTGGCTACAGCTCAAATACCACAAATTTGGCTTCTGCCACTGCTGATTATCTGGGCTTTTGCGTCACCTGAAACGTTCTTTGCAGACCGGCGGGATGTGGAGGGCAATCTGCTTGTCGTTGTCATGTCCTTGGTGATGGGGGTAGTGTCTGTTTGGACATTCGTCATCGTCTGCAAAGCAGTAGGCGAAGCCCATCGTGTCTCGTCTTGGAAAGGATTTTTCATTGTCATTCTGCCAGGCATCATAATCACCATCTTTGTTCTGCTTATTGTTTTTGTCTTGTTTGCCTCATTTTTTAACGGGTTCTGATAGAGCCATGTTTTAGTAGGGAGCAAGTCAACGCGATCAGGAAAACGGGTTAGCAGCCTGTGGAAGAGTTTAAAATCAGTAGCATATCGAGTAGGAATTGAAGCTGCTGTTTCTGCGTCCAGACTGTGCAGGAACAGCGGCTCCAATTTACATTTTCATTGCTGTTCAGTTCACCTCTTGTCTATTAGAATTCGGACGGGCGTAGTGTTTTGGATCCTGAGCCAAATCTGCTGAGAGCAAATATAGAGATATCCAATTGGCTTTCTCCTGCTAAAGCCAATTGGCTCAATACTTCTCCCATGACACTTCCAAATTTAAAGCCATGGCCGGAAAACCCGCAGGCGAAAATGACACGAGGATCTTCGGGATGGAAATCGACGATAAAATCATTGTCAGCCGAAAGGGTATATAAACATGTTTTTCCTTGCTTTAGTTTGCCGTTTGCACGGGGGAGGTAAAGCTCAAGACCCTGCCTCAAGTCGCCTTCATCTGATTCGTGTGCTCCAAAGTTCTGGGTCTGCAGATTCGGGTCGATCGGCTGTCCGCCATCCGACCTTCCGATTTTAAGGCCCGCTCCATTCAAACTGGGGAAACCATAGAACTTTTTATCTTGGTCTTCTACAAAAAAAGCTGGAAAGTTAACTGCGTCATATAATTTGGAAGGCGCTTCGAACCAAGCCACAGCTTTACGGATCGGCTGGATCGGCAGCTTCAAATCCGGCAACAGGTTGGCTGCCCACGCTCCCGCCGTGACGATTACTTTCTTGGCATGAAACGTCATATGTTCGGTCGTGATTTTTACACCTTGTTCGTCGTGAAGATCGATGTGTTGAACGGGTGTATGGGCAACCAGCTGTGCTCCGTGTGTAATAGCCATTTTTTTGTATGCCCGAATGGCATTCTCGCTGTAGAGGATTCCTGATTCTGATTCAAAGCAGCCGATGAAATGGTCAGGTACAGAAAATCCCGGCCATCTTTCGTTGATTTCCTTGCCGGTCAGCATCTCTAACGGAAGGTTATACTTATGAGCAGCCGCAATTGTCTCCTGCAGGAAGGGCGAATCCTGCGGGCCAAGGCCGACGACCCCGGTTTTTTCAAAGATGTTGAAGCCGGTTTGCTGCTCCAGTTCCTCCCACAATTGCTGCGCACGTTTTACTAATGTAACGTATTGCCTCCCTTCGCCGTAAGCATGGCGGATCAAGCGGGTATCGCCATGATGGCTGCCATGGATATGCGGAGGATCAAAGGCATCGATCAAAACAGTTTTCACGTTTTGCTGTGCCAAAAAAGCGCCGGCAGCCATTCCCATTGTTCCAGCTCCAATTATTGCGACATCATAAATAGCTTTTTTGGTCATTTTCTCGCTCCAATCTTCTTTGCTAGTAAAGTGGTTTTAAAACGACGCTCTCCTGTAAAAAAGCAAGGGTGAATTATTACTAGATGGTATGAAAGATGTGAGGGATTGTCAATCGTCCATTATGCGCTATACGCCTTGAATTATTTCAACGGGAACTCAGAAACTGGTGGACACTCTGCAATGGAGCTCCATTCGTTGGGTATAAACGCCAATTTTGTGCAAAAAAATTTTGAGTAAATTCGAAATAGAATAAAAATGTATTTGACATGAGAGCCAATGTCAAATACTATCGTTAATATGAAAAAAAAATTAAATAACTTATCAAGAGAGACTGAGGGACAGGCCCTGTGAAGTCCAGCAACCATCATTTTTATGAGAGGTGCTAATTCCTGCAGAGTGTTTTATTCTGAGAGATAAGAATTTGGCTGAAACCTCTTTCCTATTGGAAGAGGTTTTTTTGTTTCCAAAGGGCGATTGCAAAAATGATTTTCTTGAAAAGTAGAAAAAGGAGGTTTTCGGTGACTTGGAAATATGCAAAAGAAAAAGGATGACCCCATGTATGGATAAGCAACTAGTCCTTTGCCGGCAGTAATGTCTTTACATTTAGCTTACATAGCA
The DNA here is from genome assembly GCF_020023385.1 of Planococcus circulans. Lineage (GTDB taxonomy): Bacteria > Bacillota > Bacilli > Bacillales_A > Planococcaceae > Planococcus. The sequence goes on from NZ_JAIQCL010000003.1 coordinate 11,052, forward strand.
AGAAAAATTGGCTTTTGCCTTTCCCCATCAAATTGACTTACGGCTTGTTGCCTAAAAAAGGAGCATGAAAATGAAAAGAAAACATTATGTATTGGGATCCCTGTTTTTATCACTGGGTGTAATCGGGGCGTTAAGTGGGTGTTCGTCGGAGGAAGCGACAAGTGCAACGGGCGATCAAGTGGTTGTGGTAGGAACGCAAAATGATTATCCGCCATTTGCTTTTGCGGATGACACTAATGAATTGACAGGGTATGACGTCGAGATGGTGAAAGCGATCGATGAAAAATTGGATGGCTATACATTCGAGTTTGTCGCCGTTCCGTGGGATAGCATGTTTCTTGCACTCGAATCCAATAAGGTTCAGGCAATCGCAGACCAAGTAGCAAAAACACCTGAACGCCAGGAAAAGTACTTGTTCACCGATGAATCTTATTTTGCAGCAGAAACAGTCATTGCGGTGAAAACCGGAAGAGAAGACATCCAGACTGTAGAGGATTTAGAAGGAAAGGCGGTTGGCGCTTTAGCGGGGGATTCTTATACGCTGTTGCTGGAGGAGTATAACGAAACAGCAGATACGCCCATTGAGTTGAAATACAGCGAAAGTGGAAACCCTTCGGAAATTTTGCAGGACGTGCAAAATGGCCGTGTCGATGCCTACGTGAATGATCCGATTATGATGAATGCGGTGTTGGAAAAAAACAATTTAGGAGTAGAAATTGTGGGGCAGCCTTTGGTCAATGATGACATGGGAATTGTGTTAAAAAATGGAGAAGAGGGCGAAAAATTAAAATCCTTAATCGATCCCATCCTGAAAGAACTTAAAGAAGACGGTACCTTAACGGACCTGTCGATCAAGTGGACTGGCGGAGAATATATCCCTGAATAGGTCTGTGGAAGGAAAGAGAAAATGGAAAATCTACTGGATATACAATTTTTAATCGAAAGTTTTCCTGCTATTATTTCACGGCTCCCGATTACCATCGGGATAGCTGTCGGCTCATTGATTTTGAGTTTAGTTATCGGGGTTTTCACCGCATTGATCAAAATATACAAGGTTCCGGTATTAAGTGTGGTTTCATCGATATACATCTCTTTTGTCAGAGGAACGCCTTTACTGGTCCAAATCTATTTGGTGTTTTATGGAATACCGAAGATCATCTATTATTTACAGATTGAATATGGCTGGCTTCAGTCCGCCGACGTCAACAGTATACCGCCCGAAGTATATGCGCTACTGGCTTTTTCCATTAATCTGGGCGCTTATTTGTCCGAGACGATCCGGTCAGCGATCGAATCGGTTGATCGGGGACAATTTGAAGCTGCAAAAGCAATCGGGATGAAGCCTACACAAATGATGCTTCAAATCATTTTCCCGCAGGCGTTGGCAGTCGCAATCCCGAACCTGGGAAATATGTTCATCAGCACGATCAAAGACACGTCGCTGGTTTTCATCATTGGCGTCGTGGACATTATGGGGCAAGCCAAAATTCTTGGGTCCCGCGGTTTGGCATTTTTTGAAGTATACATTGCGGTATCCATCGTCTACTGGATCCTTTGCATAATAGTAGAGCGGTTGCTGGTGAAAATCGAGAAGCGGGCTCGCAGATATGAAAGAGGGATTGCCTCATGATTAAATTGGAAAATATCCATAAATATTACGACAGCCATCATGTGCTGAAGGGAATCAATATAAGCGTCGATAAAGGCGAGGTTGTTTCTATTTTGGGACCAAGCGGCTCAGGCAAGTCGACACTGTTGCGCTGCATCAATTTCCTGGAGCAGCCGACCAGCGGAATAGTGGAAATCGGCGGCAACCGAGTGGACGTTGAATCAGCCAGCAAGTCGGATATCTTTGCTTTGAGAACGTCGACAGGAATGGTTTTTCAGCAATACAATCTGTTTAAAAACTTAACCGTGCTGCAAAATGTAATGATCGGGTTAACCAGTGTCAAGCAACTGAAGAAAGACGAAGCGAAAAAGAAGAGCTTGGAAATTCTCGAACGGGTGGGCTTGTCGAATAAGCTAAGCCATTATCCGGTACAACTATCGGGTGGCCAGCAGCAACGGGTGGGCATTGCTCGGGCACTTGCACTCAATCCGGAAGTGTTATTGTTTGATGAACCGACGTCTTCTCTGGACCCAGAGCTGGTTGATGAAGTTTTGGCGACAATCAGAAGTGTGGCAGACACAGGCAAAACGATGTTTATCGTTACCCATGAGCTTAACTTTGCGCGTGAAATCTCGGATCGTGTCATTTTCATGGAAGACGGTGTCATCATCGAAGAAGGCACTGCGGATCAGCTTTTTACTAACGCAAAAATGGAAAGAACAAAGCAATTTTTAGGCAAAGCCACCCGGAACAATTAATAAATCGCAAAAAGAGCTTGGATTTGGAAAGGATGAATTAGCGTGAACCCGATCGAACAAATTTTGAACCGCTTCCCAATTGTCATTCTTGACGGCGCGATGGCCACAGAGCTTGAGAATTACGGCTGCAATTTAAATGACCGCTTATGGTCGGCAAAAGTCTTGATGGAAAACCCGGAATTGATCAAGAAAGTTCACTTGGATTATTTTCAGGCAGGTGCAGATTGCGCAATTACCGCCAGCTACCAGGCGACTATCGAAGGATATAAAGAAAGAGGGTTGACCGAGGAGGAGGCAATCGGCTTGATTGACAAGTCTGTTGCACTTGCAGCAGAAGCCCGTGATGAATTTTGGTCAGATTTGCAGGATCAATCAAACCGGCCGAAACCACTCGTTGCCGCTTCTGTCGGGCCATATGGAGCGTTCCTGTCGGATGGTTCTGAATACCGCGGTGATTATTCGGTGAGCGAAGAGGAATTGATTGCCTTCCATAAAGAACGGATCCGGGTGTTGGTTGGAGCGGGTGCAGATATTTTAGCGTGTGAAACCATCCCCTGTCTGGCGGAAGCTAAAGCGATCGTCAAAGTATTAAAGGAGTTTCCGGATGTCTATGCGTGGTTCAGTTTCAGCGCAAAAGACGAATATCACATAAGCGATGGAGAGAAAATCGCCAAATGTGCGGAGTGGTTGGATGGCCAACAGCAAGCAGCGGCAATCGGCATCAATTGTTCAGCACCCCACCTCATCGAATCGTTGATCAACGAGGTGAAGAGCCAGACCAGCAAGCCGGTCATCGTGTATCCGAATTCAGGTGAAGAATACGATCCGACAAGCAAGACATGGGGGAAAGGTTCTTCAGCAGATCTGTTTACCTCAAATACACGGCGCTGGCATGAAGCCGGTGCCCAGATCATCGGAGGGTGTTGCAGAACTGCTCCTGAGGATATCAAAGCGATTGCTGAGTGGGCCCGTAAATAGATGTTCCGTTGCTTGAAGAGGCATCAGAGAGCCATATGGAGCGCCTGGTTATAAGTAGTTTTTTGGTGGAAGCAATTAAGTATAAGCCGGTAACATTGCATTGCAAACTCTGGTTTAAATAGATAAGAGAATAGAAGGGTTTAGAAGCGGGAAGATGCGAAACTTCGAAAGAAGGTTCTCTTCCCGTTTTTTGTTTTTCAGGATTTCTTGATTCTAGTAGATGAGTTCAGGCATCACAAAGTAGAGCCGCCTCAATTCGCTTTCATTATGGTTCATACAATCCCAAGTTCTGTCTAAGCCTATTTTATAATGTTTATATAAATGAGCGATTGGCAGTAACTTTCAATGATCAAGCAAGCGGCCATTGTCATGCCACTGGCCGTACATTTTATTTTCCCTTGTATTTTCGATGAATTTCTCCAATCTTTTATTGAAAAGTTCAGGGTCTTTTTTATGGCTTTGGATGGTATCGATTCGGATTCTTCTGTAGAGTTCGGGAAAGTTCAGGAAGTTTTGATAAACTTGAGCCTCTTTTTTCAGGCGTGCTTCAATCTCCTCATCGATGAGAAAGGACTCAGGGTGCATATCGGGTAAGACCCGCCGGCCTCTTTCTGTCATCAACCCTAATTTCTCCAATCTTCTTATTCTTTCTTTATTCAACTCAGTAAAATGGCTGTTTTTCTTTCTTGGAGATAGCCGTTGAGCCGTTTTCGTATCAGACAGCTTCTTTTTGGTGCTGTCGATCCAGCCGAAACATAAAGCTTCTTCGACTGCGTCTAAATATTGGACGACTCCTGGTTGCTCTTTTGTGCTGACGGCCACCCAGCAGAACTTTTCTGCCGCAGAATTTTCCTCAAGCCACTCCCTCAATTCCTGCCGGGTCTTCACGTCGAGCAGATTCTCGATTTCCATTTTGGCCAATCCTTTCTTTAAGGAATATTTGCCCTTAGTATAACGGGTAAATGAATCATTGGAAAAGTATGGACGTTCTTTGCATGGTGTATTCAAAACAGCCGAGTTAAAGGAAAATAAAATTAGTCTTGTAGGAGATGAAACAGCAAAGAGGAGCCGTAAAACCGGCTCCTCTTTATCTGTTCATTATGGATTTTCAACTCTTTTTCAAGAAAAAAGAGAAATAGTCATCGTCGTTTCAACAGGTTTGGTTTCAACCATGATTTTTCCGTTGCGGATCGAGTAAAGAACGGAAGACTGCGTCCGGATTGCTTCGTATTCAGATTCAGAATCGATGACGATCAAGTTGGCTTGATGGCCTTCTTTGATGCCATAGCCTTCTTCAATCGCCAGTGTTTTGGCGCCATTGATGGTGATCAAATCAAGCGCTTTTACGATATGGGCGTAATCTGTCATAAGGCAAGCATGCAGACCGGTATCGACGACACTCATCAAGTTGCCGTCACCGAGCGGATACCATGGATCCATGATCGAATCGAGACCGAAACAGACATTGATGTCATCTGCCAGCAGTTCCTTCACGCGTGTGATGCCGCGGCGCGCCGGATGGCCATCGAAGCGTCCCTGCAAATGAAGATTGGCTTTTGGCAGCGAGACAAAGTTGATATGGGCTTTTCTCAAGGTCTGGAACAATTTATACGTATAGGCATTGCTGTAAGAAGCCATGGCCGTCGTGTGGCTGGCTGTTACACGATGTCCAATGCCCAGTTTCAATGCCTCGCCTGCAAGCACTTCAAGATATCTGGATTGGTCATCATCGATCTCATCACAATGGATATCGACCAATTTATCGTAGTTGACAGCCAGTTCAAGCGCCTTACACACCGAACGGACCCCATCTTCCCGGGTCAATTCATAATGTGGAATGCCGCCGACGACATCAGCGCCCATCTCCAATGCTTTGATCAGCAGTTCTTCCCCATCCGGTTTGGTGTACAAGCCTTCTTGAGGAAGTGCTACAATCTGCAGATCCATCCACGGTTTGATTTCTTCTTTTACTTCCAATAAGGCTTCCAATCCTTTTAAGGTCGGATCGCTGACATCGACGTGTGTCCGTACATGCTGGATGCCGTGTGTCAGCTGCATCTTGATCGCCGTCAACGCTCTTTTTTTAATATCGTCTTTTGTTTCCGTTACGAGTTGTTTTCGTTCTGACCAAATTTCTATTCCTTCGAAGACAGAACCCGATTGGCTCCATCGCGGCGTTCCTGCTGTCAACACGTAGTCCAGGTGGATATGGGGCTCTACGTAAGGGGGCAATACGATTTTTCCTTTTAAGTCGATGGTTTGCTCATCAGTTTCCTCAGTTGTGTTTGCAGCTTGTTTGATGGAGTTGATTTGTTCCGATTGGATCGAGATATCCCATTTTCCTTCTTGTCCGTAAAGCTTTGCGTTTTTTAATAACATGCAGCTCTCTTCCTTTCGAGAAATTAGATTCTTCTGGCGGTGTTTTGAAAGCTTCAGCGAGGCCAGTGCTTCTCGCCAATAGATACGATTCACCTCACTGGCATCTTATCAAAACCGGAGGAAATATGCCGAGTCGACCCCTTATCCCTGGTAGTTGGGGGAGGCTTATCAGCCTTCAAATCTTCCTCCTAACTTCCGTGCTTCTTCCAAGACTTTCCTTCATACTAAAGAAAACGTGAAATGGGAGCGGAAAAGCTTGATATATCCTGTATAAATTCCAATCTGATAAAAAAGGAGACGATTACGATGAACGAACTCTTCATTAAACAAAAGGTATTCAGTCTAAGCGGCAAATTTGCTGTGAAGGATAAGGAACAGCAGGATGTCTATTATGTGGAAGGCAGCTTTCTGCAGATTCCTAAAACCTTCTCCATACTGAATATGGCAAGGGATGAAATCGCGCTCATCACCAAAAAGACCTTCAGCTTTCTGCCGAAGTTTTTTGTTGAAGTGAACGGACAGGAGCGGTTAACGATCAAAAAGGAGTTTTCTTTGTTCAAAGCCCGCTATACAATTGACGGTACCGGAATTGAAATCCATGGAAACTGGTGGGATCTGGATTTTCAAGTAGTGCAAAATGGAGAAGTGATTGGCCAGGTGAGCAAAGAATGGTTGAGCTGGGGAGACACCTACAAGGTGGAAATTTTGGATGAGGAGATGGAGACGGTCGTCATCGCCATTGTGATTGCGATTGACTGTGTCAAAGCTGATCAGGCAGCTGCTGCGTCTGCTGGGGGTTCAGTGTAGTTTAAAGTGAGACGATGAAATTGAGTTTAACGTATAGCCGTTAAAAAGAAGCAATTCCTTGGCCATCCACTGGCTTCTGGAATTGTTTCTTTCTTTTGTTCAATATTAAAAAATCATTTCTGCTTTCTTAAAAAAAACTTTAAAAATGCTACTTATAATTTACTTATCCCTTGAAGAAAGGCATACCGATCCAAAAGACAAACGAAATAATGATTACTAGGAGGAAGAAAAATGAATGGTTCAATCATCTTCACAATCAATTCTACTGATATCCTATTGCCGGTGTTCATGCTTTTGATCATCTACTTGCTTGTTGCCACCTTGTTAAAGAAAAACTATTCTTTCGGCCAATTTACGCTAATGCTGTCTTTCAACGTTTATTTTCTCGCTATGATGCATTTGGTGTTTTTTCCAATTGAAGTGAATCTCGGTGAATATCGAAACCTGACGCCGTGGTACAAATCCACCAACTTTATTCCGGTCTTGACGATTGATCTGAAGACTTTCCTGTTGAATATCATCATGCTGGTACCCTTTGGAATGTACTTGCCGTTTTTAAGCTGGAAAATCCGGTCTGTTAAACAGGCAGCCCGTCTAGGGTTTTATGTTAGTTTATCGTTTGAACTCACTCAATTGGCCGTCCGGATTTTGCTCGGAAGCGGGAGAAGTACAGATATCAATGATTTGATTGCGAATACATTAGGCGCTGTGATAGGGTTTCTACTAATAAGGAAAATTCTAAGAATTTCACAGGCTCAAACCATTTTCCACAAATTCTGCCTGGAAAAAAGAGCTGGAATAGGTCGGTAAGATGGATTTTAAAGAGGGGGAGAACAAGCGTGAGCCATATTGTTTTAATCGTTGATGATGACCGTGACATTGCGAGGCTGGCAGAGATTTATTTGCAAAATGAAGGGTATGAGGTTTTGCAGGCACAGGACGGATTAGAGGCATTGGCAGTCATCGAACATGTTTCTGTTGATCTGATCGTTCTGGATGTTATGATGCCCCGCATGGACGGTTTGGAGTTTTGCAGGCAGGTGCGGGCAACTAGTCAGATACCGATTCTTATGCTTAGCGCCAAGGTGCAGGACATGGACAAAATCACTGGACTGATGACGGGTGCAGATGATTATATGACCAAACCGTTTAATCCGCTGGAATTGAATGCTCGTGTAAAGGGGTTGCTGCGGCGTGCTAGCTATATTCCGCGAGACAGGGAACAGGGGAGCATCCAGATCGATTCCTGGGAAATCGATAAAAAAGGTCACAGGGTCAGTGTACATGGCAAGGAAATCAAATTGACTTCCAGCGAATTTGATATCTTTTATTTGTTGGCTAAAAACCAAGGCACTGTTTTTAGTTCGGAAGAAATTTTCAAGCGGCTGTGGCAGGAAGACAGTATGGGATCAAACAAGACAGTGATGGTGCATATTAAGAATCTTCGGGACAAGATGCAGGCAGCCAGTCCTAGGGAAGCTTTAATTCAAACTGTCTGGGGAGTAGGCTATAAAATTGAAAAAAGTCGTTAAGTTTATTCCGATGTGGAAATCGCTGCTATACATCTTTCTGGCAATCATACTGACAGCCGCCGCCGCTCAAGTCCTTCTTTTTGCCTTGTATTTCCTGGAAACAGAATCTTCCAGGCTCGCGGGTTTTATCGAGCTGAGCGGCTCTTTTGGTTTAGTGCCTTTCTTCCTATTATGTCTACTGCCATTTGCTCTGATCTTATCTTACTTTTATCTGTTTGAGCGGCAGCGATATGCGGAAAGTGCGATGAAGAACATGATGAAAGAAATGGAAAATATCGCAAAAGGGCAGTTTGAGCAAGAATTGACAATTGAAGATGGAGGAGTAATAGGGGAACTAGCCGATAGGGTGAACCAACTCGTTCTGCAGTTAGAAAAAGCGAAAGCCGAGCAAAAAAAAGCTGCTGAGATCAAGAATGATTTAATCACCAACGTCGCGCATGACCTTCGTTCTCCCTTAACATCCATTGTCGGCTATTTGGATTTGATCAACGAAGACCAGTACAAAAACGAAGTGGAGCTCAGGTATTATATCCAGATCATCCATCAGAAATCCCATGAGTTGAACCAATTGCTCAATGATTTGTTTGAGTATACCTTGGTGCAGAATAAAGAAGCACTGGTCAATGAAGTACCCATCAATCTGGAAGAAATGCTGAACCAGTTGTCCGTTCAATTCCAGTTCCAGCTTAAAGAGGCAGGAATGGAGATGCGGCAGCAATTTTCATACACTGAAACACCGTTTGTAATAGGAGAAGGAACAAAGCTGGCCAGAGTATTTGAAAACCTGATTCAAAACGCCATCCGGTATGGGAAAGATGGAAAGTATATTGATCTTCTGGTAAAGGAATCGGAAGGACTCATCGAAATTGAAATAGCGAACTATGGCCAAGTTATCCCAAGCATTGATTTGCCATACCTATTCGAACGGTTCTACAGAGTCGAAAAATCACGTTCCCAGTATACAGGGGGTTCGGGGTTAGGTTTAGCTATCGTAAAAAGCATTTTGGAATTGCATGGCGGACAAATTGAAGCAGAAAGCTCATTGGGAAGAACAGCTTTTGTGGTGAAACTTCCTAAAAAGAGTCATTAATTACTGGTTTCAGCACGTATTTTCATAATAAATAGCGATGAAACAATAAAAAGCAAAACTGTCCTTTCGTCATACTTACTGATGAAAGGGCGGTCTTTTTTATATAACAACAGCCTTGTCACGACAAGCACGACAAAGTTGACTTTCCTTGTTATTGAATACGCTTCCATTCAAGGGCTATGATGGAAACACATCATAGAGAGATAAATTAACTTTCAGTTTTTCGGCAGACGGTGTTCTGCAGCGCCGCGTATCTTGAAAACTTTCGTACAGCTTCACAAACTACATTTCGAAGGAGAGGATCACATGAACGAATCAACAATGAAGGTTCGGATACAAAAGTTCGGTAATTTCCTGAGCTCCATGGTTTTGCCGAATATCGGCGCATTTATTGCTTGGGGATTGATTACAGCCCTATTCATCCCAACAGGATTTATTCCGAATGAAAACCTTGCTTCACTAGTGGGGCCGATGGTTACCTATATGCTGCCGCTTCTGATCGGTTATACAGGAGGCCGGCTGATTTACGATCAGCGTGGTGGGGTGGTCGGAACCATCGCAACAATGGGGGTCATTGTCGGAGCTCCGGATACCCCAATGTTCCTGGGTGCCATGATCATGGGTCCGCTCGGCGCATATGCTATCAAGAAATTTGACCAATTGATCGAAGGGAAAGTCCGGACCGGCTTTGAAATGCTGGTCAATAACTTCTCTGCCGGTATTCTCGGCGGCGCATTAGCCATTTTTGCATTTCTCAGCATCGGACCGGCTGTAAGTGCTTTTACTTCGGTTCTTGTTTCTGGAGTGGACTGGTTATTGGCAGCGGGATTATTGCCGTTGACGAGCATTTTGATCGAACCGGCAAAAATTCTGTTCCTGAACAACGCCATCAACCATGGTGTGTTGACACCAATCGGCTTGGAGCAGGTCCAACAGGCAGGCAAATCGATTCTGTTCCTGCTGGAAGCGAATCCGGGTCCGGGACTTGGTGTACTTCTTGGGTTTATGCTGTTTGGAAAAGGCATCGCCAAGCAGTCAGCTCCGGGAGCAGCCATCATCCATTTCTTCGGGGGGATTCATGAAATTTATTTCCCCTACGTCTTGATGAAGCCGATGTTATTGCTGGCTGTCATTTTCGGCGGAATGAGCGGAGTTTTTACACTTGTTTTAATGGGTGGCGGATTGGTTGCTCCCGCATCGCCGGGAAGCATTCTGGCCATTGCAGCGGTTACACCGCCTGAGGGAATGGCTTACCTGGCCAACTTTGCTGCCGTCTTTGTCGCAACTGCCGTGTCTTTCGCCATCTCAGCAGTCGTATTGAAATCGAGTAAACAAACAGATGAAGATATGGAAGAAGCCACAAAGAAAATGGAACAGATGAAAGGCAAAAAGAGTTCTATTTCCCGGGAAATAACACAGCCTGCTGGAAATGTCAGCGGAGTATTCCCATCAAATGTCCAGAAAATCGTTTTTGCCTGCGATGCCGGAATGGGATCGAGTGCAATGGGTGCTTCTCTCCTGCGCAAGAAAGTAAAAGAAGCAGGTCTGGATGTAACAGTGACGAACACGGCAATCAGTACAATTCCGTCTGATTCCCAAATTGTTATTACACAGGAAAAATTGACGCCGCGCGCAGAAAATAAAGTGCCGGATGCCTATCATATTTCAGTCGATAACTTCCTATCAAGCCCTGAATACGATCAACTGATCGACCGTCTGCAAACAGGCGTGACAGGTGAGCAGCATAAACTTGTCGAAGAAAGTGAAGCAAGTGTCCCACATAGCACTGAAGACGATCAGCTCCTGCTGGAGGAAAACGTCTTTATGAACCAGAAATTCCGCACAAAAGAAGAAGCAATCCGGTTCGCGGGGGAAGCATTGGTCCGGGGCGGATATGTCGAAGAATCCTATGTGGATGAGATGATGAAGCGCGAGGAAATCACGACAACCTATATGGGTAATAATGTCGCCATTCCCCACGGCACGGAAAACGCCAAAAAATCTGTCCTGAAGTCGGGCTTTACTGTTGTTCAGGTTCCAAATGGAGTAGACTTTAATGGAGAAAGCGCAAAAATGATTTTTGGCATCGCCGGAAAGGATGGCACACATTTGGAAATCCTTTCAGGAATCGCCGTCATTTGTGCAGAACAACTTAATGTAGACAAGCTGGTCAATGCGAAGTCCGCTAAGGAATTAATCGCCATCATCAACAGCAATTAAATAGCAGCAACAGAAAGGCGGGGATTCCTGCCTTTTTGTTCTATTCTCTATAAGTTGAGCCAATGATTTTTACTTGTTGAACTAAATCAGGTTTTTGGCCCGAGTGTATTTCTCTAAGATCGCTATATTACTCGATATACTTTAAGAGTACAGTGAAGAATATAAGTTTGCTTTGAATTCACCAAGTCTCTTAGCGCCGGCGCGTCCACGGGCAAAGCGAAGCAAGAAGACAGGCGTCCTTTGCCTGGCTTCTTGCGGGAGCTATGCCCAGAGCGACCGAAGCAGTATATAGTGTATAAAAATCCTGATTCTTAAGTTCAACTTATCTATCTACATTTCCTTGTTCTAAAAAAAAGGCACTTAAAAGTGAAGTGAGTGAGGCCGATGTTTATTACATTTAGGGAAAAGTCCATTATCGAGCTGATCGTCCGAACTTCTGGAAAGCATACCGTGCATTCGTTGTCTTCCTATCTGGATGTCAGCGCCCGGACGATCCAGCGGGATTTGAAATCAGTAGGGAAGATGCTGAAGCAATTCGATTTGACTGTGGAACGCACAGGCGATGAAGGGCTTTTTATTGCCGGTCCGAACGAGCAGGTCTACCGCCTGATACAAAATTTGATCACCGTCAGTCCAGCAGATGAAACACCGGAAGAGAGAAAGTTGAAGCTGCTGGTTATTTTGCTGCATGAAGGCCCGTTTTTCAAAATGCAGGTGCTGGCAGGCCAATTGGGGATCAGCACGGCCACGTTGACAGCCTACTTGGATGATGTAACTGACTGGTTGCGGAAGTTTTCAATCGAGTTGTCCAGGACAAGAGGCGTCGGCGTAGAAGTAAATGGCGGAGAAGCCAATAAGCGGCATGCACTGGGTGGCTACATCCTCGCTTATTTTTATGAAGAGATGGTTGAGAGTTTGTATTTTCTCCAGCAAGGAAAAAATAAGGAAGAGAAGATTCTTGGCTATTTTTCGCCGAAGTACTTGGTTGTCGTGGATCAATTAGTGGATCAAAAAATCAATAAGGAACAAACAAGATTGGCGGACAGTGACTACATTGGATTGGTGGTCTATAGCTGTCTGGCTCTTCAGCGGACGGAAGCTGGCTTTCTGCTTGAACCGAAGAACCAAAAAGAAGTTGGTTCAGACACTGAATATCGCTTGATGGAAAATGTTTGTACAGAGTTGCGCGGGCGGTTTTCTATTGGGCTGACTGCAGCGGATGTCCAGTTTTTAGCAGTAATTCTGAAAGGCTCGAAAGTACAGACGGCTGACTTGGCTTATTATGACAGTGTGCTGCTCGGGCGGCTGATTAAAAACCTGATCCGCGATGTTTCAGCGCAGCTGCATGTCAATCTGATCGATGATTTTTCGCTGTACCAAGGGTTGCTCGCACATATGGGGCCTTCGATTTTCCGCCTAAACCAAAAGCTGGAGTCCTTCAATCCATTAACCGATGAAATCAGGCGTAAGTACCCGGTGTTGTTCATGGCGGTCAAGCAAGGTCTGGAAAATGAATTCACGGACTTGGATTTTTCCCCTGACGAGACGGCGTTTATTGTCCTGCATTTCGGCTCCGCTTTGCTGATGAACGAAGAAAAGGTTCGAATTGACGTGGTCGTCATCTGTCCGACAGGCATCGGGACTTCCAAAATGTTGGCAAGCCGCATTCAAAAAGAACTGCCCGAAATCAATTCAGTGGAAGTGTTGTCCATCAACGATTTTCAATCCGCTCATTTCCAGGATTACGATTTGGTGATTTCAACGATCCGCCTGCCCGTCACGGAAGTGGATTATATAATGGTGAGCCCCTTATTGAGTGACAGGGATATCGGCTATATCGAAAGTTACCTGCAGAACAATGTCGGGAAAATCACCGGCAAAAAGCACTACCTGAATGCCGGAAATCTCGGCGAAACGATGCTTGCGAACAGTCGGCCTGACGTACAGATGGTTCTTCAGGATATGAAAGAAGTGCAGAGCAGTATGGAAGCGATCCTGGCCAACTTCAAGGTCCTCAACAAACATCTTGCGACGGATCATTGGAAAGTTTTGGAGGAAGTAATCGAATCAGCAACAGAGGGTGGACTCATCACAGATGCAGCTTCTGCTTTGAACGAATTGAAAGAGCGTGAGAAAAAAGGCGGATTGGGGATTCCGGAAACCAATATGGCCCTTTTCCATTGCCGGGATGATTCTATCCAAAAACTCGTGTTTCAAATAATCCATTTGGATGATCCGCTTCTGGTCAAAGGGATGGATGGCAAAGACATGCAGATGAAAAACCTGTTGCTGATGTTGGCGCCAACGATGTTGAGTGGAAGGGAACAGGAAATACTTAGCTTGATCAGTACTAGTTTGATCGAAAGTGATATAGCCATGATGATTTTTTCGTCATCCAACGAAAAAGTGATCCGGCAGAAATTAGAAGATATTTTCTTGGATTATCTACAAAATAAGTTGATAAAGGAATGATGACAATGAAACAAGCCGTTCATTTTGGAGCAGGAAACATCGGCAGAGGGTTTATCGGGGCTTTGTTTTCCGAATCGGGATACCACGTGACGTTTGTAGATGTTGCAGAGCAGGTTATCAATAAGCTGAATGAAGAAAAAGGGTATCAGGTAAAACTGGCTCAGCCACAAGAAGAATCCATCACCATCGAAAACGTGTCAGGCATCAATAATAGGACACATGACACTGATGTCATTGACGCGATTCAACAAGCGACCTACTTGACCACAGCAATCGGCCCGAACATTTTGCCGAGAATCGCGCCGCTGATCGCCCGCGGTCTGGCGAACCGGGTGACGGCAACAGATGACAAGCTTTATATCATCGCCTGCGAAAATCAGATTGGTGCAACGGATATCCTGAAGCAGCATATCCTGGACAACCTCGATGAAGAGACGAAAAACCAGCTGGAAGGAAAGGTCTATTTCTTCAACTCGGCTGTTGACCGCATCGTGCCGATTCAGGACCAAAGTTCACTGGATGTCCTGGTTGAGCCTTATTACGAGTGGGTCGTGGAAACGACTGAAGACATCCCGCCGGTTACCGGCATGACAATGGTCAAGGACCTTGCGCCGTTCATTGAACGGAAGCTGTTCACAGTGAACACGGGCCATGCTGTTATTGCTTACCTCGGCTATCTGGCAGGTAAATCGACGATTGATGAAACCTTGGCTGACGAGAAGATTGTCGAGCAGGTCAGAGAGACGTTGAAGGAGACCGGTGCCTATCTGGTGAAGGAATATGGCCTGGATGAAGAAGAACATCTCACGTACATCAACAAGAACATCGAACGCTTTAAGAATGCGTACCTGAATGACGGCGTTACACGCGTTGGACGTGCCCCGATCCGCAAGCTTGGTCCTGAAGACCGGTTGATCCGACCGGCAACCCAGGCACAAAAAGCGGGTCTTTCTTACACCAACCTGGCGAAGGCCATTGCTGCTGCGTTGGCGTTCGATTATCCAGAAGATGAGGAAGCGATGGAAATCCAGGAGATGATCCGCAAAAACGGGCCGGCCGCTGTTTTGCAAACAGTCAGTGGCTTGCCTGAAAACAGTGACATCACAAAAGCAGCCGTACGTCATTATGAAGCTTTACAAAGACGGTAATCGTGCAGGATAAAGCGGAATATAAAATAAGCCCAAATGCTGACATTCTGGACAATGTCAGCATTTGGGCTTTTCAGGCTCATTTCTTCTTAAAACAGGCATCTTTCTTTTTAAGCCGTTCTACTTAAGGTATAATTGACAGGCAAAAGTAGATAGGTAGATACGATAAATATGATATAATTACACAATTGAGGCAGAAAAGGTGCGTTTTTCGGTTGAGCCTGGCTTTTTGTATTATTTGATCAGGAGCAAGCTGCACCTATTTGCAAATATACGGGATAAGGAAGGTTATAATGGACAACCAACAGAAAAAAAGAAACGTCATCTTAATCGGTGCTGGTGTCATGAGTGCGACTTTAGGATCGATGCTTAAAGAGCTAGCACCAGACTGGAACATCAAAGTGTTTGAAAAACTTGAAAAAGCGGGATCTGAAAGTTCCAACGAATGGAATAACGCAGGAACCGGCCACGCTGCACTTTGCGAGCTGAACTATACTCCGGAACAGGCAGACGGTTCCATCGACATCAACAAAGCGATAAAAATCAACGAACAGTTCCAGCTTTCAAGACAGTTCTGGTCTTTCCTTGTAAACAATAAACGCATTGCAAACCCTCAGGACTTCATCATGTCGATTCCCCACATGAGTTTAGTGCAGGGAGAAGACAATGTCCGATTCTTAAATAAACGCTTCGAAGCATTATCAGCCAGCCCGTTGTTCAACGGCATGGAATATTCAGCTGATCCTGCAAAATTGAAGGAATGGGTTCCACTTATCATGGAAGGCCGTACTTCAAATGAAGCAATGGCAGCTACAAAAATCGATTCCGGAACGGACGTCAACTTTGGCGCGTTAACGGAAATGCTGTTTGACCACTTGAAAGAGCAGCAGGTCGAGATGAATTACAAACATGCAGTTAAAGATATTAAACGCAGCGGCGACGGTACTTGGGAAGTAAAAGTGCAGGACCTGGAAAACGATAAAATCGAATACCATAGCGCTGACTTCGTCTTTATCGGCGGCGGCGGCGGAAGTTTGCCTTTGCTTCAGAAAACAGGCATTCCGGAATCCAAGCATATCGGCGGATTCCCGGTAAGCGGGATGTTCCTGGTCTGCAACGATCCTGAAATCGTCGAGCAGCACCATGCAAAAGTATACGGAAAAGCAAAAGTCGGAGCTCCTCCGATGTCAGTACCGCATTTGGACACACGCTTCATCGATAACAAGAAATCCTTGTTGTTCGGACCATTTGCCGGCTTTTCACCGAAGTTCCTGAAAACAGGATCGAATATGGACTTGATCGGATCTGTCAAACCGAACAACGTCTTTACGATGCTGGCTGCAGGCGCAAAAGAGATGTCACTGACAAAATATCTGATCCAGCAGGTCATGCTGTCCAATGAAAAACGCGTGGAAGAATTGCGTGAATTCATTCCGACTGCCAAGCTTGAGGATTGGGATGTCGTCGTAGCGGGACAACGTGTACAAGTCATCAAAGATACGGATAAGGGCAAAGGAACCTTGCAGTTCGGTACAGAAATCGTCACTGCTGCTGATGGTTCAGTTGCTGCATTGCTTGGAGCTTCTCCAGGTGCATCCACGGCCGTTCATGCAATGCTTGAAATCTTCCAAAGGTGCTTCCCGGACCAGGTAGGCGAATGGGAGCCGAAAATCAAAGAAATGATTCCGTCTTATGGCGTATCCTTGTCTGATAATCCGGAACTTCTTCAGGAAATCCATATTTCAACAGCAAAAGCACTTCAGTTGGATGAAAAAAGCCCTGTAGGAATCTAATTGCTTACGTAAGCTCCTCCCATCAAAGTCGATGAGAGGGGCTTTTTTGGACAGTTTTATCTACAAACGTATACAATTTATTCATATAATATAGGTTGAACTAATAATTTTTCACAGAAACAATTCTGTTATGGATATTCCACAAACCAGCTCCTAAAAACCCGGTGCTCCTGCATCGCTGCGCTAGCTTCGTCGCAAAGATACGATCCGAATTCCTTTCGGCCGTATCTTTCCTACGGGCTTGCGCCGAACTAACTCGGGCTAAACGCCCGAGTGGATTTCTTGTATGTCGTTGCACTGCTCCCGCGGAAGAACGGAGTGATGAGACCCCGCAGGAGCTTGCGACGAGGAGGCTCAGCGCTTCGTCCGCGGAAAGCATCCGCCTGGAGCACTTTCTTCGTTTCTTCACTCTTGTTGAGTTAAAAAAGTAAATTCTTTAGTTCAACTTATATAGACAGAAAAAGAAATCCAATTGACAAAAAAGGAGGTCCTGGACATGAAGAAAATCAACCAATACATTGATGCCGCCTTCACCACACAAGATCCACTTTTAGACAGAGTTGTCGCTTCCATAAAGGAAAATGAAATGCCTTCGATTTCTGTATCGCCATCGTCCGGCAAGCTGCTGACGATGCTGGTCTCAATCTCAGGCGCTAAAAATGTGCTGGAAATTGGAGCGCTTGGAGGCTATAGCGGTATTTGTCTGGCGAGAGGATTCGCCGGGAAAGAAGGGAAGTTGACTTCGCTTGAGCTTGAGGAACAGTATGCAGAACTGGCGCACAGCAATTTAACGAAAGCTGGATTCGGTGAACAGGTTTCCTACATGACAGGAGCGGCTTTAGAAAGCCTCGAAAAACTGGTGGAAGAAAATCGCAAATTCGATTTTTTCTTTATCGATGCAGACAAAGGAAACTATGAAAATTATTTGGATTACTGTCTGAAGCTATCAACTCCTGGCGCTTTGATCGTTGCGGATAATGTACTCGCAAGGGGAACGGTAGCGGACGATGCAGCTGAAGCCAGCAGCCATACAGAAGTGATGAAGGCATTTAATCTTGTTGTGGCGAATCACCCTCAACTGGAATCCTTATTGATTCCGATAGGCGACGGCCTGACTATCTCGCAAGTGAAAAACTGAAAAAAGGAGCATGTCTGAAGTTCAGACATGCTCCTTTTTAGGTGAACCGATAGAAAACTTATTTGAAAAACGGCGTTTTCTTCAAGGCAACTGCTACTGGAATTGCGATGATCAAACCAACCGTATTTTGGACAAGGTTTCCAGGAATCGAAGCGGCCGGGATAATCCAGCTGCTGAAGATGATGGCTTCGCCGAGGTAGTAGATAGCGACCATGAATGGAATCGAGACGATGGCAGCTAAAATATTGAATTTCGTACTGCCGCCTTTTCTGCCGCCGGACCAGGCGATCTTTCCGACCAGATACCCTTGCAGGCCGCGAGCGAGTATGGTAATCGGCGCCCATAAGGTCCAGCCGGAGACCAGATCAAACAGACCCATGCCGATTGCACCAGCAATCAGTCCTTTTTTTGGACCGAACAAGATGGCGATAATGAAGAGCATCGCGGTGCCCAAATGGACAAGCCCGCCGTTTGCCGCAATTGGCAGGCGAATATTCAGCAATAAAGTAGAGACAAAGACAAGTGCAATGGCCATGGAGCTTAAAATCAAATCAAATGTGCGGGTATTGGCTGCAGGTGAATAGCTGGTTGTTTTTTGCATCGGTGGTTACCTTCCTATCTTTTCTTTTTCAGATAAGATTAGCAGAGGACTGATCCAGTTAAAAGTGCCAATTCCGAATAAAACTTAGGGGTCAGTTTGAAAACCTCATCTTCATAGATGCTGTTTTAATCGAATATGTAAGAAAGCCCGGCTGCCTGCGGAAAACTTCCGCGTGCAACCGGGCTTTTAGTTGGTGTTTCTAGATCAGACGACAGGCTCTCCCTGGACAATTTCCATGATGTTCTTGTCCGTGGCTGCTACTGAGCCGGATTTGCTGAGTTTGATCGATTGGCCTTCTTCAAGGTTCGTGAAGACGACAGGCGTAATGATGGAAGCTGCGTTTTCTGCGATGTAATCCAAGTCCATTTCCATTAGAAGCTGTCCTTGTTCAACCAAATCGCCTTGTTCAATATGTGAAGTAAAGCCTTCACCTTTCAGATGGACCGTATCAATCCCGATGTGGATCAGTATTTCCGTTCCGTTGTCCGCCGCGATGCCGATGGCGTGCTTGGTAGGGAAGACCGTGACGACTTTGCCGTTCACCGGAGAGAATACTTTTCCTTCTGTCGGCTTGATCGCAAATCCGTCACCAACCATTTTACCGGAGAATACCTGATCCGGAACTTCTGAAATCGGAAGCAATTCACCGGTAATCGGGCTGTTGAATTCCAATGGTGTAGCTGAAGCGGCGGCAGTTGAATCTCCAGTTGGAACCGCCGTTTTTTCGGATGGTCGAGGCGCTTTGCCATTGATGATGTCCTGCATTTGTCCCCGCAGGCTATCTGAGACAGGTCCGAAAATGGCCTGGATGTTGTTTCCGACTTCCATGACGCCGGATGCGCCAAGTTTTTTCAATCTGTTTTTATCGACATTGCCTTTATCGGCAACGCTGACACGTAAGCGGGTGATACAAGCGTCAAGGTGGGTGATGTTTTCCTGGCCGCCCATAGCTGCAAGAATTTCATATGGCAAGTCGCCGACTTCACCTGTTTCCTCATCGCCTTCTTCATCAGCTTCGCGCCCAGGTGTCATCAAATTGAATTTTTTGATAGCAAAACGGAACCCGAAATAGTAGATGACCGAGAACACGAGACCGACAACAATGACCCAGAACCATTCTGTTCTTCCAGGCATTACCCCGAACAGCAGGAAGTCAATCAGTCCGCCGGAGAATGTCATCCCGATCTTAACGTTAAGCAAGTGCATGGTCATGAATGACAGACCCGCAAAAATTGCATGGATACCGAACAATACAGGTGCAACAAACAAGAACGAGAACTCAAGAGGTTCGGTGATTCCTGTCAGGAACGATGTCAAAGCACCTGAAAGCATGATGCCGCCGACAATTTTCTTTTTCTCCGGACGTGCACAGTGGTAGATGGCAAGTGCCGCAGCTGGAAGACCGAACATCATGAATGGGAATTTACCGGTCATGAATGTCCCGGCAGTAAAGTCTACACCGTCCTGCAGTTGAGCAAAGAAGATGCGCTGGTCGCCGCGGATGATTTCACCGGCAGCATTGGTATACTGGCCGAATTCAAACCAGAATGGCGAGTAGAAAATATGGTGCAAACCGAATGGAATCAATGAACGTTCAATGGTTCCAAATACGAACGCAGCAAGCGTACGGTTCGTTTCAAGCATGAAGTGGGAAAGTGTATTCAAACCGTTTTGGGCAAAAGGCCAAACCATGAACATTACAATACCAAGAAAAACAGCAGAGAAAGCAGTGATAATAGGAACAAAGCGCTTTCCAGCGAAGAAACCTAAAAACTGAGGCAATTGGATATTGAAGAATTTATTGTACATAAAGGCAGCAAGGACCCCGACGATAATACCGCCGAATACGCCTGTTTGCAGCGTCGGAATTCCCAGTACATTGGCATATGCCGGATCAGCGGTCATTTCCAGGGTGATTCCGCCAAATGCTTTCATCGTAACGTTCATGATCAAGTAACCGATGATGGCAGCAAGTCCTGCTACTCCATCACCACCGGCAAGGCCGATTGCGACACCTACAGCAAACAGCAAGGGCAGGTTATCGAAAATGACACCGCCGGCTTCCGCCATCACGAATAATAAGGACTGGATCCAGTCAGCTCCCATAAAAGGAACCGCTTCCAAAAATGATTCTTGTGCAAAGCTTGTACCGAAAGCCAATAGGATACCGGCGGCAGGTAAGAGTGCAACTGGCAGCATAAGGGCTTTACCGACTTTTTGCAAGGTACCGAATAAATTGAATGACATGCAATTTCCTCCTCGATGGTTCAAATTATGAAGCAGATCAATTGAAGACACAAAAAAGGCATGAGAAGAAAAGGGAAAAGCCGAGAAAAGGACAGTTTTGTCCTAAGGGTCAACTTTTGCATCTTTTCATACTCATGCCTGATCGAATCAGTAACACGTATGGTCAGAATTTATGTGTCAAGCGCTGCAGATGAATCGTCAAATACATGACTTCCGCTTCATCTACAGGCTTATTCAATTGGTTTTGCATTACTTTAATGAGCTTCCAAGCAAGATTATAGCATACGGGATATTCACTTTTCAACATAGCGGCCAATTTATTTTCTTCCCCCAGGGGAGCTCCTTTATCGGCACGGTCGATGGCGCGGTGGAGGTGCTGAATAAGGCGGTGGTAATCGATATTGTCTTTTTCCAACTGGATATCCAGGCTGTCTTCGATGATTTTCACCATTTTTGAGAGCAAAGCATGATAGCGATTGATATCGCGCAGGGACTTGTCTGTAACGGCACTGTGGACATGGAGTGCGATAAAGCCGACTTCCCCTTCCGGAAACGAAACGCCTGTCCGCGCTTCCACTTTTTTGACCACATCCTGGGCCACAATGTATTCTTTTGGATACAGTGATTCGATTTCAAATAAGAACGGATTGGAGAATTGGATTCCTTTTTTTGCCCGGTTAATGGCAAATGCGATATGGTCTGTCAGGGCCACGTGGATATGTTCGTTGAGTTCCTTGCCCATTTTTTCCTCGATGAACAAGAGCAGTCCGTGGATGAAGGCAATGAGCTGCTCCTCGATATAAGGAAGCAGATTGACGTATTGCTCCATTTCTTTTTCGTCCTGCAGCAAAAAGGTTTTATCTGCTTGGTCGAAAGGGACGGTATCCCCCTTTTTTCGATTAAAGCCAAGGCCATTGCCGATCAGGACAGCTTCTTTATACGTATCGTTGCTGGCGATGACGACATTATTATTCAATATTTTTTGTATGGTCAAGATTTGCTTCATGTTAGCCTCCATCTGCCACTGGACTTTCGTATCTGTCTGACTGGCATAAACAAACGATTTTCTGTGAGTATGAATCTGGCGCCATTTAACTGCTCCACGAAATTCCTTTAGGCCAATAGGATATAGTATCTCCTCTGTTTGCAAGCGGATCATCCATCAACCAGGATATAATCTGAAAATTCTTCTGTGCCTTATTCTAACATTTCTTGTCTGTCTGTAATAGATATTACTGTTGCTGGTGCCATGGGCTGTTGCGCATTCATTGAGTTTAAAAAACCCAAGGCGTATACTGAGGCTATATCAATTGTATTAAACATCAGGAGGTAATGGAGTGGCGATTAACCCTAAAGCCGTCTTTTTGGATATGGACGGGACGATTTTGAATCATACCAACGAAGTAAGCATGGACACGAAAGAAATCATAGATAGACTGCGAAGTGAAGGGATTTTCGTATTTGTAGCGACAGGCAGATCCGCTGAAGAGCTGGCAGAAATGCTTCCGGAAGGCTTTGCTGTAGATGGCATCATCACCTCAAACGGCATGGCCGGTTATATCGGGGAAGAAGTCGTGTTCGAGCACGCACTGCCGCTGGATTTGGTGGAAACGGTCATTACCAAGGCACGGGAACGCAAAATCTATTATGAGCTTTTCCCGCATGGCGAAGCTCGGCTGGTGCTGAAACAGGACCAGGCATTTGTCGAAGCAGCTGTTCGTGATCCTAAGCCCGATTCCGTCCAGATCAACGAATGGATTTCACGCCAAAAAGCGATTGAAGAGGAAATCGAGTGGATAGACGAAATTACTGGAAGTCATTTTTCCAAATTTTATTTCTTCGCAAGAACGAAAGATGAAATCGATGATTGGAAAATTGAACTCAAGCAACTTCAAAAAGAGATGGATTTCACGATGACTCCGTCTTCACCGCATAATGCCGAAGTGATGGTTGCAGACATCAACAAAGCATCAGGTATCAAACAGATGCTGGAGCGGTTCGGTTTAACGGGCTGTGAGACCCTAGCCATCGGAGACAGCGACAACGATGTCAAGATGTTCGAGTATGTCAGCCATGCCGTCGCGATGAAAAATGCGGCGGACCATATCCAGGCCATGGTCGATGAGGTGACGGAATTCACCTGTGATGAAAATGGCGTTTATCATTACCTGAAATCGAAGGTATGGGAACAACTGGAAGCAAGAACCTCAAAAGCGTGAATTGAATAACGGCAAAACAAAAGAATCCCCCAAAACGCTCACTGTTAAAGTGTTCGTTTTGGGGGATTTTATTTTTTGTGAATAATTGTTGTCAGCATACCGAATCGTTGGATTTAGGTACCGACAGTCCGAATAGTGGACGGAGATACAATGCGACAAACGTTCCGGCTAATGCCAGAATGCCCCAGATGTAGCCGTGGAGGCTGAACGACGCAATGCCACCGAAGTAAGCGCCGATGTTACAGCCGAATGCCAAGCGGGCGCCATAGCCCATCAGCAAGCCACCGATGACAGAAGCGAAGAAATTGCCCACTTTCACTTTCGTGAACTTGAACAAGCCGCCAGCGGCTGAAGCAAGGAATGCCCCGATAATGACGCCGAAGTTCAATACTGTTGTGGAATCGGCAAAGATTGAAGACTCAAGCATAGCGGCATTGGCACCTTGCCAATAACCCCAGCTTGCTACGTCAACACCGAACAACGCAGCGATTTTCGAGCCCCACAGTGCAAACGCCGATGTGATGCCCCAAGGTGTACCACGGACCATCAACGTCAATGCGTTCAACAATGCCAGGATGATGGCTGCAGCGAACAAAGGCCATGAACCGCGGAAAATCCGTCTCCATCCAGAAGCGGATGGCAGAGGCGCCATTTTTGGAGCGCGTCTTTTTTTCTCGATAGCCAAACTGATCAAAGCAATCAAACCGAAAATGACAATCGACACAAGCCAAGCGCCGCCGTAGCCAAGCCCAGTTGAGGTGGCTAACGAAATCGGTTCGAACGCCGGCATTTCTTCTGTCCAGAACGGCAGATGGTAAGCGCCGATCGTTGTTCCGATGATGAAGAACAGCAAGGTCACAAACATCACCGTACGTCCGCCGCCGATTGCATACAAGGTACCGGAAGCACAGCCGCCGCCGAGTTGCATGCCGATTCCGAAGATGAATGCTCCGACAACCAAGCTGACGCCTACAGGTGAAACATAGCCGGCAACTTCAGTTCCGAAAAATGAATAGCCATATGCCAAAATCGGCGCAAACAAAGTCACCGCAACCGCAAGCATCAGCATATGGGATCGCATGGCTTGGCCGTTGCCGACAGATGCCAGGCGTCGGAAAGCTGAAGTAAATCCGAAGCGTGCGTGGAATAAGGTATAGCCAAGCAATAGTCCGATGACCAGCAAAATAGGTTGTGCTATGTGTTGAGTAGCCAATAGATAAATCATTAATAGAGCCGCAACCACCAGGCCGCCGACAATCAGTGAAACCTGAGGTTTGTTTAAAGCTGTATCTTTCCGTAAAACCGGATCTTTTGCATCGTTTACCGGTTGAACATGTGTAAGTGAAGTCATGAAACCATCCTTTTCTTAGTGAGTTAGTCGGGAATACTTGGTTATCATATAGCTTGAACCCCGGGGTGTCAACGGAAAATGCTTTGGATTAAGCATTTAAAAAGAATATAAATTATGTGGATAACACGGAATATGTGATGGGAAAACGTATATTCCACTGGGGGTTTTAAAAAATCCAGGAAATCCATGCGCGTTAAAATAAGCAATCAGAAACGAAAACTGATCTTGATGGGTGTATACTGATAAAATAAGTAAAACAAGTGCGTGTTTGGAGGAAAAAGAATGTTCAGCGATATTGCAGTGGAAGAACTGATCCCGTTAAGTGAACAGAAAAAAATGGTGCTTATCGATGTGAGATCGCCATCCGAATATAAGAATTTTTCAATACCTGGAAGCATCAATATCCCTTTTTTCGATGATGCGGAGCGGGCAGAAATCGGCACACTCTATAAGCAAAAGAGTGTAGCTGCAGCAAAAGAGCGCGGCCTTGAAATCATCTCGGCCAAGCTGCCGGAATTTGTGAAGCAATTTAAACAGCTGGAAGGCAATAAAACGGTATTTTGCTGGCGGGGCGGCATGCGCAGCCGAACAACTGCTACGCTTTTGTCGTTGATGGATGTCCATGTCAGTCGGTTGGAAGGCGGAATCCGTGAATACCGGAGATGGGTCATCAACCAGCTTGAGCAGCCGGAAACCCCTTTTAAAGCATATGTATTGAACGGCTTGACTGGAACAGGCAAAACGAGAATCCTGAAAGCGTTGGAAAAACAAGGCTATCCTGTCATCGATCTGGAAGGGCTGGCCAATCATAAAGGCTCGATTTTCGGCCATATCGGCGTTGAGCCGAATAACCAAAAAAAATTCGACTCGCTGTTGGTTCAGCAATTCCGGGAACTCGAAAAATCGCCTTTTGTCCTTTTTGAAGCTGAAAGTTCACGGATCGGCAAAGTTGTCATCCCGAGCTGGGTGATGGATCTGAAAAACAATAGCGTTCAGCTCATTATCGACATGCCGATGGAAGAAAGAATCAAAGAGATCATTGAAGATTACCGACCTGTTCAGTACCAGCAGGAATGTATAGCAGCCTTCCAACGGATCAAAACACGGATGCCGCAGGATGTTTCGAAACAGATCGAAGCGGATTTGGAAACAGGGGAATTTTCCTCTGCGGTACGTCTGCTGCTGGAGTATTATTACGATTCCCGCTACAAGCATACCGGTCTTCAATACCCGGACCAGCAAAAGAAAGTATTGCAGGTGCAAAATCTGGAAGAAGCCATCGAAGCGATCAAACAGCAGATTCCGGATATCGAGAAGTCGTCGGCAAGCTAACTCACTCTTTATAAGTGAAACAATCCCCTCAACTCCATGTTGCAGGGGATTTTCTTTACTTACTGGCGATGCCGAAGTAGCTCAGTTGATTCGCTGCATGCAGTTAGGGATAATGGAGAGAGCTTCGAATTCTTCGCAACGGTTTCGGGTATTCAGGCATCTCAGGAAGGAACTGGCCCCATGAACTTTTCACTTAATGAAACAAAAATAAAAAAACTATGCGGACTTGCCGCTTACAAAAAAGGACGGTCCTACATTTTGGGCGGCAAAATCCGGCTCTCACCGGATCTGAATGACGACCGGCTGATCAAAGGCATCGTCACCGGCCGCAACGAATTTCACGTCAGTGTCAGGCAGGAACAGGACGGGGAAATCCTGGCTTCCTGCAGTTGTCCGCCAGTCGGTTTTGTAACGACTTATTGCCATCATATTGCAGGTGTTCTGCTGGCGATTGACGACATGCAGCAACGCGAAAACCCAACGATGAAAATGCTGGATTTATTCACGCGGCAAACAAGCGGAACTAAAGGCAGACGGCAGTACTTCGATAAGCGGCAAACGCTTCAAGTCGAGTTCAGTTTCCTTCCGGTTCTAATGGAAGGAACAGGCTACGTACTCGGTCTGCGGCTCGCTATCGGAACAGCTGGACTGGAACCTGTAGGAAATATTGGTGATTTCCTTGAAGCGGTGAGGACTGAGGAATCGTACAGCGAATCAGCTGGAGTCCATTACTCGCCAGAAGAACACCGCTTGCAGGATGAGACTGAAAAGGTACTCGATTACTTGGCGAAAACGCGGATTACAGGTGCAGGAAGTTCAGGAAAAACAGATCTGGTGGTCTTGGCAGCTTCGGACTGGGAGCGGCTGTTGCCTTTGATGCAAACCGTGCCTTTCGTTAAACTGATGGGCGCTGGACGGATTACCGAAGGCATCCGCATCGAAAAAGAATTGCCGCTGTCTTTCCACTTTGCTGAAAACCGCTCCGGTGGCTTTCGTCTGGACGTCGAAGGTTTGGAGGAAGTGCTGATCCTGAAGGTTTACGAGCTGGTGATTGCGGACGGTGCCTTGGTCCATTTGGCTGGGGAAGATGCCAGGCGTCTGGCGGAATTGAAGGAATTGCTGCCTGGCTCGGTTGACCAGCTGCTGATTCCGGCAGAGGAAATGGACCATTTCATGGCGACGGTCGTGCCGGGGCTGGAGCGTTTAGGGAAAGTCCATATCGCTGATGCAGTAGCGGAACGGCTGGTGGAAACACCTCTCCGCGCCAAGCTGTATCTCGACCGCATCAAGCATCGTCTGCTGGCAGGAGTGGAATTCCATTACGGCCATTTGGTCATCAATCCGTGTGAAGAGGCGGACGATGAATTCCGCCATTATCCAGGAATCCGCCGGCAGCGCGAGCAGGAGCAGGAAATTGTGAAAGTAATGAAAGACAGTGCATTTACACAGACGGACGGCGGTTTCTATATGCAGGATGAGGAATCGGAGTACCATTTCCTCTACCATGTCATTCCTGTGCTTGAAGAATTGATGCAGATTTATGCGACAACAGCCGTCAAGCTTCGGGTTCAGAAAAACTATGGCGGTCCGAAAGTGAAGGTTGAAATCAGTGAGCGCACCGATTGGCTGGAATTTCGCTTTGATCTGCAGGATATTCCGGAAGCGGAGATCAAGAAAATTTTGAAGGCGTTGGAAGAAAAACGGCCTTATTACCGAATCCCTAACGGTACGTTAATGTCTTTAGAAACAGCGGAATTCATGGAGTTGAGTGATTTCCTGCGCGAACTGGACGTCAATTCCGCTAATTTCGGCAGGGAAGAGATCCGCATTCCTTTGATCCATGGCCTCCACTTGGTGGCTTCACTGGATGAAGGACAGCTGCTCGACCCAGGGGCCAGTTTTGCCCACTTGCTGCAAAACCTGAATCGACCGGATGAGCTGGATACTGATCTACCGGAAAGTTTGAACGGGGTACTCCGCGATTACCAGGAAGCCGGTTTCCGCTGGCTTAACCTGTTGGCGAAATATAAATTCGGCGGCATTCTGGCGGATGACATGGGGCTTGGCAAAACGTTGCAAAGCATCGCCTTTATCGTCTCGGTGCTGCCGGATATCCGCAAACAGCAGCAGCCTGTCCTCGTGGTTGCCCCTTCGTCGCTTGTCTATAATTGGCTCAACGAATTGACGAAATTTGCACCAGAACTCAAAGTTGGGATCATTGATGGCACTAAAACACAAAGGGCTTCTTTGATCCAAAAAACACAGGGGCTGGATGTCGTCATCACGTCCTATCCTTCCTTGCGGATGGATCAAGTGCTGTACCGCAGCCAAAGCTTCCATACCTTGTTTTTGGATGAAGCACAGGCCTTTAAAAACCCGGTCACCCAAACGGCGAAGGCCGTCAGGGAAATTCAAGCAGATCACCGGTTTGCGCTTACCGGAACCCCGATTGAAAACTCGCTGGATGAATTATGGTCGATTTTCAATGTGGTGTTTCCAGAGCTGTTGCCGAACCGCAGGCTGTTCAGTGAGATGAGGCGCGAAAGCATCAAGAAGCGGGTCCGTCCTTTCATCCTGCGCCGCATCAAGACGGAGGTGTTGACGGAGCTTCCGGACAAAGTGGAAACCATCCATTATTCGGAACTGCAGAAAGAGCAGAAGAAATTATATGCGGCTTACTTAGCCGAATTGAAACAGGATGCACTGAAGCATTTGAACAAAGACAGCTTCCAGAAGAACCGGATCCGGATTTTGGCGGGACTGACCCGGCTGCGCCAGTTATGCTGCCACCCTGCATTATTCGTGGAAGGCTACGATGGCGGATCAGGCAAGTTCGATCAATTGATGGAGCTGGTGGAGGAATGCCGGCTGTCCGGACGGCGTGTGCTGGTATTTTCGCAATTTACCCAAATGCTCGGCATCATCGGCCATCAATTGGCGAAAGAAGGAGTCCCTTATTTTTATTTGGACGGCCAGACTCCGCCCGCAGAACGGGTGGACCTGTGCAGCCGATTCAACGGGGGACAAGGTGATTTGTTTTTGATTTCCCTGAAAGCCGGCGGTACTGGCCTGAATCTGACGGGAGCCGATACAGTCATCCTTTACGATCTTTGGTGGAATCCGGCTGTCGAACAGCAAGCTGCTGACCGGGCGCATCGCATGGGACAGAAGAAGGAAGTGCAGGTGATTCGGCTGGTCGCCAAAGGCACCATCGAAGAAAAGATTAATGAGCTGCAGATGAGAAAGAAAAACCTGATCGATGAGGTGATCCAATCGGGAGAAGAACCGCTGAAGGCGATGTCTGCAGAGGACATCCGGGAAATCCTGACGATATAGCCTGTCGATCTGCCGAATGTCTTTTCTATCCGGAGCATCCTATAAAAATCATCGTCGAAAAGGAATTATTGTGCCCGGTTTGGTAAAATGGTTGAAAGAGAGCTGAGGTGTTGATATGGATCCGAAAAGCATGCTGGAAAAAGTGAAAAACCGTACTCCTGATGTATTAGGAAATAAGGATTTCTCAAAATATGCAATTCTTTTGCCCCTTATCGAAAAAGATGGAGAAATTCATGTCCTCTTTGAAGTTCGCTCCTATGACTTAAGAAACCAGCCGGGGGAAATCTGTTTTCCCGGGGGAAGAATTGATTTTCAGGACCAGACGGAAGAAGACACAGCCGTCCGGGAAACGATTGAAGAGCTTGGAATAGAAAGAGCCGAAATCTCGGATATCTTTCCACTAGACTATATTGTTTCGCCTTTTGGCATGATTGTGTATACATTTGCCGGCATCATTGATCCGGAAGCTGCATTTGAGCCGAATCCACCCGAAGTCGACAGCATCTTTACGGTTCCGCTGTCGTTCTTCCTGGAAAAAGAGCCGAAAGTATACAGCATCAATTTTGATATCCAGCCGGAGGAGAGCTTTCCCTACGATTTGATTGCCGGAGGGGAAAATTACAATTGGCGGACGCGCCAAGTTGATGAATACTTTTACATTTATGGAGACAAGGTCATTTGGGGGCTTACCGCCAAAATTCTTGCACACTTTATCGAGATCATTCGCTGAATGGTCTTTTTGTTTTGGAAAGGAACGGGTCTTTTATCGCAATTTTTGAATTGTAGCCGGCGAAGCTTTTAAAGGGCGGAAAGAACGTGTATAATTATTCATATTACTGATAATTAAAATTATTTTTACAAAGGAGTCCTGACGATGACTACATATCAGCTTGAAGTTATTGAAAATACCAACAAAAAAGAAAAACCGGTGAAAGACCAGGTGCCATTCGGGACGACGTTTACTGATCATATGTATATCCTGGAGTATGAAACAGAAAAAGGCTGGTATGATCCGAAAATCGTTCCCTACGGACCGATCAGTTTAGATCCTGCGGCGATGATCTTCCATTACGGACAAACGGTTTTTGAAGGCATGAAAGCCTATCATACAGAGGACGGGCGCCTTTTATTGTTCCGTCCCGAAAAGAACTTTGAGCGTCTGAACCTTTCAAGTGAACGCCTGAGCATCCCCGCCATCGATGAAGAACAGGCTTTGGAGCATTTGACACAATTGATCAAGCTTGAAAAAGACTGGGTTCCGAAAACACCTGGAACTTCGCTGTATATCCGTCCCTACATCATTTCAACAGACGCCAATCTTGCAGTCGGACCGTCTCAAACCTATAAATACATGGTCATCCTGTCACCAGTGGGCTCTTATTTCCCAGGCGGCCTTCACCCGGTTGTCATCCATGTAGAAGATAAATTCACCCGCGCAGTAAAAGGCGGAACCGGTATGGCTAAAACAGCCGGAAATTATTCGTCAGGCTACCAGGCGCAGGCCAATGCCAAAAAAGAAGGCAACGCGGATGTCCTATGGCTGGATGGCGTCGAAAAGAAATACATCGAAGAAGTCGGCAGCATGAACATCTTCTTCAAAATCAACGGTGAAGTGGTGACGCCTGAGTTGAACGGCAGTATCCTAAAAGGCATCACGCGCATGTCCATCATCGAATTGCTTGGCACATGGGGAATCACCGTAACCGAAAAACGTGTTTCCATCGATGAACTGTACGAAGCATATGAAGCCGGCCAAGTCGAAGAGGTCTTCGGCACTGGGACGGCAGCCGTTATTTCTCCAGTCGGGGAACTGAACTGGAAAGGCCAGAAAATGATCATCAACAATCACGAAATCGGTGAATTATCACAAAAACTATACGATACGATCACAGGAATCCAGACAGGCAAGATTGAAGATACACTGGGCTGGACTGTGGAAGTAAAATAATCGGCAAGTTTCTCTTTAGCCATTAGCATTTCTGAAACCCGTCGCTGTCTGGTTATCCTTTGGGATAGCTCGACAGGGATGGGTTTTTAGCTGTCCTATTGAATGTAAGGTTTAAAAAGTTGGTTAAGAGAGAACATAGTTAAAGAAAGACAGGAGCTTTTATGTTATGTTAGAAAACGGTAATTTTCATGCGTGGAGCGATTCTTCAACAACTTGAGAAAATGATTTATGTAGTTTTGAGGCTGTATACTAACTCTACCGAGCTTCATGCCCTCAAAAGTTTTGGCCAATCCCTTTTCTGCGGGGTCTTCAGCTTTCACTGATTTCACAGGAGTCTTCTTGGCCAGCCTGGTTGGGAGTCTGTTGCTTCAATCAAAGAACGTAACCTGCTAGTCAGTTCCGGTAAAAGTAGTCCCGACAAATTTGGTATATCCTTCACTCCAGGATCCGAAGTGCAAGGCGACGAAGTGTCGAAATCCACTCGGGCGTCAGTCCGAGTTAGTTCGGCGCCAGCCCGTGGAAAGCGTCCGCCTGGAGCGCAGGATTCAGTATAAACATGATGAAATGTGTATTCATTCTTTAAGTGACATAAATTTTTTCGTCTACAAGCTCATATTTTTAATGATAGAAAAGAAGGTGTAAGTATTGGAAAGCTTGACTGGCTTAAAACGAGTCCATTTTATTTTGTTGATGGGTGCACTGACTTCCTTAATTCCATTCACGATCGATATGTATTTACCGGCTTTCCCAATTCTTGCAGATGTCTACGAAACCAATGCCACCTCTGTTCAATTGAGCTTGACCGCGTGTCTGCTTGGACTCGCGTTAGGCCAATTGATCACAGGAGCGCTTAGTGATGTGCAGGGACGGAGAAAGCCACTCCTGATTTCGCTGGTTGCATACATAGTAGCCTCAGTGGCTTGCATATTTGCTCCAAACATCTACATATTTGTTCTACTGCGTTTCGTACAGGGCTTTGCAGCTTCCGGTGGCTTGGTTATTTCCCGGGCAATAGTGCGGGACGTCAGCAATGGGGCGGAATTGACAAGATTGTTCGCTCTATTGATGGTCGTCAACAACCTGGTTCCTCTGCTGGCGCCTTCAGTTGGCAGCGGGGTCCTGCTGTTTGCAGACTGGAGAGGAATTTTCCTGGTGCTGACGGTTCTGGGAATTGTCCTGTTGCTCGTTTCAGCCTTCCGCCTGAAGGAAAGCTTGCCGCCTGAAAAAAGGGTTCCAAGCAATCTGGGAACGACCTTCAGCAATTTTGCGGGAATTTTAAAGAATCGGCAGTTCACGGGCTATGCGTTGGCGCAAGGTTTTCTGATCGGCGGTGTTTTTGCCTATGTGTCGGGAACTCCCTTCATCTATCAGAATGTGTACGGAGTATCGCCGCAGACATTCAGCTTGCTGTTCGGTATGAATGGCATCGGACTGATTATCGGCAGTTATGCTGTTGGCCGTTTCTCGTACATTTGGTCTGAAAAGCGGTTTTTGGAAACCGCGCTTTATACTGCCACGACTGCCGGTGCAGTTTTATTGGCCGTCGTGTTGCTTGATGGCCCTTTATGGGCGGTCGTCATTCCTATTTTCTTTTTCATCACGTCGATTGGCGTGGTGGGAACAGCCGCTTTCACTCTAGCCATGGAAAGCCAAGGCCATGTAGCAGGAAGTGCTTCGGCATTGCTTGGCTTGCTGCCGTTTATTCTTGGAGCAGCGACGGCGCCGTTAGTAGGGATTGCAGGAGAAGATACGGCAGTTCCAATGGGGCTGGTCATTTTCATCATGTGCTTGACTGCATTGTTGGCCTATATATTCTTTGCAAAAAATGCAACCGCATCAACTGCCAAATAATCTGAAGCCCGGAAATTCTTCCGGGCTTTTTGTATTGCGTAAAAATACCTGTTTTTCACCGTTTACAAATACTAAACAATTTTCCCGTCAGCGCTTAACAATCAAATCCTATACTGAACTTGTTCATCAACTGACTGGAGGGGAAACAAATGATACATAGAAACTTGAAATTGAAAGTACTTCCGATTGCTTTAGCTTCAGCAGTGGCGCTGACGGGGGCAAGTTCGTTTACTTTGTCAGCCGAAGCAAAAGCTGGAAATAATCAGGGCAAAGCACCTGAACACAGCCAGGGCAAAGGCAAAGGCGGCAAAAAAGATGAAGTAAAGAACGTTATTTTCCTGATCGGTGACGGAGTCGGGACATCCTATACATCTGCCTATCGTTATCTTCAAGATGATGCTTCCACCAAGTTGGTCGAAGACATGTCCTTCGATTCTTATTTAGTTGGACAGCAATCGACATATCCGGAAGATCCTGCACAAAACATCACGGATTCCGCTTCCTCTGCCACAGCGATGGCTGCCGGCATAAAAACCTACAACAATGCGATTGCGGTCGATAACGATGAAAGCGAAGTGAAGACAGTCCTGGAGGCTGCCAAAGAAAAAGGAAAAGCGACAGGATTGGTCGCAACTTCCGAAATTACACACGCCACCCCGGCATCGTTCGGCGCTCATGACATCGCACGAAAAAACATGAATGCCATTGCGGATGATTATTATGATGAGTTGATCGATGGAGAGCACAAAGTCGATGTGCTTCTGGGTGGAGGCGTCAATCTGTTTGAACGGACAGACCGTGACCTAACGGAAGAGTTCCAGAAAGACGGCTACAGCTATATTACAGACCGAGAACAGCTGTTGAGCAACGATGACGAGCAAGTACTCGGCTTGTTTGCGCCGGCGGGCCTTCCGAAAATGATTGACCGTGACGACAGCATCCCTTCATTGGCGGATATGACAGAATCGGCCATCGATCGATTATCGGAAGAGGAAGACGGATTCTTCCTGATGGTGGAAGGCAGCCAGGTCGACTGGGCAGGACATGACAACGATATCGTCAGTGCGATGAGCGAGATGGAGGATTACGACCAAGCGTTCCAGGCAGCCATCAAGTTTGCTGAAGAAGATGGCAATACGTTGGTCGTCGCAACGGCGGACCATTCAACTGGCGGCTTTTCCATTGGTTCGGATGGCATCTACAACTGGTTTGGAGAGCCGATCAAAGCGGCAAAACGCACACCTGATTTCATGGCTGAAAAAATCATTGGCGGTGCCGGCGCAGAAGAAACGTTAAGCAAGTATATCGACCTTGACCTGACAGCTGAAGAAATCGGCGCAGTTAAAAAAGCGGCAGCGGGCGGAAACTTCACAGCGATCGATAATTCGATTGAAAAGATTTTCGATAAGCGTTCACACACGGGGTGGACAACCGGCGGACACACAGGGGAAGATGTTCCGGTTTATGCATACGGACCTGCAAGTGAAAAGTTTGCGGGACAGCTCGACAATACCGATCATGCAAAAATCATCTTTGACCTATTGAAAGCAAAAGTGGAGATCGATGATAAGTAAACCAGTAAAAACAGCAGTGAAATGAGGAACTGACATGAAAAAGACCGTTTATTTAATAGGCCTCTCCGCGCTATTGCTCGGAGGGTGTTCGGAACAAGCAGATTCAACAATGGCCGTTTCAGCAGCCGGCCAGCAAAACGAAATCCCCGGCTATTACGAAGACTATGTCCTTAGCCCCCAGGTGACGGATGACCGACTACTGCAGGAGGGCGGCCAACACAAGCGGGATGCCAAAGGGGAAGCAACTGTTGAAGCGGTGAATATGGACAGTGAGACAGCTGAAGTCGGTCCGGTGGAACTGACCTTGGCGGAATCGAAAATTCTACAGCTCAAACCGGATTACAGCCTGATTGATTTTTTCCACTCCTACACGCATGATCAGGAGTTCAAAATCGTGAAAATGTTTGTGGAAGTCACGAATACATCCGACGAACCGGTTTATTTTGCACCTGTGGCTTTGATGGAAACCGCCAAAGGGGAAACAAAACTTTGGGAAGATGATATTTACTTGGAAGAGTTGAACGGTGAACTCGCTGCAGGTGAAACCAAACGAGGCAACATCGGCTTTATTGTTGAAGACGGCAGTTTTGATTCGGTATCGATCACCACAAGTGATGTCTTTGACACTCAGGACAATAAAATCGCAGAAGCGTTGGAATTCCGTACGCAGTTTGAATGACGGATCAGTTCAATCCGGTAACGAATTTCTGCATTGGCCACTGCTGTTAAAGTGGAGGTAAAGCATTCCAGAAACGTGGCAGGCTCATGGACATGGGTCTGCTTTTTGCTGTATTCACTTATTATCGGAGTTGACGGAATATATTGAAAAAAGAAGACGGAACTATTTTTTAAAAGAAAATAAGGGTGTATGATAGAACAAAATGGGAGCATCGGTAGAGCTTGTAAAAAGGGGAGGTTTGCCATGAAATTGATTGAACTGTATATCGGGGAAGTGACGAAGAGGATTCCGGAAAAAAAACGGAACGAAGTTGCAGAGGAGCTGCGGTCGACTATTGAACAGATGCTGCCGGATCCTTATACGGAACAGGATGTCAAAAATGCCCTTGCCGAGCTGGGCCATCCGGCAGTTCTGGCAAGCCGTTATGCAGAGCGGCCCATGTATTTGATCGGGCCCCGTTATTATGACCTCTACCTCCAGCTGCTGAAGCTTATCCTGCCGATTGCCATTACGGTGACCACCATTGTCATCATCATCGTTACAGTCGTTTCAGGAGCAGGAGAAGAGCCGGTCTTGACGATCATCGGAAATTTAATCGGAGGCATCATTTCAGGAATCGTCAATGCGGTAATTCAGGCCGTATTCTGGCTGACCCTGGTGCTGGTGATTGTTGAACGCGCGGAACATTCCAAATCACAAAGGCCGCTCGCCTTGAATTTTGAAGAATGGACACCGGATGATCTCAAGGAATTTCCGGAGCGGCCGCATATCTTAAAAGAAAAAAAGATTCCAAGAAGCCAAATATTCGGCAGCCTGATTTGGACGGCAATCTGGACAACGGTTTATTTCAATGCGGATAAACTGCTTGGGATATACCAGCAGGGGCAGCAGGGAGGCCTGGAATTCACCACGCCGATCTTCAATCAGGATGTCCTGATTTCCTATTGGCCATTGATCATACTTGTCGTCGTCCTCGAAATTGCATTGGCAGTCTATCAATGGCGCGCGTTGCAATGGACAAATAAATTGGCCCTGTTCAATGCCTTTGTTCAGACAACGTCAGTGCTTGTGTTTATCCTGATCTTCACCAATTCCAATCTGATCAACGCGGCGTTCCAGCAATGGCTTACGGACCTGTTCGGCGGTACGGCTGGCCTCAATTGGCTGATTGGCAGTGTTTTAGTGGTTGTCATTATTTTCTCAGCCATAGATGTCATTCAAGGGATCCGAAGAGCAAGAATCCGGACAAAATAAATAATGGAAAGAGCGTACAGAAGAATCTTTCTGTACGTTTTTTTGTTGGAAAATTAATTGAGTATAATATTTTTATATTTTTTTAATGTTTAATACTATTCAATTCAAAAGAAAAATTCTTAGATAGGTCTATAAAATCAGTTAAAAAAGTTTAGTTTGTCTTTTATAGTTATTTTACAGTAAATTTGTTTTTTTCTAAATATTATGTTTATATATTTAAAAAACATGTTATCATGATTTATGCTTATACAACAACATCAGGAGGAACCGCCACATGATTACTTTTTTTGCAGCCTTGGCCTTACTTATTTTAGGTTATGTATTTTATTCGAAATTCATCGAGCGTGTATTTGGCGTTGATGACAATACACCGACTCCCGCCTATTCCAAAACAGACACATTGGACTTTGTTCCAATGAGCTGGTGGAAAGGGAATTTGATTCAATTACTGAATATCGCCGGCCTTGGCCCAATATATGGAGCGGTTGCCGGGGCTTTATATGGTCCAGTAGCATTTGTCTGGATCGTTGTTGGCTGTATTTTCGCTGGAGGGGTTCATGATTACTTTTCAGGTGTCATGTCCATGCGCCACGGAGGTGCACAGTTCCCGACATTAGTAGGGAAGTACCTGGGCAAGAATGCTAAAGTCTTTATCAACGGACTCTCACTGGTCTTGATGCTGCTGGTGACTGCAGCTTTTACCGCAGGGCCTGCGCAATTGATTGCACAAATTACGCCGATTAACTTTATGACTGCTTTAGTGATCATTTTCTTCTACTTTATCCTGGCGACAATTTTGCCGATCAATAAAGTGATTGGCCGCATCTATCCACTGTTGGGAGCAATCCTGCTGTTTATGGCGGTGGCGGTGGCGATTGCGTTGGTTTTCTCCGGAAAACCGATGCCGAACCTTACATTCGCTAACCTGCACCCGGGAGATCTGCCGATTTGGCCATTATTGATGGTGACCATTTCATGTGGGGCAATATCAGGATTCCATTGCACGCAAAGCCCGATCATTGCACGTACGATGAAAAAAGAAACAGACGGCCGCAAGATCTTTTACGGAGCTATGATCATCGAAGGCATTATCGCCTTGATCTGGGCAGCTGCCGGCATGACTTTCTTCAATGGTACTGAAGGTTTGGGAGCAGCACTTGCTGCTGGTGGCCCATCAGGCGTAGTCAATGAAATCTCGATTTCCTTGCTGGGTACGATGGGTGGATTGCTCGCTATTTTCGGTGTCATCATCTTGCCGATTACTACTGGGGATACCGCGCTTCGTTCTTCACGAATGATCTTGACGGATATCCTGGCAAAGTTTGTCAATATGGAAGGCAAAGTGAAGATTCTATTGGTGACCATTCCACTGGCCATTCCAACCTTCTACATGGCGACAATCGACTATACGTTCCTATGGAGGTATGTCGGCTGGACCAACCAGCTGGTGGCCACATTCATGTTATGGACAGCTGCTGTCTACCTTTTGAAAAACTTCAAATTCCATTGGGTGGCAGGAGTCCCTGCGATTTTCATGACAGCCGTCGTATCTATGTATATCTTCTATGCACCGGAAGGCTTGAACATGGATTATCAGGTTTCCGCAATTATCGGAGCCTGCATCACTCTGGTGGTGTTGTTATGGTATGTCGCACAAATCATCAAGTACAGAAACCTAAAGCAATTGCAGCCGGATTACCGTCCGCTGTAAAAAATAACAAACTCCCGCAGGGCTGTGTCCTGGCGGGAGTTTTTTCGGTCACAAGAATATCGTTAAGTGAAAATAGAAGATATTTACAGTATAGTTGAATCAGATAAAGTTTTATTGAGGAGGAAAATGAATGGTGACTTTGATCAAAGGACAAAAAGTGGATTTAACCAAGGCGCATCCTGGCTTAAAGCAATTGAAAATCGGATTGGGCTGGGACGTCAGCCAAACAGCTGCGTCCATCGATTTAGATGCGGTGGCTTTGCTGGTGGATGCTGAAGGGAAAATTGCCGGGAAAGAAAATATCGTTTTTTACAATAATCTGACTGGCGGCGGAAACGCAGTGCAGCTGACGAAGGACGATCGGACGGGTGCCGGTGCCGGAGACGACGAACAGATTACTGTTGACCTGGAGAAAGTCCCAGCAGGAATCAAAAAAATTGTAGTGGCGATCTGCATCTATGAAGGAGCAGCTAAAAAGCAGGACTTCGGACAGGTTTCAAACGCTTACGTACGGATTGAAGATGATCAAAACAAAAAAGAATTATGCCGCTATGATTTGGGCAAAGAGTTCAACAAGGACCTTACCCTCCTGGCAGGAGAAGTCTACCTGCATAACGGAGAATGGAAGTTTTCCGCAATCGGCCAAAGCGTTTCCGGAGACCTCCGGGAACTGTGCCGGCAATTCCATCTTGACCTGCCGGCAGATGCATTGGCTAAACCCAAACAGCCTGTCAAAACAGAAGATGCAAGTCCAAAACCCGCTTCGATCAACCTGAAGAAGGTGGAACTGAAAAAGGCAGGAGACAAGATCAACCTCAACAAAACCGATTCACCCTTGGGTGAAATCGTCGTGAATTTAAATTGGACGCAAAAAACGGCAGGCGGCTTTTTGTCATCGATCCTCAATGCCAGCAATTCAGTGGATTTGGATCTGGGCTGTTTGTTTGAGTTGGAGGACGGCTCTAAAGGCGTGGTCCAAGCGCTCGGCAACACCTTCGGAAATTTGAAGCAGCTGCCTTATATCGCACTTGACCACGATGACCGCACTGGAACGTCTAAAGGCGGAGAAAACCTTCGGATCAATGGCGATCAGCTCATGAAATTCAAACGGATTTTGGTCTATGCTTTTATCTACGAAGGTGCAGCGAATTGGGCAGAAGTGGATGGAGTTGTCACATTGAAGCAAAAAAACGGCCCGGATGTAGAAGTCCGTCTGGATGAACACCGCAAAGGCAAGCGGATGTGCGCCATCGCCTTGGTTGAAAATGAAAAAAATCAAACCTTGAGCGTCAAAAAAGTGGTGGAGTATTTCTCAGGCCACCGGGAAATGGATAAGGCCTTCAAATGGGGCATGACATGGAGCGCAGGGTCCAAATAAAGCAAGAAAGAAAGCGTGGAATTAAATTTCCGCGCTTTTTTTAAATGTGTAGCCAATCTATTTTTCTCAAAAAAGAAGAATTTTTTTAATTGATCTCAAAATAAAAAACTTCTATATATACATATTTTTAAAAGAAGAGGATCAGCATTTGTAGAACGATTAAATGAGTTGCTGATGGCCGCCGTAATCAGCCCTTATATCCGGAACCCGGTTTCAATGAAGGATAAACTATGTTAAGCTATTACTTCAATCAAAATTCGAATTTTCATTTTAAATTGAAAAATTGGAATTAACTATCTTAATCTCATGAATCCTGAGTACAGATTTTTCGGGAAGCAGTATAAGACACTTTCAATATAATGCATAAATATTCATTTATGGTGTATGTGAAAGTTTGTTAAATCCATTTATGCTGGAAAAAATAATTTATTGGATTGACTTAAAATGCAAAACAGTGCATAATAACTCTATTAAACAGATTCGATGAAAACAGTTGAAGAGAACATAGACACGGAGGCATGGTTCTTCCGCTTTTGAATGAAATGGAAGAATTTTTTTTATTTATCAAAATCGGGTGGTGATTGCACGTGGAGAAGAAGAGAATTGTTGTGAAAATAGGCAGTAGTTCATTGACAGATGAGCGTGGTAAACTGTCGATCGATAAGTTGCGCGAG
This sequence comes from Planococcus circulans, assembly GCF_020023385.1. Lineage (GTDB taxonomy): Bacteria > Bacillota > Bacilli > Bacillales_A > Planococcaceae > Planococcus. Next base: position 51,131 of record NZ_JAIQCL010000003.1, read on the forward strand.
CATGTGGATGCACTGGCTCGCTTAAAAGAAGACGGGCATGAAGTAATATTGATATCATCTGGAGCAGTCGCTGCAGGATGTACAAGCATGGGCTATTTATCGCGTCCAGATACAGTAGTCGATAAGCAGTCAGCGGCGGCAGTGGGCCAAAGCCTGTTGTTGCAGGCGTATGCAGATGAATGCAAAAAACACAATATTGTGGCTGCACAGCTGCTATTGACAAAAGATCTTTACAAAAATGCCAACGACACGATTTCAAAACTATTGGAACGAAACGTTATGCCGATCATCAATGAAAACGATTCGGTGTCAGTGAAAGAGCTGACGTTTGGAGACAATGATATGCTGTCGGCATTGGTAAGCGGGCTCGTCCACGCAGATTTCCTTATGATTTTAACAGACATCAACGGCATTTATCAGGACAATCCAAGAACCAATCCTCAAGCTCATAAATACCTTCATCTTGATACAATCCCTAATGAACTAATAGAAGCCACATCTTCTGTGGGTTCTGATGTCGGAACAGGCGGCATGAAGTCAAAACTCGAAGCAGCACGTACGGCCTTGGCTTTAGGTGTTCAAGTGTTCATCGGTTCTGGAACAGGCAGTGAAAAACTGGTTGATATTTTCCGGGGCAAAGGTGATGGGACCTATATTGGCGTAAAAACAAAAATGGGTGTTTGATTAACGCAAAACCGAAAGGGGTATCATGAATGACTGAACTTCTTCAAGAACAGCAAATCGAGAAAAGTGAACTAGTCCAGAAAGCGAAACAGGCGAAACAGGCTTCCGCAGTATTGGCGAAGTCGACGACCAAGCAAAAAAATAACGCGCTTCGTTCAATTTCAGCTCAACTGCTTGAAGAGCAGGCTTATATTCTGGAAGAAAACAAGAAAGACATTGAAGCCGGACGCCAAAATGGAATGAGTGACTCCTTGGTGGACCGTTTAAAACTGGATCAAGCGCGGTTAGAAGATATGGCCGATGCTTTGATTCAATTGACGAAACTCGCGGATCCTGTCGGTGAGGTGCTTGAGAAATGGGAACGGCCGAATGGCTTGACGATGTCGAAAATCCGAGTGCCTCTAGGTGTTGTGGGCATGATCTACGAAGCGCGTCCCAATGTCACAGTGGATGCCTCCAGCTTATGCCTGAAAACAGGTAATGCGGTGGTGCTACGCGGCAGTTCCACGGCAATCCATTCCAATAAAGCCATTGTTTCGGTTATCCACCGCGCACTTGAAAAAAGTGAACTGCCGGTTGAGTCCGTTCAATTGCTGGAAGATACGAGCAGGGAAGCAGCTTCACATATGTTTAAGCTGAACCAATACCTGGATGTGCTGATTCCTCGCGGAGGCGCCAAGCTGATTCAAACAGTGGTCCAAAACTCTACGGTCCCGGTATTGGAAACTGGTGCAGGCAATTGCCATATCTATATCGACGAGACAGCGGATGTCAAAATGGCCATCGAAATTGCACTGAATGCCAAGACACAGCGGCCTTCAGTCTGTAATTCCTGTGAAAGCATTCTGGTCCATAAAAATTGGGCGGAGCAGCATTTACCGAAATTGATGACAGCATTGCAGGAAAATCAGGTGGAAATCCATGGAGATGAGGTTGCGCAAAAACTCTCTCCTAATGTCATACCTGCAGAAGAAGCGGATTGGGGAACAGAATACCTGGGACTGGAAGTGTCGATGAAAATCGTTGATGATGTAACTGAAGCGGTTCAGCATATCAACACCTACGGAACCAAACATTCGGAAGCCATCATTTCGTCCAATTCCGCAAATGTCGATCAATTCTTTATGGAAATTGATGCAGCCGCGGTTTACCATAATGCCTCTACCCGTTTTACGGACGGTTTTGAATTTGGTTTTGGTGCCGAGATCGGCATCAGTACACAGAAGCTTCACGCGCGCGGACCTATGGGACTGCCTGCTTTGACTTCGACTAAATACATCGTGCGCGGCAATGGCCAAGTTAAATAAGAAATGTGCGATACACAAAAAAGACCGGAAGCTCATCGCTTCCGGTCTTTTTCTTATGCGGTTCGATTGTGTTTCCACATCATGTAGCGATAACGGATGGTACAGCCGATGCAATACCCCATGAGCGCCACGCCTGCTGCGATAATGACCATGATGCCGAACGCATAGGCGGCCAGTGGAGTGCCCACAGAGAAGAAAAGAAGTGACAGCCCTAAGCAGATCGTTGCGATCCATTGATTGAAAAGCTGCTGATCTTTATCTTCCTGCTGATAGCTCGCCATCGGTTTTTTCAAAAAGCGGCGGCTGAATTGAATCACCGGGTTTTTCTTGGTGATCAATGTATAAACTCCGACAGCAAACGGCAATAGCAGAATGGCCGGGTGGAGCAGAAGTGCTGTTAATACGGTAATGACGATAAAAGCCTGATTGGTCTGTACAAGGGGTTTCGGAATAGTCACGGGCTCGCCTCCTTCAATTAAGACTTATTATACCTAGTAACTTACTTAGGATAAAGATAATTGCTTGAGATAAGGAACTTTAAGCACGTGAGGAGGAGCGACGCCCTTTAAAGCAGTTGAGAAATGAATAAAGTAGCCATCCCAAAATAAATCAGCAAAGACAGGATATCGTTGATTGTCGTGATTAAAGGACCGGATGCCACAGCCGGATCGATCTTAAATCTGTATAGGACAAGAGGAATGATGGTCCCGGCCAAAGTTCCGATGATTAAGGTCATCAACAGCGAGCCGCCGACCACAATGCCCAATACGAAATTACCCTGCCACACATACGCAATCAGCAAAATAAGCACGGAGCAGATAGCGCCGATGATGATGCCGACCCATAATTCCCTAAAGATCAGGTTGATGGTCTGCTTGGTATTCAACTTTTGTGAAGCCAGTCCACGGACCACTACAGACAGGGATTGCGTTCCCGTATTCCCTGTCATGCCGGCAATCATCGGCATAAAGAAAGTTAAAGCGACAACCGTCTGCAGCGTTTCTTCAAAACGGCTGATGATACCGCCGGAAAACAGCCCGATAAACAATAGAAGGATCAGCCAGGGCAGACGGCGATAGGCAGCAACCAGAGCGGGCGTATTGAAGTCGATCGACTTTCCTGAAGCCGATAGTTTTTCAATGTCTTCATTCGCTTCCTGCATAACGACATCGATAATGTCATCAACAGTGATGACACCAACCAGCTTGTCATCTTTTTCAACAATCGGCAGCGTGACAAAATCATAACGGCTGATCAATTGTGCGGCATCTTCCTGGTCGGTCAAGACATCGGCTTTGACGACGCGATTGTACATGACTTCTTCAATTTTATCGTCAAGGTTTCCGAGGATCAGGTCCTTATAGGAAACGACGCCGACCAGCTTCTTATCCTCATCTACGACATAAAGATAGTTTAGGTATTCCGCCAAATCGGCAAACAGCTTAATCTTATCGACCGCTTCACGGATCGTGTAATGGCGTGGAATCCAAACATATCGGTTATTCATCAAGCGGCCTGCCGTTTCAGGTGGGTAAGTCATCGTACTTTTAACAAATTGTGAATCGTCCTGATTGATCTGCGATAATAGTTCTTCAATGCGTTCCGGTTCCAAATCGGCCAATAGCAGGGCCAAATCGTCGTTGTCCATGCGATCAAGGACCTGGGACGACTTTTCGAGACCCAATTTATGAAGAATATCGATTTGTTCATTTTTGGAAAGTTCCTGCATCAATTCCGTCAATTGGCGGATCGTCAAATAGAGCAGGAATTTATTGCGGTGCTTGTCCGGCAGGTGCCGGTATTGGATCGCCATATCGTAGGGCTGGAGCTCATCCAGAATGTCCTGGAACTCCATTATTTTTCCCTCTTTCATGGCCTTGATCAGCGCCAGGGTGATTTCATCTTCGAACAATGCTGTAGACATGGGGTTCACTCCTTCTGTACAGGAAATTCAGAAATCCTATTGTTGATTATTGCGCTAAATCGTCATTTTTGAAAGAGGTAAAAAAAAGATGGCGCATTTGAATTATTTGACATATAATAATGAAAATCTGGAAAAGGCAAACTTCACCGAAAGGGAAGGACGCAAAGCCATGAGCCTACCCGTTGAAAAACGCAGGGTTGTCAGGTTGCCTCGGCCTCGTTCTGTGAGCCACGGCTATCAGAACGGGAGGATATGGGAAAATGAAAAAACTAATGATAGCAGGTGTATGGCTGTTGTTTATGCTGACGCAACATGGGATTGAAGCACAGGCGACTGAGGTGGAAACCAAAGCGACTTGGTTATGGAATCCTTGGATGATCTACAATGATGAAGCGGGAACACTGGCTTTTCTGGAGAGTAAAGATGTAAACAAAGTTTATGTGCAGATTGATGCCGATATTCCGGCCAGTAGTTATCAGAGCTTTATTGAAAAAGCGCGATCAGCAGGAATGGCTATTTACGCATTGGATGGGGCACCTGACTGGGTGGCACCGAAAGGTTTTGTACAGCAGGATCAGTTGATGTCCTGGTTATCGCTTTATCAGCGGGATTCTGGGCCGGCCCAAAGATTTTCGGGCGTTCACTTGGATGTTGAACCGTATCTTTACAGCGGCTGGAATACAAACCGTGCAGCAACCGTTAAGTCTTATCAAGCTTTGATGACAAAAGCAAAATCCAGCACAGCTGCGCTGAACTTGCCGATTGAAGTGGATCTGCCTTTCTGGTTCGATGAAATTTCCTATAAAAATACATACGGCAAAGGTGTGCTCGCTGAATGGGTAATTGCCAACACGCACAGCGTTACCCTCATGGCTTATCGGGATTCAGCAGCCATGATTACAGAACTGGTGAAAAACGAAATTGCTTATGGAGTAAAGTATGGGAAACCCGTAGTGGTGGGAGTTGAAACCGACAAGACTGATGAAGGGGATTTCATCTCTTTCTATGAAGAAGGAGAAACTTTCATGAAAGTCGAGTTGGCCAAAGTATCCGCATATTATACTGGGGTAAAAGGGTTTGGCGGTATTGCAATCCATCACGTGGACAGTTGGAAAACGATGGCTCCATAAAGGGATGAAAAGCAGCAAGGTTGGCCGATTCGGCTGAACCAGGCTGCTTTTTCTTATAGTTAACTAGTATGGATATGTTACAATATCCATAAATTATCAATTATGAATATTATTTAGAAATTTTTATATAAAAACTGCTGAAAGCACTTCAAAAAGGAGATTTGATAAATGATAGAGGTATTTATATCGGTTGTTTTCAGCTTATTGGGGATTCAACTCCTGATTTTGGCGTTGCTGATCGCCTGGAAAATGAAAAACTTGGCTGTTGAACACAGCATAAAAGAAACAATGGAGACGTTAAAGCCTCAATTCCGGCAGTATATAGAAGGTTCGCATGAAACTGAGCCTGGTTTGCCTGCTGCGAAGAAAAACCGGTTCAAATTGATGGAAACCATGCTTGATGAATTTGCATCCGAAGGTTTTCAGGGCGAACAGAAAGCACGTATCCATAGATTGGCAGAAAAGCATTTAACGGAATATTATCGTCATATGCTGAAAAAAGGCCAATGGGCAGAGCGCATCAATGCGTTGTATTTTATCGAAGATTTCCGGCTTTTTTCCTTAAAGGAAGACATTTATCAGCATTTCAAGAAAATCAGCAAAAGGGATGAAGAATTTCGCCAATGCATCCGTGCTTGTGCCACTTTGCAGGAAGTGCGGTTGATGGATGCCGCCATTGAAAGTAAAGACCTGTCATTCGGGATGATCAAGGAATTGCTATATCGCCTGGATCAGGATTTACTCAAATTGACGCTGGAGCGGATGCAATTGAAAGAGGATATCTCAGAAAATATGCTTTACGCCTTCATCAGTTTCAGCGGAGAGCATCAGATTGACATGCTCTTCCCGTTTGTCGAAAAAAAATTACAGGATGAGCGTAAAGAAGTCCGCTTGAAGGCAATGAGCAGCTTATGCCATTACAAAAAAATGGTGAATCCTGCTATTCTTTCCGGCTTTTTCGATTCAGCACACTGGCAAGAGCGGATGTACGCAGCTAAGCTGGCGGGAGCCTGCCATTTTGATCAGTACAAACCCCATTTGATTTACTTGCTGGCGGACAATGTATGGTGGGTCCGTTTTGCAGGGGCTGAAAACCTTAAATTCTTTGAAGGCGGCAATCAGGTGCTTGAACAGGTGGCGGCTGATCACGCGGATGCATACGCCAGAGATATTGCCAGGCATATGCTGACACGTGAAGGAGGGATCCTCATATGAGTGGAACTGGCATCGCAGTAATCATCGAAATTATTTCCTGGGCAATCATCGCTTATATGCTGGCGGCCGGTGCGACTTATTTGATTTTGTTTCTGGTCGCCAGCCCGAAAATCAGCAAAGAGAAAAAATTGAACCGCCAGGAGCAAATTGAGGAAATGTCGATCAATAAAGACACATATCCTATTTCCATTCTGGTTCCCGCCTATAACGAAGAAGCTGGCGTGGTCAGCACAGTCCGTTCCTTACTGAATTTGAATTATCCCCAATATGAAATCATTGTAGTCAACGATGGGTCAACGGATAGGACCAGTGAAAAAGTACTTGCCCAATTCGGGATGGAACCGATTGAACTGGCGATCCGGACTCACTTTAAAACTGGAGAAATCAAACGGGCTTATCGCTCGACTTTTCATCCCCATTTGTTCTTGATTGAAAAAGAAAATGGCGGAAAAGCGGATGCATTGAATGCTGGAGTCAATTTCTCAAGATACCCCTATTTTGCAGCAATCGACGGCGATTCGATCCTCGAACAGGATGCCTTGCTGAAGACGATGAAACCGATTGTGGATTCAAGCGGAATGGTGACTGCGACAGGTGGGACTGTGAGGATTGCCAATGGTTGCAAAATTAACCGTAGCGTCATCGAACAGGTGGCATTACCGAAAAAGCCATTGGAAGTCATGCAGATTATCGAATACTTCCGTGCTTTTCTGATTGGCCGTCTTGGGTTCAGCCGGGTGAATATCCTGCTGATCATTTCAGGGGCATTCGGCGTCTTTGAGAAAAGCCGGGTCATTAAAGTGGGCGGCTATAAAACCGATACCGTCGGTGAAGATATGGAGCTGATTGTCCGCTTGCACCGGTCCATCAAAGATGAAAAATCAAAGCAGCGGATCGAATATATCCAGGATCCGGTTTGCTGGACAGAAGCGCCGAGTACAGTAGCTTCCTTGCGGGCACAGCGCATTCGCTGGCAAAGAGGCCTGGCAGAAACTTTATGGACGCATCGCGGAATGATGCTCAATCCGAAATATAGAGGAATCGGGTTATTTTCGATGCCTTATTATGTCTTTATCGAACTATTGAGCGCTGTCTTTGAAGTAATGGGTTATTTCATCATCATCGGCGGGTTTGCCTTCTCCTTCATTGAGACGGACATAGCCGTTATCATGCTGCTGGTGATGGTGCTGTACGGTTCTCTCTTGTCTGCGCTTGCTGTGCTGCTGGAGGAATGGACCTACCATAAGTATCCTACTGTCAGAAGTATCCTCGTCCTTTATGTCTATGCACTGACTGAGACGTTCTGGTATCGGATCCTGATGAATTTCTGGCGTGTGCAAGGTTTGTTCTATGCATTCAAGAAAAAATCCGTATGGGGAGACATGGAGCGCAAAGGTGTGTTCTCGGATGACGAACAAAAAGAAGGAAGCCTGTAAAGGGCTTCCTTCTTTTTTAGTTGGTTTACGTCACTCTGTCTCGTCAAAAGTCTCTTGTAAAATATAATACGATTGCTTCAACCGTTCATCAGTTTTCGGCAAGCCCCAAGGTTCCCAGGAGTACCGGGCAGCTTTATCGGCCTCAAAGGTTTCAACTGCTTTTCCGTCCGGTCCGGTTAAACTGGCGGTGACATCCAATCCGTCGATCGTTTCGGAAGATTCGATCCCCTCTTTCCAGAGATCGCCGATAAATTCGTGCTTCGCCGGGTCTTTGGCATTCAGCAACATCCATGGAATTCGGATTTCCATGATTCCCGTCCCCTTATCGTAATAATAATCATTCAAGGAATCATAATTTTCATGTTCCGGGTTGGCGATGCCGAATCGAAGGACCCCAGTTTCATAGGCATCAAATGGATAAATTTCGCCTGTGTCCGGACGAACAAATTCTTTGTTCAAAGCCAATCGGATCGGATGGAAGGTCGATTCGATCTTTTCTTCCGCGGGAATCATTTCAAGGCGTTCATGATAATCATAATAGAAGCTGTCGTAATCGCCCGCCACCTGCAAACGTGCCTGCTCCAGGTCTTCCACTTTCAACTGGAAGTCCGCCAGAAACTCTGTTTTCTTCAAGGCATCAACCGCGATGCCTTGGTCTTCACGGGTGCTGAAATAAAGAGTGAAATCCTGTTTGTCCCACCAGTTTTTATTGGCTGGATCGAATTGGGCTTTAATGTAGACATACCGCTCATCCGAATCCATCTCCAGTGCTCTAAGAGCTCCGCTGTCTTTTTCGTAAAGGGTTTGGCCACCTGACCAGTCATCCTCGCCATCGACTTTCACTTTATGGCGATCAAAGCTCAACAGACCGAATTGCTGCTCGTTGGTTTGGGCATTCGACCAGAAAGGCCGTTCGTTCGGATTGTCATAATCCATCGTATTCCACGTGCGTTTGAACCACTCATCCTGCCAGGTGAAAACCATACCGCCAAGCATGCCTTCTTCAAGAATATCTTCATATAGACGGTTGACGATTTCACCTTGCTGCTGTTCGGAAATGAATCCTTGGTTCCAGCCGAACGGATTTTCATGGGTCATGCCGCGTGAAGCTGGAACACCGAACTCGGCGATGACAATCGGCATGTCGTGTGAATCGTTTAAATCCTTCAAGTAACCGGCGTAGTTATTAGCTTCGCCGCGGTGATCAACATATTCGGTATAGCGCTCTTCTAAATTCAAGAAATCCGGATAGTACGGATAAACATGGTAGGAAGCAAACATACCGACTGTATCCGTCATCCCTTTTGTTTTAATGTGGTTTGGGTCAACAGTGGCTAAGTCTTCCAAGTAGCTTGGCTCCGCTGGGTGTTCGATATTGTCAGTCGTCACCCAGTTGGTGAAGCTGAGGGGGCGCATGCTTTGGTATTCGTCCAGCTCATATTCCGCAAGGCGATCCAATTGCTGCGCCAGCCAATGCTCCATGGGGGTGGCACCTTCTGTGTAGACGTGGGTTCCCTGATAATCACCCAAGTCAGGGTAATCGAGTTTCATCTGATGGACAGCTCCAGGATACCATTCGATGCCGATCATCCAGCCGATGACATAGGAAGAGATATCCGTCTGGTAAGTTCCATGGGCATGGCCAGGCTCCTGTTCGACCACTGCTTCGCCATGGATGACATCAACAATTTTCTCAACTTCATTCTGGAAGCGGTCTGTGATGTCGGGAGTAAAAGCGTCCAATGTCTCCACCAACGGCTCTTCATCGATCCATACACCGTGATACAGGTAAAGCGGCTCTTTTGCGCTGGCATTATAAGCAGCGAATGCTTCGTAGAAAGCTGGTGGATGAAGTGTATAAATGCGGATTGCATTGGCATTCATTTCACCGATTGCTTGGAACCACCGGTCGTATTCCTCCCGCGTAATCGCGGCTTCTCCAGGGAACGTTCCGGGTTTGGCCATCCCCATATTGACGCCTTTGATGGTGAACGGCTGCCATTCACCATCCTGGTATACCTCAAACGCCTGGCCGTTTACACGGGAAGGGTAGGCGATGCCATCCTTCTCGGCTGTAGTTGCTTTGGCTGCTTCGATCTCAGTATTCTCATCTTCGGTCTTTTCACTTTCAGTCTTCTTATCTTCTGTATTCGCCAAAATGGTCTCCATCATTGGTAGGTAAGTCTGCCAGTAAAAACTCTTTTCGGCATCCAATGATTCTGTTGAGATAAATGAACGAAGTGTTGAAAATCCGGCATAGCGGTAAAAACTTGGGGTATCATCAATATCAACAAAATCCCCGGCAAAATAGTAAAGGTCTGCTCCGTTCTTGGATTGATGGAACACGGCTGGAAAGTTTTCAGGAATGCCGGCAGCTTTCAACTTCTCGCTGCCCGTGCTTTCGAGATCCCATTGATAGTCTGCCAGTACCTCTGTACCGGCAGCCGCCTCGTTGATATCAAACCAATAACCGAAAGAAGGACTATCCGCTAAAGTGAATTGATCAGCGCCTTTTTCAGTAAAGGCAAGGTGAATCCCGTTGGCGCCGACTTCTCCGGATTCTTCGGAAAGAACCACGATTTCTCCTTTAGCATCGTTGACCAGGACAAAGCCAGCACCTTCAAAATTCCATTTCATATCGTTTTTTTCATAATTATCTACAATCCACTGAGGCACTTCGCCTTCAGGTGCCTGAAGGTTTACAAAATGGCGGCCACTCCAGCCGCTCCATTTGAGTCCCAGAAACTCGTTCATATCTTGCGCCACTTCTTTTGGCGTCGGGGAGGCGAAGGTATTGAACTCAACAACTAAATCCGTACCTTGAGATTGAACCTGCTTTTTAATGGTCTGCCATTCATCCATTTGAAGTCCGCCCAAAATCATAGATGAACTGCCTGGAGTTTTTTCCGATGATTGCCATGGAAGATCTTCTTCATAAACACCATAGGAATCCGCCAGATAGATAAGGTCGGTTCCAGATAGATTTTCGGGTAAATCCCGGGTTGTATAGCTGTTCTCTTTTTCATCAGGGACAAATCCATAATAATCGCTGTCTGCCTGATACGTCTTATTGTCTTCTGACACGTAGCGGTGGTGATTCAACAGCCAGGTCAGTCCTTTATGTTCCCGGTAACTTTCAGTTGGAACCGTTTTATCAAGTATCGCCACATTTACTATTTTTTCTTCCTTAAAGAACCAGATGATAATAGGCAATAGAAGGATAGCAATGATTGCTGTTATAGACAGCAGAGTCTTCTTCATCAATACCACTCTTTTCTATTTACAAAATATAACTCAAAAGACATTATAGCTTAAAAATTATTAAAAATAGATAAATTTTACCTATTTTTTTCAAAATAAAAAAGACCCGAATTTGTCGGGTCTTTTCATCATCTTTAGTTTTGAACGTTGCTTTCTTCCTGGTAAACCGGTACCCATCCTTCAGTTGTTACAAAGATGCGAACCGCTACAACTTTCCGGTCATCTGCAAGCGTAAAGTAATGGGTGATGTTTTCAGGAACCGAGATCAAGTCGCCTGGCGTCAGGTGAACTTCGAAAAAGCGCTCGTCTTTTCCTTGGATGATGAAGACGCCATGGCCGCTGACGATATAGCGCACTTCGTCGTCTGTATGGATATGTTTGCGCTGGAAGTTCTTCAAGAGCTCGTCCAGCTTCGGGTTGGAGTCTGACAGGGAAATGATATCCGCTGCCTGGTAGCCGCGGCGCTCTGAGATGTCATCAATTTCTGTTTTGAATACCTGAAGGATTTCTTCTTTGTCTTCATCGCTCAAGTCGAACTTTTCACGAAGATGCTCCGGCAATTTATTGTTGTCCCAATGTTCATAAACGACTTCCTGCTGCTCGAGAAATGCTGCCACCTCGTTTTGTGCTTCAATTGTTTCGTCTGTTCCTTGAATTTTAATGATAGCCATTAGAATCTTCCTCTCTTATTTTAACTGTAGTTGCAACGCTAATTGGTATTGAAATAAAAACTCGCTGGCTTCAAGCAGCTTTTTCGCTTCAAAGCCGTCTTTTCCCCAAACGGTAATGCCATGGTTGCGGATCAGCACCGCACCTTTGTCGGCGGCAATATAAGGTTCAAAGGCTGCGGCGAGCGTTGGAATATCGGCGTGATTGGGAATGATGGGAATGGTCAGTACAGCATCCTCTTCCCATAATCCGAATGCCTTGATCAATTCCTGTCCCTTGAAATCGATTTTTCCGGCATCGCCGTATAACTCGGAAATGACATTATTGGCGACTGTATGGACGTGAAGACTGCAGCCGGCCTTTGTCTTTCCGTAAATCGCACAATGCAGCAAAGTCTCAGCCGATGGTTTCAACGGTGTTTCTGCAGCCGGCTGGCCGTTGGCATCGACGAGCAAAAAGTCTTCATCGGTCCGTTTTTTCTTGTCTTTTCCGCTGGCGGTGACAAGAAATTCGAGTGGTTCATCTGCTACCTTAATGGCTAGATTTCCGCTGGTTCCCATAAACCAGTCGCGAACTGCCAATTCATCTTTGACATCCGCCAATTCTAGCCATTTTTCCCGCAATGCTGTCATGACTTCACTCCTATATAGTCATCGACGATCGCAATGACTTCGTGGAACGTTTCAAACGGTTCGTAGGCGATGTCAGCTTCTTGGCATTTCTCAGCCAATAAATCCCGGGCGATGACGAAGTCGGCTTCTTTGGCGGCTTCCCAGTCACTGATGGAATCACCAATGACGATACTTTTCGTGCCGGTATCCAAAAGGTCCCGAATGACAGATGGCTTACAGCATCCGCAGCCCTGGCTGCTGCATTTTTCATCGCAGCCATGCGGGAATTCCAGTTTGATGACATCTTCTGAAAAGTCGGCACCGTTGCAATAGATGCCGTCAAAAGGTCCAAAAGGTTCAAGGAGCGGATAGACGAAAAAGTCGATTCCACCACTGACAATGTATAAAGGCAACTCCTGTTTTTTCGTATAAGCGACAAAGTCGCTGAAACCTTCCCGTATTTCAGCCTGTTCCAGAACATATGAAATAATTTCATCTTTTGCCGAAACAGGGAGCAGGGAAAACATTTTCGCCACACCTTCACGTATTGAGATGGATTGGTCAAGAATTCGGTCTTTGACTGGTTCCCAGCCCGTTGGATCAAACTGTTTCATAATAGCGATGATGTTATCATTGGCCGTTACAGTACCATCAAAATCGCAAAAAATAATCGGTTTGTTCAATCTGTTCACCCCCATAGCTCAAGAGCCGTTTGTAGTTCTTCGTGTTGTCCAGCGGCATCCTGTAAGGATTCTCCCTGAAGCACCGCATCTATTGCCTGTCTGAAGGCACGGCCGCCTCCAGCTGCGCCAGCCGGATGTCCATGAATTCCACCGCCGGCATTGATGACACTATCAATCTCGTAATCAGCCAACAGTAAAGGCACAAGCCCTGGATGGATTCCGGCAGAAGGTACCGGGAAGCTTCGTTTCAATGGGCTATCCCTGGTCAGTTCCTTGCCGAGTGCAAGAGCAGCTGTTTTCTCCAAGGCAACACTGCCGTAAGGAGAAGGAAAGAGGGAGAAGTCTGCACCGGCATAGCGGATCAGTTTCCCGAGTGCGAGCGGCGCAGCTAGGCCATAAAATGCGGATGAAGTGAAGGCACCACTGAATGCAGGATGCGCCATCAACGGCAAACCGATCTCATCATCTTCCGCCAATTCCTGCAGCACATCGAGACCGTATGCGTGGACGTTGAACAATAAGGCATCCGCTCCCAGCTCTCGTGCTTTTCTTGCCTTCCCTCTCAGGTCGGAAGTTCTGCCCGATAGGTTTACCGCATAATATGTACGATGGCCCGTTTCTTCGTAGACATTCTCCAGTACTCTTTTACCCGTTATGATGCGGCTTTCGAATGGAGTCAGCGGATTGTCGAACAAAATTTCGTCGTCTTTGACAAGGTCTACGCCGCCTAAAGCCTGCTCGCGCAATTGAGCAGACAGAAAATCCAAATCGCGGCCGATGACGCCTTTGAATATGCTCATCAGAAGCGGCCTTCCGGCTACGCCAAGTGTATTGCGAATTTCTTCTATGCCGAAGCGCGGGCCGGGAAAGTGGCTGAGCAAATCATGGCTGAAATCCAAATCCAGTAGCTTCACTTCACCATCCAGGGATAGTTTGCCGAAAACCGTGGTCAGGATGGCAGGCAAGTCGGCTGAAAAATTGATGCTCGGGTAGGCAATCTCGAGTTCTGCCTTTATCAGCTCCGGCTTCAATGGATGGCTGTCTTCTGCGAATTCTTCGATGGAGACAACATGTCCCTTATGGTGTTTCAGTTGTGCCTGTTCAAGCAGCGGCAAGTCTGTCCAGGAGCCGATTGTCAGACCCAAAGCGATGCCTTCCGCTTTTTTTTCGAAGGAACCGGGCTTTCCATATACTTGATAAGTAGCAGTCAATACGCTCATCTATTCCACACTCCCATGCAATTTAAAAAATAAAAAACCTCTTCAAATAAGAAGAGGTTAAGGGCGTTAACAACTTCTTATTTCTCAGCCATCGGTTCTGGCTGCAAGAATTAGCACCGTGTCCACCATTGGACCGGTTGCCGGGTATCGTAGGGCTTGTCCCTCCACCTGCTCTGAATAAGAAAGATATGAAATTGGGTAAAACAATTTTATAGGTTCAATCCAAAATAAGTAAGTCGATTTAATACAGTAAAGTAATTCTGATTATTTCATGTGCGCAGAAGTCTGTCAACTCTGTTATCAAAAAACTGTTTTTATTTGAAAAATCCGTTGACAGTCAATTCTGAATCGTGATAGGATTCTCTTCATAAACTTAATAGTAATACACGTAGTACTCTTATCAAGAGCTGGCAGAGGGATTTTGGCCCGATGACGCCCAGCAACCGACCGTAATACCGTTGTGAGACGGGGCGCTTTGGCGCCAGGATGAATTTCCTGTAAGGCACGGTGCTAATTCCATCAGAAATTTATTTTCTGAAAGATAAGAGGCATGGAATCTCTTATTCTGGCCTCTTTCTTTTTGAAAGAGGCTTTTTATATTGCAGAAGAAAGGAAGATAAATGATGACTCTTACTGTTCCAACCACTTATAAAGCATTAACTGAATCGACGGCGATCGCATTGGCGAAGGTTGTCCACCCATTCGATGGCGATGCCCGATTGACTTGCCGGGAAATTGGCGACGGCAACTTGAATTATGTCTTTCAGATTGAAGATCCGCAAACCGGCAAGCGGCTGATCATCAAACAGGCGCTGCCATATGCGAAAGTAATCGGTGAAAGCTGGCCGCTGACCTTGAAGCGGGCGACCATTGAAGCCAATGTCCTGAGAAAACACGGAGAGTTCGTTCCTTCATTGGTACCCGCAGTCTATGCTACGGACGAAGAGCTGGCCATTACGGTGATGGAAGACTTGTCTCATCTGGAGATTGCAAGGGAGGGCTTGGTCAACGGAAAGAATTTCCCAAGGCTGTCGCAGGATATCGGCGAATACTTGGCGGAGACTTTATTCCATACATCGGATTACGGCTTGCATCCTTTTGAGAAAAAGGGATTGGCTGCTGAATTCTCCAATCCGGAGCTCTGCAAGATTACGGAAGACCTCGTCTTTACAGATCCCTTTTTCGATGTTGAAACCAATGATTACGAACCGCAGCTCCAACCAGCGGTAGAAGCGATTTGGAATGACCGGAAACTGCAGCTGGAGGTGGCGAAATTGAAGAAGAGCTTTTTGACTGAATCGGAAGCGCTGCTGCACGGCGACCTTCATACAGGCAGCATCTTTGCGAGCCAAACGGAAACCAAGGTCATTGATCCGGAATTCGGCTTTTACGGTCCGATCGGATTCGATGTCGGCTTGTTCTTGGCAAACCTCATGTTCCAGTCCATCACGCGGGAGGATGGAGATCGCCAGGTAATTGTAGATCATATTGAAAAGACATGGGAAGTTTTCGCTTCCCGCTTCACTGAGCTATGGAAAACAGAGAGTGTCGAATCGTTTAAAGAGACAGAAGGCTATTTGGAGTACGTACTTGAGAAGGTGCTGACAGATGCAGCCGGTTTTGCAGGATGTGAATTGATCCGCCGGACGATTGGCTTGGCGCATGTCAAAGACTTGGACAGCATCGAAGATACAGAAAAAAGAATCCACTTTAAGAAACAGGCGCTGCGGGCAGGACAAGCATTAATCCTGAAGCGCCAGCAGACAGCGTCGATTGGGGATGTACTGCAAATTCTGGAGGAGGCGCACACATGAGCATTCCTTTATCCATCAAATGGGACGGCCAACAGCTGACTATTCTGGATCAGCAGAAGTTGCCGCATCGTATTGAATACTTGACGCTTGAAACGGTGGAAGACGTGTACAAGGCTATTTTTTCATTGAAAGTCCGTGGAGCACCTGCAATTGGCATCACCGCCGCATATGGACTGGCAATCGGGGCTCAGCGGCACGAGACGGATTCACTGGAAGCCTTTGGGCAATACGTCGAAAAAGACGCGGCGTATTTGAACGCCTCAAGACCGACTGCGGTCAATCTCGGTTGGGCGCTCAGCCGTCTGAAAGATAAATTAAGCGAAGCGGAGAACGTGCCACAAGCAAAGCTTCTGTTGTTGGCGGAAGCTGTGAAGATCCACAGGGAAGATGAAGAATCCTGCCGCAGCATCGGCGAACATGCGCTGGTACTGCTGCAGGGGCAAACGAAAGTCATGACGATCTGCAACGCCGGTTCGATCGCCACCGCCAAATATGGCACAGCTTTAGCGCCGTTCCATCTGGGAAGTGAGCGTGGCCGGCAGTTTGAAGTGTTCGCCTGTGAAACCCGCCCGGTCTATCAAGGCGCACGTTTGACGGTATGGGAGCTGCAGCAGTCGGGAGTCGATGTCACGCTGATCACCGACAGCATGGCAGCACACACCATCGGAGCGAAAGGCGTGGAAGCCATTATTGTCGGTGCGGACCGCATCGCTGCAAATGGCGACACGGCCAATAAAATCGGCACGTATAATCTGGCTTTGTTGGCGAATGCATTCAAAATTCCATTTTATGTAGCGGCGCCGGCATCGACTTTCGATCTGTCGATTGAAGATGGCACTGCGATTCCGATCGAAGAGCGCAACCCGGAAGAGATCACCCACATGAATGGACAGCCGGTGGCACCACTCGGCACAAAAGTATTTAATCCGGCATTTGATGTCACACCGGCACATCTCATTACAGCAATCATCACTGAAAAAGGCATCATTCAATCCGATTATCAAAAAAACATCCCTGATTTGCTTGGTGCATCTGCAGGAAAAGGAGAAAGAATATGAAAAAACAATCCATTTGGCTGCTTGCCGCACTTTTATTTATCAGTATTTTATTGGCTGCCTGCCAACCACAAGGAAATGTCAACGAAGAAACGACTTCTTCAGATACCGAGGCTGAGGCTTCAGATCACCCGCTCGCAGGCAAGGAAATTGCTTTGATCATGCAAATCAACCTGGGGACATTTTCTGCCCAGTATATTGCAGGTGTAGAAGAACAGGTTGAAAAATTCGGAGGCAAAGCGACAGTTTTCACTTCTGAAGGTGATTTGGCGAAAATGGCGTCCAATCTGGATGCAGCGATCAACCAGGGCGTCGATGGCATCTTAATCGACCACGGAACAAAAGAAGCATTGAACCAAGGGGTTGAAAAAGCACTTGAAGCAGGGATTCCGGTAGTAGCGTTTGATGCAGGAATCGATGTAGAAGGCGTTGTCTCTTTGGAACAGGGTGATCAGCAGATGGCTGAAATGACTTTGGAAAAACTGGCGGAAGATGCCAATGGCGAAGCCAATATCGTGAAAATCTGGACAGCCGGATTTGCACCAATGGAAAGACGCCAAGTGGCATATGAAAAATTCCTAACTGACAACACGGGCATTAAGGAAGTCACATCATTCGGTGCGGCAACCAACAATACGGCACTGGATACACAGTCACAGATGGAAGCTGTGTTGAAGCAATACCCGAATGAAGGGGAGATCACAGCGGTCTGGGCGGCTTGGGACGAATTTGCAAAAGGTGCAGTCCGTGCCATTGAACAAGCAGGGCGTACAGATATCAAAGTCTACGGCATCGACATGAGTGATGAGGACCTGCAATTGATGCAAAAAGAAAATAGCCCGTGGCTGGCTTCAGCAGCTGTGGATCCGACGGACATCGGACGCATTCAAGTGCGTTACCTGTACCAGCTGTTGAACGGTGAACAACCGGAAGAAAAAGTGATTTTGGAACCGGTTTTCGTGGAGGCGGAAAGCTTGCCGGAAGAAACGGTGACAACCGAAGAATTAAGCGAATATGTAGAAGGCTGGGGCGCAAGTGAGCAAGGGTATACGGATGAGCTGCGCGAACTGGAAGGCCAATAATCTTCACCATCTCAAGCTGTCCTGAAAGATGGGGCAGCTTTTTTTACCAGAAAGGGGCATCTCAATGGCAGGACCTTTACTATCGATGGCCGGCATCGGAAAAAATTTTGGACCGGTAACAGCATTGCAAGGAGCGGAATTCCATTTGGAAAAAGGCGAAGTCCATGCCATTCTCGGCGTCAACGGGGCAGGAAAAAGCACCTTGATCAAAATTCTGTCGGGCGTCTATCAACAGGATGAAGGAACGATTCATCTGGACGGCTCCGCCATTCGGCTGGAGTCGCCGAAAGCAGCGAAAGAACAGGGAATCTACTGCGTTTATCAGGAAGTGGATACGGCCATTGTGGCTGAATTGACTGTAGCAGAAAATATCCTGCTCGACACATTCTCCGGCAAGGGGAATCTATTCGTCTCCAAGCAGAAAATCAATAAGCGAGCCTATTCAGCATTGCTTGAACTTCAAGCGGAAACCATTGACGTCCAGCAAAAAGCGGCAAGCCTGACATTGGCGGAAAAGCAGATGGTGCTGATTGCCCGAGCATTGGTGCATTCAGCGAAAATCATCATTTTCGATGAACCGACGGCTCCGTTGTCGATTCATGAATCGGAAAAACTGTATGCCGTCATTTCAAAATTAAAAGCGCAGGGGGTTGGATGTGTCTTTATTTCCCATCGCTTGCCGGAAGTGTTTGAAATCAGCGATCGGATTACGGTTATGCGGGAAGGGACGCTTGTCAAAACCTATGATACGGCAGAAGCCGATCAAGATGGTGTGATCGAAGCGATGCTCGGTGCAGCACTCAGCCACGAATTGGAGCCGCGGGCGCATGACATCGGAACCGCTTTGTTGGAAGTCGATCATTTGTCCGATGGGCAAAAGCTCAAGGATTTGTCGCTGACGGTTGCAGTGGGTGAAGTAGTGGGTGTCGTCGGACTGGTAGGGGCAGGCAAAACGGAGCTCGCCAAAGCATTATTTGGCGGAACCCCTTTAACAGCCGGAACAATTAAACTGGCGGGGAACGCAGCTAAAATCAAACATCCGGCAGATGCCATCAAAGCAGGGATGGCGTTGATTCCGGAAGAGCGGCGAAAAGAAGGCTTGTTTGTCCAGGAATCGCTGGAAGCCAATGCTTCATTCCCCAATCTGAAAAAGTTCTCCAAGCGCCTGTTGATGGATCGAAAAGCGGAAAAGCGTTTTGCCGATGAGATTATTGAACGGTTGCGCATCAAAACTGGCAGTACAGAAACACCGCTTGTCCATTTGAGCGGCGGAAATCAGCAGAAAGTGGCGATCGGCAAATGGATTTCCCTCGATTCCGCCCTGTACTTGTTTGATGAACCGACAAAAGGCGTCGATATCGGTGCCAAAGTCGACATCTTTAAACTGATCCGCCAATTGGCCGAAAGCGGCAAAGGATGTTTGTATTTTTCAAGTGAGATTCATGAGGCCATTGGAATTTCCGATCGGATTCTCGTAATGTACAACGGTCAAATCGTGAAGGAGTTATCACGACAAGAAGCGACCCAAGAAAGGATTTTATTGTATGCAAGTGGCGGAAAAGAAGAACTTGGGGAAAGGCAAGAGCTCGGTGAAAGACAACGCAATTCAGTTTCTGTTTAAATATGGCGCCATCGCATTACTGGTCTTCATTATTTTTTATTTCAGCACGATCAGTGATGCTTTTTTCACATATGGTAATTTTACGGATATTTTGCGTTCAATCTCCATTGTGACTTTACTGGCTTTAGGCGTGACGTTCACGCTGGTGGTGGATGGTTTTGATCTGTCTGTAGGTTCGACGATGTCTTTATCAACCGTCGTTTCCGCCTCATTGATGGTGTGGTACGACATGCCATTGTGGCTCGTGCTGATCCTGCCGTTGCTGATCGGGGTTGCAGTCGGAGCGGTCAACAGCTTTCTGATTGTCGTCATCGGCATTCCGGATCTCTTGGCAACTTTGAGCATGATGTATATCGTGGCTGGTTTGCACCGGACCTATACGGAAGGCTATTCGATTTATAACAATATGCCGCTGACTTCAGGAGGCACTGCACCCGGCCAATTGTCGGAAGCGTTCCTGTGGATTGGCCAGGGGCAGATGCTGGGTCTGCCGGTTCCGGTATGGATCATGCTGGTGATGGTCCTGGCTTCTTATGTAGTGCTCAACCATACCCGTTGGGGAAGAGTGCTCTACATGACTGGCGGGAACGCCGAAGCGGCTACGCTGTCAGGTGTCAACGTCAAAAAAGTGAAGTTCACTGCCTACGTCATATCCGGTATCTTTGCTTCTATGGCGGGCATCCTGTTTACGGCACGTGTAGGTTCCGGACAGATTGACGCAGGTGCACCATTGATGATGGAGGCGGTTGCGGCTGTCTTTGTCGGCTACTCGGTATTAGGGGCGGGAAAACCGAATGCACTCGGTACATTTTTCGGAGCGGCTGTCATCGGCATCCTATTGAATGGCTTGACGATTCTCAACCTTCCTTATTACGCATTCGACATCATCAAAGGAGGCGTGTTGGTCGCTGCACTGGCAGTCACTTATGTATACGCCAAAAAGAAATTCTCCAAAACATGATTCGCAAACAAAGAGGCTTCCTATACGGAAGCCTTTTTGTTTGTCATTATTTATCCGGCGTATAGCTGGCAATGAGGACGCCTGAGTCTGTGGAACGGATTTCCTGGAGATTGAACATTTTCTGGTCGGCATTTTCCTTGAACAGCCGTTTTCCTTCACCTAAAACGAGCGGAAATGTCATTAGATGCAATTCGTCGATCAAATCATACTTTAGTAAGGTTTCGATAAGCTCGGCACTGCCGTAGACCAACAGCCGCTGCCCAGTTTTTTTCAGCCTGGCAACTTCCTGCGGCACATGGCTGGTGATCAGGCGGGCATTCCATTCTGTGCGTTTCAAGCTGGTGGAAACCACATACTTCGGCAATTTGTTCATTCGTTCGGCAAATCCCTCTTCATCTTCTGCCGCTGGCCATGCTGCCGCAAATCCTTCATACGTGACCCGTCCGAGCAGCAGTGCATCAGTGCCGAACAGCAGATCCAGTTGGAACTTGGCTATCTCATCATCCCAATAAGGCGCAGTCCACGAAGGTTCCTCCATGACTCCATCAAGCGTCAAATACATCGCTACAACAATTTTTCCCATGACCATTCTCCTTTGCGAATGAAATACGAACGGGTGGCCCTTTTATACGGAAGTAATTTAGATAAGGAGCAGAGTCTATAGTAGATTTAATTCGAGCTCCATTTAAAATACCCTTTAAATCGAGCGGAGCAACTGAAAATATTCGGCCAGTTGGATATAGATAGGAAAAATAGAAAAAGTTAAATTTTTTTGCTAAAAATCGACAGTTCTTATTACTTATAAAGTAAACTATAAATACCATAAAAAGGGGAGTGATAGATTATGCATTGCAATAGCTGCACAGTAGCGGCCCTCAAATTCGAAATCAAGCTGGAAGGTCAGATGAATCTTTCAGTTTTACAAATAGTCATAGATCATTTGGGAAGAAGAGAAATAGAAGTTGCCGTTAAAGGGAATAAGCTGCAGATGGATGAAAAAGGAGCGCGTGAGTTCCTGGATTTTTGCAGGGATCTGCTGGATATGGACCAAGTGACGTTCCGCATCAATCAGGAATCCTGGCAGCCAGTAGAGGGGATGTCCCAGGTTTTCGCAACCGAATGGATAGACGAGGTCATCAAAAACGAACGTTTGACCTGCCATTACCAGCCAATTGTGGATGCGGATGAAAAGATCTTTGCCTACGAAATGCTGGCGCGCTTTCAAAACGAAGACGGTTCGATGATCTATCCCAATGAAATTTTTCCCGCTGCAAAAACCCGCGGACGGTTGTATGCTTTGGATCGGGTCTGCAGAATGACTGCTGTAAAATATGCTGCTGCGCTGAAAGGGGAGAAGGCGTTCATCAATTTTATCCCCACATCGATTTATTCGCCTGAATTTTGTCTGCGTTCGACAATTTCATTGTCTGAGCAATTAGGCGTCGATTCGAAATCTCTGGTGTTTGAAGTGGTGGAAACGGAAAAAGTAGACGACTTGGATCATTTGAAAAAAATCCTGACTTATTATAAAGAAAAAGGATTCGATTACGCATTGGATGACGTGGGTGAGGGCTACAGTACCATTGAAATGCTGGCAGATTTGAAGCCCAAATATATGAAGTTGGATATGCAGTTTGTCCAGGATGTTGCAACGGATACGGATAAGCAGAAGGTTGCCGAGAAGTTTCTGAAGAAAGCTTTGGAAATCGGTTCTGTGCCTTTGGCGGAAGGCATCGAAACGCCTCAGGACTTTGATTGGCTGAAGCAACGGGGATACCAATTGTTCCAAGGCTATTATTTTGGGAAACCGGCGGCATCGCCTTTGTATGAAAAGAGAAACGAAGCGTAAAAAGGTAAGTTAACAGCCATTGTGATTGCTGTCTTTTTTACAGAAGTGTCGTCCACACAGAAAGAAAATAAAAGCTGTCGAGAACACTTAAGTTCTCGACAGCTTTTATTTTTTCAATAGCAAATAGATGAAATAAGGAGCTCCGATCAGCGCAGCCATGATGCCTGCTGGAATTCCGGAAGGTTCAAGCAGATTCCGGCCGATGGTATCCGCCAGCAGCAACAGCCAGCCGCCGATCAGGATGGCAAGCGGCAGGAACAATTGATGGCGCGGACCCACAATGGATTTAGCGATATGCGGCGCCATCAGGCCGATGAACGCAATTCCTCCGGTGACCGAGACAGCAGAAGCCGCAAGAGCGACAGCGGCGATCAGCAGAACGAGCCGTTCCTTTTCGATGGAAACGCCGATGCCTACAGCGACCGGGTCACTGAGGCCGAGGACGTTCATCCGATTGGCTTTGTACAAGGTGAACGGAATCAGCACCAGTAGCCATGGCAGAATGGCTACAATGAACGGCCAATCGGCACCCCAAATATTGCCGGCCAGCCAATTGGCGATGAAATCGACTTTTTCCGGTTCCGCTGAGGAAATCAAGACGATCATGACTCCGGATAAAGCCATTGAAAAACCGATTCCGACGAGAACCAGACGGATTGGCTGCAAACCGGTGTTGCGTGAGTAGGAAAACGCATAAATTAATGCGGCAGTTGCAAGTGCGCCACCGAATGCCACGATCGGCAGCAAGTAAACGAACGCGCCTGCTTCCACCGGAATGAATAAGAAGAAGACCGCTATGGCGACGCCGGCACCGGAGTTGATGCCGATGATTCCGGGGTCTGCGAGATCGTTGCGTGTCACGCTTTGCAAAATGGCACCGGATAAGGCCAGCGCCATTCCGGCCAGCAACGTGATCAAAATACGCGGAAGCCGGATGGAAAACAGGATGAAATCTTCTTTGAATGTCCCTTGGCCAAAAATTGCCGGTACTAGTCGGTCATAGGAGATGGGAGAATAGCCCAAGCCCATACTGGCGATCGCCGTCAACAGGATCAACGCCAGCAATAAGTAATACGAAATCCGTTGTTTTTTGCGTAAGCTTGGATGGATCATGCGAATGCTTTGCCTCCTTTACGGACAATGATCAGGAAGAAGGGCAAGCCGATAATCGCAATGATCGCTGCCACTGGCGTTTCAAATGGTGCATTGATGGTCCGGCCGATCAAGTCGGCGAGCAGCATGAAAATGGCTCCTGCCACTGCAGACATCGGAATGATGAAGCGGTAATCGGTCCCGACAATCGCCCGCACCACATGCGGAATCATCAAGCCGATAAAGGCCATATTGCCCGCAAGCGCAACTGCTGCACCTGCAAGAAGTGTGATGATGACAAAGAGAATCGCCTTGACCTGCGCCGTTCTTTGGCCAAGCCCGATGGCGGCTTCTTCACTTAAGCTAAGGATGGTCAACTGGCGTGACAGCAGCAATGCAACCAGCAAAGCTACGGCGATAAATGGCACAACCACCTGCAGCTGCCCCCAGGAGGTGCCGATCAATCCGCCGGCTGTCCATTGGGAAACATTTTTTGAAATATTGAAATACAGGCCGATTCCTTCAGCAATCGCTGTCAGAAAGGCTGAGATGGCAGCACCGGCAAGGACGATCCGAAAAGGCGAGAATCCGCCTTTTTTTGCAGCGCCGATACCGAACACCAAGGCTGCTCCGGCTGCTGCCCCGATAAAGCAGGCAATCATGATGCCGAAATAATTGGCTGCAGGAATGAAGGCCAATGTAAAAGCAAGAGCGGCATTGGCACCGGCGGTCAAACCAAGAAGACCTGGATCGGCCAGCGGGTTGCGGGTCATACCCTGCATCATTGCGCCGGATACTGCAAGAGCAGCACCTACAAAGATGGCAGCAATTTCACGCGGCAGACGGATTTCCCGAATGACACCGATGCCGTCACTGGAACTGGTTGAAAATAACGCAAGCCCCACTTCCTTCAGGCTGATGTCCGCCGCCCCGAAAATCAGGGAGACGATGAGTGTCAGCACTAATGCAAGCAGGCTCAAGATGAATTTAATTGGAAAGGAAACTTTAGGGCTCATTGATCATCATCTTTTCCTGAGATTAAAAGAGGAATTCTAAAATCAGAATCCCTCTTTTTTAGTATAGACGTTTATATTTGGCAAATTAAAGAATGCACTTTTTTGACAGCGCTTCGGCCGTTTCGGGCATGGCTCTTACAGGAAGCCTAGCCCTTGGACGCCGGCGCTGACACTGAGATACTTGCTTGATAAAAAGAGATCTCACTCACCTAAAAAGTTTTCGATAAAGAATTCCAATTGGTATTCCAATGAAATTGGATCGTTAAAGTAAAATTCTTTGGCATCAGCTTCAAAGATCTGGCCGTTTTGAGCGGCAGGTGTGTTTTTGTACAGGTCCGTTTCCTGGAATGAATTGTCCTGTGAACTGTCTTTGCTGAAGATGACGTAATCACCCATGTATTCTGGCAATACTTCCTGAGAAAGCATGTAGTATCCATCTGCTAAAGCCATCTCTTCCACTTTTGCCGGCATTTTTAACTTCATTTCCTGATAAAGAATTTCAGTTCCGCGTCCCCAGTTGTCTCCGAATACATAGATTTGCTTATCGAAGTTTTCAATAACGGAAACGGTTGTGTCTTCGCCGATTTCAGCGCGAATTTCTTCCCCGGCTTGCTGTGCCCGTTCTTGGAAGTCGGTAATCCAAGCTTGTGCTTCATCTTCTTTGTTTAATACTTTACCGATTTCCAGATGCTGCTCCAAATAGCCCACGTTGCCGTAGGTGAACGTGACCGTTGGTGCGATTTCACTCAATTTGTCGATGTTTTTTGTAGTTGAAGCGCCAATGATTAAGTCAGGTTCCAATTCAATGATTTTCTCCAGGTCTGTTTCTTCTACTTCTTCTACGTCTGCGAGCTCTTCTTCAAAACGCGGGTTGTTTTTTGCCCAGGAAGTTACTCCTACTAAAGGAACGTCTAAAGACATTGCGTCACCTGTGTAAGAAGTGAGCATGACTACGCGCTGTGGATCTGCAGGAACTTCGACAGGTCCGCTTTCAGATTCATATGTAATGGTTTCAGGAGATTTGTCAGATTCTGCAGCGTCAGCTTCTTCAGCAGTTGAATCGGAGTTGCAGGCGCCAAGGATCAGCAGCAAAGTAAGTAAAAGTATAGGCAAGAATAATTTTTTCATGTCGGTTAGACTCCTTTGATTAAGTTATAGGTGGTGCACATGGGTTTTTTGGTTCTTGGATCCAGGCCGATTTCTGCATCGATCCGGAAAACTTCTCTTAATACGGGTTGTGTAATGACTTCGTGGCAATTGCCCGCTTTGACGATCCTGCCGTCTTTCATCGCGATGATGTGATCAGCAAAACGTGCTGCCTGGTTCAGGTCGTGCAGTACCATAATGATGGTCCGTTCCTGGTCCCGGTTGAGTTGTTGCAATAGCTCCAGGATTTCCAGCTGATGGGCCATGTCGAGATAAGTGGTCGGCTCATCGAGGAAAATCATTTCGGTTTCCTGGGCCAAAGCCATCGCAATCCAAACGCGTTGGCGCTGGCCGCCGGACAATGCGTCGACAGGATGGTATTTGAAGAATTGCGTTCCGGTGACATCGAGTGCCCAATTGATGATTTCGTAATCCCGTTTGGATAATCGCCCGAAGCCTTTCTGGTAAGGGAAGCGGCCATAGGAGACCAGTTCGCCGACCGTCAATCCGGCGGCACTGTCCGGAGTTTGTGGCAGGATGGCCATTTTCTTTGCCAGGGACTTCGTATTTTCCTGTGCAATATTACTGCCATCCAATACTACGGATCCGGATTGATGCGAAATTACCCGAGTAATCGCTTTTAGAAGCGTTGATTTGCCACAGCCATTGGAACCGATGATTGTCGTAATTTTTTTATCTGGAATTTGGACTGTCAAATCTTTGACAATCAACCGGTCTCCATAGCCGATATTCAGCTCCTCGGTGAATAGGCGCACCATCCAAAAAACCTCCTTTTCTAAATTTATTCTCTTTTTCGTTGATAATGATTCTCATTTTCAGTACAATCAATACTATAAGACTAATTTTTTACATTGTCAATACGAAATCCAAAAGGACAGGAGTGAAGATAGATGGAGGAAAAAGAGCTTTTTGATGTAACGATTATAGGTGGGGGCCCTGCTGGATTATATTCGGCCTTCTACAGCGGCTTACGGGAAATGAAAACAAAAATCATCGAATTCCAACCGCAGCTGGGCGGCAAAATCCATGTATACCCAGAGAAAATGATTTGGGACGTGGGAGGACAGCCGCCGATTCAGGGAGCTAAACTCATCGACCAATTGGTTGCACAAGGGCTGACATTCCATCCGGAAGTCGTATTGAACGAAAAAGTGGAGTCCATAGCGAAAACCGAAGAAGGATTATTTGAATTGATCGGTTCTTCAGGAGAAGTGCATGTATCGAAAACCGTCATCGTGGCAGTCGGCGGGGGAATCCTCAACCCGCAAAAGCTGCAGATTGAAGGAGCGGAGCGCTTTGAAGTATCCAACTTGAACTACACCGTCAAATCACTGGAACGTTTCAAAGGCAAAACGGTGCTGATTTCAGGCGGCGGAAACTCGGCAATCGATTGGACCAACGAACTGGAGCCGATTGCCAAGCAAGTATATGTGACCTACCGCAAGCCGGAACTTGCGGGACATGAAGCGCAGGTGACCCAGCTGATGAACGGCTCGGCCATCTGTTGCCTTCATACCAATATCACCCGCCTCATTGCTTCGGATGACCGGGATGCCATCGAATTCGTTGAGCTGACGCATCAGGAAACAAACGACAAGCAAGTACTTCCAATCGACGAAATGATCATCAACCATGGTTACGAGCGCGACATCAGTCTGCTCGGCAATAGCCCCCTGAATATCGAAATCGCTGACGACTATTACATCGCCGGCACTTCAAGCAGCGAATCTTCAGTGGCCGGGCTCTTTGCGGCTGGGGACATTCTCCAGCATGAAGGCAAATTGAATTTGATTGCCGGGACATTCCAAGACGCAGCCAACGCTGTCAATAAAGCCAAGCATTTCATCCAGCCGGATGCCCATAAAATCGCGATGGTGTCTTCCCATAATGAAGTATTTAAAAAGCGCAATAAGGAATTGGTCAAGCAATTATTGGTGTAAGAAAGACCCCTTCCAAATAGTTTGATGCAGCTGGGACTGAGGTATAGAAGGCTGTGAAGAAAATTTGGAGGAGGAATTGATGATGGAATTGAAAGATTATGGAGCAGAATCGTTTGTTGTGAATATCGAAGAAGCGACTAAGCAAAATGATACATTCCGCACTGCTTTATGGACGGGAAAAAACCTGCAGGTAACTGTGATGAGCATTGAAGCGGGTGATGACATCGGGTTGGAAGTCCATGAAGGTGATCAATTCCTGCGGATTGAAGCTGGAAAAGGGTTTGTCCAGATGGGCGACAGTGAAGATAATCTTACTTTCGAAGAAAATGCCGAAGACGACTACGCCATCATGATTCCAGCAGGAAAATGGCATAACGTGACGAATACCGGCGATAATCCGTTGAAAATCTATTCAATTTATGCACCGCCTGAACATCCACATGGGACAGTCCATAAAACTAAAGAGATTGCTGAAAAAGACGAAGATGAGTAAAAAGACCGCATAAAAGTAATAGGGTTTGCTATCGATTGATAATAGTAAAATGGAATGTGAAATGGCCATCAAATCGTCTATAGATTTGATGGCCATTTCTTTATTTTAATAACAATAATAATTCATAAAACACTGGCATCACCAAAACGGCCAAGCAAGGAGAAAAAAGAAGCGCTTTTATTTATAAGCCAAAGCCGCAGCTTCCGCGCGCTCTTTTTTGCCATGCATCAGATAATAGAGGATGGCAGTAGCAAGAACCACAAAGCCCAGGACGCCGTAAAGCGAGCTATAGCCGATCAGCGGAACCACAAAGCCCAGCAGGTACGGACCGAAGCCGAGCCCGGCATCCATCGAGATGAAAAACGTTGAAGTCGCCAGGCCCATGCGGTGGGGTGGAGTCAGCTTGATGGCGACAGCCTGTGTAGTCGACTGCATATTGCCGAATCCGAATCCGATCAAGGCAGCGGCCACCAATAGACCCGTACTGCTGCTGGTGATGCTTAACACGAATAAGCCGGCAGCAAAGACGGCGAAAGCTGGATACATGATGAAGTTGGCTCCCTTCAGGTCCATCAGCCGCCCTGTAAATGGCCGTGAAATGAGGATGGCTATCGCATAGACCAGGAAGAAGTAACTGGCTGCTGCCACTAAATCCTCTTCCATAGCGTAAAAATTGATGAAGGACAGAACGCTTGAATAGCAAAGGGCAATCGCCAGACAAACCAGTGCAATCGGAACCGCTTTCGGCTCGACATAATCGGAAAGCTTAAACCCTTTCGTTTCGTCAGTCACAGATGGAGCGACAACCGGCGGTACATAAATGAACAAAGACACGATAAGGCTGACAACGCCGAGTGCCAGGCATACCGTAAAAATCATCTCATAACTGCTGTACTGGCTCATCATCAATCCGATGAAAGGACCGAAAGCCGTGGCTAAAGTGGCGCTGAGGCTGAAATAGCCGATGCCTTCACCTTTGCGTCTCATTGGGATGATCTGGGCAACGATGGTTCCAGCTGCTGTGCTGGCCATCCCCAATGTCATCCCATGAAGAAAACGGTTGAGCATCAGGAATGGAAGTCCGAAATTCAGGAAATAGAAAAACGTCGTCAACGTGAATAGGATAAGGCCGATGACCAAGGTCCGTTTGCGGCCCATTTTGTCGATGGTGCGGCCGATGACCAGCCGGCCTGCTAAAGCACCCAAGATGAAAATTCCGGTAACCAGACCAGCTTCGCTTGTAGAAGCATCGTATTCCTCAACGGCGTAGACGGCGATCGTGACCATCAATAGGTAGAAAATAAGGATCAAGAAAAAGTTCACTAAAGCAGTAACGATAAAATCCTTTGTCCATAAAGCGGGTTTTGAAGTATTCATATAGAAGTTCTCCTTGTTCTGCAATGTAATTCATATGGCTGAGAGGTAGGGGCATAAAAGAAACAGACAGCCAAATTCAGGCTATCTGTCTGCAGTCATCAATTTGAAGTTTTTGCTTCAATAAGAGCAGCGATTTTGGTGATTACCAGTTCACTGCCAAGCATTGGCGATTCTTTTTTCGGTTCATCACTGTCTGCATTCGTTTCGGGGCGCTTATGGGCTTCTTTGAAGGTGTCGCTGGTTTTCCAGGCTTCAAAGCTCTCCAGGTTTTCCCAGTACATATTGACGTTCAATTCATCATATTCTTCCAGGTTCTGAGTAATGGTCACTTCAACTTTGACGAAGCCTTCCATTTCCTGCAAAGCGCCTGGACGTGCAAAGTTAGGAGCCATTTTTTCAGCAAATCCTTTTTTCATTTTAATGCGGTTGGTTACGATGTACATCAGACATCTCTCCTTTTTGTTTGGTATTTTTGTCGCTCATTGATATTAACTTTACCACATTCTTCAAATCGATGTGTGTACTGCGGGTGTCATCCAAGATGTTCTGTCCAATCTGCTTCGTGTCGATTATAATTGTAAGAATATTGAGAGCGAGGTTAGTTAAATGATGCAGAAATTCAGCTGGGTAGGCAGCGAGGGAACATACATCGATCAGCCCGATGTCCAACGGCTCCAACATGCAGTGGTCGGCAGATTTGGTGGAAATTCAGCTGCCGGCCAAACCAAGAATGAAGATGGATGCCTGATTTGGATCGATGAGAAGGAAGAATGGGAATTCGTGATGGTTTTGGATGCGCATAATTCAGCCCAAAGCGCTGAATTGGTCATCAGGCAAATTGAAAAACACAGAACGTCAATCGCTCTTCTACTATCAGGTAAGGTTAGTGTTGAGGTGTTCAATCAAATGGAAAGAAAATTGATGCAGCTGTTTCAGGAAGACGGCTTTAAAGAAGCCTGCCGGCATGTGCAGGGCGAAACGGCTTGCCTGATCGCGGTAAGAAAAGGGAAATACCTGTACTGGTTTTCCATCGGCGATTGCCTATTGTACCTCTTCCATCCTGAGCTGGCCGCTTTTGGGCAATATCAACTCAATCAACGCCAATTTTATGAATGGGTCGGACAGGTGAACACCTTCGAGCAAGAAGTTCCGTGCTTCAGCAGCGGCATACGGGAATTGCGCCAAGGAAAAAATCAGCTCTTGCTGACAACGGACGGTCTGGTGGAATGCCCTAATGCAGTATTTGCTGAACCGGAAAGCATCTGGCAGCAATGCAGGGATGTCGATACAGCAGATGGAGTAGCCGCTTTACTGTCAATCATCCAAAAAAACCACGTCCGCGACAGCGCGACTGTGGTTTCCTGGACAGTGGAGATAGGAGAACCGGCAAGTTTTGCCAGCAATCAATAGCTTTCACTTTTCTGCAGATGGACCGTGCAATTATACAGCGAGCAATCCCACCGGCTTTCAGCGTTTTTCAAAATTGTGATGGATGTATTATCCATGGAAGTTTCCTGGAACTTATCCGGCATGAGTTTTTTCAGTGTGAGGCCGATCAATGCCCCGTGGCTGACAATGAGTACACGCTGGCCGCTGAAATCTTCCAGAATTTCTTCGATGCAAGCCAGTCCCCGATCAGCTGCCTCGTCGAGGTTTTCCATCGCCAAATCAAGTTTGCGCCAATCGGCTCCCCATTTTTCAAGTCGATCTTCTTCTGTAGTGCCTTCAATTTTACCGCCGCTTCTTTCGCGTAGCCGCGTGTCAAAATGGCTGACTGGCAAATGGAGCTTGCGGCCAATGATTTCCGCTGTTTCCTTAGCGCGGGATAAATCGCTGGAGATGATCAGGTCCCAAGTTTCTTCTGTGGCAAGCCTGTTTGCAAGCGCTTCTGCCTGCTGTCTGCCGGTTTCGTTCAACGGGACATCCGAAGATCCTTGGGCGATGCCTTGTATGTTCCAATCCGTTATGCCGTGCCGTACCAAACCAATTGTTGTCAATAGAGCCATCTCCTTTGGTGTGCTAGTTAAAAGGATACCTGAAATCAGACTTTAAGAGAAGAGAGGGCCATTCCAGATGAACCCACAGGAAATCTACCGTCAATTGCCGGTAATCGAAACGGAGCGTCTGCTCCTGAGAAAAATGATGATGAAAGATGCCGAGGATCTTTTTGAGTATGCCTCGCAACCGGAAGTTTCCAATTACTTGCCGTGGCAGGTCCACCAATCGATAGAGGATTCGATAGCATTTCTGAACTTTATTTTGGAAGGCTACAATCAGCAGTCCAAATTGACTTGGGCGATTGAATTGAAAAGCAACGGCAAGATGATCGGAACCATCGACTTCGTCAGCTGGAGCCCGAAGCGATATAAAGCAGAAATCGCCTATGTGCTGTCGCCTCACTACTGGGGGCGTGGGCTGATGGCCGAAGCAGCAGAGGCCTTGCTTTCGTTCGGCTTCCGGGACATGGAATTGAACAAAGTGGAAGCCCCGATTATGTTGGGAAATAAGCAATCTCAGCGGCTGGCAGAAAAACTGGGCATGGTACGCGAAGGCGTTGCTCGGCAGCATATGATTATTAAAGGTGAATTTGTAGATCTGGCGATGTATGCGGTGCTGAAGAGCGAGTTCAAACTGCCGGAATAAAATGAAAAGGCTGCCGGAAGGGCAGCCTTTTTTAGCGTTATGCAGTTTTGCGTTTCTGCTCGTTTTTATCGATCACCGTGCTCCCGACCAGGTCACCCGTTACATTCAATGCGGTACAGCCCATGCCAACCAGAGCATCAATGGCTGTCAGCAAGGCGACAGCTTCCATCGGCAAGCCCAACTGAACAAATACTGTGGCGATCATGACAATTCCGGCACCAGGGACGCCAGCGGTTCCGATGGATGCCAAAGTTCCGACCAGAACCACCATCAGCATTTCGGACAGGCTTAGAGGATCACCTACCAGATTTGCTGCGAAAACGGCGGAAACAGCAATGCGGATGGCGGCTCCATCCATATTGATGGTTGCACCGAGCGGCAGGCTGAAGCCATACAGACTTTTGGATAAGCCAAGGTTTTTGGCGGCAGTCAAGGTCAATGGCAAAGTCCCTGAACTGCTTTGAGTAACAAACGCAGTCAGCATAGGGGTACGCGCCTGTTTGAAAAACTGCCCTGGCTTAACTTTGAACAACAGCAGAACCAGCGTATAGAGAAGGATCTGGACAATCAATGCGGCATATAACACCAGCACCATTTCTCCGAGCGACAAAAGTGTAGCGAAGCCCTGGCTGCCGACAGTTTCGGCCATGATGGCGAAAATTCCGATCGGCACATATTGGAGAATGGCTTTCAGCACCAGCAAGGTCACTTCATTCAGCGCATTGACGGTTTTATACAAATGATCGCCCAAGCTTTCAAGTTCGCTGGATTGGCGCATATAGGACAGCGCGATGCCGAAAGCAAAGGCAGTAAAAATGATGCCGAGCAGATTAAGTTCGGTAAAAGCCGTAAAGATATTGGAAGGGACAATATTCAGCAAGACATTAATGACCCCCGGATTGTCCGGAACATCAAAAGTTTCATTGCCCTGCAGCTGCATGCCGGTTCCAGGCTGAAAGAGGCTTGCTACCGTCAAACCGACCATGATGGCAAATGCGGAGCTAAAAACATAGAAGATGAATACTTTACCGCCCATGCGCCCCAAATCGCCGATGGAGGATTGGTTGATGCCGACCATCATAGTGAAAAGAATCAGGGGAATGATCAGAAAGGTCAACAGGTTCAGCAGCAAATCGCCGAGCGGAGCCAGAACAGCTGCCTGCTCTCCAAAAATCAGCCCGACGGCAATGCCGAGTATAAGTGCAATCGTAATTTTAAATATCAATGAAGCGTCGAGATATCGTTTCCAAGCAGTTTTCATCGTGTCTCTCCTTTTTTCAAAAAATAAATCTTATATGTTTTATCGGAATTAACTTTCTTAACTTATACCAGAGTGTGGAGGACTGTCAAAATGTCTGCTTGTGCCAGAAAGGAAAGAGGAAATCAGATAGTGAATTTTGTTGCCGACAGCTTCAAAAGACAGAAAATAACCCCCAAACAGCATTGAATGGAGGTTTTTCGAAGTTATTTAAATCGTTTCTTTAATGAACTGGAAATGGCCTTTGCCGTTTGCTTTGACCTGGTACATGGCTTTGTCCGCTTTTTTCATTAAATCGACAGTGGTGGTCGCATCCGATGGATAAACAGCAATACCTATGCTAGGCAAGCTAATGATTTCAAAGCCATTAATGAGATGAGTTTGTTTCAGGGACTGGAGAATCTTCTCTGCGGTCTGTTCAATTGCTTCTAAATCATTTACGTCACGGATGATCAACGTGAATTCGTCCCCGCCTAGCCTCGATACGATATCATTCTCAAGAACACAGCTTTTAAGTCTATTTGCAACAGAAATCAGCAGTTCATCCCCGTTATCATGTCCTAGGGTGTCATTGATCTGCTTGAAATGATCCAGATCAATAAACATGACGGCGAATATCTCGTTTAGGGCTTCAGCTTCGGTTACAGCTTTTTTTAACGACTCCCCGAAATATAATCGGTTGGCTAAGCCGGTTAGAGGATCGTGATATGCCAGGAATTGAATTTTTTCCTCATTCTTTTTGTTCTCTGTAATATCTTTGCCGATTCCAAAGATACCAACAATATTATTGCGCACCTTAATTGGAATATTGGTGATGCTCAAATGATGGAATTTGCCTAGACGGCTGCGTATCGGCAATTCATAGCTTTGAGGTTGTCCTTCTAATGAACTTGCCAAAATTTCAGAAGCTTTTTGCTGCTTTTCTTCATCGATAAAAACAGTACTTGAGAGACCGATCAATTCGCTTTTTTCGTAACCGAAAAGAGCAATGGTAGCAGGGTTGGCACTTTCAAAACGTCCTGTTACATCAAGAGAATAGACAGCATCGGGATGGTAATCAAACAAGGATTTGTAGCGCTGTTCGCTTACATCCAGTTCTTCTGTTTTACAATGATATTGGCGCAGCAGTTGCTGGTTTTCCAAAATGATTAAAATCTGTCTCAAGATGACGAGCAAAATTGAGATTCCTGACCCGACGGTGACCACATCTATGCCGGTAGACCTGGATCCCATGAAGACAAATAAAATCAGTACATTTATATATGGGAGTGACAGACGGAAAGCATCCAATTGTTGTGGAGCCGCTTGCTCGGTTAAGGAAGAGCGTGGTTGCTGTACGGTTTCTGTCCGCAGGAATCCAGCGAATCCAATAAACAGAATAGCCAATATAAACAGCGGATCGATTATGCTTCCCGACTCGTATTGCTCAAAAGAAACCAAGTAGAGATAAGCAGAATCTGCGGTTATTTGAAAAAAGAGCCCGATCGATAAAAAGAGCAGGTTTTTAGTAAAAGTGGATTTCTGTGTGCCAAGGTAGATGCTGACGATTCCAAGAAGAAGAGCTAAATCACCGACAGGATAGGCGAGAGAGACAAGGAAAGAGTAAATGGAGAGGTCTCCAGCTTCAATAATTGGGCTAATCAAAAAATGCCAGCTGAAAGTTGAGGCGACAGTCATGACAATTAAAACATCTAAGAGGTATTTAGTAAATTGATGTTTTTTAACTTCTTTTATCAACTTATAAGAAAAGGCTCCCAGGTAAAAAACAATTTGCAGCATATAAAAGAAGTCGGGTGGTCCTGGGAAAGGAACTTCAATGCCTAATATGTTTTCATATACTATCCATAGAAACTCAGCTATGAAATAACTGAATGTCCCGGTGGTCAAAAGCAGCCAGAACATTTTTTCCTCTTTACAGCTTTTTCTGAATGCCCTGAATAGCCATACGAAGGCGATGAAACAGCCTAATACCGAAAGAATATTGCCCCCCAAAGTTAAGAGGGTTTCATGATCTTTCCAATTGCGCACCCAGAAAAAGTAAAAGGATGTGTAAAATAACATAAAGAAAATGCCTAAAAGTCCTTTAAATTGAGTAGTCATATATCATTGCTCCCTGCCTCTTGAAAAATTGACATGAGTTAAGCTCCAAAACAGGAAGTTAACGGGATAGTTCAAGAATAAACGTTTATTATCATACTACTGTATATACACGAGAAAGATAACACTATTTTGAATTTATTGAGAGAAATCTGCAAATAATTAGAATTAATTTCCAGTTAAATGGGTAATGACAGTAGCGTTCTTGAATCGATAAAAAAAGAAGCCTTTTATTATAAAAAAGGGCTTCTTTTTGCAATTAAAAATCGAAATTATCCGGATTCGGACCGACTCTCTGATTTTCATTCAACGCGGAAATCCGTTCCATATCGTCCTCTGTCAGTTCGAAATCGAAAATCTGGGAGTTTTGGATGATCCGTGCTTCCTTGATGGATTTGGGAATCGTCACGACCCCATTCTGCAAATCCCAGCGAAGGATGACCTGGGCGACCGTTTTTTCGGTCTTGGCGGCGATTTCCACAAGCAACGGGTGATCGAGCAGCTTGCCCTGCATCAAAGGTGACCAGGCTTCCAGCTGGATATCGTGTGTTTTGCAGAACTCATGCAAATCGGTCTGGGTCAGATGCGGGTGATACTCAACCTGATCGACCATCGGAACGATTTCTGTTTCTCTCATCAATTCTTCGAGATGATGGATATGGAAATTGCTGACGCCGATCGCTTTGACCCGACCATCTTTATACAAAGTCTCCAGAGCACGCCAGGCTTCTTTGTATTTCCCTTCAACCGGCCAATGGATCAAATACAGATCCAAATAATCCAAGCCGAGTTTCTTCAAGCTGGTTTCGTAGGCAGCAAGCGTCGATTCATAACCAAGATCGGAATTCCATACTTTTGAAGTGATGAAAAGCTCTTCTCTGGAGATGCCGGCTTCTTTCAAACCTTCACGGATTCCTTGGCCAACGCCTTCTTCATTGCCATAAGCGGCAGCTGTATCGATACTGCGGTAACCGTTGGCAATCGCAGTTCTGACCGCATCGATGACTTCCGCCCCTTCACTGACTTTGAACACGCCGAGACCGAACCAAGGCATTTTGACGCCGTTATGCAACGTAGTGGTATCTTGTAAGTTTTTCATGCTCATCATCCTCCATGAGGTTAATTGGATAACTTCCTGATAGCCATGAAATACCCCGTGAGCGAGAGCTGAAACCATTCAGGGGGCGGAGACGGTTCGTGAAAAAAGCCGGCATTGGATCAATAAGTCGTCTACAACCGTTTATACGACATCGCTTCGCGCATGTCCTGAAGGGCTTTTTTGCCTTCATTGCCGCGGATGATCATCAGATTGGTGTAAAGCGCATCGATCAAACTCAATTGGGCGATGCGGGATGATAAGGCCTCGGAGCGGAAATCGGTTTCTTCTGAAATCGTGTACAGGGCGATATCCGACTCTTTGGATAAAGGCGACTTGGCGAAGTTGGTGACACAAATGATGGTTACGCCTTTTTCCTTCAAGACCCGCAGGACATCCAGAACGTCTGTGGTCGAACCGGAATGGGAAATGACAATCGCCACATCGTCCGATTGAAGCTGCGATGCTGCCATGAGCTGCATATGGGAATCCAGGTTCATGGAAACGTGAAGGCCTAGACGGACAAATTTATGGTAGCCGTCCATAGCAACCATGGCGGAACCGCCATTGCCGTAGAAGTCGATTTTCCGCGCTTTCAGCAATTTTTCTGTTGCCTGTTCCATTGCTTCCGTGTCGACGATCTGCAGCGTGTCTTCCAATGTTTTGATATTGGAGCGGAAGACTTTTTCGGTGACAGCACTGATGCTGTCGCCTTCTTCAATTTTTTCGTGGATATCTTTTAAAGGAGCCACGACTTCCGCAGCAAGCGAAATCTTAAAGGCCTGAAATCCTTTGAAGCCGATGCGTTGGCAAAAGCGGAAAATGGTCGATTCAGCGAGCCCGAGTTCATCCGCAATCTGGTTGATGGTCAAATGAATGATGTTTTTTGGGTCGTTGAGTACATAATCGGCGATTTTTTTTTCTTTTTCACTGAAGTGGCGGTAACTACCGCGTATGGCAGCCAGCGCAAATTGCTGTTCTTTCATGATCCGCGCCTCGTTTCTATAGAAGTATTTTCGTTAATTATACAATAACATGTTGCGTGCGGAAAAATATTTGATACAATGAGTTTATTAAGGAAAAATATTCTTTTATTTCAAAGGAGGATTCCACAATGGAAATCGGAATTATTGGTTTAGGGAAAATGGGATTGAACCTGGCATTAAATTTGAGCGATCACGATCATCAAGTTGTCGGCTATGACAGTCATGCGGCAATCGAAGAAAGCGGTTTCAAACAAGTTTCTTCTATTGAAGAAATGGTGAAAGAGCTGAAAGCGCCGCGAACAATTTGGTTGATGGTGCCAGCCGGTGAAATTACGGAATCGGTCATCGAGCAATTGATTCCTTTGCTTGAAGAAGGAGATTCGATTATCGATGGCGGGAACTCGAACTACAAAGATACCGTGCGCCGCGCGGAAATCTTGAAAAACCACGGCATCTACTTTTTTGATTGCGGGACAAGCGGTGGAACGGAAGGGGCACGCCACGGGATTTGCGCGATGATCGGCGGCGATGCAGAAAAATTCAAATCAATTGAACCGTTATTGCAGGATATTTCTGTACAAGACGGCTATCTGTACACAGGAGAAGCGGGAAGCGGACATTTCCTGAAAATGATCCACAACGGAATTGAATACGGCATGATGCAATCCATCGCGGAAGGCTTCGATATCCTGAACAAAAGCCCATTTGATTTTGATTACGAAAAAGTGGCTGACGTTTGGAACAACGGCTCCATCATCAGCTCGT
Source organism: Planococcus circulans (assembly GCF_020023385.1). Lineage (GTDB taxonomy): Bacteria > Bacillota > Bacilli > Bacillales_A > Planococcaceae > Planococcus. The sequence goes on from NZ_JAIQCL010000003.1 coordinate 89,583, forward strand.
ACTTGATGGAAGTGACAAAAAGCGCCTTTTCAAAAGACGCCAAATTGGAAAGCATTAAAGGCGTCATGAATTCTTCAGGCGAAGGCAAGTGGACCGTGGAAACGGCGCTTGACTTGAATGTTCCGGCACCGGTGATTACTTTGTCGCTGATGATGCGCTACCGCTCATTGGAAGACGATACCTTTGCAGGAAAAGTCGTGGCAGCCCAGCGCAACGAGTTCGGCGGTCATGCGGTAGAGAAAAAATAAGAAGAACTTTACCGGTTTAATTACTATAGAAGGTAATCGCCTACATTATTCTGTGTAGACATGCGCTGGCGCGACCAGGGGATGGGCGTCAGCGGGGCTCAACGCGGAGCATAAAAGCGAATTTCAGCTTCAGTGCACGGCGCTGAGGTTACATATTGAGGGGGAGAAGATTTGTCAGGTTCAACATTGATCATGGTCGCACTTGCAGGTATATTCTTATTGTTGTTTTTGGTTATTCGGACTAAATTGCATGCTTTTGTTGCGCTATTGCTGGTCAGTTTGCTGGTGGGTATCGCCGCAGGCATGCCGCTGAATGAAGTGATTACGTCCATCCAAAACGGGATGGGCGGCACACTCGGCTTTGTCGCTGTAGTGGTCGGCCTTGGTGCCATGTTCGGAAAAATGCTGGAAGTATCGGGTGGTGCGGAACGTTTAGCCGCTACGATGATCAGCAAATTCGGTGAAGACAAAGCGCAATGGGCACTTGGCGTCACCGGCTTTATTGTCGCGATTCCTGTGTTCTTTGATGTCGGTTTCATCATTTTGGTGCCGATTGTGTATGGCTTGGCAAGAAAAACAGGCAAATCGCTTCTGCATTACGGGATTCCGCTGCTGGCGGGACTTGCCGTTACCCATAGTTTCATCCCGCCGACTCCAGGACCGATTGCGGTGGCTGAGTTGGTCGGAGCGGAACTTGGGTGGGTTATCCTATTTGGGGTGCTTGCAGGGATTCCAGCGATGATTTTGGCTGGACCTGTGTTCGGGCGCTTTATCGGCAAAAAGATCCATATCGCAATTCCGGATTACATGGAGCTTGAACAAAAGGAATACGACAAGGATCTGCCGAGTTTCGGCATGATCACATCGTTGATCTTGATTCCTTTAGTTTTGATCCTGTTGAATACGTTATCAGGTGTATTGTTGGATGAAGGCAATACAGTGCGTGAGATTTTGACATTTCTTGGCCATCCATTCGTGGCATTGACCATCGCGACATTGCTGACTTTCTATCTGTTGGGTACAAAACGCGGTTATTCGCGCCAGGAAGTACAGGATATTGCGACCAAAGCGCTTGAACCTGCCGGAATCATCATTCTGGTAACAGGTGCAGGTGGTGTCTTCAAACAAGTGCTGATCGACTCTGGAGTCGGCGATGTATTGGGTGAGATGATGGGCGATTCAGCTTTGCCGCCAATCGTTCTGGCTTTCCTGATTGCGACGGCCGTACGTGTTGCGCAGGGTTCTGCAACCGTTGCGATGGTAACAGCGGCCGGCTTGATCACGCCGCTTCTTGAAATGGTCGGCATGACCGGACCCGCTTTGGGCTTGATCGTTATTGCCATCGCTTCAGGTGCGACAGTCTTGTCCCACGTCAACGACTCCGGATTCTGGCTCGTTAACCGTTACTTCGGCATGGACGTCAAGGATACATTGAAATCCTGGACGGTCATGGAAACCATTATCGGTCTCACCGGATTCGTGGTAGTGTTGATCATAAGCTTTTTTATCTAAATTAAACCTGAAGAGAAAAAGGACGTGTTTCCTTTTTCTTTTTCTTGTATATAGAGGAGGGCTCCTATGCCTGAACAGTCATATTATCTTGGGGTGGATATCGGCACCACGTCCACCAAAGCCGTTTTGTTCGATAAATCCGGGAACGTAATAGAAGCCGATACGGTTTTCTATGCGCTGGAGACGCCGAGTCCGTTGATAGCGGAACAGGATCCGGAGGAAATTTTCCGTGCTGTTTTGACCTCTGTGCGAAAAACAATCCGCAAAAGCGGCATTGATGCACAGCAACTGAAACTGGTATCTTTCAGTTCAGCCATGCACAGCCTGATTGCGGTGGATGCAGAGGGAAATCTGCTGACGCAAAGCATCACTTGGGCCGACACCAGAAGTTCCAAGCACGCAAAATATATAAAAGAACAGCTCAATGGCCATGAAATCTACCTGCGTACAGGAACGCCGATCCACGCGATGTCGCCTCTCTCAAAATTGGTCTGGCTGAAAGACGACAAGCCGGAAGTCTGCGAACAGGCGGCGAAATTCATCGGTATCAAGGAGTTTGTGTTTCACGAATTGTTCGGAGAGTACGTGGTCGACCATTCAATCGCTTCTGCGACGGGACTCTTCAATCTGCAGGAACTGGATTGGGATGAAGAGGCGCTTGCAGTGGCCGGCGTCACACCTGATCAACTGTCGCGCCCAGTGCCGACAACGCACGCGCTGACGGGAATTGTTCCGGAACATGCCTTGTTTATGGGAATTCCTGAAGACATTCCTTTCATCATCGGTGCAAGTGACGGCGTCTTGGCGAACCTCGGCGTTGATGCGATCGAACCTGGCGTTCTTGCCGTGACGATCGGTACGAGCGGCGCGATCCGTACGGTCACTGCTGAACCGAAAACAGATCCGAAAGGGCGCACCTTCTGCTACGCGTTGACTGAAAACCATTGGGTGGTCGGTGGACCAGTCAACAATGGGGGCATCGTCCTGCGCTGGCTGCGGGATGAGTTCGCTTCATCTGAAGTCGAAACGGCAAAACGCCTCGGCATCGATTCCTATGACGTACTGACGAAAATCGCCGAAGGAGTCAATCCTGGCGCGGACGGCCTGCTGTTCCATCCGTATTTGACGGGGGAACGGGCACCGCTATGGGACGCCAATGCACGCGGATCGTTTTTCGGCCTCAGCATTCATCACAAGAAGCAGCACATGATCCGCTCGGTGCTGGAAGGCATCGTCTTTAATCTGTATACGGTGTTGCTTGCAGTCGAGGAATTGACCGGTGAACCCGTGCGCATCCAAGCTTCGGGCGGCTTTGCCCGTTCGGAAATGTGGCGCCAGCTGTTGGCGGACGTTTTCGACAAGCCGGTGATCATTCCGGAAAGCTTTGAAAGCTCGTGCCTCGGTGCCGTCGTTCTCGGCATGTACGCAACAGGGGAAATCGAGGATTTCAGCATCGTCTCCGAAATGATCGGCCAGACGCATACACATGAACCGGACGACGCGGCAGCGGGTGTCTATCGGGAACTGCTGCCGATCTATATCCGCCTATCCCGCCTGCTGACAGAAGAATACGAAAGCATTTCAGACTTCCAACGGAAGCATTTGGAATAATATGCGACACCCGGGACCAGAAAGTTGGTTTCGGGTGTTTTTTTGGGTTGATTGTCTGGGGATATTTTCTTTATTTATTCGAATAAAATTTCATAGTTGCTTCTGGCTAATCTTATGCACGCTTAAGAAAATTTATGCACGTTTAACATGAAATACGCACGTTCAGCAGAACTTATGCACGTTTAAAATAAAATATGCACGGATGGCAGAACTTTTCGCTAAAATAAAGCAAACAATCAGAAAACAGCTAAAAATATCTATAATTTTCCAAACGCCCATGATACGATAAAGACAACTTCAATCAGTGGGGAGAACTTTTCCCACTGTGGAAAAGCGGTACCTGAATCATTCAACATCAAGGGGGATGTAAGGATGGAATTCGATGCGATTGTAGTAGGAGCAGGCCTTGCGGGGCTGGTGGCGTCAGCGGAAATCGCTGACGCGGGCAAAAAAGTGTTGCTGTTGGACCAGGAGCCGGAAGCGTCTTTTGGCGGACAGGCGTGGTGGTCGTTCGGCGGGCTGTTTTTGATCGATTCGCCTGAACAACGGCGCATGGGCATCAACGATTCAAAAGAATTGGCCTGGCAGGACTGGCTTGGGGCAGCCGGTTTCGACCGGGAAGAGGACGAAGATCACTGGGGCAGGAGATGGGCGGAAGCCTATGTGGATTTTGCAGCGAATGAAAAACGGACCTGGCTTGCTGACATGGGCGTCAAATTCTTTCCAGTTGTTGGCTGGGCAGAACGTGGCGGCTATCTGGCGGAAGGGCACGGCAATTCGGTGCCGCGCTTTCATATTGTCTGGGGAACGGGGCCGGGCATCGTTGCGCCGTTCGAGCGGCGGGTGCGTGAACATATCAAGAATGGCCTGATCGAATTCCTTCCAAGGCATCAAGTAGACGAGCTGCTCACCGAAGACGGAGTGGTGACAGGTGTTTCAGGTTCACTGCTGGAGCCGAGCGACGCCGAGCGGGGAGAAGCGAGTTCACGGCAGATGGTCGCCAATTTCCGCTGCGAAGCAAAGGCCGTCGTCGTGACGAGCGGCGGCATTGGCGGCAACCATGAACTGATCAAACAGAATTGGCCGAGCCGTTTGGGGACAGCGCCAGAGATGATGCTGTCAGGTGTGCCGGCGCATGTCGACGGGAGGATGCTGGCCATCACGGAAAAAGCAGGCGGGCGCATCGTCAACCGGGACCGGATGTGGCATTATACTGAAGGCATCAAGAATTGGAATCCGGTCTGGAGCAAACACGGCATCCGGATTCTGCCGGGACCCTCTTCGATGTGGTTCGATGCTGTGGGAGAACGTTTCCCGGCACCGAATTTTCCGGGATTCGACACGCTCGGAACACTCGAAACCATCCAGAAGACCGGCTATAGCTATTCCTGGTTCATCCTTACGCAGAAAATCATCGAAAAGGAATTTGCGCTGTCAGGTTCCGAGCAGAATCCGGATTTGACGGGCAAAAGCATTCCGCAGGTATTATCCCGTGTCCGCGCCGGAGCGACGGCACCGGTACAGGCCTTTATGGACCAAGGCGAAGATTTTATCGTGGCGGACACCCTTGAGGAATTAGTGAAAGGAATGAACAGCCTGACCGGGGGAAATCTATTGGATTTTGAACGGATCAAAGAACAGATCGATGCACGCGACCGTCAACTCGACAATCCCTTCTCAAAGGATCTGCAGATTACAGCGATGCGAGGAGCCCGGAATTACCGAGGAGACCGATTGATCCGAGTGGCTGTGCCTCATAAACTATTGGACCGGAAAAAAGGACCGCTCATTGCGGTTCGCCTGAATATCGTCAGCCGCAAAACCTTAGGCGGCCTGCAGACGGATTTATCCGCTCGTGTGCTGAATGCATCCGGGCAGCCAGTGCCGGGCCTGTATGCCGCTGGAGAAGTGGCAGGGTTCGGCGGTGGGGGCGTCCACGGTTACCGGTCACTTGAAGGGACGTTTCTTGGCGGCTGCCTGTTTTCCGGAAGAACAGCGGGAAGGGCCGTCGTAAGCGAAGGGGGTTCTGAAAGTGCTTTTTGATGGAATAGGTTGGCGGTTTGTCCTGTTTTTACTCGGAACGGTTTCCAGTATTTTTCTGGTGAATGGGCTCTTGAGAAAAATCCTGGTGTGGAGAAAAGGAAGTTTTTTTCAACAGAACATGTGAACGACCTTCACAAAAAATGGGACAGGATTGTGAATGTCAGCGCAGGTATTATTGTGTTTATCCTATCGATGTCCCTTATTGAATATGGTCCCGTCATCAGTCTATACGTTGTGGGCATTACAGCTGTTATAGGGGCATTACAGGTGTTGATCCGGGCAGGATTCGAGAAGAAATACGCGGAAAACCCGAACGACTATTTGTATACGATCTTGGAATCGTTGACGGGCACTATCATTCTGATCACATTGGGCGTGAGTTTATTTCCGGACTTTGTCTCGGTTATTTTTACGATCTAAAATAAAGGGGGAACCAGATGGGAGATTTCATTGGCGCGATTTTTATATTGATTCCAATCTTTGTTGCAGCCATAGCATTGAGATGGGTCCGGATTCTCCGCCTTAATTCGGAAAAGCAGATACAGCAAAATCAAGAAATCATCAGTTTGCTGAAAGAAAGTGCGAGGGGGAGCAAATGAAGAATACGCAGGAAAATTTGGTGATCCGTTCGTACCGGGAAGATGATTTCCCAGCCATCCATGGATTGAACAAGCAGGAGCAATGGAACAACCTGGCGGCAAAAGAACAGGATACCCAACAAGCTTGGACCAACTCCACTGTGGCAGTCGTTGCTGAAATGGACGGACAGGTCATCGGTTGTTTGCGCGGACTGACAGATGGCTTCATTTCCCTTTATATCTGCGAAGTGCTGGTAAGCGAAAAGTACCGCAAGTCAGGAGTGGGCAAAAAGTTGATGCGTCATGTTCACAGCTTGTACCCAAAAACCCGCATGGAATTACTGGCCAGCAGCACCTCCCGCAGTTTTTATGAAGCACAGGGCTACCGGCCATTCTACGGCTTCCGCAAAACCATCGAAGAATAACTTTAAGAGATGCCAGCTGTTTCACGTGGAACGTTTCAACTCAAAGGAGAGATGCCTAAATGAAGGGTGAGCAGGTGAATATCCGGTTTTTGCACACTGGAGATGCAGCGGAAAAGCTCCAGTTGGAAGTGGATAACCGTGAGTTTTTTGAAGCGTATGCCATGACCCGCTATCCGGATTTTTATACATTGCCGTTGCAAAAGGAACTGATTGAAATTTATGCGGAGCAGAAGGAAAATGATCAGGCTTATAGCTTTGGAATCTTTGAGAATAGAACCGGGTTATTGGTTGGAACGATCAGCCTTGTTCAAGTGATAAGAGGCCCGTTGCAAAGCGCCGTACTGGGATATGCCTTGGATAAAAAGCACAATAACAAAGGCTATGCAACAGAAGCGGTCAAGCTGGTGGTGGCCTATGCTTTTCGAAAGCTTGCCCTGCATCGTATCGAGGCAGGGGTTATGCCGGGAAATGATGCCTCTATCCGGGTACTGGAAAAAGCAGGCTTTCACAAAGAAGGGGTCGCTGTGCAAAATGTCCAGATCAATGGGGTATGGCGGGATCATCAGGTGCTGGCCATCATCAATCCGCGTGATCTTTGAAAATCCTAAAAAGGGGTGGTTTTGTGCGCCTTCAATCTGAGAGGCTGGAATTCAGAGCTTACAGAGACGAAGATTTCTTCTTTTTATACTCGTTGCTGTCCGATCCTGAAATGATCCGCTATATCGGAAAAGGACAGACCCGAGATAAAAATGGAGCTCTTGAATTCCTTTACTGGATTTATCGTTCGTATAAAGAAAATCCTCAAGGCGGGCTTTTGCTGTTGATCCGGAAAAAAGATGGCAAACGAATCGGCCATGCCGGGCTGGTGGCTCAGAACATCGAGGGGACTGATGAATTGGAAGTCGGCTATTGGGTGGCCAGAGATTATTGGGGACAGGGATATGCCAAGGAAGCTGCAGAGGCGTTGCGTGATTATGGACTGCAGCAGCTAGGAAGAAAACGGCTCATTTCGTTGATTCAGCCGGATAATCAGGCTTCGAGAAAAGTGGCGGAATATATCGGAATGACAGTGGAAAAGGAAATTGTGCTGTCCGGGAAAAACGTCTGGGTTTACGCAATGGAAAAGGAGGACAACCATGGAATTCCCTATATTGGAGACGGAAAGACTGTTTTTAAATAAGGTTGAAGAGCCGGATGCGAGCCGTTTTTTTGATATCTTATCGCGCGATGAAGTAACAAACTATTATGGAATGGATAGTTTGGTCCGCCAGGAAGAAGCTGTTGAAATGATCCGTTCGTTTCACTCTAACTTTAAGTTGAAACGGGGGATGCGGTGGGCAATCCGCTTCAAGGAGACGAATGAGTTTATTGGGACCATTGGGTTGAACAATTTGAATCTTTATTCGAAAAAAGCGGAAATCGGCTATGAATTGCATCCGGATTATTGGCGCCGGCAATTGATGCAGGAAGCAATCCGTGCTGTTTTAAGGCATGCTTTTGCAGAACTCGGTCTGTACCGGATCGGAGCTGTAACCTATCCGGAAAACATGTCATCGAACCGGCTTTTGGAAAAGCTTGGCTTTACACGGGAAGGACGATTGCGCGGCTATCTGCATCAGCGTAATCAATCCCACGACGCTTTTATTTTCTCTTTATTGAGGCCGGAATGGCTGGACGAAGAAAAACCTGAATAGCGCATAATGGAGGTGAAAAAAGTTTGATAGTCGAGGCGCTCATACTTTGTTTGTTTTATATTAGTGTAAACTTTTTTGTGGGGCGGTATGTGAAGAAGCGCTGGGACATAGCAAAGCGCAAGGAATGGCTGTATTGGCCTCTGAACCGGACCCATGCGTTGATTGAAGCTTTTCTGATGATCGCTTTTCTTGTCGGGGCAGTGACTTTAGGAAATCAATTGTTGGGGAACATCAATTGGGTCTATTATCTCTTTTTCTTTTTCTTCATCAGCTCCCTCATCCGGGCTTTAATGGAATGGAAATACGCTAAAACCGATAATATTTGGATCAGCCAGTTATCGGAAGCCGCCATTGCTGCAGTCCTGCTACTTAGTTTTTTTGTTTTCCCTCGTTAGAAGAATATTCATGTCCGGCAGAAGTTTTTATAGGTGGATAAGTCTGCCGTTCTTTTTTTCTCCTGGTGATATTAGCACGACCGTTTCGGTGGAGGATTAAATGCGCTCGTTTAGGGGAATAGCATCAGAACAAATGATGTGTCACCTAAAGGAGCAGCGCCCATGAAGAAGGACAAGACCATTGAAGCGGAAGTGAGCGGCTATATTGCAGGTTTATTGCGAACGTATTTTGGAAAAGGGCTAAGGTCTGTATTTGTCTCAATCCGTCGTCCGTTTATCGTTATCCATTTGCGTGAGTTCCTGGCGCCGACAGAAAAAGTGCTGATGAGCAAACATGAAGCTGGACGTGTAAAGGAAATCCGGGATTTGCTGATGGCGGATTTGGATGGCCAAATAAAGATGGACCTGTTGAAATCAGCGGATCTTGATATCAAAGACATTTACACAGACTGGAATTTGGAGAATAAGACCGGCATGCTGATTCTGGTGCTCAACGAAGAGGGGGTTGAAGATGATGGCGAATGGCCGAAAGGTGTAGATCCCAAGGCATTTTTTCAGGAAATCATCGAAATCAGCAAAGAAGCCCAGAAAGAACCTGAGAAAATTGAAGTTTATTGGTTGAATCCACGAATTGTATTGATTCAAAGAACAGGAATTATGATTGAAATCGAAAAGGAATTGATCAAAAATAATTTTACGGAACAGCTGAAACTGGCAAAACGCCCTTTGGAATCGAAACTCATCTATAACTCTTCTCTTGAACAAATCTTAAACCGGAACATAACCGAAGTATTCACCGATTGGAACTTTACAGAAGATATAGGGTTTATAGTGCTGCTGATAGAACCGGAACAAGAGAAGGGTCAATAACGAACAAGCGGGAAGCGCAGTCGTCAGGCACTTTCTGCTTGTTTAATGTTCCTGAATTCCAATCATCTCTTTCATGAGCGGCATCATCTTATCACCCTCGGACGCATGTTCATCGATCCAGCTGTATTCCCGTTTCAGCAGTTCTTTGATACGTGAAGCTGCCTGCGCATGATCTGCCGGTGTCATGAGACTGGAGATTCCCTCGATTTCCGAAAATATGGCTTCCGGCAACGAACGGCTCACTGTTTTCAGGCCCAGCTGCGCCCGCTCTGGTGCATAGCGGTATAAGAGAACCCGCGCTAAATGCTCCACAACATGAGACAGCATCTTCACTGCCCATACCTTGTTTCCTCTGGCAGCCGCTTTCCAGTACTGAAATAAAAACCACGCAACATCGATGACGTGATCTGTGTATTCAAATCTACTCAGCTCCAGACTTTGCGATTCTGTAAATTGCTCCAGCAGGTTTTCAGGATCATAGACCACCCTAAAGAAATCCTTTGACGTAAATGATTCTACAGTCACCGTAAACAGATCGATATGCAGCAAATCATCAAAAACCGCTATGAGCTGAGGGGCAATGATGAAGATATCGTCCTGAAACAGCACCGGCCGATATGCCTGCAAATGAGTAAGGCGCTCAGCCAGAAACAATTCTTCCTGTTCTTTTTCGACCAGGCAATAAAGGTCGATATCCGAATGCTCATCGTGTTCATCTCTGCCCATGGAACCCTTCAAGAAGACGGCTCGGACATAAGGGCTTTGCGTTAAACTGGCTGTTATTTTTTCTACCGCAACTTCCTGTACAAGCATGATAATCCCCCACCAGCTGAATTTGTTTTAATTACTATAGCATAGAAGGATAAACCTTCCAATTTGAAGGATAAAGAGAAACTTCAATCAGTGGGAGGCAACCCACTGATTGTTAGTTGATCCAATCGGACTTTTATGGTCAGTGGATCTCCCACTTGCAGAAGTGGGAGTCTTACTGCCCGTTAAAGCGGGATAAATAGAAATAAGAATGTGAAGAAAGGATGAAAGCTATGCGCCAGATCATTGCCATGGGCGGTGGAGGTTTCTCGATGGAACCCGACAATCCATTACTCGATCAATACATATTGCAGCAGGCCAATAAACCCCAGCCGAAAATCTGTTTTATTCCAACGGCAAGCGGAGATGCGGAAGGCTATATCGAGAAGTTCTATGATTTCTTCCATCAGCAGCCATGCATTCCGAGCCATCTATCTTTATTTAAGCCGCCAACACGGGATTTGGAACGCTTCGTGCTGGAGCAGGACATCATTTACGTAGGCGGCGGCAATACCAAAAACCTGCTGGTGCTTTGGAAAGAATGGGGATTGGACGGAATTCTGAAGAAGGCATGGCAGCAGGGAATTGTGCTGGCGGGCCTCAGTGCCGGTTCTATCTGCTGGTACGAGGAAGGTGTCACCGATTCCTATGGAGACAAACTCGAACCACTCCAGGCGCTGGGTTTCCTGAAAGGCAGCCATTGTCCGCATTACGACGGTGAAGCTGAAAGAAGACCGGCTTACCGCCAGTTTATCGAACAAGGCAACTTGCAAGAGGGGGTTGCGGCAGACGATGGAGCGGCTATCCACTACGTGGACCAGGATATCAAACGGATTGTCAGTTCAAGACCGGCAGCAAAGGCTTACCGGGTGAGCAAGGATGGAGAAGAAGAGTTGGCAGTTGAGTATTTGGGGGATAACCGATAAAGGAGAATTGAGATGCTGGATATCTTTTTAATGACGATAAAAAGTTTTGAACAACAGCGAAGGATTCAGGTCTATTTGCCGCGCAGCTACCAACTTGGTGAGAAAAAATATCCTGTGCTGTATATGCATGACGGCCAGAACGTTTTTCAGGATGGCGAGGCTATTGGTGGAGTTTCCCTTGAACTTGAAAGCTCTTTGGATGAAACAGGGCTGGATGTCATTGTAGTAGCAATTGATCAAAACAGCGATGAGCGAAAAAATGAGTATTGCCCATGGGAGAATGGTGCATACAGCCAAAAATTTTTAGGTGCGGAAAGTTCTTCTTTTGGAGGAAAAGGCAAGCAATACATTGAATTTATCGTCGAAGAACTCAAACCATCTATCGATAAAAAATACAGAACGGTAGAAATTCAGACAGCGATGGCTGGGATCTCAATGGGCGGATTAATCACATTATATGCTGCTTGCCTTTATCCGAAAGTTTTTAAAGATCTATTTGTTTTCTCAGGAGCGTTTTATGCAAACCAGGAAAAAATGGAGGGCTTGCTGGAGGCAACAGATCTGTCGGCCATCCGCACCCCATATATGGATTGCGGTACCGATGAAGCAGGGAGTGGAACTTTTGTAAGCAAAGAGTTTTTGGCTTCCAATCGTGCAATTTATGAGGTCGTCAAAAGAAAAGTTCCGGCAGCGAATTTTAAGGTATTGGAAGGAGAAGAACATAATTATCGTTCTTTCCAAAAAAGAGTACCACAGCTTTTTTCTTTTTTAATAAATGATGTGATACCAGAAGGGTGTAGATGAAATGAAGCTGACGGCAGAACTTTCGCGGTTCAAAGTTAAAGAAGGAAAAAACGAAACGGTTGAACAATGGATGGGATATTTGAATGAGCATATGGACAAAGTCCTGCTGACTCTCGAGGATGAAAAAATGTTTGTAGAAACGATTTTTAAAGAAGAGCTTGAAGGCGTCACCTACTTATACTGGTATTCGGTACAAGGGGAAGGCGGAACTGAACTGGAGAGCTCCAGCCATGAAGTGGACAAAAAGCACATAGAGTTTTGGAATGAATGCATTGATTCCGCCTATGGTTCAGTCGACCTGGAACCACAGGTTGTCATGATTCAGGAGAAAGTAAGGGATGCAATGAAATGAAAGCCTGCGCAAAACGCGTGGAAGAAACTAAGCAATACATAGAAGACATACTTAATTGAACAACTTTGCACCCGATTCACATTTGCAGTTGTCTGGATAGAAGCGGGAGCGTCATCGAAGTGGAATTGAAACAGCGATCACCCTCAGTATTGTAATAAAATGCTGAGGGTGATTTTTTGTGAAAAAAATTCCTCGAATTGTTAGGTTTCCTTACGTCATATAGTCTTATGAAACTATGTAAGCGTTTGAAAAAAAGAAAAATGTATGCAAAAAGTCAAAAAACTCTGAATAAAATATTTTATATGTTAGGTTTGTTTACATATAAAATTGACAAAGCTAAATTTTCCCTCTATATTTATGAAATAAAGTTTGAATAGTTTGAAAATGGAATCAAAATAATAATTTCTCAGATGCTTTAATAGGCAGGCACAACTATTATATTTGGAAGGGTTGATAATATGGACAAACAAAAACTGGTACTGATCGGCAATGGGATGGCAGGAGTACGGGCAGTCGAAGAAGTATTGAAGCTCTCACCAGAAAAATTCGATATCACCGTTTTTGGAGACGAGCCTTATCCAAATTATAATCGGATTCAATTATCAAAAGTTTTGCAGGGGGACACGGAAATTGCGGATATTACGCTGAACGATTGGAATTGGTATGAAGAAAACGGGATTTCCTTATACATAGGAGAGTCGGTTACCGGCATCGATACCGCCCAGCAAATGATTTTGACCGATAAAGGGCGTCAGGTCGCTTACGATAAACTGATTATCGCAACCGGATCAGTGCCTTTCATGCTCCCGCTTCCGGGAGCGGATAAAGAAGGCGTCACCGCTTTCCGTAATATAAGAGACTGCGAGCAAATGATCAAAGCTTCGCAGGAATATAAAAAAGCCATTGTCATTGGCGGAGGATTACTGGGATTGGAAGCGGCCCGGGGGTTGTTGAATCTGGGCATGACAGTGGATGTCGTTCATCTTTCCGACTGCCTGATGGAGCGGCAATTGGATAAAGCAGCTGCCAAGATGCTGCAAAAAGAGCTGGAAAGCCAAGGCATGAATTTTTTATTGGAAAAGCAGTCAGCTGAAATAACAGGAGAAGAACGTGTTGCCGGCTTAAAATTCGCAGATGGTGAAGAAGTCGAAGCCGATTTGGTCGTCATGGCTGTCGGGATCAAACCGAATGCAGCATTAGCGAAAGACAGCGGCATTGAAGTCAATAGAGGAATCCTCGTCAATGACCATTTGGAAACGAACGTGCCCGGCGTTTATGCTGTCGGTGAATGTGTTGAACACCGGGGCGCGGTATATGGACTCGTTGCTCCGCTGTATCAGCAAGGGCAGGAAATGGCTAAGCGGATTTGCGGAACAGAAAGCGCCGGCTATCAAGGGTCTGTCCTGTCTACTCAATTGAAGGTATCGGGCGTAGATGTTTTCTCCGCAGGAAAAATCGTCGAGGACGCAGAGACGAAATCAGTGAAAGTATTCGATGATTGGCGAGGCGTCTACCAAAAGGTATTGATAGACGATGGGAAAATCACCGGGGCGGTCCTATTTGGAGATACCAAAGACGGCAACCGCTTACTGAGCTTGATCAATAAGTCAGCGCCTATCGAAGAGTATATGGATAATGCAGCGTCACTGGAAACAGGAATTGATCTGGTTGCTTCCATGCCGAACGAAGAAATCATTTGCGGCTGTAACGGTGTAACCAAAGGGGCGATCGTCGATGCCATCAACAGCCAGGGTTTGACGACGGTTGAGCAGGTTAAGGGATGCACCAGTGCTTCCCGGTCATGCGGAGGATGTACATCGCTTGTTTCCGATTTAGTGGCATGTACGGTAGGGGATGCTTTTGAAGAGAACCAAAAAGAGTCGGTGTGTTCATGTACAACATTGTCGAAGGATGAAGTGATTGAAGAAATTAAAGCAAAAGGCTTGTCCCATACAAGAGAAGTGATGAACGTCCTTGGATGGACCTCAGAAGGAGGGTGTTCGAAATGCCGCCCTGCCTTAAACTACTATCTGGGAATGCTGAATCCAACAGGTTATAAAGACGAAAAAGAATCGCGTTACGTCAATGAAAGACTGCGAGCCAACATTCAAAAAGACGGTACGTACAGCGTGGTTCCGAGAATGTACGGCGGAGTCACCAACTCAAAAGACCTGCGGAAAATCGCTGATGTCGCAGATAAATACGAAGTGAAATTGATCAAAGTGACAGGCGGACAGCGAATCGACTTGTTCGGTGTTAAAAAAGACGATTTACCGAGCATCTGGGCAGAGCTGGATATGCCTTCTGGGGCTGCGTATTCAAAAGGCTTACGTACAGTGAAAACCTGTGTGGGGGCAGACTTTTGCCGATTCGGAACTTCAGACTCGATCGGTTTGGGAACACAGTTGGAGAAAAAATTCGAAGGCATGAATGCACCGCATAAAGTGAAGATGAGTGTGTCAGCTTGTCCGAGAAATTGTGCGGAAGGCGCTGTAAAAGACGTGGGGATCATCGGATTGGACGGCGAATTTGAAATATACGTCGGAGGCAATGCCGGAACGCATATGAGGCAGGCCGAACTCTTGGCTAAAGTGAAAACGGAGCAAGAAGTCTTGGAAACGACGGCTGCATTTTTGCAGTATTACAGGGAAACAGCGAATTACTTAGACCGGACATCGGTGTGGGTGGAACGGATGGGAATCGAACATATCAAAGAAGTTCTAGCGGATGAGCAGACTTTCAACGAGTTGAACAAACGGATGGATGAGAATATGTCTGTCGTGCAGGATGGCTGGAAAGAAGTTTTGGAAGACGAGACGATGGCCAGAGATCTTTATGAGAATGTGAAAATTCCTGTAGGGGCAAAATAACGGAGGAGGATGAGTATGGAAAAGTTAGTGAGCAAAGTTTTTATAACAAAAGTCGATGAGCTGCCAGAGAATTTAGGGAAAAGGGTTTATGTGGAAGACGGCAACTTGGAATTGGCCGTTTTCAAGCTGGCTAACGGAGACATACGAGCCATCGAAAACCGGTGTCCGCATAAAGCCGGCGTTCTATCCGAAGGGATGGTAAGCGGGGAATATGTTTTTTGCCCCATGCATGATTGGAAAATCAGTGTGGTTGACGGCAAAGCCCAGGGGCCGGATGTGGGATGTGTAAAAACTTTTGAAGTGACAGTGGAAAACGGTGAAGTCTACGTATTGTTCGATGGGTCCGGTGAAGCATCGGCCCCGCTGGAATGCAGTCATTCTTTGGGGAACACCATAGTAGCAGGCAAAGCTGGAGAGTAGGAAGCGAGACTGGAAAATGAGGAAGGGTGGCAATAATATGATGGGTACAGTCTATTTAGTGGGAGCGGGTCCAGGAGATCCAGATTTAATTACCGTCAAAGGGCTTCGTCTTTTGGAGTCTGCGGATGTCATTTTATATGATCGGCTCGTGAACCGGGAACTGCTCGGACATGCGAAAGAAAATGCACAGCTTATCTATTGCGGGAAACTTCCTCATTATCACACGATGAAGCAGGAAACGATCAATCACTTTTTGGTGAAATATGCGAAAAAAGGGTTGCGGGTTGTCCGCTTAAAAGGTGGAGATCCATTTGTTTTCGGGAGGGGCGGAGAAGAGGCCGAAGAATGCGCGAAAAATGGGGTCAATTTTGAAGTGGTGCCGGGCATCACCGCAGGGATAGCCGCTGCTGCTTATGCAGGAATTCCGGTGACCCATAGAACTTTAAGCAAGAGTTTTGCATTTGTTACAGGCCACCAGGCGGGAGATGTGGAAGCTGAGCACCAATGGGAGCACCTGGCGAAAGCGGTGGACACCATTTGTGTGTATATGGGCGTTCAGCAGTTGCCGAACATCATCAATCACTTGATCAATAATGGAAAGTCACCGAAAACACCGATTGCGCTTGTTCATTGGGGAACGTTGAATGAGCAGTCTACAGTCGTGGGTATATTGGAAACCATTGAAAATCAGGTGAAAGAGTCGGGGATCTCCAATCCAAGCATGATCATCATCGGGGAAGTAGTGAAGCTTCACCAGAAGATCAATTGGTTTGATGAAGAGATTGTCCCGCATTTGCCGGCTATGCAGAATTGAAAGGAGATGCTGTCCGTGAGGGCGATATTATACGTAGGGCATGGGACGCGTTCGGAAAAAGGGGCTGCAGAAGCGAAAAGCTTCCTGCAAAAGATCATCAGGCAAACGAATGTCTCCATACAGGAAATCAGCTTCCTGGAGTTAACGGAGCCTTTTATTGAAGAAGGGTTTATACGTTGTGTTAAAAAGGGGGCTACAGCAATTACTGTGGTGCCCCTTTTTCTGTTGGCAGCCGGTCACATTAAAACTGATATTCCGGAAGCCCTGCTTCCTTTACAGCAACAATACCCACAAATTCAAGTCACCGTAGCCGATCCATTCGGCGTGCAGGAACGGATACTGGATGCCATCGCTGAAATGGTCATGTCCACGGGAGCATGGAGCGGTCGAGAATCCCTTCTGGTCGTGGGCAGGGGCAGCAGCGACCCTGCAATCCATGAAGCTTTCGGGAAAATCACTGAAGGCTTGAAGCGGCGGTTAGAGGCCGAAAACGTCTCCGTTTGTTACCTCGCAGCGACATCTCCAAGCTTTCAACAAGGCATTGAAGAAATTTCCCGGGAAATAAAAGCGGGTGTCATTGTCATCCCTTATTTATTGTTCGGTGGCCTTCTATTGGATGAAATCGATCAGGAAGTGAATAGAAGGAATTCCAAGGGCCAGCAGGTTTTACATACAGGCAGTTTGAGCCGCCATCAGGCAATACAAGAAATTATTTTGGAGCGTTCAGCTGATAGGGAAGAAGCAAGCGAAAGCAGTCGGGCTTAGCTTGCTTTTTTTGTTGAAGCGGAAGTTGAAAAGGATCTTCCTGGAGAAAAAATATGTTCCAACATCCTGGCTTCTGCTATAGTGGCAATAAGGGCGGTATCATTGTTGAACTGCACCCGTATAAAGACACTCAACAATTGTATAGTTCTGCCTTGATCTTAAATCGACAGGGACGGAGAAAACCACTGCTAAACTTACCGCCCGTCTGTCCAATTCTGGAACCGATGGGCTTTATTTCGGTTTTCCTCCCAAAAGGAGAGAAAAAAATGAAGAACACAGCCTCACTCATCAAAATGAAAGCCCAGAATGAAAAAATCGCGATGCTCACAGCCTATGATTATCCTTCCGCAAAGCTTGCAGAACAAGCTGGCGTGGATGTGATTCTGGTAGGCGACTCTCTTGGGATGGTCGTCCTGGGATACGATTCTACTGTAAAGGTGACTGTCGATGACATGATCCATCACGGCAAAGCAGCACGCCGCGGAGCGCCCGACACCTTTTTGGTGGTGGATATGCCATTTGCTTCCTTTCATGGCAGCGCAGAACGCACCCTTGATAATGCGGTCCGCATTTTTCAGGAAACGGGAGCGGAAGCAGTGAAGCTTGAAGGTGCAGACGAAGTTGTGGAAGTCGTGAAATTGCTGACGCGCACCGGAATTCCGGTTGTCGGTCATCTGGGTCTGCTTCCGCAGACCGCAGGGGTTCTCGGCGGCTATAAAGTTCAAGGGAAAACAGCGGATGCTGCACAGAAGCTGATCGAGGATGCAAAAGCATGTGAAGCGGCAGGAGCCTGCATGCTGGTTCTTGAATGCATCCCCTATCAATTGGCGCAGAAAGTAACGGCAGCGCTGACAATCCCCGTAATTGGCATCGGCGCCGGCAGTGAAGCGGATGGACAGGTCCTCGTTTATCATGACGTCCTGAAATACGGAACACACCACTTAGCGAAGTTTGTGCGTTCTTATGCGGAAACCGGAGACATCATGAAACAAGGCTTGATCCAGTATGTAGACGAAGTGAAAACAGGTGCTTTTCCGGCTGAAGAACATCGTTTCACCATGAAAGAAGAAGAACTTCAGCAGTTGTATGGAGGAAAAGAATAGAGAGACGGAAAAACCGGGCATCTTGGATGGAGTGACCCACTAAAATGAGACAAGGAAAAAACACCACCAACGTCGTATGGAGTTACCAACGACAAACTGGAGGTGTTTTTTCTGGGATTGATGATATTATTCATTATTTTCCGGATTAAGTTATAGAAAAGATTTATTAACTTCCAAGTTTACATATGGCGACTTATCAGTAGAATGGCCACCCTCATACTGAAGATTCTTTACTTTATCGTTAGTGTACTTTTATGTAAAATTAAAAATAAATAAAAAGCATTGGCCCAAACAAAATGGACCAATACTTGGCTTGCTGAATATTATAACTCTCTTCCATTTGTAGCAATAAGGTTTTTATACCAGTCGAACGATTTTTTCTTCTTACGCTCAAGAGTACCGCTTCCGTCATCGTGTTTATCTACATAGATGAAGCCGTAGCGCTTGGACATTTCACCAGTCGAAGCACTTACCAGGTCGATGCAGCCCCAAGGAGTGTAACCCATCAGTTCAACGCCGTCCTCGATCGCTTCACCCATCGCTTGAATATGCTCGCGAAGGTATTTGATGCGGTAGTCGTCATGGATGCTTCCGTCTTCTTCCACTTCATCGTACGCGCCAAGCCCATTTTCTACGATGAACAATGGCACGCGGTAGCGGTCGTATAATTGATTTAATGCAATCTGTAGACCGGTAGGATCAATTTCCCAACCCCAGTCACTTGCACTTAGGAATGGATTTTTCACACCGGCCATGATGTTTCCTGCTGATTGTTCCTCTGATGTTTTCTCTTTCTTTTCCGTACGAGACATGTAGTAGCTGAGAGAAATGAAGTCGACTGGGTGTTGTTTAATGATCTCTAAGTCATTTTCCTGCATTTCAATGTTGATGTCATTTTCTTTGAAATAGCGTTTTGTAAATGCAGGGTATTCGCCACGCACCTGAACATCTCCACAAATGTAGTTGAAGATTTGCTCTTCCTTCATCGCATACAACACATTTGCTGGATTGCTGTCATAGGCGTAAACCGGAGCATAAAGCAACATGCAGCCGATTTGAGCGTCAGGACTGATTTCGTGGCAAGCTTTCACTGCCAAGCTGCTCGCTACAAATTGGTGGTGCAGCCCTTGGAAGCTTTCCTGTAAACGAACATCTTCAGTAGCGGGAGAAAATCCAAGACCGAAAATCGGCATATGTGTTGCGCCGTTGATTTCATTGAACGTTAACCAGTATTTCACTTTATCTTTGTAACGGTTGAATAAGGTAATGGCATAGCGCTCGAAGAAAGTAATGACTTCACGGCTTCTCCAGCCGCCATACTCTTTAATCAAGTATAAAGGCATTTCATAGTGGGAAATCGTGACAAGCGGTTCCATCCCATGCTTCAAACACTCATCGAATACACGGTCATAAAATGCTAGGCCTTCTTCGTTCGGCTCAAGCTCGTCGCCGTTCGGAAAAATGCGTGACCAGGCAATTGACAGACGGAAGGTCTTAAAACCCATCTCTGCAAAAAGGGCAATATCATCAGCGTAACGATGATAAAAATCGATGGCATCATGGTTTGGGTAGGTATACGTGTCCTTATCGATTTCAAAATCGAATCCCGGTGCAGTGATTAGGTTGAAACGAACTTTTCCACCCGGCATAACGTCTGCAAGGTTCATCCCCTTGCCACCTTCAAGATGAGCACCTTCTAGTTGATTGGCAGCTGTTGCGCCGCCCCATAAAAAGTTTTCGGGAAATTGATATGTCTTCGTCATTTGTAAAACCTCCAATTATGTATAATGGGTGCGTTTTCACGCGGGTAATAAAAAAACCCAAATCACGTAAAGAGACATACTCGTCCCGTACTCTACGTGATTTAGGTTTTGCCTGCATAAGCAGTAACAATCCTATAATAGTTAATTGAATTAACTTTACCATTGCTTTTTTGATTAGGCAAACAATTTACAGAAAACTTTTCCGTTGCCTTTTTTAGTTTAAGAATAGAGAGAAGAAGCTCATTCGAAACTAATAAAACGCCAGTCACACCAAAACTCAAAGTAAGGTTTTGCATGGGTTCTTTGGATCTGAGGTAAGTACCTCGACTTCTTTGACTAGGGGGTGATTCCAGTAGTTTTAAAAATCAGCTGAAATTCCTTTAATTTTTATAAAATTAAAAAAATAAAAATGAAAGCGTTGACATCTAATTTCAGTGCTGATATATTTAACCCATCAACTGCATATCAATCCCTTTAGGGTTGTTACTGGTGAAGCAGGCAAAACCTAAATCATAGAACGGTACAGAGATCTATCTCTGACGTTGTATGATTTAGGTTTTTTTGTTTCCAAAATTAAATTGGTTGAATATCATGGGGGTGGAAAAGATGAAGTATGAGAAGTTGGCAAAAGAGATCATCGAGAATGTTGGGGGCCGGGGGAATATCAATAGTGTGGTGCACTGCATTACCCGGCTTCGCTTTAAGCTGAAAGATGAAAGTAAGGCGAATAAAGAAGTATTGAAGAACATGGATGGTGTGGTAACAGTCATGCAAAGTGGCGGCCAGTATCAGGTAGTTATCGGAAATCATGTGCAAGACGTATACAAAGCAGTTGTTGAAGTAGGCGGCTTTGGAGCTAACGATGCTCCTCCAGAAGAGTCGGGCGATACAAGTCTATTCAACCGACTTATTGATATTATTTCCAGTATTTTTTCACCAATTCTTGGCGTCCTTGCAGCAACCGGGATGATCAAAGGGTTAAATGCACTGTTTGTAGCACTTGGATGGCTTGATACGACATCCGGTACATATCAAATCCTAAACGCAGTCGGTGACTCACTTTTTTACTTCTTCCCTATTTTCCTTGGTTATACAGCAATGAAGAAATTCGGCGGCAGTCCTTTTATCGGGATGGCCATTGGTGCAGCTCTTGTTTATCCAACCCTATCCGGTCTATCGGCAGGCGAACCGCTTTATACACTGTTTAGTGGCACTCTTTTTGAATCACCTGTTCATATTACCTTTTTAGGTATTCCGGTAATCTTAATGAGTTATGCATCATCCGTTATTCCAATTATTATTGCTTCGGCAATTGGTGCTAAAGTAGAAAAAATGTTTAGTAACATCACACCTGACGTCGTAAAAACGTTCATTGTTCCATTTGCAACCTTACTTGTAGTAGTGCCGGTTACATTCATGCTGATCGGGCCGATTGCCACTTGGGCAGGACAACTGCTTGGACAATCAACCTTGTTCATCTTCAACTTAAGCCCGATCATTGCCGGTTTGTTCATCGGCGGGCTTTGGCAAGTCTTCGTCATGTTTGGTCTGCACTGGGGCCTTGTACCGATTGCGATCAACAACTTGTCGGTTTATGGAGCGGATCCTATTCTTGCGATGTCATTCGCGGCTTCATTTGCGCAAATTGGGGCTGTTCTTGCAGTTTGGATGAGAATCAAGAATCAAAAGATGAAATCGCTTAGCATTCCAGCATTCATCTCGGGTATTTTCGGTGTTACAGAACCGGCGATTTACGGAATTACGCTTCCGCTGAAAAAACCTTTCATCATAAGTTGTATTGGTGGAGCTGTTGGTGGAGCTATTCTTGCTTTTGGCAATTCAGCATTTTACATGATCGGTGGCCTTGGAATCTTTGGAATCCCGACATTCATTCCTCCTACAGGAGGATTAGGTTTTAGCTTTTGGGCAGTGATGATATCAATTGGGGTTGCCTTTGTTCTTAGTTTTATCCTTACGTACTTATTCGGCATGACTAAAGCAGATACAACAAATGATCCTGCAACAGAAAAAGTAGCTGTTCAAAAAGAAGAAGCATTGCTTGTAGGAGATCAAATCGTAGCAAGCCCTATGGAGGGGCTTATCAAACCACTTTCGGAAATCGGAGATGCCGCATTTTCATCGGGTGCTCTGGGTAAAGGTGTAGCAATCGAGCCGACAGAAGGAAAATTGTTTGCACCGATTTCCGGCATTGTAACCGCTTTGTTTCCAACAAAGCACGCAATCGGCATTACAGCAGACAGCGGTGCGGAAATATTGATCCACATCGGCATGAATACGGTCCAGCTTAACGGCAAGTATTTCACGGCTCTTGTAGAACAAGGTGCTCAGGTGGAAAAAGGCCAGCTGCTGATTGAATTTGATATTGAGGCAATTAAGAAAGCTGGATTTGAAGTGACGACGCCTGTAGTCATCACAGATACTGGAAAATATGCTCAGGTCAACACAACGACAGACAAACAAGTCAAGTGGGGCGAGCCGCTCATTTCACTGGACATCTAACTTCACAAAAATAAGTAGGAAGAAAAACGGAATTCCGTTTTTCTTCCATACATAAAAAAGGAGATAAATTCATGACATCAACTACATTTCCAAAAGGGTTTTTATGGGGCGGTGCAACAGCTGCCAATCAACTAGAAGGCGCATACAATGCAGGAGGAAAAGGGCTGTCGATTTTCGATATGGTTTCATTTGTGCCGAAAGAAGAACGCGGCAACGACATTGAAATGGACGTTAAAAGCGAATCGGAATTGAACGCGTTGCTAGCCGAAACCGAGAAAACCAATTTTCCGAAGCGCCGTGGAATTGATTTTTATAACCGTTACAAAGAAGATATCGCTCTTTTTGCAGAGATGGGCTTTAAAACGTTTCGTTTGTCGATATCCTGGCCGCGTATTTTTCCGAATGGCGATGAGCAAACACCGAATGAAGAAGGATTGGCTTTCTACGATCGCGTGTTTGATGAATTGCAGAAACATGGTATTGAACCATTAGTGACCCTATCGCATTACGAAATGCCGCTTCACCTGGTGCAAAAATACAACGGCTGGACTGACCGTCGCTTAGTAGACTTTTTTGTTCATTACGCTGAAACGGTATTCAACCGCTACAAAGATAAAGTGAAATATTGGCTGACATTCAATGAAATCAATATCTCTATGTTTTCACCATATATCGGCAGCGGAATTTTGGTTGACCGCCTTGAAAACAAGGAACAAGCGGTATATCAAGCGTTGCATCATCAGTTTGTAGCGAGTAGCTTAGCGGTAAAGGCTTGCCACGAAATTATTCCTGGTTCCCAGATCGGCTGTATGCTGGCTCGCATGGAATCCTATCCGGAAACATGCAGCCCGGATGATGTGTTGGCAGCACTGGATGAAGATCAGAAAAACTTATTTTTTACAGATGTTCAAGTACGCGGCTATTACCCAAGTTTCATGAACCGATACTTTAGAGAAAATAATATTCAGATTGAAATGCTTCCAGGCGATAAAGAAATCTTGCTTCAGCATACTGTCGACTTTCTGTCATTCAGCTATTATATGTCAATGGTGGCAAGCGGAAATCCGGATAAAGCAAAAGAGAAAGGAAACTTTTCTCTTGGGATTAAAAATCCTTATTTGGAAGCTTCGGACTGGGGTTGGCAGATTGACCCGAAAGGCTTGCGCATAACGTTAAACAAAATGTATGACCGCTATCAAGTACCATTATTCATTGTGGAAAATGGCTTAGGGGCATACGATGTTGTGGAAGAAGATGGCTCGATCAACGATGATTACCGCATCGACTACCTTCAGGCCCATATTGAACAAATGGGAGAAGCGATTAAAGATGGTGTTGAACTGATGGGCTATACAAGCTGGGGCTGCATTGATTTGATTTCTGCCAGTACCTCCGAAATGTCCAAGCGCTATGGATTTATTTACGTGGACCAAGACGATTATGGCAACGGTACGCTGGAAAGAAAAAAGAAAAAGTCATTTGATTGGTACAAAAATGTAATCGCTACTAACGGCGAAGAATTGCATCAGAAAAGCTTAGATGAAGTGAAGTAATGAAAAAGTGCCTTACTCAATAGAGTAGGGCACTTTAAACTGGTTGTGAAAAAGTTTCCAGGTAAGGGCAGAAATAAACGAATGCTTTATACTGAATGATAGTACTATGTTTGAATTTAGGATAAGAGGTGGAGAATAATGAAACTGATTGCGATTGATTTAGATGGCACGTTGCTGTCTCCCAAAATGGAAATTACGAAAGAAAATCTTGCAGCAATACGGGAAGCACAGAATCAGGGAAATATAGTGATGATCTGCTCGGGTCGTGCTCCGGAAGATATTCAACAAATCCTTGAAAAATACGATTTGTCGATTCCGTTGGCCGGAAGCAACGGATCCGTTGTGCAAGCCCAAGGCCGTGTTCTGCAAAGTGTATCTATGAACAGAGAAGATATCATCAAGACGGCAGAGAAGCTGGATGAGGATCAGTTTCCATATCGAATCTACACCAATTACGGTATTTATCTACCTGCAGACTGGTCAGAACGAGTAGAACTTGCGATGAAACAGGAACAGATCAAAGTCGAAGGCCTTTCAGATGAAATTTATCAAAAAATTACAGAACAGCCGCAAAAATCAAGTCTCATTAATTTCTTCGAGCATTATAGCGAGTTGTTTAACAGAAGAGATTTAACCATCCAAAAATTCTTTGTACTGACTTTAAACAGCAGCAGTAAAACAGCGTTATCCGGCTATTTGGAGGGCATCTCTACTATCGGCATCACTTCTTCGAGCCCTTTGAATATCGAAGTGATGGATCAGCATGGAAATAAAGGGAGCGCTCTGAAAAGAGTAGCTGAACACTACAACATTCCTTTACACGATACCGTGGCTATTGGAGATAACTTTAATGATATTCCGATGCTTGAAGTGGCTGGACTTTCAGTTGCGATGGGAAATGCAGAGCCTCAAGTGAAAGAGGTTTGTGATGTTGTTACACATTCAAACAATGAAAATGGCGTGGCCTATGCCATAAATAATTATGTATTAACTACTGTACAAGCCAAACTGTAAAACGATTAAAAGAAAAGATGCCTGATGGGGCATCTTTTCTTTTTTGTTATATAGAGGAAAGTCTTTCAGCGAAGCGCTGTTGCTCAAGGGTTTATTCATCTTTTGACAACACGTTCAATGTGAATCGTCAAGTAAAGCATTTCTTCGTTGGTCAATTCATGGCCATATTCTTTTTTAATGTATTCCTTAATTCTATTGGTGCATTTTGCTGCGTCTGGGTGCTTTTGCTTAACCAGAGTATACAAATCATCATCCGTACCTTCATAATGTGTGCCTTTAAAAATGCGTTGGGCGAAAAATTTCAAATGGGTGATAAAGCGCATATAATTTAAGGAATCTTCTTCGAACTCCACTTTAAAATGGTATTTGACGATTGTAATGATTTGGTGGATGAATTTTGTGATATTTAACGTATTTGACACATCTTCATTCATTTCTGCATTAATTAAATGGATTGCGATAAAACCTGCCTCATCTTCAGATAACGAGACATTGAACTTTTCATTTATATGTTCGACTGCTTTCATGCCAACCAAAAACTCTTCCTTATAAAGCTGTTTTACTTCCCATAACAAAGCATTCTTTATCTCAATGCCGTCCCGAAACCGCTCCATCGCAAAATTGATATGATCCGTTAAGGAAACATAGATATTTTCATTTAATTTCTTGCCCAGTTTATTTTTTGCATATGTAATGATTTCTTCAACTGCAACCATGTGATCCACAGGCACTTCCCGAAGAAGCATCTTGAAATTATCGGAAGTTTCTTTATTTTTCAACGCAAACACTTTTTGGATTTTTTGCTGATCGACCTCTTGGCCGGGTTTTTTCTGATAAGCCAGGCCAGTACCCATTATAACCAGTTCCGAACCGTCTGACTGCAGCACACTAATTACATTATTATTAATAACCTTAGCAATTTTCATGGCTTCTCCTCAGTTCTTTTGCTATCCAATATAAATAACCTAAGCCATACTAAAAGCAGATAAAATCACAAAGATTTCACCCTTTTAGCGACTTAGGTTTTGCCTGCTCAACCAGTAACAATCCTAATTTTCAATCTATTCATTCGGTTAATTTAGTATATCTTTGTCTTCTTGCATTGTCAACGCTTTCAAAAGGTGCGTTTCTGTAAAAAAGGTGAAAATTTTAAAAGCTTAGCATCTATAATTCTTAATAGTTAAAATACCTGGAGTGGACAACAGTTCCTTCTACGAATAAATTTTAGTCAGCAGTAAAAAGAGGTGATGTTGCACCCTAGTAGTTAGCATTTCACCTATTTATCGGAAGGAAATAAGCTCTTCTCTTCATTTATGGTTCTACTTCAAAATAAAAATTTTTTCGAAATAACACAATCACTGCTTTTAATTGGTACAATAAGAACAAATGTTCTTTTTTGAAAGGAGTGGAGAATATGGAGGAGAAAAGCAGTACCGGCAAAAGATATGTAAGAAGGCAAACGCGATGGGAGGGACTGTTCGTATCGGAGCATGCTTGGGATTCCACAGCTGACTTTATTAATGATCCGCAGCCAATGCTCAGTGCTGATGAGCAAGGGGCCATCCTTGATATGCTGATAGTAGCTTGTGAGCGTAAGTGCACTGTGTTTATCCAATCATGGCAAGAACGCCATTTCCACTACTGCCGTTGCACGATCCGAAAACTGGATCAGGAGAAATGGGCCATCACCTATGAAGATTCGTTCGGTGAACGGCAACTTGCAATCGGTATGATCACTTCAATCCATATGCTTGACTGAGCAAAGTTTTACAGAAAAGTTGACTGGGTTCAGCATATAAAAAAACCGGCATCTCTTAAGAGAAAACCGGTTTTTCCTATATTAGCGTACGTAAGGAGCAGGGTTGACGGCATTCGAGCGTGCGCCGTTCCAAGGTCCTACATGAATTTCAAAGTGAAGATGCGTGCCTGTTGAACGGCCGGTGTTGCCCATGCCGCCTACTTGCTGGCCTTGTCCGACTGACTGTCCAACCGATACATTGATCGAGTTCATATGGGCATATACAGTAGCGTGAGTCTGACCGTTGATGGAATGCGTAAGAACAACCACATTTCCATATCCGCCCATGTTGCCGGCGTACGAAACAATTCCGCTCGCTGCAGCAACAATCGGTGTACCCGGTGAATTGGCAATATCCATTCCAAGATGTGATTCTGCTCCGGCTCCGATATCACGGCCGCCGAATCCAGAAGTGAAACGTCCAGTTGATGGCAAGATGAATGTTGAGCTGCCGGCATTGGAAGAAACAGAAGCTTGTGTAACGGTTGCTGCAGGTGCCGCTGAAGCTGCAGATGCGGCTGCTTGGCGCTGAGCTTCCGCTTTACGTGCAGCTGCTTCTTTAGCTAGGCGTTCTTGTTCTGCTTTTCTGGCGATTTCTGCCAGGCGTGCTTGTTCTGCGCCAATTTTCTTGGCGAGATCTGAGCTGATATTCATCGCTTTATTATGTTCCGCTTCAAGAGCTGATTTCTCTTTAGCCAATCGTCCCTGTTCGGCTTTTAGATCTTTTTCAAGTTGTGCCTGTTTATTCTTTTGAGCATCTAGTGAATTCTTCAAGTCGACCAATTCCGCTTTTTTAGCTTCCTGTTCAGCCAACTTCGTTTCCACTTCTGCTTTTTGTTCAGCCAGCAATTTTTTATCTGCAGCTTGTTCACGCATAATTTCACGGTCTGCTTCGATCAAGATGTTAACTGCTGAGAAACGGTCAATGAAATCAACAAAGCTGTTTGCTCCAAGAAGTACATCTATGTAATCTACTGAGCCGCCACTTAATTGGATGGCACGAGCTCGTTCTTTCAGAAGCTCTTCACGCTCCGCAATTTTTCTTTCCAATTCTTCAATGGACTTTCTCAACTCGTCAATTTCGACTTTCGTTTGGTCGATCTCGGCTTGAGCCACGTCAATTTTGGTTTGTGTTTCGATGATTTGGTTATCCAATTCGCGGATTTTTGCGATGATTTTTTCGAGTGTGGTTTGATTTTGGGAGATTTCACTTGTTTTTTGTTGAATCCCTGAGTTCAATTCACTTTGTTTCTGTTGAACCTCTTGTTGCTTCTTTTCTAAATCACTTAGTTTATCTGCATTTGCAGTCGGCATGAACATCGTTAAAGCCAGTACTGCTGATAATGCAATCATCATAATTTTTGATAATGAATTCAAACTCTCGCGCCCCTTTCATTTTCCGTGGCTATCTATAAGTTATACTGATAAATTTTTTACATAATCGATAATTTCCTTGGCATTTGAGTGGCCATAGGAAAAATCCAGCAGACCCATTGTACCACCGCATAAACCTGTTTATTATTACAGTTTCTTATCAATTAGAAGGCGAACATGACAAAATGTCAGAATATAAGGTTGAATCTGCTGGTTTATAGCATTAATATGATGTTTTAGTGAAATATCGTTATATTGAAAACAAGGACTTGATATTTATCTGACTATTTACATGATTTATTGCTTCTAGGATAAAAGACGAAGATAGGATAGGACGAGAGAAGATGTAAAAGGGCAAAAAAAAGCCTTCCCCGGAATTTAGTTTGGGAAGGACTTTCGATTATTCTTCTGCTAATACGTCAGCTTGTTCTCTGCGAACGACCAGTACATCACATTTGGCAGAACGGACAATCCGTTCAGAAACGCTGCCCATGATAAACCGTTCAGCGGCATTCAATCCAGTAGCGCCGCAAACGATGACATCGATGTTTAATTTAGGTGCCAGTTCTTTAGGAATGGCGACTTTAGGGACTCCGTATTCAATAATGACATTTACATCCTTTACGCCGGCAGCCAATGCTTCTTCTTTATATTTGGCCAGCAGCTCCTGGGATGTTTTTTTCGTGCGGTCTGCAATTGTCCGATCGTAAGCCTCGATGGAACCGAATGAACGGTTATCGATAATGTGGGCCAGATGCAAGGTGGCATTGTTCCGGGCTGCAGCTGCAGCACCTTTCTTAAATGCCAATTCTGCTTCTTTGGAACCGTCTACTGCTACTAAAATATTGGAATATTTTAAAGTCATTCAGCATTCCTCCTCGTCTCTATACTAGGAACTTCGCTGTCGCCATCGGGAGTTCCTTCTTATCTGTCACATTCTTTTGAAAAAGGGTGTCGAAGTCATGAACTTTTGCACGGATAAAAGGAAATTCATGTTAAAATAAATGAAATCGAAGAGTCCGGAAGACATGTTGAAAGGTGGCTATAAAGTGAAGACCGGTGCAGTAAACACGAATGGACTGACAGGGATGGAAGAATTGCTGTCAATACGCCATCAAACCAAAGAATTGAAAAAGGATAGTTACTTGTTCCATGAGGGAGATGCCATCAGCGGGGTATTCATCATTCGCTCCGGGAAAATACGGATTGAAAAAGTGACACCGAACGGTCGGGAGCTTACGCTGAAAATCTGCGGTCCGGGACAGCTTGTTGGAGAAGTGACAATTTTTTCTGAAGCACCTAAATACATGCTGGATGCCCGTGCGATTGAAGACACGGTATGCCTTCATATTTCAATAAATGATCTGGAAGAAGCCTTGCTGTCGAATGCGCGGCTGTCCATCGCCTTTATGAAATGGATGGGAATCGATCAGCAGAAAACTCAGACGAAATTCCGGGATTTGCTGCTGCACGGTAAAAAAGGAGCGCTGTATTCGACCTTAATCAGACTTTCCAACAGTTATGGGGTTGTAACAGAAAAAGGGACGCTGATCGACCTGGTCCTGACTAACCAGGACCTGGCGAATTTCTGTGGAATGACCAGGGAAGTGGTCAACCGCATGCTGAATGATTTGAAAAAGAATGGCATAGTGAGTTTACTTGAAGGGAAAATCCTTATTCACGATATGAGCCATTTAAAGACAGAAACAAATTGTGAAAACTGTCCCATTTATTTATGTAAAATTGATTAATAGGAGAGCTTGCCCATGTGGCGAGCTCTTTTTTTGTCTAAAATTTGTCAATCTATTAAAAATGAGGTTCAAGTGTGAGAAATGTCACAGTGCCATGAAGGACGATAGCATAGGCTGAAAGTAAGAACAAAAAGCATTAGAGGTGAGAAGAAATGAGTCAGGAAAACCGGGAGCCGGAGGCCAATCTAAAAGGAACTTTAGTAAGTGTTTTCATAGTGGGATTGATCATCATCGTGATGTGGGTCGCCGTTTATTTATTGTACGTAGCCCGTTAAGGCAGGACGAAAGGAGTAGGTTTAAATGCATCTTCATAAATATGAAAAAATTTGGCTGGTGTTCGGTATTGCATCGCTGATTGTATTTTTAAGCGTGGTCGGAGTGAGCGCCTTTTCTCAAGATCACACCCCAGCTGGAGGGATGGAAACAATAGATCCCCAAAAAGTGAATGAAACAGCGCCATTTGATAACCCGGGTGTAACCCAATTGGATGAAGACACGTATCAGGCTACGATCGTAGCAATGGCCTTCGGATACCAGGCACCGGACTTAAGAGTGCCGGTCGGCAAGGAAATTATTTTTAAAGTGACCAGCACCGACGTGGTCCACAGTCTTACAATCGATGATACAAAAGTCAATATGATGGTCGTTCCAGGCCGTATTACAACAAAATCCTACACGTTTGAAAAACCGGGCACATATTTAATTCTTTGCAATGAATACTGTGGAACGGGTCACCATATGATGTATACAGAGATAGAGGTGTACGAAGAATGATTGCTGTGCAAGATCGAAAAATCGCTTTATGGAATATCGGCGTAGCTTATGCTGCATTTCTAATAGGTACATTATGCGGACTGCTTCAGGTTTTTATCCGCAATGACGCTCTTCAATTACCGGCTTGGCTGGACTATTATCAAATTTTAACGGCGCACGGGGTCTTACTCGCACTTGTATTTACGACATTTTTCATTTTTGGATTCTTTATTACCGGTATGAGCAAAAGCCTCGGAAGCTTCGGGCCGAAAGTCCGCTTGTTTTCCTGGATCGGTTTTTGGGTGACGTTGCTTGGAACGGTCATGGCAACAGCAATGATCGTGGCCGGTGAAGCTTCCGTCATGTACACCTTTTATGCACCACTTCAGGCAAGCGGCTTTTACTATGTAGGGCTTGCTCTTGTCATCGTCGGAACCTGGATCAGCAGTTTCGCGCTGGTCGGACATTACAGAGTATGGCGGAAAAACAATAAAGGGCAGTTGAGCCCGTTATTCGCTTTCATGACCATCACCACCATCATCATGTGGATCATCGCTTGTCTTGGTGTCGTGGCGACAGTATTGTTCCAATACATTCCTTGGGCGTTCGGCTGGACCGATACCATTGATGTGGAACTCAGCCGTACCTTGTTCTGGTTCTTTGGGCATCCGCTCGTGTATTTCTGGCTATTGCCTGCATACATGGCCTGGTATGTTATCGTACCGAAGATCCTGGGCGTAAAAGTATTCAGTGATTCCTTGGCACGTTTGTCTTTCGTACTCTTTATCCTGTTCTCCATTCCTGTCGGATTCCACCATCAGCTGACAGAACCGGGAATTTCGAACTTCTGGAAATTCCTTCAGGTGGTGTTGACATTCATGGTCATCGTGCCTTCATTGATGACCGCGTTCTCGATGTTCGCGACATTTGAAATCGCGGGACGGAAAAATGGCGGAAAAGGCATTTTCGGATGGTTTACGAAATTGCCGTGGAGAGATATCCGCTTTACATCGATTTTCATCGCCATGGCGTTCTTTATCCCCGGTGGAGCTGGCGGAATCATCAATGCAAGCTTCCAGTTGAACGAAGTTGTCCATAATACGCTATGGATTGTCGGACATTTCCACATTACGGTTGGAACTCCAGTGGCCATGACATTCATGGGATTGACGTTCTGGCTGATTCCTTATCTGACAGGCAGAAAATTCACCAAGTCCATGAAAGTTCTTGGACTGGTCCAAATCATCACCTGGTCAATCGGTATGCTTTTGATGTCAACAGCGCAGCATCTTCTGGGCCTACTCGGAGCGCCAAGAAGAACCGCGTATTCCGGCTATAACGATCACCCAGCTGCCATGGAATGGTTTGATGGCATCTTGACGAACCACGTCACGATGGCAATTGGAGGAAGTATATTATTCGTATCGGCGATGATCCTCATCTATATCGTTATTATGACGATGTTCCTGTCGCCTAAAGCGGTGGAGCCGAAGGATGTGGTTGACTTCCCGATGGCGGAAAGCGACATGACCCGTACGCCGAAATGGCTGGAGAATTGGTGGATTTGGATTGGTCTCGCTGTTGCACTCATTGTCATCGCTTATGCAATTCCGTTAAGCCATATGATTCAACATGCACCGCCAGGCTCAGAAGGATTCAAAACTTGGTAGGAGTTGAGGAACAATGTTCACGATGGTACTTTCATTAATGGTTGTTTTTATCGCATTCACGGCAATGCTGGTTGAAATCTCTTCTACAGAAGAGTAAATGGGAAGCAGCAGCACCAGTTTTTTAAGGAAACGTAGATAAAATCATAGAAAAGAGTCCTTTGCCGGGTCGGCAAAGGGCTTTTTTTCGGCTTCTGGCAGGTGTGTTGTGGATTTATAGGCGCTCAAAAAGATTTGTGGTCGTTCAGGAGGATTTGTGGGCGCTCAAAAAGATTTGTGGTCGTTCAGGAGGATTTGTGGGCGCTCAAAAAGATTTGTGGTCGTTCAGGAGGATTTGTGGGCGTTCAAAAAGATTTGTGGTCGTTCAGGAGGATTTGTGGGCGTTCAAAAAGATTTGTGGTCGTTCAGGAGGATTTGTGGGCGCTCAAAAAGATTTATGGTCGCTCAGGAGAATTTGCAGCCGTTCAGCCAAAATCCTCCACGAGCTTGGACGCAAGCCAGAGCAGCAGGATGGATTCCCGGCTGCCGATGTTTGGATGAGCTTATTTGGAAAGGGATAGAAATTGTATTGTTTCGGAATGTTCTATATATTGGAAGGAAATGGACAGGAAGTTGAGGCCTTTTATATGACGATTATGGAATGGATTTTTACGGCAATAAGTTTGCTGTGGATCGGCGAATTCGTGATTTTCCGCAATCGCGGCGTCGGCCAGGGTGATTCTTTGGAAAAACGGACTTTTTTCACTATTTTCACGGTCTTGATTGCCACGATCATTGTGGCGATGCTGCTGCAGGAGCTGCAGCCATTCGCGGCCTTGGCGTTGGCTGGCCAGCTGGTGGGGATCATTTTACTGGCATCAGGAGTGTTTCTGCGCTTCTGGGGAATCATACATTTGAAGTCGCAATTCACACGTTACGTCACAGTTCGCGAAGGGGATGAAATCGTCAGCACCGGCCCGTACCGGAAGCTGCGCCATCCGCTTTATACGGGACTGCTGCTGATTACACTGGGCATGGCGCTTTTTTTCAGCAGCCTGATTGCGGCAATTATCGGAGGCGCGGCCATGGTCTGGGCCTTACTTCAGCGGATCAATTACGAAGAGCGCCTGCTGGTCGAGAAGTTCGGGCCGGATTATGAGCAATGGATGAAAAAGCGTGCGCGCTTGATTCCATTCATTTATTAAACAGAAGGAAACGGATCAATTTTACGAAAAGACGTTATTCACCGTTCTGGTGAATAACGTCTTTTTTAGATATGAGCATCTTTATTTACATCGTGTACGATGTAATATAATATAGATCGTGTAAGATACAAATGGATGGAGGAACATAACTAATGAAAACACTATTTGAAACGACTATGATCAATACAGGCGGAAGAGACGGCGCAGTTTATTCGCCGGACAATATTTTCTATTTGGACGTAGCAAAACCACAGGCTCTTGGCGGTTCAGCCACAACGGCAACAAATCCGGAGCAGCTTTTTGCGGCAGGCTACAGCGCCTGCTTCAATAGCGCATTGGAATGGGTGCTGGAAGCTGGTAAAGTGGAAATAGAGAAAAGCGAAGTAACGGCGACTGTTGCATTGATCGGAGATAAAGACAATGGCGGCGTTAAGCTGGCAGTGAAACTGGTTGTCGATATCACAGGCATCGATGAAGAGAAAAAACACGAGTACGTAGAAAAAGCGCATCAGTATTGCCCATATTCCAAAGCGATCAAAGGATCGGTGGATGTGGAGATCAGCGTTCTCTAATAATGAGTATAGGTGAGATGTAAATGGAAAAACCGACGAAACTCGAACAGCAATTATGTTTTGAAGTCTATAAAGCTTCCAGCAATTTTTCGAAAATGTATGCGAAAGCGCTGGAGCCGTTCGGTCTGACGTTCCCGCAGTATTTGGTGCTTCTTGTCCTATGGGAGGAAGACGGACTGCTGATGAAAAACATCGGTGAACGGCTCGGCCTCGGCACGGGAACCTTGAATCCCATCATCAATCGCATGATCGAACAGGGGAGGCTGATCAAACAGCAATCCGAAACCGACAAACGCGCGTTTACGATTTCCTTGACGGAAAAAGCCCAAAGCGAACAAAAAGCGGTTGAACAGGCTGTCTTCGACAAACTTGCGAGCTGCAACTTCATGGGCGTCAACGCGATTACCTTGATGAAAAACCTGAAAGAGCTGAATGCGACTTTTAAAACCATGGATCTGTAAACTATGCTTTGAATCGCCACAAAAGGAGTGATGCCGGATGAATATTTACGATATTGCCGTACCAAAGCCGAACGGGGAAGAATACCAATTAAGCGAATACAAAGGCAAGGCCATGTTGATTGTCAACACAGCGACAAAATGCGGATTGAGAGATCAATTTGACAGCCTGGAAAAAATGTATGAAGACTATAAGGAGCAAGGACTGGTCGTGTTAGGTTTTCCATCCGATCAATTCGGACAGGAAAAAGGCAGCGGAGAAGAAGCTCAGGAAGCTTGCCGCATGACTTATGGGGTTACTTTTCCGATGCATGACCTCGTAAAGGTCAATGGCAAAGGCGCACATCCGCTTTTCAGCTACCTGACTGCTAACACAAAAGGATTCCTGTCGAGCGGGATCAAATGGAACTTTACTAAATTCCTGATTGACCAGGAAGGCAACATCGTTTCGCGTTTCTCGCCAAAAGACAAACCTGAATCCTTTGAAAAAGATATTCAAAAAGTGCTTGGCCAGCAATAGCAAAACCTTTCTATTCCACTCTGCGCCCTGATGTGATAAGCTGTACATCATCGTAAGTAATGGAGTGATTAGAATGAGCAAAGCAAAAGCAAAAACGAAAAGCGGTACGGGCCAGGGAACTGGCAAAAAAGGCTGGACCCGCTGGAAAGCCGGCGCCAACAAGGCCAAGAGTTTTAAGCCGTACACCAGTAAAACCAATAAAAAAGCCGACGAACCCAAAACAGATAAAGAACGAGCTTCTGAAGCTGAATGGGTCGATGCATAAAGAGAGAAGTAATGGGTTGTCCAAATTGGGCAACTTTTTTTATTTGCCCGGTAGTCCAGTTGCATCAAAAAAACCCTTTACTCCGCGAGTAAAGGGTTTTCTGAAGGACCATAAATGTCTTCAATAACGGGTTCTTTTGCAGCCCCTTCCTTCATCGGTGGATTCGCCAGCAATGCCGAAATGATGCCGAAAACCGGGAAGATCATCAGCGTCCAGAGGATTTCAACGTAGCCGCCGAACAGATCGAACGCGATGCCGAGCGGCAACGGGCCAAGTGCAGATCCCGTGACGACCATCGCCATCGAGATGCCGCTGATGCTGCCAATATGTTTCCGGCCAAAGTAATTGGGCCAGACGACAGCCATGACGATCCGCTCGATTCCCATGCTCACGCCCCAGACCAGACCGAAAATGACGGCGGCTGCCAAAAAATCAGCTTTCTGCAGAAGAAACAACGACAGGAGTTCCCCGGCAAAAACGAGCGTCAGCATATATTGGACCTTTACTTTTTCCAATAGGATCCCAGTGATGAACGTGACCGGCAAACCGATCAATGCCGTTAAGCTTAATATACTTGCGGCGGTTTCAAGGGATAAGGATTTTTGAGCGAAGATGGAAACCAGGTGGAAGGTCAAACCGGTATTGACGATTCCAGGAATGGCGGCACATAGCAGCAATAACCAGAATGCCCGGGTTTTTGAAGCTTCCTTCACCGACCAGCTGACTTCTTCAATGGCCATTTTTTCAGGCTCTTTTCTTAGTTTATCGCCGTTATCCGGCAACAAACCCATTTCTTCAGGAGAATTTTGAATGAGGAAAAGAGCGAGCGGTGTAAAGCAAACAATGATGATGACCCCTAAAATCAGCCACGAACTGCGCCAGCCAAATGACTCGATCAGCCAAACATTCAACAGCGGGAAAGCAGCGGAACTGACCAATCCACCGATGGCGGCAATGCTGATGGCGCGCCCTCTCTTTTTGACAAACCACTGGGGGATGAGCGAGCTTGAGATGAGCGCCATGGAACCTTGTCCAAGCAGCCGGATAAAAAAGAAGCCGATGAACAGCATGACGAGACTTGTTACGAAACTGTTGAAGAAGCAGGCCACAGCGAGGGCGATGGAAACAGCAACCGCCATTTTTCGTGAACCATTGCGGTCAATCAGCCGACCGACAAAAAACAGCAGGAAGCCTGCGGTTAAGGTGGCAGCTGAGTAGATGCCGGAAACCGTCGAGCGGCTCCAGCCGAAGTCTTCTATATAATAATCGATGAAAATCGAGTTGGAATAAGTTTGTCCGGGGCCAGAGAAAAATTGGGACAAGGCTGCAATCGCGATAATGACCCAGCCGTAGTGAAAAGCATTTCCTGTTAATTGTTTCATCATGTATCTCCATTTGCCATAACTTCACGTTACTGTATTTCCAAAAGCAGTGTCAAAAAGATGTTCCGAAATCACAATTTCTTATCATAGCATAATACTTCTGTTTTACAAGTTTTGAAATAGAACTGTAAATAAAAGAATGATTCAGATATTTGAAACATCGACAGACACTGAAAGTTTTTCTGAAAAAGTGTAAAATAGAGGATAAGGCAGTTTCTTAGCCAGAAGGAGTGAGAAAAAATGCCAAGTTTATCACCAGTACCACAACTGAGCATTACAGAAAAAGAAGAAATCTATCAGCAAATAGCGGAGTATTCGAACGAAACGACCATCATCCATTCAAATCAGAAAGTCCTATATATAAATCAGCCGGGATCGGATTTTTTCAAAGCCAGCAAAGAGACGCTCATCGGGGCGAATGTGGTGGATGTTTTTACTGAGGACTATAAAGAGTTCATCACTGAACGCATCCGCACGGGCATGGAAGACCGCGCGATCGGAGGATTGATGGAGACCACTGTTAGACGTTTTGATGGGACCCTAGCAGATGTAGAGTTGTATTGTTATCCTGTTCAGTATGGAGAAACGGTTGCCATTCAATCGATCATCCATGACATCAGCGCGCAAAAACAAACAGAACGGGACTTATTGCAATTGAAAAACGAAATATCAACCCCCATCGTTCCGATTATTGATGGCTTGGCCGTGTTGCCGCTTGTAGGTTCTGTCGATGGTGACCGAAGCAATCGGCTGCTTGATATCATCCCGCAAAAAATTCAAGGGGAGAACCTCCAATGCCTCATCATCGATGTATCCGGCATCTACAATATCGATAAGGTCGTAGCGGAATTTCTCTACAAGATTGATCACATCATGCGCTTGCTCGGCATTCAACTGATTTTCACTGGAATCCGGCCAGAATTGGCTTTAAAAGCCATTGAAGCACGTGTCAATTTCAGCCAATTGACGACCATGGGTACAGTTAAACAAGCGTTGAAGCGGCATTTGACGAGTAACTAAAACCTCCACCTAACCAGAAGGTTGAAAAAATTCTTGTCAAAGCATTGAAAGTGATTTATAGTTTAGAAATACAATATTTAGTGATTTGATGAAAATAAAAACTATATATAGTAGAACCAATAACGAAGGTGCCTGAAAAGGCTTAATAGGGAAGCCGGTGAAATTCCGGAGCTGTTCCCGCAACTGTAAGTGCTGACGAGCTATCACAATCCACTGTCCAATGGACGGGAAGGAGATAGCAGAGGATGACGCACAAGCCAGGAGACCTGCCTTCGTTATCGTTTATGATCTTCTCCGGGAGCTGAGAGGGATAACAAAGGTATTTATGTGTGGGACAGCCCTTTTTCAGCTGTTTTCATCTGATATTCTGCGTTTTCAACCCCATCCTCCCTGAGAGGATGGGGTTTTTTCTTTTTACTCAGAGATGGAGGATTGAATGCAGATGACGGGACCATTAGCAGCAGGCGTAGCAAGAACCATTCAAACAAGGCTGGTGCTGCCGCCGGACACCAACCACATGGGCACCATTTTCGGCGGCACGGTATTGGCTTATATTGATGAGATTGCCGCCATCACAGCGATGAGGCACAGTGGAAAAGCAGTTGTGACAGCATCGATCGACACCGTGAATTTCCTGTCTTCTGCGAAAGTGGGGGATATCCTCATTTTAGAAGGCGTCGTCATTTCAACGGGCAGAACATCGATGGAAGTGTACGTCAAAGCCGAATGCCAGCATATTGAAACCGGTGATAAAAGTTTAACGACGACGGCAATCCTGACGATGGTGGCTGTCGACAGCGAAGGCAAACCGACACCTGTGACTGGCGTGATTCCCGAAACGGCTGCCGAAGAAAAACTATTCAAAAGCGCCCAGGAACGCAAGCAACGGCGCATGAAAGTAAACGAATACGCAAAGGAGTTGTGCTGACATGAATACGAAAATCGAAGCAACAGAAATGAATGCAGTGGAAAGAGCCCTTCAACGGGCAACGGATGTATATGGACTGGATACGCGTGAACTGCTGGAACGGGCAGCAAAGTTGGCTGGACAGGCAAAAGGAGAACAGTCATTGCTCTATGCTTTGAACCGCATCACCATGGATGAGCCGGATTGGACATACGTGGCGGCCGAATTGTATGCAGGCGACTTGTACGGAAAAGCTGCAGATAGCCGCAAATTTTCCGCTTCAGAGAAATACGGCGACTTCTACGGACTTATTGAAGAGCTTACACAGATCGGCATTTATTCCGAAGAGCTCCTTGCGGCATATTCGAAAGAAGAAATCACTGAATTGGGACAGGGAATTGCACCGGAGCGGGATTTGCTGTTCAATTACATCGGCCTGTTCCTGCTGGCTGACCGCTATTTGGCGAAAGACTATGAAGGGCGCTTGTTCGAACTTCCGCAGGAACGTTTTCTCGTCATCGCGATGACCTTGATGCAAAACGAATCGAAAGACCAACGGCTGGAACTGGTCAAAGAAGCCTACTGGGCAATGAGCCATCTGTATATGACAGTGGCGACACCGACTTTATCGAATGCCGGGAAGAGCTTCGGCCAATTGTCTTCGTGCTTTATCGATACCGTTGACGATTCATTGGATGGCATCTATTTGAACAACTGGGACATCGCCCGCCTCAGCAAAGATGGCGGCGGCATTGGCATCTATTATGGAAAAGTGCGGGCTTTGGGCTCAGACATCAAAAAGTTCAAAGGCAATTCGTCAGGCGTCGTGCCGTGGATCCGTCTGGTCAATGATACGGCGGTCAGTGTCGATCAACTGGGCCAGCGCCAGGGCGCAGTGGCGATTTACCTGGATGTTTTCCATAAAGACATCATGAACGGATTTTTGGATCTGAAGACCAATAACGGCGACGAGCGCCGCAAAGCGCACGATATTTTCACGGGCGTGTCGATTCCGGATCTGTTTATGGAGCGGCTTCAGGAAAAAGACGAAAACGGCCGCAGCAACGGTGAATGGCATACCTTCTGTCCGCACCAGATCAAGCAGGTAATGGGCTGGAAAGACGAAAACGGCAACGCGTTGGGTCTCGAAGACTTTTACGATGAAACCGATGAAAAATACTTCAGCGTGAAATACCAGGAAGCTGTGGACCATCCGCTATTGCCGCGCAAAACTTACCGGGCGATGGAGATTATGGCGCGCATCATGGTATCGCAGCTGGAAACCGGCACGCCTTATATGTTCTACCGGGATGAAGTGAATCGTCAAAACCCGAACAAGCACACAAGAGGCAGAGGGCTGACATCGATTTACTGCAGTAATTTGTGTACAGAAATAACACAAAATATGTCTGCAACAACCATCATGAAAGAATACACCGATGAAGACGGCAACCTTGTGATGGTCCGCAAGCCGGGGGATTTTGTCGTTTGCAATTTGTCATCCATCAACTTGCCGAGAGCGGTCAAAGCGGACGTGTTGGAACGGGTAATTCCAATCCAAGTGCGCATGCTCGATAATGTCATTGATTTGAACACAATTTCTGTCGGGCAGGCCGAAGCCACAAATAAAAAATACCGCGCCATTGGATTAGGGACATTCGGTTGGCACCACCTTTTGGCGCTTGACGGCATCCATTGGGAAAGCGAAAAGGCAGTGGAGTTTGCAGACTCGTTATACGAAAAAATTGCTTATGAGACGATCCGCGCTTCGATGCAGCTGGCCCAAGAAAAAGGGGCTTTCAGCAAGTTTGCAGATTCTGAATGGCACACTGGCGAGTATTTTGAGCGCCGCAGCTACCGCGGAGAGCGCTGGGAGCAACTGCAGCAGGAAGTCGCCGCAAACGGTGTCCGCAACGGCTGGATGATGGCCGTTGCACCGAACTCGTCGACTGCGAAAATCGGCGGTTCGACAGATGGCATCGATCCCCTGTATGCCGTTGAATACGCGGAAGAGAAAAAGAATTTCAAGTTCAAGGTGACAGCGCCTGACTTGGACCACAACACCTACGAGTATTACCGCCGTGCCCGCCACGTGCTGGATCAGAAATGGAGCATCCGCCAAAACGCAGCACGCCAACGGCATATCGACCAATCCATCAGCTTCAACTTTTACGTACCGCATACCATTAAAGCGAAAGAATTGCTGGAGCTTCATTTGGAAGCGTGGCAACAACATCTGAAGACGACCTATTACGTCCGCAGTACATCACAGGCGGAAATCGAAGAATGCGAAGCATGCCAAAGCTAAAGGAGGAATCTTCATGACCATCCATGAACCGTTGAAGAAAATTAAATTACTGAATCCGGAACATCCGAACAAATCGACTGGCGTCTTGAACGGCCAGTCTTCCGGCTTACTGAACTGGAACGATATTGCTTATCCGCAAATGTACGATCTGTACCAGGCGCTTTTGGCTAACTTTTGGAAAGCGCAGGAGATTAATATGCAGGACGACATCAAGCAATGGGATAGCTTGAGCGATGTGGAAAAAGACGTCTTTTTGCGCATCAATACGCAGCTGGCATCACTCGACAGCTTGCAGACACCGACAATGAGCCAGGCGATGGATTACGTCACCGACTCCAGCTTCAAGGCCATTTTTGCGGTCATTTCCCAACAGGAAGCGGTCCATACCGAGTCGTATTCCTATATCTTGAGTTCGCTGGTTTCGGTCAGCGAGCAGAATGCACGCTTCGACCAGGCGAAAAGCGATCCAGTTGTCCAAAAGCGCAACGATCTAATTTTGGATGCCTACGAGGAATTCCGGCAAAATCCGACGCCGCAAAACCTGTTCAAGCTGAGCGTCAATTCCATCAACCTGGAAGGCATCTATTTTTATGCCGGCTTTGCTTTTTTCTATCATCTGGCGCGCCAGCAGAAAATGCTGAAGACCAGCACGATGATCAGTTATATCCAGCGTGACGAGATGCAGCATGCGTATTTTATTGCCCAGTTTATCCGCATCATGCTGACGGAAAATCCGGAATTGAACACAGGTGAAAATATCCAGTACATCTACACGACCATCGACCGGGCCGTAGCGCTTGAGAAGGAATGGGCACATTACATTCTGGAGGACATCGAGGGACTGGATCTGGTGGAATTTGATGGTTATGTGGAGTATTTGGCCAACAAACGGCTGCGCCAGCTGGGATTGGACAATCTTTACGAAGAGCGCAGCAATCCGATGCCATGGATTCAGGTCTTTGGAGACGATATGATGAACGATACCAAATCCGACTTTTTCGAACAGAAATCACGGACCTATACCAAAGTCTCCAAGTCGAATGGCTTTGACGAACTATAGCCCGAAGTTGGCGATTGTCTATGCCT
The DNA here is from genome assembly GCF_020023385.1 of Planococcus circulans. Taxonomy (GTDB): domain Bacteria; phylum Bacillota; class Bacilli; order Bacillales_A; family Planococcaceae; genus Planococcus. Next base: position 131,718 of record NZ_JAIQCL010000003.1, read on the forward strand.
CTGTTACCGGAAATACGGAGCACTTGGCAGAGATGCTGCAGGAGGCTGCACAGAAGCAGAGCCTTGATGCAAAGCTGTATCGGGTAGAGGAGTTTCCTTTGTTCGAACTGCCCAGTTATGATGGTGTATTAATCGGCACTTATACATGGGGGAGCGGCGAAATTCCGGAAGAAATGCATGCTTTCTACCAGGCGATCGAGCGTTTGGACAGAAAAGAGCTGCATACAGCGGTTTTCGGAACCGGCGACAGCTTTTTTTCCGAGTTCTGCGGCGCGGTCGACCGCTTCCGCGATATGCTTTTTGTGAAGACCCAGCTGGTGGCGACCTTAAAAGTGGAATTGATGCCGCAGCCGAGTGATGCTCCCCGCTGTGAGAAATTGGTGGAGCTGTTCAAAAGAGCGCGCTATACAGATTTTTAAAGAAGAGCCCATCTACGTGGAGAAACGGCTGAATTCAGTGAAATGATTTTAGTTGTCGGAAAAGTGTTTTATTTTAGGAAAAGGGTATATAACCTAAAAGAGCTTAAACCATCAACGCAGCAGTTAACGGGTTTAAATAGTAGAAACTCCTGACTCTTAATCGGCGGAATTCCCGGTTCCATTAATAAAAAAATAGCATAGATCACAAAGATATTGGATTTTTGTAGAAGAATTTGGGTCAAAGGTTTTACTTTTGTTTCAAGTGATGGTAAGTTAGGAGCGAACGGAAAACACTTGGGTTTCCGTTAAATCCAATCCACTATAAGGTGCAAGCTTTCTAAATATAAATAGCCAGAATAAGTTGGCTGGATGTGACAGACGATAGTGCTGTAGACAACGCCGAAAAGAGTCTCTCGATTCTTTTCGGTATTTTTGTGTAGATTTTTACTGTTTTTTACAATCCGAAATGTAATTTGGGAAAAACAGAAAGGATGAGAGGGATGGAACAACTAGAGCAATTGGCTGAGCAAGTAGGCCTGCTGATGAATTCCGAAACAGAACTGCAGGGCGGGGAATGCTTGATCAAAAGAAAAAGAACCATCAATATTTCTTCACACAGTAAAAACTTCACCTGTACCTTAGATCACGATATTTCTTTCAAGAATCTAAAAGACAACGGAAAAGCTTTCAACCAGGCAGAAATATTTTTATTGCCAGGGGAGTTGGCTTCCTTTATCAATGCGCTCCATAGGCATCCGATTCCATTGCCGACAACTTATCAGCATCGCATGGATAGCAATCCGGATATCATTTGCGTCTATTTGTCTTCAGAAGAAGCTCCTGAAGATTTTGCTGCCAGGCTGTCTGCCGCTTTCGATGCCATTGAACAAAATACGCTTGTTTGAGCAACTGCCTAAGGAAGGAGATTCCAATGCTTAGCAGATATAAACGACCGCACGAAAAAATCGCTATGGGCCTGTTGTCATTCATGCCCAAGGAGCGAAATGTAAAACAACTGAAAAAAACCATGGAATTGTACAACGAACGTCCCGACTGGCAGCTTTTCCTCTGGAGAGAAGGGGATGATTATGTCGGTGCCATAGGTATTCATATAGAAGACGGGGATAGCTTCACAGTCCAACATATATCCGTGATCCCTTCGTTCCGGGGGGAAGGAATCGGTCATCGGATGGTGGAGCGTGTCGAAAGGCAAATGGCAGGCAGAAAAGCGAAGGCGACTGAAGAAACCAAACCGTTTGTGATGAGATGCAGGGTTTGAAGGACAGATTAGGTGGAAAATGAAACGGATGCAAAGCATAAGTAAAGGCAGGAGCCCGATTTTTTTCGGTGCTCCTGCCTTTTTCTGTTATGCGTTCAGGTTTTCAATGATTGTTGCAATTCCCATACCGCCAGCGATACAGAGTGTTACCAACCCGTATTTTTTGCCGGTGCGTTCGAGTTCATGCATTAATTTCGTCAAAAGGATGGCGCCTGTTGCACCGATGGGATGGCCCATCGCAATCGCGCCGCCGTTCGGATTGACCTTCCTGCGGTCCAGTCCCAGCTCATTGATGCAAGCGACGGATTGGGAAGCGAAAGCTTCATTCAATTCGACGATATCAATGTCTTCCACTTTTAATCCAGCTTGTTTCAATGCCTTGAAACTTGCTTGAACGGGACCCATTCCCATCAGTTCAGGAGAACAGCCGACAGAGGCTTGGGCAAGGACACGGGCTTTTGGCTGATAGCCGCGTTTAGCAGCTTCATCTTCCGACATGACGAGTAGAGCTGCCGCCCCGTCATTCCGTCCGCTGGCATTGCCTGCAGTGACCGTACCGCCTTCTTTGAAGACCGGCTTCAAGAGTGATAATTTCTCAAGCGTTGTTTCGCGCGGATGTTCATCCGTTTTAAACTCGCTGATGCCTTTCCGGGTTTTCACCGGATAAGGGGCAATCTGGGCTTCGAAATAAGCTTTTGAAATCGCATTTGCGGCTTTTTCCTGGCTTTCCAAAGCGAACTCATCCTGCTGCTGGCGTGAGATGCCATATTTATCCGCGACGTTTTCAGCTGTAGTTCCCATGTTCAGCTCGCCATAAGTTTCACGTGGCTGCGATCCCGGCTGGCTCGCCGTATTTGGATCTTTCAACAGGGTATCTCCGGATTTCGTTCCGAATCGTACATTATTGACGTAATAAGGGGCGGTGCTCATGGATTCGGCTCCGCCAGCGATGATGATATCGCTGAGGCCAGTTTGAATTTGTTGAGCAGCTGAATTCAATGCCTGTACACCGGAACCGCATTGGCGGTGGATGGTATAGCCAGGCACTTCAGCCGGGATGCCTGCGCGCAGCATAGCGACCCTGGCCAAATTGGAGACATCGGCGCTTTGTTTAGCCTGTCCGAAAATGACTTCTTCCACAGCGGAAGGTTCCAATTGAGTTCGGCGCAGCAACTCTTCAATGACATGGGAGCCGAGAAAGTCGACCGTTTCATTTCCGATGCCGCCGCCCAGCTTGCCGATGGCGGTACGGACTGAATCTACTATCACTGTATTTCTCAAATCGTCATCTCCGTTTCTGACTGGAACTTGCGTGCGTAATGTTTCACTTTTTCCTTGTCGATCTCCATGCCGAAGCCGGGACCGTCCGGCACAATGACTTCAAAGTTCTCAAAGCGGATGTCGTTGGTTGTGAGAGTGTCCTTAAATAATAATGGGCCGAATATCTCGGTGCCGAATTTCATTTCAGGAAGAGTGGCATATAATTGGGCGCACATGGCGGTCCCTAAACTCGATTCGATCATGGTACCGCCGTATAGACCGAGTCCTGAAGCTTCTGCAATGCCGGCCACTTTTTTCGTCTGTGTCAATCCGCCATGCTTGCAGGGCTTCAACGCGATGGAATTTCCGGCGCGGTATTTGGCTATCCGAAAAACATCCTGGATGCTGGTTGCCGCTTCATCCGCCATGATCGGCACGGTGAATTTAGCGGTTAAACGTGACATGCCTTCGAAATCCCAGGCCTGCAGCGGCTGTTCGACCATTGAAACACCGGCATCCTGAAGGGAAGCGATGCAGTAATTCGATGTATCCTCATCCCAAGCCTGATTGACATCGACCGTCAGACGCGCCTGATCGCCGAGTGCTTGCTTGATTTTCCGGACATGCTCCACGTTTTGGTAGGGATCGCCCTTGCCGATTTTCAGCTTGAAGATGTTATGTCGTTTCTTCTCGAGCATGTCCTGCGCTTCTTCGATATCGGTTTCCGTATTGCCGCTTGCCAGTGTCCAGGCAATCGGCAATGACTTATGGATCTGTCCCCCGAACAACTCAAAGGCAGCAATGTTTTTGCTTTTGGCTGCCAGGTCCACAATGGCACCTTCGACCAGAGCTTTGGCGAAGTAATTGCCGCGTACGAGCTTTGATACATCGTTCATGATCTTATTGAAATGGATAGGGTCCTGGCCAATAACCAAAGGCGTGATATAAGCATCGATATTGGCTTTGATCGCTTCCGGCGTGGATTCGCCATAGGAAGCACCGCCGATAGTGGCGACTTCCGCCCAGCCTTCGCGTCCGTCTTCGTCTGTAGCGCAGCCGAGCAAGATCGTCTGCGAGACGATGGTATGCATCGCCAGTTGATGCGGCCGGATGGTCGGTAAATCGACTATATAAACGTCAAGTGAACGTATTTTCATGCGTATAAACCCTCTTTCTTCTATTCTGTAAAGGCGGCTTCGGTTTTTTCGCGAACTTCTTCGATGGTTGCGCCAGGCATCAGATCCACCAGCTCTAGTTGGCCGGCGTTCACTTTGAATACCGCCAGTTCTGTAAAGATCATATCGACTTGGCGTGTGGAAGTGATCGGATAGGTGCATTCCTTCAATAGCTTGGAACTGCCGTCTTTCGACGTATGGCTCATCGTCACAAATACTTTTTTCGCTCCGACCAGCAAGTCCATCGCGCCGCCGACACCCATGATGTTTTTGCCGGGTACGGCCCAATTGGCGATGACGCCGGTTTCATCCACTTGAAGGGCGCCGAGAATGGCTACATCCACATGGCCGCCGCGGATCATGGCAAACGAGTCCGAGCTGTTGAAGAAGGAAGCGCCAACCGCTTCGCCGACCGGCAATTTACCGGCATTGACCAAGTTGGGATCAATCGCTTCATCCGCTACATCGGTTACCCCAAGCAATCCATTTTCTGTGTGCAGATAAATATTGTCTTCTGTCATGTATTCTGCAACCAAAGTCGGGATTCCGATGCCCAAATTGACGATGCAGGGACCTGCGAGTTCCAGTGCGACGCGTTTGGCAATCCCGTGCTGCATTTCTGATTTGCTCAATTGAACCGTCATACTGCCACCACTCCTTCTTTCGTCAACACTTGCTGTGCTTTGACGATCGTATCGATATAGATGAAGGGCGTAACTACTTCTTCGGGATCTAATTCGCCCGCTTCCACGATTTCATCCACTTCGACAATGACGATTTTCGCAGCAGTAGCCATCAAAGGATTGAAGTTGCGTGCTGTTTTATAATAGACCAGGTTTCCGAGCGTATCCGCTTTGTGGGCGCGGATCAAAGCTACGTCAGCACGGATGGCTTTTTCAAGAATATAGGGGATGCCATCGATTTCACGTTCTTCTTTGCCGATCGCCAAATCGGTACCGACGCCTGTGGTTGTATAATAACCGCCAAGGCCAGCGCCGCCTGCGCGAAGTGATTCAGCGAGCGTGCCTTGCGGAAGCAATTCCAGTTCGATTTCACCATTCTGGTATTTGTCGCCGACATCGCGGTTGCTGGTGAAATAAGAGCCGATGCCTTTTTTGATTTTGTTTTGATTGAGCAGAATGCCGAGTCCTTTGCCGGATTCACCCAGGTTGTTGCTGACGATGGTCAAGTCGGTGACATCGCGTTCAGTCAACCCTTCGATCAAGGTGAGGGGGGCTCCGATGAGACCGAAGCCGCCGACTAGGACAGTGTCTCCAGATTTAATGCAATCCAGGGCTTGTGAGATATCGTGCTGTATTTTTGACATCTGAAATCCTCCATTCGGTGATTATTCGATTGTTTTCAATGAGTCGCTCAATTCGAACCAGGCAGGGATGCCGGCAGTCAGGATGCAGATATAGCCGATATCCGCCAGGTCTGCTTCCGATGCGCCAGCTGTCCGCGCCTTGTCCATCCAAGAGGCAGCGCCTTTGCCATTCAATTCCACGATGAAATTGCCGGCCATGTTCAAATGCTTCAAACGGGAGGACAGCAGTCCGTCCCCCAAAATCTTGGTTTGAATCTCTTCAAGGTTTCCAGAGTGGATAACTGCTAAGGTTTCTTCAAGATATGACGTATCCTCGCCGTCTAGCCAGTCTATGATGGTCTTCAGGGAATCCATAGCCTGTTCAGGAGCCGGGTCCGGCTGCACTGCTGTTTTCCCCTGCAATTCGAGGGCGTAGGAAATCGCTTCAAGGGACAACGCCAAGGCTTTATCACCTTTGTATAAGTAGGCAGTCAGGAAAAACTCGGCCAGTTCCGGTACGGTATAGCCAAAGTCGATGGCGCCTTTTGTATGGAACAGCATACTCCGGGAGTACAGGCGAGCCGCATTCATACTGGCGATTAAAGCATCTTTTTCCTTGCGGGACAAGGAGCCGTCCTGCATGATTTCTCCGCGTATTCCTGTATAGGTGTCCAATACAGCCGGGCTGTAATCGTGCATTTTCTGAACCCATCCAGGCACCTCATCGTACACTTCTTTGAAATAATCTAACGCTTTGCTCATATTCTCACTCCTGGATTTTCATTTATTTTAAGCTGTCGGGATATTCGTGCTGATTGATGCCGAAAACGACCGGTAGGATAAAGTAGACAAAGACGACGATGAGAAGGAAAGCCAGAACCGTCAATCCAGAACCTCTTCGTAGCATATCGACCATCGTGATTTTTCCGGTTGCAAAGATGATGGCGTTGGAGGGCGTACCAATCGGCAGCATGAACGCAAATCCGGCACCCATCGCAACGGCAGTCATCAATGGCAGCGGATGGACATCGATCGCTAAAGCGAGCGCAGCAGTGATCGGCACCAAAATGGTTACCGTTGCAGTGTTTGGCGTCACCTGTGTCATGGCGATGCCGAGCAATGTGGTCACCGCAAGAATCAGCAGGTAGGAAGTGCCTTCAAGCAGCAGCAATTGGCTGCCGATCCATGAAGCCAGGTCTGTACCATTAAATCCGGATGCCAGTGCAAGGCCGCCACCGACCAACAGCAGAACGCCCCACGGCATGTTCTTCAACGAATCACCATTTAAAATCCGGTCTCCCGAATCGCCTGAAGCAGGGATCAAGTGGAGAAGGATAGCGGCGACCATGGCAATCATCGTATCGCTCAATCCTGGAATGATGTCGCTCCAGATAAAGGTTCTCGTCATCCACATGAAGGCGGTCAAAGTGAAGATCGTCAAGACGATTTTTTCTTCGTAACTCATGACGCCAAGCTCTCTTTTGCGGTCAACCACAAATTGTTTCCCGTTTCGGATATTTTTAACTTTCATCGGGTAAGCAATTTTTGTAATGTAGAAAATCGAAACGATCATCAGCAATGTCACTAGCGGAAAGGCGAAAATAAAGAACTGGGCGAAGGAAATTTCAACGCCGAGCAGCTCACTGGCCAGTCCCGCAAGCACCAGGTTCGTCGGTGTCCCGATCAAGGTGGCGCTGCCGCCAATCGTTCCACCGAAACCGATGGCAAAGATGATGGACTTGGTGAACTTCGTTTCTTCTTCTTTCGTATAGACGTCATCTTCCTTCATCAAAGTGACGACTTTTGCGATGATCGCCAAACCGATCGGAATCATCAGCATGACCGTAGCCATATTGGAAACCCACATCGACAGAAAGCCTGTAGCCAGCATAAAGCCGAGTACCAGGCCTGAGGTGCTGGCGCCTACTGCACTGATGATGGACAAGGCGATTCGTTCGTGAAGGTTCCAGCGTTCCAGCGCCAAAGCAAGGGCGAATCCGCCGATGAACAGGAAAATCAAGTTATCCCCGTAGCTGGAAGCGACTACGCCGGCCTCTACTGTCTGCAGCAAAGGCAGAAGAACCAATGGCATCAACGACGTAATTCCAAGCGGCATCGCTTCAAGGATCCACCAAACGGCCATCCATGCAGTTACGGCCAACACTGACCGGCCTTCTGTGCTGAGTCCGGGAAGCGGCAGCAAGAACAGGATCAGCAGAAATAAAGCGGGGCCTAAAAACAGACCGATTTTTTGGGATAGGTTATAGGATTTCTTGCGAAAGGTTTTTTCGTTTTCCTGGGCTGCAGAATCTTTGTCGGGAAGCTCTGCGGTTGCCACCCCAGCACCGCCGGAATGCCGCAGCTCTGCCATCGTCAGCAGATCTTTCGTTTGCTTATGTGATTTCCACATGCTTGTCTTTAAGGTTTTCAATGAGTATTTCATAGATGATTTCCCCCCATAACACCCCTTTGCAGGGTGCTGTTCTACAATTTTTTCAGGAAGCTGTCGGCTGCCTGCAGAATCTCTTCGCGTTGTTCAAAAACCATGGTGTAATGGTTGGCACCTGAAACGATGGTCTCGATCTTCTTGGTGTGTTTTTGCGTTTCATCATAATCTGACAGGTAAAACAGAGGCGGCATGGAGCCGATATTTCCTTCGGCGTAAACCAGCAGGACAGGACACGCAATCTGCGGGCAGATTTCCGTAGGATCAAAGGAATAAAAACTATCAAAATCCGTCACAATGCGCGATTCAGTCGCTTTGTTTTCCCAATGGCCATTTACAGGGCCGACTTCGTATTCCGCTGTTTCCTGCAATACTTCATTCCATTCGATTCCGAGATTCGCGTAAATCTTTTGGATTTCTTCGGTGTAATGCTGCTTTGAAGTGAATTCGCGGCTGATTCTCCCCAGGGATGGCTGGACAATCCCTCTTTGGTGTTCGGATGCCTTGGCAGCGCCATCGAGCAAAATCAATGCCTTGACCGATTTCAGCTGGCTGGCGACAATCGCAGAAATGAAAGCACCCATCGAATAGCCGAGCAAGATCGGGTTGACGATCTTCAATTCTTCAATCAAGCCCAAAACGTCATCGGCGTGTTTGAAGATGGAGGTGTCGGAATCCGCTGCCGCACTGTTGCCGCGGCCTCGGAGGTCTAACGAGATAAAGCGATAATCGCCTTTAAACTGTTCAGCATAATAATGCATATTCTTATGCGTCCCGGTTAATCCGTGTATCGCGATGATCGTCCCTTTCTCTCCTGGATAATCGGCTACTTGAATTTCGTTTCCATTGACCTCTACTTTGTAAAGTTCCACTTAAATCCACTCCAGTTCAAATTTGTAAGTTCCTGTATTAAAAAGAATCAGCTGCCAAGAAAATCCCGGCAGCTTTTACTTGGCTTATTCAGTTCTCATAACAAAATTCAACGAAGCTTCTTTGTGATCGCCATGGTCTTCAAGCTTTGTCAGAAGAGAAGAGCGAACGCCGCCGGCAACATCTGTCTCCAGCCATTCATCGCCTTCAAAAAATACTTGCGTAATCAATGTCTCATGTCCTTCATGCTCGAACTTGATATGGATATGGGCTGGACGGTAAGCGTGGTAGCCGGCTGCAAAAGTGAATTCACCAGTCGGACCGCTTGTTGGAATTTGGTAAGGGATCGGTACGATGGAATGCACTTCAAAATCACCGTTTTCATCTGTATGGAACTGGCCGCGCAAATTGAAGGCCGGCGCAGGCGAGTCGTAGTTTGAATACAAGCCATCTGCATCATCCTGCCACCATTCCACTTTTGTTTTTGCCAACGGTCCGTTGACAGAACTCACATTTCCGCGGAACGTCAATTTGTCGCCGGGCTCATCTTCTCTCTGGGGCATCACAAACGGTGATTCTTCAAGGACAGGAGCGCCTTCTTCATAATAAGGTCCAAGCAGGGAAGGCTCGGTTCCTGGAGAATTTTTGTATTTAGATTCCAGTACATGGGTTTCTACAAAAACATCAAGGAACAAAGGAATCTCTCCGCTGCGCCCTAAGCGATCTGCCCATTTGACGAAGTTCGTATATTCTTCATGATTGAATTGCTGCTCATCAAGGAAGTTCTTCAAATGCTTAACAAACCCTTCATAAGCTCCCAATACGCGTTCGTTTACTACTGTTTTTTCTGTCATCTCAAATTCCTCCTAATAATGGGATGGTATTTTAAGTGTGAAAACGTGAATGTAAACGCCTTCACAACCGGTAAAAAATATAATGCTTGCCAGCGGTGAATAATTATTGTACGATATACGTACAATGTATCGTTATGCGTACAGTGTCATCTTAGCATAGGGGGTAGTGGTCTTGTCAATAAAAGAATCAGACAATTTTAAAAATAGTGGGGATTACATCCAATCACTGGATCGGGGATTGCAGGTGATCCAAGCTTTTTCCCAACAGGATCGATCTCTTACAGTGAGTGCTGTAGCAAAGAAAACAGGGTTGAGCCGTCCGACAGCCCGAAGAATTCTTTTAACCTTGGAACACCTGGGATTTGCGGAATCCGAAAATAACACATATTCGCTGACGGCGCGGACTTTATCGCTCGGTTATGCGTATCTGTCATCGAATAACACATGGAGTTTGGCTCATCCTTTTATGAGAGAGTTTGTAGCGAAGACGGAAGAATCGTGTTCGATCTCTATTTTGGACGGCACCGACGTTCTTTATGTGGCACGGGTTTCGACTAAGCGCATCATGTCCATCAACCTGGACGTCGGTTCACGTCTACCGGCGTATGCCACTTCAATGGGGCATGTCCTGCTTGCCTATTTGCCTGAGGAAGAACTGGAGAGGTATATGGATGCCATTGATTTCGAACAATTTACAAGCAAGACCATCACGGACAAAGAGCAATTGCGCCAAACCCTCGCTGAAGTGCGTGAGCGTGGCTGGGGTGGGGTGGATCAGCAATTTGAAGAAGGGCTGCGTTCCATCGCTGTACCGTTGCGCAATAAATCGGGCAAAGTCATTGCGGCCATCAATTGCTCTGCCCATGCGGGAAGAACCTCGAAGGAGTTGCTGCGGGAAGAATTCTTGCCGATTCTGCAGGACAGTGCTGAAAAAATAAGCCAGGCAATTGCAGCCACCGATACTTCGCCTTATGTGTAAGGGATAGTAAGATACAAAATCGCCGAAAGGCGGTTTTTTTTATTGGCTAATAATTTGAAGCCAGAGAGCCGCTTCTGCCTCTGGGAAATTTCCATCTGAGCCATTCTACAGCGTATAATAAAGACAGCTGATAGAGTTACATAAAGTGAAATTAAAGAGGTGTCCATCATGATCATCATCATCGATAACCAGGATTCATTCACCTATAATCTGGTGCATTATTTTGAGCAATTGGATCCAGCCGTGCTGGTTTTTCAAAATGGAGAATTGACGGCAAAACAAATAGAGAATTTAAAGCCGGACCTGATTGTGCTGTCGCCCGGGCCGGGACGTCCTGTTGCAGATGGGGCGAGCAAGGAAGTGCTGAGGGAGCTTAGCGGACGGATTCCTGTACTCGGTGTTTGCCTTGGGCATCAAACCATCATCGAGCATTTCGGTGGGCGGATCGCTAAAGGAAACAGGCCCATGCATGGAAAAGTCTCCATGCTGACACACAATGGCGATGGGCTGTTCAAAGGAATACCCAATCCGACAGCTGTGACCCGCTATCATTCTTTGGTCGCGGAAGAACCGCTGCCTGAATGCCTATCGGTGACCGCCTATTCAGAGGACGGGGTGATTATGGCTGTTCACCACCGATATTTGCCGGTTGAAGGCATTCAGTTTCATCCGGAATCAATTTTGACTTCGGAAGGTTTCAATATGCTGAAGAATAGTTATGAACTGGCAAAGCAATGGAAAGAAAATAATAAGGGAGGTGCTGGACATGCAAAACCCTTACCTACTGTATGAGTTTCGAAATGAGGACGAAGAAGTTGAGCCGCTCTTGTTCAGTGAACCTTTAGACGTCTTTGAAACAAGCGCTCTTTCGGAAGTGGCGGAAATTCTTTTGAAGGTGGAAAAGGCGGTTGGTGATGGATTCTACGCAGCGGGCTATGTCTCCTATGAAGCAGCTCCGGCTTTTCACCCAGAAATGAACGTGCAAACGGGAGGCGAAATGCCGCTTGTCTGGTTCGGAATCTTCAATGAGCCGAAAAAAAGCTTTTCAATTCCGGAAGAACAGCAGCCTTACAGTGTGTCGGAGTGGGAAATGGCGAGCTCCGTGGAACGGTACAAAACTGGGATTCAACAGATCAAGCAGGCAATTGAAGAAGGCGAAACCTACCAGGTGAATTATACGGAACGGCTTGTTGCGGAATTTACGGGCAGCGACCTGGCATTCTACCGCCAATTGGCAAGAAATCAACAGGCCGACTATGGTGCGTACCTGAACCTTGGAAGATTCCGTGTGCTGTCGGCATCTCCAGAGCTGTTCTTTAAAGTCGAGGACGGAAAGCTGACAGCCAAACCGATGAAAGGCACAGCGCCAAGAGGACGTACCACGCAGGAAGACCTGGAACAGGTCACGGCATTGCGGGCTTCTGAAAAAGAACGGGCTGAAAACCTGATGATCGTTGACTTGCTTCGAAATGACATCAGCCGCATAGCCAAAAAAGGGACTGTCAAAGCCGATCCGCTGTTTACAGTGGAAACCTACCCGACCGTCCATCAGCTGACCTCGACGATAGAAGCCCAGCTGGATGATACAACAACTATCCTGGACTGGTTTCAAGCTTTGTTTCCATGCGGATCAATTACGGGTGCACCGAAAATCAGTACGATGAACTACATAGCCGAACTGGAACAGACGCCGAGGGAAGTGTATTGCGGTGCTATCGGTTTCATCACGCCGACCAAAGACGCTGTCTTCAATGTGCCCATCCGTACAGTCGTCATCGACCAGGAAAAAGAGACGGCTCGCTATGGCGTGGGAGGCGGCATCACTTGGGATTCGACTTCGGAAGGAGAATACCGGGAACTGCAGACAAAAGCAGAAGTGCTGACAGCGAAACGGCCGGTATTCAGCCTGCTGGAATCCTTGAAACTGGAGGACGGAAACTACCCGTTGCTGCGGTATCATCTGGCACGCTTAAAGGATTCTGCGGGTTATTTTCATTTCCCGGGAAATATTCAGCAAGTTGAAATGGAGTTAAAACAGTTGGCAGAAACCTACCCGGTAGGCACCTATAAGGTTCGCATGCTCCTGGATGACAAAGGACAGACGAAACTGGAGGCCCAGGAAACGGCAACGATCGATAAACCGATAAAATGCTCGCTCGCCTCTTCGGCAGTGGACAGCAGAAATCCGTTCCTGTTCCATAAAACGACACATCGTGAAGTATACGACAAAGCCAGCGCCAAGCTGCCAGATGACATATTTTCAGTTTTGTTATGGAATGAAAACCAGCAGCTGACGGAATTCACCATCGGCAATGTGGTGCTTGAAAAGAATGGGCGGTTTTTTACGCCTCCGGTTTCCTGCGGATTGTTGGCAGGCACGTTTAGGCAGCAGTTGCTGGATCAAAAGCTGATTGAAGAAAAAGTCATCCTTAAAGAAGAGCTTCAGGAATATGAGGCAATCTTTCTGATCAACGGCGTACGCGGCTGGTTGCCTGTAGAATTAATGAGGAACGTAAAAACAAGTTAAACAAACCACTGGACGGTGAATCGAAAGCGATGGAAAGGGTGGCTTATTATTTCACTCGACAAAGAAACACAAATTCTGGATGAGTTAATGGAAAAAATTGCATCAAAGAAATTTTCAGCCGGTGAAAAGCTGCCTTCAGAAAACAAGTTAGCCGATCGCTATGGAGTGCCGCGCATGACTGTGCGCGCGGCATTGACTAGGCTGGAAGAACGGGGCTACATCTATTCGAAGCAAGGTAAAGGAAGATTTTTAAAAGAAGAGTCCACTCAAATTCAGTTGCATTTAACCGGCAAAATCAGCTTTACTGAAAAGATGGAGCAGGCCGGTTATGATTTGGAAACGCGGCTCATCAGTTGCGAAAAAATTCGCTATGATGAAAAAATCTATAAATCGTTAGCATGTGGATCAGGGGACAGCGTTTATAAGGTTTCCCGAAGCCGATTTATCGACGGGCAACCGATGGCCATCCACAAATCCTTTGTAAGCGAAAAGATGTTTCCTGAAATCAAAACTGAAGGACCCGATATCCGCTCAATGTTCGCTTATTACCGTAAACACGGGCATACCGAGTTTGCCAACAACAAAACCTTGCTAAGTATCTCTTTTCCGACATCAACAGAACAACAGCTTTTGCAATGTAAAAGCATGGTGCCTCTCATTATGGTGGAAAGTGACTGCATCGACGCAGCGACAGGAGATGTGCTGGAGCATACTAAAATCTTATACCGCAGCGATAAATTCAAATATGATATCACGATGGATTAAAAAAACAGGCAAAGGAGAAACTATCCTTTGCCTGTTTTTTATGCTTAAGAAAGTGTAGCTTTGAGCTTGTAGATAAAAGAATATTTATGTGATTTAAAGAATGAATATACAATTCATCCTGTTTATACCGGATCCTACGCTTCAGGCGGACGCTTTCCACGGGCTCGCGCCGAACTAACTCGGACTGGCGCCCGAGTGGATTTCGGCACTTCGTCGCTTCGCTGCTCCCGCAGGAGTCGCCGCCTTGCGCTCCGGATCCTTGAGTGAAGAGTTTACAAGATTTGTAGAGACTACATTTCCTGATATTGACGAGCAAGCTTCTCTCTTTGATTGAAGCAACACGCGTCCAAGCGGGCTGGCCACGAAGACTCCTGTGGGACAGCGAGAGCTGAAGACCCCGCAGGAACGCAGTGACGAGGAGGCTGAAGCTGAGCCCACGGAAAGCGAAGTGGCCGGACCGCTTGGAGATTATGCACTGCTATACATTTTGGTCAGGCTTTGTCTACATTCTGGCTTTGAGTTTTTCTTTTATTGTTTAGGCTGTATGGGCGCTTGTGTTTTTCTTGGCACAATTGTGAAGCACCTTTACACAAGCTTTACGAGAGCTTAAAACACAGCCACTTGGCGACAAGTTACGATGAACTTACAGACAAGGAGGCAGCGATTATGAAAAGACGCAGAAGAACAGAAATCCTTATTCAAGGTGATGGACGTTTGGCAAAGGATTTAGCAGCCAGCATCGCGGAAAAATACGAATGCCGTGAAATCAGTGCGCCGGAGCAAGGAATGATTATGGTCAAAATGAGGGAGACAGCAAAAAATTCCTTGTTTTATATAGGAGAAGTCCTGACAACAGAAGCGAAAGCGGAGATTTCAGGGGAAATCGGAACGGGCCTGCTGGTAGGCATGGATGAACAACGCGCCAGCGATTTGGCGATCATTGATGCCGCTTATAAGGCTCAACTGCCTGAAACAGCTGAATGGGAACCTTTGCTTTTAGACGAGGAACAGCAGATCCATGCAGCCAAAGCGCAGCAGCAAGCAGGCCTTTTCGAAACAAAAGTAAATTTTGAAACGATGGAAGTCTGAGAAAACAAATTACATGATCTGACCAGGAGGGATTATATGGCGATTGACCAAATTCATGACTTGCAGCAAGTTTATCGGAAATTATTACATAGTATGTCACGGCCAGGAACCATCTCATCGATTGAGCAGGAGACAGAAAATATGGATGTGGATTTCGGCTGTGCCGATGCCTTGATGTTAAGCGCGATGGTGCTGCTGGATGCGGAAGTCACTTTTCATGTCCTGTCGACAAAACGGCGGGATCTGATCGAGAAGATTTCGGAATACACTTCAGCCCGCTGTGTTCCGTTGCAGGAAGCGGATTTCATCATCGTATTGCAGGAAGACAGGGAATCGGAAATTTTAGAAGCCATGGCACAATGCAAAATAGGCAACTTGATCGATCCACAGCAATCCTCGACTTGGATTATTGAAACTCCGGCTTTATCGAACAAAGGCACATTGCTGCTGACTGGACCAGGAATCGAAACGGAAGCCCATTTGGCGATGGGGCAATCTTTCGAATTCTGGCAAGCCAGAGACAGCCGCATCAAGGAGTATCCGATGGGCATTGATATGATCTTTGCGGATGGCTCCTCTCAGGTCGCTTGTCTGCCGAGA
Organism: Planococcus circulans; assembly: GCF_020023385.1. Lineage (GTDB taxonomy): Bacteria > Bacillota > Bacilli > Bacillales_A > Planococcaceae > Planococcus. Next base: position 147,287 of record NZ_JAIQCL010000003.1, read on the forward strand.
ACGGTTACGGCCATTTTAATGGAGGTGGAGTAAATGGGCTATGTTCCTGTAAAAGGCGGAACTCAGGCTATCGAGGCTTCGATTAAACGGCTGACTTATGAACGGTTAAAAGGTGAAGAAATTTTAGAGATCAACACGATCCTGGCGACGATGGGCAGCATGGTGGATCAGGTGATGTCTGAAAGCAGCCTGTATTCACCGGAACTTGCGGCTTTGGCCATCAAGCAAGGGGAAGGCAGCATGGAAGAAGCTGTATTCCTGATGCGCGCGCACCGTTCAACTTTGCCGCGCCACTATTACAGCGAGACTGTCGAAGCGGAAACCATGCTGGTCGAACGGCGGATATCGGCAAGTTTCAAGGATATTCCAGGCGGCCAGTTATTGGGTGCCACCTATGATTACACACACCGGCTGCTGGATTTCGGATTGTTGGAAGAAAGCATGGAAACGAATCGCAAGTGGCTGCAGGATTATAAAAATAACTTGTCAGCCCTTCAAGGCTCAACAGAAGTGGTTTATTTTCCGAAAGTCGTCGATTATCTCCGGAAGGAAGGCTTGTTTAAGACATACGAACCGGATAATACATTCCCGAACGATGTGACCAAGCAAAGCCTTCAATTTCCGACGACAAGAAGCGCCCGTCTGCAGGTCCTGACACGCGGACAAACAGGCACCGTAACATCATTCGGCTACGCATCGCTGCGGGGATATGGACAAGTTCATCCCACTGTAGGTGAAGTTCGTGTCGGTAAAATACCGATTTACACAGCACATCCAAACGAAGTGGATCCGGATCCGGAAGACCAATTCTATGTCGGCGAAATGCGCATAACGGAAGTGGAATCGTTTGTGCCGGTAACTGTAAAAAATGACAACAATGAAGGTGAACTGGAGTTTGAAATCGGCTATGGCGTCTGCTATGGGCAAAATGAAACAAAAGCGATTGCCATGAGCATACTGGATCAATGCCTGGAACATCCGAATGCGGATTTTCCAACTCATGATGAGGAATTTGTCTTATTGCATCTCGATTCAGTAGAATCCACCGGTTTTATTTCCCACTTGAAACTCCCGCATTACGTCACGTTCCAGTCGAAGCTGGACAGTATCCGCCAAGTAAAGAAAGGAGTGCAGGAAGTTGAGAGCTAAACCGCATTTTGCATTTTTTGATGAAGGATCCAAAAAAGAGATTCGGCGGGCTACACTGAAAGCTGTCGCTATTCCGGGGTATCAGGTACCCTTCGCGTCGCGGGAAATGCCGATTGCACGCGGCTGGGGAACAGGCGGCTTGCAGTTGACACTGTCCTTGATCGGCAAAACGGATGTGCTGAAAGTCATCGACCAAGGAGCCGATGAATCGGTCAATGCGGTCAGCATCAAAAAGTTGGTTCAGGAAACGACAGGTGTCCAAACCACTGACCAAACGGAAGAGGCAGATCTTATCCAGTCACGCCACCGCATCCCTGAAACACCGATGACGAAAGACCAGATCCTGGTTCTTCAAGTGCCGATGCCTGAGCCTCTGCGTCCTGTGGAAGCACGCGAGTACATGACCAAACGCATGCACTCCGAAGACGATTACAGCGGCGCTTGGCTGATGCTGTTCGAGCAGATCGTCAAATATGGGAAAACGGCAACTGCTGCGGATCACCCGGTTTATGTCAACGGGCGCTATGTGATGGCGCCAAGCCCGATTCCGCGCTTTGATAATCCCAGAATGCATCAATCCGAAGCGTTGATTTTACTCGGTGCGGGACGCGAGAAGAAGATCTATGCTGTACCACCCTTTACGAATGTTGAATCATTGGCATTTGAAGATTACCCATTTGCTGTTGAATCATTTAAAGGCAAGGAATGCCAGTTATGCGGATCAGCACACGTCTTTCTTGATGAATTGATTGATCAGAAAACAGGAGAGCCCGTCTATCAATGCAACGACACCAGTTATTGCATGGAACAGCTGAATAGCAGGGAGAAAGTCGAGGTGGAGAGCAGTTATGCATGAAGAACCGATTCTAAAAGTACGTAACTTGCGAAAGCAATTTGGTCCCGGTTGTTCTCAATGCACCAATTTAGATTCTAATCGTTTGGAAAAAAACTACTGCACGGTATGCGGTACAGTCTATGCAGTTCGTGACGTGTCACTTGATGTATATCCCGGCGAAATTCTAGGGATCGTCGGAGAAAGCGGCAGCGGCAAATCCACATTGATGCAATGCCTGTACTTCGACACTGACGTTTCGTCAGGGGAGGCGTATATCAATACACCCGTTTTGGCAGGCTTCAATGTCTTTGATTTGTCTTCACAGCAAAAGCGTTCCATCCGCAACCACGATTATGGGATGGTTTATCAAAATCCAGTGCATGGCTTGAAAATGAATTTTTCCTCTGTGGGAAATATTGCAGAAAAGCTCATAGCGGCGGGCAACCGGAATGTTGGGAATATGGAAACAACAAGCAAACGGCTGCTGGACAATGTCCATATCCCGCTTCATCGCATGAAAGAAGAACCGCGCAACTTTTCAGGCGGCATGCAGCAACGCGTCCAGATTGCTAAAGCATTATCGAATAATCCACCCATTCTGTTTTTAGATGAAGTGACAACCGGACTCGATTTGTCGGTTCAGGCAAATGTTCTGGACCTGATCAAAAGGATCCAGCGTGAACTTGGCATCAGCATGATTGTGGTATCGCACGATTTAGCGGTTATCCGCATGCTCGCTGACCGGACCATTGTCATGCTGAATGGGGAAATCATCGAACAGGGCTTGACGGATCAAGTATTAGAAGACCCACAACATGCGTACACGCAGCAACTCGTGTACTCATTACTCTAGGAGGATCGATGCTTTGTATATTATCCATAATGGCAAAATCGTAACCGAGCAATCAATAGCCGAAGGATTGGCAGTCGTAGTGGAAGAGGAAATTATCAAGTCGATCATCCCGGAAGAACAGATAGTAGACTATCCGGCTGCCAAACTGATCGATGCCAACGGAGGCTATATCTCACCGGGCTTTATCGACATCCATTCCGATTACATCGAAACGATTGCTTCTCCGCGTCCGACCAGCATGATGGATTTTGACATCAGCCTGCGTGAAGCGGAAAAAATTCTTATCAGCCACGGCATCACAACGATGTTCCACTCCCTGTCGTTCTATAAAGAAGATGTTTTCTCCCACAAACCAATGCGCAATCCGAACAATATCCAACGCATGGTGGACGCTATCGAAAAGACGCATAACCGGCTGCATTTGATTCGCCATCGTCTGCATGCCCGTTTCGAAATCGATAATATCGATGAAGTGGACCAGCTGGTGAAAAATATTGAAGACGGCAAAGTGCACCTGCTGTCATTCATGGACCATACACCCGGACAAGGCCAATACCGCAACCTGGAAGTCTACCGTGAAACGTTGAAAGGCTACCGCGAAATTTCGGATGAGGACGTCAATGTGCTCATTGCAGAGCGCCAAAGCACCGAATGTCTGGCTGCAGAGAAAATCAGGGAAGTGGCGGATATTGCGCTCGCGCGCGGAATTGCTGTCGCTTCCCATGATGACGATGACGTGAAGAAACTGGATTTGGTGAAAAGCTTCGGTACCACCATCAGTGAGTTTCCGATTACGCTCGAAGTCGCCGTCAAAGCTAAAGAACTGGGCATCTACACAATCGCCGGAGCCCCGAATGTGATGCTCGGAGGTTCCCATTCAGGAAATCTTTCAGCGGCGGAAGCGGTCAGCCAGGGTTGCATGGATATCCTGTGCAGCGACTATTATCCACCTGCTTTGCTTCATGCTGTATTTGATCTGCATGAGAAATACGGCAACGATCTGCATGCGATGTTCATGATGGTCACGTTAAATCCGGCAAAAGCAGTGAAGATGGACAACGAACTGGGGTCGATCAAACCCGGGAAAAGAGCCGATCTGTTGATCATTCAACGCATGGACGACGGTTATCCGATGTTGACGGCAACAATGGTCAATGGCGCGTTGATTACTACGACGAATTACCGGTTGAAATAAAGAAAAGCGGAAGCGCCCGTGTAGCTCTGCCGGGCATAAGACGATCTGGCGAAGTGGCGTTCTTTGCCACACAGCCAGAAAAGTAGAAGTGCCTATTCAGCTCTGACAGGTGTAAGATGAGCTGGCGAAGCGGTATGTTTTTAGCCGCATAGCCAGATCGGCTTGCATCCCGAAGAGCTAGGCACTGAACTAGACACCAGAGTGGCTTATGACCCAAAGAGCTGGGCGCTGGAGTCTGGACAAAGAAAAGCGGAAGCGCCCGTGCAGTCCCGACCATAAATGAAGAACCTAAAAGTAGTATTTTCTTAAGTTAAAAAATAGGAGGCAATCTAATGACGATGCTGGAAATAGTGGGCTTTGAGAAACGCTTCACCATTCATCATTTAAACAAGACCATGCCAGCTATAAAAGACATCAGTTTTTCTTTAGAAACAGGCGAATTTATTGGCATCGTCGGAAAAAGCGGCAGTGGCAAATCGACGATCCTGAAAAGCATCTATCGTACGTATCTGCCGGATCATGGAAAGATTCTTTATGATTCTGCGGCATTCGGCGTAGTGGACATGGCCCATATCACGGAACGCCAAATGCTGCATTTGCGGAAATACGAAATCGGCTATGTGTCCCAATTTTTAAATGTCATGCCGCGTACAACCTGCCGGCAATTGGTCACCAATGCCTTATTGGAGATGGGCTCGACGGAGGTTGTGGCTGCTGAAGAAGCGGAAAAAGCATTAGCTCATTTTGAAATCGATCCAAAGCTTTGGGACAGTTACCCGAATACATTTTCAGGTGGGGAAAAACTGCGCTTAAACATTGCCATGGCGACCGTTAAGCAACCGCGGCTGCTGCTTCTTGATGAACCGACAGCGAGTCTCGATCATCAGTCCAAACTGAAAGTCCGTGAGATTATTGAAAAACTGAAGGCAGAAGGCACAACGCTTGTCGGGATTTTTCATGACATTGAATTTATGGAAGGGCTTTGCGATAAAGTTTATGACATGCAGACGAGAACGTTGACTGTCACGGGAAAAGTGGGTGTTGGCGCTGAAAGCTGACTTGCATGTCCATAGCCACTATTCAGACGGAGCGGACTCGGTGGAGAGTGTCATCAAGAAAGCTAAGAAAGCGGGCGTCACGGCTATCAGTTTTGTTGAACATGACACCATATCAGGATGGCGGGAACAACAACGCATTGCGGAAACTCATCATATACAGGCGATTCCTGGAATTGAGATTTCCGCCTATGACTTTAAGCGTCAGCGAAAAGTACACATCCTTGGCTATCATTTTAATTCTGAAGCATTAGCGATCAATCGGCTGTGCAAAGGACTTCTGGAACTTCGCCACAGCCATTCGATGTGGCAGATGAGCCAAATTCAAGCAGCAGGATTTAACCTGGATTCCGAAGCGGTTATAGAATCGGCAAAACCTTCAGCCACTGTCTACAAGCAGCATATTATGCAGCAATTGACAGATGCCCCTTATACGTCCAAGGAATATCAATTCCTGTACAAAAGCCTATTCAAAGGAAAGGGCGTCGCAGCAGGAGACATTGAGTATGCATCTGCTGCAGATGCTGTCCAGGCAATCGTTTCAGATGGAGGCCTGGCCGTTATGGCGCATCCCGGACAACTCGACTCCTATGAGCTGATACCCGAATTGATTGGATCAGGCCTAGGGGGAATTGAACGTAACCATTTCGACCATTCGGCAGAAGATCATCTGAAAGTGGAAGAGCTCGCGCGGCAATATGGGCTCGTGATGACCGGGGGCAGCGACTATCACGGAGCTTTTGGAGCAATGATAGAGCCCGGAGACATCGTCAGCCCAGGAGATGTAAGCAGCGTTAAAAGACTGTGAAGTTCCTGTAAATTTCAGTATTTTGCCTTGGAATTATGTTGTAATGGTACTGACAAAGCAGGGTCTCCTGCTCATTCCAGTTAGACAAAAAGGAGAATCGACCATGAAAAAGAAAAGTTCAGCATTGGCAATGGTAATGGGAGCGGCTTTATTGTTAGGGGCCTGCTCGGACGGCAGCGCAGAAGCGGGTAAAACGGAAGTGGATGATGTGATTAAAGTGGTCTGGTATCCAAATGAATCAGGGTCGGACATGACATCTTCCCGTGATGAAATCGGAGCGGCTATTGAGCAGGCTACAGGCAAAGAAGTCGAGCACCAATTGACAACGGATTATGCCATTGCAATCGAGACTTTGGTCAACAACAATGCGGATATGGCGTTTATGGGAGCACAGGGCTATATTGAAGCGAAAAATGGCAACGACGCGATTGAGCCGTTGGTTGTGCCGACAGGAGAATCTGGCACACTTGACGATGCCATCTACCATAGCTGGTTGGCAGTCAATGTCGACGATCAGGAGAAATTCAAAGCAGATGGCGAGTTTTCATTGGATACATTGGAACAGAAAAAAATGTCTTTCGTCTCCAATAGCTCCACCTCCGGATTTGTTGTTCCTTCTTCCACCATCATCGGCCATTTTGCTGAACAATCCGGCTATGAGGATCTGGCGGCAGAGGATTTGATGGAAGGCGGTCCATTGTTCTCTCAAGTGCTGTTCGGAAATTCACATCAGGGGTCAGCCGTCAATTTACTGAATGACAGTGCTGAAGTCTCGGCATTCTGTGACACATGTGTTGAAAACTACGTGGAGGTAACCGAAGGTGAAGCCAACGAAGTCGGTTCCATCTATAAAGTCAAAGATGATGCAGCAGAACCGTTCAATACCGTAACAGGCAGTGAATTTGCATTGATGGGGGTCACTCCTGTCTTGAATGCACCGTTCGCAGCCAATATGGAAGTGCTTGGCCAGGAAGATTACGATGCCTTGCAAGAATTATTCACTTCAGATGAAATCGCGGATAATGAAAAAATCTTTGTTCCGGAAGATTCAGGTGAGTCGGGGCTCTTCTTCAAATCAGGGGATGAACGGTTTGCGCCGGTTGAAGATGCGTGGTTCGATCCAATCCGTGAGCTATCGAAAGAATAACCGGAAGACAGCGGCGCGTTCCTATCATTGGGAATGCGCTGTCTGACAAATGAGACGAAAAAGGAGACGATGAGCATGTCTTTACTGCAAATCAAAGATCTTGGAAAGTCCTATAATTCGGATTCGAAAGTGCTGCAAGGGTTGAATTTTGAAGTGGAAGCCGGTGAATTTCTTTCTGTGATCGGACCTTCGGGAGCGGGGAAATCGACACTTCTCCGGTGCATCAATCGAATGGTGGAAATTGATGAGGGGAAAGTAGTTTTCGATGGCCAGGACGTCGGCGCATTGAACAAAAAAGAGCTGCGGAAAGTGCGTACAACTATCGGAATGATTTTTCAGCATTATAACCTGGTGCCGCGTTTATCGGTTATCGAGAACGTCCTGCATGGCCGCTTTGGCTACAAGACAACGATTCAAGGGATTTTGGGACGTTTTAACGAAGCGGAAAAAGAACATGCTTTTTTCCTGTTGAAAAAGTTGGGCATCGAAGAACACGCCTATAAACGCTGTGATCAATTGAGTGGTGGGCAACAGCAACGTGTCGGCATCGCCCGGTCATTGATCCAGGAACCGAAAATCGTTTTATGCGATGAACCGATTGCGTCGCTCGATCCAAATGCTTCAAAAGTAATCATGGACCATTTGAAATCGATCACCCAAGAGTTGGGCATTACCTGTATCGTCAACCTGCATCAAGTGGAGATTGCAAAAGACTACTCTGACCGGATCATCGGTTTGAACAAAGGCGGAATCGTTTTCGATGGACCGAGTTACCGGCTCCACCGAAGCCATACAGATCTTATTTATGGAACACAATCAAAAGCAACCCCGGAAATCAGAGAATTGATCATGGTTTAAGGAGCAATTACAGTGAATGAGAAAACAATGAAAGCCAGCCGGAAATGGCAGACACTCTTTTTTGTCGTGTTGATTTTCGGAATGACTCTTGCTTCTTCCGCAATCACCGAGTTTAATATTTTCCATGGCCTTGCCACATTGCCCAAAGCGGGTGCTTGGATCTTCTCGAATCTGTTGATCACTCAGGAATCGTTGGAACGCCTGCCGACGATTTTGGAAAAATTGCTTGAAACGATTCTCATGTCAATTGCCGCAACGACAACGGGCACGGCCGTTGCCTTTTTCTTAAGTTTGATGGGGTCGAAAACGACAGGCACCAGCAGAGCTTTAGGTGTGTTTGCGCGTTTTGTTGCCTCAGTCTCGCGGAATATCCCGGTTGTAGCCTGGGCCTTGATTCTTTTGTTGTCATTCGGCCAAAATTCGATGACAGGTTACCTGGCTTTATTCGTGGGATCTGTCGGATTTCTAACAAGAGCTTTTATCGAATCGATAGATGAAGCGAGTCAAAGTGCGGTTGAAGCACTGCGCGCCACCGGTGCAACATATTTTCAAATCGTTTTTAAAGCCGTTGTGCCGCAATGCTTGCCACAGATGATCAGCTGGATTCTTTTTATGATCGAAACCAATATCAGAAGCGCGACTTTAGTGGGAATCTTAACTGGTACGGGCATCGGCTATGCATTCGATCTGTACTATAAGACCTTGAACTACAATGCTGTAGCTCTCGTTACCTTCAGTATCATTATTGCGGTGATTGTCATCGAGCTGATGTCAAACTATATCAGGAAGGTGATTATTTAATGGAGGCAAGCACATACATAAGGCGTGGAGCCAACGGCCGCATAACAATTAAGATGGGAAGCAAGTCGGAACGCGTCATGACATGGACGGTCACGCTACTCATCGCTTTGACAATCGCGGCGTTCTACTTCTTTGATTACACAGGGCTTGACTTGTCTAAGGCCATTCCGGAAACGTTCTACAACTTAAAAAAGATGTTTTTGGCACCAGCGCTTTCCCATTTCACTTGGGGGCAAGCATTCTATCAAATGGGCGTCACCTTAGGTCTGGCATTTTTATCGACAATACTTGGAGCTGCCATCGCGTTTTTCCTGGCATTGATGGCCGCATCAAATTTATCAAAAGCCTGGATTTCAAAAACTGTGCGAATTGCTGTCGCATTTATCCGCGCAGTCCCTACTGTTCTTTGGGTATTAATTTTTGCCATTGCAGCTGGCTTGGGCAGTGAAGCGGCGGTGCTTGGTATGCTGTTTCATTCCATCGCTTATTTGGTCAAGGCCTTTTCAGAAGCCTTTGAAGAAGTGGATCAGGGGATCATTGAAGCATTACGTGCGACAGGAGCCAACTGGTGGCACATCGTTGTGCATGCGGTTCTGCCGTCGACGTTCACCTACCTCTTGTCCTGGACATTCCTGCGCTTCGAAATTAATTTTTCAGTTGCTGTGGCAATGGGTGCAGCAGCAGGAGCAGGAGGCATAGGCTTTGAACTATTCATGGCTTCCGGATTCTATTTCGATTTGAGTGAAGTGGGAATGATCACTTATATGATTTTGGTTTTTGCCATCGTCTTGGAAATCCTCTCAACTAAAATGAAAGAACGTTATTTTCCGGCTGCAAAATTAGGCAATTAAATATTATTTTCTGGTAAGTTGTAATACTCAGTTTATTGCGGTTTAATAGAGGGTGAGAGTATTTTCCAATACTAGGAGGCGGAGTAAATGAACTTAGCAGGCAAAGTGGCAATCGTAACAGGTGGGGCATCCGGTATCGGCTTGGCGACAGCAAAAGCGTTTCTTGATAAAGGAGCGAAAGTTGTCATCGCCGATTTCAATGAAGAAGGCGGCAAGCAGGCTGAACAACAGTTGAAGCAGGGAGATGCTGAAGTGTTGTTTGTCAACGTTGATGTAGCCAGTGAAGAATCAGTTGAAAAGTTGGTTGCCGCAACAGTCGAACGTTACGGAAGAGTTGACATCATGGTCAATAACGCGGGCGTCGGTGTACTTGGTGTGACACATGAATTGACGTACGAGGATTACCATAAAGTGATTTCCATCAATCAGGATGGCGTCTTTTTCGGTGCCAAACACGCAATCAAGAATATGCTGAAAAATGGCGATGGCGGTGTGATCATCAACACCTCTTCGATTCTTGGAACAGTTGGGGAAGGCGGTGCTTTTGCCTATAACGCCACTAAAGGCGCAGTCAACCTGATGACCAAATCATTGGCTTTGCAGTATGCTGAACATAAGATCCGCGTCAATGCAGTAGCGCCGGGCTATGTGGAGTCAGGGATGGTCAGTAAAGAAGCATTGGGTGATTTCTATGATGCCTTGGTTGATAAGCATCCTGTCGGCAGACTGGGACAGCCGGAAGAAATTGCACATGCCATCGTCTTCCTGGTCGAAAATGAGTTTGTGACAGGCAGTACGTTAATGGTCGATGGCGGATATACTGCTCAGTAATGAGACAGCAAAAAAGAGTGCAATATGCAGCTCCTCAGGACTGTAGACAAAGTCTGACCAAAATGTATAGCGGTGCATAATCCCCAACCGGTCCGGCCACTTCGCTTTCCGTGGGCTCAGCTTCAGCCTGTATTGAACACCATGCCCCTGCATCGCTGCGCTAGCTTCGTCGCCAGCCCGCTTGGGGCATGTTGCTCCAAGCGAAGAGAGAAGCTTGCTAGTCAACTTCAGGAAATGTCATCTCTACAAACCTGGTAAATCCTTCACTCAAGGATCCGGAGCGCAAGGCGGCGACTCCTGCGGGAGCAGCGAAGCGACGAAGTGCCGAAATCCACTCGGGCGCGAGTCCGAGTTAGTTCGGCGCGAGCCCGTGGAAAGCGTCCGCCTGTAGCGCAGGAACCGGTATAAACGTGATAAAATGTGTATTCATTCTTTAAAAGACAGCAATATTCTTTTGTCTACAAGCTCAGGAGCTGCAATATGCAGCTCCTTTTTTATTGAAAAGTTTTACTTCTTCCTATTAGGGAATTTTCAAGTAAGAGCGATTTAGGAAATTTGGAACGGCTGCAGTAAATGACAGACGAAGAGAGGAAGAGCCCCATGAAAAAACTTGGAATGATTGGTGGTACGGGACCTGAGTCAACTGTCGACTACTACCAATCCATCATCAACAAATTTCAAAAACAAACCGGTAGTCAGGAAACGTTGCCGGAACTGCTGATCTACAGCATCAATATGTATAAGATTTTCGACTTGCTTGAGAGCGGACAGGAAGAAGAACTGGCGGAATATCTGGCGGCCGCCGTACTGAGCCTGGAGCGGGCAGGAGCTGATTTTGCGGTCATTTCAGCGAATACGCCGCATATCGTCTTTGACCAGGTGCAGCAGAAAGTGAACATCCCGATGATCAGCATCGTTGAAGAAACTTACCAGAAAGCCCGACAGTTGGAACTCCGGAAAATTGGTTTGCTCGGAACCCAGTTCACCATGGAAAATGATTTTTTCAAAGAACCATTCAAGATCAATGGAAAAGAGATCTTCGTGCCGAATGAACGGGAACAACAATACATTCACGAAAAAATCGTCAAGGAACTGGAGCAGGGAATCGTCAATGAGGAAACGAAAAAAGAGTTTCTGGCGATTGTTGAACGGATGATCGAACAACATGAAATTGAAGGGCTGATTCTTGGATGCACGGAGTTTCCGATGATCTTTAAGCCAGAGGATCTGGCTATCCCGCAATTGAACACAGTGGAAGTCCATGTTGCCAAAATCGTTGAAATGATCACGACAGACTGAACAGGTCAGTGGGAAAATGGGCTTTCCTTTGAGGGAGAGCCTTTTTTCGTATGTTTAATAGCAGAACCAAAAAAAGTTACAGAAATCCTGTAACCCCTTTCTTTATGATAAAATCAGTTTTCTGGCGTATGCTGCCGTATTCGGGGTCCTCTGGTTTGTTGAGCCAGTCGGCCGTAGGAGTGGAGCCAGGAACAAAAAAAGGTGAACTGACTGCGACACTGGCGATGGCAGCTGCATCAATCGTCAATATTGTCATGCTGCTGTTCATCGTATTTGGCGGTTCGTATGTCGTAACCCTATTGCCTCAGTCGGTGGTGGATTCCTTGGTATTTGTCCTGCCCGCAATTTTCGGTGGACTCATCGCACAGTTGGCTATGCAAAAGCCATTATGGGGAGTGATCGGCATCGCCTTGGCCTTGACTGTCAACCTTGGTCCTGTGCCGACTTCATTGAAAGCCTTCTGCTGTATATTCGGTTTGGTGATCATCTGCCTGCTTCTGGAAAAACTGAAAAAGGCGACGGCATAAGCCTGGAGATTAAAAATTAGGAGGAATGCAAAATGGTACAGCAAAACAAGTCATCTCATCTCAAACAACAACTTTTGAATCTGCTCGACAGCCGGAAAGAGGAAATGATCCAGATCCGCCGCCATCTTCACCAGCATCCGGAGTTGTCATTCAAAGAAGAAAAGACTGCGCAGTACATAGCTGATTTCTATAAAGGAAAAGATGTCGAAGTCCAGATGCATGTCGGGAACGGTTTCGGCATCATCGTCACCATCAAAGGCGGCAAGCCGGGCAAGACCATTGGCCTGCGCGCTGATTTTGACGCGCTGCCGATTCACGAGGAAGTGGATGTTCCGTTCAAGTCCCAGAACGCAGGCGTCATGCACGCCTGCGGCCATGATGGCCATACAGCTTATATGCTGGTGTTGGCAGACTGCCTGATCCAATTGAAAGCAGAACTGTCAGGCACTATAAAAATCATTCACCAGCATGCGGAAGAAACACCGCCGGGCGGAGCGAAAAGCATCGTGGAATCCGGTGTGCTCGATGATCTGGATGCGGTATTCGGCACCCATCTGTTCCCAACCCATCCAGCCGGGACCATCGGCTACCGAAGCGGCTATGCCATGGCGGGCAGAACTTACTTCAAGCTGAAAATTCAGGGACGCGGCGGCCATGGCTCGTCTCCACAGAATGCCAATGACCCGATTGTCGCCGGTGCTCATTTCATCACCGCGGTACAGACAGTGGTCAGCCGTCGCCTCAATCCATTTGAAATGGGTGTAGTGACGATCGGCTCCTTTGATGGCAAGGGTTCATTCAATATCATCAAAGACAGCATTGAAATCGAAGGCGACGTCCGTTACATGAACGACAAGACACAGCAGCTGATCGACCGGGAAATCCATCGTATTGTCAGCGGCATTGAACTACAGTTTGATGTGAAATGCGATTTGGTCTACACTGCCGATTACCCGCCGCTGAAAAACGATGAGGCCGTAACTGAAGAAGTCGTAGCCATCCTGAAAAAAGCCGCCGATCCCGATATCAAGGAAGTGGTCGAATATCCGGTATTTTCCGGTTCGGAAGACTTCGCTTATTACTTGGAAAAAACACCAGGGCTGTTTTTCAACATCGGCTGCAAACCAAAAGGGCAGTCGGAAGTCTTTTTTAACCATCACCCGAAATTCGATATCGATGAAGACGCCTTGCTGGTTGCCGCAAAAGCGGTTGCTTATGTAGTTTGTGATTATGGGCAGCCCAGCTGAGTTTGGAGTAGAACCGTTCCCTTCAAGGAGCGGTTCTTTTTTGTCTTCATTTTAAATTTTAATGTGAAAATCCTTCTCGTCGAACTGTGGATTGCAGAATGCTTTCTAATAAACTGTCCATTTCAAATGGAGCTCAGTTTAACCATAATTTAGAATGGCTGCTTTTTTCAATTGCTAGTTATTTTTTGATCTACAATTTCACGGATATACTTCATCGTTCGTTGTTGTGCTTCGTCAACAGTGTAATGATTGCGGTTATTCAAGAAATTTGAGAACATGCCTTGCCAAACCAAGTTGGTCAATTCATTCAATTCTTCTGCTGCATCTTTATCCAAAAGACCTTCTTGAACGATGAAGTTAATGGCGAAACGACCACGATCCGTGATGCTTCTTTCCAGTAAACCGGGTAATAATTCTTCTGGGATTGTCACGAGATCGGAAGGATACAGTTCATAATAACGTTCCAGCATATTTTCAGGACGGTCCCCAAGATCCATCAGAAAGACAGCGTTGAAGATTTCAGGAATCTTGAAAGAATACTCGCTGAAACATTCCCAGGCGATGAGATACTTCTCAACAGGATTGTCTGTTTTCTCCATTTCAGTGGTAACTGTCTCCACATAAGGGCGTAAAAATTTTAAGGAAGCAAAAAACAGCAAATGAGATAATTCGTCGAAATAATTATAGATGGTAGCACTGTTGTATCCCGCCTTCTCGGCTACTTTCCGGATCGTTACATGGTCAAATCCTTCAGTTTGAATCAACTCTTCTGTCGCATCAATAAAATATGTCCACATGCGGCGTTTTTTTATATTCTTTTTCTCCAATCGATAACCCACCTTTGAGTATTAAACTATTTTTATATAATGTTGAACTATTCTATACTCTCATGATACGCTAAATAAACAGAAAAGTAATCATGATTATTTTTTAATCATGATTTTACTTTCAACTTTTAGGGGGAAAAAAGATGAATAAAGTAAAAATTGATCCACTTGTTTTTTGGTCTTCTTTGATTGTAATCATTGTAGCTACTTTAGGTCTTGTGATTTTTCAAAGCAGTGCCGAACCTGTATTAAATACAATGTTAACAGGGATTACGTATAATCTCGATTGGGCATTTCAATTTTTAACATTTGGTTTATTCTTGTTGTTAATGTATCTCGTATTTGGTAAATACGGAAAAGTGAAGCTCGGAGAGGAAGCGCCTGAGTTTTCCACCTTCAGTTGGGGGGCTATGTTATTTTGTGCAGGGATGGGAACGAGTATCATGTTCTGGTCCATGATGGAGCCAATGTATTATTTCATGGGTCCTCCATTTGGAATAGAGCCGAACAGCAGTGAAGCTGCTGAATGGGCAGTCGCTTATGGCATGTTTCATTGGGGAATCTCTGCGTGGGCACTTTACGCTTTACCTACTGTGACGATTGCTTATTCGTTTTTTGTTAAGAAGAACCATTCGCTTAAAATCAGTTCAGCTTGTCGGGGAGCATTAGGCAAACACGCTGATGGGTTCATCGGAAAAGCCATTGATATCCTGGTCATCTGGAGTTTGGTCGGAGGACTTGGAACTTCTCTCGGACTGGGTGTACCGATGGTATCGGCAGTTATTGGAGAAATTTTCGGTGTTCCACAATCGATGATGTTAAGCATCATCATCATTATTGTTTGGGTCATTATCTATAGCGCAAGTGCGTACATGGGATTATACAAGGGCATCCGGAAGCTCAGTGACTGGAACGTTTACTTGGCATTGGGTTTAGCGATTTTCGTATTGCTGGTAGGTCCAACTTTGTTTATTCTTTCTAATTTCAGCAACAGCTTCGGATTGATGCTGCAGAACTTCGCATTTATGAGCTTTTCAACCGATCCGATCAATCAGGGAGGGTTTCCGCAGACGTGGACAGTCTTTTATTGGGCTTGGTTCGCAGCAACGGCACCTTTCATCGGTTTGTTCGTTGCCCGTATTTCAAGAGGCAGAACGATCCGTGAATTGATTACCCATATATTGATATGGGGATCTGTAGGCAGCTGGATTTATTTCGGTATTTTTGGCGGCTATACCTTGAATCTCCAATTGAGCGGAGCACTCGATGTCATTGGAATTATGGGTGAAAGAGGAGATCCTGCTGCAATTGTTGAGATTTTAAAAACCTTGCCACTCAGCTTCATCGTTTTGCCGTTCTTCGCACTTCTTGGATTTATCTTCCTGGCAACGTCGTTGGATTCGGCCACCTATATTTTAGCATCCATCACGACAAAAGAATTGACAGCAGGCCAGGAGCCAGCCCGCTGGAATCGGATGCTTTGGGGAATGGTATTGGCTGCCTTAGCTATATCTTTACTGCTGATCGGCGGGTTAAGAGTCATCCAGACATCCTCCGTCATTGTTTCAGTGCCGGTGATTATCCTCTACGTATTGCTTTCGGTTTCACTCCTGCGGTGGTTAAAGCAGGATTACCCCGAGGCAGAAACATCAACTGAAAAAGGAGAGCTTGAGTAATGGTATTCAACGTAAGAGAAAGCACAAGGTCAATTAAAGAAGATTTTCCATATGAAGTGGATATAGTGGAGCACGTATGGATTCCCATGTCTGACGGCGTTCGGTTGTCGGCAAAGCTATGGATTCCAAAATGTACAAAAACCAAGCCGCTTCCAGCGATTCTGGAATACCTTCCTTACCGAAAAAATGAATTTACCGCATTGCGGGACTCGATTCGCCATCCATATTTTGCTGGGCATGGCTATGTCAGCATCCGTGTCGACCTAAGAGGCTGCGGAGATTCCGAAGGCATAATGTATGACGAATATGCCGAACAGGAACAGGATGATGCGCTTGAAGTGCTCGACTGGATTGCCAAACAGGAATGGTCCACTGGCTCTGTCGGCATGATCGGGAAATCCTGGGGAGGATTCAACGGTCTCCAGGTTGCTGCACGTCAGCACCCGGCCCTGAAAGCGATTATTACACTTTGTTCTACTGATGACCGCTATGCTGATGATGTCCATTATAAGGGAGGCGTTTTGCTCGCTTCCGATATGCTCTGGTGGGCTTCGACGATGTTGGTTTATAACGGCAGGCCGGCCGATCCAAAGCATGTTGGGGATGCATGGCGCGAAAATTGGTTGGAACGACTGGAAAAAACGCCTCCATTCGTAGAAGCGTGGATGAGTCATCAGCGGCGTGATGCTTACTGGAAGCATGGCTCAGTTTGTGAAAACTACGATGATATCAAAATTCCGGTCTATGCGGTCGGTGGTTGGGCTGATGGCTACACCAACGCAATTTTCCGAATGGTACAGAACTTAAAAGGACCCAAAAAAGGGTTGATTGGTCCTTGGGCACATGAATATCCGGAAGTTGCGGTTCCCGGGCCACAAATCGGCTTTCTGCAAGAATGTCTTCGTTGGTGGGACCAATGGCTGAAAGAGGAAGAAACAGGCATTATGGACGAACCCGTCTTGCGTATGTGGCTGCAGGACGCCGTTCCACCGAAAACAGACTACCATGTCCGTCCTGGGGAATGGGTTCTTGAGAACAGTTGGCCGACCGAAAATGCCAAAGAACAAACGCTGCACCTCGGTGACTTGCAATTAACCGCCAAGCCGGATGGGGGCAAAGAAAGCTTGATGACCCATCAGCAACATGGGTTGTATGCAGGTGTGTACTGTCCATTTGGCCAAGAAGGCGATATGCCGTCAGATCAAGCAATTGAAAACGGATTGTCGAACACCTTCACCGGCAAAGAACTAAAAGAAGAACTGGCGATCCTCGGATTTCCGAAAATGCAGCTGAAGCTTCTCAGCGACAGCAAACGAGGGAATTTGGCGGTGCGCTTGAGTGATCTGTCACCTTTTGGTACATCAAAGCTAATCAGTTGGGGACAATTGAACCTGACGCATCGTGACAGCCATGAATTCCCTGAAGATGTGCCAATCGGTGAAGAGTTTGTCGTAACAGTGGAGCTGGACGCTATTGGCTACAAAGTGCCGAAAGGTCATCGTCTGCAATTATCAGTGGCCCCGACCTACTGGCCGCATGCTTGGCCCTCAGCAGAGGAAGCGGAAATCCAGATCATTAAAGATCAGGACACGAAACTGATCCTTCCGGCTTACACGAACAAGACGCAGCCAGAAGATATTGTTCCTTTCGAACGTCCCGAAACGGCGGCTGTTATGGAGCGTGAGATAATGCGGGAAGCGGGACGGACCCGTGAAATCAGCCATAATACGGTGACCAATGAATGGGTGTTAAATGATTTTTCAGATGAAGGATGCCGGCGATTACCGGAAAATGGCCTGGAATACGGCAGCACCAATAAAAACGTTTACCGCATCACTGAAGGAGATCCTCTATCAGCTTCTGTCGTCTGCGATTGGACATTGACGGTTGGACGTGAAGATTGGCAAACACGCTTGGAGTCATCTAGTACGATGACTTCCGATGCTTCCAAATTCTACATCACTAGTGGATTGAAAGCTTACGAAGGCGATAAAATAGTTTATGATACATGCAGGAAATTTGAAGTCGATCGCGATTTTAACTAAAGGCTAAAAAAGGAGCTTCCATTTCACTGGGAGCTCCTTTTTCGATACCAAGTTTTAAAAATCTCTGGATGGAAAACAATCATGGGATAAAGTATGATGAAACCACAAGCAAAACCCGTGCCTTTAGAGGAGGTGGTATCAGATGACAATCGCTCCCGCCAAACAGCGCCGTCCATCGTACCAGGCTTTCTTCCTTATACATCCAGTCGAAAAAACATAAGGAGTGGTCTCACATGATCCATGTAAAAGAAGCGAACCTGAACAGTGGCAGCACAGAAGACAACCCAAAAGCGTTTATCCGGAATGACCAATACAATTTCATCAAGGATCAGACGAAAATCCTGGTGTCGGGACAAGCCAGCGCAAATGATGCAGAGGTATTGAATGTACTCAGGCATCTCGCACACGAAAAAGTCTATAAATTATTTCCATCACTTACCGAAGAGCAGAAGAAAATCCTCAACCCTTTGGTACAGGTGAAGGAACTTAGCGATGCGGAAGCATTTCTGGGACAGCTTCAGCCATACATCATTCCATTCAAAGCAGTCACAGATCAGGGATTGAAGAAGTTATTCCCTAAAGCAAAAAAGTTCAAGGGACCGAAGCTGGAGACTATCAACTTCAGCAGAACTTCCTATTTGGCGTGGACGGAAAGTTCCAATCTCATGTATTTGGTGGCGGATGAAAGCGATCGGCTGATCGGTGTCCAAGGCAGCTTTACGCGCAGTGCGAAGCAAGGCATCTGCACCATCTGCAACCGCCACAGTGAAGTCGGCATGTTCATCGCCAAAACAAAAAGCTCCGGGCAGGATCAGTTTATCAAGCGGGGCAATTACATTTGCCAGGATTCCGCTGCCTGCAATGAGCATGTCAAAACCTTGGACCGTCTGAATGAATTTATCGGACAGTTCCAGAAATAGCAAAGCAGATAAGAACCGTTTCCGGAAGTCGTTAAAATGACTTCCGGAAACGGTTCTTTTTTCTATCGGAAAAGCTAATGGGCTCACTCGTTTGTTTTGTACCTTCTGTAGACTACATTTTCCGATCGACTAAAGAAAAGGCACAGTTTAAATAATTAGAATTTTCTTTTAATTAAGTATTGATTTATCGTGGAAGCGCTTTTATAATGATGATAATATCAAATGTCACGACGCTGAACAAATGTAAAAAGGAGGCGGAAATCCATGTGGGGATGGTTCATCGTTTTGTTTGCTGCAGTCTGGCTGCTTCAACTTTGGATGACCAAAGCGCAGTTGAAGAATTATCATGGCACGATCAGGGAGTTGAGCAGAAGGCCTTCAGGATATCTGGGTGTAGGGATTCAAAAACAGAAACTGGGAATAGGGGCGGTAGCAATTTTGGTGACTGATGAAGCCGGAACCGTGGTCGAAAGCCGGTTGATGCATGGCGTTACAGTGTTCAGCCGTTTTGAACCATTCACGAAGTATATTGGCATGCCGTTGGAAGCTGTAATGGAAGGTCTTAACGGGGAACCGATGGATCTGGCCTTTAAGATGGCAATTGAAAAGATAGAGGCGCAGATGAATGAAAAGACAAATCTAGCGGTATAAGGAGGAAGAATAATGGACTTTTTAGTTAGATTGGCAGAAGGGTTTATTGGCATGTTCCAAGCAGGCGGTGATGTTTTTGTCGGCTTGGTGACCGGCATCATTCCGTTGCTTGTTGTTTTGATCACAGCCGTTAATGCATTTATCCGTTTGGTGGGGGAAGAGCGCATCAACAACCTAGCACGCAGAAGCACGAAGAACATCATTTTGCGTTATTCGCTGTTTCCTGTCTTAGCGGTTTTCTTCCTGACCAACCCGATGGCCTATACCTTCGGGAAATTTCTGCCGGAAAAACAAAAACCGGCATTTTATGATTCAGCAGTATCTTTTGTGCATCCGATTACAGGCTTGTTCCCACATGCCAATCCCGCTGAGTTGTTTGTGTATCTGGGAATTTCCGCAGGGATCACCCAATTGGGCTTTTCGCTTGGGCCATTGGCGATCCGCTTCTTTATCGTAGGGGTGATCGTCATTCTGATCCGGGGCATCGTCACAGAAATCATCACGGTACGTATGATGAAATCACGAGGCATGGAAGTCTAACTAACCGAGTGGTCTAAAAAAGGGAGGCAAAGAAAATGAGCAGCATTCAGACGCCATTGAATTTTAAGCCGGTGACAGTAACGAAAGGCAGAGGCGGTTGGGGCGGTCCGTTGACCATTCGGCCAAATGAAGAAAAGCGCTACATTGTGTCGGTAACAGGCGGCGGCATTCATCCCGTTGCGGAAGAAATTGCGAAACTGACCGGTGCCGAAGCAGTAGATGGATTTAAAGGTTCGTACGATAAAGAAACCATGGCCTGCGTCATCATCGATTGCGGCGGAACGGCCCGCTGCGGCGTTTACCCGAAGATGAACATTCTGACGGTCAATGTCAATGCGACCTCACCATCGGGACCATTGATGAAATTCATCAATGAAGAGAATTTCGTGTCCGGAGTGAAACTTGAAAACATCAGTGCAGTAGCGGCTCCATACGAAGACCAGGACGCTGTGGAGGACGCGGTGGAGAAAGTGGAAAGTCCGGCAGCCCGCGAAAAGACGCCGCAGGAGATAAAAGAAGAAGCAAAACAAAAAGCAGCCGGCTATAAGCAGAAGCCTGAAAAAATGAACATCATCGAGAGAATCGGCCGTGGAGCCGGTAAAGTGGTCGGGATCTTCTATCAAGCCGGCCGGGAAACCATCGATCAGGTGCTGAAGAACATTTTGCCGTTCATGGCTTTTGTCAGTATGCTGATCGGGATTATTACTTTTACGGGAATCGGTGATTTGATCGCCAATTTCGTTTCGCCATTAGCAGGGAATATTGGGGGCTTGCTGATCCTATCAGTTATTTGTGCATTGCCGATCCTGTCGCCATTGCTTGGACCGGGTGCAGTTATTGCCCAAGTAGTCGGGGTTTTGGTCGGTGTGGAAATTGGCCGCGGGAATATCCCGCCGGAATTGGCGCTGCCTGCCCTGTTTGCCATCAATCCACAGGTTGGGGCGGATTTCGTGCCGGTTGGCCTGACATTGGGAGAAGCGGAGCCGGAAACCATTGAAGTCGGGGTTCCAGCGGTCTTGCTGTCACGTGTTATCACCGGCCCACTCGCGGTCGTCATTGCATACTTGTTCAGTTTCGGTCTGTACAGCTAGAAAATAAGGAGGTAATAAGGTGGAGGATATCATGACGAAAAAATATGAAGCAAAAATAACGGAAATCGGTGAAGAAGTGGAAATCTTTTTAGATGAAAATATGCTGGTCATTTTCAATGACACAGTTCCTGAATCATTGAGGTCGATTGGTGTGATCCATGAACGGGCGGACCTTCTTGAGAAAGTCGAGTCCGGCGATGTGTTGGAGATCAATGGACAGCGGTATGAGATTTTATTTGTCGGAAGCAAGGTGAATGACACACTCGAAGAAATCGGCCATTGCACCATCGCCTTCAACGGTGAAACAGACGCCAGCTTGCCGGGAACGATGTGTGTGGAAAATAAGGCGTTGCCTGAATTGGAGATCGGCGCCACGATCCGGATTGTAAAGCGTTAAAAAGAGGAGGTTAGTTCATGCTGGGGATAAATAGAAAACTTGAAGAACTTGAGCGCAATGGTGAAATAATCAAAGTTGGTGTAGTGGGGGCCGGCCAGATGGGACGGGGAATGATCTCGCAGATTGAAAGCATGGCGGGCATGCGCGTCGTTGCCACTGCGGATATTCAAATCGGCAATGTCACCAACGCATATGTGAAATCAGGGGTTTCAGCAGATGATGTCGTCGAAACCAATAGCGTCCAGCAAGCGGCAGCGGCCGTCAAGGAAGGTAAGGTCGTAGCGACAACTGATGCCCAACTGGTCACTTCATTGCCGGAAGTCGATGTCGTCGTGGACGCCACGGGAGTACCGGACATCGGAGCGAAGATTGCCTGGGACGCCATCCTCAACCGCAAGCATATCGTTATGCTGAACGTGGAGGCTGACGTTACGGTAGGGGTCATTTTGAAGAAAATGGCCGATGCCAGCGGCGTGGTCTACACGGGTTCTGCGGGTGATGAGCCGGGAGCCATTATGGAATTGTTCGATTTCGCCGATGCACTGGGCTTTGAAGTGGTAGCGCTTGGAAAAGGCAAGAATAATCCGTTGAACCTGAATGCAAATCCTGATACAGCAGCGGAAGAGGCTGCCCGAAAAGGAGCCAGTCCGAAAATGCTTGCTTCTTTCCAGGACGGCACGAAAACCATGGTCGAAATGACAGCAGTAGCAAATGCCACAGGCTTTTTACCCGATAAACCGGGCATGCATGGCTTTGTCAGCGACGTGAAAGGCTTGCCTGAAATCTTCAAATTGAAAGAAGACGGCGGAGAAGTCAACAATAAGCGGATTGTTGAATACATCAACGGCATTGCACCCGGCGTATTCGCCATCATCGCTTCTGAAAAAGAAGAAGTGAATCACGAGCTGAAGTATTTGAGCATGGGGGATGGGCCGAATTATGTGCTTTATCGTCCGTATCATCTGACCAGCTTGGAAACACCGATTTCGATTGCGCGTGCTTATATCTACAATGAAGCGACGATTGCGCCTTGGCATGGGCTCCAAGCCGAAACAGTGACCGTAGCGAAAATCGATCTGGCAGCAGGTGATTTCCTGGACAGCATCGGAGGGTTCACGGTATATGGCCATATCCTTACAGCGCAGGAAGCGCGGGATAAAAATGCATTGCCGCTGGGATTGGTTGATAAGAACGTCCGCTTAAAGCGGGATATCAAAAAAGGCGAAATCATCAGTTATGACGATGTCGAACAAACCAAAGATTCGACGATTTGGCGTCTGCGCCGCATGCAGGATGACACGTTTAAAGCGGAAACTGAAAGAGAGATTCCAGTGAAAGCTTAGCCCGTCCAATCTCATGTAGAGGAAAAACCCAATCAACTGAATGAGAAGGTGTCCAAACATGGAAATCAAAACTATGGAAGCGGCTCTATTCTGCAACCATTGCAAAGAAGAAGTGAATCATGAAATCACCTATATCAACGATGATATAAAGAGCATCCGATGTGAGCAATGCAACAAGACCAAGAAGCTCAAAGTGGACGTCAATAAGAAGTTCTATAAAGAAGTCTATGACCGGATTTCCTCGAAGCCGACGCGGATCACGCAGGAATACAAAGACGACTTGAGCCATCTGCTGCTTTCCCTTCCTGTGCGGACGGTCAGCAAGCCGTATCGCCTGCTGAAGGACGTCAATGCTTCGCGGAAAATAATCAAGCAGTACAAGCAGAAAAAAAGCAGAGTTAAATAATGTTGCTGTCCAAGGGCCAGACTTCTCCATAACCATTCGAGAGGGTTGGCCCTTTCGGTTAACTTGACTAAATAGTCGAAAAATATTATATTTTACATATGTCACAATACAGAACATATGTAAAAGGAGGAAGACACATGACACAGAAACTGAAATTGCCGCCACAAGTTAAAGAAACGGAATTAAGGGATTTGTACAAGCAGATGTGGCTGATCCGTTTTTTTGAAGAAAAAGTGGACGAGTTTTTCGCAAAAGGGATGATTCATGGAACCACTCATTTGAGCGTCGGGCAAGAAGCTTCTGCCGTCGGTTCCATCGCTGTTCTGGAAGAGCAGGACAAGATTACCAGTACGCACCGCGGCCATGGGCATTGCATCGCCAAAGGGGCAACCGTAAATGGCATGATGGCTGAACTTTTCGGCCGGACTACGGGTTACTGCAAAGGCAAAGGCGGATCGATGCACATTGCAGATGTCGACAAAGGAAACCTTGGAGCCAACGGCATTGTAGGAGGCGGCTTTGCGATTGCTGCAGGAGCTGCGCTGACTTCACAGATGAAAAATGCCGGCTATGTCGTCCTGTGCTTCTTCGGGGACGGAGCTTCGAATGAAGGCAGTTTCCACGAAGCGATCAACCTGGCGTCCATCTGGAAATTGCCGGTAGTCTTCATTTGCGAAAACAATCAATACGGCATGTCGGGGCCGGTTCGGGAAATGATCAACATCGAAGATATTGCCGCACGGGCGGCAAGCTACGGAATTCCAGGGAAAGTGGTCGATGGCAACGATGTGTTCGATGTCATGAATGGAGTCAGTGAAGCCGTAGAGCGGGCGCGCAACGGAGAAGGGCCATCCATTATCGAAGCGAAAACATACCGTTCCAAAGGACATTCGAAGAGCGATGCCAAAAAGTACCGGACACGCGAGGAAGAAAAAGAATGGCAGCTTCGGGACCCCATTAAATTGATGGCCGAAGTTCTGATCGAGGAAGGGATTTTCACACAGCAGGAAGCCGATCAAATTAAAGCTGAAGCCAAAAAGGAAATCGAAGAATCCGTGGAATTCGCAAAAAACAGTCCAGAGCCGACTTTGGATGCTCTGATGGAAGACATTTACGCATAAGGCGGAGTAAAGGAGAATCGACGCATGAGAGAGCTGACCTATTTAGAAGCAGTAAGAGAAGCGATGAGCCAGGAAATGCGTGACAATGAAGATGTCTTTGTACTAGGGGAAGACATTGGTGTTTATGGCGGCGCATTCGGTGTCACCCGTGGAATGATAGAAGAGTTTGGTCCGGAACGGATCCGCAATACGCCTATTTCAGAAGCGGCCATCTCGGGAACAGCGGTTGGAGCGGCGCTGACGGGCATGCGACCGATCCTGGAACTGCAGTTTTCCGATTTCATGACCATCGCAATGGACAACATGGTCAACCAGGCAGCGAAGATCCGTTATATGTACGGAGGGAAAGGAAAAGTGCCCATGGTGCTCCGGACGCCAGCCGGCTCGGGTACGGGGGCTGCAGCGCAGCATTCACAAAGTCTGGAAGCCTGGATGGCCCATATACCTGGGCTGAAAGTGGTCCAGCCTTCGACGGCTTACGACGCCAAAGGATTATTGAAGGCGGCGATCGACGACGACAACCCGGTCATTTTCTATGAACATAAACTTTGCTACCGGACGAAATCCGATGTTCCGGAAGAACTCTATTCGATTCCGCTGGGCAAAGCTGATATCAAAAAACAAGGGACGGATGTGACGATCGTCGCGACGGCGATCATGGTCCATCGAGCGTTGGAGGCCGCTGAGGAACTTGAAAAAGAAGGCATCCATGCCGAGGTGATCGATCCACGGACGCTCGTGCCGCTCGACATCGATACCATTGTCCAGTCCGTCCAAAAGACTGGTCGTCTGGTCGTGGTCCATGAAGCCGTGAAACGCGGTGGATTCGGCGGCGAAATTGCCAGCCTGATCGCAGAAAGTGAAGCCTTCGATTATCTGGATGCGCCCATCAAGCGGCTTGGCGGAAAAGCGGTTCCGATTCCTTATAATCCGGAGCTGGAAAAAGCGGCGGTTCCAGGAGTGGCTGATATCGTCACAGCCGTCAAAGAAACGCTAAACCGCCTGTAGGGAGGAGAAACAGATGGCCAAAGAAATTTTCATGCCGAAGCTGAGCAGCACCATGGAAGTCGGCACATTGCTTCAATGGTTCAAAGAAGAAGGAGATTCGGTCGAAGTCGGAGAACCGCTATTTGAAATCATGACCGATAAAATCAATATAGAAGTCGAGTCCTATGAGGAAGGCACTTTGCTGAAACGTTATTTTGAAGAAGACGATGAAGTGCCAATCAATCATGTTGTCGGCTATATCGGCGAAGAGGGGGAGGAAGTTCCCGAATCGCCGCCTGGAGAGTCCGGCGTCAGCAACAAACCCGTCTCTGCAGAAGCACCCCAACAACAGGAAGAAGCCGAATCGAAGGAGCAGCCCTCTGAACAGCCGGAAAAAGTCCGGGCAACTCCGGCTGCCAGAAGAGTCGCCCGGGAAAGGGAACTCAGCCTCGCAGAAGTCGAAGGCACAGGTCCGAAAGGGCGGATTCACCAGGCGGATGTTGAAGGATTTGCCACGGCTTCCGCCACCGCCACCGCTTCCAGCAGTGCTACGCCGCTTGCTGAAAAAGTAGCGAAAGCGGAAGGAGTGGAATTGCAGGAAGTCAGCGGCAGCGGTCCACGAGGCAAGATTTACCGGACAGACGTAGACCAAGCCAAGCAACCGGCGGCTTCTCAAGCGGCACCGGCTAAACGGGTGAAAATGGCAGGGATCCGGAAAGCTGTAGCAGACCGGATGCTTCATAGCAAAACGACCGCACCGCATGTCACCCTCAATAGTGAAATCGACATGGCTGAAGTGGTGGCGATGCGCAAGCAATTGCTGGGGCCGATTGAAAAACAGACCGGTTATCGGATCAGCTATACCGAAATCATCTTAAAAGCGACAGCCCATGCGTTGATGCGGCATCCGAACATCAATGTTTCACTGGAAGGCAATGAAATTGTCCATCATAAAGCCATTAATGTCGGATTGGCGGTGGCACTCCAAGATGGACTGGTGGTGCCGGTCATCAAAGATGCCGACCAGAAAGGCTTGGCTGAACTTACAATAGCCTGCAAAACAGCCGGGCAGGCAGCCAAAGAAAGCAAGTTGAAACCTGACGAAATGGCAGGGGGCACCTTCACCATCAGCAACCTCGGAATGTACGCAGTCGATACATTTAACCCAGTCATCAATCAGCCGGAATCGGCGATTCTTGGCATCGGACGAATCAATGAAAAACCCGTGGGTCTCAATGGCCAGATTGTGCTTCGCCCTATGATGGGAGTCGGGCTGTCATTCGACCACCGTGTCATCGACGGAGCACCGGCGGCCGCCTTCTTAACAGATTTGAAGGCAGTGCTTGAAAATCCATTTGAATTATTAATGTAAGGGGTAGATCCTATTGAAGACTTATGAAGTGGCGGTGGTCGGCGGCGGACCAGCTGGATATGTGGCGGCCATCAGAGCCGCCAAGCTTGGCAGGACAGTGGCATTGGTGGAAGCGCGTGAACTTGGCGGAACATGCCTCAACCGTGGCTGTATTCCTTCCAAGACTTTGCTGCGGCACGCCGAAGTCATCGAAAGCATCGAGAAAGCCAAAAGCTGGGGCATTGAAACAGGACCGGTCACCGTATCCTTATCCAAAATGATGAAACGCAAAGATGAAGTCATCCAAAAACTTCGGACCGGTATCTCTTACTTAATGAAACAAGGAAAAATCGATGTCTTGAATGGCTATGGAGAAGTGCAGGCGGATGGCGTCATTCAAGTCGACCTAAATGGTAATCAGGAAACGATCAAAGCTAATAAAATCATTTTAGCCACCGGGTCGAAACCGATTGTCCCGCCTATTCCAGGTCTGGAGAGAGGGAATTTCCATACCAGCGATACGATTTTTGACATCACGAAAATTCCGGCCTCTCTGGTCATCGTTGGAGGCGGAATCATTGGTGTGGAATTTGCCTGCATCTTCGCTGCCATCGGCGTGCCGGTCACCATCATTGAAATGAGCGGCAGTATTGTGCCAAGCGAAGATCCGCAAGCTGCAAAAGTTTTGGCGAAATCGTTGAAAAAGAAAGGCATTACCATTTTAACGTCGACCAAAGTGACGGCAGTGGAGCGAGGAGACAGTTCCCGATTGGTTCATACCGAAAATCAAAAAGGACAGAAAGAAAGCTTGCAGACCGATATGATTCTGTTGTCGGTCGGCAGGTCTCCCAATACCTCGGCATTCAATTCCCTGGAGCTGGAGATGAATGGACCTTTCGTGAAAGTGGATGAGCGGATGGCCACCAGCCTTCCGAACATATACGCAGCCGGCGACCTGGTCGGCAATTGGCAGCTTGCGCATGTGGCGAGTGCCGAAGGCTTGGTGGCTGCAGCTAATGCAGCAGGACAAGAAGAAACAATTGATTATCATGTGGTGCCGCGCTGCGTCTACACAAACCCTGAAATTGCCAGTGTCGGGATGACTGAAGAAGAAGCAGAACAAAAAGGCATCCCTTTCAAAGTGGTGAAAGTGGATCATGCCGGAAACGGCAAAGCATTGACTTTGGATGAAAAAGAAGGCTTCACCAAATTGATTGCCGACACCACCTACGGCGAAATCCTGGGCGTTTCCATGGTCGGCCCTCATGTGACAGAAATGATTGCGGAACCGTCCGCCTATATGCGGTTGGAAGGCACAGTCGATGAGCTGGCTACCATGATCCATGCGCATCCGACAGTTTCCGAAAGCCTGTATGAAGCCGCTGCTTCTTGGTTAGGGAGGGGTGTGCATCACTAGAAAAGTGAAAGTGCCTGTTCAGCTCTGACAAGTGTAAGACGCTTTGGCGAAGCGGCATCTCTTCAGCCGCACAGCCAGAGTGGCTTACATCCCGAAGAGCTAGGCACTTGCAACTGGACAACTAGAAAAGCGGAAGCGCCCGTTTAGCTCTGCCGGGCATAAGACAGACCAGCAGTGTGGCGTACTTTGCCACGCAGCTGGGTTGGCTTATGACCCAAAGAGCTGGGCGCTGGAGTCTGGACAACTAGAAAAGCGGAAGCGCCCGTTTAGCTCTGCCGGGCATAAGACAGACCGGCAGTGTGGCGTTCTTTGCCACGCAGCTGGGTTGGCTTATGACCCAAAGAGCTGGGCGCTGGAGTCTGGACAACTAGAAAAGCGGAAGCGCCCCAGCCAGAGTCTGAACCATAACCAAAAGCTGAAATACTCTACTCTTAAGCCGAAAAGCCGATTGGCCTGATGCTTCGTGCATCAGGCCAATCGGCTTTTTTAGAACATATGTAACCAAGTTCAGTCCATCGGCTTTTTAGGGTGAAGCAGCAAGTCTGCTGTAACGTCATCGATGATCAATACGTCCAGGTAACCGCCTTTTAACGCGGCTCTAAGGCTTTCCACTTTATGGGCGCCTTCGACAATGCCGACGACCTGCGGGATGTTCTTGAATTCTTCCAAATCCAGGCCGATGACCAAGTCGTTCAACGGGTGCCTGATCTGGTTGCCGTCCGCGTCATAAAAGCGCGAACCGATATCTCCTGCAGCCCCGGCACTCTTCAATGAATCCAAATCTTCCGTAGTCAGATACTTCATATCGACCATAGTCGAGCCTTCAAACGGATTGCCGAGTCCGACAACCGCCATTTCCACATTACGCCCTTCTTCCAGCACCATGGCAATATCCTCCGACTGGATCAGCCGCTCTTTCAATTCCACAGATTCCACCATGGCAGGTGCATACAGATAAGAACAATAAGAGTTCATCTTTTGAGCTAGTTGATAAGCGAGGAGATTTGAATGGATGTTTACAAATTTCCGGCCCATTCCCCCGACCAGCGGGACAATTTGGAGGTCGCGATGCTGTTCATACGGGTATTCCTGCACAAATTTAGACAAGGTGCTGCCCCATGAAATACCCAGTGATTTAATGTCTTTGATAT
This sequence comes from Planococcus circulans, assembly GCF_020023385.1. Classification (GTDB taxonomy): domain Bacteria; phylum Bacillota; class Bacilli; order Bacillales_A; family Planococcaceae; genus Planococcus. The sequence goes on from NZ_JAIQCL010000003.1 coordinate 176,666, forward strand.
TTTTGGATACATAGGAAGCCGCCGCTTTTCCAAGGGCATGTTTAATCATGTCGGTGCCTAAATTGGCTGCAGGCACAACCAGAGCTTCTTTCAAGCCATACGCTTTTTCCAGCTGCTGCTCCAATTCCACTGTATGAGCATTCTCATCTTTGATGTAAATTTCCACTATGCCCATTTCCCTTGCCTTATTCAGCAGTTTTGAAATCACCGGTCGGGATACACCCATTTTGCTGGCGATTTGCGCCTGGGTCTGACCGTCGAAATAGTAGAGGTTAGCGACCTTTACGATCTGTCTGCGTTCTTCCCAATTCATCATCGTTGCACCTTCTTGTCAGAGTCCGATTTGCGGCTGTAAAGTCCAGCTTGTTAACCGCTTTCATGTCTCCATTATACGATTTCCCCCTTTCTTTGTACACCGTTGCAAAAGGTAAATGCTCCCAAAACCTTCGACCTTGGAATGTTTTTTATATTAATAATAGAATTTTCCGTCAATTAATAAGGTAAAATAAGAATAGGCATAAGCCGCACAAGTTTTGGGTTTATCGCAGAATTGAATGCGAGGGAGGAATGAATTAATTGCGTTTAGCGACAATCAAACAATCAGAAAAAGAAATGGCTGCCTTAGTACTGGCATCCGGAGTGGTGCCGTTTGAGCGGTTGAACGATACGTTTAACCAGCAATGGGCAACGAATCTATTGGAACTGATGGAATCGGATCAATTGAACGCGTTGAACCATTGGTTTCAAGATGAATTCCAGCAAAAGACAAAAGAGGAGTCCTTTAAGGAACTGATCATTCCGTTCGATCAGGTCAGCTACGCACCGCTTTATCGCCATCCGCGAAAAATTTGGGGAATCGGTTTGAATTATGTGGAGCACGCGGCCGACCTGCATGAAGTCTCACCCAACACCGAACCGGCAAGTTTTATGAAACCTGACACGACGATTATCGGTCCGGGGGATACCATTCAGGTGCCGTTGCAATCGGAGCGCACCACTGCCGAATCTGAACTTGGCATCATCATCGGCAAAGAATGCAGGGATGTTTCGGAAGAAGAGGCGCTCGGTGTCATAGCCGGCTATACGACAATTATCGATATGACAGCAGAGGATATCCTGCAGAAAAATCCACGTTATTTGACGCGGGCCAAAAGCTTCGATACATTTTTCAGTTTTGGTCCACAGCTGGTTACGCCGGACGAAGTGGAGGATGTACTCGAGCTGAAGGTGGCGACTGTCATCAACGGGGAAGTTCACCGGGAGAATACGGTTTCGAATATGACCTTTCAGCCGCAGTTTCTGATTTCATTCCATTCCAAGGTAATGACTTTGCTGCCAGGCGACATCATTTCGACCGGAACCCCGGGAGCCGTGGTGATCCGGCATGGGGATGTAGTGAGTTGCCGGATTGATGGGTTCGAACCGCTCGAGAACCCAGTGGAAGATTTGAAGCCGGGTAGGTAAGTTGTCTATCCGCAAAAAAAAAGACCGCTGCGCTCCCAACCTGAAATTGGAGTACAGCGGTCTTTGGCATGTAGCAGAGTCAAATCTTAAAAGGCATATTGGAATAAAGCGTAATAAAGTGGTCCCAGCAATACCAGCATCAACGCGCCGGAAATAATGGTCATGGATGCAGTGCCGGCTTCAGGGTCTTCCACAGTGACATGCGACTTGATGAAAAAGAAAAACAACAAATCCCATAAGACCACAGCCGCAAGAACCACTTGCCAGACAAAAGGCGTGAAAATCTGGTGATGGGTGACAAACCCGAACAGGCCTACCCAGGCAATGACTGTAAATGCCAGGTCGATCAGGAAAACAGGGCTTCGGTAGCCGCCATGAATGAAAAAACCAATCGTGGACGTAGCTAGAAGTGCAGCATATATGTACCAAAAAATTTGTATCATGAACTTATTCCTTCTTTCATAGGCATCTTACCTATTATAAGAGAAGGCGGCTGGAATTAAAATTTTTCCGCTTATAATTTTCAGACCGTAAAGGCAAGAATGAGGATGCATGTTCCGGCTCTCGGTTATAAACTGGAGATAACAGCGGGAAGCGCAAAGCTGAAGATCGCGCAGCACTGGGATATAATGAAGCAAACAGATCGATAAATTCAATAAAGCATTTGCATAGGATTCGAGCGGAAGGAGGCTGCATGATGGAAAAAGAAGGTTTGTCTTTTGATGAAATGTGGGAAAAAGTCCTTTCTTGCGATCGGAAGTACGATGGTCTCTTTTACACGGCGGTCAAAACAACCAAAATTTACTGCAGGCCGTCCTGCCGGTCCCGAAAGCCTAAAAAAAGAAATGTCGAATTTTATACGACCATGGCTGAAGCTGAGTCGAATGGATTCCGGGCATGTAAAAGATGCCAACCTGAAACGGAATTTTCACCTGATGAAGAGCTGACGCGTAAAGTGATGGCTTACCTGACGTCTAACTATAAGGAAAGCATAACCCTGCCGGATATTGCTGGACATGTCGGCATGAGCCCGTTTTACCTGGAGCGTGTATTCAAGCAGGAAACGTCTGAAACGCCGCGTTCCTGTCTGGAGAGGATCAGGGTCGATAAGGCGGCTCATCTACTGAAATACACCGAGTTATCCAATCTCGCTATTTGTTTTGAAGCAGGGTTTCAAAGTCCATCCAATTTCTATAGGATATTCCGCAAGCTGAAAGGATATTCGCCAACTGAATTTCGGAAGCGAAGCGAGGCGATGAGTTCGTGAAAAAGATACATGATGAACTGTATACGGAAATAGCGACGCCTGCTGATTTTAATTTTGCGGAATGCCTCGTCCATTTGGGGCGGTCTTCGAAGGAAAATCTGTACCGGCTTAGTGAGGGTAAAATCACCAAACTGCTGAAGCTCAATGGGCAGCTTGTGCTGTTTCATATCAGACCGTCGACTGGAGCTTTGCGCCTCGAATTTCCACTGGGTGCGCCATCTATGCAGGAAAGAGAAATGGCTGCAGTCTTTGTAGTGGACTGGTTTGATCTGCAAACAGACCTGCGGGAATTTTACGCGATGGCGGAAACCGATCCGGTGCTGAACAGCGTGGTTCAAAAACATTATGGCTTGCGTGTCATTGGCGTACCGGACTTGTTTGAAGCATTGGTTTGGGCAGTTATGGGCCAGCAGATCAATTTGGCCTTTGCCTACACATTGAAGAAGAGGTTTGTCGAAAACTTTGGGGAGTCCCTCGTTTACGAAGGTGAGCGGTATTGGACGTTTCCGGGTGCGGAGACAATTGCCGAGCTGACGGTTGCGGACTTAAAAGCATTGCAGCTGACCGGCAGGAAAGCGGAATATATTTTGGGCATTGCGCAAGCAATGGCAAGCGGTGAGTTGAAGAAGGAGCGGCTTCTCCAGCAAACCGATATGGAGCATTCTTTACTCGCAATTCGGGGGATCGGCGCTTGGTCGGCTAATTATGTCATGATGAAATGCCTGCACAGCCAATCAGCCTTTCCGCTCGCGGATGTAGGCTTGCATAATGCTTTGAAAGCCCAATTGCAACTTGACCGGAAACCGACGCTGGCAGAAATTGCAGAGCTCGCGAAAAATTGGGAAGGCTGGCAGGCTTATGCCACATTCTATCTATGGAGGTCTTTATTATGAATGAACTGCACAAAGCGGAATTCCAATCCCCGATCGGCATCGTGGAAATCATCGGAACCGAAAAAGCGATCCTTTCGATCCTGTTCAATGAAAAAGACAAGGTGGAATTTCCTATCAACTCGGACAGCCCGCAGGTCATCGTGGATTGCCAACAGCAGCTGGAAGAATACTTCGAAGGGCAGCGCATGGAATTCAATTTTCCTGTTACATCTACGGGCACTCCATTCCAGCAAAAAGTATGGTCCGCATTGACCGAAGTTCCCTATGCAGAAACCGTCTCCTATGGGGCGATCGCCAAAGCGATCGGCAGCGACAAAGCCGTAAGGGCGGTAGGGAATGCCAACAGCAAGAACAAGTTGACCATTGTCGTGCCTTGCCACCGGATTATCGGATCGACCGGCAAACTGACCGGCTATGCCGGGACATTGACCCGGAAAGAATGGCTGCTGCGCCATGAAAAGAATACGGCAGCCACTCAATAATAAACGATTAAAAATCCAGCTAATTTAGATTAGCTGGATTTTTAATGGCATGAAATTGTGAGGCAAGAATGCCTTGTCTATATCAAAAAGTAAATTAAGCAGACTCTGTTTTTGCAAGATATACTCTGCGCCATGAAAGTTGAGCAATTGCCAGGATAACCAGAGCTGCGATTCCGATGAAGGCATAAACCATGAATCCGGAAGCGTATGTACCTGTCATTTGTTTTAAAGTTCCTAAAATATTCGGGACAAAGAAACCGCCGACTCCGCCCGCTGCGCCGACGACACCAGTCACCATGCCGATTTCTTTTTGGAATCGCTGAGGTACCAGTTGGAAAACGGCTCCGTTCCCCATTCCGAGAGCCATCATGCAAAGGAAGAGCAATATCGTTACAACCGCCAGTGATGGCAAGGTGCTGACGCCAAACATCGTAATTGCTACAGCGATAAACAAGAAGTTCAATAGTTTGGCTCCGCCGATTTTATCGGCAATCATTCCGCCGACCGGTCGGAACAAACTGCCTGCAATGACGCAAAGTGTCAGAAAGTCGCCGGCCCGTACACTTGAAAGCCCATATTGATCGACAAAGAAAATGCTGAGAAAACTTGTCAGTCCGACAAAACCACCGAACGTTACTCCGTATAGTAAGCAGAAATACCACGTATCTTTTTGTTTGAACACTCTAAAGTAATTGATGATCGGTTGTGGCGCGGGCTGAGAAGGCGGGTTCTTGGCTATAAGAAGATAGACCACAAAAACCATTAGAAGCGGGATCAATGCCACGCCCATGACACCGTGCCAGCCGATATGTTCAGCGAGCCGGGGCCCGAACAATGTGGCGAGAACCGTTCCGCTGTTTCCCGCACCTGCGATGCCCATCGCTACGCCCTGCAGGTGAGGGGGATACCAGCGGCTGGCCATCGGCAAGGCTACAGAAAAACTTGCGCCCGCAACTCCGAGTAAAATTCCGATAAAGTAAAGTTCCGTAAGGTTAGTGCCAAACAAAAATCCCCATAACAGCGGAATCATCGTAAGGATCATGCCGCCGATAGCCGTTTGGCGCGGTCCGATGCGGTCTGTTAAGATACCGAGAACAATTCTGAAAAACGAACCGGCTAAAATCGGAATTGCTACAATCATTCCTTTTTGAGAAGGAGAAAGTCCGAAGTCTTCTGTTATGTATACCCCTAATGCACCGAGCAGCACCCAAATCATAAAGCTGATATCAAAATACAAAAACGAAGCCACTAATGATGGGGCATGCCCACTTTTTCTTAATTCCGCAAATTTCATCCGCCACACTCCTTAGCAATAGTTAGAATTTTTTGTTGATTATGCAAGTCTATATGAAAAGAAAGAATATTTCCACCCTTTATGTTATGTTTCCTTACATTAATAATGAAAAAATATATAAATTTATTGACTATTTAGAAAAACGTCTATAATATGTTAAACAACCTAACATGATGTCGGTTAATTTGGCATGCATGAACGAAAAGGAGTGTTCGAGATGAGAATCGTAAATTTCTTTTTAAACTTTGTGACCCATGGCGATGCATGCAAAGTAACTGCACAAAAAATAAATGAATCTTATACAGGCAACGAACTTTATTGGAACCCGACTTCAAAATAGGAATGAGCGGGAGGGAATTTTGATGATGAAGAAACGCAGATTAGTTGTTATAGGAAACGGCATGGCCGGCGTCCGAGCGGTAGAAGAAATTTTAAAGATAAATCCTGATGCTTTTGACATCACGATATTCGGAAAAGAGCCGCACCCGAACTACAACCGCATATTGCTTTCTAAAGTTCTGCAAGGAGATACAACTGTAAAAAGTGTCACATTAAACGATTGGCAATGGTATAAGGACAACGGCATAACACTTTACACGGATGAGCAGGTCGTCCAGCTCTGTGCAAAGAATCGATATGTCACAACAGCCAAAAATCGAACCGTACCTTATGATGAGTTGATCATCGCCACAGGTTCCGTGCCTTTCATGTTGCCCCTGCCAGGTGCAGAGAAAGAAGGCGTGACGGCTTTCCGGGACATATCAGATTGCGAAAAAATGATTGAATATTCCGCTAAATATAGTAAGGCGATTGTAATTGGCGGTGGCTTGCTGGGGCTTGAAGCAGCGCGTGGCTTGTTGAATCTTGGCATGAAAGTGGATGTAGTCCATATTGCTGAACACCTGATGGAACGCCAGCTCGATCCGCTAGCAGCTGAGATGCTCCGCAAGGAACTTGAAAATCAAGGGATGAACTTTTTATTGCAGGCCAGTTCGGCTGAAATCACGGGCGAGGATCGGGTAGATGGCATCCGCTTTGCAGACGGAAGTTGGCGTGAAGCCGATTTAGTAGTTATGGCTGTAGGGGTCCGTCCGAATATAGAAATCGCAGCAGAAACGGATATTGAAGTCGGTCGAGCGATCAAGGTCGACGATTATATGAGAACGAATTTACCGAATATATATGCTGTCGGGGAATGCGTGGAGCATCGTGGATCCGTTTACGGGTTGGTTGCGCCTTTGTATGAGCAAGGCAAAGCGCTGGCAGCAGCACTTTGTGGCCAATCCCATGAAGGTTATCAAGGTTCCGTTTTATCAACGCAATTAAAAGTATCGGGGGTCGACGTTTTTTCGGCAGGCGAATTTGCGGAAAGCGAAGAAACCGTACTATTGAAACGGTATGACGGTGTTCAAAACACCTATAGGAAAGTAGTGCTCCGAAATCAGGAAGTGGTAGGGGCAGTCATGTTTGGCGACACCTCAACAGGTTCGGATTTACTGAAGATGATCCAGCAAAAAGCAAGCTATGAAGAGATGGAAAAAGAGTTTGCGGCACCAGCGGCAGATAAAGACGATCGAATAGCTGAAATGGCAGATCATGATTTGGTTTGTGTTTGTAACGGCGTCTCAAAAGGAACGATTGCCAGTGCGATATGCGATGGGGACCTCGATAATGTCGATGACGTCAAAGCGTGTACGAAAGCGTCAAGTTCATGTGGAGGATGCCGTCCGCTGGTTGGCGATATTTTGGACTATGTTCAACGCTTTGGAGCGGCCATTAACAAAAAGCAGTCGATATGCACGTGTACAGCGGCAGACCAAGCGGAGCTGCTTGAAACAATCAAGCAGAACCCGGAAGAGACACAAGAAGCGATCATGCTTCGTCTTGGCTGGGCAACAATGGATGGATGTACAACTTGCCGCCCGGCAATTCAATACTATATGGGTGTGCACAGTGCGAAACTTCCGGAAATCACCGAAGAAAGAACAGCGGATGGTACATACATGGTTTCGCCGCGGCTGCACGGAGGTGTGATAGCAACCGATCAGCTCCTGAAGCTTACTGCGATCGTTGAGAAATACAATATTCCCCTGGTTAAAATGGCGGCAGGACCAAGAATGGAGCTGTACGGAATTCCGGAAGAAGAACTGGATGCCGTCCGGGCCGAATTGGCTATCGGAGCACATTCATACGGCTATGGGCTGCGGGCTGTCAGTACAAGTTCGGGCAGCCGTTACGAAAAAAACGCGATGCAGGACTCGCTTTTGCTTGGCTTCCAACTGGAAAAAGAGTTGGAACTTCATCGTTTTCCGACCGAAATCACCATTGGCATATCAGCAGGAATTGATGACCAGGCAAAAGCAAGGAGAGAAGAAGTCAGCTTGATCGGTGCGCCGGGAGGCTGGGAACTTTATGGCGGCACGGAAAGATTTTATACAGCGATGACGACGAATGAAGCATTGGCGATGACGGAGGCCTTGCTCAGTTTGTATCAGCAGACAGCTTTTTATCTGGAAGAGTTGGATGACTGGGTTAAGCGCGTTGGCATTCTGTCGATACGGGAAAAAATGATCTATCAAAAAACGGCAGGCAAAAAACCGGAACCAGAAGCGGTTCTGTCTCATGCGAGTGGCTAAAAACATAAAAGCGGGTGAAAAAATGACGACAGCAGTTGAAACGGTAATGGAAACTCAATGTCCATTTTGCAGTGTACAATGCAAAATGAAAATCACCGAAAAAGTAGATGCGGGAATGCGCAGCTACACGGTGGAGCCAAGGCAAAATGCCGCATCGGAAGGCCGTTTATGTGTGAAAGGCGTCAATGCCTATCAGCATGCCTTAAGCAATGAGCGTATTTCAGAACCGTTAGTGAAAAGAGGCGGCGAATTTGTGCCGATATCATGGGAAGAAGCTTATGCTTTAATTGCTGAGAAAATAACGGCTACGCAGCAGCAATATGGCCATCAAGCCGTAGGGGTTTATGGAGGCGGTTCGCTGACGAACGAATCGTCTTATTTACTTGGGAAATTTGCACGGGTCGCCTTGCAAACGCCGTATATCGATTACAATGGCCGGTTTTGCATGTCGGCGGCAGCAACAGCCGGAAACCAGGCTTTCGGAATCGACCGGGGCCTGACAATGCCGCTTTCCGATATACGGATTTCGGACTGCATCATTCTGGCGGGCACCAATATTGCGGAATGCCAGCCCACTTTGCTGCCCTATTTCACAGATGCGAAAGCCAACGGCGCTTATATCATCGTCATTGATCCGCGTCTTACTCCGACTGCGGAAATGGCGGATTTACATTTGAAAGTTAAGCCCGGCATGGACGCAGCACTGGCAAATGGCTTGCTGAAAGTGATTATGGACGGAGGTTTTATCGATCAAGACTTTTTAGAGCAGCGGACCACTGGATTTGATGAAGTGAAAACCTATATCGAAACACTTGATTTAAGCTATATTGCCGACATTACAGGTGTGCCGAAAGAAGATATCGAGCTGGCGGGGACCGAGTTCGGAAAATCCGCTTCTTCGCTTATTTTCACCGCACGCGGCGTCGAACAGCAAACCGATGGCTCTTTGGCGGTCCGAAATTTTATCAATATGCTGCTGGCAACCGGCAAAATCGGTAAACCGGGCAGTGGATACGGTGCCGTCACCGGTCAGGCAAACGGCCAGGGAGGACGGGAGCATGGCCAAAAGGCCGATCAGCTGCCCGGTTACCGTTCGATTGAAAATCCGGAGCACCGGAAATACATAGCTGAAGTATGGGGGATAGCCCCGGCTGAGTTGCCGGGGAAAGGGGTATCAGCTTATGAAATGATGGAGAAAATCCATACGCAGGAAATTCGTTCGCTTGTATTGATGGCTTCCAATCCGATCGTCTCCAATCCGAATGCAAACTTTGTTGAAGAAGGGATAGCCAAGCTGGATTTCCTTGTGGTTGTCGACATGCTGTTTTCAGAAACCGCGCAGCATGCCGATTTGATATTGCCGACATCCTCTTACTTGGAAAGTACGGGTACAGTAACCAATTTAGAAGGCCGTGTTTTATTGCGTGAAGCAGCCCGGCCGGCAATGGGGATGGCGAAGCAGGATTGGGAGATTCTGTCGGATATCGCAGCAGCACTTGGCAAAGGCCGCTGCTTCCAATACGAAACAGCAGAAGAGATATTTGAAGAACTGCGGGTAGCGAGCCGTGGTGGCCTTGCTGATTACTACGGGATTACATACGACCGGATCCGGAAAGAGGAAGGCGTCTATTGGCCTTGTCCTTCACTGGACCATCCGGGTGAAGAGCGGCTGTTCGAAACGGTTTTTTCAAGACCCGACAAGAAAGCGGAGATGAAGGCGATCGCCAATCATTTTCCGAAAGAAAAAACAGGGAGCCGATATCCGCTGTCACTCACCACTGGCCGGGTGCTGGGACATTATTTGACCGGCGTTCAAACGCTGAAAAGCCCGACGCTTGAAGCGCGCCAATTTGAATCATTCGTGGAAATCCATCCGAAAACAGCCCGCCGCTTCAACGTCAAAGATGATGAACTCGTGAAATTGCATTCAAGGCGAGGAGAAATTATCGTCCGGAGCAAGCTGACAGCAGCGATTCGCGAAGACACCATTTTCGTGCCGATGCATTGGGATGGCATTCAAAATATCAATAAACTCACGAGTGATGAATTGGAACCTGCATCTAAAATGCCGGGCTTTAAAGTCTGTGCGGTGGCAGTCGAACCTTTGCTTGCCTCGTCATAAAATAAAGCCGTCCATCAATCTGAACAGCAAAACCCAGCTAATTTCGATTAGCTGGGTTTTGGTATGCACTATTGTTTTTGCTGCGCTTCCGCTTTTTCGGATTCATTCAAATCGACATCCACAGAAGTGACGAAATAGCGCTTGGCATCATCCGTTTTGAGTTCCACTTTCTTTCTGTCGAACAAGGAAACAGTGTCGATTTTCTTCATTTCGCCTGTCTGGATATCTTCTTCATAGATGCGGTAGCCGATGACGGCGTCATCCCGAACCGCGTGCCAGGAGATGTTGAAAGCCGTTGCCATGACGTTTGCCGGAGGCTCCGGTTGTTTTTCCTGGACACTTGAATCGGAAACGAGCTCGGCGGTCACGACCAGACGCTCTTCATGGGATCCAATGTCGCGGTTGAAGTCACCGGTACAGGTGATTAAATTGATCATCCGCTTGTCCGAGCTGCCGAAAATCTCTTCAATCGGTGCTTCATCGGTTTCGTAGCTGGTCAGGTTTTTCACTTCAAACACCATCTTGCGTCCGTCCGCGTCGGTCAGAACCACTGTTTCTCCAACTTTTACATCCGTCAGTTCATAAAAAACTGCGGGTCCGGTCAAGCTGTCGACATGACCGGCCAATACGGCGTTGCCTTTGGCGCCAGCTTTAAAGCCAGGTTCAAACCAGCCGACCTGATCTACGTCTTCGGGCACGCCCATTTCGCCATTATCCAGAATACCGGTCGGCTCAATGTTTGCTTTGACGCCGATCGAGGGGACTTCAATCTGCGAAGGTTCCATGCCTCTGATGCTTTCCTGGCGTTCCCGCTGCAGCATTTGCAGCTTTTCCCGCTGTTCCGGAAGGATCGGAAATTCCGCAATCTTGTCGACATAGTTGCCGGACATATCCTCTTCGGCTGCGGCTTGTTCTGTTGGTTCGTTCCGGTCGACCGGTTCGGCTCCTTCTTCAATCGTCGGACCGGCTGCCAAAGGCTTCAATATGATGAACAAGACGAGGCATAAAACAATCGCCGTTCCCATGGTGACAAGTTGCTTCATCTGCATTCCCTCCTTTCCAATCAGGAACAGAGAGAGCCAGTGGCCCTCCCTGAACTATTATTGCTGGTTTCTACTTTGACGGTACGTGATAGTGCCAGCTGCCAATAAAATCATCATGCTCAATGTGATCCAAAGAATCATGGTGTTGGATTGGTTAGCAGTGCCGCCAAGTCCTGTGGCCGGCATTTTTTCAGGTGCTGTGTTTTCGAAATTCTCCGGGAATTGATCAACGATTGCGCCGCTCAATCCTTTACCGATATCAAACATGATCGCATAGCCTGCACGGTAGTTTTCATAAGATGCTGCATAATCGCCTGAACCGTATTGCTGGAATGTATCTACAACTGAAGTTTCATGTGCTTGTACACCTGCAATGGTTTCATCCAAAGGCATGCGGTCTTCAGTTGCGCTGTTCAGGAATGTTCCAAGGTCAGTTGCAAATGTGCTGGTCAACGTAGTTGTCGCTTCTTCTACAGCTGGCTGATCGTCAGCTGCTGCAGCGGTAGCCAAGTCGCCTTGAACAGAAATGTGTTCGTTGTTCCAAAGTTCAACAAATTGGTTGCTCGCTTCTTCACCGTAGACAGAAGCAAGTGCTGCACGGAATTCTTCGGTGTTCTGGTCTTGTGCCCAATCTGCAAAATCAAAGTCTTCAGATCCATTATAGCCTTTTGTCATGCTCAGTTGCGCCAAAGCGAAATGCTCGGCTGCAATGCGGTTGACTGTTGAACGGAAATCGCCGGCTGGTGTGTTCGGATCAGAAAACTGATCCGGGAACTGAGCGGAAATCGCTCCACTGATGGCGCTTCCGGCTCCGAAGATTTGCGTGAAGCCTTCCAGGTAAGAAGTATAAGCCGCTTCGTAATCACCTTCTACATACAGATCAAATGTTTCTTGAACGAAATCTTCATGCTCACGAAGAGCGGCAGTTGCGCCGTCTTCTGGAAGATTCCCTTCTGTTGCAGTGCCGAGGAATGCGCCCATGTCGTCAACGAATGACTGGATTTCTGTTAACGCTTCTTCCTGCATGGCTTCGTCGCCTGCTTTAACAGCGGCAGCGTAATCGTCTGTGCCCATATTATGCTTATCGAAGATTTCAACGAAAGCAGCTCCGCCTTCTTCCCCGTAAACTGAAGCGATGACCGGCTCCATGTCCGCAGCGTTGGCATCCAATGCTGCGAGTGATGCTTCTGCCGCTTCGTCTCCATCATAGATTTTCATCATGGAATCGACAGCCAGCGCATAATGCTCCGACAATAAGGAATCCAGTGTGGCGCGAAGTTCCACGCCCGTCGTTTCCGTTGGCGGAAGTTCATCCGCGAATGCTGCTGTTCCCATTCCAGGAACCAAAAGTGCGGCTCCAAGTACAGGTGCTAAAACTTTTCTCCATTTCATAATAAAACCACTCCTCTTTTTTAAGTTTCTTACACACATAACGGAGGGGTTCTGGAATTAGATCACTCTTTTCATATGAAAATAAAAGAATTGTGCAACCGTGTCACCCAATCGATTCATAAAGCTTCTATATGGAGATGAAAGAGAGGTTGGTTGTCCGTGAGTGGGTTTCGCTCATGGACAAAGGCAGTTTGCCGGGGCAAACTGTTTCCATTCAGCTCTTTTTTGTGGGGATTTCGGGTTGGCAAGTAAATAGAGGCGTTTGGATAGTATTCAAGTTGAGTTGGACAGTATTTAGCGTGGAATGGATTGTATTTTGAACGATTCGGACTGTATATCCATTTACCTGGGAATCGATAAGCTGGAAAGCTGAAATGAAAGTGGATTTCTCTCCTGATCAGCAGAAAACTACCGCTTACAGAAATGAAATCTAAATGAAAATGAAAAACCGCCTGGGTGGCGGTTTTTTCATTTAATACGAAGATCTTCTGGGATATTTTTATTTTACGCCAGTGCTTCTAAGGAAGCTTAACAATTCGTTGTTAAAGCGCTCAGGTTCATCTGCATTCATCCCATGTCCGCTATCCTTAAATGGAACGAGAACCGAGTTGGGAATTTGTTTCTCCAGTTCTTCGCCCAGTTCATATGAACAGATTTGATCTTTTTTGCCATGGAAAATAGCTGTTGGGACTGTAATGCCCGCCAATTCGCCGCGCAAGTCTTCATCTCTCAACGCAATTGCGGAGTTGATGGTTGAATGGGCACCGGCTTCGAGTCCGAGCGTCTGGAACCAGTGAAGGAACTCCGGTGACTTTTTCTGTTCATAGAACATATCCGCGAATTGGGAAAGGAAAGCCGGGCGATCTTCTTTGATCTGTTTGATGATGTCGTCCACTTCTTCAGGTTTCAAGTTGATCTTGAAATCCTCGCGTTGTGTAAACACAGGAGCAGCAGCTCCCATCAATAGCAATTTGTCTACGCCTTGCTGGCCAAACTTCGTTAAGTAGCGGATCGCAATCGGTCCGCCCATGGAAAATCCGGCAAGTACGAAATTATCGAGTTTCAAATGATCGATGACCGCTTTAACGTCGCTCGCTGCCGTATCGTAATCATAGCCTGACCACGGCTTGTCTGATTTCCCGTAGCCTCTAAGGTCGATGCCGATAAACCGGAAATTCTGCTGTGCAAGGATGCTGACCTGCGATTCAAACGATTTGCTGTTCAATGGCCAGCCATGGATGAATACTACCGGCTGTCCTGACCCAATATCTTCTGCATAAACTTTCACGCCGTCTTCTACTTCAATATAATGTCCCAAAAATTTTTCCTCCTCCAATTTAAAAACCTGTAATGGTGATAAGGTTCCCTTTGTAGTTATAAAATAAACTGCAATGAATTAAAGGGTTGTTTTTGTCATCCCCAAGGTGAAAAGGAATCTGTCATAATAGAGAGTAAATCCATTAAATTCTCTGCTCCTTTCGTAAAGTAAGCAAAAAGTCGGGAGTTTTACAGAGAAGATCGATATCTCTTGACATTTGGGAAAAGACAAGTAAAAATTAAGTAAAATAGTTTACTTTATTTATTTTATGAAAGTGGAGGTGGAAGGATTGGCTACAATTAAAGACATCGGTGAAAAATCCGGATTTTCTATTTCTACGGTTTCACGTGTGCTAAGTAATGATCCAAGCTTGTCTGTCCCGGAAGAAACACGCGAAAAGATATTTGATGCGGCAGAACAGCTGGACTACCGTAAAAAGACAGTTAAGTCTTTGGTGAAAAACATCGCCTTTTTGTATTGGCTGACCGAAAGAGAAGAGCTTGAAGATGTTTATTTTAAAGCCATGCGTATTGAAATAGAGAAGATGGCCAAACTATCCAATGTGGAATTGACAACCTATAAAATCGACGGCGGCATTAGCCAGATACCGGATAATATAGAAGGTTTCATTGCAGTTGGCACGTTTTCGGACAAAGAAATTACACAGCTGAGAAAGCTCACACCTCATGGAGTCTTTATCGACTCAACTCCTGATCCGGAACATTTTGATTCGGTAAAACCTGATCTGGCTCAAATTACCAGAAAAACAATTGATTTTTTGGTGGAGAAAGGCCATCGGGATATAGGATTTATAGGCGGCACCTATCATAACCCTAATACAGATGGCGACGAGATGGACATTCGCGAACAGACTTTCCGTGATTACATGGAGAAAAAGGGACTGTTGCAGGATCGCTACGTTTATTGTCATCGGGGCTTTTCAGTGGATAATGGCTATCGCCTGATGACCAAAGCAATCGAGGAACTGGATGAGCAGTTGCCGACCGCCTTTTTTATCGCAGCGGACCCGATTGCTGTAGGCTGTCTACAGGCCTTAAATGAACACGGGATTCAGATACCGAAAAGGGTGAGTGTAGTCAGCATCAACAATATCAGCATTGCCAAATATATCTCGCCGCCTTTAACCACGTTCCATATCGATATGGCAGAGGTATGCAAGAATGCAATTTCGTTGTTGCTTGAGCAATTGCTGGAAAAGCGAAAGTGCACAAAGACTTTGTACTTGGGTGCAAACTTAATAGTAAGGAAGAGCACGAACTAGAAAGCAGTCTGGTAAAACAGGCTGTTTTTTATTTTCGTAAAAGTTTTTACTATTTTCAGTAAAATAATTGTTTACAGTTTTTTCTAACAATGATATATTGGTTTTCAGGAAGCGCTTTCATCAGAAGCTTGGGAGAGAGTTTCGAAAATGACTTGAGAGGGTGTATGTTCGTGAAGAAATATAATAAGTATATCGGGTTAGTGAGTGGAGTTGCTTTAAGTCTGAGTTTGGCGGCATGCGGGCCACAGGACAGTGAAGAAGGGTCTGCGGGTGGAGAAGCTGCAGCACAGGATCGTGAACTGATTGTCTGGGAAGATATCGAGAAATCCGACGGCATCAAAGATGCTGTGGCAAAATTTGAAGAAGAACATGATGTAACGATCAAAATTGTTGAAAAGCCTTATGCGCAGCAGATTGAGGACTTGCGTCTGGATGGACCAGGCGGAACAGGGCCTGATGTTTTGACCATGGCGGGAGATCAAATCGGAACAGCGGTTGTGGAAGGGTTGGTTAAAGAAGTAGCAGTGGGTGAAGACGTTCAATCCATTTACACCGACGCGGCTATGGAATCTCAAATGGTTGATGGAAAAGTCTACGGGCTGCCTAAAGCGGTCGAGTCGACAATTCTTTACTACAACAAAGATTTGATTACAGAAGAAGAATTGCCGGCTACCCTCGAAGAATGGTATGACTATTCAAAGGAAACGACAAAGGGTGACCAATTCGGATTCCTGGCATTGTTTGACCAGATCTACTACGCACAAAGTGTTATGAGCGGCTACGGCGGTTATATCTTTGGACAGGACGCGGATGGCAACTACGACCCGACGGATGTTGGACTGAACAATGAAGGGTCTATTGAAGGAGCAAGCTATATCCAGAAATTCTACGATGAAGGTTTATTCCCAGCTGGAATCATTGGGGAGCAAGGCATCAACGTATTGGAGTCGTTGTTTACTGAAGGAAAAGCGGCCGCAATCATTTCTGGACCGTGGAACGTCGATCCGTTTACAGATGCAGGCGTCAACTTCGGAATGGCAAAATTGCCTGAGCTGGAAAATGGCGAAAACATGAGCTCATTTATTGGTGTGAAAAGCTATAACGTCAGTGCCTATTCGGAAAATGCGGAGCTTGCCGAAGAATTGCTTGTCTTTTTGGCAAATGAAGAAAATTCCCGTACCCGTTTTGAAGAAACACAAGAAGTTCCTGCGGTAGAAGCGTTGGCGAGCGATCCGGTTGTAGCAGAAAGCGAAGTCGCGCAGGCAGTAGCAGAACAATCCATCTTTGCAGAATTGACACCGAACATCCCGGCGATGAATGAAGTGTGGACGCCAGCTGATTCTGCCCTGCAGACAATTGCCACTGGCAAAGCACAACCGGAAGATGCATTAAATCAAGCAGTTGAAACAATTGAAGGACAAATTGAAGCTACCCATAGCGGCAACTGATCAGCAATAGCGAGAAATGGCGTCAAACCTTAAAACTGTTTGACGCCATTTGTTGTAAAGGCCGGTAAACAAGCGGTTTTACCAGGCCATACATAAAAAGAGGTGAGGAAAGTGCAAGCTCGTAAAAAAGCTTTATGGTTATCAATTCTGCCCGGATTCGGCCAATTTTATAATAAGCAGTGGATTAAAGGGCTATTGTTTCTTGGATTAGGCATATCCTTCTTCCTGGTGTTCGGAGACCTCCTGAACATGGGGTTTTGGGGACTTGCTACACTTGGAACGGAAGTACCGCGTGACAACTCGATCTTTCTTTTGGCAGAAGGTCTGATTGCGGTCATTGTGACGATTTTCGGTCTTGCTTTTTATTATGTGAATTTAAGAGATGCATATAAAAATGGAAAGCTGCGCGATGAAAATAAGCCATTAAGTTCGCTGAAAAGCGACTATCAGAATCTGATCGCCCAGGGCTACCCATATTTGATCAGTGGACCGTCCCTGTTCATCCTGATTTTTGCGGTCATTTTTCCGATTCTTTTCAGTTTTGCATTGGCTTTTACAAATTATGACCTTTACCATTCTCCGCCGGCGAATTTAGCGGATTGGGTCGGGTTTGATACCTTCGCAAAAATATTCACAGTCGATATTTGGCGCTCCACTTTCTTCAGTGTCCTCGGCTGGACTATCATCTGGACGCTTGTCGCTTCTACGCTGCAAGTTGCTCTCGGAATTTTTATGGCCGTACTGGTCAATCAAAAAGATCTTCGCTTCAAAAAATTTTACCGGACTATTCTCGTTTTGCCTTGGGCAGTTCCAGGGTTTGTCACGATTCTGATTTTTGCCGGATTATTCAACGACAGTTTCGGCGCCATCAACAACGACATTCTGGCGATGTTGGGCATCGATGCCATTCCTTGGCTGACAGATGAAAATTGGACCAAAGTGGCATTGATCCTGATGCAGGGCTGGCTCGGTTTTCCGTTTATCTTCCTGGTCACAACCGGGGTCCTTCAATCGATTCCGGATGACCTCTATGAAGCGGCCCGAATTGACGGCGCGTCGATTTTTGCGCAGTTCCGCAACATTACCATGCCGATGATTTTGATTGCCACGGCACCGGTCATCATTACGCAGTATACGTTTAACTTCAATAATTTCAATATCATCTACCTCTTTAATGGCGGGGGGCCTTCAGTTCCGGGATCCACTGCGGGGGGGACCGATATACTCGTATCCTGGATCTACAAGCTGACCTTGCAGTCGAGCCAGTATTCGCTCGCAGCCGCATTGACGATCTTGTTATCCGTGTTCGTCATCGCGATAGCACTCTGGCAGTTCAGACGCACCGACGCATTTAAGGAGGGAGCTTGAAAATGAATAAAGCAAAATTTTTCCGTCTCCTGATTTCACATGCGATTTTGATCTTTATGGTGGTCATCATCATCTATCCGCTGCTCTGGACCGTGGGTGCCAGCTTTAATCCGGGCAACAGCCTGATCAGCACAACCATGATTCCTCAAAACCCGACATTGGACCATTACCGGGAACTGTTCGCGGGAAGCGAAAGCCTCCAATACGTTCAGTGGTATTTAAATTCTTTGAAAATCAGTATTTTTACCATGATTGGTGCAGTAATCTGTGTTTCCTTTACCGCCTACGCCTTTTCACGGTTCCGTTTTAAAGGAAGGCAGAACGCATTGACGCTGTTTTTGCTGCTGCAGATGATTCCCCAGTTCTCTGCGTTGATTGCGCTTTTCGTTTTAGCGCAGATTCTTGGAATGATGAACAGTCACTGGCTATTGATCCTGCTATATATCGGCGGATTGATTCCGTTGAATACGTATTTGATGAAAGGCTATATGGATTCTATTCCGATGGATCTGGATGAAAGCGCAAAAATCGACGGCGCAAGTAATACACGGATTTTTCTGCAGATCATCATGCCTTTATCCAAACCGATGATTGCAGTAGTGGCAATGACCGGATTTACGGGGCCGCTTGGAGACTTTATCCTGGCATCAACGATTTTACGTTCACCAGAGTACTATACCTTGCCGATCGGCCTATATAACTTGGTGAATGATGTCATGGGCGCAAGCTTTACGACCTTTGCGGCGGGCGCCATTTTGATTAGCATACCGATTGCCATCATATTCCTCCTGCTGCAAAAGAACTTTGTCTCAGGTTTGACGGCAGGCGGAACAAAAGGCTGACAGCAAAAACTGCAGCACCTGGAAATGGAAGGAGAACATTATGCCTAAAAACAAAAAAACCTATACCACGGCGGCTGATTTCATGCTTCACGGTGGAGACTACAACCCTGACCAATGGTTAGACCATCCGAAAATTTTGAAGGAAGATCTGAAATTGATGAAGCTTTCAGGCAGCAATACGTTTTCGCTGGGAATCTTTTCCTGGAGCACGCTTGAACCACAAGAAGGCGAATACCATTTTGAATGGTTGGATAGCATCATCGAAAACATCCACAGCAGCGGCGGCCGCGTCATCCTGGCGACGCCGAGCGGAGCGCGTCCAGCCTGGATGTCGCAAAAATATCCAGAAGTACTGCGGGTTGATGGCTCGCGCGTCCAACAATTGCATGGAGGCCGGCATAACCATTGCTTTACTTCACCGGTCTACCGCAAAAAAACGGCCAAGATCAACCGGATGCTAGCGGAGCGCTACGGCAAGCATCCCGCTTTGCTCATGTGGCATATTTCCAATGAGTACGGCGGCGAATGCCACTGTGACAGATGCCAGGATGCTTTCAGAAGCTGGCTGAAGGAAAAATACGCAGACGATTTGAAGGCTTTGAATGATTCCTGGTGGGGGCCGTTCTGGAGCCATACCTTCAGTGGCTGGTCCCAAATCGAATCACCGTCTCCAATTGGTGAAAACATGGTCCACGGTCTGAACTTGGATTGGAAGCGCTTTGTGACAGATCAGACAATCGCTTTCTTTGAAAATGAAGTGACAGCGATCAGAGAGTTGACACCAGAAATCCCGATAACCACCAATTTCATGGCGGACACCCACGATTTGATTCCTTTCCAGAGCTTGGATTACAGCAAGTTTGCCAAGCACTTGGATGTCATCAGCTGGGATGCATACCCGGCATGGCATAATGATTGGGAAACAACTGCGAATCTGGCAATGAAAGTCGGCTTTATCAATGATTTGTACCGCAGTTTGAAACAACAGCCGTTCCTTTTGATGGAGTCTACGCCAAGCGCCGTCAACTGGCATAAGGTCAACAAAGCCAAGAGACCGGGCATGCACCTGCTGTCTTCAATGCAGATGGTTGCGCATGGCTCGGACAGCATCCTGTATTTTCAGTGGCGGAAATCTCGCGGTTCTTCGGAGAAATTCCATGGCGCGGTCGTTGATCATGACAATAGCACAGAAAACCGCGTCTTTAAGGAAGTGTCCAAAGTTGGTGCGACTTTAGGGAAACTATCCCAAGTGGTCGGAACCAATCGCCCGGCAGAAGTCGCCATCCTTTACGACTGGGAAAACAACTGGGCGCTCGACCACGCCCAAGGCTACGGAGCAGAAACAAAGTCCTATCCGCAAACTTTGCAGGAGCATTACCGGCCATTCTGGGAAAAGGATATCCCAGTCGATGTCATTACAAAAGAACAGGATTTTTCAGGCTATAAATTACTCATTGTGCCGATGTTGTACTTAGTGAGCGAAGAAACGATCGCCCGGCTAAAGCGTTTTGTGGCAGACGGCGGCACCGTGGTGATGACCTATATCAGCGGAATCGTCAACGAGTATGACCTAACGTATTTAGGCGGTTGGCATCAGGACCTGCAGGATGTATTCGGCATCAACCCGGTTGAAACCGATACGCTGTATCCAAGCGACACGAATACGGTCCATTATGGCGGGCGGTCCTATGAACTGACGGACTACGCGACAGTTTTGGAAAATCATTCAGCTCACGTCGTCGGGACTTACGAACAGGATTTTTATGCAGAGTCTCCGGCAGTAACAAGCAACCGCTATGAAAAAGGGCAAGCTTATTACATTGGAGCCCGTTTAGAAGAGCAGTTCCATCGCGATTTCTATCAAGGGTTAATCAGTGACTTGTCGCTCCAACCGGTATTCCCGGTTGCACACGGTCCTGGCGTTTCAGTCCAAGTGCGCCAAGATGTAGGCCAAGACTATGCATTCGTCATGAATTTTACCGAGCAGGAGCAAATCGTTTCAATCGATGCGGCAGCTAAAGACTTGGTGAGCGGCGAGGATCTGTTGGGTGAGCTGACATTGGCGAAGTATGAAGTGAGGATTTTGACTGTAAATGGCTAAGAGGAAGATTCTTTTTTAGTGAAAAATACATTTGGATAGCAAAAGAGGTTGCTTGGACAGTATTCATGAGAGTTTGGACAGTATATCCAATTATTTGGAAACTGCCAAGCTGATTTCTCCAATAATGTTCATGGGGCACTAACTTTTAGAGAAATAATTTTGCTGTTTTGCTTCAAAGCTAAATGTTTCATCTAAGCGATAGATAGAACATAGTACTACAACCCCACTTATATAAACGTCTCTGGCACCCGCTCTAAATAGGCAATCTATTGAACGGGTGCTTTTTAGTAAGTTCCAACTGTTCCTGGTTATAAAAGGGTTCTCAAAATCCTTTTTGACAATAAATTAAAGGATGTGGAAAGAGGATGACAAAGAGTAGAAAATGGAAAGCAATGCTTGCGGCTGCATCTGCAGCTGCCATGGTCATAAGTTCTATCGGTTTGAACAACGCCCCCGCAATGGCCGCAGAACCGGTAGAGACAGATATCTTCGTCGAACGGATTCCAGGAATCGATGAAGATTTTATTAAGGGTGTAGATGTGTCCAGCATTCTTGCTCTGGAAGACAGTGGAGTGAAATTCTACGATGAAGCCGGAAAAAAGCAGGACATCTTCAAGACATTAGAGCAATCCGGTGTCAATTATATTCGCGTGCGCATTTGGAATGATCCATACGATTTGAAAGGAAATGGATATGGAGGCGGCAACAACGATGTGGAGAAAGCCATTGAGATTGGTAAACGCGCCACTGCCAATGGCATGCAGGTGCTGGTGGATTTCCATTACTCTGATTTCTGGGCAGACCCTGCCAAACAGCAGGCACCAAAAGCCTGGGCAAACCTGAATTTTGAAGACAAGAAAAAAGCGCTCCATGATTTTACTGAAGACAGTGTCCAAGCAATGCTTGATGAAGGCATTGACATCGGCATGGTACAGATCGGAAATGAAACAAATGGTGCCATGGCTGGAGAAAAAGATTGGAAGAAGATGAGCCAACTATTTAATGAAGGGAGCCGGGCGGTCAGAGAGCTTGATCCCAATATTTTGGTCGCGCTGCATTTCACCAATCCCGAAACAACTGGAAGATATACATCGATCGCTAGAACCCTTGAAGACAATCAGGTAGATTACGATGTTTTTGCCAGCTCCTATTATCCGTTCTGGCACGGTACCTTAACGAATTTGTCATCTGTCCTTAAAAATGTAGCGGAAACGTACGGCAAAAAAGTGATGGTGGCGGAAACTTCCTATGCCTATACGGCAGAAGATGGAGATGGCCACGGAAACACCGCGCCGAAAAGTTCCGGCCAAACCTTAGACTATCCAATAACGGTCCAAGGACAGGCGTATGCTGTCAGAGATGTGGCGGCAGCCGTGGCAAAAATAGGGGATGCGGGCCTCGGTGTGTTCTACTGGGAACCGGCTTGGATTCCGGTAGCGTCCGACAAAAAATTGAAGAAAAGCAAAATGATCTGGGAAAAATACGGTTCCGGCTGGGCAACAAGCTATGCTGCAGAATACGACTCTGAAGACGCCGGCGAATGGTATGGCGGCAGCGCAGTCGATAATCAGGCCCTGTTCGACTTTTACGGCCGTCCGTTGCCGTCCTTGAACGTTTTTAAGTACTTGGAAACGGGAGCAGTAGCTCCATTAAAAATTGATGAGGTAAAAGATCTCTTCATCTCTGCTGTTGCAGGAGGCACAATTATGCTGCCTGAAACAGTGACTGTTACTTACAATGACAGAAGCGAAGGATCAGCTCTCGTCACATGGGACGAAGAAGCACTGGAGCAGGCCATCAACAACGGCGCAGGCAATTACGAGATTAATGGAGAACTGGAAGACGGTCATGCAGTCAAAGCGAATCTGCAAATCAGTCCGGAAAATTTTGTGAAGAACTTCGGATTTGAAAGCAACGACCGAAGCATGTGGGATATCACCCACCGGAACGGTTCCGCACCTCACACGAGCTACCAAAACAAAGCATCGGATGCCAAAACCGGAAACTATTCGCTGCATTTCTATTCAGCGGAATCAGTCGATTTCCAGGTTGAGCAGACTATTACGGGCTTGGAACCTGGATTCTATAAGCTTTCTGCTTTTGTGCAAGGCGGAAATGCCGAAAACTCCGAGATGTACATTTACGCTGAAACAGCAGGCGGGCGTTACACGATGGATACCGCTGTAAACGGTTGGGCCAACTGGAGTCAGCCGGAACTAGACGGAATCCTTGTCCAAGAAGGAACGGTGACGATTGGCGGCAGCGTGAAAGCGGATGGGGGCGCCTGGGGAAGTTTGGATGACTTTTCCTTGTACCGGAGTCAAGATCCTGAGAAAGTTAATCAATAAGATGGAAAGAACAAGCTGATTTCACGAATAATCGGCATGGCCACTAGATTTCCAAGAAACATTTCATATGAAAATGAAAAAAACCGCCCGTGGGCGGTTTTTGTTATTTAGCACGAACATCTTCAAAAGTATCCAGCTTTTGGACATCTACTGGAGAAATAGTGAACTCCAATTGGCTGTTTTCGATGATGCGTTCTTCATTTGTTGATTTCGGAAGCGGCAATGTGCCGTGCTCCAGGCAATATCGGATACATAATTGTGCAGGTGTTACCTCATACTTGGCAGCCAACTCTTTGATGTCAGGGTTGTTTAAAATCTGTCCTGTTGCAAGAGGTGAATATGCCTCCACAACGATGTTGTGCTTTTTGCAGAACTCCAATAGGCTCGCTTGATCGCGGCCGATATAGAATGGTATCTGGTTGGCCATCGGCACGATGTCGCAATTATCCAGAAGTGCCTGGATATCCTTTTCTGAGAAATTGGAAACGCCGATTGCCCGAATCTTACCGTCTCTATATAGCTTCTCCATCGCTTTCCATGATTCGATATTGCCTTCTGTACAGTCTTTGCCTATTTCGTCCCAAGGCCATGGCGCATGAATCAAATAAAGATCCAGGTAATCAACGCCAAGGTTCGAAATCGTTTCTTCAAAAGCTTCAAGTGTCACGTCATAGCCTTTGATTTGCGCCGGGAGCTTACTGGTGATAAAGATCTTTTCCCGGGAAATAGTAAAATCCTTAATCGCTTTGCCGACGTTTTCCTCGTTCTGGTAGGCTAAAGCCGTATCGATATGTGTATAGCCGTTTTCCAAAGCAGTCGTCACTGCAGCGTAGGCTTCTTCGTTCGGAATCTGCCAAGTACCGAATCCGATATCGGGAATTTTAACCCCATTGTGGAATGTGAAAAACTTGTCGTTTGCCATAGAAAAATTTCCTCCCCTTTGCTTATCGCTCCTTCCTATTGTACGTCTTTTCGGATAGAGGGGTCCAGAATTGGGGAAGCTCTAAATCACAAAAGATTCGAAATGCGAAACTTTATATAGCCCAAACCGTAAATAAAGATACAGCTATAAATAAAGGGGGTGGCCGATCTTGTGGCCAGCGATATTAACTGCACTGGTGCTCATCGCATTGGGTGTTTCAATCAATAAAATCATCAGGAAAAGGAAAGCATCTTCTGCCACGGATCTGAAAAGCTTGGGAACATCCATCTGTTTCTTTTTAATCGCCATCGTCAACATACTGGCATATTGGTTCGATATTATCGGAATCATCTCGATGTCCCTGACAATCTTGTTATTGATCACCGGAGCTTACTTCAGCCGTTACCTGCAGACAGATCACGAAACTTATCCACGGTAAAGGAGCGTGTACATATGCCAAACTGTGAAAATTGCGGACGGCAATGGAAATGGAAGACCATTGTCCTGAACACCCTCAAATTCACCAATAAAGTAAATTGCCCGTACTGCGGAAAAGCGCAATACATCGTGCCGAAGTCAAGAAAACAAAATGCCCTCTTCAGCTTTTTGCCGGCATTTCTTATTATTGTGGTGACATTAATTTTTGATTTGGAAGTACTGGGTACTTTCTTGTTAGTACCAGCTTTAATTTTTATATTTTTAGGGATATACCCATTCCTTACAAAACTTTCAAACGAAGACGAAGCTAGTATAGGAGAGCGCTAAACGGCATTTTTTTTAAAACGGACACCCCAACCATCCAAGCAAACGCTACTGGCTCGATCAATTCTGATGGTCCGGTCTCTGGAGAAGTGTCAGGGGACCCCAGGCAGGTCGTGTCGAATAATTTGGCTGCCGCAGAACGTTACGAGAATATCCGTATAATCGACCATGCCGCATTGGATCTGGAGGAAATTATCGACATATTACTCAAGTAAGCAGAACGCAGGAACCTGATTTCGAAGAAGAAAGGATGAGAACAAGTGGAGACGATGCTGGCTGTAGAAAATTTAGGGAAGTCTTTCAAAGATAAGAAAATTGTCTCGAATATTTCATTTGAAGTGAAAAAAGGGGAGATCATGGCGCTTCTCGGCCCAAACGGAGCAGGGAAATCGACGACAATCCGCAACATCATGGGCATTATGTATCCCGATGAAGGGAGCATCACATTCCAGAGCAACCCTAAAAAAGGAATCCCGCGCAATAAAATCGGCTATTTGCCGGAAGAACGCGGGTTGTACAAAAACGTCAAAGTCATGGACATCCTGCTGTATTTGGCGGAACTGAAAGATTATCCGCTGGACCGCGCGAAAGAACGGGCGCTTGAGCTGCTGAAGAAATTTGATTTGGAAGGGAAAGACAAGGTGTCGGTGGAAGAATTGTCAAAAGGCATGGGGCAGAAAGTCCAGTTTATCGCCGCGATTCTTCATGAACCGGAACTGTTGATCCTTGATGAACCTTTTTCCGGCTTAGATCCCGTCAGCCAGGAATTGTTCAAAAACGAAATCCGCGGCTTGGCGCAAAACGGCACAGCGATTTTGCTGTCATCGCATCAAATGAACCTGGTCGAAGAAATGGCCGATCGGCTGTTTTTGATCCACCGCGGGACAAAAGTGATTTACGGACCGCTCGATGACGTAAAGAAACAATACGCCAATTTCAAATGCACCATCCACGGCGTGAACGAACGGAGTTTATTGGAAAGCCTGCCGGAGGTCGAACGGGTAGAGCAAAATGAAGAAACAGCCGTGCTGTATTTGTCTAAAGATGTGGAGCCGGCTTCATGGCTGAAAAATCTGCCAGTACAGCTGGATGTCCAGGAATTATCCATCGACCGGATTTCCTTGCATGAAATCTTCATCGACATCGCAACAGATAAAAATCTCTTGAAGAGAGAGGAGAGTTTGGATGCGTAACACGAAGAAAGTCGCCAAATGGGAAATCAAACGGAATATGAAAAACAAGACGTTCCTGATTGGCTTGTTTATATCGCCTATTCTGTTTCTGGCATTTTACCTCATTCCCGACCTGTTCAATAACTCGGATGAGGACGCAGTGTCGACGACGGTATTCGTCAATGACCAGCTTGGTGTCTATGAAAACCTGGAAATGACAGTCGATCAAGCAGGAGCCGAATGGGAACTGCAACCGACCGATAGTTCGGAGGAAAGAGCCGAAGAGGCGCTTGAATCCGAAGAGAACACTGCATACGTCTTTATCGATGAGCGGGCATTCGAAGGCGGCGTCTTGCCGGTTTACCAAAGCGAGGAAATCAGCCCTGTTTTTATCAATGAAGTGCAGCTGCTGGGTGCTCCTTTGCAGGCGATGCAAATCGAAGAGCTCGGCTTGACGCCTGAAGAAGCAAGCGTCATTGCCCGAGGCGTCGTGTTTGAAGATGCTTCTGCCGCCGCAAATGCAGAAACCGAAATGGGCACAGGAATGGATGAAGACTTGATGAAACGCATGGTGCCGGGGATATTCGCGGCAGCCGTCTTGCTGTCGATCGTCTTTACAGGCATGGCGATCTTCCAAAGTGCTTCTCAGGAGAAAAAAGACAAAATCGCTGAAATCATCTTGTCGTCACTGACTCCGAGTGAATTGATGCAAGGCAAGATTATCGGGTATTTCGTGCTTGGCATCATTCAGGTGCTTGTGTTTATCGTACTGGTGCTGCCGGTTCTTGTGTGGAAAATCGATGTTCCTATACTTGAGTATTTGTTCGTGCCGGAACTGGCTTTGCTGCTGTTCATTGCGATACTGGGCTACTTGTTGTTTGCCGCTCTTTTTGTCGGCATCGGAGCAACGATGGCGGACATTTCGACTGCTGGAAACTTCCAGGGAATGATTATGATGCTGCCGTTTACCGCTTTGATTTTCGTTGGTCCGGTTTTCAGTGACCCAAGCGGCATTTGGGCGCAAATTGGCTCGTATATTCCATTCACTTCGCCAGCGATATTGATTCTCCGGTTGACGCTCTTGGAAGAGTGGCCGTGGATTGAAATCATCATTGCGCTGGCTATCCTGATTGTCAGTGTCTGGGTCTTCATGAAGCTGGCAGGGAAAATATTTAAAATCGG
Organism: Planococcus circulans; assembly: GCF_020023385.1. Taxonomy (GTDB): domain Bacteria; phylum Bacillota; class Bacilli; order Bacillales_A; family Planococcaceae; genus Planococcus. The sequence continues at coordinate 204,004 of NZ_JAIQCL010000003.1, forward strand.
TATTTTAATGTATGGGAAAAATGCAACACCGGGCGAAATCTGGAGATGGATCCGCGCCTAAAAATGCATATCATCACTTGAAAAAGGGCCGCTCCTGAAAGTTACAGGAGCGGCCCTTTTTGCGTACACATTGGCAAGGTCTATCGGCTTTCTTTCAGGTATTATTCAGGATTTCAGCCTGTTGATCTCCTGCGTCAGTTCACTGAACCGCCGGTCAAGCTCGGCATATTGCGGATCTTTCGTAATCATAAAACTCAATTTCCCCAGTACTTCCTGGCGCTCCGTCTCAAGCCGCATCAGCAATTCTTCAGTTTCGTCCCGTTCCGGAGCGGGTGCATCGAGTTGCTTCTCGATCCGGCGGTCCGCGATGACCAGTTTGCTGGTGGTGGTTTTCTCCCGGAACGCCTGGTCATGGGAGACGACAAGCATTGTGCCCGTGTATTGCGCCAAAGTCTCCTCGAGCTGCTCGCGTGACGGCAAGTCGAGGTGGTTGGTCGGCTCATCAAGAATCAGCGCGTCCCGCTCCTCCAGGATATAGACCATCAGCTTGCACTTGATGCGTTCCCCCATGCTCATGGCGCCGATCGGCTCTTTCCACTGCTCCGCTGTAAAGCCAAGATGCTTCATCAAGTTCTGGACTTTGCCGCGCGCTTCGAAGGTTTCCTTATAGAACAGCTCGCCCGGTGTTTTCTCAAGCGGCAGGTCAAACACTTCCTGCGTCAAGTAGCCGATGCTCGCAGAAGGGGACATCCAAACATTGCCGTCTGCAGGTTCCAGCCCGAGCAGGATTTTCAGTAACGTCGTTTTGCCGCTGCCATTTGCACCTTCGATGGCCACTTTTTCCCCATGCAAAATGGTGAAATCCGCTTTTTCAAACAGCAGATTGCCCCCATATGCCTTCGACAGCTCTTTCACTTCAAGAAAACGTTTGCCTGTTTTATGCGTGGCTTTCATGGAGAAAGCGACTTCGTATTCAGGCTCGAGGGGCTCCGCGTTGATTTTATCCAGCTCTTTTTCCAGCCGCTTCTGCTTGGATTTGACTTGTTTGTCCATGCGTTTCGCTTTCAGGCGGTAATGTTCTTTATAACCTTCCTGCTTGGTTGATTCAGCGTGCGCTTTATGCGACCAGGAAGTCAGTTCGTCCATCTGCGCTTCGATGCGCTCGACCATCTTTTGCTGCTTGTCGTATTCCCGTTGCTGGGTCAACCGTTTCTGCTGCCGCGCGTCTATATAGCTGGAGTAATTGCCGCTGTGCTCGATCAGTTTCTGATTTTCGAGCGACCAGATTTTGGTCGCAACCGCGTCCAGGAAGTGGCGGTTATGCGACACCAGGATAATGGTCCCCGGGTATTTGCGGAGCTGCGCTTTCAACAGCTCGATGCTGCTACTGTCCAAATGATTGGTCGGCTCGTCCAGCAACAACAGGTGGGCATTTTTCGAGAGGCCTGCAGAAAGCCGGGCCTTCAGTTTTTCGCCGCCGCTGAGGAGCGGAAAGTCATGCATCGGTACCTGCCATTGTTTCAGCAAAGCGCTTTCTGAAGAAGAGACCTCGCTGAATGCATGTGTTTCCGTTTCCTGTTCCACAAAAACAGTTTCGATATTCGGCTGGAGCCAGTCGAGCTGTCCGCTTGTGGGAATCAATTCACCGGCGATCAAGCGCAGCAACGTCGATTTACCGGCTCCATTCTTGCCGATGATGCCGATCACTTCGCCTTGCCGGACACTTGCATGGACCTCTTCAAAAATTACCGTATCCAGTATTTCATAACGCACATTCTGCAATTTCAGCAGTTCTTTCATCCAATCAATCCCTTCAGGAGAGGGAGAATAAAAAAATCCTCCCAAATAAATTTGGAAGGATTAGCCGTATCGTGCCCGTTCTAAATAAGCCATCCATGTACAATGGCTCGACAGTTTTTCAAGATGTGGGCAGACTAATCCTATTTTGCGTAAGTTGAAATTTAAAATTCCAGTCGCTAAAACAAGATTAGTTGCGCATCGTCCACCCATCAGCCTTTCTGTCGTTTGATAAGGCCAGTATAGCATAGCGGTAAATCCATTTCCAATCATCAAAGGGCTGTTTTGTACAGGCTGCCAACGGGTAAGCTAAGACTATCTTGTTTTTAAAAAATACAGTGTATCAGGAGGCCATCATGGAATATATCTATTTAGGAAATTCAGGTTTGCGTGTTCCGAAATACATACTCGGAACTGTTCCTTTCAGCGGAACAAATGGTTTTGAAGCAGCTGGAGATATTGACGAGAATCTGGCACGCCGCATGATCGACATGTCACTGGAAGCCGGCATCAATATGTTCGATACCGCCAACCTCTATTCAAAAGGAGATGCGGAAAAAGTATTGGGATCGGCCATCAAAGGGCGCCGGGACGAAGTTCTGCTGACATCAAAAACAGGCTTTCCTCTGGGAGAAAACCCTAACGCAAGGGGAGCTTCGCGAAGCAATATCCTGACATCCATCGACCAGTCGCTGGAGCGCTTGGGAACAGACTACCTTGATGTCTATTTCGTTCACCTGTGGGACGGGCAGACGCCGGTCGAAGAAACCGTGGAAGCGATGACCAGCCTCGTGAAGTCCGGCAAAATCCGCCATTGGGGCGTGTCGAATTACAGCGGTTGGGCGCTTGCCCGCACGTTTTCCGTCGCGGAGCAAGCGGGCTTTATCCCGCCGATCACCCAGCAGATCTACTACACACCAGAAGCGAGAGAAGCAGAATATGAATTGCTTCCGGCCGGCAGTGAACTTGGCATCGGTTCGATGATCTGGAGTCCGCTCGGCGAGGGCTTACTGAACGGCAAAATCGGACGCAATAAACAGGCGCCGCCAAACACGCGCCAAGGTGCGGGATGGCCGGAGCCATGGGTGCAAGATCAGGAGCGGCTGTACCAGGTCATCGATGCACTGGAAGAAGTCGCGGCCAACCATAACGCATCGGTTCCGCAGATCGCTTATTCGTGGGTCCGGGACCGTCCGAACGTTGGGCCAATCGTCATCGCGGCCCGCAACGAAGAGCAGCTGAAAGAAAACATTGCTTCCTTTGAGATCAAATTGACTCAAGAAGAGCACGACCTGATTGAATCTGCCGCTCGCCCTGTGCCGATCTACCCGAACTGGCACCGCACCATGAGCTCGTTCGACATGAGCAGTCCGTCCGAAAAGACGTATTTGGAAGGGTATAAGAAGTCGATGGGGGTAAAGGAATAAGTGACAATGATTTAGACAAGGTAAACGCCTCGAAAACAGCACTGGTTTCGAGGCGTTTTAGTGTTTGTTTATCTCTTCAATCATTTTTTCTATCAACCAAAAGAAGAGGCTATAGCTCGCCTTAAATTAACTTTCAATTCAGACTAATAGCGTTTACAATTTTAATTGACTGATGGCTGGAACAAAGGGGGGAATCTCGTGGGCAAGATGGCAAAAGCTTGTTGTTCGCCAAGCAAGCCGCAGCAACCGAAAGAAATCAATCGTGCCATGGAGACCGAGCCTTCTGAGCAGTGCAGCAAAAAAAATCGCTTTAAGGAAAAGATGGTTTTCATTAACGGTGGAACTTTTTTGATGGGTACAGAAAGTGGAGAGGGGCATCCTGCCGACTTTGAAGGTCCGATAAGTGAGCAGCGGGTAGAGCCGTTTTATATGGACAGCACCGTAGTGACAAATGAAGAATTCATGCAATTCATTAAGGAAACCGGTTATCAGACGGAAGCTGAAATATTCGGCTGGTCTTTTGTTTTTTACCAGTTTATAGCTCCTGACATTAAAACAGCAGTGAGGCAAGTAGCGAATACCCCATGGTGGTACGCCGTAGAAGGAGCTTACTGGTTTCAGCCGGAAGGACCCGGAAGCAGTATAGAGAAACGGATGGATCATCCGGTCGTCCATGTTTCATGGAAAGATGCTAACGCATACTGCGAGTGGGCAGGAAAGCGGCTGCCTACTGAAATTGAATGGGAATACGCGGCACGTGGGGGATTGGAGCAAAAACGTTATCCATGGGGAGATGACTTGACTCCGGATAACGAACATCTTTGTAATATTTGGCAAGGAACGTTTCCGACTTTCAACACTGCTGAAGACGGATTTATAGGGACTGCGCCAGCCTCTTCTTTTCCACCGAACGGATTCGGTCTCTTTAATATGTCCGGCAATGTGTGGGAATGGTGTTCGAACGCATTTGCGGAACTGCCGAATTTGGAAGCGGATCAAGATATGGACAAAACCATGCGGGGCGGCTCCTACCTGTGCCACGATTCATATTGCAATAGGCATCGTGTAGCCGCGCGGTCCTCTAATACCAGTGACAGTTCGGCAGGCAATATAGGCTTCAGGTGTGTGGCCAGCATTTAGGGAGACGGAAATCATCCAATAGAATCCAACGATTTCAACAAAACAGGGAGGCGCTGATCCAATGGGGAAACCGAATATCCTACTGGTGATTTCACATGATACAGGAAGGCATTTAGAAAGCTATGGGCGCAAAGTGAAGACACCGGAACTGAACAGGATTGCGGAAGAAGGCATCCAGTTCGACAATTATTTTTGCACCCAGCCTCAATGCAGCCCTAGCCGGGGGAGCATCTTAACCGGGCAATATGGCCATAATCATGGATTGATCGGCCTGACGCATTTAGGGCACACAATGAAAGCCGGCATCAAGACACTTCCTTCAGAAATGAAAAGAGCCGGCTATGCCACTTCGCTTTTTGGTTTTTTCCATGAATCCATCGACGGAATTTATGAAGGGGAGAAATTAGGCTATGATCAGGTAGTCGAAGTCCCAGGAAATGCAGCAGAAAAAGTGACGGATGAACTGGAGAAGTTTTTGCTTGAAAGAGCGGAATCTGGCGATGCGCCACCTTTTTATGCTTCGGTCGGATTTGAAGAAACGCATCGCCCTTTTGATAAGTTTGAACCCGATTCCATCGATGAAGTGGAAGTTCCCCCGTACTTGCCGGATACAACAGAAGTCAGACAAGATATTGCCGACTTTCAAGGCTCTGTCAAAGAGCTGGACCGTGCAATCGGCAGGATAAGAAAATTATTGGAAGACACCCGTTTAGACGAAAACACGCTCTTGATCTATACGACAGACCACGGCATTGCTTTTCCAAGAGCAAAAGGCACATTGACGGATGCAGGTTTGGAAACAGCATTGATTATGAAATTCCCGAAAGGCATGGACAGAAAAGGAGTCAGGCAAAAAGAGCTTTTATGCAATATTGATTTAATGCCCACTCTTCTGGAATTTGCAGGTGGAGAAGTTCCTGTTGGAATTGATGGACGGAGTTTCCTGCCGTTGATCCAAGAGAAGAATTATACAGAACGCGAACATTTTTTCTGCGAACTGACCTGGCATGACCGTTATCATCCGATGCGAGGCGTAAGGACCGCCAAATACAAGTACATAAGAAATTTTGAAGACGGTCCGAAAGTATACCTCCCATTCGATATCCACGAGAGCCTTTCAGGGCGAGTGGTGAGGAAATCATATTATGTCCCAAATGCTGAAGAAGAATTATATGACCTGGATGCAGATCCGCAAGAGCAGAACAATCTTGCCGAGAACAGGGAACACCAGCATGTTTTGGAAGACTTGCGCGTTAAAGTTGAACAGTGGATGGTTGATACGGACGACCAATTGCTGTCAGGTCCGATAGAAGGCGAAGAAGCGGCAGAGTGGGAAAAAGAAAAACGTGAAGGAAATGTCTATAAATTTTGAATTGAAATCTGTAAAGCCCGATGATAAAACAAAATTCTTCAGCTGAAAAAGTTGTAGGATTTTGTTTTTTTATTTTATTGACTATTCAAAATATAGTGCATATAATAAGTCTTGTAAGCGCTTTCCATAAAATTCAAGGATTTTTATTTCAAAGGAAAGCTTGCTAGAGGAGAAGCGGAGATGCTTCTCAGACGGAAGCTCTGATATTTTTTTCGGAAAAAACTAAAACGTTTTCGTAAATGCGAAAGGGGCGGTTTCTTTGATGGATTATTCCATCGGCACAGGGGAGTTTAAGGACTGGATTGTGGCAGAGACTGCCTTTTCAGCCGAGAAATTGGGGAAAAGCGAAGCTGTTATGATGCTTGGAAATGGGTATATGGGGCTGCGTTCTGCGGCAGAGGAACCGTATGGACAGGAAACCAGAAACTTGTTCATCAATGGAACTTTCAATAGATCACAGGAAAATGAAGTGACCGAACTCCCTAATGCAGCCGATATCACTCGATTGGATATTCGCATCGACGGAGAACGGTTCAGCTTGGAATTCGGAAAAACCAATGATTACATCAAGCAGCTCAATCTAAAAACAGCGCAACTGACCAGATCTTTTATATGGGAATCACCGAAAGGGAAAAAGCTGCGGTTTCATTTCAAGCGCTTTGTATCGCTCGACAACCTGCATTTGATTGCGATGAAGATGGAAGTGGAAAGCTTGACCCATCCAGTGGCAATTTCTTTTGACAGTGGCATCAATGGGCGGATGACCAATTCGGGGTCGCAGCATTTTCTTGAAGGCGAGCGGAGAATACTGGACGACCGCTTGATCCAGCTGACTCAGAAGACGAACGAATCCGGTGTGGAAATGCTCTTTAATGCTGTACATACCATCCGCTTGAATGGGGAAAAGGTAATGCCGGCTGCAGATAAGGACATGGCTCGCCGGAAAGTGTGGATGACCTATGAATTCCAGCTCGAACCGAAAGAAAAACTGGAAGTGGAAAAATTGGCCACTGTGCATACGAGCCGAGACAGCGGGGACGGACAGCGATCAAAGAATTCCGCACAGCTGCTTCAGAAATCTCTCGACGAACTGAGGCATCATGCAGAAAAAGGATATGATGCCTTATTCGAAAAGCATCGCCAGGCATGGCAGGAAAAAGTTTGGGGAAATTACAATTTCGAGGTGGAAAGTGACCATCCGTTTGACCAGCTGGCACTCCGATTTTCACTGTACCACTTGACGGCCATGCAGCCTCCGGCATCTCACGAATATTTAGGCATCGGAGCGAAAGCGATGAGCGGAGAAGGATATAAAGGCCATACATTTTGGGACTTGGAGATTTTCATATTGCCGTTCTTCATCTATTCCAATCCTGCAGCAGCAAAATCGTTGCTTACCTACCGGTATCACGGCCTTGCAGGAGCACGAAGAAAGGCGGTGGAGAACGGTTATGCCGGAGCCATGTATCCATGGGAAATGGCTTGGCCGGAAGATGGAGAAACCACGCCGTTATGGGGAGATATTGATATTGTGACAGGAGAGCAGTCGAAGATCTGGTCAGGAATCATCGAACAGCATATTTCCGCAGACATCGCTTTTGCAGTTTATCAATACGAGAAGGTGACAGGCGACTCGGGATTTATGGAATGCTATGGGTACGAGATGGTCTTCGAAACCGCGAAATTCTGGTCTAGCAGACTGGAGTGGAACGAGGACCGGGAAGTGTATGAAATCCGCAATGTCCTTGGGCCTGACGAGTATAAAGAGCATGTGGACAACAATGCTTTCACAAATTATATGGCCTACTTCAATCTGAAACTCGCCGAACGCTATGCCGAACAGCTGTCATCCGAAAATCCAAAGCTTTTTCAGAAATTCGGTGTGGGGGATGCCCGCCTGGATTGGAAAGAAAAAGCGGAAAGCCTGTATTTGCCGAATCCGCGACCGCTAGACTCGGTCATTCCGCAAGACGATACGTATTTGCAGCTTCCCGAAATCGATCTTTCAACATACAAGAAGCAAACGAAGGTGAGGACGATCTACCGGGATTATAATGCGGAACAGATCAACAAAATCCAAGTGACCAAACAAGCGGATACCGTACTGTTATTCTATCTGCTGGAGCAGACCTTCCTGTGCGGGGACGCCCGCTTATCGAACACAGCCAAGCGGAAGAATTACCGGTATTATGAGCCCCGCACCTTGCATGACTCTTCTTTGAGTCTGGCGGTACATGCCGTTGTGGCGAACGATCTGGGGGAAACGGACATGGCCTACTCCCTGTTCCGTCAAGCCTGTGAAATCGATCTCGGGCCGCAAATGCATACGTCCGATGAAGGCATACATGCAGCGGCTATCGGAGGGATCTGGACCGCAGCGGTATTCGGCTTTGGCGGCGTCCGGTTATCGGATGAACTGCTGCGGATCAATCCCAGGTTGCCGAAGCAATGGCGGCGCATGAAGTTTACGCTCTACTGGAAGGGTGTGGCATTGACAATCGAAATCACCCATCAATCACTCAAAGCCACCCCGCACAGTGGAGAAGTGGTATTTGAAACTGGCGGTAAAATCTACAAAGCGGACAAGTTGATAGAAGTGCCGCTCACAAGTGAGGCGCAAATCCATTCGGGACAACCACTGCAGTAATAAAATGATTCGTTCATTTTATTTACTATAAAAAAATCAAAGGGGGCATTACACATGGTTTTTAAAAAGAAGTTCACGGCAGGTATAGCGTTTGCTGCACTGATGACAGGTTTGGCTGCATGCAGCGGAAACGAAGAACCGGCAACTGAAGGCGATGGCGAGGAAGCAAGTCAACAAATCACGATCTTCCAGACGAAGGTTGAAATTTCCGATCAGCTTGAAGCGGCGGCAGAAGCGTATACGGAAGAAACTGGAGTGGATGTGGAAGTCATCGGAACGACCGGCGATGATTATTTCCAACAGTTGCAAATCCGTCTCAATAATGGAACCGGACCTTCGATTATGAGTGTGCAGAATGCCACTGTAGCCGAAAGCTTAACATCGTATTTACACGACTTGAGCGGCGAGGAATTTGTAGATGACATTGCACCGGACATGGCTTTGACACTTGATGAGAAAGTGGTCGGCATACCATATGGTGTAGAAGGATTTGGAATTGTCTACAACAAGGAACTGGTGAATCCGGAAGACATTCAAGATTATGAATCATTTGTAAGCACATTGGAAAAATTCAATGCTGAAGGCATCAACGGCTATGGCTTGTCATCAGAAGCTTACTTCCTGATCGGCCATATGAGTAATTATCCATTCTCGATTCAGGAAGAACCGGTAGAGTTTATGGAGAGCCTGACTAATGGTGAAGTGACGATGGCGGAAACGGAAGAATTCCTTAGATTCGGTGAGTATATGGAAGCCATCAGAGCAAACACACCGAGTCCTCTGAGTACTTCTTATGACCAGCAGGTAGGCGATTTTGCAGCTGGAAAAACGGCCATGATCCATCAAGGAAACTGGGCATGGGGCTTGCTTCAAGATTTTGAAGTGGATTTTGAAGTCGGTATGGCTCCATTCCCACTTGAAGGAAATGACAAGCTTGCAGTAGGCGTCGGCAGCAACTGGGCGGTAAATGCAGATAAAGAGCCGGAAGAAATCCAAGCGGCTACTGACTTCCTGGAATGGCTGCACACGAGCGAAACCGGCAAGCGCATCATCGTTGAAGAGTTTAAATTCGTCCCTGCGATGACGAATATCGAAGCCACTGACTTGGACCCATTATCACAAGCTGTGTTGGAAGCCTCCAACAGCGGGAACACGATTCCTTGGGCACATAACTACTATCCGGCGAACCTTGTACCGAATGACTTTGCACCCGCTGCAGAAGGATTCTTTGTGAATGAAGAGACTACAGGCGAAGAATTCATCAGCAATCTGGATGCCGCTTGGCAGAATGCGAGCAAGTAAAGGGATCTGTTCAGGATGTACGTATAAATAAAGAGAGCACGCCTGTACAGGCGTGTTCTGCTTTTTCTCTATTAAAGAACGAAGTTGTTAAGGAAAGAGGGGATGGACGTGGCCAACAGGAAGAATATCGGCTGGTATCTCTTATTTACGTTACCGCTGCTTATCATTTTTACAATCATTGTCATCATTCCGTTTATAATCGGAATTTATTATGCCTTTTTCGAATGGGATGGCATCAACGCCAATCCGAAAGTTTTTGTCGGCATGGAGAATTTCCTGACTCTGTTTTCGGATGAGCGCTTCTTGAAATCGACATGGCTTACGGTTTTGTTCACGGTATTGTCTGTAATCTCGGTCAATGTAGTGGGGCTCGCATTTGCTTTGCTGGTCACTTCAAAACTTAAGCTGGCCAATTTAGCGCGCACCATGTTTTTCATGCCTTACTTGATTGGCGGCCTGATTCTAGGTTATATCTGGCAGTTTGTGTTTCTGGACGTCTTCACATTTGTAGGTGAAGCGGTCGGACTCGAAAGCATCTTTTTCAACTGGCTGCTTAACGAGAATTTCGCCTTGTTTGCTCTTGTGTTTGTTTTTACTTGGCAGATGGCCGGCTATGTCATGATTGTCTACATTGCAGGGATACAGGGCATACCTGGAGAACTGATTGAAGCTTCAAAAGTCGATGGGGCCAGCAAATGGCAACGCCTGATGAGAATTACGTTCCCATTGCTCATGCCCGCATTTACCATCAGTCTGTTCTTGACATTGTCGTACGGCTTTAAAATCTACGACGTCAACTTATCATTGACGGGCGGTGGACCGGCAAATGCGACAGAACTTTTTGCGATGAATATTTACAATGAAATTTTTGGCTACGGAAATTATGGATACGGTCAGGCAAAAGCTATTTTGTTCTTCGTGATTATCGCAGCTATTACATTGACCCAAGTTTACCTGACGAAGAAACGGGAGGTTGATATGTAATGCGTATACTCAGCAAATGGTCGAGAGAAATCCTTTTGATAGTGGTTGCTTTAATCTTTCTGTCTCCCATCTATATCATATTTATCAACTCGTTCAAGACGAGACAGGAATTGTACGAGAATACGCTGGCTTTTCCAGAGGTCTTCGGTTTCCAATTCTATACAGAAGCGATGGAAAAGATGAATTTCTTCAGTGCTTTTTTGAACTCGATGTTTGTCACCGTCGTTTCGGTGGTGTTCATCGTCATCCTGTCATCGATGACAGCCTGGATGCTGGTCCGATCCGGAAGCCGGATCAGTACCATCATTTTCATGACGCTGATCGCCACGATGCTGATTCCATTTCAGACACTGATGATGCCGCTTATGCAGCTGGTCACAGGGATTACAGGCAATCTGGGCATTCCTTTGTACAACACGCTCAGCGGTCTGGTTTTCATGAATATCGGTTTTCACGCGGCTCTTTCTGTTTTTCTTTACCATGGCTTCATCAAATCGATTCCTATTTCACTGGAGGAAGCAGCAACGATTGATGGAGCTTCAAAGTTCGGAGTTTTCTGGCGGATCATTTTCCCGATTTTGACACCTATTACGGCGACTGTCATGATTTTGAATGTCATTCTGATTTGGAACGATTTCCTACTGCCTTCACTGACACTTGTCGACAAAGAGCTGCGGACGATTCCATTGTCTGTCTTCTACTTTTTCGGAGAGTTCACCATTGAGTGGAACCTGGCGATGGCAGGATTGACGTTAACGATTATTCCAGTAGTTATTTTCTATATCATTGCACAAAAATACATTATCAAAGGAATCGGCGAAGGGGCTATCAAATAAGCCTTTTCAAAAGGAGATGAAAACATGCAGGAAGTGAGCGGGATTATGGGCGTGTTCTATACGGCAAGCGAATGGTTTTTGAAAATGGCGACCGTCAATTTCATGTGGTTTATCATGAGCCTTCCGTTATTCACTGCATTTGTAGTCATTGACCTCAGCCATGCAGCTGGAATCGTATTTTTCGGTGCTGCTGTCCTGCTGTTTACGCCCCTTCTGTTTTTTCCGGCGACGGCCGCTGCATTTGCGACTGCCCGGGATTGGCTGCTCGGCCGTGATTCTTCTTCCATGAAGATGTACGTAAGCAATTTAAAGGCGAACTATAAAGATAGTATGAAAATGGGTGTGCCGTTTGCGGCAATCTGGCTGGTTTGGTATTATGCGTATTTCTATCTCAGAACAGGAAGCGATTCGCTCGATTTGCTGTTTCTGATCATCGGCTTAGCATTGTTCATCTATACCGTGAACTTTCTGTCAATCAGCGTCCATTACCGGATGAATCCTAAAGAACGTCTTGTTAATGCGTTCTTCGTTACAACCGGCAGCCCGCTGCTGAGCCTATTCATTCTGGGCAGCAATGGCTTGCTCATTTGGATCAGTGTCGTCAAGCTGTTGTTGCTTTTACCACTTTTGACCTGTTCATTGAGTGCTTTTCTGTCATTTTCAGCATTTTACAGCTTTACATTACGGGTCAAGAACAAACAGGAGGCCAAAACCTCCAGCTGAAATGCCCTTTTAACTTGATAAACTCACGTAGGAAGTGAAACAGTGAATGTCGACAATAAAAGAAGTTGCCAAAAAAGCGGGAGTTTCCGTCAGTGTCGTTTCTAAATCTTTTAATAATTATGCAGATGTAAAGGAAGAAACGAGGCAACGCATTTTTGCGATTGCCAAAGAATTGAATTATTCTCCGAACCTCAATGCCAAAAATTTATCATCCAAAAAACAGATGACGCTTGGACTGATTTCTTCCGGCGTGCTGAATGACAATGAAAATGACAGCAATGCGTTCAATATCTTCAAAGGCGTCTATCAGGAAGTGACGAACAGCCGCTTTGAATTATCCATTTACCTGATCGATTCCCAACAGCAAAAACAGCAGAGCTATGTCCGCTACTGCCGTGAACGAAATATCGGCGGAGCCATCTTACAGGGCATCCGGACAGATGACCAGTATTATAAAGAGCTGATTGACTCCAGTTTGCCTTGTGTGGTGCTCGACATCATGGCCGAAACCGTCAATGGATTGATCGGCAGTGTTTCCATTGATAATGCCAAAGCCGTGGAAGAAGTGGCGGCCTATCTGCTGGAACTGAATCATCGCAAGCTGGTAGTCGTGTCAGGAACACGTGAAACCTATGTCAACTCAGAGCGCTTGAAAGGCTTGGAGAGAGCATTGAACGCCTCTGGCATAGAGTTGAGTGATATTGATATTCTGGAAGCTTCTTTCTCGGAAGAAAAGGCGTATGAACTTGCCAAAGCGTATCTTCAGGAAAAACAGCCCACAGCTTTTCTTTGTTTTAGTGATTTGATGGCTTACGGTGTGATGAAGGCAGTGAAAGAAGCGGGCTTAAGAATCCCTGAAGACATTTCCATCACCGGAATTGACGATTTGTTGCTGAGCCGGTACATGCAGCCGCCGCTTACGACGATCCGGCAAGATTTTGTGAAAATCGGAAAAATATCGGCCCGTTTGCTTCAGGAAATCATCGAAGGCAAATCGGAAAGACAACATATCTGGGTTCCGCATCAGTTGTTGGAACGGCAAAGTGTAAAGCGCCTATCGAGCGTTCAAATAACAGAAGAAGAAAAGAGGGAAACGATATGACCCGCCATCCGAAACTGTTTATATATGACCTTGACGGCATCCTGACCGATACAGCCGAATTCCATTACATGGCATGGAAAAAACTCGCCGAAGGGCTCGAGATTTCTTTTGATTATGCGTTCAACGAGCAGCTCAAAGGAATCAGCCGCATGGATTCACTGGACCGTATTCTGGCGTTGGATCCTTCCAGTGGCGGTTTTACAGACGAGGAAAAGCTCAAATTAGCTACACAAAAGAACGAAAATTATTTGGAACTGATCGAAGAAATCACGCCGGCTCATATTCTGCCCGGCATAGAAGCTTTTTTGGAAGCCAATAGAAAATCGGATGCAAAGCTGGCGCTGGGATCGGCCAGCAAAAATGCGCCAGCCATCTTGGAAAAGCTCGGCCTTGCCGGCTATTTTGATTATATAGTGGACGCGGCAAAGGTGAAAAAAGGAAAGCCGGACCCGGAAACGTTCACTGTTGCTGCAGATGCTTTCGGAATCGATTACGGGGACTGTGTTGGAATAGAAGATGCAGCGGCCGGGGTGGAAGCGATCAATCGAGCCGGAATGTTCTCTGTGGGTGTCGGGGATAGAGCTTACCTGTCACATGCTGATTATTTGGTGGCGGAAACCTCTGAATTGGATTTTGATAGAGTGGTCCGGCAGTTCGGCAAAAAAAAACGCCGGCTTTTAAAGGAGTGGAAGCATGACCTGGAAATTGACGAAAGTTGAACTGGACAATCCGAATCTGCTGGTGACCGAAAGCCTTCTCTCGTTAGGGAATGGCTATTTGGGCGTCAGAGGAAATTTCGAAGAAGGATACAAAGAGGGCTTTAAATCGATTCGCGGCGCCTATATCAATGCATTTCATGATGAAACGGAAATCAGCTACGGTGAGAAGCTGTACGGATTTCCGAGCAAGCAGCAAAAGGTCTTGAATGTCATCGATGCGCAAACGGTCGAAATCTATTTGGATGATGAACGATTTTCATTGTTTGGAGGAGAGATATTGGTTTGTGAACGCAACCTGCATATGGATGCGGGCTTTGCTGAACGGATCGTCCACTGGATTTCTCCCAAGGGAAAAGAAGTGAAGATCCATTTCAGACGGCTGGTTTCATTCGTGGCAAAAGAATTGTTCGCGCTTGAAATCAGCATTGAACCGGTTACGCCGATCGGACAAGTGAAGATCGTTTCAATGCTCAACGGAGACGTCTCCAACTATGTCGACAAAGAAGATCCGCGTCTTGCTTCCGGCCATACGAAGCGCCTTCATGTGACGGATGTACGCCAGGAAGAACAGATCAGCATTATAAAAGACACGACATACAGCACCAAATTGGAAGTGGCTTGCGCATCGACAACTAGTGTACAGGCAGAAAGCCATGAATACAGCAGCGAGCTGAAAGGCGCGAGCGTGGAAGAAACCTACAGCTGTACAGGCACACAACCGGTCCATTTCACCAAGTACGCAGTCTATACAGATACGCTGCGCCATGGGGAACATGTCGATGAGGAAGCGCTAAAGCTTCTGAAACAAATGAAGCAAAGAACCTTTGTGGAGTTGCTCATAGCGCAAAAAGCATATTTGGATGATTACTGGGCAGTCTCGGATATTGCGATAGACGGCGATGAGCAGGTCCAGGAAGGCATCCGCTTTAATCTGTACCAGCTCCTGCAATCGGTGGGCAAAGATCCGGCCAGCAATATCGCAGCAAAAGGCTTGTCGGGTGAAGGCTATGAAGGGCATTATTTCTGGGATACGGAAATCTACATTTTTCCGGTATTTTTAATGACCAATCCGGCCATCGCAAAAAACCTGCTGCTGCATCGTTACTCCATCCTCGACAGTGCCAGGGAGCGGGCAAAGGAAATGGGGCATGAAAAAGGGGCATTGTTTCCGTGGCGCACGATTACCGGTCCGGAAAGCTCTGCATTTTTCCCGGCGGGTACGGCACAGTACCATATCAGCGCGGATATCGCGTACAGCTATATTCAATTCTACTTGGCCACAAAAGATGAAGCTTTCCTGAAAGAATATATGGCGGAGGTGCTGTTTGAAACCGCCAGGCTCTGGGCAGATACAGGGCATATGCAAAACGGCGAGTTCCGGATCGACAGCGTCACGGGGCCCGATGAATACACCTGCATCGTCAACAACAATTATTACACCAACGTGATGGCAAAACACAATCTGCTGTGGGCAGCCAAAGTATTCGGACATTTGAAGAAAACAGACGGCGAGCGCTTGCAGCAGCTGACGGACCAGTTGGAGCTGACAGAAGCAGAAGTGGCCGGCTGGAAGACCGCTGGCGACAATATGTACCTGCCTTATGACGAAACGTATAAAATCAATGCGCAGGACGACAGCTTCCTGAAAAAGGACCGCTGGGACCTGAAAAACACACCGGCCGAAAAATTTCCGCTCTTGTTGAACTACCATCCGCTGACCTTGTACCGGTACCAGGTGCTGAAGCAGGCGGACACGGTGCTTGCGCATTTCCTGCTGGAAAATGAACAGGAGTTGGAAACGATGAAAAACTCCTATGATTATTACGAACAAATCACCACCCACGATTCTTCGTTGTCTTCTTGTGTCCATAGCATCATGGCCTCGAAACTGGGCTATTACGAAAAGGCCTACGCATACTTCATTGAAACAGCACGGCTGGACTTGGAAAATACGCACAAGAACACAAAAGACGGCCTGCATATGGCGAATATGGGCGGCACTTGGCTCGCCATCGTCTATGGATTCGCCGGATTGCGGCTGAAAGAAAGCGGCCTCTCCTTTGCGCCTTCTCTTCCGGCTGAATGGAATTCCTTTGAGTTCCGCCTGCAGTACCAAGGCCGGCTGCTGAAGATCCGCAAAGAAAGGGAAACGGCAAGTTACACAGTTCTGCAGGGAGAGCCTTTGAACATCATCCATAACGGCGAAACGCTCGGTTTGGAAAGCGGGAAAGAAGCGGTTGTTCAATAGGTTGGAAGGGTATAAGAAGCCGATGGGGATAGAGAACTAAATGATTAAAAAAACGCACCGACCCTGAGCTCTAACTGGCTCTAGTGTCGGTGCGTTTTTGATCTGTACGATTTTATTTAGAAGAGTTTGGCACAACAGCGGCCACGGAACGTTTCGGTTCGCCTGGTTTCTTGAGCGTACCACTCCGCCGGAAATTCCCCATAACTTCCATCGTCTCCGTAATGCTGACGAACGCGTTCGGATCGATCGACTTGATGAGCGGCCGGACATAGGCAAGTTCATAACGCGTGATGACGCTATGGAGAACTTTAACTTTGGTGCCTGAATAGGCGCCTTCGCCGTCAGTCACCGTAATGCCGCGGTACAAGCTTTCGAGCAATTCTTTTTTGACCGCGTCGCCTTGGCTAGTGACCACCATGAGGCTCAGCTTGATATGGCGCGTGTGTATGCGGTCCATGACGATCCCTGTGATGTAGATGGAAGCCATTGTGTACATCGCCAGTTCCCAGGAAAAGATGAACCCGGACATGAAAACTACAACGCTGTTTAGACAAAATACCAAAAAACCGAGCGGGATGTCGCGCTTCAGCGTCAACAGCAGCCCGACGATATCGAACCCGCCGCCCGAACCATAAAACCGGATAATCACACCAGCGCCTGCACCGACGATGACTCCGCCAAACACGGAAGACAACAGGGCATCTTCAGTGACTTGCATGATGGGAATGTAAAGCATCGCAATCGATGTCACAGCCACGGAAAAAATACTATTGAGGACAAACACCTTGCCAAGCTTCATCCATGCAAGCATGAAAATCGGTACGTTCAGGACAACCAGCCAAATTCCTGCGTTAATCGGGGTCAGTAACCCCAAAATCATTGCGACACCCGTGACGCCTCCGGATAAAATCTCATGAGGCAGTAGAAACAAATTAAATGCTGCAGCAAGCAGCAACGATCCTGCAAAAATGGCCAGCAGGCTATAAAAACTCTTCACGCATACATCTCCGTTCTTTCGTTAATTCATCTCCAAAAAACATAGTGGCCGCCCAATAATATTATTAAGCACAATGTTTCAAATGATAAGCTCTGAGTGGTGTGAATGCAAGAAATTGGTTATTGGGAGGCGAATAGGACTCGTTAGGATTTAATGGCGTATTGGGAACAGGGGATCGCTGATTATATTTTTGCTTTAATGATTGAGTAAGCTAACTGCTTTTTCTATATGTTAAAATAACCTAAATAAATATTTCTCTAAAGGAGCCGACCTATGCCCATCTACAATAAATTAGTCCGCGATGCGATACCGGAAGTAATCAAAAATACCGGAAAAGAATCATCAATCCGTATTCTGGAAGAAGAAGAGTATAAAGCCGAAGTGAAAAAGAAGTTAGGCGAGGAACTTGAAGAGTATAAAGAAGCAGCCACCGACGAAGAAGCAGTTGAGGAGTTAGCCGATATCCTTGAACTGCTTCACGCGGCTGTGAAAATTCACGGTTCTTCTATTGAAGAGTTGGGAAAAATCCGCCAGGCAAAAGCTGAGAAACGCGGCGGTTTTGACAAACGCATCTTCCTGATCGAGGTTGAAGATGACTAAGCTGGAACTGGTCACTTCTCAGCTTGTCTCGCATTTGGAAAGGCTATCAAAAGAAGCGGTTGAGATTCAGTGGATTACAGCGTTTGCGATGAAGTCGGGTGTGAGAAAGATCATACCGTTTCTGCAGAAAGCGGCTGAAAGCGGCGTACCGATTAAACTACTGGTAGGCGATTACCTGTTTGTTACGCAGCCGGACGCCTTGCAATTGCTTTTGGAAGAACTGCCTTCTGCGGAAATTCGGATTTGGAGGAGTGGCAGTACTTCCTTCCATCCGAAGTCTTATTTGTTCCGGGGGACAGCCGCTTCACATTTGATTGTAGGATCTTCTAACCTATCGTCATCTGCATTAACAACAGGAGTTGAGTGGAACTTAATAGCGCCGACTTCTGTGGATGCAGAAGTTTTTGAGGAAGCGGTTACTCAATTTCTGAAAAATTTTTATGCCGAGCAGACGGTCTCTTTGAATGCGGAGACACTTGCGGAATATCGGTCATTACATAAAGCAGCAAATCTCAAACGGCCCATCAGTCCCGTCTGGTCTGAAGCGGAAGAAGTCGAACTGACGGTAGGTCCAGCTTTTTCGCAACTGCCGGAAGTGGCTGAGACTCAAGTTTCGTACAGCGCTTCGATTTCACCGAGGCCTGCGCAGCGTGAAGCACTGGATGCACTAGACACTGTGCTGGCTGAAGAATACAGCCGCGCGATGGTAGTGCTGGCGACAGGCTTAGGCAAAACTTATTTAGCCGCTTTTTTTGCGGAGAAATTCAAACGGGTGTTGTTTGTTGCACACCGGGAAGAAATTCTTACCCAAGCGAAGCAGTCATTTCAGCATGTTCATCCGGACAGGTCGAGTGCTTTTTATAACGCTTCGGAAAAGAGAACCGATGCTGATTTTATTTTTGCTTCGATCTATACATTAGGCAGCCAATATCATTTAGACAAATTTGAAAAGGATGCCTTTGATTTGATTGTGGTCGATGAATTTCACCATGCAGCGGCACCGACTTATGAGCGCCTGCTTAATCACTTTGAACCAACGTTCTTGTTGGGGATTACGGCCACGCCTGACCGTATGGACAATAAAGACGTGTATGCGTTATGCGATGGGAATGTGGCGATCTCGATTCATTTCCTGGATGCCATCGAGCGCAATTGGCTCGCGCCGTTCAATTATTACGGTGTGTATGATGATACCGATTACTCTGCTATTCCGTGGAGGGGAACCCGGTATGATGAACAGGAATTGCTGCAAGTTCAGCTGCGTGAAAATTTTGCACAAAAGATTTTCGAAGAATGGAATCGGCACAAGCAGACAAGAACAATCGTCTTCTGTTCCTCGGTAAAGCAGGCTGTATACATGAACTATTTCTTTGAGCGCAAAAGCGTCCATTCAATTGCACTCCATGGTGAATCTCATCCGCAAGAGCGCAAAACTGCCCGTTCCAAACTGGATTCTGGTGAACTTGAACTTATATTCACGGTCGATCTATTCAATGAAGGTGTTGATATTCCAAAAGTGGATACACTTCTATTCATCCGTCCGACAGAATCTTTGTCCGTTTATACGCAGCAAATTGGCCGCGGACTGCGGATTGCAGAGGAGAAGTCGCATTGCGTCATCATCGATTTCATCGGCAATTACCGAAATGCAGATCTGAAACTGGCGGTTTTTGATAAGGAAGGCAAGCCGGTGGGAAATAAAGCCACTCAACCACTTTTGCCCCTCCACTGTGAATTTAACTTAGATCTTCAAGTGATTGATTTGCTGGAGGAAATGCGCAGAAAAAGAGCCCCACGCAAAGAAGCGCTTGTACTGGCCTATCATGATTTGAAAAAGGAAGTTGGCAGGCGTCCGAAGTACTTGGAATTCCACCTTCACGCCAACGTCGATTCCAAAACAGTAAAACAGGAGTTTGGCAGTTACATAGGGATGCTCGCTTATGCGGATGAACTGACGGAAACAGAACAAGATGTCTGGCTGAAATTTAAAGGCTGGTTTTTGGAAGTCGAAAAAACAGGGATGACCAAAAGCTATAAGATGGTCGTCTTGAGTTATATGCTGTCAAAAGGTCTGGAAAGATGGCTTGAACCGATAACACCGGATGAAGCAGCACCTTTCTTCCATAATTATTTAACCGAAAAAGACTACCGCATGAATATCGACTTTAGTGACGCGCAAGGGAAGCGGCTGCGTAACTTTGAACAAAAGCAAATAGCGGACTTGATTGCACAGATGCCGATGGCGAAGTGGAGCGGAAGTGCGAAAGAAGGAATGGTTTCTTTTGAGGATGGTATTTTTAAATTCGATGTTCTAGCTTTAGGGAACGAAAATGAGTCTTTATATAACTGGACTCAGGAAATAGCGGAATATCGGCTGAATGCTTATTTTGAAAGGAAATCAGTGTCTTTGACAGTTAACTCAACTATTACGTAAGTTGACAGTCGTAAGGCGCGGAGCTTCACTATAAAAAAGCTGCTGAGCTAGGAAAAAGAACTTTTTTCAATTGAGCAAACATGGAAAACTCTCTTTAACCAGTGGCTATTACCTCGTGAAAAAGGTATTATAAAAGCAACTACTGAAGTTCAAATGTCAGTTGATGGACCTTCACGATAGCTGATCGGCTATCAGGTTTTACAAAATAATCGTTGCGGAGGGGACTACAAATTGCCATATCAATTAGGGAAGAACTTTAAGCTATTTACATTGAGTTCAAATCCGGAACTAGCCCAGGAAATTGCGACTGAACTTGGTTGTCCGCTCGGGAAAAGCTTCATCAAACACTTTAGCGATGGGGAAATCCAAATCAATATTGAAGAAAGTGTCCGTGGTAAAGAAGTGTACTTGATCCAGTCGACTTCCCAGCCGGGAAGTGAGCATGTCATGGAACTTCTGATTATGATCGATGCGCTGAAGCGGGCATCTGCGGAGACGATCAACGTCGTCATGCCTTACTACGGCTATGCGCGGCAGGACCGGAAAGCGAGTTCGCGTGAACCGATCACTGCAAAACTGGTGGCCAATATGCTGGAAAAAGCAGGGGCTACCCACATCATCACCATGGATTTGCATGCGCCTCAAATCCAAGGGTTCTTCAATATGCCGGTAGATCAGCTGCTCGGTGAGAAGATCCTATCGAAGCATTTCCTGGAAAAGGGATTGGAAGATGCCATCGTGGTAGCTCCGGACAATGGCGGTTTGGGAAGAGCCCGCAAACTGGCCAGCCATTTGGACGTTCCGATCGGCTTTATCGATAAACGCCGCATGCAGCCGGGCGAACCGGAAATGGTCAATATCGTCGGAGACATTGAAGGCAAGAACGTCATCATCATTGTGGATATCATCGATACCGCAACCACAATTTCGTTAGCAGCGAATGTCCTGGTTGAAAACGGTGCGAAAGCTGTTTATGCCTGCTGTACGCACGCAGTCCTATCTGGTGAAGCGGTACAACGAATCGAAGAGTCGGCCGTTACGGAACTGGTTGTCACCAATACAATCCGCGTGCCTGAAGAGAAACGTACGCCGAAAATCACGATTCTTTCAGTCGCGCCTTTATTGGCTGAAGCGATCGAGCACGTCCATAATGAAAAACCGGTCACGCCTTTATTCGAATAAAGGTGTGACCGGTAGTAGAAATTGCTATCTTTTACTTTGTGATCCAGCAAAATTGAATTACGTAAACTTTAAGGCGCCGCTATATGCGGCGCTTTTTTTGTTGGCTTGTATTTCGTCTATAAAGTATTAACTTCGATTATCGGAAGAAAGGAAAGAAATTCAAAGATGATTATAAAAAAACTAGATGAAATGCTACTGCCTGGTTTTTTTAAAACAGCTTAAAAAAATAAAAAAATTAAATTATCAAATTATATTGACTATTTAAAATACTTCGGCATATAATACTAATTAATATAACGTCATATGACGTTATAAATCTTGGAGGTGTTGAAATGAAACAGGAGCAAGGTACAATTATTGAAGAAGTAGCAGGTGGAATTATCAATGAAGTGCAAGGAACAGCCATGAAACCGGAACATGCTATTCAGATCGCCAACGTGTTGGAAGCGGTAAAAGCCCGCGACATTAAGAATGTCTATTTTGTAGCGTGCGGTGGTTCAATGGCTTCGCTGTCATTCGGTGAATATTTCATCAGCAAGGAAACAGAAGTCCCAAGCTTCGTTTATACAGCGAACGAGTTTATTCACCGCAATCCGAAAAGTGTCGGTGAAAATACACTGGTAATTTTACGTTCACATTCAGGTACAACTCCTGAAACGGTTGAAGCAGCAAGCTTTGCCCGTGAAAAAGGCGCATTGACTGTGTCCATCTCAATGGAAGCAGATTCACCATTATGCCAGGCAGCTGAACACATCGTTCATTACAATTACAAAGATGGTTCGGACGCTATCGACGGTGAAGTCGGTATTTTCTATACATTAATCTTCGAATTACTGAACGCATTGGCTCCGAATGAAAAATACAAGCGTGTTGTCAGCCAATTGCCGAATATTGGCGAATTGATTCAGAAAAATATCGAACAATTTGCGGATGCCGCAAACGAATTCGGCAAAAAGAACAAACGCGAAAAAATTATCTACACAATGGCAAGCGGTGCGTACATCCACCATGCTTACTCATTCACAAGCTGCCTGTTGATGGAAATGCTATGGATCCATTCAAACGCAATCCATTCCGGAGAATTCTTCCACGGACCGTTTGAAATCACCGATTACGATGTGCCATTCCTGGTTGTGAAAGGCGATGGAGCAAGCCGCCCGCTGGACGAGCGTGCACTGGACTTCGTACAGAAATTCAGCGACAAAGTGGAAGTGGTCGATATCGAAACTTTAAACTACGACGGCGTAGACGAAGACTTGAAAGAATACTTCGGGCCGGCACTCACCGGATCGGTTCTTCGCCTCTATGCGGATGCGCTAGCCGAACACACTGGCCATCCATTGTCGGTCAGAAGATATATGTGGAAAATGGATTACTAAAAATAAACGGGGTTCATCAGAAAGGGGATACGAAATGAAGAAAACATTGTGCTTTTCGATTTTGTTGCTTCTGCTTTCGACGTTATTAGCTGCATGTAATTCAGGTGAAGAACAAAGTGCCAACGCAGATGGAAAAGTTGAAATCGACTTTTTCCACAGATGGCCGAACGAACCTAGAAAATCCTTCTACGACGAAAAAGTCAAAGAGTACATGGAGCAGAACCCGGATGTTCACATCAACGTGGATTATGTCCTGAATGACGCTTACAAAGAAAAGGTCCGTGTTTTAGTATCGAGTGATGAGCTGCCGGATATCTTTACTGCCTGGTCAGATTCATTCGCAGAAAACCTGGTTTCTTCTGAGCGCATCATGCCACTGAATGAAGTCATTCAAGAAGACGAGGAATGGTCAACGAAAATCATCGATTCCCAGTTCGGCGGATTCACTTTTGACGACACGACGTATGGCGTTCCCTTTACTGTAGACGGCAAAGCATTCTTCTATAATAAAGCGGCCTTTGAAGAAAATAATATCGAAATTCCAAAAACCTATGACGAGTTGATTGCAGCGCTCGACAAGCTTCAAAGTGCGGGCTATGAACAGCCGTTGGTGGAAGGGTTGACCAACACATGGGCGATTTCGCATTACCTCGGCACAATCTTTGAACGAGTTGTGGATCCGGCGGTATTGGAAAAAGACTATAACGAAGAAACAGCAGAATTTACGGATCAAGGATACATTCAAGGCCTTGAAATGTTTGAAGAATTGACAGGCTATATGGGAGACGTTTCCACTGCAATCGATCACGAAGCGGCACGCAATATGTTTGCTGCCGGTGAAGTACCTGTCTTGTACATGCAGTTCGCGGAAATCAAAATGGTCGAGGAAGCGGGAGATGTGGAATTTGGATTCTTTGACTTTCCGGAAGTTGAAGGTGCAGCAGGCGATCCGACAGCACTTACAGGGGCACCAGAAGGATGGATGGTCAGCAAGAACGCCCCAGAAGAAACCATCGATTTCCTGAAATTCCTGACTTCAGAAGAAACGGCGGCTGAATTCACGAAAACAGATGGCCAACTGAACGCTATTGAAGGCGCAGTGACCGAAGAGAACGTCAATCCAACAAGTCTTGAAGCGTATGAACTAATCACCAATGCTTCTTCGACAGCGCCATGGTTTGACAATGCAGTTAACATCAATGTAGCAGACGTCTTCATGCGTGGAGGGCAAAGCTTGGCTACAGGGCAGGCAACGCCTGAGGATATTTTAAAAGAAGCGCAGCAGGAAGCAGCAAACCAGAAATAGCAGCAGTGCAGAACTGGATAAGTCCTAATGTTCAGTTGAATATTAGGACTTATTAAAATGAAAGAAGGTGCACGTATGATAGCAAGAAGAAACCGCATGATCCCAGCCTTATTCATATTGCCCAGTCTCTTGTTCTTGGGAATCTTCATCTACATTCCACTGGTCCAAAACTTCTATAACAGCTTTTTTGACTTTAGCGTGTTTTCCCCGACGAAAGAATATGTTGGGTTCTCGGCTTTTGAGCAGCTGTTTGCTGATAAAGTCGTCATGACAGCTTTCATCAACAATATCAAATACGCAATCATCTCGGTGATTTTTCAGGTAGCATTCGCGCTGGTCCTTGCTACGATACTTGAAGATAAGTTGTTCCGGCGGATTGCACCGATGTTGCGGATCATTTACTTTATCCCAGTCATGATTTCGATTTCGGTTATCGCCTTGTTGTTCAATTTTATTTACAATCCTCAAATGGGTCTTTTAAATAGCTTTTTGGAGCTGGTCGGTTTGGAAAGTCTGGCCTTGCCTTGGTTGGGAAATGCGACGACTTCGATTTATGCAGTTATAGCGATGTCGCAATGGCAAAGCATCGGATTCATTACCATGCTGTTCATCGTAGCGATCCAGAAAATTCCTAAAGAGCTTTATGAGGCGGCCAATATAGACGGTGCCGGTAAGATACGGCAGTTTTTCAATATTACCGTCCCCCAAGTGAAAGAAGCCCTGTTCGTCAACATGCTGATTACTATCACAGGAGCCATGCTCGTTTTCAACGAACCGTACATACTCACTAATGGCGGTCCGGGTACGAGTTCGATGACATTGTCGGTGTACATGTACCAGCAAGGATTTTTCAAAGACAATATGGGTTATGCATCGGCTGTCGCCACATTGATCTTCGTCGTGACTGCGATATTCGCCCTTATCCAAATCAAGGTCTCGGGAACCGGAAAGGATGAGTAGGATGACAAAAACAAATGAAAATATTAAAGCCGATCTGTTCACCTCAGATACGCAAATCAAAAAAGCCCGTTTAGCTAAAATGGACAAAACGACCAGAAGAACAAATCTGCAGGGCAAAATTTCGAAAAACATAATTCTTCTCGGCCTGCTTTTGTTTGCTTTTGTCATCCTCTATCCACTTTTTTGGATGGTAGTTTCTTCGATGAAAAGTTATGATGAAATCTATAACAATGTATGGGGGTTGCCGTCCGTTTGGCATTTTGAAAATTACGCGACAGCCTGGTCGATGGGAATCTCGGGCTATTTCTTCAACAGCCTATTCGTTACCTTGGTTACGATTGTCCTCGTCGTCCTGATTGGTTCGATGGCAGCGTTTACACTGTCCCGCTACAAATCGAGATGGATTGATGTGGCGTTGATCTTCACCATCGGCGGCATCATGATGAATCCACAGGTAGCGCTCATTCCATTGTTTGAAATGCTGACTTGGATGAATTTGATCAATACGCATTGGGCATTGATCTTAACGTATGTAGCTTACCGGCTGCCGTTGACGATCATCCTGATACGCGCATTCTTCCTGAGCATTCCAAGAGAACTGGAAGAATCGGCAATCATCGATGGCTGCAGTGAATTTGGCATTTATGCACGAATCTACCTGCCGCTTTCGATTCCAATCATCGTGACGACAATTGTACTGACGGCATACTTTGCCTGGAATGAATTTATGTTTGCGACCGTGTTTATTGATTCGGACGTATTGAAAACAATCCCTTCAGGCTTGATGAATTTTAGGGACGCACTCAGAACTGATTGGGGCGTATTGCTTGCAGGGATGGTGATTGCGGCAATCCCGATGGTCATCCTGCTGGTATTCCTGCAGCGGTATTTGGTCAGAGGGCTGTCGGAAGGGTCTGTTAAAGGATAAGAGGAGGAATTTGGAATGAAGTTGATTGCGGTTGGAGATAATGTGGTGGATTGCTATTTGGATCAAGATAAATATTACCCGGGAGGAAACTGTGTCAATGTCGCTGTCAATGCCCGGAAAAATGGCGCAGAAAAAGCCGCTTATATCGGCATCTTCGCAACCGATGACAAAGCGCAGCATATTAAATACGCTTTGCAGGAGGAAGAAATCGACTTTGGATTGTCGCGTACAGCGGAAGGCATCAGCGGCCAGCCGCGTGTAGCATTAACTGAAGATGGCGACAGAGTATTTGTAAGCGGGGCGAAAAACACAGTACAACGCATGTTGAAAATACAGCTGATCGAAGAAGATTTGGATTTCATCACTGAATTTGATGTTTGCCACGTCAGTTGTTATTCTTCCATGGAAAGTGAATTGGAAAAGTTGGCAAAAGTGATCGACATTTCCTATGACTTCTCCAATCATCTGGAATTGGACTATATTGAAAAGGTCGCGCCCTTTATCAAATACGCTTTTTTCTCAGCAGCGGATTTGTCGGAAGAAGAGCTGAACTGGTTTATCCAAAGGCTGAAAGGCTTTGATTTTGAAGCAGCTGCCCTGACAAGAGGCAGCGAGCCTGCTTTGTTTATCAGCAAAAATACCGTGTTTGAACAGAAACTGCGGGAAATTTCTGTTGTTGACACAATGGGAGCAGGTGATAGTTTAATCGGCGGATTTTTGGTGAATTATATAAACGGAGTAACGATGGAAGAGGCTATCGAAAAGGCAACAAAGTCAGCAGAAGTTACATGCGGGTTTTACGGTGGTTTTGGATACCCGAAGGAATTCTAAAAAATTGTTTTCGAACTGCTCCTCATGTACAGTTAAATGACAGGAAGATTTTAATTTTGAGTATAGGGGGAGTCTGGATATGAACCAAAACAGCGTCGATTTGGATAGTCCCATCTTATTATATGAGCAGATAAAAGCAGGCATCAAGGAATTGATCAAAACTAATAATCTAAAGCCGGGAGATAAGATTCCGAACGAGTCTGAGCTGTGCGGAATCTTTGATGTGAGCCGCATCACGATACGCAGGGCGATCAAAGAACTGAGCGAAGAAGGGGTCATTGAAGTGATTCGCGGCAAAGGTACATTCGTTCGTGCGTCCAAAAAAGACTTGCATTTATTGAACCTGAAAGGCTTTACCGAAGGTTTGTCGACCGAGGAAAACAATATTGAAAAAGAGATTCTGCACAAACGGATCATCACTGACGATGGAGAAATTGCAAAAGCTTTTTTACATGAACAAAATGAATTTGTGGAACTTGTGCGTCTCGTAAAAGATGCAGAAGGACCGTTCAGCGTGGATTACGCTTATCTGCCGCTGAACATCTACCCTGGTATTCAGGACCTGCTGGACGACAGCGTCTCCACTTTCGCCTTGATTCGGGAAACCTATAAAGTCCCCTTCACAAAAGTAAAAAAAGAAATTGAATATGTCCATCCGCCGACAGAACTTTGCAAATATCTGGGCATCAATAAAACCTCTTCCGTTATCCTCGTGAAGAAACTCATTTACGGACCGGATGGGACACCTGTCCATTACTCTAAGTACTACATGGTCGGTGAACGGGTGAAATTCTATATAGAAGCGGATTATACAGAATAACCGGGTCCTTTAAACTGACCTTCATTATTTAAGTAATTTTAAAAGAAAAGACATAGTCTGTATGATGATGAGATGACTCGGTGGAGGTCATCTTATTTAGCTTTTATATAAAATCAATGATGAATGAATTAAAACGGTACGACAAAGCACTGCAGAAAGCTTTCTGTGGTGCTTTTGCCATTCCTCTAATAGGCCTTGTTCCTTTGTTTCAATGCATAACAGGATTCTACAATTGCAATCGACAATAGTAAACTTATATTTTGATATCTCCCGGTCTTAGTTTTAGGGTTATTTCCATTTGTATTCCTTTGTTGAATAAAAAAGAGTGAAATCCCGAAAATATGTCATAATAGAGTGAGTCATTAATTGAATTATCAGTAAATCGAGGAGGGAAGCCAAGTGGAATCGAGGAAAACGGCAAAAGAAAGCAGAGAGCGCTTAAGACGAAAGGAGCACAAGCGCAATCCGGGAGGTTCCTTGCGTGATGGCTTCGATCGTGGCGCCGGAAACGGCAATGTACCGGACATTGCGGGTGACATGGGCTGGAAAGGCATGCTCTTATTGATCCTTATCTTGTTTTTGGGCTATGTCCTTTATCAATTCTTCTTCAGTTAAAAAGAGAATATTCAAGGAGGAAATGGTATGGTTTGGCTGAAAATCGGCTTGTCTCTGGTAATTCTATTCGCTGTAATGGCAGTAGTGAAATTTACTTTGAGGAAGCTCTTCAAGATTGAAAAAGAAAAAACGGAATGGTTTTCTTATAATCATATCAACAAAACCCATAAAAAAGTAGATTGGGTTGTTCGAATGCTGTCGTCGATTGTGCTGATTTTCATTTCGTACTTGGTCATCTTCAAAGAGTATTCCATCATCCTTTACATTATTCCAGTTGTGCTGCTCCTGGTAATAGACTATGTGGTAAGGGCATTTTTTGAGTGGAAATACTCGGATCACCCGAAGCAGGCGATCTTGACGATCGGGGAGATGGTGGTGTTTGCAACGGCACTGGCTTTGACCATTCAGTATGATTTGCTGAATCTGGGCTATTGAAAGATTGTTCTACAGCGGAAGACGTTGCTGCGAATACAATAAAATCTAAAAACACACCAGCCCTGTTAACGGACTGGTGTGTTTTACTTTATTCAGCTACAGTACGGTTGTTTCTGATGAACAAGGAACCGATCAACCCAATGGCCGCAGCCGTTAATACTGCATAAAACGCGGTATGGGTGCCGGATGCCAAAAACTCTGCAGGATTGGCGGCTCCGAATTCAGCAATATAGCTGTTTTGCCCGGCTGTGAACAAGGTGATGGCAATCGCCGTACCGGCAGCCCCTGCAACCTGTGTCAGGGTATTCATAGCGGCCGAACCGTCTGCGTACAGTTTCGCCGGCAGCTGATTCATCGCATGGGTCTGTGCAGGCATGATGGTCATCGAAATCCCTAAGAACAGCACACAAAGAGCGGCGATGACTTGCCAAACCGGTGTCGTGGACGAAAGGATCACAAGGAAGACGATGGCTCCCACTGTGATGAAGGAAAACCCGAGACGTGTAAAGATGCGGGCGCCCACCCGGTCAAAATTGGAACCGACAATCGGTGCCATGATGATATTCAATAGATTGGCTGGGAACATCAATAAGCCGGCGGCAATCGATGTATAAGCCAGGACACTCTTCAAGTAGATGGGAATCAGGATCGCCACGGACAGAATGACGAAAAGGGTAAGGAACATCAGCAAGGTGCCGAGTGCGAACATCGGGTACTTGAACACACGCAGGTCGACCATCGGCTGCGGCATCTTCAACTGACGGATGATGAACAGTCCCAATGCGGCTGCACCAACTACGAGCGGAGCCCATACATTCGGCTCTGTGAACGGCGTTTCGGCCAATGTCGATAAGGAGTAGATGATGCCCCCGAAAGCGATGGTGGAAAGCAGCAACGAGCCGATATCAATTTGGGGCTTGGATATATCCGAGACGTTTTCCATGCTCAAGGCGCCGATCATCAGCACGAGATTCAAGACGACCATGACCCAGAAGATATAATGCCAGCTGCTGGCACTGATGATCAATCCGCTGAATGTTGGACCTAACGCCGGACCCGCTGTAATGACCAGGCCGACAATCCCCATCACCGATCCGCGTTTTTGGATCGGGAAAATCAGCAGGACCACACTGAACATGAGCGGCAGGAAAATTCCTGTGCCGACAGCTTGGACTAAGCGGCCGATCAGCAGTACAGAGAAACTTGGCGAAAGTGCCGCAAGCATGGCACCCAGGGAAGAAATGAGCAATGCCGCGACCACCAATTGCCGGGTTGAAAACCAACGGACCAGATAGGCGGATAAGGGAACCAAAATAGCTAGCACCAGTAAATAGCCTGTCGTCAGCCATTGCGCTTTGCCGGCGCTGATGGCGAAGTCTTCCATAATATTGGTCAACGCCATATTCAATGCCGTTTCCCCAAATAACCCGATAAACGAGCCAAGCATCAGAATAGCTGCCATCGTTTTCGGTTTTTTTACTTGTACATGAGATTTCATAAATCGATTTCCTTCTATCTATATGTAATTTTGACTTGCCGGCTTTCTCCAAAAGCCGTTGAGTCACTTTGCAACTATACAAAAACTCTTCTAAGAACTCAATACTATTCAAGCGATATTTGGAATGATTATGGAAATTCGGACACAATTTCTTCCAAAAAGAGCCTGCAAATGAGAGGTCTGAAATGATTTGGAACAACTAAATAAAAATAAAAACGCTTCTATCCAGTGTGCATGGCGCGAGAGTGATTTGGCATTTGCAAGAAACCCTTGCTGCCGTAAGGGCTAGAACCCGATTTTGAAATGTGCTACCAAAAATCATTAAAATTCAATAGTTTATTTGGCCATATATTAAATATAAAAACCTTCCGTAATGGCATTTGCAAGAAAGTATTACGTCGTTAAACCTTTATCAGCATATAAATGCGGAAACAAAAAACTATTTATGGATATTTTTAGTATAATTTTTTAATGGGGAAATGAAAGGAAGATACCGATGAAATACCTGATAAACGAAGACCACTGGGATTTGGATGGTTACGAAGAGCAAAAAGAAAAGCTTTTAGACAGGTTTAATCAAGAGACAGCAACTTTCTTAAAGAATAATTCATTTCATGACGGCAAGGTCGTATCGATCAATATATTGAATCAGGAGAACGAAGAGGTGAAAGATCCGACGGCTATAAAAATGGTGATCGAGCACTATAGCGGAGGAACTTATGAAATTCAATGGACGCATGTCCGAAAGTTCTTCATGGACTATGACATCACCCGAAATGTATTCGAAGACGCTCCGCATAAAATCGTGTTTGGCGGCAGGCGGGGTCTTGATGAATGGGGCTATGATGAACTTCTTCCATTAAGCAAAAAGAAACTCCAGCATGAGATTCTTTTGTTTTCCCGGACGACTATTGTAATCCATTGCTCAAACGTGAAAATCAGAAAAATTAAAGCATAAGTGCAACTTCATCCTAACTAATCCGTAGTTAAGAGAAGGGGGTTTTCATCTTGGCGCTTTTTGCTCATACGACGACACGGTATGTACTTTGGTCTTTTATTATTTTCTTATTGCATTTAACCGGCTCACTCACTATTTTCACATTGCTGATCATTTCTCTTCTATTAGTTTGGAGCAACTATTTTTTCGAGAAGGCTGGAAAAGAAAAAGAACTTGAAAATAAACTGTTTGAGTGGCTGTGGCTTCCGATTTTAGTCGGAACGGTAGCTTTCGTTTTATATCATTACGTTTTTTAGAAGACTACATAGAACCATCTGGAGAAGCTGGAATAGGAGCGGATGGAAGGAGGATGCAATTTGCTTAATATAGGAGACATAATTTATACTTTACTGTTTTTTATAGCGGTAGTTTTCATTTTTTCATTAGTGAAAAAGAAAATGTCGAGGTGATGGAGCTTGGATAAGAAAATTTTAAAATCCTTATTGCTGATTTTGGGGATTTCTTCGGCTCTTGTGTGCATCGGAATCAGTATTTATATGTATAAGAATCCATTAGCTGCAAACGGCCAGTTTTTAACACAGATACCCTTTGTGCTGATTATAACTACACTTGTTTCAAGCATCGCGTTCAATCGGTTAAGAAAAAACGATAGCAAAATCCACTTGAAGTAAATGAAGTGATTTTCCAGAACAGACACAGGAGGCGATGACAATGTTCAATGAAGAGCCGAAATGTTCCATATGCAACAAGGAAATCGAAGGAAACGAAGTCGTATTCATCAAGATGCGCTATCCGAAACGAAAAGGCTTTACTGAAGTGAAAGCTTATTTGAAGAACGAAGGACAGTTTATCTGTGAAGACTGTTTCGAAAAAGATAAGTCTTAAGATTCTTGGCGAGTAAAATGTCATGCGTCATGAAAAAGCAGAGAGGGAAATGTCCCTCTCTGCTTCCTATTCTTCGTCTTCTTCTTTGCCATCCTTGTTGTCTTTGAGGTCGATTGTGAATCCGTCTTCTTGATCCGGATCTGCATCCTGCACTTCAAATGAACAGCCGGCCAATAATAATGCCGCTAAAGCTAGTAAAAACAACTTCCTCATGGTGAACCCCTCCCATCCTCTACTCTTTCCGAAATCGTGTTGACTTGTTATACGTGTGATTTCGCGAAAGGTTTCCAAATTTTGGAGGTAATTCTCTTTTGTTTTTAGGGATCAAATCTCTATAGAAGAACCATTCATATAAGGAGAAGGATTAGGGTATGTGGAATAGAGAAGCTGAAATTCGATAAGTTTGTTGGGATTGGGCTTAACTAACCCAAAGACAAAAGGAGGAATAGTATGTGGGGGAAACTGAAGGTCATTTCTTCGTTTGCTATTTTGATCGGGGTGGTTGTCCTGCTCGCGGAAGTGGATGAGACATTTAATCTTTACAATGCGCCTTATCTATTGATTGCCGGTGGGATGATCGGTCTGATTTTTTCATTGATTGGCAGTAATAAGGAAAGCAGCTTTTTATGCCGGGTCGGTCTGCATAAATACAAACGAGGTAACCGGGACAACGAAGTGCCCGCCATGTATGTGTACACATGCGAAAGATGCCACAAGCAGAAGAGGGCAGCTTCGGTTGTTTAATGAAAAGAATGAGGTGGACAAGTGGAATTTATCGACTTTATGAAAAAGAACTTTCCGGATTTAGAACTCAATCCTCCTTTATTTTATAACTAGAACATCGGTATTCGCTTCGAGTTAGGAGTGGATTATAGGCGGGATGATTGTTCTCAGAACAGTCCTTATCTTAAAGGCGTTTACCGAAGGGCCATTACGCTGTTCGATTCCTTGCATCTTCCAGAGGACGAAATTTTTGTGGTAGTAAACGTAAATGATTTTGGGGATAACAGAAGCTTGAGACGCAAATTGAATATCTTCTCCAGGTATATAAGACATCAATCTGTTTTGAACAAATTAGAACATATGACGCTTCCTTATATCATCCCGGAGGACGATGAAGATGGGAATTACAAGACCCATAGGTTTGTCCTGAAGTGCAAAGTATCGGATCTCAGATATATGCCTTTACTGAAAGCCATCTGTAATAATGACATGGGATACGAGCCGGCTATCTATCATGATGTTTTCTTCATCAGCCTTAAACAGAAAACCATTTTCCATGTGTATGATGACAGAGGCTGTGATCTGGTGGCGGCTTCTCCGGAAGACATACGCCATATGTACAAAACGCACAATGCCTGGATATTGGATTACGACAGAGATGAGATAGACCAGGTGTTTAAGTAGGTATTAGTTGTTGGGCTTATATTATTTTTAAATTAATCTATTTTGAAATGGGACTCGGTTCAAATCTACGGGTTTTCTTTTATACTTTTCCTTAGGTTAAAAGAGGGACAAGTATCCATTCAATGCTCCACTTGAGGATGTACATAAAAACAGTCACTACCACTGCTCCAGCCAGGAAGTAACAGACCCATCTCAAAATATCTGTAATAGCGCCGATCAAATCCTTCATAAAACTTATCATAGCTTATGCCTCCATAATTTTAATGGAATGAATATTTTCGTCCTTCTGCTTATGCAATCCGCAGAAGCAAGATGACACAAAAAGGACTAGGATTTTACTTAGTAAATAATGGTATTATTGGAATAATAGTTTCAATAATACCATTATTCTTTTAAAAGGAGTATACCTATGTCTGTAGAATCCCTAATTTCGTTAAGCAGTTCGGCATTATTTTTTTCTTTCATCATTTTATTGATTGCCATTATTCCATTCGGAGTTGCAGTAAAATCCCGTAAGCAAGTTGCGGCGAAAATTGCTTTGATCATGACCGTTATCGGTTTTTTGGCGTAGCTGAGCTATTTCATCCTTCGCTGGACAGCTTCCGGCCATGCACCCGTCAGCAATCTCAATGAATTTCTGACGTTCTTCGGCATCATGCTGATCGGCAGCTTTCTGGTGTTTTACTACCTTTACCGCCAGCCGGTCGTCGGCTTGTTTTTGCTTCCGATTGCCATTCTGATCATCGCCTATGCCAGCATGTTCGCCAATGAAGTGTCGCCGCTGATTCCGGCGCTTCAAAGCCATTGGCTTACAATCCATGTTATGACAGTCGCCACTGCCAGTGCAGTATTGTCGGTATCGTTTGTCACAGGGCTGATTTATTTACTGAAGCACGTGGATACCACTCGAAAAGGAAAAAGTTCGTTCTTTTTGGAGCTGGTCCTGTATTTCCTGGTGGTCGTTGTCGGTTTTATCCTTGTAACATCCGCTTTCCGGATTACCGATTACAGCGCAAGCTACCAATTCGAAAATCAGCAAAGTGAAATCCAGGTTTATGACTACACTATGCCGGCCATGGTCGTGCCGATTGATGCAAAGCCCGTCACTGGAAAGGCTGGAAGCTACGAACCGGCAAATCATTATGGCGGCCTGCTGGAAATTCCGAACAGCATCGAAGCGGCAAAACTCAACTCGGTTCTCTGGTCTTTCCTGATCGGTTCTGTCTTGTATGGACTGATTCGTCTGATCACGCGGAAGAAAATCGCGCAGCTGCTGCAGCCGTTCACCAACAAAGTCAATTTGACGCTGATGGATGAAATCTCTTACCGTTCAGTGGTCATCGGTTTCCCATTATTTGCGCTTGGCGGCTTGTTCTTTGCCATGATTTGGGCGCAGATTGCCTGGAGCCGTTTCTGGGGCTGGGATCCGAAAGAAGTATGGGCTTTAATTACGTTTCTTTTTTATGCAGCCTTCCTCCATCTGCGGATTGGTCGTGAGTGGACTGGAGAGAAAACTGCCTGGCTGGCAATTATCGGCTTCGGTACGATTATTTTCAATCAAATTTTCGTCAATTTGGTCATTGCGGGTCTGCACTCCTACGCATGAGCGATTCGCAGGGACGAGAAGCCTTTCGACAAAACAGCAAAAACCTCCCAATCCGATGAAGGTTGGGAGGTTTTTGCGTCAAAAGATTTATGGGATTGAAAACATAATCCCTGCCATCCCTTTCCTGATGGCCATTAGTTGTTATCGGAAATTCCATTTTCCCCTAATGTCTTTTTGAGCTCTTTTTTCCTGTTTTTAGACACCAGGATATACAGGACATCGTTTGTTTGGATGGTCGTTTCACCATAAGGAGTGACCAGTTCTTCATCACGGATGATGGCGTTGATCAGAACCTCCGGAGGAAAATCAATCTCCGCCAGGCTTTTTCCTAAAATCGGCGTTTCCTCGCTGACGGTATATTCCACGATTTCGGCATTCGCTTTGCCGATGGATACAAGCTCGAGTGTGTGGATCGGCGCCACTTTCTTCGGACCTGTGAGCCCCAGCTTCTCGGCAAAAGGAGAAATAGTGGCGCCTTGGATAAGGGCTGAAGTGAGGACGACGAAAAAGACAACATTAAAGAATAGCTGGGCATTTTCCAATCCCGCAATCATGGGGAATGTTGCCAGCACGATTGGGACAGCCCCTCTAAGTCCGGCCCAGGAAATGAGCGTTTTTTCCTGCCAGGAATAATCAAATCCAAGTGTGGAAACAAACACGGCAAGAGGGCGTGCCACCAGGATCAGGATGAATGACAACAGGAAGCCATTTATGATGATTTCAAACGTGAAGAGCTGACTCGGAAAGACCAGTAAGCCAAGAATCACGAACATCAGCAACTGCATCATCCAGGCGAAACCTTCATTGAAGTGAAAGATGGTATGGCGGAAAGTCAGATCGCTGTTGCCGATGACCAGGGCAGCTACATATACCGCGAGTAGTCCGCTGCCGTTCAAATTGGCAGCCACGCTGTAGGTCAAGATGGCGAATCCCATGGCAAGGATGGGATAAAGTCCGCCTGAATCCAGGTTGATTTTGTTGATTGCCCAAGAAGCGAAGCGGCCCAATAAAAGTCCGAACAAGAGGCCAAGGCCCATTTGCAGGAAAAATACACCGACGATACTCAAGATGCCCTGCTCGTCCGACACAATCAATTGGATAAGCGCTAAAGTCAGGAACATGGCCATCGGGTCATTCGTACCGGATTCGGCTTCCAACGTCGCCGCCAGCCGATTTTTGATATTTTGGCCTTTTAGGGCAGCGAAAACTGCGGCTGCATCTGTGGAACCGACGATGGCGCCGAAAAGAAGCCCTTCCAGCCATGTCACGTCCAAAATAAAGGTTGCGGCAATTGCCACTATGAACGTGGTGATCAAAACGCCGACAGTCGCCAGAACCAGTGACGGAAACACTACAGGTTTAATGGTCGTCCATTTCGTTGAAAGTCCACCTTCAAAAAGAATGACCACTAAAGCGAAAATACCGATGAATTGGGCATAAGAGGGGTTATCGAAATAGAGGAGTCCAAATCCGTCACTGCCGGCAAGCATGCCGATGGCGATGAAGAGAATAAGGGCCGGAACGCCAAAACGTGAAGAGAATTTCGTCGTAAAGACACCGATGATAAAAAACAATGCCAGTACAAACATCAAATAATCCGGTGTGATAATGTCATTCATCATAGTATTGTGACCTACCTCCTTGAAAAGCTCAGTGTATATTTATTTTATCTTTTTTTCCTGTTGATTCAAAGGCTGACGCCGGAACCTGATTTGTATATGCAATAAGCTACTGATATCCAAAAAGAAGTGGCAGCTGCTTTAAGGGGAGAGTGAACTGAACCCTGAATGGCAGACATTTTAAACGATGTCCCCATTCGGAGTTCTTTTTCTTTGTTTACAAAGTCCAGCTCCTATTGCTGTTCTAAAACTTCCTTTTTGGAGCTTGACTGCCCAAGATTATCCAGTGTAAGCTTGATGAAAGATAAATATAATATCAGTAAGAGGTGCCCTTCGGGGAGAATAGGGAATGAAGTGAAAATCTTCAGCGGTCCCGCCACTGTAACGGGGAGTTTTATGGAAATAGCCACTGGACTTTTGTCTGGGAAGGCCTGTGAAATGACGATCCGGAGCCAGGAGACCTGCCTGCTTACTTTCTGCTTATAGACCATGGAAAAGTCTTTAGTTTATTTGTTCGCGCAAATAAACTGAAGGCTTTTTCTTTTTAGTATAGAAGGGAGAAGAAAAAGATGGATTTATTGAAGCAAACGATTGGACGTATTGAGGGCTTGGATCTGGAAATGATGGACATGGCACAGAGTCGGGTGGACAGTCTCATCAAGCCGCCGCATAGTCTGGGAAGACTGGAAGACCTGGCTGTACAACTGGCGGGAATATATGGAGAACTGTATCCTGTGGTGGATCAAAAGGCGATTGTGGTGATGGCTGCCGATCATGGCGTGTACGAGGAAGGGGTTTCTTCGAACCCACAAGAGGTGACGTTTGCACAGACGATGTTCATCGCAAAAGGCATAACCGGAGTCGGTGTATTGGCGAAGCCGACCGGTGCGAAAATCGTCACCGTGGATATCGGGGTAAAAGGGGACTTTCCAAGTGATGCCGGAGTGATTGACCGGAAGATTAAGCAAGGCGCAGGCAATATCGCGACAGGGCCTGCAATGACCATAGAAGAAGCAATCGGGTCGCTCGAAGTGGGAATAGAAATTGCTGAAGCCGAAATCAGAGGAGGCGCCCGCATCCTGGGAACCGGCGAAATGGGCATCGGCAATACGACACCGAGCACGGCGATTCTGTCTGTTCTGGGGGACATTCCACCTGAGGAGATTACCGGCAACGGGGCAGGGGTCGGCAATGGCGGAATTTCACATAAAGTGAGGGTCATCAAGACGGCGATTGAGGTCAACAATCCGGATAAGCGCGATGCGATTGATGTCCTTGCCAAAATCGGCGGCCTGGAAATCGGAGGAATGGCAGGTGTCATGATCGGTGCGGCAGCCAACCGTGTGCCGGTTGTGCTGGACGGCTATATTTCCACGATTGCGGCGCTGCTCGCTGTTGCGATTGAGCCGAAAGTGAAAGATTACTTGATCCCTTCACATGCAAGTGCCGAACCGGGCGGCAAAAGAGCCAGTGAACTGCTGGGCATCAGACCGCTGCTGCACATGGATATGTGTTTGGGTGAAGGATCGGGCGCCGCTTTAGCATTCCCGCTCGTAGAAGCAGCCTGTAACATGATGAGAGAGATGGCCACCTTTTCTGAAGTGGGCCTTGAAATTTGATGTAACGGAACCATAGGATATTCATTCCAGTGACAACAAGTGATGACGAGATGCTGAAAGGATGAATCGATGTTTACGAGAGAAGAAAAAGAAGGCGTATATAAAGCGATTTACAATAGAAGAGATATTCGAACCTTTTTGCCGACAGCCATTCCGGAGGAGCTGATCGCCAATATCCTGGATGCGGCTCACCATGCGCCGTCTGTAGGGTTTATGCAGCCATGGAACTTCATCTTAGTGTCTTCGCCCGAAACAAAAGAAAAATTGGCTTGGGCCGCAGACAAGGAGCGGCGGGCACTGGCCATCCATTATGAAGGGGAGAAGGAAAACAAATTCCTTGATCTGAAAGTTGAAGGGTTGAAACAAGCGCCGGTGACGATTTGTGTGACATGTGATCCTACACGCGGCGGCTCACATGTCCTGGGACGCAATTCCATCCCCGAAACAGATGCGTTATCAACTGCCTGCGCCATTCAAAATATGTGGTTGGTTGCCTGTGCAGAAGGATTGGCGATGGGATGGGTAAGCTTCTACAAGAAAAATGATGTCCGGGATATTCTGGACATCCCGCCGCATATCGACCCGATCGCCTTACTTTCGCTTGGCTATACCGAAGATTATCCCGACGAGCCAATTCTGGAAACAGCGGGATGGGAAAAAAGGCGTTCGTTGGAAAACCTGGTTTTCGAAGATAAATGGAATGGAAAATAGAGTTTCTAAATGAAAAGGGCAGGAGACGCGATTGGATCAATCAGCGTCTCCTGCCCTTTTTAATTTGGTGTGGTTCTTTTACTGCTTGACCGGACCTTTATTGATTTCCGTCAATGCAGAATTGACTTCGAAAATCTTTGCATGTACCGGTGATATGCCAAAGCCCGCTAACCGTTCAGTGTGCATCTTCACATATTTTTCCGCCGCGCCTTTTGTCTCGAAAAGGTAAATTCCGCCGGCTTCTTTGGTTTCCGGGCTTTCGGTCCAGATTTTCCAGATAAAGCCCTTTTCATTGTTGATGCTTGTTGCCAGTTCGGAAAATGCCTTAGCCATCTCGTCTCCGAAAGGGCCATTCATCTCAAAATCCACTTGTAGGATATACGCCATCTTGTTTCCTCCTCATTTTTTAATCAATGTGAAATAGGCTTCGCCTAAAATTTCATTTGCTTGATAATAACCTGGTGAAAGTTCCTTTTCAATAAACGAGTTCACTTCTGTCAGCTCCACATCGTACATGACTTCGATTTCCTTGGAAAAAAGCAATTGTTCTTTTTCCAACAACTGCGAAAGCGCGGGTTGAGGCTTTGCTTGCAGTTCGTCCTGATTCAGCACTTGCTTCAAGCCATCCACATAGGATTCGAATGGGCGGCCGCCGACAAGTTTTATGCCTTTGTTTTCTTCATTGACCATAATGATGGATGGAAAGCCTCTGGCACCCAGACTTCTGGCGAGAGCGAAGTCCTCGTTCAACGCTTGTTGTCCGGCTGGCAGGTCGGCTTGTTTGACGATGGCTTCACCGTCGAGTCCCATGTTGTTGACGATCTCGATCATAACAGACGGTTCTGAAATGTTTTGGTTGAATGCGAAGAGCGCTTCTCTTGCACGGCGCAGGTATTCATTGGCTCTGGTGTCGTTGTGGTTTTCCTGAATCACTTTAAAGACTCGTGAAGGGGGATAAGACGACTGTACCGGATTGTCGATCATCAATGTCCCGTCGATCGGCATTCTTGAATGATCGCCGACTTCTCTCCAATGACCGGCGACGTCGGCTGGCTTGTAAATGCCGTTTGCCGGATCGATGGGGCCGTCATGCCATTTTTCCAGCAACCCGCCCATTACGGTCTGGAAGTTGAAATGCTCACCATATTGCTCTGTGAAACGGCGAAGCACCGGTTCAATAGCCCAGCAATGGGAGCAGATTGGGTCTGTTACATAATAAAGCGTAACCGATTTCTTGGGTTTATTGAAATCAATCAGCCCTGTTTCCTCTTCTTCCGCAACTCCACATATGCCTGTTTCGATATCACACATCATCTTGTTTTTCATTCTAGTTCCTCCTCTTTTTAAACTGGCTCTGGCTGAGCGTTTTTGGGTAGCTTATTTGCTTTACAATTCGATCTTAAGCCATAATGAAAACAATCAACACCAATAGTTCCGGGGATGTGTCGCTTATGCAACACATTCAGGAGATTGTCGGAAAAGGAGTGACGGCGAAATGGCAGAAACAAAGACGGATCCCCGTGTGATCCGGACCCGCAAATTGATCATGGATTCCTTCATCGCACTTTCGGAAGGAAAAGAATTTAAGGACATTACGGTAAAAGACATAACGGCTGAAGCCATGATTAACCGGGCGACGTTCTACTACCATTTCGAAGATATCTACGATCTGTTGGAGAAGGCCTTATCGGAAGTTTTATTGATTAATTTGGATGTGGAAAATTACCGGAACGACGAACTCACGGAAGAAACATTCGCTAAAATCTTCGAAGCGGTCACCAGTTTTCAGAAGTCCCTGTCCAACCGGTGCCACCGGGGATATGAAGATACCATCGCGCGGATCATAAGGGAACAGCTCGAAGTCCTGTTCCATAACATATTGGTGCGGACAAATGGGGATAAGGAAGAGAGAGCCCTTAAAACAGTGGCTGTTATGCTGAGCTGGGGAATCTACGGAGCGTCAGTGGAATGGACTAGAAATAGCCAAGTCTCTCCGGAGGAATACATTAAAGCAGCTGTCCCTTATATCGAGCATGGCATTCATTTTAATAAATAAGGGAACCGGAAATAAGGAGGCGATGGAGTGGCAAGTATCCGAGACGTTGCCAGAATAGCGGGCGTATCTGTCGCCACTGTTTCACGTGTGTTGAATAACCATCCATATGTGAAGAAGGAAAAAGTGGAGGCTGTCAAAAGAGCCATCGAAGAAACTGGATATATCCAAAATATCAATGCCATCAATTTGAAAAAAGGCAAAACCAACCTGGTGGGCATCGTTTTGCCGATAGTGGATCATCCGTATTTTTCGCAATTGATCCAAGGCATCTCACTGGCGGCTGCAAGTCATCACTATAAACTGGTCCTTTATCAGACCGGTTATCATGAAGGCCAGGAAATGGAAGCATTAGAGATGTTGAAGCTCAAGCAAATCGACAGTCTCATCATTTGTTCGAGAAAAGTTTCACTGGATACGATAGAGCGCTATCGCCAATACGGAATGATCGTATTATTCGAAAACGGCGGGAATACACCGTTGAGTTACACCTATGTCGATCATTACGCATGTTTTATGGATGCGTTAAATTATTTGTATGAGAAGGGGCACCGGGAGATCGGATTCTCCATC
Source organism: Planococcus circulans (assembly GCF_020023385.1). Classification (GTDB taxonomy): domain Bacteria; phylum Bacillota; class Bacilli; order Bacillales_A; family Planococcaceae; genus Planococcus. The sequence continues at coordinate 245,717 of NZ_JAIQCL010000003.1, forward strand.
AATCGATCCGACGGAACAAACAGCAGACAAAGGGAACAGGCTTACCGGGATTTTCTGGAGTTGAAAAGGCTGCCTTATCATGAAGAGTACATGGTTAAGGATTGCCTTTACCTGGAAGATGGGGAGCGCATATTAGACCGGTTTTCGCGTCTGCAGCGGCGCCCGACGGCTCTGCTTGCGACGAGCGATCAAGTGGCGGCTGGCATCGTGATCGCCAGTTCCAAGTACGGTATCGCCATTCCGGATGATTTGGCGATTATCGGATTTGATAACCACCCGATCGCCAAAGCCATGAATATTACCACCATCGGGATTCCGTTGAATTCCATCGGGCAGCTTCTTTTCGGACAGACCTTGGCGGATACGGTGTCACATAAAGAAGTTTCCGTTCACTTGATCGAAAGAATGACTGTTTAAAGTCACCCGGTGATGAAATCGGAAAAAAGCAGCCTGACCGATCGACAGCTTACACAAGAAGGACCATGTGATCATGCCCCGAAACGGGTTACACTCACAAAAGGCTTCTTGAAACTGCTGAAAATCATCAAAAGCTGCTTTACACTTTCAGCATAAAGTATGATAACGTTCTCAGGTCAAGGGAACTCCACTAACTCTTTCGGTATTGTTCCTACTGAAACTCAAATAAACAAGGCGGATTGCATGTTAATGCAATCCGCTGAGCTTGTAGACGAAAGAATATTGATGTTATTTAAAGAATGAATCTACATTTCATCATGTTTATAATGGATCCTGCGCTTCAGGCGGACGCTTTCCGCGGGCTCGCGCCGAACTAACTCGGACTGGCGCCCGAGTGGATTTCGGCACTCCACTGTTCCCGCAGGAGTCGCCGCCTTGCGCTCCGGATCCTTGAGTGAAGAATTTACTAGGTTTTGTGAGATTATTTTTTCTGAAACTGACTAGGAGCTTCTTTCTTTGATTAAAGCAACACCCACCAAGCGGGCTGGCCAAGAAGACTCCTGTGGGAGCAGCGCAGCGATGAAAGCTGAAGACCCCGCAGAAGCATGGGTTTTCCAGTAACGAGGAGGCTGAAGCTGAGCCCACGGAAAGCGAAGTGGCCGGACCGCTTGGGGATTATGCACCGCTATACATTTTGGTCAAACTTTGTCTACAGTCTGGGCGGATTGCATATTAATGCAATCCGCTTTGCTCTATTCATAAGTATTAGCTGCTTTCGACTTTCGTATCCAAATTATGCTCCATATAATCCTTGCCCCATTCGTACATCGAGTCAAGNAACTTTGTCTACAGTCTGGGCGGATTGCATATTAATGCAATCCGCTTTGCTCTATTCATAAGTATTAGCTGCTTTCGACTTTCGTATCCAAATTATGCTCCATATAATCCTTGCCCCATTCGTACATCGAGTCAAGAATCGGAATTAGGGTTCTTCCTTGGTCAGTCAGGGAATATTCCACTTTCGGGGGAACGACCGGATAGATCTCCCGGTGCACAATCAAATGTTCTTCGAGCTCGCGCAATTGAGTGACAAGCATGCGCTGGGTGATGCCCGGCATCAGGTTCTTCAGTTCGCCGAACCGTTTTGTTCCTTCTTTGCCTAAATGCCACAGGATCAGCATCTTCCACTTTCCGCCGATGATCGAAAGGGTCAGTTCCTTTTCACAGTTAAAGCTTTTTTCTCCCAAGTTGGGCATGTTCTTCTCTTCCTTCCTGAGTTGCAGCGACATTTGCCGGATCTAAAATAAACTTATCGATGGCATGAAGCACCCCTTCGTCGTTGTTTGTGAGAGAGGTGTAATCAGCTAGTTCCTTCACTTCCTGTACTGCATTTCCCATAGCGATGCCGAAACCGGCGGCCTTCAAAAGTTCGGAGTCGTTGTGGTTATCGCCGATGCCGATGATTTCTGACCGATCGATCCCAAGCTCGTTGGCCAGAAACAAAAGGGCGCTTCCTTTATTGGCTTCGGGATGGGTCACTTCCAGGTAAGTTCTTTTTGATTTGGCGATATAGGCGGACTCTCCGAATAACACCTGCAATTCCTGTTGCAGGGGAGCCAAAACGTCCGGCTCGTCGATAAAGAGCAATTTCGTAAATCCTTTTTTAGCCAGTCCGATCAGGTCCGGTTCTACAGTATACGGAACTTGAACAGCTTCAGCATAGGCAATCAGCTTATCCGTTTTTGCATCACCGTATAGAATGTCGTCCTGGTAGACTTGCAGGTGGATGTTTTTTTCACGGGCGATCATAATCAGTTTTTCTGCAATGTCAGGAGAGACCGGGCGTTCATACAATGCCTCCGCTTCGCCTGCGACTCTGATCATGGCGCCTTGATAGGTGATCAGCGGTGCATGGATCCCCAACTGCTCAGCGATCAGTTTTGCGGATGAAAACATTCTTCCCGTCGCAATCGTTACCACGGTTCCCATACGGATCGCTTTTTGGATGGCTGTCGCGGTATCGGGTGAAATGGTCAGCTCATCAGTGAGCAGTGTGCCGTCAAGATCAATCGCAATCATTTTATACATAGGCTCTCTCCTTGAAATTTTTAGTTATCCCTCTTTTTGAAGCGTTAAAAATTCAGTTCGTCGAACAGCAGAACCCTGGCAGGCGCAGCATCTGTCCCTATCAATTTTAATGGCGCTGCCACCATGAAATAATCGCCTTGCTGAACTTCTTTCAAACGCAACCCTTCTACGATGATGATCTCACCGGCAAACAAGGCTTTATGCGTCGGGTGGTTTTCCTGGCTTCTTTCGATGCCGAGCGCGTCTGTCCCCACTCCTCGAATCCCCAGCTCTGCCAGATAGTTTGCACCGTCTTCCGTAAGGTAAACAAAATCGAAATTGAACTCTTCGTCAAATGAGTTTTTTGTCTTCAATAAAATAAAGTCGTCTTTTTGAATGTGGAATCGTTTCAGATCCGCTTTTGAAATTCCGTTTTCCACACCCGTCAAATCCAATACTTGGCAGGCACCCACGAGCTTGTCCAAAGAGATCGACTCGAATGTTTCTCCATCCATGAGCATATGGCGGGGAGCGTCGATATGGGTCCCGGTATGGACGTTCATCTCCAATTGCGTTTCAGTGACTTCGCCGGTTGTCTTCGGATTCATTTTCGGCTGCTTTTCCGGTTTGTCCTTATAGACAGCCATGCCTTCAAAAATTGCCCCTGTTACGTCATACATTTTCATCTCATCAACCCTTCCGTTGCTGCGGAGTTTGTTGTATGTCCAGCTTGGCATGTTATTTATCCGGCTGTCCAGTGAGAACGCTTGAATACAAGGGCTATCCATAGCAGCGCAAGTTCTTCATTCGGGATGAACGATTAAAATAAGCCTGAACCTGATCACTTCAGGCTCAGGCTTATTGGGTTTCACTCTAGATTGGCGTGTCTGCCGTACATCGTGTCGGAGTTCAGCCCTTTTTTATCCATGAATCTCAAGATCACGGCATCGTAGAAAAGCAGAAGCGATTGCTCGAACAGGGAGCCCATCGGTTGAATGGACTTGCCGCTCGAGCTGTCTGCTTTCGCTTGGGCAGAAATCTCAATTGTGATGTCTGCAAGGCTGCCGATCGTAGAATCTGGATTTGTCGTGATGGCCACGACCGTCGCACCGATGGCTTTCGCTTTTTGGGTCATCGCTGCCAGGCTTTGGGTTTCGCCGGAACCGGAGCCGACAATGAAGAGATCATCCGTTTCCAAATTCGGGGTCACCGTTTCTCCTACAACATATGCATCCAATCCCACATGCATCATGCGCATAACGAACGCTTTCGCCATAAAGCCGGAGCGGCCGCCGCCTGCCACAAAAACTTTTTTGGCCTGCAGGATGCCGGTCACCAGTTTTTCGGCTTGTTCCTCATCAATGCTTGTGAGGGTCTGTTTCAGTTCGGCCAATATTTCATCGGCAAAGCCTGTGGTGTTCATGTTACGCTGTCACGCTTTCTTTGATCAGCTCTTGGATCTTCGCAGCTTCTGCGCCTTTGTCTTCTTTGCTTGTGATGCCGCCGCCGACGATGATCAAGTCAGGTTGTGCTTTGATCACTTCGGGCAATGTCTCCAATTTGATGCCGCCTGCAATAGCTGTGCGCGCATTTTTTACGACGCTTTTGATGGTGCGCAAGTCTTCGAACGAATCTTTGCCTTCTGCCTGCAGATCGTAGCCGGTATGGACGCAGATGTAATCAGCTCCAAGAAGGTCGAGTTCTGCCGCACGTGTTTTGATGTCTTTGACTGCAATCATATCAACCAGGATTTTCTTGCCTTGTTTTTTGGCTTCTTCAACTGCGCCTTTGATCGATGAATCTTCTGCCTGCGCCAGGATTGTGACGATGTCAGCCCCTGCAGCAACTGCATTGGATACTTCATAAGCAGCAGCGTCCATGATTTTTACGTCTGCCAGCACTTCCAGGTTCGGGAATGCGGCTTTCATTTCTGAAACGGCTTTCAAGCCTTCCTTGTTGATGACTGGAGTGCCGATTTCAACGATATCGATAAATGCCTCTACTTCTTTAACCAGTTCGATTGCTTGTGGAATGTCTACTAAATCTAAAGCCAATTGTAATTTCATCTATGGGTATTCTCCTCGGATTCTTATTTTTGGGTCAGGCTCAGTGTAAGCCCTGCCGTCAATCGTGTGAAGTACGCACTTTAATCGCACATACTGACAAAAAGTATACTGTCGTCATTGAAATAGACCAAAGGCAAGGAGAATTACAAGTTGGAATCATTTAAAAGAGTATTCGGACATTTCGTTTGAAACTGAGGGAATTTTCCCTTATGATGAAAGGGCATCAAGGAGTGAAAGTTCATAGAGCTAAGAATTGATCACAAATTGAGGAGGCAGTTATTCATGACAAAGATTGGAATTATCACAGGAAGCACCCGTCCCGGACGCAATAGCATACAGGTTGCGGAATGGGTTAAAGCCGTAGCGGACAAGCGCGGAGATGCGGAATATGAAATTGTGGATCTGAAGGATTATAATTTGCCGATGTACGCGGAACCGGTTTCGGCAGCTTATAGCCAGGATTACCAAACCCCGGAAGCGATTCCGTGGGCTCAGAAAGTAGCGGAGCTCGACGGCTATGTCTTCATTTGTCCGGAGTACAATCGCGGGGTGACGTCGGCGCTGAAGAATGCCATCGATTATCTGTACGTGGAATGGAACAATAAAGCGGCAGGCATTGTCAGCTATGGTTCTTCCGGCGGCGTGCGCGCGGCAGAAGCTCTGCGCATCATTATGGCCGAACTGCAGGTGGCCACTGTTAGAGCTCACCCCGCCATGTCCTTGTTTACAGATTTTGAAAATATGAATGAGTTCAAGCCGGCGGATGTCCATGAAGGATCGGTCACAACATTGCTCGATCAGGTCAATGCCTGGACCAATGCATTCGAGCCGCTTCGGAATAAATAAGAAAATAACCTGTATCATAGGTAACGAAGAGCGGTCCGGATTTTCGGGCTGCTTTTTACTTGCTTAAAAGTTAATCCAACTCAAACAGTTGACTCCCGGAAATACCCATGTTATGATTATCTCGAATTAAAGATAAATTAATTCAAGATAAATGAGGTGAATCGAATGGCTATGCCAAATCTCAACTTGAAAGCATTGACTGTATTGGTTCGAGCAACTGACGCTCTCCATGAATTGATTAAAACGGATGTTGCGCAGTACGGATTGAATCCGACCGAGTTTTCGGTATTGGAATTGCTGTACCATCGGGGACAACAGCCGATTCAGCTGATCGGCAAAAAAGTCTTGATTGCCAGCAGCAGCATCACTTACGTCGTTGATAAGTTGGAAACGAAAAACTACGTCATCCGCAAGGCATGTCCGGAAGATCGGCGTGTAACCTTCGCAGAACTGACTGATAGCGGACAGCAATTGATGGATGAGATTTTTCCGAAGCATGAACAAGTGATCAATCAGGCGTTTCAGGGAATGGAACAGTCGGAAATGGAAGAAATGATCAGAACCGTCAAGAAAATCGGCTATCAATCACAAGACATTTAACTTTTTTTAATCCTATATCTCGGAATCGAGATAATAATTATACACTACTATTTGAGGAGAGATACTGATGAATGAATTAAGAGGAATGCACCACGTAACAGCCATTACCAGCAGCGCTGAAAAAAACTATGAATTTTTCACTTATGTACTGGGCATGCGCTTGGTCAAGAAAACCGTGAACCAGGACGACATCCAGACCTATCACCTATTCTTCGCCGATGACAAAGGTTCGGCCGGAACCGATATGACCTTCTTCGATTTCCCGAACATCCCGAAAGGCACCCACGGAACCAACGAAATCTACAAAACGGCGTTCCGTGTACCGACAGACGATGCACTTGCTTACTGGGTCAAGCGTTTCGATAAATACGACGTGAAGCATAAAGGCATTCAGGATGTATTCGGCAAGAAAACCCTCTCGTTCGTCGATTTCGATGACCAGCAGTACATGCTGGTATCGGACGAAAACAACGAAGGCGTAGCATCGGGTACGCCATGGCAGAACGGACCGGTTCCATTGGAGTTCGCCATTACCGGGCTTGGTCCGATCCATATCCGTATCGCGGAATTCGATTATTTTAAGGAAGTATTGGAAAAAGCCATGCTGATGCGCCAAGTCGCAAAAGAAGGTTCATTCTATTTATTCGAAGTAGGCGAAGGCGGCAACGGCGCGCAGGTGATCGTCGAGCACAATAAATTGCTGCCAGAGGGACGCCAAGGCTTCGGAACGGTTCACCATGCAGCCTTCCGTGTAGCGGATACCAGCGTATTGCAGGAATGGATCGACCGCATGCAAAATCTTGGCTTCAATACATCCGGCTATGTCGACCGTTTCTTCTTCGAGTCGCTGTATGTGCGTGTCGCACAAGGCATCCTGTTCGAATGGGCAACAGACGGACCGGGCTTCATGGGCGATGAGCCTTACGAAACTTTAGGAGAGAACTTATCCTTGCCGCCATTCCTCGAGCCGAAACGCGACCAGATTGAAAAACTGGTACGCCCGATCGACACCGTACGCAGCACGCGCACCATCGAAAAAGAATATCTGTAAATAGGGGGAAATTAGATGAGTATTTTCAGTAGATTATTTGGAACATCGCAAGAAAACCAACCGGAGGAGGAAACAACAATGACAAAATTGAACATCGGCATCATCTTAGGATCAACACGTGAAGGACGCTTAAGCCCGCAGGTAGGAAACTGGGTAAAAGAATTGGCAGACAAACGCGGAGACGCGAACTATACGATCATCGACATCGCAGATTATAAATTGCCGTTATTAGGCGAAAATGGCGGAGATGCATCAGGTGCAGGCGCTTGGTCAGAAGCAGTCGCAGCTCAAGACGGATTTGTCTTCATCGCACAGGAATACAACCACTCGATCACCGGCTCATTGAAAAACGCACTCGATTACCTGCGTGTGGAATGGAACAACAAAGCGGCAGGCATCGTATCCTACGGTTCAGTCGGCGGAGCGCGCGCGGCAGAACATTTGCGCGGCATCCTGGGCGAATTATCTGTAGCGGATGTACGTGTCCACCCGGCACTATCCCTGTTCACAGACTTCGAAAACGGTGCGGAATTGAAAGCAGCGCCAGTCCAAGCAGATTCCGTCAACCAAATGCTGGACCAGGTCATCCCGTGGTCAACAGCATTGAAAACAATCCGTTAATCCAAATTTCAACCCCAATAACAGAATGTGCAGGTAAGCTCGCACATTCTGTTATTTTTTTGGCTACAATGGAGAAGTAGAGGGAATGGATAAGGTAATTAAGCTATAACAAGTAGGACTAATGATTTGTTTTAGCCGATATTCCGCAAAACAGCTCCGCTTTCCAGCGGGCTCCCGCCCAATCCTCCTCGTCCGCTGCGCTCCCTGCGGTGTATCGGTCGAATCGCTAAGCCGCAGGAGTCTTCGCTATTTTGCTCCATATCTTTGAGAGTTCTCCAGCGCCGGTCCGGCTTAGGAGCAGGCGAACGCCGAATGGAGCAATAAGATAAGTTGGTCTACTCGCCTTTCTTGCAGGAGCTGTGCCAATGCGACCGAAGCGAATAGTGAAAGTTAGTTTTAAATACAACAAATTCTATCAGTAAAGGGGAAGGTATAGGTGATTTCAATTGATCCGGAAAAAAACAAGGAACGGGACAACTATAAGCTGCTGATCGGCTCGGTCATCCCGCGTCCCATCGCGTTCGTCACGACACAGTCGGAGTCGGGAGTCCTCAACGGAGCGCCGTTCAGCTATTTTAATATCGTCTCTTCCAACCCGCCGATGGTTTCTTTATCGATTCAGCGGCCGACGGGGGAGCGGAAGGATACGGCACGCAACATTTACGGCAACGGTGAATTTGTGGTGCATATCGTGGACCGTGACAACGTCGGGAAAATCAATGAGACTGCAGCTTCCTTGCCGCCTTCTGAAAGTGAAGTGGACATGGCAGGGTTAACGCAGGTGCCGAGTGAGGTGATTTCGGTTCCGGGTGTCAAAGAATCGAAGATCCGCATGGAATGCCAGTTGGTGGAGTCCGTTCCACTGGGCGGCGACGGTCCCGGCAGCGATTTGTTCATCGGGAAGATTGTCCGGTTCCATCTAGATGAAGCTATTTACGAAAACGGCCGCATCGACCCGAGAGGACTGGACGCAATCAGCCGGCTCGCAGGGACAAACTATGCTGCCATTGGGGAGATCTTTTCAATGGAACGGCCGAAATAGAGAAACAGGCAAAAAGAAGGAAAGGCGCTTTCTGACAAGCGCCTTTCCTTCTTTTTTTAATCTGTTTATTTGCAGAAAACTATCTAAACCAATTTTATAGAAGGCAGCCCGTTCGCAAGAAGAGCTGAAATTTTTTCGGCAGTGAGCGGTCTGCTGAAGAAGTAGCCCTGGATTTCATCACAGTTCATCTCTTTCAGCAATGCCAATTGTTCACCGGTTTCTACACCTTCTGCGATGACCGACATGTCGAGGCGGTGGGCGATGAAAATCATGGCTTCGACAAGTGCTTTGTCGTGAGGGTTGGTGGCCATGTCCTGAACGAACGGCTGGGCGATTTTCAGGTTATTGAGCGGGAACCGTTTCAGGTAATTCAGCGACGAATAGCCGGTGCCGAAATCATCAATGGCAATCCGAACACCCAATTTCCTCAGGGCCAGCATCCGGGAAATTGCCTTTTCGGCGTCATCGACGGCGACGCCTTCAGTAATTTCCAGCTCCAAAGAAGCAGCTGGAAAACCGGTCTTTTCAAGAGCCAGCCGCACCGTGTCCATCAAATCTTCGTGAAGAAATTGGAGAGGAGACAAATTCACAGCAAGCTTCAACTGGGAATAACCCGTATCATGCCATTTCTTCGCCTGCTTACAGGCGGTATAAAGGACCCACTCACCGATGGGAAGAATCAGCCGGGTTTCTTCCGCCAGCGGAATGAACTCTCCGGGAGAAATGATTTTTCCGTTTGCATTCTGCCAGCGGACCAAGGCTTCCATCCCAATGATTTCACCGGTTGCGGCCTGGATCTGCGGCTGGTAATGCAGGATGAATTCTTCATTGGCAAGGGCGCGGCGCAGATCGTTTTCAAGTGCGATTTTTCGGGAGGCAGTGACGGCCATGTCGTCCGAAAAGAACTGGTAATTATTTTTCCCTTTTTCTTTTGCGTTGTACATGGCACTGTCTGCATGCTTCAGCAGTTCATCTGTCGTCTCCCCGTCTTTGGGATAGACCGCGATGCCGATGCTCATCGAGATATGCAGCTCCTGACCGTTGATGACCAGGGGGGCTGCAAGTGCAGACTGCAGCCTGAGGATCATCGGCGCAATGTCCGTTTCAGCTTGGATATTGTTCAAAATCAAAGTGAACTCATCCCCGCCCTGCCGTGAAACAGTATCGTTTGAGCGTAGGTTGCCTCTGATTTTTTGGGAAAATCCCTGCAGCAATAAATCCCCGAACTCATGGCCGAACGTATCGTTGATGTTTTTGAAGCGATCCAAATCGATGAAGACGACAGCAACTTTCCGTGAATTCAGTCTGGCCGCCGATATCGCGGCTTCAAGTTTTTCCAGAAACAACCTTCTGTTCGGCAATCCGCTCAGCACATCGTGATAGGCCATGTGCTTCATCTGCCGTACGGCTTTTTTCAATTGTTCGTTCTTGGAAGTGACCTCGACCGTTCGTTGTTCGATTTTCTCCTCAAGTACAGAAGTCAGTTCATGGTAGCGAGCCAATAACTTCCGGTTGTCCTGCAGCGTGAAGACCTGTCTGGTGATGATCAAAATGACCGACACGCCAGCTCCGGCAATCAAGCCGTTCATATCATTCTTTTGCTCGAAAATCATGACGATGAACAGCAGCACCATGCTGAAATAAGGAAGCAGCATGCGCAGGGAAATCCGGCCATCGGTAGGGGCGGAAGCTGTGGTTGGAATAGCTTCATTTTTGGGTTCCAGGGCATACAGGCCGGCAAGCGCCGTGATCAGCAGTCCGAGGGACCATAAGGGATCATAGAGCGTGCCTGCATTATAGCTGCCCGCAATCATCGCAAGAAGATAAGCGGTATCCGCAAAAACCTGGACAATCAAACCTGCAATGATCAGTGCCAGTACGCGGCTCTGAAAAAAGTAGGTGGAGCCGATATAGAAGCTGACAGCAGCAAACAGCAAGAGTAAATCTCCAATCGGATACCCAACTGAGGCCGCAAGCAGCAGGGGAGATGCAGAACCTGACGAGAACAGGGGCTGGATCAGATAATGCCAGCTAAGGCCCGTAAATACAGCAACGATAATGCCCATATCAAACAGAAACTTGATTTGATGGGCATTTTCTTTTTTCTGCCAGAGCTGATAAACGAAGGCAATTAGATAGAAAAGGATTTGAAGTAAGTAAAACAGGTCTGTCCATCCCATATAGGGCGCATCTGCACGGGCAATACTGTGGCTGTAGAACCAGATTCCCTGAGCGATTACATAGCTGAAACACCCTAGCGAACAGAGCAGCCAGAAATAACGGTCGGGGTTATGGATTTTTAAATACACAATGAACAGAGCGATTCCGGCAACGAGAGGAGCCAGCCAGGAAATAAGGATGATCCCCAGCAGATGAATATAGTCATTGCTCTCATTGAACAAAGTCCAGGCATAGTAGATGGAGATATGGAAGAAGATATAAACAGCAAACAATTTTTTTATATTCGAAAGAGTGATGGATTCCACCTCGTTTAAAATAGAAAATATTTACATAAAAAATTCTGAATTTAAAGAATTTGTTGTTATTTATTTTATTATAAAGAAGTTGGGGAAGAAAAGAAATAGGTATATTACAGATAATAACAATTTAGTGGAAACTAATAACCAATATTTTAAAAATAAATAGTCGAATAGCCTATGAGGGTCTCGCTTTTTAAATTAGTTAGAGTAAGGAAAAAGAAAGAACTGACTCCTAAATAAGGTTTCAGTTCTTTAACGTTATGGTTTATTTAGTTTAAAGTAGTGTTCCAGATGGAGCAGGTGGAGCTGACATCATCAGTTTTATCGCTATCAGTCAGTTGGCCATGGCGGATTAAGGTATATAGAAGATAGATAAGCAACTATTGCTGCTTTTCCCTTAGTGTAAAAAAGTCGATACTTTATACCGGTGCCCTCAAAATCTCAATCTCAGTTTTGATCTCCGGTCAGCCGGATTTCTTGAGATAGCCAACAGTCATAGCTGGATAATCCTCTCGATCTTTTCTAAAGCTTTACTTCTTGCTCGTTGGTTTATGAAGCGCATCTCTTCTATAGAAGAAGTATTTTCAAAGACCCACAGCTTTCACCACAATTTGAAGTTTAACTAGTAAAGTAAGAAAATTTAAATACTTTGTTGACAGTCAATCTATATTGTCTTACAATAAAATATATTAACAATCAGAATATTTTAAATCTACAGTATGTTGAGGGGGAACAGTATGGTGGCAAAGTACGAAGATGTCTTTTCCGGTATTTTTCTTTTGATTGTAAGCGTTATCATGTTTTTTACTGCTTACAGTTTTGAAGCTTTAACTACGAGTCTTGTCGGGCCGGCCTTTATGCCTCAAATCATTGCGATAGTAATGGCCATTTTCAGCGTCGTCATCGCTGTGGGTGGGTTCAGAAAAAGTAAAGTCATTCCTGAAGAGAAAAACTCGCCAGAGCAACATAAAGAAGAATTGATTGTAACTGAAAAAAGAAGCTACAAACCTGTGCTGATAAGTTTAGGATTGATGATTGGCTACGTAATACTGTTGCCTTATATCGGTTTCTTGATTATGACAGTCATCTACATTTTCTTGCAGATGTTGATATTAAGTCACATCACTCATCGGAAGATTTGGCTCTTCCTTCTAATCTCCATTGTTACATCTGCAACAATCTATTACCTTTTCCGCAATGTATTTTACGTCATGCTTCCAACTGGAATCATTGGCTAAGGAGGATAAACTATGTTCGATATGCTATTTGCGGGCTTCGGGTCCGTTATGACATTGCAAATTATCATGCTGATTGCAGCTGGTGTGGCTTTGGGACTTGTGTTCGGGTCCATACCCGGCCTGACTGCCACGATGGCCGTCGCCATCTGCCTGCCCATTACATACGGTATGGATCCAATCGCAGGAATGTCCCTCTTAATGGGCTTATACATCGGTGGCGTTTCGGGTGGGCTAATCCCGGCTATTCTATTGAAGCTGCCAGGCACTCCCTCTTCAATCGCCACAACCTTTGATGGGTATCCAATGGCACAAAATGGCGAAGCAGGAAAAGCGTTCAATTATGCCATCGTTTCTTCTTTCTTAGGTGGGCTTCTCAGTATTATCGTCCTGATTATGATAGCACCTCCATTAGGGAGAGTGGCTTTGCAATTTGGACCGTTTGAATTTTTTGCTATTGTTATTTTTTCCTTGACCTTGATTGCCAGTCTTTCTGGAGATTCTCTGCCGAAAGGAATTATGGCTGGATTGCTTGGAATTTCTTTTGCCATGGTGGGGGCGGCTCCCATTGATGCATTTCCGCGCTTTACATATGGTTTCACCGATATGAACGCTGGATTTAACTTGCTTCCTGTTTTAATCGGATTGTTCGCCTTATCGGAAATTTTTATATCGGCTGAAAAGAAAGTAAAAAAAGGCTTGAATGCAAAACTTTCTAAAGTGAATTACAAAGTGAGCATAAAAGAATACGTGGCTCAAGGGTGGAACTTTTTACGGTCAAGTCTCATTGGACTGGGGATCGGGATTTTGCCGGGCATTGGTGGAGGTACTTCAAACATCATTTCCTATGTCGCGGCGAAAAGTTCTTCGAAGAAGCCTGAAGAGTTTGGGAAAGGAAATCCAGCCGGTGTTGTGGCGTCTGAGGCTTCCAACAATGCTGCAGTAGGTGGAGCGCTTGTTCCGCTTATCTCTCTAGGGATTCCTGGCGATACAGTAACAGCTATGCTCTTGGGTGGCTTGGTGTTGCACGGCTTGCAACCGGGGCCGTTGCTTATGCAAAACAGTGGTGATGTGGTGTACGGAATTTTTGCAGCACTTCTAATTGCGAACGTCTTCATGATTCTTTTCCTATTTATGGGGATGAAAGGCTTCATCCGTTTGTTGAGTATTCCACAGCATATCCTATACCCGATCATTCTCGCGCTTTGTGTAGTAGGAGCTTTCGGTGTCAACAATAGATTGTTTGATGTAGGTGCTTTGTTGTTCTTCGGAGTTTTAGGCTATTTAATGATCAAATTTGGTTTTCCTTTAACGCCGCTTGTTCTTGGCTTTATCTTAGGGCCATTGCTGGAGACGAATTTACGCAGAGGATTAATGCTTTCACAAGGTGATTTCATGCCATTCTTGACTTCACCCATTGCAGCAGCGTTCCTGTTGGTTGCAGCAGCTTCAGTAGTCTTCGCAATTTACAGTAATCACAAGAAGAAGAAAGGCACCAGTGTTTTAAACGTTTAAGTACATTACCAATGATGTCGTTTTTAATGGGCTCAGACCCGTTGAAATAAAAAAAAGGGGGAAGTTAGATGAAGAGTGTATTAAAGAAGACTTTGTTCGGTTCGGTTCTGGCAACATCGATTTTATTCCTGGGGGCTTGTGGTGGGGATGGAGCAAGCGAAGACGCGAATGCAGGCAACGATCCTGCTGCAGATTATCCATCAGGGCCGATTACAGTTGTTGTCCCGGCTGGAGCAGGCGGCGATACGGATTTAAATACACGGATCATGGCTAAATATTTGGAAAAAGAACTTGATACAAATATTGTAGTATCGAATGTCACCGGTTCAGGTGGAGCAACAGGAACACAAACAGTTTTGGATGCGAAGCCTGACGGACAAACGGTTCTTGCGTTCCATAACTCTATGCTATTGAATAATGTTTTTGGATTGACCGATTACACATATGATGAATTTAAAATGGCGGGTGTGGGAGTATTGGACCAATCTAACACGTTTCTTACGTCTCCAGATTCTAAATTCCAAGACATTCCTTCTTTGATTGAATATGCAAAGGCTAATCCTGGAGAAGTGACGATGGCGACTGAGATCGGTTCCATGACTTATATTCAGACACTTCAATTTCAGGAACAGACCGGTGTTGAATTTAATATCGTAGACATCGGTGGAGCAGCCGATAAAATTGCAGCTCTTCTTGGAGGGCGTGTGGACATTGTGCCAACTTCACTTGGTTTAGTAAGCGGATATATCGAATCCGGGGATATGGTTCCACTGGGAGTTATGGCAGAAGAACGCCTTGAAGGAGCTCCTGATGTTCCAACGTTCAAAGAGGAAGGCGTTGATATCGTCATCGACAAAATCTTCTATTGGGGCTTCGATCCGGAAACTCCGGATGCATATGTAGAGAAATTCTCTAATGCTATGGAAAATGTCGTGGCGAATGAAGAGTATCAACAGGAAATCGAAGATTCTTGGTTGTCGCCTACTTTCTTGGACCAAGAGGCAACAAATGCAAAATTAGAAGAAATCAATGCCAGCTATCAAGAGGCTTATGACAACTCGGAACAATAAATAATTCAATAATGGAACATTGATAAGCTTGGAAATTAACAAATAGTGGCAGCAACTTTGAGAACTATTCGTGCATAACTGGATGCTTCCAAGAGTTGCTGCCATAAATTATTGGCTTAACAATAGTTAAAAAAATGCTGAAGAGGTGATTTTATAAATGATGAAAGTTTCTGTAACAGTAAATACTACAGATTTAAGTGATATGGATTTGCAGCAAATGTCCCAACTTGGGGTGGATTGTGTTGATTTTGGTGCTGGCGGCTCTTTTGCCGGTGTCAGTGAACAAGGATTTCCGGATCTGGATGAATTATTGAAACTGCAAAGGCGAATCCGATCATACGGAATGGACATCAACAGAGTGACCTTGCCGAATATGACCGATGACTTTATGCTGAACCGCCCAGGAAGTGAGCGCGAGCTCGAAAACTCCGTTAATGCAGTAAAAGTATTTGGACAAGCGAAAATTGATATTGTCAGACAACGTTTTGAAGGCGATGTTTTTTACGGGCTTTCAAGAAACTATAAGGCAGTACAGCGCGGCGGTGCGATTTCCCGTGGCGAGAGCCTCGGATTGCTGAAAGAAAAGCAACCTACTCCTACATTGGAAGAATTGGAATCCTGGTGGGGCAACGTTCAGACAGCTTATAAGGAATTAGTGCCGACTGCACAGGAAAATGGTGTGAAAATAGCCATGCACCCGTCAGATACCCCGCATCCTGATTCACCATTCGGCGGGATCGGGCTGCATCGTCTAATCGACGATTTTCCAAATAAGAACGTCGGATTGGTTTATTGTATCGGGACACGCGCGGAAGCAGGTGGTTCTTCATTGGTGCTGGATGAAATCAATCATTTCGGCCGCAAGGGCAGAATTTTCCTGGTCCACTTCCGGAATGTCAGAGGCAGTTTGCCGACTGCTGGGGCCTTTGAAGAAGCCTTGTTGGATGACGGTGATATGAACATGTTCAAACTATTGCTGGAATTGAAGAAAGTGGGCTATGACGGCTGCATCAATCCTGACCATGTCCCGACAATGGCAGGAGATCAGCCGGATCTGGACACACGCTGGCAATATTCAAATATTGGTTGGAAGAAATCCAGTCTTGGGTTTGCATATTCTGTCGGCTATATCAAAGCTTTGTTTGCGGCCATGACAGAGTTTGAAGGCTAAAAGAAATATAACTTTACATAAATTAGAGGAGTGAAAACATGGAACATGAATCGAATGCAGATATTCCCTTGTTCTTGAAGATGAACGCGCAGGATAATACGGCGATCATCGTCAATACGGGTGGATTAAAACAAGGAGTTCAGTTTTCATGTGGTCTGACTCTTATACAGCGAATTCCACAGGGACATAAAGTTGCTTTGTCCGATATTCAACCAGGTGAAGAAATCATTCGCTACGGTGAAGTAATTGGCTATGCTGAAAAGTTGATCCAAAAAGGTAGTTGGGTGAAAGAGGCATTGGTGAATTTGCCGACGCCTCCGGAACTGGATTCTCTTCCATTTTCAACGAATCTAAAAGAAGTGAAGCCATTAGAAGAAACCTATACGTTCCTCGGCTACCGAAATTCAGATGGTACGGTCGGAACGAAAAACCTGCTTGGTATTACGACAAGCGTGCAATGCGTTGCAGGGGTTCTGGAATATGCAGTCAAAAAAATCAGGCAGGAATTATTGCCGCAGTTTCCCAATGTAGATGATGTTATCGCTTTGAACCATAATTATGGCTGCGGAGTGGCAATCAATGCACCAGATGCCGAAATACCGATCCGAACCATTGAAAATCTAGCGAAACATCCAAATTTTGGTGGAGAAGTGATGATCATCGGTCTGGGTTGCGAAAAATTGGTGCCTACGCGTTTAAACGATGGAAATGACGACGATAATATACTGTCCCTTCAGGATGAAGATGGCTTTGTCCAAATGATCGCTTCCATCGTTAAAATGGCGGAACAGCGCTTGAACCGATTAAACGAACGTCAAAGAGAAGTCTGCCCTGTTTCCGACTTGGTGGTCGGTGTTCAGTGTGGAGGAAGTGATGCTTTTTCAGGAGTTACGGCTAATCCAGCATTGGGCTATGCCACAGATCTTTTAGTCAGAGCCGGTGCGACGGTGCTTTTCTCCGAGGTCACGGAAGTTCGGGATGCCATCCATCTATTAACTCCCCGCGCAGTAAACGAAGAAGTGGGAAAATCTTTAATAAGAGAAATGAAATGGTACGACGAGTATTTGAATAGAGGCCAAGTGGATCGCAGCGCAAATCCCTCCCCGGGCAATAAACGGGGAGGATTATCGAATGTTGTTGAAAAGTCGCTGGGATCCATTGTGAAATCTGGAACTTTACCGATTGTCGATGTATTGAGTCCAGGTGAAAAGGTGAGAAAGAAAGGGTTGGTTTTCGCAGCTACGCCAGCAAGTGATTTTGTTTGTGGAACGCTTCAATTGGCTTCCGGAATACACTTGCAAGTATTCACAACCGGCAGAGGAACACCCTATAACTTGAGTATGGCACCAGTCCTCAAAGTGTCGACAAGAAACACACTGCAGGAGCAATGGCATGATCTGATCGACATAAATGCTGGAAAGATTGCTACCGGAGAAGCTTCTATTGAAGAAGTGGGGTATGAAATTTTTAACGACATTCTGGAAGTGAGCAGCGGATCCAAGCAAACCTGGGCTGATCAATGGGGAATCCATAACGATCTTGCCCTATTCAACCCTTCTCCCGTTACTTGAATAAATTAATTGAATTGACAGAACAATTTAATTGTCTTACAATATTACTATTAAACAAAAAATAATTGAAGGTGGTAATTGATATGAAAAACAAAAGGCAATCACCCACAGGGATTTTAGGCTTTCCGGTAGCGCCATTAACGGATAAAGGCATATTGGATTTAAATGGACTGGAAGCAAATATCGATTTTTTATTGGATCAGGGCCTGACTTCGATTTTTGTAGCATGTGGAGCTGGTGAGCTTCACGCGATCAACACCGCGGAATACCACGCCATGGTGGAATTGGCTGTCAAAAAGACAAAAGGAAAAGTGCCGCTCTATACCGGAGTCGGCGGCAATATCACTGCTGCTTTGGAACAGGCAAAAATATCCGAAGAGCTTGGCGCAGACGGCTACTTGATCTTACCACCATACTTGATCGATCCTTCTCAAGAAGGCCTTTACAATTATTTGAGCGAAATCATCAGCAGCACCGATTTAAATGCCATCGTCTATAACCGGGACAACTGTATCATGACTGCAGATACATTAGGCAAGCTTTGTGAGTTGCCTCAACTGGTCGGCTTCAAAGATGGCGTCGGCAATATGGAAACGGTCGCTGAATTCACGCATTTGTTCGGGGATCGGCTGGAATGGATCAACGGCATGCCGTTGGCTGAAGTGACGATGGGAGCCTACTTGAATCTCGGCTTCAATACGTATTCATCGGCCATTTCAAACTACATCCCGCATATTTCAAAACTGTATTTCGAAGCATTGAAAAATGGCGATAAAAAAGTCGAGAAAGAGATATACGGAGAAGTTATCCTACCGATTCACCGCATCAGAAAACAGAAAAAAGGCTATGCTGTTTCACTGATCAAAGCAGGCATGAAGATCGTCGGACTTCCGGTCACAACAAATGTCAGAGCTCCAATCGCGCCGGTCGAAGAAGCGCATTATGCACAGTTGAAAGTAATCATCGAAGAGGCGCTGCAGAAATATCCGGCAAAAATAACGACTAAAAACTAGGAGGATTTTATGACTACTAATATAGAAGTTAAAACATACTTGAACTACATCAACGGCGAATGGGTTACATCGGATACCGGGAAAACAAGCGAAAGCTTCAATCCTTCCAATAAAGATGAAGTGCTGGGTTCTTTCCAGTTGTCTTCTGCCAATGACTTGGATAAAGCGGTCTCTGCAGCGAAGGCAGGCCAGAAAGTTTGGAGAAAGCTTGCCGGCAGTGACAGAGGAAATTACTTGTTCAAGGTGGCAAATGTACTTGAAGAGAAAGTGGAATATGTGGCTGAAGCAATGACCAAGGAAATGGGCAAAACTTTTGCGGAAGCAAAAGGTGAAACCCTCCGTGGTGTAGCTATTCTGCGTTATTATGCAGGTGAAGGCATGCGGGCGATTGGAGATGTCATTCCATCGTCAGACAGCGAAGCGCTGATGTTTACAACGAGAGTACCGTTAGGGGTAGTGGGCGTCATCACCCCCTGGAATTTCCCGGTTGCCATTCCAATTTGGAAAATGGCACCGGCATTGATCTACGGAAACTCAGTCGTCTTAAAACCAGCCAGCGATACGGCAGTTACGGCAGCCCGGGTGATTGAATGCTTCCATGAAGCGGGTCTTCCGGAAGGTGTCATCAACATGGTGACCGGTTCCGGTTCAGTCATCGGACAAGGTCTGGCGGAGCATCCGAGTGTGGATGCCGTCACATTTACCGGATCGAATGCAGTCGGAAAACAAATCGGCCGTGCCGCATTTGATCGCGGCATCAAATATCAGCTTGAAATGGGCGGCAAGAATCCGGTTATCGTAGCCAATGATGCAGATCTCGATCTGGCTGTCAGTGCGACAATTGCTGGAGGATTAAAATCTTCAGGACAGAAATGTACAGCTACCAGCCGGGTCATCGTCCAAAAAGGTGTATACGATGAGTTCCGCAAAAAATTGCTGGAAAAAGTCGCTGAAATTACAGTCGGAAATGGCATGGACTCCGGAAGTTGGATGGGACCAGTCGCAAGTGAAAACCAGTTGAATACGGTGTTGTCTTATATTGAAAAAGGCAAGCGAGAAGGAGCCAAACTGATCTATGGCGGAAATCGCCTTACAGGAACGGAAACTGCCAACGGCTACTTCGTAGAACCAACAGTGTTCGACGACGTGACAGCTGATATGGCCATCGCAAGAGAAGAAATCTTCGGTCCTGTACTGGCATTGCTGAAAGTGGATACCATAGAAGAAGGGCTGGCAATGGCCAATGACTCGGAGTACGGCTTGAGCGCATCGATTTTCACCACAAACATCGGCAATATGCTGGAATTCATCAATGATATGGAAGCCGGGCTTGTGCGCATCAATGCGGAAAGCGCAGGCGTTGAATTGCAGGCGCCATTTGGCGGTATGAAACAGTCGAGCTCACATTCTCGTGAACAAGGGAAAGCGGCTATCGAGTTCTTCACAGCTATTAAAACGGTATTTGTAAAAAAATAAAAGCAGAGGGAGTTATGCGCTAGATGCGTAACTCCTCTTTTTTAAAATTATTTGGACTTTTGGAAAAAATTCTATACATAACCCGTTTGCGGGACTTTTTCAACCAATAAGTATTGAGGAGTGGAAATATGCTAACAAAAGATGAGAATCAGCAAAAAACAGCAGCACCGCATATAGTGGAAATGAGAGTTGTCCCGGTTGCGGGGCATGACAGTATGCTATTGAACCTGAGTGGAGCGCACAGTCCATTTTTTACGCGTAATATTGTGATATTGGAAGACAATCACGGAAATATTGGAGCGGGGGAAGTTCCGGGAGGAGAAGCCATCCGCCAAACCCTGGAAGAAGCAAAAGAATATGTGCTGGATCAGCCGATTGGTGCCTACAACCGGATTTTAAACAAAGTCCGTAAAGAGTTCGCATTTAAAGATGCCGGCGGCAGAGGCAGCCAAACCTTCGATTTGAGAACAACGATTCACGCAGTAACAGCGCTCGAAGCGGCATTGCTTGATCTTTTGGGGAAATTCCTGAACGTCCCTGTTGCGGAGCTATTGGGTGAAGGTCAACAGCGGACGCATGTAGAGATGCTTGGCTACTTATTTTATATTGGGGATCGCAATAAAACAGATTTGCCTTATTTGAGCGAACCGGATGCAACTGACGACTGGTTAAGATTGAGGCATGAAGAAGCATTGACTCCTGAATCGGTTGTCGCGCTGGCTGAAGCTGCCCACAAGCGTTATGGTTTCCAGGACTTCAAACTCAAAGGCGGAGTACTGAAAGGCGAAGAAGAAATGAAGGCTGTAACGGCTTTGGCTGAACGCTTTCCCGAAGCCCGTATCACGCTGGATCCAAACGGTGCCTGGTCATTGGAAGAAGCGATTCGCCTTTGTAAAGGCAAGGGAGATGTTCTGGCCTATGCGGAAGATCCATGCGGAGCGGAAAACGGCTATTCTTCGCGTGAAGTGATGGCCGAATTCAGAAAAGCGACAGGACTTCCGACCGCCACGAACATGATCGCTACAGACTGGCGCGAAATGGGCCACGCAATCCAATTGAACTCTGTCGATATCCCATTAGCTGATCCTCATTTCTGGACCATGCAGGGGTCGGTAAGAGTGGCACAGATGTGCAATGAATGGGGACTAACATGGGGATCACACTCGAATAACCATTTCGATATCTCGCTTGCGATGTTTACCCAGGTCGCGGCAGCAGCTCCAGGAAAAATTACAGCAATCGATACACACTGGATTTGGCAGGATGGGCAGTACTTAACTAAAAATCCTTTCCAAATTGTGGATGGCAAAATCGAAGTGCCTCAATCGCCTGGTTTGGGCATCGAAATTGATCTGGAAAAAATCGAGAAAGCGCATCAGCTATACAACGAACACGGCCTTGGCGCACGCGATGATTCTCAAGGTATGCAATATTTAATTCCAAATTGGAAATTCGATAATAAGAAGCCTTGCCTAGTAAGGGATTAATATAGGAAGTAAGTGTAAAATTAATGTAAAATAGAAAGAAGTAGCGCAGGAGCGAAAGAATTTTACAGTGTTCTTGCATAAAAAGGCGGTGACAGGTTATATGATGGATGGATATATAGTGGACACAGTCCGAAGAAGTACACTCTCACAGCAGGTTTTGGAGAAAATTGTATTTTTATTGGTTGATGGCCAACTGAAGCCTGGAGACAAATTACCTCCGGAGATGAAGCTGATGGAGCAATTGGGAGTAAGCAGACCCGTTTTGCGAGAAGCTTTGAGTTCTCTTGAGACCTTGGAGATCATCACGAGAAAGCCCCGTGGCGGGACAATTGTAAATGATAAAGTCGGAAGTGATCCTTTTACAGCGATGCTCGCCTTATCGATAAACAACCTTCCTGCTGTAATTGAAGCGAGGATGGCGTTGGAGCTCGGTTTGGTGACTATTGCAGCTGAAAAGATTTCGGATGAACAATTGGACCAGCTGTTGGAAACGATTGAAAGCATAAAGGAAAATGCGCATACCAACTACGGTGCACTGGACAAGGAGTTTCACCGAATCATTGCGTTGAGCGCAAACAATCCGGTGGTGGAGGGGATGATCACCTCTTTGCTTATTACGCATCATAAAACAGATAGCTTAATTCAGCATCGGGATCCCGATATTACAGTGGAACACCACATGGCAATCTATGAGGCTTTGAAAAAAAGAGACCCTCATGAAGCGTTTACGCAAATGTACCGGCATCTAAGTTTTGTCCGGAAAAAAATTCTGGACAATTTACCGGAAAAAAGTGATTGAAAAGGAGCAGACTGTAAACGTGAATTGTTTATAGTCTGTTATTTTTTTGGAAAACTAGGAAAAGTGTCAATGAAAGCAGGTGGAGGATCTGAATAGGATAAAAAGCAGTTTAATAATCCTTGTTCTTCTGCTCTACTTTTTCAATGTTTTTATAGGCAGTGAACGCGGTCATATATTACTGTCGATTTTGGCTTTTTTATTATTGATTGTTGCCATCCCTTCTTCAAAAGCCATGACAAAGGTGATGGGCATCAGTCTTCTGGTTATCGGAATGGGCATCAGCTTCTTTATGAATGGCGCCAGCTTGATCGAAAGTGTTCAAGGCGTCCAGCTGAATTTGCCGCTTCTTATCCTGATACTGCTGGCTCCGTTACTGTCCATTCCTTTAAGGAGCGGAACGTTGCTGGACGATCCGATGGCATACATAGAACAGGTAAAGAACAAACCGAGGCAACTATTTCTGGGAATTTCAAGCTTTCTGACCCTGCTGGCTCCTGTCTTAAATGTAGGATCGGTGAGGATTTTAGCTGATTTGATGAAAGACCGCAATTTGTCGGGTGAGCTGTTGGGCCGTTCTTATTTTACTGGTTTTTCTACAGCGATGGTTTGGTCACCTTATTTTGGCTCTGTCGCCTTGGTGCTGTACTATCTGGACATCCCTTATAGCGAGTACTTTGTCATCGGACTGCTGTTTGCCGCTGCCCAACTTCTGACAGGAAATCTACTGTTCGCCATGAAGAATGGAGTCGAAAAGCCTTTATCAACAGAGAAAAATAAAGGTGATGAAAAGGAGATACATATACTGCCCCTGGTTCTGAAATTTGTCGTCTCATTGGGAATCTTGATTTCAGCTTTGATCCTTCTGGAGCAGCTGACGAAGTTATCGATGCTCGTCTTGGTGAGCATGCTGGCAATCATCATACCGGCAATATGGATGGCTTTGGCTGGCAAGTGGAAGAGTTTCATCAATCAGGTCATCCTCTATAAAAATCAGGTAACAGGCGGAACAGGCAGCGAAATGGTTCTTTTTTTAAGTGCCGGTGTATTTGGCAGTGCAATTTCGAATTCTTCCATATCGGTCTGGATAAAAGATTTTCTATTGATCATTTCTGAAGGTTCTTTTTTCTTTTTTGTCGTATTTATCGTTTTTACCATCATGTTCTTTGCCTTAATCGGTTTCCATCAAATTATTACGGTTCCATTGCTGGTCATGCAAGTCGACCCTGGGGCAATCGGTGTGGACCCTGTAGTGATTGCTTTTGTCTTCATACTGGCTTGGTTCATGTCTGCTATCATCAGTCCGATAAATGCAGTTACGATTCTCATATCGAACGCAGTCAGCAAGAAGTTTTTCACAGTGGGCTTCCGGTGGAACGGACTGTATGTGTTAACGATGTTTTTGATTGGCTGTGTATTCATCTATGCACTGAAGCTTATTTATCAGTAACTCTCAACAGGTCGTGAGATTTTCATTCTTCAAAATAAGGCATTCGGTGTTGAATAGGGATAAGTGAAAAGGGGGAAGGGAAATGGCTTTTAAGGTCCTGGTACCAAGAACTGTAGCATCTGAAGGAATTGACTATTTAAAGGAGAATGGCTGTGAAGTGGATGTGCGTGAAGAAATGAGCGCAGAAGAACTGGAGTCAGCGATTAAAGATTGCGATGCGGTTTTGCTGAGAACAGATACGCTGGACGAAAAAATGATCCGTCAGGCTGACCGCCTGAAAATCATTGCACGGCATGGCGTCGGGTTCGATAATATCGATATCGAAGCTGCTTCAGCCAAGGGGATTTATGTGTCCTACACACCCGCCGCCAACATCAATTCCGTGGCAGAACATGTGACAGGATTGATATTAGCCATTTCCAGACAAACTATTAAAGTCGATAAGGCTGTGAGAAGAGGAGATTTTGAGGTGCGGGACACCTCTTACGGAACTGAACTGAAAGGAAAAGTGCTGGGCATTATTGGACTTGGCAATATTGGGAAGCTGGTCGCCAAAAAATGTGCATTCGGCCTCGAAATGAGAGTGATCGCCTATGACCCTTACGCCAAACTACCTGAAGAAACATACATAAGCAAAGTAGAAGACATAGAGGAACTGATGAGGAAGTCAGATTTCATTTCTTTGCATCTCCCATATAACAAAGCGCTTCATCATTTCATCGATCAGGAGAAGTTAGGTTTGATGAAACCCTCGGCATTCCTAATCAATGCGGCCAGAGGCGGATTAGTGGATGAAGCCGCATTAGCTGAAGTACTCCGTGATAACTGGATTGCCGGTGCCGCATTGGACGTCTTTGAACAGGAGCCTGTTCCTGCCGATCATCCATTGCTTAAGCTGGATAACCTGATTGCCACACCTCATATTGCAGCTTTGACACAAGAGGCGATGACCACCATGTCCCTGGATTGCGCAAAAGAAATCGTTCGGATTAAAAACCAGATGGAGCCATTCGTGTGGCTTAATGAGAAGCAAATGAAGAAGGTAGATTAAACTGGTAGGTGATCGATCTGTTGGAACGAATATGAAAAGTGCAGCTGAAAAGAAAAAACGTATCGTCTCGGTCGTATTTTCATTCTTTGGACAAGTAACAGCAAGTCTTTTACCGTTCGATCCTCCTCCAGGAAACCATCAAGTTTGTAACTGCTGCCGAAAAGCAGGATACTAAGACTGTCGGAAGAAATTGTATAGAAGATTGGGTGCTACTCCTTTTAGAACTGACTAAGGCTAAGCCGGTGACAGAAACTGAGAGATCCAGCACCCATGAAAGAGGAGGATATTCATGTCGATTTATTCATTCCAAACAAAATTAGCAACTGGTGAAGAAATGCATTTCGAGAAGTACAAGGGCGAGGTGCTGCTGATTGTGAATACAGCCAGTAAATGCGGGTTGACCCCTCAATACGAAGAATTGGAAGAGCTGTATAAAACCCATAAAGAAAAAGGATTTGAGATCATCGGCTTCCCGTGTGACCAGTTCGGCGGACAGGAACCGGGAACAGATGAGGAAATATCGGAATTCTGTTCGATCAATTATGGTGTCAGTTTTCCGCTTGCTCAAAAAACTGAAGTGAATGGCGAAGCTGCCCATCCGCTTTATCAGTATTTACGCGGACAGGCTCCGGCGGACGAGGAGTTTGACGAGGCAGGCAAGTTGCAGAAAGAAGATCGCGATATGCTGGAAAGTTCCGACATCAAATGGAACTTCACGAAGTTCCTGATCGACCGCAAAGGAAATGTAGTCCATCGCTTTGCGCCGGCTGTGAAGCCGAAGGCAATGGAGCAGATCATCGAGCAGTTGGTCATGGAAATGTCAGGGGCATCTAGATAAGTTAAAAGTGAAAAAGCACAGCTGGAGCGGGGAAAGTCACCGTTCCAGCTGTGCTTTTTTGCATTGTGAAATTAGACTCGTACCACTCCTTTCTTAGGAAATTTCAGTGAGAACGTGGCTGCTTGATTTACGGGTTTTATTGTCATATTTACTGCAGGCAGCAAAGCTCTTTCTTTTACTCAGAAAAAAATGTCATACGCTGTTTCCGATTTTAACTGAGCAGCAGATGATGCTGAAAAAGAAGCAAACAATATATGAGCCGCATTGTTGACCGTATGCTTCTGATATTAAGAAGAACTGTCACGATGAGACAATTTGCCTTCGTACAGAGTTTCCATCAAATGTCCAAATCATTAGAGAATCAGTATTCGCTTCAAAAAAATTATCTTCAACTAATTGCTATATCCCAATTTAGCGGAAATGCGCTGGCTTGTTTCTGTGACATGCTGGATAAGGAATGCAAGCCGTTCGTCGGTCAGGTTGTAACTGACGACGCCGACGCTGATTGCTCCCTGCACTTTTCCAAAACGGTTCAAGATGGGCGCACCGACAGAAGATGTGCCTTCTGTCCGTTCGCTGTGGCTGATGGCGTATCCCTGGTCTTTTATTTGTTGTAGAAGTTCGTAAAAAGTGGGTTGTTGTTCTTTTGAGATATGCACATTGATGATTTTCTTTGCTTCTCCGTTCGGCATATATGCAAGCATGGATTTATTTGCAGCTCCGATATGCATTGGAATACGAGAACCAAGTTTGTCATAGACCCGAATTGCGTGATTCTCGTTGTCGATTCGTTCGGTAATAAGCGCTTCGACTCCCATAGGCTGGCTCAAATAGACGCTTTCCCCAGTCTGGTCCATCAGATTCACCAATTCGGGTCTGATTGTGCTGATGTAATCCATCGTATCGTACATATGTAACCCGTACTCCAGCCAAATATTTCCTAAATCGTAACGTTTTGTCTTATCATCCTGTTGAATCATTCCGTGAGCCGCCATGGCTTTTAGGAGACGGTGCATAGAACTTACGGGGAGGCCGCATTCAACCGATAGTTCCGTGATGGACAATCCATCTTCAGTTGAACGCGAAACCAATAATTTTACGACGCCCATTGCCCGGTCAATTGATTGCATATAGGTTCCACCTATCCTCTATAAAATATAGTAGTCTTATTATTTTAAATATATTGACATTATACCATACGTAACTTATATTATTGAAAATAACTTTCCGTATAGAGGAAACTATTTCCGGTATGCGGAAAAATGGAGGCGAAAACTATTAACATTTCATCGATGTATCATCCGTTGGAACGGGTGATTGTCAAACATCCTAACGATGCGTTTATCAGCCAGCAGCATATCGAGAACGAATGGGAGAAACTCAATTATTTGTCTGCACCTGATTTCGAGAAGGCAAAAAAAGAGTACACCGAATTCATTTCCCTGCTGTCACGTCATGTTCCGAATATAGACTATTTACCGTTATCGGAACATGTCAGCATGGATTCCATCTATGCGCATGATCCTGTCAAATTTACAGCTGAAGGAGCCATCATCCTAAAATCAGGGAAAGCGCTGCGCCAGCCGGAAGCAGAAGTTTATAAACGTTTCCTAACAGAAAAAGGGATTCCAATCATCGGTGAATTGACGGGAAAAGCGACTTCGGACGGCGGTGATCTCGTCTGGCTCGATGACCGGGTGCTGGCAGTTGGGAACGGTTACAGAACCAATGCGGAAGCGATTCGCCAAATCAAGGAGATGACGGCGCATATGGTCGATGAGTTTATTGAAGTGCAGCTGCCGCATGCTGATGGGGAAGAAGAATGCCTCCATCTGATGTCGTTTATCAGCATGGTCGACCAAGACCTCGCCGTCGTTTATTCCCCGCTGATGCCGGTCGCTTTCAGAAAGCTGCTGCTGGAACGGGGCATTCAGCTCATTGAAGTGCCGAAAGCGGAGTATGACCTGCTCGGCTGCAATGTGCTCGCGGTTGCGCCGCGCGTCTGCATCATGGTGGAAGGCAATGAGTCGACTAAACAACAGCTGGAGCAGGCAGGTGCAATAGTCTACGAATACAAAGGCGAGGAAATCAGCGTCAAAGGAACCGGAGGGCCAACGTGCCTGACAAGCCCGGCAGTACGGGTACCAATCTCAGAAAAGAGGGGCTTATCACATGTTTGAAAATGTCATCGTAAAAACACCTGGAAAAAGCTATGTTAACGGATTAACCACTTCGGATCTTGGCGCACCGGACTATGAACGCCTGCTTGAACAGCATTCGGCTTATATCGAAGCGCTGAAAGCGTGCGGCGTCGAAGTGACACAGTTGCCGGAAAGCGAAGAATATCCCGATTCGACATTCGTCGAAGACGCAGCCGTCGTGACACCAGAATTTGCCATCATCACGAATCCGGGCGCTAAAAGCCGCAATGGCGAAAAAGAAGAGATCGAAGTCGTATTGAAGAAGTTCTATTCGAAATTCCATTACATCAAATCGCCCGGCACTCTTGACGGAGGAGATGTGCTGCAAGTGGACAAGCATTTCTATGTCGGCATTTCAGAACGCACCAACTATGAAGGGACACAACAATTCAAACACATTGTCGAAACGGAAGGGTACACGGCCACGATTGTTGAACTGCAGGAGTTTTTTCATCTAAAAACGGGCATTGCCTATCTCGGAAACAATACCATCGCGGCAGCCGGGGAGTTTTTAAACCATCCAGATTTCAGCGACTACGAAAAAGTGGAAATTCCCGATGCAGACAAATACTCGGCGAACTGCATCAAAGTCAACGGCTATGTCATCATTCCTAAAGGCTTTGAAGACACAAAACGCAAACTCGCAGAACGCGGACTGAAAACGATCGAACTTGAAATGTCGGAATTCCAAAAACATGACGGCGGACTGAGCTGCCTGTCGCTGCGCTTTTAAAAAGGTATACGGGGTGTTCCGAAATAACAAAGGGGAAGGGGAAGTTTTATGATCAAAACACCGGAAGTGCCAGCTGCAAACCAGTTGAATCGTTCCATGAAAAGCCGTCACCTGTTCATGCTTTCGCTTGGAGGCGTAATCGGCACCGGATTATTTTTGAATGTAGGATATACAATCAACCAATCCGGTGCAGGAGGGGCATTGATCGGTTACCTGATCGGCGGGCTCATTTTATATATGGTCATGGTCTGTCTCGGTGAACTGGCCGTCCATATGCCGGTCACCGGTTCTTTCCAGACGTATGCATCAAGGTACATCAGCCCATCAGCCGGATTTTCGCTTGGGTGGATGTACTTTGTAGGATCTGCTGCCACCGCGGGAGTTGAATTCACCGCAGCTGGCATTCTGATGAAATACTGGTTCCCGGAAACCCCGGTATGGATTTGGTGCGCCATATTCGTGGTGTTGCTGTTTTCGATAAACGCTTTGACGACGCGAGGCTTTGCGGAAGCCGAGTTCTGGTTTGCAGGCATTAAAGTGGTCGCACTCCTGCTGTTCATCATTATTGGGGCTGCTGCTATTTTCGGTGTGATACCGCTTGTGGACCGCCCAGCGCCATTCATGGAGAATCTCGCTCCTCAAGGCCTGTTCCCGGCGGGCATTGCCATTATTTTTATCACGATGATGAACGTCATTTTCTCTTATCAGGGCTCTGAGTTGGTGGGGATTGCCGCCGGGGAGACGGAAAATCCAGAAAAGAACATCCCGAAAGCCATCCGCAATATTTTGGTCCGCATCATCGTGTTTTATATCGCATCGATCATTATTCTTTCGGCGATATTCCCTGCTTCTGAACTTGGGCTGATGGGGAGTCCATTCGTTACACTGATGGAAATGGCGGGAATTCCGTACGCGGGCGGCATCATGAACTTTGTCATTCTGACCGCCATCCTGTCAGTGGGCAACTCCTGCCTTTATGCCTCAACCCGGCTGCTGTGGGCGATGGCGAACGAAGGCATGGCACCGCGGATTTTCAGCGCGCTGACAAAACGCAAAGTGCCACTTGCGGCATTGATTTTTACCATGATGTTTTCGCTGCTGTCGCTATTGACCAGTGTTATGGAAGCGGATACGGTCTTTATCCTGCTGATGTCGATTGCGGGGATTTCCGTGACAATTTCATGGATGGGTATTGCAGCTTCTCAATTGATGTTCCGCCGCCACTACGTAAAAGCGGGTGGGGATACAGCGGATCTAAAGTTCAAAGTGCCTTTTTATCCATTCGTGCCGATTTTCTGCATCGCTTTCTGCTTGCTGATTCTTGGCTTTCTGGCTTTTGATCCAACGCAGCGCATCGGACTGTTATATGGCGTCGGTTTCTTCGTCGCCTGCATGGTGTTCTATAAAGTGAAACTGGAAAAGAAAAAAACTGTTCCAGCCGAAGTGGGAGTAGAACCTGTCAAATAAGGAGGAGTATGGAGTGGGGAAATTGTTGTGGGGAACGCCGGCAGATCTCCGGGCGCTTTTATGTGAATTGGTCAGCTGGGAAAGCAGGACGCTGACGGAAGGGGAAAAGGAATTTCCTTTTAAAGTACGGGAGAAACTGCAAAATCTCGATTATTTCCAGCAGCGTCCCGACTTTCTGCAGCTTCATGAAGCGGATCCGGGGCGGAACCTGCTGATGGCGCTTTACGAACATCCGAAAGCGGTGGACACCATTGTCCTGATCAGCCATTTCGATACTGTGCAGACGGAGGAATACGGTGATCTGGAGGTGCTCGCGTGCAACCCTGAAAAACTGACAAAGAAGCTTTTCGAACGAAAGAAGGAACTTCCTGACGAAGCACGCTTTGACCTCGAATCAGGTAAGTACCTGTTCGGCCGCGGGACGATGGATATGAAAATGGGGCTGGCCCTTCATATGGCGCTTATTGAAAAAGCGGGCATTGAACAATGGCCGCTCAATCTTGTGCTGTTGACGGTGCCCGACGAAGAAGTCAATTCGGCTGGCATGCGGATAGCGGTTGAAGAGCTGGTGAAATTGCGCGAACAGCGCGGCCTGTCCTATAAAATGTTCTTCAACAGTGAACCGGCATTTTCCCAGCAGCCGGGTGACGAAAAGCATTACATCTATTCCGGAACGCTTGGGAAAATCATGCCTGCCGCCGTTTTCTACGGAAAGGAGACACATGTCGGCGAACCGTTGAAAGGGATGACGGCCAATTATATGGCATCTTTTTTGGCGCAGGCGATGGAGTGGAACTCCCTCTACCACGAAAGCGACTTCGGGGAAAGCACGCCACTGCCAGTGTCGCTTCAGCAAAAGGACCTAAAGATGCAATATTCGACCCAGACCCCTTACCGGGCAACCGCTTTGTATAATGTTTTCCTCATGAAGCGGAATGCGGCAGAAGTCATGGAACTGTTCGAGCAAACAGCAAGACAGGCAGCTGCCGTATGCAACACGGCATACGCAGAACTTTGCAGACGTGAAGGAATTGAAGGAATTGGTGAAGTAAGGGTCTTGCGCTATGAGCAATTGCTTGCTTATGCAGAAATCAAGCGCGGTACGGATTTTGTTGCGCATCTGAAAGCGGAAATCCTGAGCCATCCGGAATGGGATGAACGCGAAAAGTCGCTGCGCATCGCTGATAAGCTGATGATCCAGTGCCACGAACTGGCGCCGGCAATCGTCCTCCTGTTCGCACCGCCTTATTACCCGGCAGTCAATTCATCTGAAGATCCGCTCATTGTGGGATGCGTCGCCACAGTCAAAGAAGCGGCAGCCGAATTGGGAGTTGAAGTTGACCAGATCCATTATTTCAATGGCCTCTGCGATTTAAGTTATGTGAATTACAGCGACAACGGAAACGGCTGGAGCTCCTATGAACGCAATACGCCGGTCTGGGGAGAAACATACAGCATCCCATTTGCCGGCATGCTGGAGTTGCAAGCTCCTGTATTGAATGTCGGGCCGTTCGGAAAAGACGCCCATCAGTATACGGAGCGGCTTCATATCGACAGTGCCTTCGTCCAGACACCTCATATACTCGAAAGTTTGATGAAGAGTCTATGCAAGCAGGCACTTGAAACCGTTTAAAAAAAGAAATAGCCCTGAGAAAAAGTGAAAAGCGCAGCTGGAACGGTTTATACCGTCGTTTCAGCTGCGCTTTTTTATGATATGACTTAATTATTCCCAAACAACCGTCTTTTGTTCTTTCTCATTCACCGACAGCTGAAAAACATCCGGGCGCGAGTAATGGCCGGCTACGTCAAAGTCGAACTGGCTTTCAGCGATCTGGTCCAGGTCGAGTTCGGCATACAGGATCGTTTCCTCGCCGTAGACCGGCTCTACGATCAATTCTCCTAATGGACCGGCGATGCAGCTGCCGCCGCGTGACATTTCCTCCGGCAACTCCTTGAATTCATCCCGCGATGAGATCTCTTCAGGGTACATGGATTTCGTTGAATACTGGTTGCAGGACAGGACGAAACAGCGGCCTTCCGCAGCGACGTGGCGAACGGTCGCTGTCCACGTATCACGCGCATCGGCAGTTGGCATGACGTAGATCTGGATG
The DNA here is from genome assembly GCF_020023385.1 of Planococcus circulans. Lineage (GTDB taxonomy): Bacteria > Bacillota > Bacilli > Bacillales_A > Planococcaceae > Planococcus. Next base: position 278,092 of record NZ_JAIQCL010000003.1, read on the forward strand.
CCTTTTTCGTACATCGCTGCACGCGCCAACGGCATATAATTCTCCCAACAGATCAAGGCGCCGAGGCGACCGTAAGGCGTATCGAATACCGGCAAGGTGCTGCCGTCTCCCTGTCCCCAAATCAGCCGTTCAGAGCCGGTCGGTTTCAGTTTGCGGTGTTTGCCGAGCAGTTCGCCGTCCGGACCGAAAAACAAGGCCGTGCAATACAACGTGCCTTGGCTGCCGGAACTGTCTTTTTCGATGACGCCGATGACAATATAAGCACCCGCCTGCTTCGCGGCCTTGCCGATCACTTCCGTTTCAGGGCCTGGTGCTGTGATGGAATTATCCCAATAGCGCCGGAAATCTTTGCGGCCTTCCGGAGAGCGGCTGCCCACCACTGCACCAAACGACATGCCGCGCGGATAGGCAGGAATGAAGGCTTCCGGAAAGACGATGATCTTCGCCCCTTGAGCGCCTGCTTCTTCGATCAGTCGAACTGTTTTCAACACACCTTTTTCCTTGTCCATGATTTCCGAGCCGGCTTGGACGACGGCTACTTTAAATTTAGTGGATTTTTTCATCGATCTCATCCTTTCATGTCAAATTCAAGTTTATCATTGTTATAATATTCTTGAAATAGAACAGAGAAACTGGATTTTATACTCATATAGGAGGTCTCGGAATGAAACCAAAAGTTTATATTGCACGAAAGATCTCAAAAGAAGTGGAAGAATATATCGGTGAGCACTGTGACTACAGGAAGTGGCAAGGGGAAGGGGCCATTCCGCTGGATGTTTTAATAGAAGAAATAAAGGATGTCGACGGGGTGCTTGTGCAGCATGCGCCCATCACACATGAATTGCTGGAGCAGGCACCCAATCTGAAAATCATCAGCAATTCGGCGGTCGGCTATGATTCCTTTGACTTGGAAGCCATGAAACAGCATAAGGTGCTCGGCACGCATACACCTTTTGTGCTGGATGAAACGGTGGCGGATTTGGCCTTCAGCTTGATGCTTGCGACAGCGAGGCGAGTGCCCGAGCTGAACAACTTCGTCAAACAAGGGAAATGGGATAAACAAACGGATTCTCGGCACCTGTTCGGCATCGATGTGCATCACACGACGATGGGCATCATCGGCATGGGCCGCATCGGCGAGAAGATTGTCAGAAGAGCGAGGTTCGGTTTTGAAATGGAAGTCCTCTACAACAGCAGGACGCCAAAACCCGCTCTCGAAGAAAAATACGGCATCGTCTACAGCGAACTGGACGCCTTACTGGAAAAATCCGATTTCGTCGTCCTGATCGTGCCTTTGACGCCGGAGACCCATCACCTGATGGGGCAGCAGCAATTTGAAAAGATGAAGAACAGCGCGATTCTGATCAATTGTGCCAGAGGGGCAGTGGTGGATGAGAAAGCTTTGATCGACGCTCTGGAGAAAGGGGAGATTCGCGGAGCGGGACTGGATGTCTTTGAAAAGGAACCTGTGAGCCCCGACAATCCACTGCTCGGGCTGGATCAGGTCGTCGCCCTCCCGCATATCGGCTCAGCCACCGAACAAACGCGCGCAGCGATGCTTATGAAAGCGGCGGAGAACCTGGTCGAGGGTGTGACTGGTAAGGTTCCTCAGAATGTAGTCAAAGAATTGCAGGGACTGCTGGAGAATTAAACATATTAATACTTTCATAGATTTTCCATACAAAAAGGCCAAAGAACTGATCTGAGCTTCTTTGGCCTTTTCATATGCAGTGCAGAAAACTTATGCTTCCTTTGCTTCTTTTTTAGAAGCGCGTAAATATTCGAGCCAGAAAATCCACAAAGTCACAGCAACGCCGATCCACAGGGTGGAACTCGTGAGGGAGATACTGTTGCGGGGTTCTCCGCCAAGCACCGTCAATACGGCAAGTACAATCAGTGGCACCACGATCATGAGGAGCGGAAAGACGATCATATAACGTTTCTTTTCCCGTTGCTGTTTAAGCGTCAGTGCACTAAGTACAACCATAAGCGCAATAACCGCGAACAAGATCCATGGCGGAATGCCAAGCGCATCAAGTGTTCCCGGGAAATAATCATTGACCAGGAGTGTACATAGATTAACCAATAAGATGGCAATAATCAGCCAGTATGTCTTCAAACTAAAAATCCTTTCGGTGATGGCATACTAGTCTGCCTTTTTCCAAGTGTAACAAAAAGTATTGGATATTACAGGTAATAGGTTTTGTTGTGTGAAGTATTATTGTCTCATTTCAATTTAAACAAGGAAGAAGAATTTTTCTTTAAAAGAAAATGTTAGAATAAAGGGAATTGAACATTTTCTAATGATAAGCAACTTTAAATTTCGAAAAGTAGGTGAAGAAGTTATGAAGAAAAATATACATGTAGTGGGGGCAGTAATTACAAACGGCAATAAAATATTATGTGCGCAGCGCGGTATGGAAAAAAGTTTGCCTGGCTTATGGGAATTTCCAGGTGGAAAGATTGAAGAACCTGAAACGCCTCAAGCAGCGTTACAAAGAGAAATTCAAGAAGAAATGCGTTGCCAGGTAGCGATTGGTGAGCAAGTAGAACATACGGTGCACGAATACGATTTCGGAGTTGTTCATTTGACCACGTTTTATTGCCAACTAGTTGAAGGAACTCCGGTGTTAACGGAGCATATTGCGATTCAGTGGTTAGAAGCATATGAGCTAGAGCAGCTCGAATGGGCTCCGGCAGATATACCGGCCATCCGAAAATTAAAGCGGACGTACCAAGCCCAAAAATAAGAGAGACAGTTGAGAGAAAAGCGGGGGACGGAAATGAACTTTCTTCAGAATTTAGAAGACTCTATCTACAAAGGTTTCATCGATCAAACAAAACCTAGCGGAGAACGCTTTAAACCGACTTTGCTGATCAATAATACAAAGACAAATGAGACCGTATTGAATTCCATCACTGAAGAGCTGGATAGCTGTCAATCCTTTCTCTTTTCTGTAGCTTTTGTGACTGAAAGTGGCTTGGCGACTTTAAAAACCCATTTATCAGATCTTGACCGCCAAGGCATTAAAGGAAGAATATTAACCTCAACTTTTCTGAATTTCAATCAACCGAAAGTATTCAAGGAACTCTTGAAAATTAACAATGTGGAAGTCCGATTGTCGAGTATGAAAGGCTTTCATTCTAAGGGCTATATTTTTTCTCATGAAACGCACCAAACCTTAATCGTCGGAAGTTCCAATTTAACTGCGCAAGCTCTAAAGGTAAATTACGAGTGGAATATCAAATTGAGTTCTCATGAAAATGGGGAATTGGTTTCCCATTTCTATCAGCAATTCGAAGAGGTCTGGGAGAACGCCCAACCCTTATCCGAACAGTGGATTACGCGATATGAACAATCGTATGTGCCGATTGAATACCGTAAAGAGCTAAAGAATATTGCTGAGTTTCCAGAGGTGTATACAGAAAACCCGTTAGAAGAAGCGGTTACTATTAAACCAAATAAGATGCAAACTGCGGCTCTTCAGGAAATACAAGCGGTACGGGAAGCTGGGAATGACAAAGGATTGGTTATTTCAGCGACGGGCACTGGGAAAACTTATTTATCGGCTTTTGACGTGCGTAACTTTGCCCCAAAACGAATGTTGTTTATCGTTCACCGAGAACAAATTCTCCAGAAAGCCAAGTCAGATTTCATCCGGATACTAGGTGGGATAGAACAAGATTTTGGGATTCTATCGGGGAATTTAAGAGAGACAAACGCGCGTTATTTATTTGCGACCATCCAAACGATTTCAAAAGAAGCGACGCTCAAGCAACTAGATCCACAAGCTTTCGATTATATTTTAATTGATGAAGTGCATAAAGCCGGTGCGAAATCGTATCAGAAAGTCATTGAGCATTTCCAGCCGAAGTTCCTGATGGGAATGACTGCGACGCCTGAACGTACTGATGATTTCAATATCTACGAGCTATTCGATTATAATGTAGCCTACGAAATTCGCTTACAGGAAGCACTGGAAGAAGACATGCTTTGTCCGTTCCATTACTTTGGAGTGACTGACGTCGAATATGAAGAAGGTGTGATTGATGAAGCGACGGTTTTTTCAAAACTAGTAACGGGAGAACGTGTCGATCATATTTTGCAAAAGGTCGATTATTACGGTCATTCAGGCGAAAAAGTAAGAGGTCTCATGTTCTGCAGCCGAAAAGAAGAAGCGGTGAAGCTTTCAGAAGAGCTGAATCGTCGCGGATTAAAAACGGTCGCCTTGACTGGGCAAAATTCTCAGGAAGAGCGCATTCTGCAAGTTGAACGGCTAGAAAATGGTGTCATTAACTATATTTTGACTGTGGATATTTTCAATGAGGGGATAGACATTCCAAGTGTCAACCAAGTAGTCATGCTGAGACAAACACAGTCGAGCATTATCTTTATCCAGCAGCTTGGTCGCGGACTTCGTAAGCATGGATCAAAGGAATTTGTGACGATCATCGACTTTATCGGAAACTACAAAAACAATTACCTGATTCCCGTGGCTTTGTCCGGTGAACGTTCGCAAAACAAAGACAATATCCGTCGTCGAATGAAAGACACCAGCTATATCAAGGGGATTTCCACTGTGAATTTTGAAGAGATTGCGAAAAATCGTGTGTTCTCAGCGATTAAGAAGAGTAATTTAAACGATATGAAGATTCTTCGCGAAGCTTATATTGAGCTAAAAAACAGAATTGGACATATTCCGCAGCTTCAGGATTTTATCCAACACAACTCAATCGACCCTTTGGTGATTGTTCAAAAATACACAAATTATTATCAATTTTTACTGAAACTTAAAGAGATTGATCCGTTAATAACGGTCTATGAAGAGCAGGTCTTGACGATGTTGTCATTGGAAATTTTGAATGGCAAGCGACTGCATGAAATTCTGCTGCTCGAATTATTGCTGGAAAAAGACCAAGTCACGATGCAGGCATTTGAACAATCGATAAGATCTCATAATTGCTCTGTAGGCCCAGAAACCTTAGCTTCGGTGCAGCGTGTGTTGGACTTGAGTTTCTACAATCAAGGCCCTCGAAAAAAATATGGCAATAAACCACTTGTGGTCTTTGAGGAAAATGGTATTCAACTTAATAGGGAAATTCAAGCCAGCCTGAAGCAGAATCCAAGCTTTAAAGCAATGCTGATAGATATCGTCATCAGTGCGAAAGAGTTAAGCAGAAGCTATAGATGCGATCAATCTTTGACACTCTACAAAAAATATACCCGCAAAGATGCATGTCGCTTATTGAACTGGACAAGCGATGAGAGCTCAACGATTTATGGGTATAAAACGAAGCATGGTACCTGTCCAATTTTTGTTACCTATCATAAAAATGATGAAGTAGAGTCGAGTGTTGCCTATACAGAAGGATTTGTAAGCCCGGATATCTTCAAATGGTCGACGCGTAGTAATCGAACGCTGGCGTCTGCGGAAGTAAAAACCATCATAGACGCTGCTGAAAATCATATTGACCTTCATTTATTCATCAAAAAAGATGATGACGAAGGCGGCGATTTCTATTACCTAGGGCAAGTTCTTCCGGACAAGATAAGCGTTGAGCAAGCGTTCATGAAAGATAAAAACTTAAAGGATATCCCCGTGGTTCATATGCATTTAGCTTTGGAAAACACGGTGGAAGGGAAGTTGTATCGCTACATTGCAAGCGAGGAAAGTTGATAGTCCTGTCTCCTTTTACTCTAACTTCTCCTATCTCTAAAGTAACCAGACACTCGCTATCCAGCGAAAGTCGGAACTTACTTTAGAGGAGGACGAAAAATGAAGGAGTACTACGTTAAGAAAATCCAGCACCCGCAAGAAGGCGAGCTCTATCAATTTCTGGAACTAGATGCCCAGACAGGCGAGGAACAGGCCATCAATCCGTTTGAAACGGGGATGCTGCAGCTCTATGCGGAGAAGGAGCCAGCACCTGAAATCTTTTCCATCACCTCCAAGCGTGGAGCGGATGCGACCGGATTTTACCGGGACGCGAAATTTGTCGTGCAGCGGGGATCCAAGTTTGCGGCGTCAACTTCGCCGAAATGCCCTCAAAAATACATCAAGCTGCGCGAGAACTTAGTGCTGGATAAGTTGCTTGTGCCGTTCGAGCATCAACTCCTGTTGATGGAAGACACCGAGTTTGATTCGCCGATGATGGCGATGGGCGCAGTGATCGGCGGCTGGGTACGAGGATCGCATGATTGGAAAGAAACGTGAAAAAGCGGAAGGGCTGATTTTAGCCCTTCCGCTTTTTGTATTTTTAGCCTGAACTTACAATTTAACGATGGTCCGCCCCAAATGCTGGCCATTCTTGATGGCGTCGATCGCCTCGGTCAATTCTTCCAGTGAAATTTCGTTCACCAGTGTCGTGTCGGCGATGTTCCATTCGCTGGCCATCTTCTCCCAAATGCTTCCGCGCTTCTCGATCGGCACATTGACAGAGTCGATGCCGAGCAGGTTGACGGCTCTCAGGATGAACGGCAGGACAGTGGTGTTCACTGGAAGGCCGCCCGCGTTGCCGCACATGCTCATGCTGCCGCCGTAGGAAATCTGCGGAATCAATGCAGAGGCCACATCTCCGCCGACCGTATCCAGCACATAGTCGAAACGGGTCTTGGCGAGTGGCTTCTTGGCGTCTCCGAGCTGGTCTGCAAAAACAACATTGGCTGCGCCCAGTGATTTGGCGACTTCTTCCTGATGCTCTTTCCGCACCAAAGCGGAGACGTTTTTATAGCCGATTTTAGAGAGGATCTGTAAGGCAATGCTGCCGACTCCGCCGGTTGAGCCCGTCACCAGTATTTCCGGATTGTCTGCAACGTTCATCCCGTTCTTCTCGAGTGCAAGAATGGAAAGTGCTGCAGTGAATCCGGCCGTGCCGAATACCATGGCATCCTTCAAGCTCATAGTATCTGGCAATGGCACAATCCACTCCGCAGGGATGCGGGCGTATTCTGAAAAGCCGCCTGTATGGCTCATGCCCATCGTAAATCCGGTTACGATCACTTCCTGGCCTTCTGTAAAGCGCGAGTCTTTCGATTCCACGATGGTGCCGCTCAAATCGATTCCCGGAATCATCGGGTAGTTTCGGATGACCCCTGAATTTTTCTGGACAGCCAGCATATCTTTGTAATTGATCGACGAATAGGCGACTTTGATCAAAACATCCCCTTCGGAAAGTTGATCTGCAGTTACTTCTTCCAACCCATAGACGATCTGGTCTTCCTGTTCCTTGACTCTGATGGCTTTGAATGAGTTCACATTAATTTCCCCTTCCAGTACCTTAGTTTTGCAGCAAAACTGCTTGAATACAAAATCTACCATTCTAAAGCGGATACCGTCAATCTGGAGAGGCCGGGTTGGCTCTGTACTTTCTGGAATTCCGCATTAAAAAACAAGCTTCTCACAGGAAAATGGTATATTTACTTTAATTGATTTTACATAAAGAGGAGGGCCACTATGGAAACAGTCTATTTGGCAGGGGGATGTTTATGGGGAGTGCAGGCTTTCATCAAAACCTTGCCCGGCGTCGAGTCTACAGAAGCAGGAAGGGCCAATGGAACAAGTCCTCTACTTGAGAGTGATTATGATGGCTATGCCGAATGTGTAAAAACCACATTTGACCCGGCCGTCGTATCAATCACTGGATTGATGGAGTATTTGTTTGAAATCATCGATCCAACCAGTTTGAACAAACAAGGCGAGGATGTTGGCGAGAAATACAGAACGGGCGTTTACAGCGAAAATCCTGCCCATCTAACAGAGGCGAAGGCATTCATTGATGAAAGAAATGATTCGGATCTTATCGTGGTCGAAGTTTTGCCGCTTACAAACTATGTGAGGAGTGCGGAAGAACATCAGGACCGGTTAGCCAGATGCCCGACTGATTACTGTCATATTCCAGAAGAATTGATGAATAAGTATAAATAAAGCTGGATTGTCAGATTTCCTCCGTTTCGTCCAGAACATTTAATTGAGAACAATTATCACTTGTTGTATAGTAGATGATAACAGAGAAAGAACATTGAGGGGGAAAATAGATTATGCAAATTTACTGGACGAAAATAAACAAGATCATTGAAGAAACACCTGAGGTCAGAACCTACCTTCTGGATCGCCCGGAAGAATTCACTTGGCAGGAAGGTTCCCATACCCACTTCGCTTTGGAAGGGTTTAACGCTGGAGAGAAACCGAACCGTGGATTGATCCGCCATATGTCCATCTCTACATTGCCGCATGAAAATTCGATCGGCATCACGACACGCATCAGAGAGCAGTGTTCTGAATTTAAAGCGGCTCTAAGAAACCTCGGAGTCGGCGATGAAGTAGCGATTTTTAAAACGCATTCGAATGTCCCGCTCAAAAGAGAAGACAAAAATGTCTACCTATTGTCATCGGGTGTCGGCCTGGCGACGTTCCGGCCGCTTGTGCTGGATTATTTCGAACGTGCCGACCAGGTCAATCAAATCCATTCGTTGAACATCGACTCATCAAAAGATTTCCTGTTCACGGATGTCTTTGAATCCGCACCTGACAAGAAGTTCACCTCACAATTCGTCGATAACCGCCGCGACTATTATGAAGAAGTGAAGAAGCTTGCAGCAGACAAAGATGGCCTTTTCTATGTTGTCGGAAGCGATGACTTCCTTATGGAAAACATTAAATTGCTGCGTGAGCAGGGCGTCAAGACCGCACAGATCATGCTCGACAAGCGTGAACAGTCGATGCCTGACTTTTTATCAGTTGATTTGGCAGTCTAAGCCGGATCGTCAATTTTTCTTGAAACACCCTTAAGTATCCCAGCAATTAGTTGAATAAAAAAAAGCCTAATTCCTCGTTCAAGAAAGGGGAATTAGGCTTTTTTGTCTTTTAATACCCGTAAGCTCATACGTGCATATGGCTTGAATCACAAACATTTCAGCAGTTCTATTGGGTACGTCTCAGTTTCTTTTTCAGGTTCAGCTGTTTCTTCTTTTTCTTTTCTGAGACCAGCGGCTTTGGCGCAGGATTGTACTCATCATCGTACAGTCCGGTATAGCGCTGGTACCAGGTGAATAGGTGGACGAGAAACACTTTGGTGACGGCGTAGGCCGGGATTCCGAGAATGACGCCGGGAATGCCGAAGAGATTTCCCGCCGTCAACAAGACAGCGATGATGGTGACGGGATGGATATTCAGGTTGCTGCCGAGAATGAGCGGCTGGATGACGCGGCCTTCCAACGTCTGTTCGATGAAGAAGACAATCAGCACTTTGACGAGCATGATGGGCGGGTGCAGCACGATGGCGATGATGACAATCGGGAAGAAAGCGATAAAGGTGCCGAGAAAAGGAATCAGGTTCAAAGCGCCGGCTGTAATAGCCAGTATCAATGCATATTCGAGGCCGATGATGCTGAAGCCGATCCAAAAAATCAGGCCGACGAAAAAAGCCACGAGCAGCTGGCCCCGGATATACTGGCTGATCTGCAGGTTCGTTTCGCGCAGCAGCAGGTAAGTATGCTCGCGCATTCTCGAAGGGACCAGCTTCATGATGTGGTAAGGCAGGTGATGGCCATCCTTCAAGAGGTAGAAAAGGATGAAGGGCGTTGTGATGATGGCCAGCACGGTGGTCGACAGGATGCCGAAGATACTGCCGATGCCGGTAACCGTCGTATCGACAACATCGTCCGCCTGGTCCGTAATGGAAGTGGACAGGCTGTCATCTTCACCTGTCAGCTGCATCTGGAGCTGTGACAGCAAATCGCTTTGGAAAAAGGCGTCGATCTGTGAGATGAAGCTGGTTAAATACTCTTGCCAGTTGTCCAAAAGGCTGAGCGTCTGTTCCCGGATAATCGGGATCAAAGTCGCGATGCCCCACGCCAACAATGCGGCGATCACGACAAAGACGATGGTGATGCCGCCAGCGCGCGGGATGTTTTTCGTTTCCATCCAATCGATGAATGGATTCAGCAGGTAGTACAAGACACCAGCCATAATCAGCGGCAGCCCCATGACATCAAAAAAAGCGACAAGCGGCTGGAAGATAAAGCTGACTTTCGGCAGCAGCAGTAAATTCAGCAGAATCAATAGGACAATGATCAGTACGGATACCGCTTTGTTGTTCAGCACCCATTTCGCAAACCAGGAAGCTGCATGGCTTAGCGCGTTTTTGTTTTTGTCCTGCTCCATCACGTGCACCTCTTTCCCGAATAAACCTGTTTCAGCAGCATGGAACCGATATTCTTTTATATACTTAAAATACCCGTATAGCGCATTTTCACACCGATTCGAATTTTTATTTTGTCATCACCGATACGATTTCTTCAACTTCTCTGTGGATAGCGAACGACAACTTTCCGTAATAGTTTATCCACATGTGGATAAGCGGTAAAGAATGACGAAACGGCAAAGTTATCCCCGTTTCAAGCTGAAATCATCCACATATCCAAGATTCCGTCGGATAACTCGACGGGTTTTTCATTTATTGCCGTTTTTTTCTTGAGGATTGGGGATAACCTGTTGAATCCATCGAAGCGATTGAGTAGATTTTCATTTCCCGGGAAATCTTTCGGAACTTCCATCCAATTGACCCGTAGAATAGACAAGAGCTCAGGAGGTGCGGCATATGGAAGTTTTACTTATTTGGCTGGCCATTATTTTCGGCTTCGGATTTTTAAGGATATTTTTGAGAAAGCGGTTCGGCATTGATGAGGAAGAGCGGGCGGGTATCCAGGTAAGGCGGTTCGAACGCTGGAACGGCTGGGTGATGCTGGGAGCGATTATTGTGTTGTTTATGCTTCTCCCGGATTCGCTGGAAGTGTTTTTCTCTTGGCTGATGATCGTTTTCCTCATCGTAAACGGGGTACAAGTTTTTCTGGAATGGAAATACTTGCAAGAATCCCGAAAATATCAAGTATCGCTTATCTATTTTGCGATTACAGTGCTGGCTGTCGTGTTGTTCATCAGCTATGTCGGATGGCAAATAGGGTAGCATCAAAAGTTCAGTTCGATAGATGCGAAGTAATGATTGGGGAGTGAGTGAAGTGGATGCGTTGATTTTGATCGGGTTCTTCATCAGCATGGCACTAGTCGTCCTGATGCTGAAAAAGCTAGAAAAAAAGTATGGGGTAGACCGGGCAGAAGCTGGAGAGCCATTGAAGAAAATCGAACGCTCGGCAGGTTGGATCAGCGGGATCAGTTTAATCGGACTTATTGGCCTGGCGACAGCTGGGGTAGCGATCAACTACATGATTGTCCTGTTGTGCTTTGGAGGATTAGCTGTACTTCAAACTTTGATCGAATGGAAATACGTCGGGAATTCACGACGCTCTCTTGTCAGCTTACTGCTGACGATTGTGTTCATCCTGTCCATACTGGGTCTGATGGGCTTAGCGGAATGGACAGCTGTGGATTTATAGAAGAAAAGAATAAGCTTTACCTGCTCGTTGCTCTGTGTCAGGTCAACTGACGCTATAGACCACGATGAAAAAGGCATTCCGCCAAAGGAATGCCTTTTTCATCGTCTTTCATCTTCCACTACCACCGCGCCTTTATACATTTTGCCGTGGAGATCAGCCAGCTTTCCGGCCATGATTTCAGGAGAATCGTTAAAATCCTGTTTAATCCAATACAGAAAGAATCCCAGGCTGCCGTAGGTGACAAAGTAATTGAGCGCAGCTATATCGAGCTCACTTTCTTCCTCCAGGCGCAGCTCGGTGGCAGCCACTTGGACCAGGCTTTCACAAAACTGGTTCTGCGAGCCGGGGAGTACTTCTCCTTGGATGATCAGCCGAAAGATAAACTGATGTTCATACATGTATTCGAAAATTGGCAGATGACGCTGCACATCTGTCGAGGAAAAGCGTTCCAACTCCTGGAAACTTTTCCGGAAATAGCCGACGAGGCCGTCCAGATGGTCTTCGACGACGGCCGCTAGCAGCTCGTTCAGATCCGTGTAATGGGAATAGAAGGTGACACGGTTGCAGTCAGCTTGCTTTGTGACTTCGGTGATGGTTAGCTGCTGGAGCTCTTTTTCTTCCATCAGCTGAAGCAGCGCTGTTTTCAGCTTTTTTTTGGTCCGCAGAATACGGCGGTCTTCTGTGCCCTTCATCTTGAGCTCCTCCTGTTGTGTCCGAAAAATGGACAGGTTTGTAAATTAAGTATGACATGAATCTTGAATAATGGACAAACTCAATGATTGTCTGTTAACTTACATATGTAGTTTATTTTGAAAATGAATTTCAGCAGAATTTTAGGAGGAACAGAAAATGGCACGTTTAGAAGGTAAAGTAGCGATTATTACAGGTGCGGCCCAAGGCATGGGTGCATCACATGCGAAAAAATTCATCGAAGAGGGTGCGAAGGTCGTGCTGACGGATTTGAACGAAGAAAAAGGCCAGGCTTTGGCAGCTGAACTTGGAGAAGATGCATTGTTCGTTAAGCAGAACGTGACGAGCGCGGAAGATTGGGAAGCAGTTGTGGCACAAGCCGAAAAAGCATTCGGTCCGGTGAACGTGCTGGTCAATAATGCCGGCATCACGATGGCGAAATCGATTCTTCAGACGACAGAAGAAGAATACCGCCGCATTGTGGACATTAACCAGGTATCTGTGTTCCTTGGTATGAAAACCGTCATCCCGTCCATGCAAAAAGCCGGCGGCGGGTCGATCGTCAACATTTCATCCATGAATGGTTTGGTGGCTGGTGCCATCGGCTATACCGATACGAAATTCGCAGTTCGGGGTATGACCAAAGCGGCAGCGATGGAATGCGCCAACTACGGCATCCGTGTGAATTCCGTGCACCCCGGCGTTATTGCGACCCCGATGGTTGTTCAGGAAGACACCAAAGCGGCAGTCGAGGAATTTTCAAAGCATATCCCGTTGAAGCGCGTCGCACAATCAGAGGAAGTATCCAATATGGTGATGTTTCTTGCTTCGGACGAAGCAAGCTATTCCACAGGTTCGGAGTTTGTGGTGGACGGCGGCATGACAGCTCAATAAGCAGAAATAAATACGGCCATTACGCGGATTTCAGCGTAATGGCCGTATTTTTAAAGTTTCTGGTGTTTTTTATTGAGGAACAATACAAGCACGGGGCCGATGATCGGGATCCAGGCGAGCGCTTTGCGTTTCGCCTCCGGATAGAAGCGGTGGACAGTGTAGACGGATAAGCCCCACAGCACAAACCAATCAACGGTCATGACAGATACCAGACCTGACGTGAAAAAGGCTTCGCGGTAGGCGGCCAGTGAAAAACCCTGCAGCAGCGTCAGTCCGTTGACGGCCCAGGACAGCATCAGGAGAATGAGCCAGAAGCGGGAACCGAGAAAGCGAACGAGCCATTTCGGTGTACGCAACCCTCTTTCAGCTTGCCGATCGCCGAAAGCGAAATACAATAGGAGTGAAAATGCGCCGACGCCGAAAGACAAAAGCGCGAACGGCCAGGCCGGCCATTTTTGCCGGTCATTCAGCAGCAGCAAGGTCAAAAAAACTATCGGAAACAACCCGAGCGAGTTGAAGACGGCCAGTACCAGCGGGTCGATTTCCCCCAGCTGACCGCTGAAGATATTCGACAGAACGGGATCGGTCTCGCCGCCGGGTGCAAGAAAAACAGCATAGCCGACCAGCAGCAGCCAAACAAGTAAAAAAATCACGGTCATCACTCCTTTTTCATCCTACTCTATTAACCCATGAGTTCCCTGAAGAATCCATCGGCAAACCGCTAGTTGACGTTTAAGAAAATCGTAAAGCCACTTGAAGTGGGGGAGAAGCTTTTGCTATTCAAAAAAAACATTTAAACTAGCTGCCTATTTTTATTCAGAAAAAAGAGAATATTTACTTGAAGTTTTAGGTCCGCCGTACTATGATGAAGATATTCAATTAGTTTGTCGGTCAAACAAATTATTTAATGTAAAGTTACTATTCAATTTAAAGCGCTTACAATCGAAAAGGGGTATGAATATGAAAACTTTCATCACAGAAGATTTCTTGCTGTACAATGACACGGCAAAAGAGCTTTACCACCAGACGGCCAAGCATCTACCGATCATCGACTACCACAACCATTTAAGCCAGGATGAAATTTTCGAAGATAAAAACTATGCAAACCTCACTGAAATCTGGCTGGCAGGCGATCATTACAAATGGCGTGCCATGCGGGCGAACGGCATCAGTGAACCGTATATTACTGGAGACAAAAGTGATTATGAAAAGTTTTTGGCCTGGGCAAAGACCGTTCCGAACTTATTCGGCAATCCCTTGTACCACTGGACGCATCTAGAACTGCTCCATTATTTCGGAATCGATGAAATTCTGAATGAAGCGTCCGCCCCGGCTATTTGGGAAGAAGCGAACCGTCAACTCGCAACTCCTGAACTGTCGGTGCGATCTATCCTGAAAAAAGAAAAAGTGGAATTTGTCGGCACGACGGATGATCCCACGGATGACCTGGCGACCCACAAGAAATTGGCGGAAGAGGGATTCGCCATCCAAGTTTCACCATCCTTCCGTCCAGACAAAGGCTTAGCTATCGAAAAAGCTGAATTTTCTTCTTGGGTCGACAAGCTGGAGACGGCTTCCGGCTTGCCGATGCGCAGTTATGATGCGTTCTTGGAAGGGTTGGCGAAGCGTGTCGATTATTTTGATGAGCATGGCTGCCGAAGCTCCGATCACGGCATCAGTGTCCTGTTCTTTGAAAAAACAACGAAGGAAGAAGCGGCAGCTGCTTTCAGCAAACGCCGGGACGGGCACGAACTGACCGCCAAAGAAATCGACCAGTTCAAAACCTATACACTGCTTGAGCTCGGGCGTTTGTATGCGGAAAAAGGATGGGTTATGCAATTGCACTTGAGCCCTCTGCGCAATAACAATACGAAAATGTTCAATGCAATCGGACCGGACAGCGGCTTCGATTCAATCGGCGATCTTTTGCTGGCAGACAAATTGTCCGGCTTACTGGATGCAATGGACGTCAAGGATCAATTGCCGAAAACGGTTCTGTACAGCTTGAACTCACGGGATAACAATATCCTGGCTGCTATGGCAGGGAATTTCCAAAGTGCCGGAATTCCGGGGAAAGTGCAGGCAGGAACAGCCTGGTGGTTCAATGACCATATCGATGGCATGGAAGACCATATGAAAACGTTGGCGAATATCGGCTTGATCAGCAATTTCATCGGGATGCTGACAGATTCCAGAAGCTTCCTGTCCTTCTCCAGACATGAGTATTTCAGAAGAATCCTCTGCAATCTGCTGGGTTCATGGGCAGAAGAAGGAAAAGTCCCGAAAGACATGGAGCTGCTTGAGAAATACGTGAAGAACATCTGTTACGACAATGCCAGTAATTTCTTCAATGTCAAAGAGCAGGTTGCGGTCTCCTAAATGAAAATATCCCCTTCTGCCAAACAGGCAGAAGGGGATATTTGATTTTGCTGCATTGGTTTATGAAACCGGTAAGTTGGCTGGAAGATGTTCCGCAGACAGCGAAAGCCGAAGCTCGGGAACTTCCAAAAATCGATTGACTGCCAAAGCGCAAGCACCCATGACGCAGGCATCCTTGCCGAGTTCAGACAATTTCAGTTCGCGGTATTGATTGAAAGTGGAATGCAGGTGGCTTTTGATCCTGTCGAGTGCGTCCGGCAACATCTTCAGTATTTCGCTGTTGAGCACCAGTGTCTCAGGGTTGTAGAGATTGATGACATTGTTCAGGCCAATCGACAAATACTCGAAAAATTGCTCGATATATTGGCATACCTCTGGATCTTTTTCTGTTATCCAGTTGCGCAGCTCGGCATAGCTGGCGTCGGGTTTGTTTTTCAACACCGCTATTTCCTGCAGCATGCGAGATTCGGAAGCATAGAGCTCCCAACAGCCGCGGTTGCCGCAGGTACATTGTTTGCCGCCGGGGAAAATGATCATATGGCCCATTTCGCCGGCATACCCGTTGTAGCCCTTCAACAGTTCCCCGTCCAGGATAATGCCAAGCCCCATGCCCGAATACATCGCGATGCTCAACAGGTTTTCACTGTCATGGTGATTGAATACCTTTTCAGCGAAAGCAGACAGGTTCGCGTTGTTTTCGATGTAGATGTCCACGTCGATTTCTTTTTCAATGTCGGCTTTCAAGTCTTTTTCCCGCCATTGGTGCTGTGGGACGAAAAACACTTTCTCGTCTTTGCCGACCGTACCATGGATTCCGATAACTGCACCGACCATGCCGTATCGGCTGTCCGCGCATTGGAGCTGGAATTCTTTTATTTCGGCGAGGACCAATTGAAGAATGGTCTCATAATCGGACGTTTCCAGTGGAACATCCTTTGAAAGGACCGGATAGCCCAAAAGATCGGACAGCGTGTAGGTGATGTGCTTGGCGTCAAGGTCGATGCCAAGCGCAAATCCGGCTTTCCGGTTGAGTGACAGCATGATGGGTCTTCTGCCAAGTGCCGTATGTTCCTGCTGGGTTTCGTAGATCAATTCTTCATCGAGCAGATCCGCTACCTGAACAGAAATGGTCGCTTTGTTCAAGCCGACTGTTTTCGCAAGGTCCGCACGTGAAATCATGCCGTATTCGATGATTTTTTGGAGAATCAAGCTTCTGTTTATCTTTTTGATATAGGATCCATCGCCAGTAACCATTTTATCTTTCCTCCGTATTAATAGTTTTCGCAGGCATAAATGAATGCAGGCGTTCTTATTTGGAGCATCCGAATGCTTTCACCGGTGTCCTTCTATGTTAAAAGCATACCATAAAGAAAATGGTTTCTGCCGAATAACAAGCCATCGGCACAGCGGCAGTCCGAAAAATCCTCATTGCATCCAAAAGATTTGTCGCGTACCTTTACACTAATGAACGAAATAGTTTGTAAATTATCCGAAGCAATTCTGCATAAAGCATTCTCGGATAATTTTATCTATAAAATAGGCATTTACAGATAATGAAGTTATCTGAAATTAATATAGAATGGGGGTAGATTCATTTGAAAGGCAGGATTTATATCGAAAAGCCGATTATGGTGAATTACCGGATGGACAGGCATTGGGAACATATTGATTATCACTCCCATCAGGAATATGAGATTTATTTTTTTCATGCGGGTTCGTGCCGCTATTTGATCCATGACCAGATTTACGATTTGGAGCCGGGTGACATTCTTCTGATGGACGGAATGGCTCTTCACAAGCCGAATACTTCCCCAAACAGTGAATATGTCCGGAGCATGATCCATTTTTCGCCTCAGTGGATCGAAGGCGCTTTAAAAGAAGTGAGTGGCCTGAATTTGTTGGATGTCTTCCAAAAGCTGCATTATTGTCTGATTCGCACAAATGAAAATGAAGAATCCAGGCAATTGGAGAAATTGATCTCCCGTTTGGAGGAAGTGTATCGGAGTAAGGACTTTACCGGAGTACTGAAAGAAACAGAAATGAAGATTCTGTTGCTGCAGATTCTCGTGCAGGTCAACCGTCTGGGACAAATCGATTCGTTGAAATTACCTGGAAAGAAAGCCGAAAAGGAAGAGCATGCAGAAAACATCGCCGCCTATATCCAAGAGCATTATCACCAAAAAATAACGGTGGCTTCCATTGGAGAAGCATTAAATTTAAGTAAATCCTATACATCTCATGTTTTTAAAGAGATGACGGGCTTCACCATTATGGAATACGTCATGGGCTGCCGGTTGAACCGGGTGAAATACCTGCTTGAGGCAGAACCGAAAAAGGCGCTGAAAGAAATCGCTCATGACAGCGGTTTTGAAAGCGTTTCCCATTTCAGTCGTTATTTCAAAGAAAAAGTGGGGATGACCGCAAAAGTCTATCGGAATTTACGCCTAAAAAAATACAGTGAGGAGAATGTATGATGAAAAAATTGAGATTAGGAATTATCGGATTGGGAGCACAAGGAGGCGCATATGCAGGATTTATCACCGAAGGCAAAGTGCCGAACATGGAAATCGGGGCAATCTGCGATATCGATCCTGAAAAAAAGAAGCTGGCAGCTGAAAAATATCCGGACATCCCTTTTTATGATGATTATATTGCATTGATCGAAAGTGGCGACGTGGATGCTATCGTAACCTGTGTGCCGCATTACCTGCACCCGGAAATGGGCATCAATGCACTGAAGAGAGACGTTCATGCATTATTGGAAAAACCGGCGGGTGTCTATACAAAGCAAGTCAAGGAATTGAACGATTTTGCTGCGACCAAGCCTGAATTGACATTCGGCATCATGTTCAACCAAAGAGCTAACGAATTGTATCAGAAGGTCAAGTCGGTTATCGACAACGGTGAAATCGGCGGCATCCGCCGCACCAACTGGATCATCACGACTTGGTGGAGACCTCAGGGCTATTACGATCAAAGTGCATGGAGAGCGACTTGGGAAGGCGAAGGCGGCGGTGTGCTGGTTAACCAGGCACCACATCAGCTGGACCTGCTGCAATGGATTGCGGGTATGCCGAAAAAAGTTTATTCCAATGTGAAATACGGCTACCAGCGGGACATCGCGGTGGAAGATGAAGTGACGGCATTGCTGGATTACGGCAATGGGGCAACTGGCGTATTCGTCACAGCCACTCATGACATCATGGGAACTGACCGTTTTGAAATTCTCGGCGATAAAGGGAAAATCGTAGTTGATGACAGCAAGAAAGTCACCATCAAGCGCCTGAAAGTACCGGAAGCTGAAATGAGCGCGAAGATGGACATGCAGGACGTCATGAAAATCTTCATGGGCACGGGTGCAGCAGATATCTACGACGAGGAAGTATTGGAGTTTGAAAATGTCTGGGGTGCTCAGCATACAGACGTATTGAAGAACTTTGCTGCCAACGTACTGGACGGTACACCGCTGCTCGCTCCGGGCAGCGATGGAATCCAAGGTGTGGCACTTGCGAATGCGATTCATCTTTCAAGCTGGCTAGATAAAGAAGTGGAATTGCCGGTGGATGAAGACTTGTATTTTGCTGAACTGAACAAAAAGATTGAAGAAGAAAAAACTGCGCTGGTCCAAAAATAAGAACGGAAAACAAACTCATCGCCGATTTGGCTTTGAGTTGTTTTTCACAGAGGAGAAGCCATATGTTGAAAATAGGAGTAATTGGCCTTGGGGATATTTCCAAAATTCATATCCCGGTCATTCAAAGCAATCCCGATGCTGTCCTGACAGCTGTCTGTGACTTGGATGAAAGCCTGGCGGTGGCCGGAGCCGCCTTCTATACCGATTACCGTGAGATGCTTGCCACAGAAACGCTTGACTGCGTCCATATCTGCCTGCCGCATCATCTTCATTACGAGGCCACAAAAGCCTGCGTCGAAAAAGGCGTCCATGTTTTTCAGGAAAAGCCCTTGGCGCTTAATGCCAAAGAAGGCGGTTCTTTAGTGGAGCTGGAAAAACGCTATAAAGACGTGAAGATCTGCATCTGCCTGCAGAACCGCTTGAACGAAACAGTGGAGAAGCTGCAGGAAATCGTGGAGAGCGGCGAATACGGACGGGTGCTCGGCATTAAAGGCCTGGTAGCCTGGTTCCGTCCGAAAGCCTATTACGACATCAAACCCTGGCGCGGCCGGATGGACTTGGCGGGGGGCGGCGTGATGATCAACCAGGCCCTGCACACGATGGACCTGATGCAGCTGTTTGGCGGGGAGCTTGTGAAAATCAAAGGGTCGATCGACCAATTGCTGGATTACGGCATTGAAGTGGAGGATACGGCTACTGCCAATATGCAATTTACGAACGGCGCAACCGGCCTTCTTTTTGCCACCAATGCCAATAGCGTCAACTCATCTGTGGAACTCCAGGTGATTTTGGAAAAAGGCAAGTTCACCATTAAAGACAGTATTCTGACACAGTCGGATGACGATGGGCGGAAAGAGATAATCATTGAAGATGAAAAGCTGCCCGGAACCAAGTTTTATTACGGCGCTAGCCATGCAAAACTGATTAATCTGTTCTATGACTGCATCAAAAACGACACAGATCAGTATATCCATGCAAAAGATGCACAAACCTCAATGGAAATGATCCAGGCGATCCGTGATTCAAGCGAAGACAGAAAAGAAATAGCAATGGAGGTCTACCAATGAAAAAAGGGAAAATCGGCGTACAGATGATGATGTTGAAGGACAAAGTGGAAGAGATCGGTGTCTACGAAACGATGAAGAAAATCCATGACCTGGGCTATCGCGCAGTGGAAGTCTCGCAGATTCCGATGACAACAGAAAACGTGGCGGAGCTGAAAAGAGCGAGCCGGGATTTTGATATTGAAATTGCTGCGCTGTCAGCTCCAGTAGAACCGATGATGCCCGGCATGCCCGGAGAGACGTTGACAAGCGATTTCGATAAAATCGTCCAGGACTGTAAAACGCTGGATTGCACGTTCCTGCGCATCGGCATGCTGCCGTTGACGGTGATGGGCGATAAAGACAAAATCATGGAATTCATCGCCAAAGCGGAAGGGATGGCAGAGCGCTTGTCAGAACATGGCATCGAGCTGTATTACCATACCCACCACATCGAATTCCAGAAATACAACGGTGAATACCTGCTTGATTTGATCAAGAACAATACGGAAAAGCTGGGCTTTGAATTGGATGTTCATTGGATTCAGCGCGCTGGTGAAAATCCGGTCGAAATCATCAAGCAATATGCAGGGCGGATTTCGTTATTGCATCTGAAGGATTACCGGATCGGCAAACTGGATATCAATGAAGATGATTTGAAGGATATGGCCGCATTTTTCGGGAAATTCACCAACCTTATCGAATTTGCGGAAGTGGGCGAAGGCAATATGGATATGCCTGCGGTCATCGATGCGGGACTTGCCAGCGGCGCCAAGTATTTCCTCGTTGAACAGGATGATACTTATGGACGCGACCCTTTCGATTGCCTGGAGACATCGGCAGAAAATTTGCGGAAGCTTGGGTATGCTGACTGGTTTCATGCAACGGAAAAAATATAACCAACAGGAGGCCGCATTCACATGAGTAAAGATGGAATGACTTATGCACCGAAAGGAAAGCCGAACCCGGTTGTTGCAGAAGGGGAGTTCCCGATAGCAGCAACAGCTCTGGACCATGGCCACATCAACGGTATGGTCAACGGACTGCTGGAAGCAGGAGCGACGTTGAAATGGGTATATGATCCGGATCCCGAGAAAGTGCAGGAGTTTATCGGGAAATATCCACAGGCTGAAGCTGCACCATCCCTGGAACATATTTTGCAGGACGACACGGTTAAACTGGTGGCCGCAGCTGCCATTCCTTCTGAACGGAGCGCGCTTGGAAATCGGGTCATGGAGTCCGGAAAAGATTATTTTACGGATAAGACCCCTTTCACGACGATGGCTCAATTGGAAGAAACCAAAGAAGTCGTAAAACGGACCGGCCAGAAATACATGGTTTACTTCAGTGAGCGTCTTCATGTAGAAGGAGCGGTTTTCGCCGGGGAGCTGATTAAAGATGGGGCAATCGGCCGCGTCATTCAAGTGACAGGATTCGGGCCGCATCGGCTGAATGCCTCCAGCCGTCCGGACTGGTTTTTCAACAAAGAACAGTATGGGGGAATCCTCTGCGATATCGGCAGCCATCAGATTGAGCAATTTTTATACTATGCCGATTGTAAAGATGCAGAGATTCTCCACAGCAAGGTCGGAAATTACAATAATCCTGATCATCCAGAACTGGAAGATTACGGAGATGCTACGCTGCGCGGCGATAATGGCGCCACCCAGATCTTCAAGGTCGATTGGTTCACTCCGGATGGCTTAAGCACCTGGGGAGATGGCCGCACCTTCATCACAGGGACAGAAGGCACCATTGAAATCCGGAAATACGTGGATGTTGCGCGTGATGAAACCGGTGATCAGCTGTACTTGGTCAATAAAGACGGAGAAAAGCATTACAGCCTGTCTGAACAAGTCGGCTTTCCGTTCTTCGGGGAACTCATCAAAGACTGCTTGAACCGTACAGAGCATGCGATGACGCAGGCTCATGCCTTCAAGGCTGCAGAACTCTGCCTGCAAGCACAACAACAGGCGATAAACGTGACAGAGTAAAGAAAACAGAGACTGATTTGTTACCCGAATTGTGGACCCGGGAGCAAATCAGTTTTTTATTTCGACTATTTTCGGAAAATTATAATAAAAAGGGTTGCTTGCTGAAGCGCTTTCATATATATTATTAAGTATATAGTTTGTTGGCCAAACAAATAATTAAAGACTTTTAAGTAAGTGAGTTTGATAAAGTGGAATTTCTTTAAAAAAGGTTTTGAAAGCGCATTCAACTAAAGGCGTAGGTTGGAAAGATGCAACAGGAATAATCACATTATAGAAAAGAGGAGATTGCATATGACAAGTGCAGCAGCGAGCGATAACTACGGATACCATAAAGCGAAAATCTGGCAGATTGGATTCTTTGCATTAAACAATACCACGACGAATATGTACCTGTTCGCTTTGGCGTTCGTCAGCTATTACGCTACTGGAATCGCGGGATTAACTGTAGTTGCAATCAGCACAATTTTGACTTTTATGCGTGTATTCGATGGAATCACAGATCCGGTCATCGGTTTCATCATTGACAAGACCGAATCGAAATTCGGCAAATTCCGTCCGTTGATGATTATCGGAAATATAATTCTGGCAAGTTCGCTGCTGATCATGTACAACGTTACGCATCTTTTGCCCGAGGCGTCTCAAATGCTGTTTTTCATTGCCATCTATGCAGTTTATATCATCGGCTACACTTTTCAGACAGCCTGTACGAAAGCAGCTCAGACGGCACTGACGAACGATCCAAAACAGCGTCCGCTTTTTGCGGTCTTTGATGGAGTCTTCAATACTGTACTATTTGCCGGAGGACAGGTTTTCGTCGCTTCCTACCTGGTCGCCAAACACGGCGGTTTTACAATGGGGATGTTCACAGAACTGAATACCTATGTCATAGTCCTTGGGCTGATATTCACGGGTATGGCGGTAGCGGGAATCTGGGCGAAGGATCGCAAAGAATTCTTCGGCCTCGCGGATTTGAATGTGAAAACAGGTTTCCGTGATTATTGGCCGATCCTGAAAGGGAACCGTCCGCTGCAGATGTTGATCATTGCGGCATCCAGCGACAAATTGACCTTAAGCGTTCTCCGGCATGCCGTCGTAATGGTCATGTTATTCGGTATCCTGCTTGGCGATTACGAACTAAGCGGCACCATTTCAATGATCATCATCATTCCGACACTGGTCATCACATTTGCCGGTGTGGCATACGCAAGAAAAAGGGACTTGAAAAAATCCTTTATCGCTTCGACCTGGATTGGACTTGCCGCATTCGGAATTTTGATTGCACTGCTCTTTGCAATAGACCCGACCACCATTTCTCTAGATAACCTCGGATTTGCGACAATCGCATTTATCGTGCTTTACACATTGGGAATGGGCTTCGGAAGTCTGCCATCGGCACTGGTCATTCCGATGATCGCCGATGTCTCTGATTATGAAACCTATAAATCCGGCCGTTATGTTCCAGGGATGATCGGCACACTCTTCTCTTTTGTCGATAAGATGATTTCTTCTCTTGCTCCTGCACTTGTCGGTTTTGCAGTGGCATTGATCGGCTACAAGGACACATTCCCGGAAATCGGGTCTGCGCTGACAGCGTCTATGTATGGCATGACCATCCTCCTTGCATTTGGAGTTCCTGTGCTTGGCTGGATCATTTCCTTGATTGCGATGAAGTTCTATTATTTGGACAGCGAAAAAATGGCAGGGATCCAGAAGTCGATTGGTGATGTTAAAGAAAAAGCTGAAAACGAAAGATTGCGGGTGGCGAGACAGCCAGTCGAACAGATGGACAAAAGCGGCGATTCGCTGAATCCTATTCCGAGTTCGAAGTAAAAAAACTCCGTTCTCTTCCAGACAGGGAACGGAGTTTTTTTGGAGCAAAGCGGCAAATAGAGAACAGCAAATTACTGAAATTCAGGAGGAATATAAAATGGGTAATCTATTTGATTTGACAGGAAAGACGGCAGTGGCGCTTGGAGGCAACAGTGCACTCGGTGGGGCAATTGCAAAGGGGTTGGCTGATCAGGGAGCGAAAGTGGCCATTGTCGGCCGGAACATGGAAAAAGCGGAGAAGATGACAAAAGAAATCGAAGCAAATGGCGGGACTGCCAAATCTTTTCAAGGAGACGTCAGTTCACAGGAATCGATTGAAAACCTGGCAAAGGAAATTGAAGCCTGGTCAGGCGGCTGGGATATCGTCCTCAATGCGCCCGGCAAAAACAGCTCGACTCCTTTCCTTGAATTGGAGATGGACGAGTGGGACGACATTATGGACGTCAACTTAAAAGGGTTGGTATTTACGACGCAAGTGTTTGCAAAACGGATGATCGAGCAGAAAAGAAAAGGCAGCATCATCAATATCTCGTCTGTATCATCCACTACGCCGTTATCAAAAGTCTTTACGTATTCCGCCTCCAAAGCGGGCGTCAACAGCGTCACTCAGTTTTTGGCAAGAGAATTCGCACCTCATGGCATCCGTGTAAACGCCATTATTCCTGGATTCTTTCCTGCTGAGCAAAACAAGAAGATTTTAAGTGAAGACCGGATTGCTTCCATTATGGAACATACTCCGATGAACCGGTTCGGCGACCCCGATGAATTACAGGGAGCCGCCGTATATTTGGCTTCTGACAAGGCTTCCGGATTTGTGACAGGTTCCTTGCTGCGGGTCGATGGCGGTTTCGGCAGTATGACGATTTAATATAGTAGAAACACGATGAAAAAGCATCTTTAAGAGGATGCTTTTTTTCTTGCAGTGAACTTATTTGGGATATTAAGGGATTTGGGATACAATAAAGAAGTTGACTACTCTGTAGGTTTTCCCACCAGACCCAATTTCGGGGAATCGGAGAATGGCATTCGTACCGCGAAGAAGAACGTTATTGGTATGAATGGTCAGCGTCATTAACGATTTTCTTAGCCTTTACTTTACTACTTGCGATGGAGGGATGAATTAAATGAATGAACTAACGAAAAAGCGCTTGAAAGCCGGATTGATCGATACAGCGATTTCCACTGCGGTATCGTTCGCGATTGAGCCTTTATTGAAAAGAAAAACGAAGAACAGCTTTATCTACACAGTAGTGTCACCGACCGTGATTTTCTGGGGACTGGAATACGCGCAGATGCGTTTGAAAGGCCAGACGGTCGGCCATAAGATGATGGGCATCGAGGTCCAAAACGAAGCAGGCGGCGAACCAACGCCTGAACAGATCCTTGAGCGCATCGTGCATCGCGACACAGTCGGTCCTTTCGTCTATTTGAAGGACCGCGCCCATTACGACGCCTACGAAGGCGAGAAATTCCCGCACGATCTGTACTCTTATACAGTGGTTAAAGAAGTTTAACGAAAAGCGATTCCAGATTTTAGTTCTGGAATCGCTTTTTTCTGCAGTTTCCGCTTACCCGCTATATAATAAAAGAAAAATCGGAAGGGTGAGTCGCATGAAGCTGTACAAGGAACTGGCGGAATGGTGGCCGTTATTGTCCCCGCATACGGAATACGAGGAAGAAGCCCATCTTTTCCTGAAGATCATCCAACAGTATCATCCGCAAGTCAAAGAGGCGCTGGAATTCGGTTCGGGAGGAGGCAGCAACGCTTTTTACCTGAAAAAGCATTTTTCAATGACCTTGACGGACCTGTCAGCGGACATGCTGGAAGTCAGCCGCAAGCTGAATCCGGATTGTCCGCATATGCAGGGAGATATGCGGACGATGACAGTGGACCGCCAGTTTGATTTGGTTTTCATCCACGATGCGATTACCTACTTTACAGACAAAGCCGATTTGCTGGCGATCATGAAAAATGCCAAGAAGCATCTGAAACCGAACGGCCTGCTGTTCATCATGCCGGATGAATACTCGGAAACATTCGAGCCGCGGACGAACCATGGCGGGATTGATAAGGACGGGCGGGGCATGCGGTATTTGGAGTGGACTTATGACAGCGACTCGGATGATCAGATGCTGGAAACGGAGTATGCCTATGTTATGCGGGACAGGGATGGGCAAGTCACCCATGAACACGACAGCATGAAAGGCGGCTTGTTTTCCATGCCCGAATGGGAAGAGCTGCTTGCGGAAGCGGGATTCCAGGCGCATTTCGAACGGGTGGTGTTTTCAGACGATCCGGGATCCTTTTTCGGCATTGCCGCGACGCAGGTAAGTTGAATAGGAGAAAATCGGTTCCAGTTTTATTGCCGATGGTAACCGGTGGCGTGGATATTTAGTCCAAAACAGACCATCGAACAGCTCCAGTAGGCAAAGAAAGAATGATCGTGTTTCATATGGAGATAGCAAAAGCCGATTAAAGATATACTCTTTAATCGGCTCTTTATCGTGGGATTTTGACTTATAACTTTCTGCTTATAGCATATTGTTTCAGTTTACGCACAACAGATGGTTGGCTGATTCCAAGATAGTCGGCCATTTCATAAGTTGTTTTACAGTGTTTTGAAGCTTTTTTCAGCAACTGGGTTTCAATCTTCTCAATAGAGGTCTTCCAATCATGTTCCTCAGTCTCAACATGATTAATTTCTGACGCAGCCCTGTCTTCTATATGAGGAATAGAGCTTCTGAAATTGGCTGGAAGGTGTTCAGGAAGAATGGTTTCTTCATCAACGGTTAATATAACCCGTTCTAAAATATTTTCCAATTCCCTCACATTTCCAGGCCAATTATATTGGGTGAGCACATCATAGGTACTTGTATGAAATTTTTTAGCCAACTGGTATTTTTCATTGATGTTTTGAACATAATGGTTGATTAAAATAGGTAGATCTTCTTTTCTATCTTTTAAAGGTGGAATTTGAAGTGGGATGATATTGATGCGATAAAACAAATCCAAACGGAATTCACCTTTTTCAACCATCTCTTCGATATTTTTATTAGTCGCTGTAATGAGCCGGAAATTCACTTGTCTTTCCTTCTTACCGCCTATCCGCATTACTTTCTTCTCTTGAAGTACCCGCAAAAGTTTTGATTGGACGGCTAAAGGCAATTCCCCAATTTCATCTAAGAAGAGAGTTCCTTGTTCCGCACTTTCAATTAACCCTTGTTTACCATGTTTACTTGCGCCGGTAAATGAACCGGACTCATAACCGAACATTTCTGATTCGAATAAAGTTTCTGGAATGGTACTGCAATTCACTTCTATAAACGGTT
This sequence comes from Planococcus circulans, assembly GCF_020023385.1. Classification (GTDB taxonomy): domain Bacteria; phylum Bacillota; class Bacilli; order Bacillales_A; family Planococcaceae; genus Planococcus. The sequence continues at coordinate 305,278 of NZ_JAIQCL010000003.1, forward strand.
CGTTTTTTCGGTTGCTTTGGGCATGGAGCATACGGGCGAACGTGCTTTTCCCTACACCTGAAGGTCCAAGCAAAAGGACGGAGGCATCTGTTTTAGAAACGCTGTAAATAGTTTTTACAATCTGCTCGATGGAAGAACTTCGATACAGGATGCCATGATAATCTGCTTCCTTTCCCCGCAATTCCTCTACTTCGGTTTGATAACTGACCAATTTCTTTTCCAGGCCTTTGTATTGTTCCTGGAGATTGAAGATTTCCGTTTGATCTTGGCTATAGCTGATGGCCCTCATAATCTCACCATTATGGTCGAATACTGGAAATCCAGTCGCCATGACAGTCCGCCCTGTTTTGGTCTTCTGCAGGATTTGGACTGGTTTTTTGTCTTCGAGAACCATGGCATGGATTGAAGGCGATAGAACTCCTTCTTTTTGGAGCTGATAAACTGATTTTCCGATGTACTGGTCGGGTTCAATTCCGTAGATGGACCAGTGGTTGGGGTTTGAACGCAAAATGATGCCATCTTGGTCCGTCACAGTAATATTATTATTCGATGTTTCGATAATTTTATTTAGCTCAATTTGCAAGAATTCGTTCTCCATGCAATCCCTCCTTAATTTGAACCTCTAAGAATGATTCAAAAATAAATCAAATCTCCTGAATGATTCGTATCCGAATCAAATATATCATTTTAATTCGAATATGAATCAAAAAGCAGGGGGTTTTCTTTTAATTCTTCAGAAAAAGGTTGGCATGGAACTTGCTATATAAGTTATGAATCGAAAATTATTTATATCAAAGGGAGCTGTTATTGATGAATAGAGAAAAAGAAATTCAAGAATTGATGGAATTAGATAAAAAACACTTTTTACATCCCACTTCGCCAATTGGCCAACAACAGGAAAAAGGGGCTTCGTTTATTTTTACTGAAGGAAAAGGTATCTATTTAACGGATATGAGTGGCAGGACGCTAATTGATGGCATGTCCTCACTTTGGAATGTCAATATCGGACATGGCCGCGAGGAAATCGGGGAAGTAGCTGCTGCCCAAATGAAGAAACTGGCTTTCAGTTCTTGCTTTGCGACTTTCAGCAATGAACCGGCAATCCGTTTAGCTGCAAAACTTGCAGAAATTGCTCCAGGAAACTTGTCGTCGACCTTTTTCACTTCAGGCGGTTCTGAAGCGAACGATACGGCTTATAAGCTCGCACGCCATTACTGGGTTTTGAAAGGCCAGCCGAATCGCCAAAAGATTATTTCACGGACCAAGTCTTATCATGGTGTATCGATGGGAGCCACGAGTGCAACCGGGTTAAAACCGTTTCGGGATTTTACAACGTCCATCGCACCTGACTTCCATTACGCAGAAAACTTTTCAACGGAGTCTTTGCGGGCAGTGATTGAACGTGAAGGTGCGGATACGGTCGCAGCTTTTGTGGCAGAACCTGTCCAAGGGGCTGGCGGTGTCCACATCGCTCCTGAAGGATATTTTAAAGAGGTACGCAGCATCTGTGACGAGCATGGAATTTTGTTCATCACCGATGAGGTGATTACCGGATTCGGACGTACGGGAACCTACTTCGGTATTGAACATTATGATGTCGTTCCGGATATGATGTGCTTTGCCAAAGGAGTTACAAGCGGTTACGCGCAATTAGGGGGCGTCATGATTTCCGAGCCTCTCCATAAAGAATTTACTGAACTGTCAACAGGCACGCTGTTACACGGCTACACATACAGCGGCCATGCAATGGCTTGTGCAGTTGCGTTGAAGAACATTGAAATTATTGAACGTGAAAATTTAGTCGCCAACTCCAAGGAAATGGGCAAAGTGATGCTCGAAGAATTCGTCAAGCTTCAACAGCAGCATGACATTATCGGAGAAGTACGGACGCTCGGTCTGATCGGGGCAATTGAAGTGGTTAAAGATAAAAAGACAAACGAGAGATTCGAATCGCCAATCGTTCCCCAGCTTGTAGCCGAAGCAGCCAAGAGAGGCCTGATTTTCCGTTCGGTCATATTTGATGGCCAGGATACACTCGTATTCGCGCCGCCATTGACCATTACTCAAGAAGAAGTGGTTGCGATGACTAATATTATCCATGAAACTTTTACTGCTGTTGAAAATAATCTTGTAAAAATATAAGGGGGTAAGTTGCATGTCGCAGATTGAAGCAACCACAGTCAAGAAACAATTATTTATAAATGGAGAATGGGTTGAGGCAGACAAATATACGCCTCTTTATTCTCCTTACAGTAATGAAGAAATTGCCCAAGTCGCTTCTGCAACCGCAGAAGATGTGGATCGGGCGGTGGATGCGGCATATAAGGCGGCAGAGACGATGGCGGAGCTGCCTGCCCATGAACGTGCTGGAATATTAGAAAACGTAGCAAAGATTCTCGAGATACGTGCGGATGAAGCAGCGAGCATTGTTGCAAAAGAAGCAGCCAAGCCGATAAAAACAGCTCGTGCAGAAGTCGACCGAACAATTGCCACATACAAATTTGCGGCCGAAGAAGCAAAACGTATACATGGGGAGACGATTCCAATGGATGCTGCTCCGGGTGGGGAGAACCGGATTGCTTATACGGTACGTGAGCCTTTAGGTGTTATTGGTGCAATTACGCCTTTCAATTTTCCAATGAACTTGGTTGCCCATAAAGTGGGTCCAGCGATTGCTTCTGGAAACACAGTTGTATTAAAGCCAGCGGGACAAACACCCCTGTCTTCTCTATTCTTGGCAGAGGTGTTTAAAGAAGCCGGTTTGCCGGCAGGTGCATTAAATGTAGTGACCGGGAGCGGTGCCGTGATCGGCGAAGCATTGGTCAAGGATGACCGAGTGAAGAAAATTTCGTTTACCGGAAGCCCGGCTGTCGGGATAGGTATTCGCAACAAAGCCGGTTTAAAACGGGTAACGTTGGAACTGGGTTCAAATGCAGCTGTCATCATCGACAGTGGAATCGATCTCGACAAAATTATCGCCCGCTGTGTGTCTGGAGCCTTTGCATTTCAAGGTCAAGTTTGTATTTCACTGCAGCGTGCCTATGTTCACGAAGACTTGTATGAAGAGTTCGTGGAGAAAATGGTCGAAGCTACCAACCGCCTAAAGCTCGGCGATCCACAAGATCCATCAACAGATGTCTCTGCATTGATCAGCTCGAAAGATGTTGAACGTGCGCTTGCCTGGATAGAAGAAGCGAAACAAGGCGGCGCAACGGTTGCAGCGGGAGGAAAAGCAGAGGGGAATATTCTGTATCCGACTATACTGACTGGAGTGGACGCAGCGTTGAAAGTTTCCTGCCAGGAAGTATTCGCACCAATCATTGTCATCAATAAAGTGAAATCAGTAGAAGAGGCCATCAGCCAAGTAAATGATTCGCGTTACGGCTTGCAGGCGGGAATTTACACTGAAAACATCCATACAGCATTGATGGCGACGAAAAAGCTGCATGTTGGGGGCGTTATGGTAAATGACATTCCAACCTTCCGGGTCGATCATATGCCATATGGCGGCGTGAAAGAAAGCGGAGTTGGACGTGAAGGCGTTAAATATGCAATTGAGGAAATGACAGAACTTAAGTTGGTTGTCTTTAACCAAAATTACTGATTTGAGCGGAGCTTTGTAACGGTGTTGGAATACGGAAATGAATAAAAACAGACAACTCCTTTGTGGATTGTCTGTTTTTTTGGCATGTCCCGCATGAATAAATAAAACGTATAATTAATAAAATTAAGTAAAAGTCGCCGATGTATACTATTATAAAAGTAATAATATTTTTATAAGGAGTCGATGACATTGCAGCTGGAAGTCAATCTCAAACAAAATGTAGCATTAAAAATGACACAAGAAATGCAACAATCGCTGCAGGTTTTACAGATGTCTGCAGTGGAACTGCAAGCTTGTATAACAGAGAAAGTGTCAGAAAACCCCTTGTTGAATATTGAGTACCAAGATCACCAGATTGGATTTAAAAATATCGAGAAGTTGGTTCTTTTGAAGAATCAGTCCACTTCAACCAATTCAACTAAACTTAAAAATGAAGACTATACAGATGCACAGAGCCCTGCGAATCAAGGGATTATAGATATAGAAAAATATTTGATGGAACAAATTCCATTCAGTAATTATTTAAGTGAAACTGAACATAAAATGCTTCTCTATTACATCAATAACTTGAATGAATCAGGGTATATAGATATTCCTTTAGAAACTGTAGCTGAAAGATACGATGTGGCAGTGGAGTCGGCTGAAAAAGTTCTTCAGCTGCTTCAAACATTTGAGCCAGTAGGTATTGGAGCAAGAAATTTGAAGGAGTGTCTGCTGATTCAAATTGCACAGAGCTATTCAGCATGCAGTTTGCCTTATCAAATTGTTGAACAGCATTTAGACGATCTAGCAGAAGGTGCTTTGAAGAAAATAGCAGGTTTATGTGGTAAGTCCAAACTGGAAATTCAGGATGCTGTCGATTATATTAGGACACTCAAACCGAAACCGCTTCAGGAAATAATCCATGAGGCAATTGAATATGTGATTCCGGATATCATTGTAAATGAAGTCGGAAAAGAGTGGGTAGTGAGCGTGAACAGGCGCCATATTCCTACCGTATCGATCGATGAATACTACTCGCAGATGATAAAAGAATGCGATTCTAAAACAAAAGAATATTTAAAAGCGAATCTAAAAGACGCCAGTATATTAATCCAAGGATTGGAGCAACGGGATAAAACGCTTTATCGGCTAGCGAGATTGCTTGTGGAAATGCAACCCGGATTTTTCGAAAAGGGGATCGCAGCTCTTAAGCCTATGCGGTTAAAAGACGCAGCAGAGCTATTGGAGGTCCACGAATCGACAATAAGCCGAGCCATTAAAAGCAAATATATCCAAACGCCTTGTGGGATATTCGGTATACAAACGCTCTTTATCAAAGGTTTAGTGAACACGGAAGGGACAATAGATTCCACATTCCAAATCAAAGCGAAAATCAAAGAAATCATTCAATCTGAAGACAGTAAAAAACCATATTCCGATCAAAACCTTGTGGCTATATTGAACAAGGAAAATATTCAAATATCCCGAAGAACAGTAGCGAAATACAGAGAAGAATTGCTGATAAGCAATTCAACGAAAAGGATCCGCTACAGTTAAGATCGACAGATGTAGGAGCATGCAACTTAAAAAGAAGGCAACAGATTGAACGAATATCCATTCTTCAATCTGTTGCCTTTTTTATTGCGGAATTTACAGCAAGAGCTTATAAAGTGATATTCAGTTGCTTGCTGAGCCGCTGCAGTTCACTGTTTACATATTCTTCACTGTAATCGAATCCGATGATGGCCATGATCTTACCAGCTTCATTGTATAGCGGGGCAATACTGCTTTTCCATACGCCATATTCATCTTCATACAGAGGTGTAACGCCGCTCTTTCCTTTAAAGGCTTCGTAAATGACTTTCATCACTTCTGGAGGGCCGATATATTCCTCGCCCGGCTCCAGGATAAAACCGTCAGATGCAGCAACATGGATCACTTTACCATCTTCCTGCATCTGGAATACGAAGACCCATTTGATGCCACCTTCCTGCTCAAGGATTGTGGTGAACTTTTGAGAAAGTGGAGCTCGAAGGGCTACACTTTTCGTGTCTTTCATCGCGTTTCGAACTTCTTCAGCAGAAATGGCGACAGCTGTGACGATGGTGATGGAACGCAGATGTTTATTCAGCTGTTCTTCCAGAATTCTGCGCTTGCTGAGCAAGCCTCCGCCATTCTTCTGCATTTCCCTGATTTTCTTATACTTCCTGCTCATCGTGGGCTGGCTGATCCCCAGAATGTTCGAAGCCAATTTAACGGATTTATATTGTTCCATCGCCATCGTTATCAACTCTTCCTCCAATATCTCCACTGCTTCTTGGAGGGGCATCAATTGGGTGATCATGGGACTGGAAACTCGAGTCGGAAATGTTGGAGGGATGATCTGCTCGATCAATGAGCTTGTGATGATTGATGAATTGGATAGGACAATTAGACGGTCAACTGTATTTTCCAACTCCCGAATGTTGCCTGGCCAAGGCTGCAGACATAAATAATCTATTGCATCTGGAGAGAAACTGATTTGTTTTTGGTAGCGTGTGTTGAGCTTTTGGATAAAATGCTGCACAAGAGAAGGAATTTCTTCGACTCTTTCACGCAAAGAAGGGATCATGATCGGCACAACATTTAATCTGTAGTATAAATCTTCCCGAAATTCACCCTTTGCTACCGCTTCTTCGAGAGGCCTGTTCGTGGCCGCAATGACTTGGATATCTACTGGATAAGATTTGCTGCTGCCGATAGGGGTGATGACCCGTTCTTCAAGTGCTCTTAAAATTTTCACTTGCAGCGACAGCGACAACTCACCAATTTCATCCAAAAATAAAATGCCTGTATGTGCTTGGCGGAATTTCCCTTCGACTCCACCTTTTTTAGCTCCTGTGAAAGCGCCGTCTACAAATCCGAATAACTCACTTTCCAATAAGTTATCGGGGATAGCTCCACAGTTTATGGAAACAAAAGGTTTGTCAGAACGACTGCCTATTTTGTGTATTGTTTTTGCCGCCATTTCTTTTCCGACACCAGATTCCCCGAGCAAGAGAACCGTTACGCCGACTGCGGCCACTTTTTGCAATTTAGAAGCAACTTCTTCCATTGCTTGACTGTTTACAATAAAAGAGGAGGACTTAAAATCAATCGGTTCGTGACTTTCTGCTCCGGTATAGGTAGGGGCCAAATGAGTGTAGGCAAAATAAAAATGATCCTTTTCTTTAAAGACTGTTGTGAGGACATCAAGTCCCATCCAAGTAGTCTGCCTAAAAACCTGTTTTTTTCCATCTTCTTCTATTCGTGAGCTAATACCTTCCGTAAACAACTTGATCTCCAACTCTTCAATTTTTTTATGCGCAGAAAGATTCTCGGTAAAAGCTGGACCATTACCATCTATAGAGCAGATTCTGCCATCAATAGCAGTCACAATCAAGTAATCATAAAGTTGAAGTAAAACAGATTTCCATTCCATTTGCATTTCTCCTGTTCGAAATTTCAGAATTGAATATAAATTTCATACTTGAATAAAAACAGATAAATCGCTTGTAATTGCCATGAATTTAAAGCGCTTTCATAGTTGGCACGTTTATTGCTATATAAATTAATATACATTTGAAAATTCAAATAATGGGGGGACATGTATGGAAAACCGAAGCAAATACGAACAAAATCTTCAATCGGATGACCCATTTATCCGAAACATGTACGAGGATTTAGAAAAACGCATTCAAGTATACGAAAATAATGGAAACGATAAGTCGGAACACGCTCAATGGAAAGATGCTGCGGGAGTAATAATCGTAATGAGCATGATTACATTGTTTTTAGCCGCCACACTCATCTAACGCTAGAATACCATGCAGAAAGTGTTTTACCAATACTAGAAAATGCCAGCAAAGGGGGAGTTTTAATGCCAAAACAATCATCTGCTGTAACGAATGATGTTGCATTTGGGTTTTTGCCCACAGACAAAAAAGGCCGTATCTTTGGTTTCACGGATTTAATACTCGTTCAAGTCGTCGTCGGGCTATCAGCTTTTGGGCTCCTGACCGGTGCCTATACAGGAAGTATGCTGGGATCATCACAGTCCTTTGCTGCAACGCTCTTTGGAAATGCTTTTCCGATGTTTTTAATAGCTCCGATCATTCTTTTCTTTGCCAGGTATGGAATTGATACATTTGTTGGTTTTCGAAGTTCTCTTGGCTATAAAGGCGCAAACGTATTTTTCTTTGTTTTTTTAATTTTAACGCTGGGTTACATTGCGATTGCTTTGTTCATGGCTGGTGAAGCCTTGGTCGAACTTGCGGTATGGCTGAATATGCCGTCTTTCTTTGCCAGCCCAGGGACGGGGACTCCATTTTTTTCAATTTCCCTGTTTGCTGTTACGTTTTTGATTACCGTACGCGGACCTGCAGCCATCCGGAAGTTTAATCTTTTTGCAGTTCCGGCTTTCATTCTTTTCCTGGTCGGGCTCATAGCAATCATAGTATTTGGCCAGCATATTCCGGCTCTGAACTCTTTGCTTCCTGTCGAACCTTTTGAGACGAATTCACGTTCACTTGCGATCGCCCTGGAAATCAATATTGGATTAGGATTTTCGTGGCTTCCTTATTTAGGTCAATACAGCAGACTTGCCAAAAATGAAAAGCATGCGTTCAAGGCCGGTTTTTACAGCTATGGCGTCATTGTTTCCTTGGCTGCGATTGTTGCTGCTCTTTCAACGCTGATCGCCGGTTCATTGTCTCCAGCAAGCTGGATGATGCCAATTGCAGGTCCATACGCGGGATTGATCGGTTTGTTATTGCTTACGGTGGCTAATGTAGGCGCAGCGATTTTTCTCATGTATTCACAGGCGGTCAGCTTTAAAACCTTATATCCGAAAAAAACATGGTTATTTTCGATGGGAACAACGATCCCAACTGTGTTTCTGTTATTGAGCGCTACTTTCTATAACGCCTTTGGTTCATTTATAGCTGTCATTTCTTTTATCATGGCAAGCCTTGGCGGAATTATCATTTCTGATTACTTTTTCGTTAAAAAGCAAAAGATTTCGTTAAGGCACCTCTACGATACTGAAGGGAATTATACGTACTGGAAAGGGATAAACCCATCTGCACTTGTCGCAATTGCAGTCAGTATCCTGGTTTATTGGGGATTGTATAATCCGCTTACCTTTAACTCGAGCAGTTTGTTTTTATACATGTCAGCGGGAATCCCGACTTACTTTGCAGCATTAATTTCATATTACGTATCCGCAAAATATATTTTCAAATATGAAGTTGATCAAGTCAGCAATACGGTTGATGCACCCGCTCAAGAAACAGCAACTACTTTAATCTCGAAAGGGGAAATTTAATATGTTCACACAAAGCATGGATTTCAAAACAACCGATCTAACGACGTTTCCGTTTCCTTTTACTTCAGGGAATTACCGCTATTCCAATGACTTGAAAAAACTGCAAAATATAAACTGCGTGGAAATAACGCCAGAGTATGAGTTGATGATTCGAGCCAAAAGACGTTTATTGGATGAACAGCACGATGTCCGTTTCCAATCATTTCCACACACACATGAAATGCAGTGGGAAGTGCTTGAAATGTTGGTGGATATGGCAGTCAGCCGTTATCCAGAGCATTTTGAAGTGAAGAAAGATGGCCAAAACTGGACGTTTAAAAACAATATCTTAGCAGAAGAAGAGTCGTTCGTATTCGGTGACTCCAGTACATTGGAACTTGAACCTCTGGATTATATCGGACGCCATTTCCATAATGATTTTGTCATGATGGTACAGCGTGATGACAATTATTATTTGGAAGTTGGCCAGGTTTCCTATGCAGCCTTGTTTTCAGCTCACTGGAATAAAGGTATGTCTTTCAATGAGATTCATGGCCCTGTTCCTTTCGTATCACGAAAAGGAGACCAGTTGGCCGATCGGGTTCGGCAATTTTTGCACTCGATTGAAGCTGGAGAACCTTGGACACGCATCAATTGGAATTTGATGGCGAACCGTTGGGACGTCAACTACGAAACGATGGATGTTTGGGAACCGGAGAGAAGTTTGATCACCGCTGAAAATGCCGGTGAACTTGTCCGCCTTCGTGTAGAAGAGCAGAAGTTTTACCGTATGCCAAGAAGCAATGCCATTTTATTTGTTTTGAATACACAATTCCTTCCGATGGAGGATTTGAAATTACGCCAGGAATGGTTTGATTTAACATACAGCGTTTTGCAGGATATTCCGGAACCGATGGCAGAGTACAAAGGGATTGCGCCTTATTTGCCGCAAACAGTTGAATATTTGCGAAGAGAAGATGAAAAAATAAAAGCAAGTAAAGAAAGCGAAGCGTAAAGGAGAGGATTCTATGTACAGCCGTCCGGTATTATTCGATCAATCCCCTACATTAGCCGATAATTTTTCCCTTCTGCAAGGGCGAACAAAGATTGCTGTATTGTTCGACGAAACTGGCAGAGAGCAGGCGGAAGGCATATTAGAGACAGCGAATACCATTCCGGCAGAGTCGCTGCTGGTTTCAGAGGACACTCCCGATCAGAAGGTCAGTGAATATATAGCTTCTCAAAAAATGGGTACTCAATTATGTATCGTCGCTCAATGGGATACGGCTTACCGTCTATTTTCGCTTACTGTTGAAGAAGGTGCATCAGAAGAGGAAATTCAAACATTTATAATAGGCCCAAAAAAGCGGTTTGTTTATTGCATGAAATGCTTCAGTACTTCTGAAATTGCAGGCGATGCATCAGCGGTGCAATGCCAGTGCAGTGCTCACTTGGAAGTAGGGCCATTCTTTTCGAAAGTAAGAAAAGGCTACATTGGCTATCCATTTATACCTGTCGAACAACGACAAACAGTGGGGAGTTGAGAAAGATGAGAGTCGCAGGAAATATTCAAGTGGAAGTTGTTCAAATCATACAAGAAACAGAGTTCGTGAAACGATTCCGGTTCGCTCCTACTGATAATTTATTATTGCCGGCATTTGCGGGAGGAGCTCATATAAAAACATTTTTACAAAAAGAAGAAGGAGTTTTAGAGCGGGCCTATTCTCTTGTGAGTCCACCGCAGGAGCGGAACTTTTATGAAATAGCAATCAGGAAAGATGATTATTCCACCGGTGGCTCTCTTTTTTGGCATGAAGAAGTTGAAGTCGGTACGGCGCTCGAAATCAGCTTTCCAAGAAATCATTTTGCTTTAAGTTATCAAGCGAAGCACCACGTTTTTTATGCGGCAGGCATAGGGATCACCCCATTTTTGACAATGGCGCAAGACTTGGAGGAGTGGCAGACTTTCGAACTTCATTATACTGCCCGTACAGCGGAGCAATGTGCATTCTATGAACAACTAAAAGAAGAATATGGGGACCGTTGCCATTTCCACTTTTCCCGAAGCGATAAACCGCAAAAGATGTCACCGGCTTCCATGCTGGATCACCGCATCGGCACCCATGTCTATTTCTGCGGACCGGTAAGCATGGTAAAAGAGTACCGGGATGCAGCTGCGTCTTACGGATATCCGGCAAAAGCCATTCATTTTGAGCTATTCTCAAGCGGCCAAGATAATGGACCCCAAAATCCATTCATTGTTGATCTGATCGATAGTGAGATAACGCTGCATGTAGGTGAGAATGAAACATTATTGGATGCGTTGTTAAAGGCAGGAATTGAAGCGCCGTATGCATGCAAGATAGGTGGCTGCGGCAGCTGTGAATTGGAAGTCTCAGAAGGCGAAGTTCTTCACCGCGATATCTTTTTGACGGAAGACGACCGCCAAAGCCGAAATTCTATTTTGGCCTGCTGTTCACGCGCCAAAAATGAACGAATTGCTATCAAAATTTAATCGTAAAGAAAATAAGGGGGAAAACAAAATGACAGTATTGACAAGCGTATTGGAACTGAAAAACTATATTAATGGTGAATGGCGATTAGCGGGATCTGGAGAAACTTGTGCGATTATCAATCCTGCAAATCAGGAAGTGATTGCACATGCGCCGCGCTCGAGTAAGGAAGAAACAGAAGAGGCGATTCAGGCTGCGCGTGACTCATTTGAAAGTGGAATTTGGGCAGGCAAAACAACCCATGAGCGAGCGGCTATATTGAACGCGATTGCTGACAAGATCGATGAGCGTGCAGAAGAGTTAACGGTGTTGGAAACAATGGATAACGGCAAACGCAAAGAAGAAGCCGGGTTTGACATCGCTGATGCCGCGACATGCTTCCGTTATTACGCGGGTATGATTATGCATCCTGAAGGGGAAACTTATCAAGTGCCTGATAATGTGCAGGCAATGGTGGTTAAAGAGCCAGTAGGGGTGGCAGGCTTGATCGTTCCGTGGAACTTCCCTCTTTTAATGAGTGTTTGGAAAATTGCACCTGCACTGGCAGCCGGCAACTCCATTGTCTATAAACCGGCAGAAGTGACGCCTGTCACAGCAATGAAGCTGTTTGAAATTATGGAAGAAGTCGGAGTTCCTAAAGGGGTTGCCAATATGGTCTTGGGCCGCGGTTCCATCATCGGTCAGACAATTGCAGAAAGTATGGATGTGGATGTGGTTTCATTCACTGGAAGTACAGAAGTTGGCCGTGAAATTATGCGTGCGTCTGCAGGGAACCTCAAGAAGATTTCGCTCGAATTGGGCGGTAAATCTCCGAACATCGTCTTTGCAGATGCTGACTTTGAAACAGCTGTGGATTACGGGCTTTTTGGAATCTTCTTCGGGGCAGGACAAGTATGTTCATCCGGCAGCCGGATTTTAGTGGAAGAAAGCATTTACGATGAGTACGTTAAACGCTATGTGGAACGGGCCAATAAAATCATAGTCGGTCCCGGATTGGAAGAGGGCATTGATGTAGGTGCGATTGTAAGTGAAGCGCAAATGAACAGCATTTTAAACTACATCGAAATAGGGAAAGCGGAAGGCGCGACATTGGCGGCTGGCGGCTATCGTTTAACCGAAAATGGTTTGGATAAAGGGTTTTTCATCAAACCCACGGTATTTACAGATGTTACAAACGACATGCGCATAGTTCGTGAAGAAATCTTTGGACCTGTGGTCACGATCCAGAAATTCCGGACAGAAGAAGAAGCGATTCAATTGGCCAATGATACGGATTATGGTCTTGCAGGTGGCGTATTTTCCAATGACGGAGCAAAAGCTCTACGGGTTATTAAGAAAATCCGAGCGGGCATCACTTGGATCAACGATTACCACCCAACTTATGTAGAAGCTCCTTGGGGTGGATATAAACAAAGTGGTATCGGAAGAAGTTTAGGGAAATACGGAATGGAAGATTTCCAAGAGACCAAACAAATCAACACCAGATTAAATGTAGAGCCGATTGGCTGGTTTCCGAGCTGAACAGTAACATCAATTTGTTCGGCACAAAAATCCTACGGAAACTTAGAAAGTATTCATAGGAGATGATTATAAGCAAAAAGATGGCTGCTGGTATTCAACCAGCAGCCATCTTTTTTGTTTTAACGCTCTACTTTCAATGCAGTTACATAGTCAATAAGCTCAGTCAAAGGCATATCCGCCATCGAATCCAACCGGTGCTCGACTTGGCAGAACTCCATCGTACTGGTGATTGTGTTCGGTACGATGACACAACCCATGCCAGCGCTTTTCGCTGCGGTTGCACCATGTGCGGAATCCTCAAAAACCAGGCAGTTTTCCGGATGCAGATCGAGGCACTCGGCCGCCTGAATATACAAAGCAGGATCTGGTTTCACTTTTTCCACATGATCCGAAGTGCGGATGCACTGAAAATAATCGAACAGCTCGAGATTCTTCAGATGGCCGGAGACCCAACGATAGCTGGAGCTGGATGCCAAACCGATTTTCAGGTCCAACTCCTGCGCCATCTTGAGGTAATCCTCTACTCCGTCCCGGGCTTTCTCCTGGGCCAGAGTTGAGAGGAACTTTTCTTCATACTGTCGCTCAAGGAGCGCATGTTCCACTTGTTTGCCGATCTGCTGCTCCATGTAATGGAACGGCGAGAAGCCGCTGTCTGTGCCGACTTCATTTTGCCACAGCGCAAGCGGAAGTTCACTTCCGTATTCGCTGAACATTTCCTGAAGAATGCGATACTGATGCGTTTCCGTATCAAAAATCAAGCCGTCAAAATCGAATATGATTCCTTTGATCATAAGGCACTTCCTTTGCTGATGAATTGGATAAGTTGAACTATAGAGTTTAATCTTACACACTGTTTCGGATATATTTTCTTAAATCAATCGCTTCACACCAGCAGTTTCGTCACTTCGCGTGAAATTGAATGCGTATTGATGGCTGATTCCAGCTGTCCATTTTTCACGCATTCGATGAACTCCGCCAACTCGTAATACATCGTATCGAATTCATGCGCTACAGATAGATCTTCAGTTTCACCATCTCTGTATTTAACGGTGATGCGTTTTGGATCGCTGATCCGGTCGATTTCGATGAGGCCGTTCTCGCCTTGAATTTCACTCGGCATAAAGGAATCCGAAATCTTCGAATACATGATGACCGCTTCCATGCCTTCGTAAATCAGGATCATGCTGCCTTGTCCGTCAGCGCCTGTCGATAGCAGATAGTCGTTCTTAAGGGATGACTTGGGTGCACCTGCCAAATGGATGACGGGTGCAACGCCGTATACACCCAGGTCCATTTTGGCGCCATTGCCGAGTTCCGGCTTAAATGCATTTTCGATGATGCCACTCTTGTAATTGTCGTAGCGTGAAGAATATTGGTTGTAATGGAAGACGAAACGGCGGATCGGCCCGATCTTGTCCAAATTCTCCTTCAAATTCAGGAAGGAAGGTGTCACCGTGGATTTCATCGCTTCCATAAAAGTGGTCCTGTGCGTATGTGAAGCTGCGATGATGCTGTCCATTTCCTCGACGGATGTCACGGCGGGCTTTTCACAGAGGACGTGGATGCCGTGCTCCATAGCCAGTATGCTTTGCTCGGCATGGAAGGCATTGGGGGATGCGATATATACCGCATCGATTTCCCCGCTGCTGAACATGGCTTTCATATCCGTATAAACATTTTCGGCTTCGTGCTTTTCTGCAAATGCATGGCCGGTTTCCATCTTACGGGAATAGATGGCTCCGATGATGAACTCAGGATGTTGCTTTGCTGCTTTAATAAACCGGTCAGTGATCCAATTTGTTCCGATGATGCCAAATCTCATTGCGATTCCTCCTAGTGTAGCTGATGTGCTTATCTTCTATTCTAACGCAGATTTACAAAAAAGGAGGGGTTACTCTTTTCCTCTATGAAGCGGAAAATTAATAGGTAGAGTTGTAAGCGTTTTCAAATTAAACTGAGGGTGTAGTCGAATATTTCAGAAAACTAGATCGGGAGGGGTAAAAAGATGAAGAACATATTATTAGCCTGTTCAGCGGGGATGTCCACCAGCCTATTGGTCACCAAAATGGAAGAAGCGGCGAAGAGCAGAGGGGTTGATGTAACCATCTGGGCGGTCTCACAGGACAAGGCACCTAAAGACATGGAAAAGGCGGATGTCCTGCTGATTGGTCCACAAATGAGGTTTATGAAGAAGAAATTCGCGAAAGTGGCGGAAGAAGTCGGCATTCCGCTGGAAGTCATCGATTCGATGGCTTATGGCAGGCTCGACGGCGAAGCGGTATTGAACAGAGCGATGGAATTGATCGAAACCCATTAACAGGAGCGGAGGAAAGAAAATGGAGAACAATAAGTTTATGTCGTTTTTGGAAAGTTTTTTACTGCCGCTTGCGGATGCACTGAATAACAATCGGTACTTGACTGCCTTGCGGGACGGCTTCATGGTCGCCTTGCCACTGATTATTTTCGGTTCCATCTTCGTGGTCATCGCCAATTTCCCATTCCTTGACCGGGTCATCAGTCCGGAAGCTTTTGCGGCTTATCAAAACGCGTTAGGGCCAGCGTCGGCTGCGACGCTCAGTATCATGGGGCTGTTTGTCATCATCGGCATCGGCTATAAGCTGACTGCCCATTATGGACAGGACGCCATTTATGGCGGAGTTGTCGCTTTGGCGGCTTTCCTGATTTTGACGCCGCAGGTTTTGGAAGATGTACCAGGCGTGATTCCAACTTCAGCTCTTGGGGCACAAGGGATGTTCCTTGGAATTTTCACTGCATTTCTTTCTGCGGAACTTAATCGCTTTTTCATCGAGCGTGGCTGGACCATCAAGATGCCGGCGGGTGTGCCGGCAGCCGTATCGAAATCGTTCAGTGCGTTGATCCCGATCACTTTAACACTGTCCGTCTTTTTGCTCATCCGCGTGTTGTTCAGCTTTACGACATTTGAAACCATGCAAAACTTCATTTTCACGATTATCCAACAGCCGTTGACGATTCTCGGAAGCGGTTTGCCGGCAACGATCATCATCGTCCTGCTGACGCAGGTCTTCTGGTTCTTCGGCTTGCATGGGCAAATCATCATCAACTCAGTATTCGATCCGATCTGGTTTACTCTTAATGACCAGAACCTGGTGGCTTTCCAAGCTGGAGAAGCCCTTCCGAACATTGTGACCAAGCAATTCATCGATTCATTCCTTGTTGGAATGGGGGGGACGGGAATGACGCTTGCGGTCATTGTGTTGATTTTTGCCATCGGTAAAAGCAGACAGCTCAAGGAATTAGGAAAGCTGGGGGCTCCGGCTGGCGTTTTCAATGTCAACGAACCGATCATCTTCGGTTTGCCGATCATCATGAATCCGTTGATCATCATCCCGTGGATGCTGGCACCGGTTGCAGTAACAGTCATCACGTATTACTCGATGGCCGCAGGGTTAGTGCCAAGACCGGCAGGAATTATCGTGCCATGGACGACACCTCCTATCCTCAATGGCTTCCTGGCAACAGGAAATGCGTGGCAGGGCGGTGTGCTTCAGGCAGTTAACATGCTGGTCGTCATGGTGATCTGGTGGCCGTTCCTGCGGATTCTGGACAAAAATTATTATGATACTGAACGGGAAGAAGCTTGATCATTTTCCTGAAAACTACTAGTAGAGGTGACCGCAAATGCAGATGGACACAATCACAGAAATTGCTTTTCAAATAATCCTGAATGCTGGCAATGGAAAATCCAGTGCCATGGAAGCGATACAAGCTGCAAAAGCCAATGATTTCGAGGAAGCGGATAGGCTTTTGACCGTGGCGGGGGAGGAAATGGGGAAAGCCCATGCTTACCAGACGCAATTATTGCAGAAAGAAGCCAGCGGAGAAGAAAATACCATTACGGTAATGCTGATCCATTCACAAGATCATTTGATGACTTCAATGACAGTCAGAGACTTGGCTGTCGAAATCGTTGAGATCTATCGCAATAAATAGAACCAAATGGAGGTTGTTGAATGGCTGTACAGTATAAGTTTCCAGAAGGATTTTGGTGGGGAAGCGCGACATCTGCGACGCAGATAGAAGGCGCATCAGAAGAAGGCGGAAAAGGCCCGAATATCTGGGACCACTGGCATCGAAACGAGCCCAATCGTTTTTTTGAAGAAGTGGGTCCCGAATCCACCTCTGATTTTTATCATCTATATAAAGAAGACATCGGGTTGATGAAAGAGATTGGCCATAATACGTTCCGGCTGTCCATTTCCTGGTCCCGGCTGATTCCGGGAGGACGCGGGCAAGTCAATCCGGAAGCGGTGACTTTCTACAACAATGTCATCGATGAATTGAGGGCGCAGGACATCGAACCTTTCATCACGCTTTACCATTTTGACATGCCACTTGAACTGCAGCAGGAAGGCGGCTGGGAGAACCGGTCGGTCGTGGAGGCGTATGCAGCGTTTGCTGAACAATGCTTCCGGTTATTCGGTGGCCGGGTGAAAAAATGGTTTACGTTCAATGAGCCGATTGTGCCGGTCGAAGGTGGGTACCTTTACGATTTCCACTATCCGAACGTAGTGGATGCGAGACGTGCTGTGCAAGTGGCTTATCATACGATGATAGCCCATGCAAAAGCGGTCAGGACATTTCGGACAGCTGGAATTACAGAGGGGCAGATCGGCATTATTTTGAACCTGACGCCTTCCTATCCGAGAAGCCAGCATCCAGCCGACTTGAAAGCTTCCAATGCCGCTGATCTGTTTTTTAACCGCAGCTTCCTGGATCCGGCGGTGTTAGGAAAGTATCCAGAGGAATTGGTGGAACTGCTGAGTGGGCATGGGCAGCTGCCGCATACCGAAAAAGGCGATCAGGCTTTATTGGAAGCGGGAATCGTCGATATTCTGGGCGTCAATTACTATCAGCCGAGGCGGGTGAAGGCGAAAGAGCATCTGCCGAATCCACATGGGCCGTTCATGCCGGACTGGTATTTTGATAACTATGAAATGCCGGGCAGAAAGATGAATCCTTACCGCGGCTGGGAAATCTATGAAAAAGGGATCTATGACATTATGGTCAATCTACGGGACAACTACGGCAACATCCAATCGTATATCGCTGAAAATGGCATGGGTGTCCAGGACGAATCCCGGTTCATGGAACACGGGGAGATACAGGACGATTACCGGATTGAATTTATCAGCGGACACTTAAAGTGGCTGCATAAAGCCATTGAAGAAGGCTGCAATGTCAAAGGCTATCATTTATGGTCGTTCATGGACAATTGGTCGTGGATGAACGCCTATAAAAATCGCTACGGCTTCTTTTCCGTCGATACCGAAACAAAGAAAAGGACACCGAAAAAAAGCGCCCACTGGATCAAAAAGGTTTCTGAACAGAACGGCTTTAACTAGTTTGGGAGGAGTGAATACATGGAGGGCATCAAAATAGTGACGATTGGCGGTGGCTCGAGCTATACGCCTGAATTGGTTGAAGGGTTTATTAACCGCTACCCCGAATTGCCGGTCCGGGAACTGTGGCTTGTCGATATTCCGGAAGGACGGGAGAAGCTCGAAATCGTGTCGGCTCTTGCCAGGCGGATGGTGGAGAAGGCAGGGGTTCCGATTGAGATCCGCACTACGCTGGATCGCCGGGAGGCTCTGCCGGGAGCGGATTTCGTCACGACGCAAATCCGTGTTGGCCACTTGGAAGCGCGTGCCAAAGACGAGCGGATTCCATTGAAATACGGTGTAATCGGACAGGAAACTAATGGTCCGGGCGGCCTGTTGAAGGGGCTGCGTACGATTCCGGTCATTTTGGAGATTTGCCGGGATATCGAAGAACTGTGTCCGGACGCCTGGTTCATCAATTTTTCGAATCCAGCCGGAATGGTCACAGAAGCCGTCCTTCGCTACAGCGGCATTACGAAAACCATCGGCCTGTGCAATGTGCCGATCGGGATGCATATGGCGGTGGCGGAAATGCTGGAAGTTGAACAAAGCCGTATCCACATCGACTTTGCTGGCTTGAACCACATGGTGTATGGCTTGGAAGTCTATTTGGACGGCAAAGCGGTCATGGGCGAGGTGCTGGATAAACTGGCAAGCGGGCCGTCGATGACCATGAAAAATATTGTCGATGTTGGTTGGGAAAAGGATTTCATCAAAGCTTTGAACCTGCTGCCGTGTCCGTACCACCGTTATTACTACCAGACGGAGAAAATGCTTGCCCAGGAACAACGGGACCTGCAGGAAAAAGGGACGCGTGCTGAAGTGGTGCAGAAACTGGAAAAAGAATTATTCGCTTTGTACAGCGACGAGAATCTGGCGGTCAAACCCAAGCAGCTGGAAGAGCGCGGCGGGGCATTCTACAGCGATGCGGCCTGCAACCTCATCGACTCCATCTATAACGATAAACAGGATATCCAGGTGGTGAATGTGCGGAATAACGGTGCGATTTCAGGCATACCCGCCGACTCGGCTGTTGAAATCAGCTGCATCATCACGAACGAAGGGCCGAAGCCGATCAATAGGGGCGACATGCCTATAGCGGTCAGCGGCCTGGTGCAGCAGATCAAATCGTTTGAACGCCTGGCTGCAGAAGCGGCGGTGACCGGAGATTATCCTACCGCGTTGCTGGCGATGACGATCAATCCTCTCGTGCCATCCGACAGCTTAGCGAAGAAAATTCTGGACGAAATGCTGGAAGCCCATAAAGAACACCTGCCGCAATTCGAAAAATCCTATATCAGCTGATCTAGAGGGCTTCTCTATTTCAAGCGGATTCTGTATTTAAGCGGTCTACAGCTCATATTTGAATTTAAACAGATTAAATATTCCGAATTCAATTATAATAGACTTAAAGAACTAGGTCATAATGCTCTACAAAGCAGCGTAAGGAGAAGTGGCGATATGTTGACCTCAAGAATGAAAACTATTTTTCGTGAATTGATGGCGGCGGAAACGCCGATTACGGGTAAATACCTGGCGATGCTCAATCAGGTTTCTTCGCGGACAATCCGTGAAGACGTCAAAGTACTGGATTCGCTGCTGATTGAACATGGCGCCTATATCGATTCGATTATGGGGCAGGGCTATAAATTGGGAATTATGGAAGAGCAGCTTTTCCGGGACTATTTAAAAATGCTGGCGATAGAAGATACAGAACTCGAAACCATCATTCCCAAAATGCCCGAAGAGCGGATCGCTTATTTGGTCAAACGTTTTCTATTAAGCGATGGGTATATCAAGCTTGAGGAATTGGCTGATGAACTATATATAAGCAAGTCGACCCTCCAGAATGATTTAGGCCATGTGAAAAAAATGCTGTCAGTCTATGACATCCGTCTGGAATCGCGTCCGAACTATGGATTGTGCGTCAATGCCGATGAATTGAAGCGCCGTTTTTGTATGGCGGAATATATATTCATCCGTGAAGAGCCGGTAAACGAATTGTTCAAGCCTCATTTCTCTTCCTTGTCACAGGAGGAATTGGACTCCATTCTGGTGATTGTCATGGAGCAGATTGAAGAGAATGGAGTGCTTGTATCAGACATCGCCATCAACAACTTGGTGATTCATCTGGCAATCGCCTATAAAAGAATAAAAGAAGGCTATAACGTTACGTTACACTCTGCGGATATTGATGAAATACTGGAACAAAAGGAGTATAAAGTGGCCCAGAAAATCGTCAAGAAAGTGCAGGAGAAGTTTGCTGTGCATTTTCCTTTGGAAGAGGTGGCCTACATTGCCATGCATTTGTTGGGCACCAAAATAGCTGCTCATCCAGCTGCTGGAGAAAAGGCGGTCCAACAGGTGATCCAGAAACAGATCACTGACTTGGTCATGAAAGCATTGGGCAGAATCGAGTCAAAGCTGAATTTAGGCATACAGGAAGATCAGGAATTGATCATCGCTTTGAGTTTGCATTTAAAGCCGGCCGTAAATCGTTATCGATACGGCATGAATATCCGGAATCCGATGCTCCAGGATATCAAAGTGAACTATCCCGTTGCGTTTGAAGCCGGAATCATAGCTGGAATAACCATCAATGAAGCGATTGGAGCAGTCATTGATGAAAATGAAATCGGTTACCTGGCGCTTCATTTAGCTGCAGCGATTGAGCGGAGAAAATCTGAAGTGGTCCCGAAAAAATGCCTGATCGTCTGCGCGTCGGGATTGGGGACAGCTCAATTGATCTACTACAAATTAAAGTCTCAATTCGGCGAAAGCCTGGAAGTTGTGGGAACAACCGAATATTACAAGCTGGGACAATGTGGACTGGAGGGGATCGATTTTATCATCAGTTCCATTCCGATTCAAGAAGAGCTGGCTGTTCCAGTAATTGTGGTGAATGCAATTTTGGGGGAGTCGGATATACGGAAAATCGAAAAGTATATTCTTAAAGAACAAAAAAACATCTCTGTTTATTTCAAAAGGGATCGGGTGTTTTTGGGGCAAGAGCTGGGCACGAAAGAACAAACCCTGGAATTCCTGCATGAAAAATTGATGGAACAAGGGCTGGTGGATGAAGGCTGTCTTCAGGCGGTATTCGATAGGGAGAAAGTGGCGCCGACCTCTTTCGGGAACTTTGTTGCCATTCCTCATCCCATTACGCCGCATTCCGAAACGACTTTTTTGACAGTATGCACGCTGAAAAAGCCGATTATCTGGAAAGATAAGCCGGTCCAGTTTGTTTGTCTGCTGAATGTCATGAAAGAAAGCCAGGAAGATCTGCAGGTAATGTATGACCTGCTCGGCAGAATCATTCATGACAGCGCAATTGTTGAACGGTTGATTAAAGCCAAAACCTACGAGGATTTTATGAAAGTGATTGCGTTGTAGGGAGGATTACCCAATATAAGTAACTGGAATCTTTTCAAGTTGCTGATCTTTCAGGTAAGGGAGTGAAAAGATGAACTATGCCATTGGTGTGGATATCGGCGGAACAAAGGTAGCTGTTGCGGCAGTGGATGAACAGGGAACGATCATCTGCCAATCGGTCATCCCAACAAACCTCCAAATCCCGCCTGAAGCCATGATTGCTGAAATTCAACAGGAGATCAGCCGGATTATCGAAAAGTCAGGTATCTTGATGGATCAGCTGACGGGAATCGGCATAGGGGCACCCGGTCCGTTAGACAGTAGAAACGGGCTCATCTCCTGCCCGCCCAATTTGCAGACATGGGTGGATATCCCGATCCGGGAATTGATCGGGCGGTCCTTTCCTGTCCCGATTCTTCTGGAAAATGATGCAAATGCAGCGGCGCTTGCCGAAAAATGGATCGGAGCCGCGACAGAAAATGAAAACTTCATCTACATCACAGTCAGTACCGGGATAGGGGCTGGCATCATTGCTGAAGGGCAGCTGCTTAAAGGTTTGAAGGGAAATGCTGGAGATATCGGCCATATGGTCGTCGATCCTTCTTACGGAGAATGTGTCTGCGGACAGTCGGGCTGTCTCGAATCCATTGCTTCTGGAACTGCCATTGCGAAAAGAGCTTCAGAAATACTGGGTGAAAAGCTAACGGCAAAAGAAGTTTTTCACCTTTATCAGGAAGGCAATCCCCGGATAATCGAATATATGCAAGAGGTCTTTAAGGTGCTTGGTGTGGCAGCTGTCAATATGATCAATACCTTTGATCCTGAAAAACTCGTTATCGGCGGTGGTGTTTCTGAATTCGGTGAGCCGATGTTCGATTCGATTCGTCAATATGTCCAACGCTATGCCTTGAACCCGACAGGCAGAAAAACGGAAATCGTATCGGCAAAGCTTGGCCAGCAAGCGGGAGTGATTGGTGCAGCAGCTCTTTGCTTTAAGTAACCAGGAATCGGAGGAACTTCATATGTACGAGGAACCTATTTTTTTGGAACCATTCTTTCAGGATCGGATCTGGGGTGGCCAGAAGCTCCGCACTTTCTTCGGCTATGATATTCCATCAGATAAAACAGGGGAAGCATGGGTGATATCAGCTCATAAAAATGGTCCATCCACAATTGCCAACGGGCTGTTGAAGGGAAAGAATCTGTTGGAAGCCTGGAATGACAATCCTTTATTATTCGGAAAAGAACAGGGCAGCGGAGAGTTCCCGCTGCTGGTGAAAATCCTGGATGCCAATGAAAGCCTGTCTGTCCAGGTCCATCCATCCACCGATTATGCGAGGGAAATGGAAGATATGCCTTATGGAAAAGCGGAATGCTGGTATGTGTTGGATTGTGAACCGGACAGCCGAATTATCCTGGGGCACCGGGCAGAGAGCCGGGAAGACTTCAAGGAACGGGTGGACGCAGAACAGTGGGACGAGCTGTTGCTTCCGTTGGCCGTCAAAAAAGGTGACTTTTTCTATATTCCGAGCGGAACGGTTCATGCCATCGGAAAAGGAATCATGGTAGTGGAGATCCAGCAGAGCTCGGACATCACCTATCGCGTATATGATTACAATCGGGTTACGGCCGAAGGGAAGGCACGCGAACTCCATATCCAATCAGCGATTGACGTCATCAACTTTCCTCATCACAACGTCCTGCCTCCAAAGATCGCAGTATATGACGGCGATCTCGCGAGTATGCAATTAATAAAAGAATCCTATTTTACGGTTTACCATTGGGAAATTAATGGGGAAGTGAAAACCCCTTTGAAAAGGGATTATCTGTTAATCAGCGTCATTGCTGGCGCGGGAGAAATCTCTGTTAACGGGCAGTCTTTTCTGTTGGAAAAAGGCAGTCATTTCATTTTGCCATCTACGGTTGAAACATATGGAATCTCAGGAAAACTGGAGCTTTTGGTCACTCACGAATGACGAAGCTGCGCAGGCATGTGTCCCCAAAATAGAACAATTATTTTTAAGGCATATTCAGTTAAAGATAAACTAAGGGATAGAGGAGTTGGATCATAATGGTTGAAAAGCAATTTACAATCACAGACGAAGCGGGGATTCATGCACGTCCGGCAGCGATTTTGGTGAACTTGGCAAACAAATTCGAGTCAGAAGTGAACATTGTCCATCAGGAGAAAAAAGTGAATCTAAAGTCCATTTTAGGCGTGATGTCATTGGGCATTGCTTATGGCACCGAGTTTAAAGTGAACATTGAAGGATCCGATGAAGAAGACGCCATCAAAGAAATTGAGAAAATCATGCATAAAGAGGGATTGGCTGAGTGACATATTTTTAAAAAATAGGTGCTCCAACAAGTTCTGCATATAAACGAACGGAGAAAAAGAATTCCTTTTCTCCGTTCGTTTTTTTGAATGAGGTTGTTTTTCTGAGACAGCAGGCGGGAAGAGGATCTAAAGTTTTTTATTTTTTCCTTCACTTACCTGAAAGCTGTTCGTAAATATGTATGTAAATTCGCGAACATTTGTAAAATGACTTGATAGGTTTACAAGCGGTTTTGGTTTTAATACAGAATAAAAAAAGCAGAATATATTGGGGTATTTTGGTGTGATATATTAGAAACTGGATTAATGATTTATGTAGAGTAGACTTATAAAAATAAATTGGAGGGGGAATAAAATGAACAAATTTGGTTTGTTATCTCTACTGATGTTTGTTGTTAGTCTCGTTGCATTCTTTACAATGAGAGGACCAGATGGAGATATTTATTTAACTATAATAGTATTAAGTACTCTTTCGGTTATTGGTCTGTTATTTGCAGCATTATCTAAACAATTGTTATAGATGGTTTTAGGTAGTGGAGTGAATTTTATTGCATTGATATTCGCCTTTCTACTTTTATTTGCAATGGGAATAAGTGAGCCTTAAAAACTCAGATGAAACAAATCAAAAACTCCCTTTACACAACTTAAAATTCAAAGCATTTGAAGAGTGTAATGTATCAAGAATATTAAGTATTTGAATGTAACAAAAGTGCAGTAAGTGAAAAAATAGAGGGGTGAATTATATGGAAAGTGCTTTTCTATTCATTGGTATATACCTCATCCCAGTTTTGAGTATTATTTTTTGCCTTAACCTTGTGGCCATAATCAAAAAGGTAAAAAGGGATGAGAAAACAATAGTTAATACAATTTGGCTCACAACATCATTTGTGTTCATTACATGGAGTATCGCCATTATAGCTTCTGTGGGAGTCTAATAAAATTACTAGATCTGAATATAACTTAATATGAATTAAGTTATATTCAGATTTATCGTTTACGAATACTTGAGAAAGATTAATTCAATAAAAATAATGGTTTTTAATAGATATCGGAATACTTAAAAAAATAAGATGAACTAAATGTATTTATTTAGTACATTAGGAATGAGACTTCTGAAAAAAATTTCTGCTTTTAGAAAATTTCATAAGCTAGATCCTAAATCAGAACTGTTGGTCGGTATATTTTTTCAGGCAAATTATATGAAGAGGAGAATATTTTGAAAAGGTTATCTTTAGGATTATTAATTTTTATTTTTATAGTAAGTTTCTTTGTTGTGCAAAATAACATCGAACTTGCTATGAATGTGACTGGAATACTAGGGCTCGTAGGCATCTTAATCGGGGGCTTTTTGAAAACAGGTTTCATTAGCTCTAATGCACCTGTTATCGGGAATTTGGCCATTATAAAATTAGATGAAACACTCAACTTATCAAATACTGTCTTACTGATAGCTTTGCCTAATTGTTAATGCTATTTCATAATGACCAAAAGTTGATGGTATTG
>NZ_JAIQCL010000031.1 GCF_020023385.1 Planococcus circulans
AATGGTAAAGCCGGCAACATTGGTTGGCATCAAACTCTCCTCCTTAATGGAATCTATATTTTTTTAGCTTGTAGCTTTTTCATGGGTATTTCTTTTGCAGAACTCATGTTTACCTCAAATAACAAAACGGAAATACAAAAATAAGGAAGCACTCATGTCCCCATTGAAGTTGAGAAGTTGGAGAACTTTAGGAAAAGACTCACGTTTATGTATAAATCATTTCTGAGAAAGGAAAAGTTTAAAGAGGTAGTTGAAGCTTTTTGTTCTATAGAAATCAATGTTAAAAAATTGCAAAAGAATGTTACACTATATGGGTTTCAACTCTGACGAAAAAGATATTATTATGATTTTTCACCTACATAATATCATATTTTTGATAATTCATATATATTTATTTTAAATAATCAGAAATTTTAGTTTATTTTATTCAATCTTCTCTGTTTTTTAAAGCCTTTTAAGTTCTTTCCTGATTAGGAAGTGCCAAGTAGTTATGGAAGACGTAACATTTGAAAGACACCCTGTCGTTTTAAAAAAATTCAAGAGAACGATAGGAAGTTTTCGGGTAAGAAATTTTCTAATGCCGATATAGAGACAACGTGAATCTTTAGAGTGGAGGATGAAAAAAGCGACCGACAGGTCGCTTAATACGTAACTATGACTAACTAGATTAA
>NZ_JAIQCL010000032.1 GCF_020023385.1 Planococcus circulans
CGAACAAGAAAAAAGTTTTTGACAAAAAGCTTGAAAAAACCAGTTATAATGGTATAATAAATCTTGTCTTTCAAAATAAAATCAGTCTGGTAATGATGGCAAAGAGGCCACACCCGTTCCCATCCCGAACACGGCGGTTAAGATCTTTTGCGCCGATGGTCGTTGGGGGTCTCCCCCTGAGAGAGTAGGACGTTGCCAGTCTGATCAATTATTCCGAAGTAGCTCAGTGGTAGAGCACCGCACTGTTAATGCGATGGTCGTAGGTTCGAGTCCTACCTTCGGAGCCAATTTTGGAGAGCTGTCCGAGTGGCCGAAGGAGCATGATTGGAAATCATGTAGGCGGGCAACCGTCTCAAGGGTTCGAATCCCTTGCTCTCCGCCAGAAGATAAATTCCAAAAACATATGGCCCCTTGGTCAAGCGGTTAAGACACCGCCCTTTCACGGCGGTAACACGGGTTCGAATCCCGTAGGGGTCACCAATTTCATGGAGGATTAGCTCAGCTGGGAGAGCATCTGCCTTACAAGCAGAGGGTCGGCGGTTCGATCCCGTCATCCTCCACCATTTACTCTTACATAATCAAGGTTGTACAGTGCGAATGTGATTTGTAAATGATATATTATTATCGCGGGGTGGAGCAGTTCGGTAGCTCGTTGGGCTCATAA
>NZ_JAIQCL010000033.1 GCF_020023385.1 Planococcus circulans
TCCTCTTCTGCACTCAAGTCCTCCAGTTTCCAATGACCCTCCACGGTTGAGCCGTGGGCTTTCACATCAGACTTAAAGGACCGCCTGCGCGCGCTTTACGCCCAATAATTCCGGACAACGCTTGCCACCTACGTATTACCGCGGCTGCTGGCACGTAGTTAGCCGTGGCTTTCTGGTGAGGTACCGTCAAAGTGCCAGTAGTTAAGTGGCACGTGTTCTTCCCTCACAACAGAGTTTTACGATCCGAAAACCTTCGTCACTCACGCGGCGTTGCTCCGTCAGACTTTCGTCCATTGCGGAAGATTCCCTACTGCTGCCTCCCGTAGGAGTCTGGGCCGTGTCTCAGTCCCAGTGTGGCCGATCACCCTCTCAGGTCGGCTACGCATCGTCGCCTTGGTGGGCCATTACCCCACCAACTAGCTAATGCGCCGCGGGCCCATCCTGCAGTGACAGCCGAAACCGTCTTTCCGTGCAGCCTCAGGAGAGGCCGCAAACTATTCGGTATTAGCACCGGTTTCCCGGAGTTATCCCGATCTGCAGGGCAGGTTGCCCACGTGTTACTCACCCGTCCGCCGCTGAACCGA
>NZ_JAIQCL010000004.1 GCF_020023385.1 Planococcus circulans
AGCTTGGAAGGCTGAGGTTTTACCACTAAACTACACCCGCATATATTATATAGAAGAAGAAAATAATGGTGCGCCCGAGAGGACTCGAACCTCTAACCGCTTGATTCGTAGTCAAGTACTCTATCCAATTGAGCTACGGGCGCATTAGAGCTTTATGGTGCGGCCGAGAAGAGTCGAACTTCCACGGGATTTCTCCCACTAGGCCCTCAACCTAGCGCGTCTGCCATTCCGCCACGACCGCATTGAATTAATTTTTAGGGACAAATTCTATTATACTGCATCTCCATTTCAATGTCAATGAGAGATTAGAATTTCTAATTCATTCGTCGTTACGATTAAATAATAAATAATGGCTGGGGTACCTGGATTCGAACCAGGGCATGACGGGATCAAAACCCGTTGCCTTACCGCTTGGCTATACCCCAATAAAAATGGCGGTCCCGACCGGGATCGAACCGGCGATCTCCTGCGTGACAGGCAGGCATGTTAACCGCTACACCACGGGACCATTTGGTTGCGGGGGCAGGATTTGAACCTGCGACCTTTGGGTTATGAGCCCAACGAGCTACCGAACTGCTCCACCCCGCGACAATAATATAGATGTTGTTTTTCATTAGAGCTACTTTACAGCCTAGATTTGTTTCGGCTACGCCGACAGCAAGTCTGGCCTGCAACATCTCCAAAAGCAATCATTCGTTCTTCATACTTGTTGGCTCATGTGTTAGTGTACCACAGAAGTTATCCAACTATAACTTTTCAGATTAATTGCTGTTTATAAAATGGTGACCCCTACGGGATTCGAACCCGTGTTACCGCCGTGAAAGGGCGGTGTCTTAACCGCTTGACCAAGGGGCCATGATTGGCTCCGAAGGTAGGACTCGAACCTACGACCATCGCATTAACAGTGCGGTGCTCTACCACTGAGCTACTTCGGAATAATGTTTAAGTACTTGTCGACTTTTTCTATTATAAAGAGCTCTGAGAGAATCGTCAATACCTTTTTCATTTATATTTGTTATTTGTTTTTCTTTATGGAATCTACAGTGAAGAATAATAATTCAAAAAAAGTAACTGCCCTATGTTGGACAGTTACTTTCCTTGAAGAATGTTATTGCGCTATTAGCTTTCCTGAGCAGCGACCACATCGGTAACGCTCTGTATTCATCCGGATCTTTCTTCTGTAATTCGTTTCGCATGCTACACATTGATAGACATAAGACTTGGACGATCGCCGTTTCGTCTTGTTTTCAAGCGTAGAGCAAAAACGCGGCGAGCCTGTTTCCTTCAGCAATTCTCTAAAATCCCGATCACGGTGCTTATAGCCTCTTCCTTCTATATGAAGATGGTAATGGCATAGCTCATGTTTGATGATGCCTTCAAGCTCAGCATATCCAAACTTCTCGTAGGAGCTTGGATTGATTTCGATATTATGGGATCTTAACAGGTATCTGCCTCCTGTGGTCCGCAATCTCGCATTGAAAATACCCTCATGCCGGAATGGCTTGTGAAAGCTCGTCAATGAGATTTCCTTGATGAGTCCTGTCAGTTCTTCGTTCGTCATGTTAACTCCCCTATTTTTAAAGTTAAAGGGTCTGCTCTTTCGGCTGGAGCATCGTCAAAGCAATACGTCCTTTGTCTTTCTCCACTTTTTCCACCCAAGCAGTGACTATGTCTCCAACTGCCACCACTTCCAGCGGATGCTTTACAAAGCCTTTTTTCAATTTCGAGATGTGCACCAAACCATCCTGCTTCACACCGATATCAACGAATGCGCCAAAATCCACTACATTGCGCACTGTTCCCTGCACTTCCATCCCTGGAAGCAGGTCTTCCATTTTCAGAATATCGTTTTTCAATAAAGGCTGCGGGAATTCGTCACGCGGATCGCGGAATGGTTTCTTCAACGCATCCAAGATATCTTTTAAGGTAATTTCTCCGACGTCCCATTTCTCACTCAGCTCTTTCAGCTCGAGCGCTTCAAGTTTTTCAGAGATACCGGCTTTTCCGACAGATTTCTTATCTTCTCCGACAAGCTTCAACAGCTTCTCGGCAATATCATAGCTCTCCGGATGAATGCCTGTTGCATCCAATGGATTTTTGCCTTCCGGAATCCGGAGGAACCCAATTGCCTGTTCATAGGTTTTCGCTCCTAAGCGCGGGATTTTCTTCAGCTGGACGCGCGACGTAAAGCGGCCATTTTCATCCCTGACCTTGATGACGTTTTCCGCAACGGTTTTACTCAAGCCTGCTACGTATTGCAATAAGGAAGAAGAGGCTGAATTGACGTTGACGCCGACCTGGTTGACGGCTGTTTCGACAACAAAAGTCAGTTGATCCGCTAATTTCTTCTGGGAAACATCGTGTTGATACTGTCCGACACCGACCGCTTTGGGATCGATTTTCACCAGTTCAGACAATGGATCCTGCAGACGGCGCGCAATTGAAGCCGCACTCCGCTCTTCAACTTTCAAGTCTGGAAATTCTGCTCGTGCAATATCGGAGGCCGAATAGACACTCGCGCCTGCTTCATTAACGATGACATAGGAAATATCCGCCGAAGTTTCCGACAGGAAGTCTGCAACAAACTGCTCGGTCTCACGAGAAGCTGTCCCATTGCCGATCGCCATGATTTCAATCGGATACTTGGATGTCAAACGCTCCATGATTTTCTTCGAGCCGGCTTGGTCTGATTTTGGCGGATGCGGATAAATCACTGCCACTTCCAGCAACTTGCCCGTTTCATCGATGACTGCGAGTTTGCAGCCTGTCCGATATGCTGGGTCTACACCCAATACCATTTTGTTTTTCATCGGTGGCTGCAATAAAAGATTCCGCAAGTTCTCTGAGAAGATGTGAATCGCCTGGGTCTCCCCTTTTTCGCTCAGTTCAGTCCGGATTTCCCGCTCCACTGACGGTTGAATCAGCCGTTTGTAGCTGTCTTCAATTGCTTCAGCTACCACTTCGCTTGTAGAACGCGCCTGTTTCATCCATTTGTTTTTCATCAACGTTATGATTCGGTCGTCCGGCGGATGGATGGAAACTTTCAGCACATCTTCTTTTTCTCCGCGATTGATTGCCAAAATTCGATGCGGCACGATTTTCTGGATGGCTTCTTCGTATTCATAATACATTTGGAAGACCTGTTTTTCGTCTTCGTGATTTTTCTTGGCGACGGTGGCGATTGTGCCGTCTTTTCGAGTCATATAGCGGATTTTTTCGCGGATATCCGGATCATCCGCAAATAATTCCGCCAAGATATCCTGCGCTCCTTGGATGGCTTCTTCAGCTGACGCGACACCTGCCTCTTCATTTACGAATGACTGTGCTTTACCTGCCAGTTTTTCATCGCCAGGCTCCATCAGCCAATCCGCTAACGGCTGGAGGCCTTTTTCTTTTGCGATGGTCGCTTTGGTTCTCCGTTTTTGCTTGTATGGCCGGTATAAATCTTCAACGCGCTGCAGGACTGTGGCATTGTGAATCGCCTTTTCCAGTTCATCTGTCAGCTTTTCCTGTTCCGTTATGGAACGGATAACATCTATTTTCCGCTGCTCTAAGTTCTGAATGTATGTATACCGGTCATCGATCGCTTTAATCTGCACTTCATCCAAAGATCCGGTTGCCTCTTTACGGTAACGGGCAATAAACGGCACGGTGTTGCCATCTTCAATCAATGCGATGACTTGCGCGACCTGATTGTTTCGCACACCCGTTTCTTTAGCGATTAATGTATGAATCTGCTGCATTTCCATCTAGACACTTCCCTTCAGTTCCTTTCTATTTTAACACATACAGAAAAGCGGAAGCAGCCGTGTTGATTCGACGGGCATTTACAGGAGAACATAAAAAAGAAGCCTCTCTTGAAAGAGGGCTTCTTTTTTGTCGGCTATTCTATTCATTTATTGAAATGGCCAGCTCTCACTGTAAACGAGCCGACCTTTTCCCAGTCCTTCTCTTCTCAAGTCTCAGTCGGAACTTCAACCAATCCCGGTTCTTTGCGCGCCGCCTTGCCTTTCAGCGTTTCAATCAATCCGAACGAAATAAGGAATGCGATCAGATAAGAAATCGGAATGACGACCATAACAGCAGTCAATCCAAAAGAGTCTGCCAGTACACCGGACAAGCCGATCGAGAAGGCCCCTACCAATTCACCGATCCCCATGATGAGCGCATTGGCCGTAGCCATGACGGCAACCGGTACACTTTCAACCGGTATGATGCTTTGGTAAAGCGTGTTCATGGCGAGAATGATTCCACCAAACAACACCAGAACCACCAGGCTTACGGCAGATTGTGGGAAGATGAACAAGACGAGCGGGGTCACCATCGCCATTGCCAGATAGCCAGACATTGCCGGTTTTCTGCCGATTTTATCGGAAGAATAAGGAATGAATACTTGCCAGATGATGGTCAACAATCCAAAGAGCGAGAAGACCAAGCCCATTTGGGTATTAGATAGCAAACTCACTTGCGTCAAATAGAGTGGCAAGAATGCATTGAATGTCCACATGGCACCCATACAGAAAATACTGATGAGAATACAGATCAGGATATTGCGGTTTTTCACACTGTTATAGATAGTGCTTACATTGAAAGCAGTAACCGCTTCAGTTTTCACGACAGCTTCAGGCGGCTTCACAAAACGAAGCATCAGCAAAGCTACTACAAAACTCGGAATACTGACAAACAGGAATGCGTAACGCCAACCAACCAATTCACCCAACTGCGTCACAACCAACGGACCAATCGCGACGCCGATGACTGCAGCTCCTGCATACACCAAACCCATATTGCGCCCCAATGTCGTCGGACGCGAAACAGAAGCCAATAGTGAAAGCGAAATCGGAAGAATAACCCCTTCACTCGCACCCAGCAAGGTACGGACAATCAACATAAACGTGTAGGTTTCTGCAAACATCGTCAAAAGCGCCAATACAGACGTGACGATCATCGCCCAGAACAAGATCGTTTTTTTATGCCCTAAGCGATCTGAGAGAATCGCAAACGTTGGAGCTGCCAGCGCAAATCCTATGGTTTGCCACATATTGATTTGACCGATTTTTGTGTTCGTCAAAGCGATGTCTTCGATGATAAAAGGCATCAGCATAGAAATTGCCTGTCTATCCAAATAAAGAAAACCCCATGCGACGAAAAAGAGCATGACCAATACAGTTTCATAACTTAACCCTTTTTTAATTTTTGCCATTCTGTCAACCCCCTCGATTTGTCCATTCTTTTTACTCCCACCAGCAGCTCTTTCAGCGCGCTCCCTTCGCCATCCCCTTTCAGCTCTGTTTTTGCACTAATTGAATTGTATGAGAAAGCGCTTTCAAATTATAGAATAAATACCTTCTGATTTTTTCAGAATTTTAAATAAACTTATTCGGTTTTCATCTTCATTTTAGGCAAAAAAAAAAAAAGAGGCCATCTCATTTGAGAAGGCTTCCTGTTATGAATGTGGCATCGTCACCTGTTTGGATAGATGCCAATATGTCGCGGTATAGTTGTTCCGGTACCGCAGCTTTTCGCATCATGGCTTTCGGATTTCTTAAATCCACTCCATCGGAATGGATCAGAAACAAATCGTCCTCCACGTATGTGTAAAGCTGAGTACGCAGTTTTTGCGGACGCCCTGATAAATAACCCATGACCGGCAACGGGTAGATGATTTCATCCGTAGCTTTACGGTACAGATAAAACCGGATGTTGCCGACACAGCTGTATTCAAGCGTCTTTTTATTGAAATCGACTTTAAAGATAGCCACGGCAGCTCCCCGCTTCTGGAGCATTAATCCGTTAAAACGATACATTAATTGATCGATTGTTTCATGATGGTATTCACGTAAAATTTGAGGAATGACTTGAGACGATTCACGCGCCACAGGCCCACTCCCTAATCCATCGGCTACGGAGCAAATGAAATAATCGTCCGTCAATACAGTATGGTAGCTGTCACCGGATTCATGATTTCCTTTTTTTGCTTCGTTGAAAATAAAAGCATCTACAAAACTATGCTGAATTTTCTCCACTACGAAACCCCACCAGCCGCTAAAATAGCTTCCTGCAATTTCTTAATGGCTTTTCTTTGCAAACGGGAAACGTGCATTTGAGAAATTCCGAGTTTATCTCCGGCTTCTTTTTGGCTCAGCTGCTCTATGTAAGTGAATTGGATGATCTGCTTTTCCCGTTCTGAAAGCACATTCATCGCTTCAGCTACAAGCATGCGCTGATCCGCTTTCTCGTAACCATCATCTTCCTGGCCTACTACGTCAAACAATGTGACGGTACTGCCATCTGAATCCGCCTCCAAAGAGTGGTCCATTGAAAGTGCCTGATAGCTTTTGCCCATTTCCATCGCTTCCAGCACATCGTCTTCTTCGACATCCAAATATTCAGCGATTTCCCATACTTGCGGCGAACGTTGAAGCTCTGTCGTCAGCACTTCCACCGTCGCTTTAATACGGGGTCCCAATTCCTTAATGCGCCGCGGTACATGGATTGCCCATGTCTTATCGCGTAAAAAGCGTTTGATTTCACCGATGATCGTAGGCACGGCAAAAGCTTCAAAGCTACGGCCATATGAAGGGTCATAACGTCTGATTGCGCCTAAAAGCCCAAGCATGCCCACTTGCGCAATGTCCTCGTGGTAAGATTTACCATTAGAGTATTTTCGCGCAATGGACTCGACAAGACGCTTGTAATTCAACACTAGATTTGTTTGGGCTTCTTCATCTTCTGTCTTTTGATAAGCTTCAATCCACTCAAGCACCTGCTCTTTAGTAGGCTGATTAGGATGAGACTGTTTCGACATCCTTTTCCACCTGCTCTCCTTCAACATGCTTTGTCATGAAGATTGTCACTCCTTCTTGATGATGAACTTTGACTTCATCCATCAATGTTTCAATCAAATACAAGCCGAGACCTCCTTCACGAAGAAAAGCACCTTCTTCTTGGTCATGATAAGGGCCCACTTTTGCTTTAGTTTCTTCGAAGTTAAAGCTTTGTCCATGATCCGCTACCATAATCTCGATCTTGTCTTCATACAAGGCACAGCCAATGACAACTTCGCCTTCTTCGCCTTCTGCATAAGCATGCTGGACTGCATTGGTCACCGCTTCACTCGAAGCAATTTTCAAATCCTCTATATCATCGAACGAAAATCCGATACGGCTGGCCAATCCTGAAATGGTGAGTCTTGCGACACCAACGTATTGGGATTTGGCAGGAACTCTCATTTCTACATAATCGAAAGGACGCATATCAGTTACCACCCTTCCCGACTGATTCGATATCCATAATATCTCCTAAACCTGTAATATCGAAAAGCCGTTTTAATCGCGCAGAGAGCCCTTTTAACTTTACGTGTCCGCCATTTGAATTGACCGATTTATAAAAAGCCACAAAAACTCCCAATCCTGTACTATCCATATAATTAACGTCGGAAAGATCCAACTCTGCTTTCAATCCTTGGTGATTCTGATAAGTTTCTAGTTTTTCCCGTAGGACCGGTGCAGTATGCGCATCAATTTCTCCGCGTACAAAGCCCTCAAGAATATTGTCCGATTCAGTTAAATCCACTTGAATATTCATTGTATTTCGACACCCCGTTTTTTAAAATTCAATCCCGCTTAAAAAAGCTGTTCTAAGCATTAATACCACATTTGACCCATAGTTAAACCTGCTACTACACTTTTTTGTATATCACCAAAGTAAAGTCATCTTGGAACTGCGCATTTTGCATGCGTTCAAGCTCATCATAGACATATTGCACAATGGTTTGTGCAGGCTCGTCTTTCTTCTGCTCAATCAATTCAAAAATAACCTCACGCTCGATAAAACCTTCTTCGTTCCGGCCTTCCGTCACGCCATCAGTCATCATGATCACCAGGTCGCCTTTTTCGAGATCGACAGTATGCTCTTCATAGACAGCGGCTGGAGATACACCCAGCAGCAACCCTTTTGCAAACAGTTCGCTGAACGCTTGGTCCTTGGCACGATACAAGATAGCCGGTTCATGCCCAGCTGATCCGTAAGTCAAGCGCGCTTGCTTGGCATCGTAATTGCCGTAGAACATGGACACGAACATCGAATCATCGACACTTTTTTCTACAATCCGATTGATGACGCTCAAGACGTCTTTCGGAAGTGCGTGGGTGCTGCTCAAGCTATCCATACCGAATTTAATCATAGACATGCAAAGAGCAGCCGGAAGGCCTTTGCCGATTACATCCGCAACCGCCACCCCGGCATAGCCATCATGATCACTGACAAAATAAATATAATCCCCGTTCATTTTTCGCGCAGGGATAGAGAGAAGGCCGATATCCAAACCTTCCAGTAGGGGTAATTTGGTTTTCAACAACGTTTCCTGAACGTTGGCAGCAAGATCCATTTCCACTTTCAGCTCTTCCTGCTGTTTCAAGAGACTTTGCCGCTCCTGAAGCGCCAAGCCATAATTGATCATCATTTCAATCAGAAAATCAAAAGAATGCCACACAACATCCGGCAACTCACCATACAGTTCTTGAATCGCCGCTTTGTGCATGCTAATGACTTCTTCAGGCGCGATATTCTCTAAAATCAGCTGCCGGCTGAAATTTTGGCCGACATACAGATTTTGTTCAGTCTGTTTTTTCATGTATTCATTTAGAATCTCTTTATACTGATTCTCAATTTCTTGAGCCATTGGGTGTTCCCCCTAACGAAGCCACTTGGTAGCTCTTATATCTGTACCTTCGCCTAATATCGTTTCGATTTTAAAGTCGTCCATTAATCGTTTGACACCTGGCAGTCCCGCCCCTAGTCCACCGGAAGTCGTAAAACCGTCTTCCATGACTTTGCGGATATCTGGAATTCCCGGACCGCTGTCTGCAGCTATGATCAGGATTCCTTTCACGCCGTTTTCCGTTAATTGTTGAATTTCGATTCTGCCTTTTCCGGCATATAAGTAAATATTGCGGGCAAGCTCGCTGATGGCCGTCGTAATACGGGCCTGGTCAACTGTGCCAAAGCCAAGCTCTTTCGCTACATTGCGTCCGAGTTGTCTTGCAGCTACAATATCCCATTCTGTCAAAATTTCCACCGAGGACTGGTCGCTCATTTTTAAGCCTCCAATTCCAATTGAAGTTTATCTAAACCATTTTCTAAATCCAGTGCTGTCATAACGTCTTCAAGTCGAATTCCTAACTCGATCAAAGTGATAGCAACTGCTGGCTGGATACCGGTAATGACTACTCGGGCCCCCATCAGGCTTGACATACTGATGACGTCTCCCAGAACTTTCGCGATAAATGAGTCGATGAAATCAATGGAAGTCAAATCAATCACGACACCTCGCGCACTTGTTTCATGCAGTTTGGTCAGTAAATCCTCTTGAAATTGAAGAGCTGTCTGGTCGTCAAGCTCCCATTGGATGGAAACAATCAATGTATCTCTTAACTTTAAAATTGGAATTCTAAAATTCATCAGTCTTCAACCTCCACAATTTTTCGGTTTGTCCAAGCCAATGCCTGTTCCACGCCTCGCTGCAAAGTGCTTGTTGTCGTAAAGTCGTTCAGGTTGATGCCGAGCGTGACAATCGTCTGGGCAATCTCAGGTCGAATTCCGACAAGCATGCATTTCGCTCCAACCAGACGCACAGCATCTGCTGCCTGGATAATGTGATGGGCGACCATTGTGTCCACTACCGGTACACCGGTGATATCGAGCAACACAACTTCTGCCCGATGTTTGACGACACCTTCCAACAGGTTCTCCATAATCAATTTCGCCCGCTCTGTATCAATTGTTCCGACAAGCGGCATGACCGAGACTTTCTCAAAAACCGGAATAAGCGATGCTGAAAGTTCCTGCAATGCGATCTTTTGGAGGCTGACCGTGCGTTCCCATGTCTTGGAGTATGCCTCGATGGTGCTGTCGCGGATCGGCGAGATCCACTTGTTGAACTCTTCTACAAATGCGGCAATATTACTTTCGTTAATAATGCCTTCTTTGGTCATGCCTTCATAGACGATTTCAGCGAAATGATTGATTGCTTTCGTAACGAATGTAATGGACCAACCAAGGCGAACTACCTTTTCCGCAAAATCGATTAATCGGCTTTCATATGCTTGATGGCTTTCCAGCAAATTGGATATCATCAATTCAGCGAATTCATGGCTTGTCTGATTCATCAACTCTGTGGGCATCACCTGAAAAGAACGTTCATCTTTCTCGTTCTTCATTTTTTCTTGCCATTGTGAAATAATTTCAGTTAAATTGCCCTGTATATATTGAGCCATCTGTTTATTCATATGGATTAAAAACCCTCCCTGCGACACTATGTATCTTAAATTTTATCTGCTACTCTTTATTGTATCGGAAATTCGTTTTTTTCACATCTTTTTTGTCGGCTAGTCTGTTTTCTGAAAAAAAGACACCTCGAGAAAAATTCTCAAGGTGCCTTTCAAGGAGTATGTATGCTTAAAATTTTACTAGGCCAACACTGATTTCCAGTGCCTCGTCTACTTTTTCCATCAACGTGTCATCAAGTTGGGTGATTTTATCGGTCAGCCGAGACTTATCAATAGTCCGCAATTGTTCAAGCAGAATGACTGAATCACGTTCAAAGCCATACTTCTTGGCATTGATCTCTACGTGAGTCGGCAATTTGGCTTTTTGAATCTGCGCAGTAATTGCAGCAATGATTACAGTAGGACTGAAACGATTGCCTATATCGTTTTGAATCACCAGGACAGGACGGGTCCCGCCTTGCTCAGACCCGACGACCGGTGATAATTCTGCAAAAAAAACATCCCCGCGTTTTACAATCAAGTTGTCACCCTCCGCTTACGAGTCGCACTGTCGTGTGCTCCGCTTCGTACTCAGCGTGAGAACATTCACAAGCAATCGATAGATTGATCTGTGACATCTCCACGTAGCCCTTGATCATCGCTTCCCGAATATGATATGAGTCGTACAGGTTCTTAGTCACCCGGTGCGTGGAAACGTAAATATAATCTCCACTTTCTTGAACACGTTCATCTGAATGAGTTGTCAACTCCGAAATAAATTGTTTTGGTAACTTTACAACCACTTCTTTTGTCTTTGACTTCTCGTACACAGCCGACACCTCCGAAAATCCCGTTCTTCTGCCTTTATCTTTCTCATCTTAACATTGTATCGGGCTCCTGAAAAGGTAAATCGGAAACTTTGGTGCTGTCCGAGTATACCCGAGGCACCCGTTTTGTTAAAATACACGGGATTTCATAAGGGATCGTATCCAGCCTGCGCGCCCATTCGTCGATGTAAATACGCTGTCCGCCCTGTGCGCCGATCAGTTGCACTTTTTCTCCGATTGGTAATTTTTCAGAAAGCCGAATCATGCATTGATCCATGCAAATCCGGCCTACAATCGGCACGCGCTGTCCTCTCACTAAAACTTCCTGCCCCTGCAGTCCCCGGAGCATGCCGTCCGCATAACCGATGGGCAAGGTTGCAATCCATTCATCCTGTTCGGCATGGTAAGTCGCCCCGTAGCTCAGCCCTTCACCAGCTTTCACTTTTTTCACATGGATGATTTCCGTTTCCAAGCTAAGCGCCGGATGGAGTTCAAATGGCATTTCCTTGCCTACATAAGGGGATGGCGCGATGCCGTACAATGAAATTCCTACGCGCACCGCGTCACAGGACAATTCCGGATGCATGATGGCCGCTGCGCTATTGGAGACATGGACCATGACGGAAGGATCATCCAATTTATCGATTACGCTATTCATAGCGCCCACTTGTCGGCTGAACAACGAAGAATCCTCTTCATCCGCTGTGGCAAAATGAGTGAAAATGCCTTTAAAATCAAAATCATGATCAGCAATAAAACCGAAGGCTTCATCCACCTCGTCCAATTGGATGCCGATGCGCCTCATGCCGGTATCCACCTTCAAATGGATCTTCAATGCATTCAGATCAGGCGCCAACTGGGTTGCCGCCATAGACAGCCAATCAAGAGAAACAGCCGTAACGATAATATTATGCTGCTGCGCGACCGGGATGAAATTCGGCGGAGTCGCCCCAAGGACCAGCAATTCCGTGTCGATGCCCTCTTCCCTCAGAAAAAGAGCTTCATCCGGGGTTGCCACGGCCAGCAAGAGGACACCATTTTCAATCGCCGTCTTCGCCACTTCCAAAACACCATGCCCGTAAGCATCCGCTTTTATTACTGCGATCACTTCAGCATCCTTGCTTCTTTCCTGAAAAGCGGTTAAATTCTTTTTGATTGCACCTAAATCAATGACTGCTTTTGTCGGACGATAATATTCTGTCATCGTAACACCACCCAATTAATTTGTTTGTAAAAGAACTTGCGCTGCTGCAAATTCCTTTGAATGCGTAATGGAGACCAGACCCGTTTCCTTGTTCTGAAAGTAAACGGAAGGCTTGCCTTTGCTGTCTTTCCGGATTTCAATGTCCTGAAAAGAACAGGCTCCGCCAATTCCCGTTCCCTTCGCTTTGGAGAACGCTTCTTTGGCTGCAAAGCGGCCAGCCAGAAATTCAACTTTTCTTGCAGCAGTTAACTGAATGTATTCAGCGTGCTCGGATTGTGTTAATACACGCTCACGAAATTTCGCTGATTTCGCATCCAATCGCTGGATCCGTGACAATTCAACGATATCCAACCCGATTCCTGTAATCATAAATGTTTCTCCTTTCAATCGCAAACGGGTAACAGGTATAATTAAAGATATGAAATAGAGGTGACTAAATGTTTATTCGAACAGAAAGCTTTAAGCAATACCTGCGCCTGTATCCGGTTGTTTCCACTTTGATGGCCCTTAATCTGTTGGTCTATGTACTGACATGGCTTCCTTTGCTTGGTGAATGGCTTTACTTTTATGGTGTCGGTTCCAACTTCTACATTGCAGAAGGCCAATGGTGGCGTTTCTTTACACCGATGTTCCTGCATGGCGGATTGATGCATTTGCTGTTTAATATGTTTTCACTGTTCCTGTTCGGACCTGAATTGGAACGTTTAACCGGTAAAGTCCGCTTCATCACGATCTACCTGCTGGCAGGATTCTTTGCTTCAGCGGCCACCTACTTTTTGCAGCCGCTCGATTATGCCCACGTAGGAGCAAGCGGTGCGATTTTCGGAGTGTTTGGCGCATTCGGCGCATTGGTGTATTACGGCGGACGCGCTCTGCCTCAGCTAAAACAAATTATACTCCCAATTATCGTGATTAGTATAGTCATGACTTTCTTGACTCCCAACGTAAATGTCACAGCCCATATCGCTGGAATGATAACCGGATTCCTAATCGGACTCAGTTATTTCCATCCAAAGCGGATCGTCAGTTGGCGGGCAAAAAAATAAAGACAGCCGGAATAAAAATTCCGGCTGCTTTTTTTTTGCGAAAAATTGGGTGTGTTCAATCCTTTATTTCTCTGGTGCTGGAAGGTTCGTACCATGACAAGATTCGGCTGGCATCGCTTTTTTCCATATGGGGTGTTGATGCAGTGGCCCCCATCATGCCCGATTTGATCGTTGAGTTGATCGATGCAATCCCTTTACGGCGCTGGAAGAAACTTTGCGTCACTTGAACAACCTGCACCCGCTTCTTCAGCATAAAGAATTGGTGTTTGCTGAGCCCTCTGAATTGCATCGTCAATTGACGTTCTCCCAGCGCATACCCCACTGTCCGGTGCTGCCAGATTCCGATGGCGACAATGATCGGCACAAAAATCAATGCAAGCAGGCCGTACGGATAGAAGAAATAGCCTACCGCAGCAAATACTGGCGACAGCCAAAGCAAATCCAGACGATAGAAAAAGTGGACGCTGCGCTTCGGTGCCTTGACCAATTCCGGCGTCCATTCCAGCTCAGGAAACAACTCAGCCAGGATGGGAATCATCCGATCTGCTTTGACCAAAGGAAACAGGCGGATCTTCTCATCTTTGTCCCCGATTGACCCTCCTGCACTTTCAACCAATACTGTCGCGTATCCGAAAAGCTCACGCAAAGGGTTCTGGCTGATCTTGATGCCTTGAACGCGTTTCAGGGGGACGGAAACTTTTTTCTTTTCCAATAATCCCCTGGTGATATAGATATGGTCCTCATCACGCTGGATGGTAAATTGGTAATTCGCCACGATGGTCATAATGACCGAAATGATCCAAGCGATCAATAACACAAAAAAGATGGTCAACGCGACAATCAATGCACCAAAACGCAGAAACAGCATGACTTCCTCGTAAATCGCATCATACGGAATCAGTTCGGAAAACTGGGAAAGGAAAATCGCAACCGCTGAAATCACGACCCCAATCCCTCCAGAAGTTGTTGCAAGAATCAATAGTTCCTTCATGGACATGCGGTAAAGTACCTGTGCCTCTTTTTTAGGCGGTGCTTCCACTTGTTCCACCGGTCCCATTACTGCAACGCTTTCTTCGGGAAGCTGGTGTTTTGCTTTCTCCATTTCATTTTCGATGCGGTCTGCATCTTCGCGCGAAATAGCCGTCAATTCGGCTTCGGCCTGGCCGACCTTACCTGAGCCGCCAGTCTCCACTTTCACTTTCACCAAACCGAGCGGCCGGTGAAAAATGCCTTCAGTATAATTCAGGCTCTGGATCCGGTCAAAAGGTATATACCTTTTTTTCTTTACAAAAAGGCCGTATTCAATGCGCAATTCCCCGTCCTCAAACCAGTAGACAAAACGTTTCCACTTGATGATTCCACCAATCAGCAGGAAGACCAGTACAACACTGCCCACGATTACCGGAATCAAGCCTTGCCAACCCTGGTTGAACATCGAACTGACTCCGCCGTCCCTGAATATATTGACACCAAAAATAATGATGAACGGAACAATCAATTCTTTTAAGCCTTTGATGAAATTCAGAAATGCCGAAATGGGATGCAGCTTATAACGTTCTTCATACATCATCTTCCGCCACCCTTGCCAATACGGAAATTCTGGCTCTCAGCTCATCCGCTTCCGCTGTTACAAGCGCAGGAATCGTATGAGTGGTTGCCGCTGTTGAAATCGATATTTCCGCTAAATCATATTTCCGCAAAATCGGGCCTTGTTCCGTATCGACGTGCTGAACACGCACCATCGGCACCAATGTCCGGGTAACGATGAATAAGCCATGCTGCAATTCGATTTCCTGCTCCCTCACCTCATAACGCCAGCGTTGCCAGCGGATTTTTGGAAACAAGTAAATAAACAGGAAGCCAAATAGCAGAATCACTGCTGCATAAACAGCGTACAGCCATTGCGGCCAGTCAAAAAAGTACGTTAAAACGCCAGCTCCAATTGCGATCAATGCGATCACCGCAGTTTCCATACTGCCGTAAACACGCCAGACGGTTAATCCTTTTCGTGAAATTTGATTTTTCGGTTGGTTGTCCATTCTATTCTCTCCAATCGCGTGCCTATCCATTATACGATTTACTTATCTAAACGTTTCAGTCAATTGTAACTGAAATCCGGACAGCAAAAAAGGGCGCATGCCCAAACAGTTTCCTGTTTGGCATACGCCCTTTGGATGGATCGGTATTAAGATTCGCTGCGGCGAGTCGTACGTCCTGGACGTCCGCCACCGCTTCCACTTCCGCCTTCACGGCGTCGGCTTGCGCCTGAGCTCGCTCCACGGCTTGAAGATGGACGAGATGATGATGAAGAGCGATTGCCTTTATAGCCGCCGCCTCCGCCACTGCGTCCGCTTCCGCCTTTACCTTTATATCCGCCGCCTCCGCGTGATGGCAAAGGACGTTCTTCGGAAATAGAGACTGGAACATCTTCCGGTTCTTTGGTCATTGTTTTAAGAGCCGCTGCAATCAAGTCAACCGCTTCGTGTTTTTCCAACATTTGAGTCGCAAATTCACGATAGTCGCCAAGATTGTTTTTCTCAGTCATTTCAACTAATTGCTCCATAGCAACGCGTTTTTGGCCAAGTACAGCTTCGTCAGCTGTTGGGGGAACCAAAGCTTCCATTTTTTTCTTAGTTGTACGTTCAACAATTCCAAGGTAGCCCATTTCACGTGGAGTTACAAACGTGACAGCTACTCCTTTTTTGCCTGCACGGCCAGTACGGCCGATGCGGTGAACATAGCTTTCAGGATCTTGAGGAATATCAAAGTTGTATACGTGTGATACGCCTGAGATATCAAGTCCACGAGCTGCTACATCTGTTGCAACTAGAATATCGATTTTGCCTGCTTTGAACTGCTTCAAGACGGACATACGTTTTGCTTGGCTCAAGTCGCCATGAATTCCTTCAGCCAAATAGCCGCGGATATTCAAAGCTTTAGCTAATTCGTCAACCCGACGTTTTGTGCGTCCGAAAATGATCGCAAGTTCAGGCTGTTGAACATTCAAAAGACGTGAAAGAACATCGAATTTTTCGCGTTCTACTGCTTTCACATAGAATTGCTCAATGTTTTCAACAGTCATTTCTTTTGATTTGATTTTAACGATTTCAGGAGTCTTCATGAATTTCTCTGCAATACGGCGGATAGCATCCGGCATAGTTGCTGAGAACAACAAGGTCTGGCGAGTATCAGGAACACTTGCCATGATTGTTTGAATGTCTTCGATAAAGCCCATGTTCAACATTTCGTCTGCTTCATCAAGGATCAATGTGTTTACATTATCCAATTTAAGAGTACGGCGGTTGATATGGTCTAATAGACGTCCTGGAGTACCAACGATAATTTGTGGGCGGTTTTTAAGTGCACGGATTTGTCGGCTGATTTCCTGGCCGC
Organism: Planococcus circulans; assembly: GCF_020023385.1. Lineage (GTDB taxonomy): Bacteria > Bacillota > Bacilli > Bacillales_A > Planococcaceae > Planococcus. The sequence goes on from NZ_JAIQCL010000004.1 coordinate 16,739, forward strand.
CGTATACTGAAAGGATACGCACGTTTTTATCTTGGCCCAATCTGTAAAGTTCTTCAGAAACCTGGATTGCCAATTCGCGGGTTGGTGCGATGATCAATCCTTGAACATTACCGTCTTTAGTGTCGATTTTTTCAATCAAAGGAATACCGAACGCAGTTGTTTTACCAGTACCAGTTTGTGCTTGTCCGATAATGTCCTTGCCTTCCATTCCAAGACGGATAGTCCCCTCTTGAATCGGTGTTGCTTCTTCAAACCCCATGCGTTTTACGGACTTTAAAGTTGTTTCGCTAATATTTAACTCTGAAAATTTTACCAAATTTTTTCAATCTCCTTTTGTCTTCATCTGATTTACAAATGGTGTACATTTTAGATGAATTCGTGACAAGGTCGAGCCTTTATGAGGAAGTTTCACGTCGAAAATCATACTCTGTAGTTTTAAGTCAGAGGGGATGTGTGAACAGGAAAAGCTCGGGCTTTGCCGAGCGGTCTGATCGGCGGGTGTTTGATGCCCTATCTATAGAACAAACCGTTTTGCTCAAAAAAATACTCTTCACAGGGAAGAGTAATTCAAAAATGTATCCATTGCTTTCAAAAGAATACCATGTTTTTTTCCTATTTGCAATCAATACGCAAAGGTTCTAATAATCAGTTTACTCTGCGCCTTTATTCATAAACTCAAAAACTTTCTTAAACCAATCGTCACAGTCGTCGCTGTAACAGATCAAATGCTTGCCGGTTTCTGAATGGATCATGTATTTTTCTGTTGAACCGATGTGGTCATGAATATAGTCAGCGGCAGAAGCGGGAACTACGCTGTCCTTGCCTCCCTGCACAATACAAACCGGAACTTTGATCTTGTCGTAATAGGGTTCAACCATTCTGACAACCCGCAGAAATTCCACGGCTGAACTGACAGGTGTGTTCATCAGTTTGTATTCATAAAGATGAAAAGATGAATTTTCCGCTATTTTCCCAGATAACACATCTCTCATCGCTTCCTGCACTTCCTCAAAAATCTGTGCAGGACTGATGTATTTGGCTGCTGCACTCAATAGAACCAGCCGATCGACCTTGTAGCGCATTGCTAGATACAGCGCGATCAATCCGCCCATCGAAAAGCCGACAATGATGATGCGGTCCGCTGATTTTTTCAGCTTTTTCAATGCCAGCTCCGCTTCCATCATCCAACTTTCAGCTGAAATACTTTTTAAGGCCAATTTTTCACCATGTCCTGGAAGCGTCGGTATTTCTACGATCCAGTCGGTCTCGCCGGTTAAAAAATCAGCAAACGGCTCAACTTCAAACGGGCCTCCTGTAAAGCCATGAATACAAAGAACCCCGGTCTTCAAATCGCTTCCCTCTTTTCATCGCTTAACAGCATAAAACTTTTGAGCCCCTACACTGCCGTCTTCTTTATTGGCCGGTGAAAGGTTCAATCACTTTCTCCAGCGCCATACCACGGGAACCTTTCACTAATATGACTGAGTCTTTGTTGGTATACCTTTTCAACAAATCAATAATCGGTCCGTAGTCGTCTTCACTCCACAGCAACTTGCCGTTATAGGCCGGCTGCAATTTATCATACAGCCATTTCATGCGCGGTCCATAGAGGCAGACCCCGGCAAGGCTATCTGAAATGTAATTGCTCAGTGCTTCGTGATAGCTTTGTTCGTCGTCTCCAAGTTCAAGCATATCGCCAAGGACGACCCACTTCTTGTCTTTCATCGTTGTTTCACGGATGAAATTCAATGCTGCATTCATCGATGAAGGAGCTGCATTATAGGCATCATTGATGAAAATGGCTCCGTTATCCGCTTGGATCATCTGCATGCGCATATCGGTCAAAGCTGCGTCTTTCAAGGATTTGCGGATTTGCTCCTCTGACAGGCCTGCTTCAAGAGCGATCAAAATGGCGGCCAGGGTGTTCTTCACCTGATGCTCACCCAATACAGGAATGGTGAAGGCGGCATCTATGATTCCGCTCACCATAAAGCTGCTGCCATTTTCAGTCGCTTTAATATCCGTTACCGTCAATTCGTTGTTGTCATCGAATCCAAAAGAGACTGCCTGCGGGAAAGATTCCATAAACGGCTGCAACAGCGGCTCGTCTCCGTCATAGAAAAGTTTACCGTGCTGTTGCAGGCCTGCAGTGATTTCAAACTTTGCTTCCGCTATCGCTTCACGTGATCCAAGATCCTGCAGATGCGCTTCACCGATATTGGTGATGATGGCGTAATCGGGACGTGCCAATTCAGACAGAAACTCGATCTGCCCTTTGCCGCTCATGCCCATTTCCAGAACAGCGACTTTGGTGTCTTCGTCCAAAGACAGGATGGTCAATGGCAAGCCCAATTCGTTATTGTAATTCCCCTGGGTTTTTTGCACTTTGAAATAAGGCTTTAACACACTCGCTACGAGATCTTTTGTCGAAGTCTTGCCATTGGATCCAGTGATCCCGATGACAATCGCAGACAATTCATCGCGGTAGGCTCTAGCCATCTCCTGCAAAGCAACTTCACAATCATCCACGAAAAGCAGAGGCAGATCTTCCGGTGCCCCCGGCTCGTCGCGCTGCCATAAAGAAGCTGCTGCGCCTAGTTCGATAGCTGAACGGACATACTTATGCCCATTCACTTGTTCGCCACGGAAAGGAATGAACAAATCGCCCGGCTTGAGCGTTCTCGTGTTGATCGAGACCCCCGTAACGTCAAAGCCTTTTAAATTAGTTTTGATATCCAGCCATTTGGCTACTTGCTCAATCTTTTTTTTCATTTGGCTTCTCCACTCAATCTATTTTAACTTGCAGTAATTGCTTTTCTTCATGCCGCTCAATTGCTAAAGCGATTAGGCGTTCAATCAGTTCCGGATAAGGTAAACCCGTATGTTCCCAAAGCAAGGGGAACATGCTGTAAGGCGTAAAGCCAGGCAAGGTGTTCACTTCGTTGATCAAGATTTCATTGGCTTCTGTCACGAAAAAGTCTGCACGAACAAGCCCGGAGCAATCCAGAATTTTGAATGCTTTTTTAGCGTCCGTCTCCAATTTTGCGTAGACTGCATCATCCAATTCAGCTGGAATGATCATAGCGGTGTTGCCGTCTTTGTATTTCGCCTGATAATCATAGAAGGCTTTCAATGGTTTAATTTCTCCTGCTACTGAACAGGACGGCTCGTCATTTCCAAGCACACCGACTTCGATTTCACGCGCAACTACCCCTTGCTCAATCACGATTTTACGGTCGAACTTCAGAGCCTCTTTGATTGCGGCGATCAGTTCTTCCCGATTATCCGCTTTGCTGATGCCGACACTCGACCCTAAATTAGCCGGTTTTACAAAAACTGGCCAAGCGAGTTCCGCTTCGATTTTATCCAGCCAAAAATCCCGGTTTTTATCCCAGTCTCTTCTTATAAAATACACATAAGGCGTTTGTTCTAAACCTGCCTGCTCAAACAATTGCTTCATCACGACTTTGTCCATGCCTGCGGAAGACGCCAATACTCCGTTACCGACGTAGGGAATATTCATGACTTCAAGAAGGCCTTGAACGGTTCCGTCTTCTCCGTTCGGTCCGTGCAGCAAAGGAATGATGACATCCAGCGCCTCCCTGCTTTGTGCCGGAAGGAATCCGGAAATATCATTCGGCTTCGAAGATTCTCCATTCAATTGAAGCTGCTCGATCGTTTTTGCCGTCTCTTCAAGACGGGCTCCTTTTCGCCATTCTCCATCTTGCGTAATGTAGATGGGATAGACTTCGTATGCATCAAAATCAATTGCTTTTGTAACTGCCAGGGCTGTAGACAGAGAAACTTCATGCTCTGCCGATTTGCCACCATATAATAAACCGATTCGTTTTTTCATCCAAAAAACCTCATTTCATTGTCCATATTGCTTAGTTTATCACGAACCCACAGGGACGAATAATTTTTTCATGTCAGCCGCCGAAAATTTTTAGACCGGCTACTCCTGCAATAATACAGGATAGAAAAAATAATTTCGCCGGCTGGCGGTTTTCGTCAAAGAACAGCATCCCGACCAAAACGCTTCCAGCTGCACCGATGCCTGTCCAGACTGCATATCCTGTTCCGAGTGCAATAGTCGTCAGAGCCAGTGACAATAAATAGAAACTGAGCGCGCCTGTCAAAATGGTCAACCCTGTATATACTTTCACTTTAAAGCCATCCGATAACTTCATCGTTGTGACAAAAACGACTTCAAATAGTCCAGCAGCAATCAAAATCAGCCATTCCATCACGGCTCCACTCCTTTACCGGATGCTTCTTTCCCATCCATCACTTTTAAACCGATAATGCCGAAGAGCAATAAGCTTAAGAAGAACAGTTTTTCCGCGCTGGCATTTTCATTGAATATCCAGATGCCGAGAACAGCTGTGCCCGCAGCACCGATGCCGGTAAAGACTGCATAAGCTGTTCCGATTGGGATTGTTTTCATCGCTATAGCAAACAAGAGAAAACTGATGACGATAAAAATCAGCGTCACAAGAGAAGGGGCTAAATTCGTAAAGCCATCAGCAAGCTTCAAGCCGATTGCCCACACAATTTCCGTGACTCCTGCAATCAAAAGGTAGATCCAAGCCATTTGGTTCCCTACTTTCATTTTAAACCTGCTCCACTTTCAGCCATCGACCGAAAGGCAGCCCGAAAAAAATAATACCTGTTTCCAGGTATCATTTCCATACTTTTTGTTTTCTGTCATAGATGATCTTACGTGAAATCCCCTGTTTTGTGTATTCTTCAATATCGGACCAGAACTCATCCAGAAAAGAGATCTCCTCCACTGGCCGAACATGCAATTCGATTGTGTTTTTCGTTTTTTCGGGGTCAGCCAGAGAAATGAGTACGCCTTCACGGTAATTCTTTTTCAAGGATTGCAGAATTTCAGAAGGCAATTCCGGAATCAGGTCTTTAGATTTCCGGCGCCAGAAATTCTGCCCATTTTCTTCCCGGCGAATCAAATACGTAAAATAATTTCCGACAAGCTCATTCAGGCGTTCTAATTTGCGGAAGTAAATTTTTGTGGTTTCTTCTTCTTCGCTGGACAAATAGACGAATTCATTTTGAAGAGTCGAATAGAACGGGGATTTAACCGGTTCTTTTTTATGGCCGATGTACAGCAATTCGGCTTGTTCCTGTGGTGTCAGGGAATTTAATTGCTTTTCACTTTTGAAATCAACCCAGCAAAATTCGCTTTTTTTGTTTGCACGTGCTTTACGCAGCTGCCCAAACTCTTCCTGCGTAGCGAATTCCATATGGGTGTGCATGTTAAAGGATGCATCTTCATATGGGTGCTTCAACAGCAGCAAATTTTTAGGCAGTTTCATGGCATCCAAAAAATGGGCGAAGGTAAGTCCGCTGAATAAAGCAAATTGATCGGATTCGTTTAGGTAAATATATAAATGCTGTATGTAGGCGTCCGTGTTCAACGGTTTTTTCACCATATCCCCCACTCCATTCCATTTCTTATTATACGACCAAAGGGGCGAAATATGAAACATACCTGCTTCAATTGCGTCATTACTTTTGTCATGCGCATATTACAGATATATACGTTATAATATATTCCGACTCATAATAATAAAAAGTACAGGTGAAATTACATGCAAACAAACAAAAGCTTCACCGATCGGCTTGACTGGTCGCTGGCTTTCATCTTATTCCTATTCTTCATCGTCAGTCTCGTGGCGATTTCCTCTGCCCAGACTTCGGGTCAATATTTAACCAACTTTGTCCCGAGGCAAGCTTTATTTTACATCATCTCTGTCGGAATGATCGGGGTACTGATGTATTTCGATCCAGAACAATATAAGAAGATGGCTTATTATTTATACGGTTTCGGCATCTTCCTGCTGATCGTGTTGATGATTTCGCCGGATGGCGTCGGCCAAATCGCCCAACCAGTGAACGGTGCCAAAGCCTGGTTCCATACACCCTTCGTCAATATCCAGCCAGCTGAGTTCATGAAAACCTTCTATATACTAGCGTTGGCGAAAATGATTTCTTCCCATCACGAGGAATACCTGATGAAAACCATCAAATCCGATTTTTACTTACTCGGTAAAATCGGCCTTTGCCTTGCTATTCCTCTCGGTTTTATCCTGCTGCAGCCGGATTTAGGGACTGCACTCGTATTTATCGCCATCACTTTGGCCATCGTCGTGGTTTCAGGAATCTCCTGGAAAATCATTGTTCCGAGTTTTGGCGGTGTTGCAGTCATCGGAACTTTGCTGTTGTGGATGACCATCAATGCCCAGAACTTCCTGTCCAGTGCGTTTGGTTTAAAACCTTATATGTTCGAACGAATTTACACATGGCTTGACCCTTACTCCTATGCTGAATCGGGCGGGTATAATTTGATTGCTGCGATGAACGCCATCGGATCTGGGGAAGTCTTCGGAAAAGGCTATCAAGGTCGCCAGGTCTATGTTCCGGAAAACCATACCGATTTCATCTTCACTGTCATCTCGGAAGACTTCGGGTTTATCGGAGCCAGTGCCGTCATCATCCTATTCTTCATGCTGATTTATCACTTGACTAAAATCACACTGCAATTCAAAGATACATTCAGTACGTATGTATGTGCAGGGATCATCGCCATGATCACGTTCCATGTATTCCAAAATATCGGCATGACCATCCAGCTATTGCCGATCACTGGGATTCCGCTTCCTTTCATCAGTTACGGAGGCAGTTCGCTGATCGGAAATATGCTGGCACTCGGAATCGTCTTCAGCATGAAATTCCACCATAAGAATTATATGTTCGATAAAAACAAAAAATAAAAACTCCGACGTCCTGCGTCGGAGTTTTTATTGTTGCGATTGGGTTTGGATCGGTTGTGGCAAGGCAATCGCCTTTATTAATTCTACGCGGGATTTTGTGATTTTTGCTTGGATTCCAAGTTTCGATAAATTTGAAACAATGTTGCGAACATCTACGTTCTTCGCCATCCATATCACCTCTTTGTATTTTTCATTACATATAGGGACGTATAGAAACTTGCCATGTTTCAAGGGCAAGGTATAAATCGTTGACTTTTTTGTGTCTATGCTTATAATACCATCATTTCAGGATTTTAAACTTATCATTTTGATGACAATTGCGAAGGTGGTGTAAATCAATTGATTTGCATACCCCCGTTAGGTATACTATAGTTAGAAATAAGATGGGAGGATCTTCAGATGAGCGAATTGATCGAAGAAACCTTAGTAGTGGATAACTCTTGTCGAAAAAGTCACCATCCTCCTTCTGTTAAACGGGATTTGACCAATCGGTTGAGTCGTGTGGAAGGCCAAATCCGTGGCATTAAAGGTATGGTGGATAAGGATGTTTACTGTGATGACATTATCACGCAGCTTGCTGCCACTCAATCTGCATTAAACAGTGTCACCAAAGTTTTGTTGGAAGGCCATTTAAAGGGCTGTGTCAGAGATCGCCTGGAAAACGGCGAAGAAGAAGTGTTGGATGAATTGCTAATTACTATCCAAAAAATGATGCGTAAATAAAAGGAGGAAATTTTCATGAAAGAACAAATCAACCTACAGGTCAGCGGCATGTCATGCCAGCATTGTGTCAGCTCCGTAAAAGATAGCGTCATGGCGCTTCCAGGAATCGAAAAAGTGGATGTTTCTCTTGAAAACGGCTCAGTTGATGTTGCTTACGATGCTTCAGCTGTAGAAGTAAGCCAAATCGCAGAAGCTATCGAGGATCAAGGATACGACGTTGCAACTTTAAGTGAATAACTGCGGAAACGCAGTTATTTTTTTCAAAATTAGATACCCCCGATAGGTATACTGTTTTCAGAAAAGGCGGGATTGCGATGAGCACTAAACAAACTGAAGTAGCGATTACGGGTATGACCTGTGCGGCCTGCGCCAACCGCGTGGAGAAAGGCCTTCAAAAATTACCGGGCGTCTCAGAGGCTAGCGTTAATTTCGCTACCGAGAAAGCTGCAGTCGTCTATGATGATGAGCAAGCCACCATGGCAGACGTGCAGAACAAAGTGGAACAACTCGGTTATGGCGTGCAGCAGGAAGAAATCGATTTTTCCATTCAAGGAATGACTTGTGCCAATTGCTCAGCACGCATTGAAAAAGTTTTGAATAAGATGGAAGGCGTTCAACTTGCTAACGTCAATTTGGCGATGGAAACCGGACATGTTTTGTACAACCCCGGAACTGTCACCCCTGAAGATTTTGTTAAACGGATCCAATCTCTTGGTTATGACGCAGTTCTTAACCAGGAAAGCGAGGAAGCAACTGACCACAAAGAACAGGAAATCAAAAACAAAACTCGCCTGTTCTGGATTTCTGCTGCCCTCTCCCTGCCATTGTTATGGACCATGTTCAGCCATTTTTCCTTTACGTCCTGGATGTATGTACCCGATATCCTGATGAATCCATTCGTCCAATGGGCATTGGCAACTCCAGTTCAATTCTGGATTGGTGCATCCTTCTATAAAGGAGCCTATTTTGCTTTAAAAAATAAATCAGCCAATATGGATGTGCTGGTCGCCCTGGGAACATCCGCTGCTTATTTCTACAGCGTCTACCTGGTTCTGGCCAACTTAAATATGGGGCACAGCATGGGCTTGTATTTTGAAACAAGTGCCGTTTTGATCACCTTGATCATCTTAGGGAAAGTTTTCGAAGCAAGAGCAAAAGGCCGTTCATCCGATGCCATCAAAAAGCTGATGAAACTTCAGCCGCAACATGCACTGGTCGAACGCGATGACGAATTCGTCAGCCTCCCGATTTCCGAAGTTAAAACAGGAGATATCCTGATGATCAAACCCGGAGCCTCCATTCCAGTAGACGCAGCTGTCATTTCCGGCAATTCGGCCGTTGATGAATCTATGCTGACCGGCGAAAGCCTCCCGGTCGATAAAGAAGCAGGCGATGCCGTATTTGCAGCAACCGTCAATTCCAACGGTTCTCTCCGCGTGCGTGCCGATAAAATCGGCAAGGACACGGTGCTGTCGAATATCATCCGAGTCGTTGAACAGGCACAAGGCTCTAAAGCGCCGATCCAGCGGCTGGCCGACCAAATTTCCAGCATCTTTGTGCCGATTGTCGTAGGAATCGCCATCGTTACCTTCCTAGTCTGGTATTTCCTTGTCGCACCCGGCAATTTCGCCGCAGCACTTGAAAGTACCATTGCAGTGCTGGTTATCGCCTGCCCTTGCGCACTCGGCTTGGCTACACCGACTTCCATCATGGCAGGATCCGGACGTGCCGCCGAGCAAGGGGTGCTCTTTAAAACAGCTGAATCTCTGGAAAATACCAAGCACATCGATACAGTCGTACTGGATAAAACAGGCACCATCACCAATGGCCGTCCTGTCGTAACAGACTTTATTCCAGCGGACGATGTTGACCTTGCTGAGTTGAAGAATTTGGTTGCCAGCGCCGAAAGCCAATCCGAACATCCAGTAGCACAAGCGATTTCTGAGTTTGGCGACGCTAAGCTTAGCGTCAGCGCTTTTGAAGCAGTTCCAGGCCACGGGATCCGGGCTACAGTGGAAAATCGCCAGGTGGTCATGGGAAATCGCCGCTTGATGGACGGTTTGGAAGTTGACGAAACACAGGCAGAAGCTTTTGAACAAGACGGCAAAACCGTCATGTTCATTGCAGTGGATGGCCGCTACAGCGGAATGGTAGCAGTCGCTGATACCGTTAAGGAAACCGCAAAACAAGCAATCCAGGAAATGAAAGACATGGGATTGCACGTCGTTATGCTGACAGGAGACCAAGAGCGGACAGCCTTGGCCATCGCTAAAGAAGTTGGAATCGACGAAGTGTTTGCTGGCGTGCTGCCTGCTGAAAAAGCGGATGTTGTCTTGAAACTCCAAGGACAGGGCCGCCGCGTTGCGATGGCTGGTGACGGGTTGAACGATGCTCCGGCACTAGCCAGCGCGGATGTCGGGATGGCAATGGGCACCGGAACAGCCATTGCGATGGAAGCCGCTGACATCACCTTGATGCAAGGCGATTTGATGAGAGTTGTCGATGCGATCAGGATGAGTCGATTGACTGTCCGGAACATTAAACAAAACCTGTTCTGGGCCCTCGCCTATAATACGATCGGCATTCCGATTGCCGCAGCCGGCTTTCTGGCTCCATGGCTTGCCGGTGCAGCAATGGCCTTCAGTTCCGTATCGGTGGTCATGAATGCCCTGCGCCTTCAGCGTGTGAAGTTGAATAAATAAGGATAAGTCTGACAAGAGGTCCAGAAATGGGCCTCTTTTTTATGCCATTGTCCTAAAGTTGAAACAGGAGTAAAATGAGGACATATTCTTTTGAGAAAGCAGGAATTCCTTATTATGAAAAAAACTATTCTACTGCTGATGTCCGTCCAGTTTTTCGTTTACCTGGGGTTCGGCATTATCATACCGATTTTACCCGAAGTCATTGTTCAACAAGGCTATTCGGAAATCCATGTCGGTGGATTGATCACCATCTATGCCTTATCTTCTTTTTTCACCGCACCGCTGTGGGGGAGGCTTTCCGACAGAACCGGCCGCAAAAAGCTTATTCTTTTGGGATTAGCGGGATTCAGTCTAAGTTTCTTCCTGTTTTCACTGTTCCTTGATAACCTGGTGCTGTTGTATCTTTCACGCATTGTCGGAGGCTTGTTCTCTGGTGCGCTTTACACTGCGGTGACCGGCTACGTGGCTGATATCACCACCAATGAAGAACGCAATAAATACATGGGGCTTCTCGGCATGTCGATCGGCCTTGGCTTTATTTTCGGGCCAGCAATCGGCGGCTTGCTCGGGGCGGTTTCCCTGTCCTTGCCATTTACGGCTTCCGCCGTCCTCGTCCTTCTATTGATGGGCTATGCGAGCCTGGTCCTAAAAGAGCCTGTCCGCAAAGGCGAAGCAGTGAAACGCGCACTCCTGCCGAAAGGTTCCAGTACATTTTGGCAATTCCGCATCCGTTATCTGTTCCTGTTCTCCTTTATGGTGACATTTCTGCTGGCAGGATTGGAGTCGACTTTCCAGCTGTTCCAAATCGATCAGATTGAAATTACGCCGCTTCAGCTCGGCTATTTATTCATGGCGAGTGGATTTGTGGATGCCGTAATTCAAGGCGGTGTCGTACGCCGCATAAAAGACGGTACCGAAACCACATGGATCATCGGCGCACAAATTGTCACGGCTCTTGGTCTGGTGCTTCTGCCCTTTACCGGCAGCTTGATCTTTGCGGGTGTCGCTCTCAGCATCTTTACCGCCGGCAACGCGCTGGCGCGTACAGCGTTGGTGTCGCTGACGTCAAAAGAATCAGGCGGTAAATACGGTACTGCCGCAGGGATGACCTACTCAATGGACAACCTCGGCCGCATCATCGGGCCTTTGACCTTCACTTGGCTTTTGACGATGCAAGCCGGCAGCATCTATTATTTGTCAGCGGCTTTGGCGATCGCCAGCATCCTGCTGATTGTTTTGTATAAAGCTTCCAATAAGACTTTACGGACAACAGAAAAAGCCAGCGTTTCTGTTTGAACGCTGGTCTGTAGCTCTTAAGATGAATCAGCAAAGCATCGCTCTCAGCGATGCTTTTTTTTACAAAAAATGCCTCTGGCTTATCCGATGAAGAACAGGATCAACCAGAGGAGATGCAGAAGTAAAATGAAGGAATAGAGCGTGTTGACGAAAATCAGGCTGTAACGCCAGCTGTGGGATTGTATGCGGACGAAAGGCGTGTAGAGAAAACTGAAAAGGCAAAGTGATAACAACAGCTTCGTCATCAGGAGGGCAAAAGGAGAAAGGGATGCCAGTATTGGATTCGCTTCGGTTATGGCACCGAGTGAAAGCCCTACATAAGTCAATAATCCATCAAGAAAATTCAACACAACTAAGCTCCAGACATGCTTTTCCAACGGTTTATGCTGCTTACCTATCCTCATATCCTCACCTCATTTATCCCATCAGTCATATGTCCTTAGTAATGGGGTACCCACTTAACAGAATTTTTAGACAATAAAAGCAGGTATTTTGTCGTGCATTTTTTAAATACAGTGGTCGATTGAAGGGGAAATCCACAATAAAACAGACAGGCACCTTTTTAAAGTGCCTGTCTGTTTTGTTTACTCTATTCAATTTCTCTTATTTGTTTTAGGTTTACAGGGATTTGAACGGCTGCTTCCGCTTTTCTTGTTGTCCAGACTCCAGCGCCCAGCTCTTTGGGTCATAAGCCGGCCCTGCGGTACGGCAAAGAGCGCCGCTACGCCGGTCCGTCTTAGGCCCGGCAGAGCTACACGGGCGCGTCCGCTTTTCCTCATTGTCCAGACTCCAGCGCCCAGCTCTTTGGGTCATAAGCCGGCCCTGCTGTACGGCAAAGAGCGCCGCTTCGCCGGTCCGTCTTATGCCCGGCAGAGCTACACGGGCGCTTCCGCTTTTCCGCATTGTCCAGACTCCAGCAACCCGCCCCTCGAGTCGCTTCAGCCGTTCCAGCAATGGCAAAGAACGCCATTACCGGCACGGCTTCCCGCGCTTGTCGGAGCTTAACGGCTGCTTCCGCTTTTCTTGTTGTCCTGACTCCAGCGCCCAGCTCTTTGGGTCAGAAGCCGGCCCTGCTGTACGGCAAAGAGCGCCGCTTCGCCGGTCCGTCTTATGCCCGGCAGAGCTACACGGGCGCTTCCGCTTTTCCTCATTGTCCAGACTCCAGCAACCAGCCCCTCGAGTCGCTTCAGCCTTTCCAGCAATGGCAAAGAACGCCATTACCGGCAAGGCTTCCAGCGCTTGTCGGAGCTTAACGGCTGCTTCCGCTTTTCTCTAATAAGGCGAACCCCCATTTATGTGAAGGACCTGCCCTGTTACGTAGGAGGAATCATCGGAGGCTAAGTAGACATAGCCCGGCGCTAATTCGTCCGGCTGTCCTGGACGGCCCATCGGCGAACTGGTACCGAAGCCTTCTACCGTTTCAGCATCAAAAGATGCAGGAATCAACGGTGTCCAGATGGGGCCTGGCGCTACACCGTTTACTCGAATTCCTTCTTTTACAAGAGAAGCGGATAAGGCACGTGTGAAGGCCAGAATCGCTCCTTTTGTAGATGAATAATCGATCAGTGTCGGCTCTCCTCGGAAAGCCGTAATGGAAGTCGTGTTGATGATGGATGCTCCCGGCTTCAAGTGATCCAGTGCTGCTTTAGTCAAATGGAACATGCTGAAAATATTGGTGCGGAATGTCCGCTCCAGCTGTTCTGCTGTGATGTCCTTCAGAGACTGCTGGACATGCTGTTCTGCCGCGTTATTGACCAGCACATCCAGTTTGCCGAATTCATCGATCACTTTTCGGATTACTTCCTGGCAAAAAGACTCATCTCCGATATCTCCGGCAATCAGCAGACAGCGTCGCCCTTCCTGCTCGACGAATTTTTTGGTCTCTTCCGCATCTTCATGTTCATCAAGATAGGCAATGGCTACATCCGCTCCTTCTTTTGCAAACGCAAGAGCTATGGCGCGTCCAATCCCACTGTCTCCACCGGTGATCAACGCTGTTTTATCAGGCAGCCGGTGCGCCTTGCCGGCTAAATTCCCTTTAAAATCGGGTTTTGGATCCATTTCTGTCTCAAATCCCGGTTGCCGTTCCTGTTCCTGCGCTGGTACATTTTCTGGTTTGTTTTTCTCCATTGTCCTATCCCTCCAATTATTTTTTCAGATTGTTTTACGATTTTCCCTTATTCTTACAAACTAAACCTGGTCATAAAAAAAGCCAACGCCTCCAACTTACAGAGGTTCTGGCTGATTCGAAAGATTTTTTTGCAGTTCAGGATGCGCTTCTTTCAGGATAGACGGACGCATCAGATAGCTGGTCAACGCGATTAAACAAAGGCTGCTGGCACCTACAATATACTCTGCCGGTACCACATCATACAGCAAGCCGAACAGCAGATAACCGAGCGGCATCATGGCCATCGCCATCGATTCCAAAATCCCGAAGACGCGGCCCCGATACTCTTCCTCCACATCTTTCTGCATCATGACCCCAATCGGCGTGTTGACGAACACGTTGGTGATGCCGAAAGTCAGCATGAGCAGCAGGAAATAAACTACCGTTGCTCCATACGATAAGCCAATAATTAAAGGGACGCCCATCCCTGCAAGCAACACAGACATCGCCAATATCCCCCTTTTAGCAAACTGCAAAGGAAATTTCACTTCTTTGCTGATGGAGAAGTAAATGGAAGCAGCCAGCATCCCCACTGCAATCATCGCTTCAATCATCCCAAAATGGGTTGCTTCCACCTGCAATTGCTGAACTGCGATAAATGGCAGACCGATCATCAAAGATGAGAAAAAGAAATTGATGCCGATGGCAGTTGTCACAATCACCATGATCACGCGGTTCGATTTCAAATACGCAAAGCCTTCTTTCATTTCCGTCAGCATGGTCTTTTTCAATTCGTCCATCGCATTTTCACTCCGAACTGTGAAGAGCTTGAAATTCATCGTCGACTCCAGCAGGACCGCAACCGCATAGGCCGCCACTTGGATCAACAGAAAGACATTCATCGACACGAATCCAAAGAGGATTCCCCCGACCACAGGCCCGCCGATTGTGGCAATCGAAATCGCTGATTGGTTAAAGCCCATCGCCCGTTGAATGCGATCGGGGTCAATAAGGTTGGCAATTGCTGAAGAAAACGTAACGCTGGTGAACATGGAACTGATGGAAAGCAATGCGGTCGTTGTGTAGATGGCCGGCAACGACAAGCCGTTCATCAGACTGAAAATCAGCAAGCCTGCAACCGAAAGCATACTGGCTATTTGAGAGAAAATCACAATGGCTTTTTTCGAATACTTATCTGCGGCATATCCTGCAAACGGTGCCATCAACGACCTCGGCAGGATGCTGCAGATCAAGTTGATCGCAAAACTGGCCGCTGAACCCGTCAATGCCAATACATATAAACTGATGCCAAATGCGTAAACCGAGCTTCCGAATGTCGAAATCAATTTGCTGGCCGTAAACGTATACAGATGATAAGTGGCTTGTTTAATGCGCGTTGCCTCGTTCATGTTTTTCACTCCTCCAGTGAAAGTTTAATTTAATTAAACAAAATATAACATGGAGAAACTGGCAATGCAAGAGAAAGTTTAATATAATTAAACTAATGAAAGGACAGGTGAGAAAATGGCTACTTTAGGCGAACGCATCCGAAATTTACGCAAACAAAAAGGGTTGACCCTGCAAGCTTTGGCAGGTGATCAACTGACAAAAGGCATGCTGAGCTTGATTGAAAACAATAAGGCGAACCCTTCAATGGAGAGCCTTTCTTATATAGCAGATCGCTTGGAAGTGGACCGCAACGAACTGCTGGAAGACGTCCCAGCCAATGAATTGAGAAACTTGCTGGAAGAAGTTGAGCAGCTTTACACGCGGGAACTTATCAGTGATGAGCTGATTGCCAAGTACAAGGAAATTGCCGGAAAAATAAAGCCTTATTTGGAGAAGCTGCCTTTTCGCTATGAATCCGCACGGCTTCTCGATATCTACAGCCGCTGCAGCTACCATAGCAAGCAAAACGACTGGCAGGACCCACTCGCAAAAGCCGAGGAAATCTATGATAGCCTGCACATGATCAACCAAAGTGCAGACCTTCATATTTTCAGGGCAATGATGGCTTTCACGGAGCATCGTTACAAGGAAGCCCTTTCCATGATCCAAACATCCCGCAGCCTTTTTGAAGAGCGCGCTGGTGTGTTGGATCCATTGAAGAAATTGGATTTCGATTATTATGAGTCCATCCTTTACTCGGCTGTCGGAGATGGTGAAAACTCCAAGCGGTTGATGGAGGAAGCCATCACGTTCTCCAAAGAGCAGCAATTGTTTTACCGCATCGACGCGCTCTATCGCCTTGCCGGTTTCCAGGCGGTTTTAAACAGGGATATCGAAAATAAGGATCACTATATCGCTAAGCTTCGCCTGTTCGCTGATTTTACAGACGATGAAGAAATCGGGGCTTTCGCGGATGCCATTGAAATCCATTACTTGAACTCTTTTGCACATGACTACGAAAAAGCCAACGCCCTAATCGACCAGAACCTGGAAAAGCATCAGGAAGATAAAATCTTTTTATTCGCCTTGGAAAAAGGCAAGGCCTTGTACGGACTCGGTCAGCTGAAGGAAGCGTTAGGCTGGCTGAAAAAACATACGCTGTGGGAATTTCTGCACCACCCTTATGATTTGTCGCTGCATTATGAAAAAGATGCCTATCTGGCTTTGATTTACCTGGAACTTGGTAAAAAAGAACTGGCAGTAAAACATGCCACTCTCGCCAAAGACCTGATTGAACCAATGCCGGATCTGCCGCACAAACTCTTCATCTTGAAGGTCTATGAACAAGTGACTGCATAGCAAAAGCCCGCCATCACATATGGCGGGCTTTTTCAGTCGTATGGTAGCGTTGATAAATTTCATGGAATTCGAGGAATTGCTGCCAGTCCTTTTCGAATTCCGGCTGGATGCAAGAGATTTGAAACAAATCCCGGGCTTTTAAATAGCCGCTCGCCGAATGGAGCTCAAATCCGGAAAGGTGGGCGTCCTGTGCCAAGAAACCGGTCTCTTCTTCCGCTTCAAAAGTCCGGGACGTCGGATAGCCGGCTGCGAGAGCTGGCCAGTCCTTCGTATCTTCCAAAAGTTTTCTGAAACGTTCATCCAAAAGTTTATAGCGCTCGGGATAAGCGCTCAATGCACGCTTCATGCTCTCCAACACACTTGAAGGAAACGTAAAAGGCACACCTTCAGCATAAAGACCCAAATCCAAATAGCTTGGCAGCTTGCTATCCGGCGTAATCTCGTGATGCGCAAAAACAATGGCGATTCCGCTCATCGTTCCGACCGCTTTTCCGCTCGCCGCTGTCGCCAACCAGACATCCCTCAAGGAAAATGGCAATGCACCAAAACTGCTGATGCAGTCGAGGCATAACCGGATTCCCTGTTGTGCGCAAAGATCCGCTAAGGCGCGAAAATCGTTGATTTGCCCGGTCGAAGTTTCGCCATGGACCATCAGCACCCATCCATAGTCTCCAGTTTCCAGCTGTTCTGTTGTCTTTTTAAAATTGAAAGCCTGGCCCCATGGTGCGTTATCCACCGTGTAATCCAAGCCAAGACGTTCTGCCTGGTTGACCAGCCTTCTGCCGAATTCGCCATTCACCAAAATCAGGCCTTTGGAATCCAGCCGCTTGATTTGCGCAAGCATCGCTTCATTGGCCAAGGTTCCACTTCCAGCCAGTAAGTAAGGCGTGGATTCCGCCATTTCAACGAGCAGGCGGTCGACGCCTTGTCGAACTTCATGGAAAGCCGCGGACCGATGGGAAATGGGTGACTCCTGGAACGGCGCTGCGAGCTGCTCAGTCAACGCAACAGGACCTGGCACGAACAGCCGGCGTTTTCCCTGAAGCCTTGCCGCCACAGAGTTGCTGTACTGCCGGCGGGTGGTGACCATCGGAATGAATACAGCTTCACCTGTACCCATCGGCTCGGCAAACGGACGGAAGCCTAACTGGCCATATAATTTCAATTGGCGGGTAGTGCCGGAAATGATTGCAGATTCAAAGCCCTGTTCCAGACAAAAATCGGATAATGCCCGGGCCAAAAGAAAAAATACACGTCCATTGCGATGCGCTTTACGGACAGCCAACAGGCGGATTTCACAGACTTCCCCAATATCCTGCAAAAAACCCTCCACTTTCCCAATCTTCAGATCCAGGGAGAAAGGCCGTTCAGACCGTAGCGCAATCATCCCCACTACTTCCATTCCCGATAGGACAATCAAATACATGTTCTGCTCATGAAATCGATCGGTACGCATGCCACTGCCATCGGCCTCGTGCTGTGGAATCTCTTCGACAAAAGTTTCATAGTTCAGCCGCGCAATTTCATCGAACTCCGTTTTTGTTCGGGCAATCTTGCACCAATACACAATTGTCCGCCCCCTTCACTTCCTGAATGCATCTTCTACTAGGTAAAGACTTAAATCGATCTCAACAGGTTCCCCGAGCGCCAGCTTTGCCAGCTGGCCACCCAGATAAGGGCCCGCCGTCAGACCTGATGCCCCGAGGCCGTTCGCCGCAAAGAAGTTGGGTTGCCCGGGAACTTGGCCGATAAACGGCAGCGCGCTGGTCGTAGCTGGCCGAAAGCCGGTCGCCGCACCGGCGATTTCCGCCTTCCCGAGACCCGGAGCCGCTTCCAGTGTTTTGTCCAGAATGTGGTGCATGCCCTCTGCTGTCAGCTTGTCGTCAAAACCGGCGCCATTTTCATGCGTCGCCCCCGCAACGATCCGGCCCTCATCAAACGGGACAATATATTGTCCATAAGGCACCATAGCAACCGGCCACTTGCCGGTCTGCTGTCCTTCCGCCTGCAAATGAAGAATTTGGGCTTTTTGCGGAACAATATCGAGATCCAATCCTAAAGGTTTGAATAAGTCCGCTGCCCAGGCGCCTCCTGTCGAAATGACCCGATCCGCCAGCAAATCCTCGGCGTCTATTGTCACTCCGATAACTTGCGATTCCTCAATCAACAGTTCAGCATTGCCCACCAGTTTTTTTGCCCCCAATTTGACGGCAGCAGAAATCAACGCATCGCGGATTGCCCGGCCATCGACACGGGCAGCCCCACTGACCCATAATGACCCATACTCTTCTGTTGCAAATGGGAAAAGCTCTCTTGTTTCATCTGGAGACAACCGCTTGATATCCCCCATTTCCGGAGCATCCAATCGCCGTTCATAAGCCTTCTGCTCCATCTTATCCAGCTTGCTGTCTTCATGGATGCTGACAATGCCGACTTGCTTATAACCTGTATCCGTCTCCCCTAAAGCTTCCAGCTCCCGAATCAAGTCCGGGTAGTACTTGGCACCATTTTTCGCCAGGCCATACCAGGCTTTGTTTCTTCGCTGTGAGATCCATGGACAGACGATTCCTGCTGCCGCTCCTGTTGCCTGTCCTTTATCGCCCCGATCAACCAACACCACCGATGCTCCTGCCTTTGCCGCATGATATGCAGCAGAGGCCCCTAATATTCCTGATCCGATAATTATCAATGATTTCATTTAAACACCCAGTTTCAAAAAGTCTCGTGTCTTCATTCTAATCGAGTCAGCGAAGAGACTCAAACCCATTTCGTGAATTTAGCAGCCACCGGATTTGAATTTCGGTTTTGGGGGTAAAGCATAGAATAGAAAGTCAGCGGAAGTCTACAGGAGGAGGAATCAGTTTTATGGAAAGAAGTTCAGCAACCGAAAGTATCTTGCCTATGACATCCATTCGAAGTGGATCAGGGATTGAGTTGACCCCCGATGTTTACTGTTATACCGTACAGATCGCAAATGTCTTCTTTATCGGAAATCCGGAAGTCAGCAATGAATGGGTATTGGTCGATGCCGGTATGCCGCATTCCACGAACAAAATTCTTAAGGCCGCGGAAAACCGCTTCGGACCAGACCACCAGTTGAAAGCGATCATTCTGACACACGGCCATTTCGACCATGTTGGCAGCCTAATCGACATCTTGGAGCAATACAAAGTTCCGGTCTATGCTCATCCGCTCGAATTCCCATACTTGACAGGCGCAACCGATTATCCACAACCCGATACTTCTGTTCAAGGCGGCATGGTAGCCAAAATGTCCGGGATTTTCCCTGTCAAAGCCATCGACATCTCTGCGCATCTTCACGAGCTGCCCTCAGATGGCAGTGTACCGGGAATGCCGGGATGGCAATGGCTTCATACGCCTGGACATTCAGAAGGCCATGTCTCGCTGTTCAGGGAGCAGGGCCGCGTCCTGATTGCCGGAGACGCTTTTGTTACAGTGAAACAGGATTCACTCTATAAAGTGCTGCGCCAGAAAAAAGCCATTCATGGGCCGCCGGTCTATTTGACAACAAACTGGCGAGCCGCCTGGGAATCGGTTTGCAAGCTGGCGGATCTTGAGCCTTCCATTGCTGCAACAGGACATGGCAAACCCGTAAAAGGAGCAGCACTGGCCAAGGGACTGGTTTCCCTGGCCGAGAACTTCCAGGAAGAAGCTGTCCCAGCGCACGGAAAATACGTTCATACCAAATAAAAGTGTTGTCCAGCAAGAAACAGCGGGTTTTACAGTCCGGTGTTTCTTGCTGGTTTTTATGTAATTTCAAATGAAGGAAAATTCAAAATACGATGTTTAGATTTATTTTAGACGGGTATACTAATTAAGCGGTCTCTGTTTACTAAGAGCCTAAGTACGATAAAAAGGAGTTGAGCTTTGATGAATAAAAAAGCATTGTTTATTTCGGATCATGGTGATCCTTTAGCGAAACTCGGTGGCAAACAAGCGGGTGGACAAAATAATTATGTAAAACAATTAGCGCTTGCATTAGAAGATAAAGGTTGGCAAGTTGATGTCGCTACGCATTGGTGCGATTCTTCAGCTCCTCAAATAGAGACATTCGGAAACACATGCCGTGTCATCAGACTTGAAGCCGGCCATAGAGGATTCGTTTCGAAAGATGAAATGTATTCCATGCTTCCAGCTTTTTATGAAGAACTGAAAACTACATTGACCCTTGATTCCTATGATATTGTTCATACGCATTATTGGCTGTCAGGCTTAATCGGCAAAAAACTGAAGAAAGACTTTGGCCTGCCATATGTGCATACCGCACACTCACTTGGATGGGCAAAAGAAAAAGCAACAGGAGTTCATGATCAGCGCCGCATCAATGCGGAAAAAGCAATTTTGAAAAACGCCGATCAGGTATTGGCTACCACCAATAACGAAAAACAATTGATCAAAACTTTTGTTGATTCTCCTTCTCCCATCAAAGTTATCCCCATCGGAGTAGACCAGGCATTCAAAGTGCGTGGCAACCGGACACATTTACGCAGAAAATTCGGCTACAATAACCCTCTCTTTGTCTTTGCCGGGAGACTGGAAGTAACCAAAGGCATTTTCACTTTATTGAGAGCTTTTCAATTGCTGGCAGAAAGAACCGACTCTTCCAATACTCCACACCTGATCATCGCAGGCGGAGATGCAGAATCCATCGATATGGAAACCAAATTGCCTAAAGACACAAAATTACGGGAAGCCCTGCGAGGCATTGAAGATCGGGTCGAGTTCCTGGGACCACAATCTCAAGACGAATTGGCTTTGTTATTCAATTCTGCAACCGCAACGATTGTACCAAGTTTCTACGAATCTTTCGGAATGGTCGCTGCAGAAGCACAGGCTTGCGGCAGTCCTGTCATCGCGTCAGACGTCGGCGGATTGAAGAACGTTGTGCAGGACGGCATTACCGGCCTATTGGTTGAAACAAAAAATGAAATCGATTTGGCAATCGCGATGGAAGTCCTATCAGCGAATACGCTGTTGACGGAACGCCTAAGCCGTCAAGCGGTAAAGATTGCACGTAAAGATTTCGACTGGGATTCCATTTCCAAACGGATAAATTCATTGTATGAGGTGATCATCGGTGCACGGAGCAACGCATTTGTTAGCAACAGATTTGGACGGGACATTGGTCGGCGATAAAAGCAGCTTAGAGGCGCTGCTGGATTTTTACGGCAGCCAGACCTATGAGGTTTCTCTGGTTTACATTACCGGGCGCCATTATCAATCCGCTTTGTCTCTTATAGAAGAAGAAAATTTACCAGTTCCCGACGTGCTGATTACAGACGTGGGAACTGGCATATACATAGGCGATCGTTTGGAGCCAGACCTGGAGTGGAGCAGACGGCTGGAAAAATCCTGGACGCCTGAAAAAATAGAGTCTATCGCGAGCGAGGTTCCGGGTCTTACCTCACAGGATTTGCCCATCACCAATCGTTGTTCGTATTTCGCTTCCGACTCTACTATTGTGGAGACTTTTCGATCAAAGTTGACCAAAGCCGGAATTCCATACAAATTGATCTACAGTGGCGGTCGGGATGTCGATATTCTTCCAGCCGAAAGCGGCAAAGGGCAGGCTCTCCAGTACATCCTGGATAAATACAAGTTGTCAGAAGCCAAGTTGTTGGTAGCCGGCGATTCCGGGAACGACGTCGAAATGTTGACGCTGGGCTTTCCTTCTGTCATTGTCGGCAATGCCCAGCCTGAGTTGCTTGAACAGCCCGAACATCCGTCCATCTACCGGGCCAAGCAGAAGTTTGCAGGCGGCATCCATGAAGCATGGAGCCATTTCCATACGGATTAACCCCCTCCCCCTTTGAGCATGAAAAACCTGTTCAAAGGGGTTATTTTCTCTTCAAATGATGAGTTTACGGGTAATCGTTTGTTTTTTTGCCTATATGGTTTATATTTAGTAGGAAGCCGTTTTATAATCAAAAGATTTTGCGTACATAAAATCAGTTAACGTCAATCCATAACAGGAGGAAATTGAGATGAGCAAAGTTTCGAATCTACAAAAAGAGTCCTTGGTTATGCTAAAAGAAACTAGCCGGACCTTTTTCATCCCAATCAGCTTTTTGGAACCTACTTTAAAGAAGACTGTCGGCTCCGCTTATCTTTGTATGCGGGCAATTGATGAAATTGAAGACCACCCAGAGCTTGAGGACCAGATAAAGATCAACTTGCTGAGCAGCATTCAACAGATGTTGGCAACAGAGTTTGATGAGGCACGTTATTTGGAACTTGTGACTCCTTACGAACACCTCCTTCCACCTGTCACTATGCGCTTAGCTGACTGGATCAGCGTGTGCCCCGAAGAGATAAAAGGAAAAGTGATGGAATCCACCGCCATTATGGCTGGCGGCATGTCCAAATGGGTTGAAAAAGACTGGGTCATCAAAACAAAAGAAGATCTGGATGAATACACGTATTACGTAGCCGGTCTGGTCGGCACGATGCTCTCAGACATCTGGCACTGGTTTGACGGAACGGAAACTGACCCTGATCATGCCATCGCTTTCGGCCGCGGGCTGCAGGCAGTCAATATGCTGCGGAATTACGACGAAGATTTTGAGCGGGGCGTGACATTCGTACCGGAAGGCTGGACGCGTGAAGATATGTTCAACTACGCTAAAGACAATTTGGCGAAAGCCGACCTGTACGTCAAACCAATCAAGAACAAGCGAATATTGATGTTCTGTAAAGTTCCTTTGGCGTTAGCCCACAGCACATTAAAAGCATTGAAATCCGGAAAAGAAAAGATGAGCCGCCAGGAAGTGGAAGGCATCGTCGAACAATTAAAACAAGAAGAACACTTACGTTAAGATTTCCGGCCTTGATTTTACAAAGAGGCCGGATTTTTTAAATTCAAGCTCTTATTTAAGTTAGGAAAGACATTGCCCCCCCCTTTTTTTTTGATATTGCTGTCCATTGGAGAACATCCACTGCCTTGCATTCTATCCTTTAGCCAAACAATGGTAAAATAGAAATGCGTCTATGCATTGGATCTTTTGCAGGAAGAGGCTGTACGTTGATGCAACAATTCAATGCGAATACTCATCGGAGAGACTGGAAGAAATTGATTTTCTTGGTTCGCTTTGGTGATCGAAGATTTATAAGTTAGGAGAATTCCAATGACTGTAACCATTTTCAGTGTTTTAACAGCCGCGATCTTCATATTCAATATCGCGCTTGCAGCGGCGCTGGTTTTTCTAGAAAGACGAGATGCCTCTTCTACGTGGGCATGGCTGTTGGTCTTGTTTTTCATCCCTATTTTCGGGTTCTTCATTTATCTTCTTTTAGGAAGACAATTGCGAAAAAAAACACTTTTCAAATGGGAAGGCAGCAGACGGATCGGGATTGAAAGCCGGATTGCACACCAAATGAATGAATTGAACGACGAGACCTTTGAGTTCAAAGATTCCAACGCCAAAAACTATACGGATCTGGTTTATCTGCATCTGCGCAATAACGGTGCTTTACTGACCCAGGATAACAGCGTCCAAATTTTTAATGATGGACGAAAAAAGTTCGATTCCCTTATCCAGGACATTGAAAATGCCACCCACCACATTCACATTCAGTACTATATTTTCCGATTGGATGAACTGGGCACCCGAATTGTCGATGCATTGACCCTCAAGGCAAAAGAAGGCATTAAGGTTCGGTTACTGTATGACGACATGGGCTCCAGAAGCTTAAGTAAACGGCATTTTAAAGGCCTTATAGAAGCCGGAGGAGAAGTCGAAACTTTCTTCCCCTCAATTTTACCAATCATTAACCCACGGCTGAATTACCGAAATCACCGGAAAATCGTCGTAATCGATGGGCAAATCGGTTATATCGGCGGCTTTAATGTTGGGGATGAGTATATTGGGCTGAGCCGGAAATTCGGTTATTGGCGGGATACGCATCTGCGCATCCAAGGCAGTGCCTTGTATCCTTTACAGACACGCTTCATCCGGGATTGGAACCAGGCTTCTACACGCCATGATATTGAATACCATGAATCGTTCTTCCCGCTAAAGCAGGAAAAAGGAAACACATCGATGCAGATTGTCTCCAGCGGACCGGATGAGGAATGGGAGCAAATCAAAGATGGTTATTTGAAGCTGATTAACTTAGCAAGAGAGTATATTTACATACAGACCCCTTACTTCATACCAGACGCCAGTTTTTACGATGCTATACGCATCGCAACTTTGTCGGGCATCGATGTGCGCATCATGATCCCCAACAAGCCCGATCATCCATTCGTCTACTGGGCAACCTACTCATACGCCGGCCAAATGTTGAGAGCTGGAGCCCGCGTCTTCATCTACGACAACGGCTTTTTGCACACCAAGATGATTGTCATCGACAATAAGGCATCCACGGTCGGTACGGCCAATATTGATGTCAGAAGCTTTAAATTGAATTTTGAAGTGAACGCCTTTATTTATGATGAAAAAGTATCCACAGATCTTGCAGAACTCTTTTACCGGGATATGAAGCTTTCAACCGAATTGACTTATATGATGTATTTAGATCGCACCCGTATGATCAAAACCAAAGAATCCATCGCCCGTTTGCTGGCACCTATTCTGTGACAAATAATAAGAACTCTCCAAGGTATTTATGTCCATAGAAAAACGTCTCCGAATAAAACCGGAGACGTTTTTTATTTTACTGAACCCCTAAATACTCTTCCAGGGTAATGCCTTTTTGATGAATATCTGCAGCAACATCTTTTCCTACGTAGCGGAAATGCCAGGACTCATGCATATAGCCCGTGATGTGTTCACTGCCTTCTGGATAACGAAGGATAAATCCGTACGCATGCGCATTGGCTGCCAACCATTTGCCACCCTTTGTATCACCAAATGAGGCAGAAGCCCAGTGCTGTTCTTTTCCGGCTTCGCCGATATCAAACGCAAGACCTGTCTGGTGCTCTGAGTATCCAGGGCGTGCACTGTATCGATCCGCCGCTTCCTGGCCATCCTTTGCTGTATAGCCTTCGTATAGTTGTTTTTGCCGTGCAAAATCGCGATAGGTACTGAACGCTGATAAGTTGAGGCCATTTTCAGCCGCCGCCGCTTTCATGGTTTCAAAAGCTGCACGCGCTTCCGGCACTTCTCCCGGCGCGTATGTTGCAGGCAACGGGTGCTGCTTATTTGCCAGCAGGACGCCATTGATCACGGTCGGTGCTTCAGGCAAAGCACTGTCTGCCGGATAAATCGTCGCATCCGTTTTTTCTTCTGCAGCCGGTTCCTCTTCTACACTTGTCTCCGTTTCTTCAGGTTCAACCGGCATCGCCGCTTCCTCCTTCGGTGCTTCTGTAGCAGTTTCTTCGATTGCCACAGCTTCCGCCAATGCTCTCATGCTTTGTTCAACATTCCAGTCATGTATATAAAACCACATTGCTGCTAAAGCAGCCATAATTGCTGACAAACTGATCACCATCCATTTACGATATAACTTTTTATTAGCTTGTTTTCCTTTATCTATAAACTTCATGCCAAGGCCTTCCTTCTATCAACGTCTTTATTATTCTACCATTCTTATCGGTGAATTTCTCCCTTTAACAGGCAGCGCTTTTTTCTGTGCATTCGTCCTATTTCAAGAGTTGAAGACAACTCTTGAAACACAAACAGTCTATTTTGTCTTAAGTCATTCAGATTTCGGAATAATGGAACTATTAACCATAAATAAACTTCTTTTATATTAACTCATTACCCCCATAAGGCATACGCTTTTTACGAAAAAATAAGTATAAACGCATAAGGAGATGGAAACATTGAATCGAATATCGGAACGTGATATCCAAGCCTTAATGAATCAATTGGATACACTACTGGAAGAACGAATGAAAGAAAAGCACGAATATATAAAAACAGCGCAATCTCAATAAATGAGATCGCGCTGTTTTTTCGTCTACACTAAAATAGTCGCTAACACGACAAAAAACAATAAACCAAAAATAATGGACATGCCCAGCATCCACTTGGCTTCCCGGTGCATCCCTTGCGCCTTCATGTGGCGGTACCGGAAACTGTTTGTCAGAACGAACAATAAGGTCATGAACAAGACCGCTACTTCCAGGTAGCCGAATATCAAGCAGGTCAACGCAGTGATACTCAAAAGTGCAATTCCGATTCCTTGCAGAAGTTTCATATTCATGCAGCTATCCCCCAATAAAGAAAGCCGGCAATAACTGCCGGCTCCTTCTGTATTATTTCTTCTCTTCTACTGCTTCAAGTGCTTTTTCTGGATGGTTCGAATAGAATTTACGGCCAATGAAAGTTTGGATAATCAACAAGATCCCTCCGACTGCCCAGTAAACCGGTAAAGCTGCCATCGATGTGAATGAAATGAACATGATCATGATTGGAGAAATGTAAACGAATAGTTTCATCTGTTTTTGCTGCTGTTCAGGCATTGTCCATAAAGAAACTTTTGCCTGGAAGAAGTAAACTGCTCCAGCAATCAAGGTCATGATCACATCGGGCGACCCGAGATTAAACCAAAGGAACTCGTGGGAACGGACATCCGGTGAGTAAAGAATCGCAAAATAAAGGCCCATGATGATCGGCATTTGGATAACGACAGGCAAACAACCCATGTTCAACGGGTTCACTTCGTGCTTCTTGTAAAGCCCCATCATTTCCTGCTGCAGTTTCATCTGTTCTTCTTTATCTTTTGTTTCTTTCAAACGCTTTTGGATATCTTCCATTTCAGGGCGCATCTTATCCATTTTCACTTTCATACCTTGCTGGCGTTTATATGTGCGCAGCATGAAAGGCATCAATACTAAACGGATGATAATTGTAATGACAACAATGGCCATGCCGTAGCTGCCGCCGAACAATCCACCTAAATAATCCAACGAGAAATCAAATGGTTTAACAAAGATGGAATAGAAGAACCCTTCCTTGTTTTCAACAGCCGAACAACCACTCAATAGAACAACGGCTGTCGCCATCATCATTAATAATGTAATTTTCTTTTTCAAATTAGTCACCTTCACCTTTTTCAACTACTAAGAAGTATAACGATAAGCGCTGGAAAATTCAATCCATGGAGGGAACACTATTGGATTTTTTAAGTTTTGTGACAAAATTACGGCACCCCATTTGCTCAATCAAGATGGAAAGTAAGCAAGAAAAAAAGGAGAATTGCTTCTCCTTACTTGGCATTCGGCAACGTATAGCGGAAATACGGAATGTGTTGGCTGTCACGGAATTGCTTCGGTGTAACGGCAGTATACTTTTTAAAGATCCGTGTAAAATAACTTTGGTTACAGAAATGGAATTGCTTCGAAATATCTGAAATCCCTTTATCCGAGTGGCGAAGATAATATTGGGATTCTTCCACACGACGTACATTCAAATATTCAACAAGCGTAATGCCGGCATGTTCTCTGAAGATGCGGGATAAATGGCTTGTCGAAATGTTGAAATGCTTGGCAATTTCTTCAACTGACAAATCGCGCTCCACTTCGTCGTTGATGTAGATGACAACTTTGTTGACAGTTTGATGTCCAAAAGAAGGCTGTTTGCGTTCTGAAATAATCGACACAAAGAATTCGATCAATTCATCTGCCACAAACATGAATTCAGAATCATTCATATGCTTGTCCACTAATTCCACACACGCTGAATTGAAAGCAAATGCTTTTTTGGGCGGTACACGCATTTCGTAAAGTTTGCGTGCCATAACGGAAGATAGGATGATGTAGTAATTGCGGATAGAACGGATGATGTCTTTTTCCGAACGGAGTGAGAGCATATCGATCAATTCTCTCAAGGTCTCTTTTGCACGTTCTTTTTCAAGGTGATGAATTTCATACATCAATTGTGTTTCAATTTCAAAAAATCTATCCAACCCTTCAATTTGGTTTAAATTTTCTGTTTCGTTCATAAATATTTTCGAAATGGTTTCTTGAATGGATGGCGCTGTAATAATATTCATGGGTTCCCCGTCTTTCTTTATCCAAGTTTTTGCAGCATTCCCTCAACTATATACTGAAATACCACAAAATAATAGAGTTACGCTTCTGTTTTTGTAATTTTTTTGTGTAATTTGCTCTAGTACTTAATTCCTTTTCTTATGCCATCAGTAACATTTTAATACAAAATTTATACTATACATAACGAAATAGCTTGAAAAAGGTTTCATTTTTACTTCATAAAACTCAATTTTAACAGGAATCCAAAACAAACCCTAGAAATAAGACAGTTTGCTTTAAATTCCTGTTTGGCGATCAATTAAGGTGAGCTAAGAGAAATCAACTTTTATGCATCGCTTCAAAAAGTGGAAAAATCCCCCACTCTATTAAACCTTGTACAAAATGGCGATCTTTCAAGCTCAACTTTTATAATACAATATTTTCTCTGTTATTCATCTTTGTCCGGCGGAATAAGCGCACGGATATGGCGAGGCAGAATTTCGATGACAAAAGGCGTCATACAACCTTCATCCCCATCAATATTACAAGATAATGGTTCCGTTGTTTTTATGGAAACTTTTGTCGTATGAACCGCTTCCACTGCCGGGTCTTCTTCCAGCTTGCCTCTTAAAACTGAAGTTGCAATACGGACAAAAGCAGGCAACGCTGCATTCTTCACAATATACAGATGCAGCAAACCATCATCCGTCAGGGCTTCTGGCGCTAATTTTTCAAAACCGCCTACTGAATTTGTTAAAGCGACCAATACCAGTTTTGCTTCTCCAGACCACACGCCGTGATCATGTTCAATTTCAAAATAAGTTTCTGTATCCGCCGTAATGGCTTTGACCCCTTCAATGAAATAAGCCAATGCCCCTAATTTCGTTTTCTGCTCCGGATCCACGTCGTATGTGGATTCCGCAATATCTCCGATTGCCAGTATATTCATGAAGAAATGTTTGCCGACTTTGGCAATATCCACCCGTTTTTCATAGCCGGTTCTAAGTGCTTCAATAGCTTCGGGCGGATCCAGGGAAATTCCTAACGCCCGCGCGAAATCATTGACTGTGCCAAGCGGAATCAAAGAAAATAAAGGCTCATGCGGCTGTTCCGCAATTCCGGACACCGCTTCGTTGATTGTTCCGTCGCCACCCATCGCTACAACAAAGTCGTATTTCTTTTCACATGCTTCAGTGGCAAAATGTGTCGCATCCTTTGCCTTTTGTGTTTCTCTTGTATCAACCTCATAACCCATTGAAGCGAGCGTTTCTTCCACCTGCCCACGATACTCGGAAGCGCGTTCTTTTCCGGCAGACGGATTCAGTATAAACATTGCTTTTTTCATCATCAGACCTCCGATGGTATAATACATCTATAATTATCTTTACTCTTGTATCAGGATGAACAAAAGGGTACGTTGTTTAAGAAAGTAGGAGCCATCTTGCGAATTTTCATTTATGTTATTATCTTTTTTGCTTTTTTCGACTTATTTGCCCAACTTCCCATCATGAGCACTTATGCGGTGTCATTGGGTGCCAGTCCTTTTATCGCCGGACTCGCAGTCGGCATGTATTCACTGTCGAATACCTTCGGGAATGTCATTTCCGGTATTTTTTCAGATCGAAAAGGACCTTTTGCAATTCTCGTGACCGGCTTATTGTCGACCAGTTTAACCTTGTTTACATATGCTTCAATCGACGGCCCTTATAGCTTGCTTGCTGTCCGGTTTATCCACGGGCTCGCAGCTGGCCTGACAGTTCCCGCCGCTTTCACGTACTTGGCCAATCGAACTGAATCCGCTAAACGCGGCAAAGGAGCTGCTTTATCAGGCGCTTTTGTCGGGCTTGCAGCAATTCTTGGACCAGCGTATGGTGCAATCTATACAAGCCGAAACGATGTGCCGCAGACCATGTTCCTTACCGGAACGCTGATTCTGCTGATAGGAATAGCCGCATTTTTCATCTTGCGGCAGACCACCATCAAGAAAGACAAAGCTGTCAAAGACGCCGTTTCCTTCAAGGATATCTTAAAGAACAATGGGTTGATCCGTTCTTTTTCAGGCGCTTTTTTCCTGATGTTTTCACAAGGGGTCCTAGCTTATATGCTGCCGCTGAAAGTTGAAGGACTTGGGCTGGATTCCCCGCTCAGCGGTTTGCTGCTGAGCACCTTTGGAATTTCAGCCATCTTGGTGTTCCTGCTTCCCGTCAATCGAATTTTTGACGCTGCCAAACCCATCTACACCTTGATCGCCGGTTTTACGATAATGGGGGCTTCCCTGTTCTTTTTAAGTGCCGTGACAATTGAGCCGTTGCTGTATGCCAGCATGTGCACGTATGGGTTGGGCTTTGCTCTGCTGTTTCCTTCAATCAATTCCATATTGATCGATTCAACAAGTGTTTCAACCCGCGGACGCGCCTATGGGTATTTCTATGCTTTCTTTTCCATCGGTGTTGTAGCCGGATCGAGTATTACAGGAGCTTTTGCTTTAAGCCCCAATCAAGGATTTTTCGTCAGTGGCTCTCTATTGTTGATTATCGCTTCACTAAATATATGGTCTTATAAAAAATAGTTGGCAGTAAAAAGGATGGTCCCGGACCATCCTTTTTATTTATAAATTATCGGTGCTTATTTTATTTTCGGGAGCAGCTGAACCTGTGTTTTCAGCTTTCTCTTTGCTGACATCGTTTGACGACAGCTTCACATCGTCCTTGTCTTTTTTATTGTCCTTTTCCTTCTGCTGCTGCTCGTTATAATATTGAACACTTGCTGAGGCTCCACCTTCTGCAACCATTTTGTTTTCACGTTTTTCCGTATTGCTCAGCGTATCTGTAGTTTTCGAAGTCGGATTTCCATCTTTGTCCAGGTTTTGTGATTCCATGTAAGAATTCACCTTCACTTTCGTATCATTGAACGCCTTCGTAGCTTTTTCACGATTTTCAGGATTCTTGAAATATGCGTATGCTCCAGCAGCTAATCCTGCTAATAAGAGACCTCTTCCTCTTGCCATTTGCAGCACTCCTTCATCAATTTATATATTACTATTTATTTACCCTATTCTCTCCAAAGCTAATCCTCGATTGTATGTCAAAAGTATTACATTTAACTAGTGGTAAGTTTCATGTCTACGTGCGGGATTCCATCTTCATCGTAGCTGTCTGAGACAGCTTGGAACCCAAATGATTGATAGAACTCCTGTAAGTATACTTGGCCCTGCAATTGGATGGCTTCCGCCCGCCATTCCCCTACAATGTAATCGATGCTCCGTTCCAATAGCTGCTTCGCTAAGCCACGTCCTCTGGCATCTTCTCGTACGATGACTCTCCCAATCGAAGGCAGCTCGTATTTTACGCCAGCGGGAACCAGTCGTGCATAGGCCAATACTTCCCCATTTTCAACATAAAGCAAATGAATGGATTGCTGGTCTAAATTATCCAACTCGGGATAAGGACAATTTTGTTCAACGACAAATACATCTACCCGTAACTTCAGAACTCCGTATAATTCCCTTGCTGTAAAATCGTCGAATCGATAGGTATTCCAGTTCATATCTGACACACTCCTTTAGTTTCTATTATTCCACATTAGTGGCTATTGGACTCTTTTTTTGATATGATTGCAGAAAGAATTTCAGAGGTGATTGCATGATTCGTACCGGTACATCCGCAGATATTACATCTGTTCAGGAGATTGCCAAAGTTAGCTGGAATGATACGTACGCTGGAATCATTCCCTCTACAGTCCAAGAAAGTTTTTTAGATAAATCATATTCTACTCCTATGATGGAGATGCGTTTAAAGAGGACGATTATATTGCTTGCGGAACATGAAGGACAGCCTGTCGGGTTCGCCAATTTCACGAAAGTGGATGAAGACGGAGATGCTGAGCTGATCGCCATTTACATGAAACCTGAATTTCAACGGTCAGGCTATGGCAAACAATTATTGAACAGCGGTCTAAGCTACCTGCTCAACGGCAACCAGTTATTTGTCTATGTCGAAAGCGAAAACACCAAAGGCCGCAACTTCTATGAAGCGAACGGCTTTGAGCTACTCGAAGAATTTGAAGAATTATTTGAAGGCCACCCTTTGCAGACCGCCAAATATGTCTACCACCTGAAAACAGCTGCCTTATAGGCGGCTGTTTTTTACAGACTCAACTAAAAGAGACGTCCAGGGCATTTCCAGCCTGGACGTCTCTCTTTTTGATTTACAATGTCTGCTTTACAGCGGACGGTAAGGGGTATCATCGTCATTGCTGCGATTACTGCGGGTTGTTGTATCATCGCGGCGCACCTCATCTTCACGGCGCACAGACTCTTCTTTGCGGCGAAGCTGATCCTCTTGATACTTGAAATCCTCATCGCGCAAATTCTGATCGTTTTGCACACGTGGTTTGCGGACAAAACACATGATTGCAGCGATGTAGAAAAGAATCGAGGTTAATGACAGCAAGCCTGCAAACAGACCGGCGACGATGAATAAGACACCGGCAATGGACGCTTTGTCAGTTTTGCGGAGATTAACTAAGGCGACAATTGCCAGAATTGTGCTTAATGCCAATAGCGCAATCAGCACCCATCCTACTACGCTGAAGCTTGAAGACATCATATCCATGACCATCTGGGCTTCTTCAGGATTTGAAAAGGCTGGATCTGCCATAATTTCATCTTCTATATACTGCTGGAATTCTGGAGTACCTTGGACATTTGCGTAACTTGCCATCGCAAACCCGATTAAGGCAATCGCTAAAACATTAAAGATGATTCCGATAATGCCGAGCACTTTTTCTCCTGCTCTATTCACTGTTTCTTGGTTCATTCAATCCACCTCTTCCTATAGTCTCTTATGAGTATACGTACAAATAAGGATTTGGTTACTTAATTACTCTGTTCCCCTAATAAAATTAATAAAACCTGTTTAAAATATGGGAAGTCGGGTATTTTAATAATAACAAAGATTTGAAAGGAGTTCTATAAAATGGAAAAAAACCTAATTTTTAGCCAAGCAGATTTCATGTACGGTGTTGGTGGAGCTTCGATTTTAACAGCTATCGTTTTCTTTATGACCAGCATCTAAAGTGGAGGTAACAAATGGTAAACTACATACTTGATAACTAGCAAAAGCAATCCACTGTAATTGAGAGCGGATTGCTTTTTATATGTTCACTTATTCAATTGGTACGAATTTTCTATATTTTGACGTCATCATATTCTTTGTAGCGGTCAAAAGCCGTTACGGCATAGGAGCACACAGGTTCCATTTTATAGCTATGTTCACGGGCGTAATCTGCTGCCTGATCCAAAAGCTTCTTGGCCATTCCCTGATTGCGCATCGACTCATCGACAAAGGTGTGTTCGATGACCATGACATTCGCCAGTTCTGTCCATGTGATTTCCGCTTTTGTCTCCCCTTGTTCTTCAAGGCGGTAGGCAAATTCATCACTGCCTAATTCAATTAATTTAAAGTCCATTCTTCCTTCTCCTCCTCTTCACTGATTGATGCTCAACGGACGAAGAGATGCTTCGATCTGAGCGCGTTTTGGCTCTAAAAATGGCGGCAGCGCAAGCTCCTCTCCCAAGCTTTCCATCGGTTCGTCCGTTGCAAAGCCCGGTTCGTCTGTTGATAATTCAAAAAGAATCCCATTAGGCTCCCGGAAATAAATTGCCTTAAAGTAATAACGGTCGACTTCACCAGAAGTCACGAATCCGTTCGAACGCAAATACTCATTCCACTTGCTGTACTCTTCGAACGTTTTTACCCGGAACGCAACATGATGGACACTGCCTCTTCCCGGACGTTCCGGCGGAAGGTCCGAACGCTCCTCTAAGTGTATTTCGCCAGCGGGACCGCCTTTTCCTGTCGAAAAGACCAAAATATCTTTTTGCCCTTCTACAGTAGACGGATATGCCCCTATTTCTTCAAATCCCATAATGTCCGTCAGAACGGCAGCCGTTTTCTCGCTTTTGCGGACTGTCAATCGGACATGCCCCAAACCGACAATCGCGAACTCTTCCGGAACTCCAGTTTTGGTCCAAGGTATTCCATAGTCAATGCCCTTGCCGTCATCAACGACCAGCATCAACCTGGAGCCTTCAAAATCCTGAAACGTCAAAGTCGGGCGGTTGAAACGCTCTTCAATTTTTCCGTGGGGAACTTCGAATTCATCAAAACGTCCAGTCCAATAATCCAAAGCTGCTTCACTTTTCACTCGGAATGCGGTATTGCTGATGCTCGAAACCCCTGGATGCGTCCGTCCAGCCATCGGAATATCGAAATACGTCATGTCAGTACCCGGAGTGCCGACAGCATCTGCATAAAACAGGTGGTAGGAAGATGGATTGTCCTGATTGACACTTTTTTTCACTAAGCGCATCCCCAGTATCCGTGTAAAAAAATCGTGGTTGGCATCGGCATTGGCGGTCAAAGCTGAAACGTGGTGAATTCCTTCTAATTTCATATAAGTTCCTCCTATTTATCTTGAATTCGAGATATTTATTTCATAGTAGCATTGTCTTTTATTCCACGCAAGCCATTGAGCTTCATAAAAAAAAGACAAGCCCTAAGTTTCGGGCTTGCCTTTTTTCGGGTTAATTCATCCAACCGCGTACTGTATCAGCCAGGTTTCTAAAGAAAGTTTTGACGCTTTCCCAAAAACCTTCATCATTGACGATGTTGCCGATTTTGTCTTCAATCGTCTTGCTCAAATCTTCCAACTGAGTTGACCACTGGGAAAAATCGATGTCAAGCTGACGGATACGGTCCATCAGATCAACCAACAATTGACGATCTTCCGGGCTTAATTCGATTTGAAGCTTGCTCAGTTGATCTTCGACAATCTGTTCCACTTCTTCACGTGATGCCGGGTTTTGCTCAGCAATCTGTTTTTTGATTTCGGTTAACAGCTCGCTGACTTTGGCATCTTCCACGCCGCCGTCCGCAAGTTCAGTCGCTACAGTCAATTCGTCATTTGCAACGTCTGTCCGTTCCGGATCCAGCTCTTCACCGTTCACTTCATAAGCTTTGTAGATTCCGACAAGTGCTGAGTGGCCGGTTACCTTTTTGGGCGCCGCAACTTCCACAGTAGCATTTTCAATTCCTGCAGTCAGCATGGCATTGGCGTACATTTCAGATGTCACTTGTGTAATATTATCGGGCGTCACGATTTCTATGACCAGTCCGTTGCCTTCATCTTTGCGTGTGATTTTAGCAGACGAATACATATTGGCACGGGAATCGCCATCTTTAATGTAACTGACCAAATCCTGGCCAGTCACTTCGATTTCTTCTACATCAGCTTCTCCTGCAACATCCAGGCTTTCAGCAACAGATGCTTTTTCATCAGCCGACAGATTGCCT
This sequence comes from Planococcus circulans, assembly GCF_020023385.1. Classification (GTDB taxonomy): domain Bacteria; phylum Bacillota; class Bacilli; order Bacillales_A; family Planococcaceae; genus Planococcus. The sequence goes on from NZ_JAIQCL010000004.1 coordinate 52,405, forward strand.
CCGTAAACAACGATTGGCAGGCCGAATTTTTCATTGATGCCGACATTTGCCGAACTGTATGATGGCAGGACGACAGACAGCGTAAACAGTAATGCTATGACAGTGAGTAATTTTTTCATTTTTTTATTGCCCCTTTCTTCAAATTAATACGAAATCAATTTGAAAAGGTTCCTTTATTTCGTCGACTTGGTCCATCCTTCTTCCTGGATGATCTGACGATTCTTATACAATTTGCCGAGCGCGCGCTTGAATGCCGCTTTGCTCATGCCGAAGATTTCCTGGATTTCGTCCGGTGAAGATTTATCGGTGAACGGCATCTTGCCGCCCGACTCTTCGAGATAACGCATGATTTCATCCGCGTCATCAGACAAACGTTCCTGTTTTCTTGGGAGCAACGAGCCGTTAAGTGTACCATCGTCTTTGACATCAATGATGCGGACGGTTTTTTCTTCCCCAAGGCGTGGTTCTTCATGGCGTTCTGTTTCGTGAACAAAGATCCGGTACATTTCAGGTACGGACAGCATGAAAGTCCCAACCGGCAACAAACGGTAAGCGCGTGCCTGCACATTTTGGTTAAAGGCGGTTTCGGGCGCCGGCTGCATCAGTTCCAACACTTTTTCTTCAGTTGCCAGACGCCCGTACAAATCGCCGTGGCGATCTGTACGAAGCGTCATAAAGATATGGTCGCCCTGCTTTGGCCATAATTCCGTAATCTGCGGAAGATCGGCTGGCAGTAGATAAACTTCGCGTGTGGTGCCGATATCAACTACTGCGCCTTCACGTGGTGATACTTTTAATACTTTCGCCCAGCCATACTCACTCGGCAGGATATGAGGAATCATCGGTGTGGCTGAAACCCCTCCCTGACGGTTACGGTAAAGGAAAACTTCAATCTCTTCCCCGATTTCCTGGCCTTCTTCTATTTCTGATGCGTTCATCATTACTTCATCGCCTGAACCATCCGATAAGATCCATTGCGATGTTGAACGGTCTTTCACTTGCAGTACCGCTTTTAACCCTGGGTGTAAAGCCATAATTAGCTCCTCCTATTTCTCTTAACTTTCTTTTCCTTCTTTATTCAGCTGTTCCAGCTTTTCCGTAAACTCCGGGCTTTCTTCCAGCAGTTGGACCAAATCGGCAATTCGATCGATTGAATTCCAGCTCAGATGATGCTCGATTCCTTCAACATCCCCATAGATCCGCTCTTCATCTACACCGATCAACCGAAGAAATTGTTCAAGCAAGCCGTGCCGTTCCAATAGGCGTTTGCCAAGCTTCTGGCCTCTTGGCGTCAACACAAGGCCTCTGTATCGTTCGTATATCAAGTACCCGTCTTTATCCAGCTTCTGCACCATCTTGGTGACAGAAGACGGCAGCACAGATAAGGCCTCCGCAATATCCGAGACACGCGCATAACCTTTTTGCTCAATTAATGAATAGATGATTTCAATATGGTCTTCCATACTTGGAGTAGGCAAAATTCTTTCCTCCCTCACGTAGCTATGTTCAGTTTACTATACCGCCATCATTGAAACAACTGGACTTGTCGCCCCTTATAACAGTCCGTTTTTTCAGAAAGGTTTAAGCTTATTGGTGTCAGGGTAGTTATTACTATAAGCAAAATAGTTATTATTGAAAGGACAGGTGAAAAACATGGGACGTATTCTTTGGATTATCTTAGCAGTTATTATCGTAGTATGGCTAATCGGATTCTTAATGGACGTAGCAGGCGGACTAATACACATTCTTTTAATCATTGCTGCAATCGTTTTAGTTATCAACTTAGTAACTGGACGTAAAGGCGTATAGCCATAGCATTCGATGAAGAAATACAGGGTTGTTCCAAAAGCCATGATAAATGGCTTTTGGAACAACCTTTTCTTTTTGCATTTTTGCTTATCCACCCAATATAAAAAGCAGGAGAGGAAAAATCAACGATTTCCCTCTCCTGCTTTTTATTGTTTAATTTTAGCGTAGATGCATGTATCCCGAAGCTTATTGCCTACCCGGGAAACCGTATCATTGCGCAAAATTCCTTCCAGCTCGAATTTCAGGCGGTTGGCGACTGCGCGGCTGCGGACATTGTCCGGATCGCAGCGGATTTCAACCCGATTGGCGCCTAACTCTTCAAAAGCAAAGCGCGTAATGCGTTCCACTGCTTCCGTAACATACCCTTTGCCCTCATAGCGGCTGTCGACCCAATAGCCGATTTCAAACTTGCGTACTTCCCAGTCAATCCGGTGAAGTCCAGTAGAGCCGACGAATTGGCCAGTTTCCTTCAGGAAGAAATGCAGACGCAAATCCTTACGCAATTTAAAATTAGCCTCGGCTTCAATCAATGTTGCCTCTGTTTCTGCAAGGTCAGGCTTTTGCTGTGCAAATGGCAGCCATGGCCGGAATGCTTCCAACGAATGCATAACAGCTTCGTAACTTGCTTGCGCATCTTCTCTTCTCGGCGCCCGGATCAGCAGACGCTCCGATTCGAACTCTTCCGGAAAATCGAGCAGCACGGGGTTAAACGGGAGCTCTTTTGTTTCTGCGACGGTATCGTCCCATAAAACCGGTGTCGTGATTCCTGCCTGCCAGTCTTCACGTGTCATGCCGTAAGTCACTGCATCATAATAACGGTTTTCCCGTGGAGAAAACCAGGCCTGGCGCAAATGGGCTTCTTTAACAAAGCCAGTCCGCTCGAAAGCCTTGCGCATCGCGAAGTTATCGTGGCGCGTATTGCCTTCCAGCCGAATTTTCTTCTCTGGCAGCGAAAAGACGAAATCAGCAACCAGTTTCAATGCTTTCGGACCATAGCCCTTGCTGCGGTAAGGATCTGCAATCCGCAGATCGAAAAGCGGGATATCATCCTGCAAATCAAAGATTTTGACTAAGCCAACTTGCTGATTTTCATCATTTTCTATCCAGAAAGTTGTCACTTGGTCTGATTTATAGCCGCCTTCTTCAATTGTTTTCTCAATCAAAGCCCGCACCGGATGTTCATGGCCATGAAACGGCCACGAATTTGTTGTCATAAAATGAATCAGCTGTTCCTGCTCTTCCATTGTCCACTCTGTTAACTTCAACATAAAACCTCCAAACTTGCCTTACTTCTGAACTTTTACAAGTCGCAATGCATTCATGATTACCAATAGCGTAGCACCCATATCCGCGAAAATCGCAATCCATAAGGTCAACCAACCTGGAATGATCAATAGCAATGCGATAATCTTGAGCCCTAGCGCAAAGACGATATTTTCTTTTATTATACGCAATGTCTTTCGGCTGAGTCGAATCGTATAAGGAAGTTTCTCCAAATCATCTGCCATCAAGGCGATATCCGCCGTTTCCAGCGCTGCGTCTGTCCCCGCTCCGCCCATTGCGATGCCGATACTTGATGCAGCCAGTGCCGGCGCATCATTAATGCCATCGCCGACCATCGCCACCCGGCCATATTGTTTTTGCAGATCTTTGATTGCTGCTAATTTGTCTTCCGGCATCAGCCCTGCACGGACATCGGTTACACCGATTTCTGCTGCAATGGCTGTTGCTGTTGCTGGATGATCCCCAGTCAACATGATGGTCTGGCTGATTCCCATCGCTTTCAACTTCTGAATGATGGAAGGGCTTTCTGTTCGGATGGCATCCGCTACTGCGATGATTCCCATCAGCATCGCTTCTGAAAATACAGCGGTGACGGATTTCCCACTCTCTTGCAGTTTACGCGCTTTATCCGGAATACGTAAGCCCTTTTCTTCAGCCCAGTTTAAGCTGCCGACGTAAATGGTTTCTTCATTGACTGTCGCATAAGCGCCTTTCCCGGTAACAGAATTGAAGTTTTCAGAGGCATAGACACCTGCTGCTTCTTTCGAGATGGCTCTGGCCAATGGATGCTGCGACATGGTCTCGACAGATGCTGCCAGTTTCAGCAGTTCTTCCTCTGTTACCGCTCCTTCTGCAAGAACATCTGTCACTTCAGGATATCCTTTGGTCAGTGTGCCCGTTTTGTCAAAAGCCACCGCATTGATGCGGCCGGTTTCTTCCAGGTGAACTCCCCCTTTAATGAGGACTCCTTGACGCGCGGCATTGCCGATGGCCGTGACAATGGCAACCGGAGTCGATACGACGAGTGCACATGGGCAACCTACGACGAGAACGGCCAAGCCCTGGTAAACCCATAGTTCCCAGTTGCCGGTTACAAAGCCCGGTACCAAAGCCACGAAAAAGGCGATGGCGATGATTGCCGGCGTATAGTAGTTGGCGAACTGGTCGATGAATTTCTGGGTCGGCGCTTTTTCAGCCTGCGCTTCTTCAACGAGATGAATGATTTTCGCAATGGTGGTGTCTTCCACACGTTTCGTGACAGTGACTTCCAGTGCTCCTTCATCATTCATCGTACCCGCAAAAACTTCATCTCCAACCGTTTTGACTGCAGGAATCGACTCTCCTGTAATCGCTGCCTGATTGACGGCAGACTGCCCGCGAAGGACTGTGCCGTCCATGGCGATTTTCTGTCCCGGCTTGACGATCAGAACGTCTCCAATCCGGATGTCTTCCGTATCCATTTCGGCTAATTCACCGCCGCGCTGAATCAACGCCCGTGCCGGAGCCAGATCCATCAGGCTGCGGATCGACTGGCGTGCTTTGTTCATGGAGAAGGACTCCAATGCTTCGCTGACAGCGAAAAGGAACACGACTACAGCCCCTTCGCGCCATTCACCGATGATGACAGCCCCGATAATGGCGATGGTCATCAATGTCTTCATGTCGAACTGGAGCGTGCTGAGATTTTTCAACCCGGTCCAGAACATATGATAACCGCCTATTGCCATGGAACCGCCGAACAATGCGATGGACCAGGGATGCGTTTCACCAATTTGGAAGGAAACGATGATTCCCGCTATCAACAGCAGCAGCGAGAGAGCCGTCTCTATCGTCTGGCGTCGCTGATAGAAAGGAACGTGTTTCACTTTTTCTTTTTCAGGATAGACGCGGATATGATCGAAAGCCCCCGCTTTTTCAAGCGCTTCAATCGTCACATTCCCATCAATCGTCAATTTGGAAGCTCCGAAATTCAAATTGACGTTTCTTATATCGGGCAGTTCTCTGACATTCTTCTCAAACTTGGCCGCACAACTGGTGCATGATAGATTTTCAAGACGATAGGTTTTAACCATTTTCCGCACCTTCTTTCGTGTGTTCGTGCGCAATTGTCACCAACTGGCGGACATGATCGTCAGACAAGGAATAATAGATTTGTTTTCCTTTGCGCTCGGACTTCGCCAAAGCCCGCTCCCGAAGGTAACGCAAATGATGGGAAGCCGTTGCTGTGGAAGACCCGATGACTGCGGCAATATCGCAGACACACATCTCTTCTTCTATAGTTAAGGCATATGCGATGTTCAATCTGGTTTCATCCGCCAGCGCTTTAAACAGATTCGCCACCTCGCTCAAATCGGTCATGCTCTTCTGTACACGATCGACCGCTTCCGGATGGACTTTTGTCACTTCACATACTTCTTTCATGCCGGCACCTCTTTCATTCAAATAAAGATTTGATTGTTTTCTCCAGTATATAGGTCTTGGCAATTACAGTCAAACGGATATTTGAATGAAGTGTATTTACACGAATAAAAAAAGGTGATACAGTTTGAAAGTTCTTCCTTGAAAAGCTTCGTGGACGATTTGTCCACTGCGCCGGAAAGAGCAACCGGTTTATGGGATAACCACTAAATAATGCGTGTTCATTTACTATAGAAGGAAGTGGAGTTTTTTGAATACCTTACCTTATAAAGAGCAGTGGTTCGGCAATATCCGCGGGGATATCCTGGCGGGAATTGTGGTGGCACTTGCCCTGATTCCGGAAGCAATCGCTTTCTCCATCATTGCAGGAGTCGATCCGATGGTCGGCCTGTACGCTTCATTTTCCATCGCTGTCGTCATTTCCTTTGTCGGCGGCCGCCCTGCCATGATTTCAGCAGCAACTGGCGCCATGGCACTTGCGATGGTATTGCTGGTCCGTGATCACGGATTGGATTATTTACTCGCGGCAACCGTTCTGACTGGTGTGCTGCAACTCATATTCGGATTGCTGAAAGTCGCCCGCTTTATGAAGTTCATCCCGCGGGCTGTCATGATTGGCTTTGTCAATTCACTGGCTATCCTGATTTTCATGGCACAGGTGCCATTTATCTTTGGCGTCAATGCCATCACTTATGTATTTGTGGGAATCACGTTGGCGATCGTCTACATTTTGCCACGTTTTTTTACGGCTATTCCGGCTCCCTTGATCGCCATCCTAGTCTTGACGGGAGTCGTCATGTACAGCGGAATGGATATGCAGAATGTCGGCAGCCTGGGCACGATTTCACAAACCTTGCCGAGCTTCTTCATTCCGAATGTACCGTTCAACTTTGAAACTCTACAAATCATTTTCCCGACTGCACTGGCTTTGTCCATCATCGGATTGCTGGAATCCTTGTTGACTGCATCGATACTCGATGATGCGACTGAAACAGGCTCCGATAAAAACCAGGAAGCACGCGGTCAGGGAATCGCCAACATCATCACTGGATTTTTCGGCGGCATGGCAGGCTGCGCGATGATCGGCCAGTCCGGCATCAATGTCCGTTCCGGCGGTCGAGGACGTTTGTCCACCTTCACAGCCGGCGTATTCCTGATGTTCCTGATTATTGTCCTCGGCAATTGGGTCGTCCAGATACCGATGCCGGTCTTAGCTGGAATCATGGTCATGGTCTGCATCGGCACCTTTGACTGGGGTTCGTTCAAATACTTGGCGACTGCCCCGAAATCAGATGCGATCGTCATGCTATTGACTGTCGTCGTTGTCGTCTATACCCATGATTTGTCCAAAGGCGTATTCGCCGGCGTCATTTTGAGCACCATCCTGTTTGCTGCGAAGATCTCCAAAGTGGAGGTCCGCAAAGAAGGATTGGAGTCCAATGCGTCGAATAGATATAACATACACGGACAATTGTTTTTCGCATCTTCCCAGGACTTTGTTTCCGCATTCGATAAAGTGGAAGCTTCCGAAGGGATTGTGTTGGACTTTTCAGATGCGACTGTCTGGGACGATTCAGGCGTCGGCGCCATCGACCGGGTCATGAACAAACTGCAGGCGCAGGGCCAGACCGTTGAAATCACCGGGTTGAACGCCTCCAGCCAAAAGCTCGTCGACAAATTAGCGACCTATGGCACTGCAGGCAAGAGCACACATTAAGGGGGATGCTTATGTACGAGAAAATCTTAGTTGCGGCCGACGGCTCTGACCATTCAAAGCGGGCCGCTCACGAAGCGGTCAAAATGGCCAAAGCCAACCCACAAGCTTTCATCACTTTGCTGTATGTCATCGATTATGAAAAAGCGCGAACCGAAATTCTTCACGGCCAAAGCAGTGATGAAGTCCATTTGGAACGCAAAAAGCACTTGATGCCGCTCGAAGAAATCTTCCGTTCTGCCGGCGTTGATTTTGAAACCAAAACGCTGCACGGCGTACCGGGTCCGACCATCGTCAAGCATGCCAATGAAACCGGTTATGATGTCGTATTGATCGGCAGCCGCGGATTGAATGCACTCCAGGAAATGGTGCTCGGCAGCGTCAGCCATAAAGTGGCCAAACGTGTCCAGGCTCCGGTCATCATCGTCAAATAACTCCAGCCGCTCTTCGTGAATCTGCGAAGAGCGGCTGGAGTTTTGTTTTTTTTTCGATTTGTGGGTGTTTGCAAGGATTTGTGGGCGCTTATTTGGATTTGTGAGCGTTCAGCGAGATTTATGGGCGCTTATCCGAATTTGTGGGCGTTCAGCAGGATTTGCGGTCGTTCGCAAAAAAACTCCTGCAGCAGACACAGGAGGTACAGAAATTCAGTGCATCCAGACATAGCCCAGGCTAAATAGGCCGATTCCACTGGCTAAAGTGGCAAAAACGTAAGCGGCACCCTGTAGCCATCTACCATCTTCCAAATCTTTCACCACATCCAAAGCCATCGTCGAAAACGTCGTGAAGGCCCCCAGAAAACCGGTGATCCAGAAAGCCGATAAGCTGCCGCTGCCGATAAACAGGCCAAGCACCAACGACCCGATGCTGTTGACCAGCCAGGTCGCGGCTTTCGGCTGCCACACCCTGCTTTCAATCAACAAGTAAAACAAGTAACGCGTGACCGCTCCTAAAAATCCGCCAACCGCAATGCCAATCATGACTGCACCCCTCTCCGGCCAACCCACAAACCTGCGGCTGCGGCGGCAACACAAGCAACCGTCATGCCGCCCGCAAATGCCATGCCCAGCCAAATGGAGGACTCCAGGTAATGGAACCAGTCAGCAGAGAACGCGGAAAATGTTGTAAACGAGCCCAGCAGCCCCGTTGAAACCAGCAGCCTAAGCTCTGCCAACTTCCGGCTTAACCGGATGGCTGCGAGCCCGATTAAAAAACTGCCGGCTATATTGACGAGCCAGAGTCCAGATCCACCTACAGCCACCATATATATTCCCGCACGCAAAAGCGAACCGATCATTCCGCCAAATCCCACAGCCAGTATCCGTTTCATCCTAAACGCTCCGCATCTGTTTTCTACAGTATAACTTAATGAAAAAAAATCGTGTTTGTTTTTTAGTCTTCTGTTAATTCTTTTAAAGTCGATATGACTAAATCCGGCCGATCCAAATGTATCGAATGTCCTGCACTTTTTGCAAACTTAACTGTGCTTCTTTTCGAAAGCTTTCCTTGTTCGAGTATTAATTGCTGCCACATGTTTTCCAACATCAACAGTTCCGACTCAGGCAAACCTCTGCTTACACCTTCTTGAATTACATAGTTTTTATCGCGGCCGATAGCGACTAGTGGAATATTGCTCAGCATACCTAGTTTTTTTATCATTTTTGCATCTATTTTAAAGTTTACGAATTCAGATATCATTGCTTTGTACAAGTTTGGCTTTTGCCGAAACTGGATTAATTGCCTTTGTATATGTGAAGGCAGTTTTTTCTGGTTTTCGGCTAATTTGGGGTGAATAATTTTTCTGGTTTCTTCTTCGTTCATACTTGCATAGTTTTGAAAATCCTCTAGCCATTTATTATCAGCTGAATTTCCCCTTAAAACAGGAAGTTCAAGCTCATCCAGTCTTTCCAAATCCTCAGATGTAGAATCAATTAAGAGCAATGCTTTTACTTTTTCAGGATAGAGTTTTGAAAAATGCTGCGCGCATAAGCCCCCATAAGAATGTCCGATCAGAATGACCGGATCCACTATTTCCAACTTCTCCATTAGTTGCTTCATCTCTTCAGCATTAGCCGTTGTCGTACGTTTTTCTTCTCCAATTTCACTTTTTCCTGATCCTGGACGGTGGAACATAATAATTTTATTCGTTTTACTCAGAGCTTCTGTCACTTCAAACCATTCCTCAAACGAACAGCCCATTCCCGGCAGAATAAAGATAGGTACTCCATTTCCACCTTTTTGCACTACTTCCATTTTCCGATCATTGATGGTGATAAACTGGTTCATAGTTTTCGCTCCTTATATTGAAGAACACACAATAACCGTTTTCTTCTCACTTGTTTGTATAAATTTTTTTAAAAAATAAATCACCCAAAATCAATGATATTTAAGAGATATATCTCAGAACATTTCATACTTGGTATCTAGGAATGCTAATTTTTTTCTGTACATATCTTTTGCGTTTACATCTTCCTATTTCTATTTATTCATTAATAGCCTTTAAATTATTATAGTAAATTTATATTAAAACCAAAGGAAAGATTTCTCCAGTAAGTAGGAATAATTAGGAATAATATGGAACCGAATTTAAGCATGTTTTCGGTATACTTTGAAGGTGGATTGCCCTTTTAGCTCTCTTTTTTTTGCAGCTATTCATACATTTTTTTAGCACTTAAAAAAAGGAAAACTATTCATAAAAATACACTTTTACCGAAAAAAGAGAAAAAAATCGGCTTTGATTAGCCGCTTCTCTCCCTTGTGTTTAAACAACTTCCGATAATCCCTCATATGTAAACAAATTCAATGAAAGAATAACTTCTCTTCTAAGAAGAGAAATTACGGAATAATCACCATGGAAATCGTCCGATCCTTTCCTTCTTTATCATCTTTTCTATTATAGTACTTTTCCATTAACGTACTTAACTCCGACTGAAAATCTTCGAATAAATCATCTGTTAAGTTCAATTTCACTAAAGAAAATGTCGCTTGATCCTGAGTATCTTCTGTAACTCTGTTCTCATGATAGTCTTTATAGTTCTGAAGAATATACATAAAAAAATAAGTTACAAATTTTATTTTATCGCCGTAAGTGGCAGACTGCCAATCTTCTTCGCTGATCTTATAAGCTTGAGTATTCAGGGCATATAGCTTTTCTTCAACTTTTCCAATACGATTTATGCCAACGACTTTCAATAGATCGTCATCCACCATTGAGTTTACGTGTCTGTATAATGTCGCTTGCGATACTTCTTTCAATAATTTATTCAATTGCATAATCGAGTATCCTTCATCGACATCTATTAATTCCAAAGCTACTTTAAACCTGACCTGGTTTTTAAATAAATCAAATTCCATCTATTTCGATCCCCTTTTTCTTCGTGATCAGATCGCTATTATATAGTCTTTCTTTCGTATTACCAGCTTCTCGTAAACATCCATATTAGGATTTTCTTAAAAATAAATAAAAGAGATGACTCTTTAATTTATTTTAAGTATATATCTAAAATACAGTAGAGTGGTTGACTTTTCAATTATCATTATTGATAATGATAATTGAAGGAGTGATTGAGATGAATACAGATATAAATGCTCTACTGGAAATCGATTGGCCGCAGATCCTTCCTTTTGCCTTGCCGATTATTTTATTCAACTTATTATTGATTGGAGTCGCGCTTTATGATTGGTTCAAAAGAAAAGAACTAATTGTCTCGCCCTATATTTGGCTGGCCGCCATTATATTGCTCCAATTGCTCGGGCCGATACTGTATTTAGTGATTGGAAGGAGAATGATCCGAAATGATTACAGTCGAGAAACTTCATAAGACCATCAAAAAAAGAAAAATCTTGAGCGATGTCACCTTCTCGATTGCAGAAGGTGAATGCGTTGGCTTATTGGGACAAAACGGAGCAGGGAAAACGACGCTCATTAAATGCATGACCGGCATTCTGCAGCATGAGCAGGGGGACATTACATTCCATTCCGCCCCCATCGTGCAACACAAGAAAAATATTGGCTACTTGTCCCAAAATACGGACTTCAAACCGTGGATGACTTGCAAAGAATCTCTTCTTTTCTTCGGAAAATTATCGGGAATGGATAAGGAGTTTTTACAAGAGAATATTTCAGCGGTTTTAGAAGAAGTCGGGCTTAAGGATAAGGGAAATTACAAAGTGGAACAATTATCTGGCGGCATGAAGCAGCGGCTCGGGATTGCCCAGGCCATTTTGCACCAACCGCTGCTGCTGATTTTGGATGAACCGGTTTCTGCGTTGGATCCGATCGGCCGGAATGAAGTGAAAAAATTGATCGCTCGCTTAAAGAAGCGAACGACCATCATTATTTCGACGCATATATTGGACGACGCCAGCGAATTTTGCGACCGGTACATCATCATAAAGAATGGAAGGATTGTCGGAAACATAAACGACGAATTTCAGAAATCAGACCGCAAACAAATTCTGGTTAAGACGGGGAATGTCCCGCAAACAAGTGAAGCATTGAAAAGTTCTGAGGTCGAACGCGTTGAATGGCTATCACCAAACACCTTTCTTTTAACGGGAGCTGAAGAATTGGATTTAAAGAAAGTCATAAACGACTTCGCTGCAAAAGAAATGGATATTACGTCCATTGCGTTTTATGAAAGAGGGATAGAAGAAATTTTCCTGGAGATGGTGTCGGACACATGACAAACTTTTATACATTAACGCGCACTGAACTAGTAGAAGCCGCAAAAGAATTTAAGTTCATCTGGTTAACCCTGTTTTTCGTGATCTTGGGCATTACTCAACCGCTGATCACTAAATACATGGACGTTATCCTCAAAAATGTTGGCGGCGCAGATGGCATCACCATCGATCCGAACCGGCCAGTGCCAAGTTCTGCTGAAATTCTCCTGTCGACCATTTCCGGCCAATTCAATCAAATCGGACTCATCATCTTGATTATTAGCTTCATGGGGCTGATTGCAGCCGACCGCAATAGCGGTATGCAAGATTTCATATTGACCCGCCCTGTTTCGCTGCGCTCCTACCTGTTGTCAAAACTAATGGGAAATTGGGTAATCAGCATGTTCAGCATCTCCATTGGGGCAGCCGTTTCCTATGGTTACACCATTTTCTTATTCGGTTCTTTCTCTTTTTCAAACTTTCTGCTGTTTCTGCTGTTGTACAGTTTATGGATCCTCTTCGTCGTGAGTCTGGCCATCTTGATCAGCACCTTTGTCAAGAGCCCAATCCTAATCGCCGTCACGACAATCGCCGCTTCTATTTTCTTTATTCTGATCAAGGGGTTCAACCACTTCTTGTTCCAGCTGTCCCCAGGCGGCATCTTAAACCTGGCGGAGAACCAGTTGCTGTCGGTCCACGACTTAAACTACTTCAGTATTGCAACTTGTTTGGCATTCATTTTACTTAATCTCTCATGGACCAATAGGAATCTCAAAAAGTCTTGATTGAAGGAGGCTGGTTCAAATGTTATCGATAAACAACTTGACCAAGTTATACAAAGGATCTGAAAAAGGCATTAAGAACTTAACTTTGGATTTAGCGGAAGGCGATATTTGCGCCTTCATCGGCATGAACGGGGCAGGAAAAACGACTTCCATCAAATCCATCGTGGGCATTTATGGCTTTGATCAAGGCGCTATTGAATTAGATGGCGTGAGCATAGAAAAAAACCCACAAGAATTTAAACAGATGGTCGGATACTCGCCCGACACTCCTGTGCTCTATGGGAACATGACGGGGTATTCGTACCTGGAACTCATTGGAAGCATTTATCAGATTGACAACGAGACGATAAACGAGCAATTGAACACCTTGCTGAAAAAGCTCAATTTCGGCAGTGCTATCCATGAGTTGATTTCTACTTATTCACATGGCATGAAACAAAGACTGGTGCTTATTTCCATCCTGATGCACAATCCAAAGCTGATCATATTGGATGAACCCTTCGTCGGATTGGATCCGAACGCCACTTATTTTTTACAGGAAGAAATGAAGAAACGGGCAGCTGAAGGATCCATTGTGTTGTATTCGACCCACGTTTTAGAAGTAGCGGAAAAGCTCTGCAACAAAGTGGTCATGATCCATAACGGCGAAGTGGTCGTCAATGATACGATGATCAACCTATTGTCTGAGAGCAGCTTGGGCGAAAAATTCAGGAGCATCACAGCACATGAGTAAGCTAATCCAATTGCAAAAGTATATCTTGGCAAATGATTTTCAGTTTTCCAGATTGGGATCATCCAATAACCAGGACGACCGAAAGCACGCTGTTCTTACGTTGGGTGGCTATTGTGCCGCTGTTGTCATGGCCATTGGCTATATTGTCTATATCGCCTTTGATTTGTACAGCAACGAAGAATCCATGTTATTTTTTCCGATTCTTTCGTCCATTTTGTTTTGGGCCCTGGGGTTTTGGACCATCTTAAGCGGCATTAAAAAAATGATTGTTTCGTCGGATACTGAACTTATTTTCAGCTTGCCCCTTCCATTGTGGCAAGCCAAGTTCTTTAATGTAATCAGACTATTGATCCTTTATTTACTCATTGCTGCAATAGCTGTTTTTACTGGCACCTTGTTGCATATGTTCATTCTTCCCGACTTCTGGTTCGTTCTATTATCCAGTCTTCTTCTTGTGGTGATCCTCCCTTTACTAGTTATCGCAATAACCTTCATCATTTCATTGGCAGTAAAAATTCTCCTTAATTTCTTAAGAATCCATAATAATGTGATCGAAGCTTTGCTTACAATCTTTTTATTCCTTTCACCTCTTTTGTATATCACGTACACCTCTGCTTCATTGAATTACAAAGACATTTTTTCTAATAGTTCCCCACTCTACTTGTTCGGCATCATTAGCAACTCGACATCAGAGTTCGGATTCTTCGATTTGGTGAGCTTACTCGCAATCACGCTCGCTTTGGTTCTCTTAACCGGATACGTATTTACTAGAAGATACGCTTTCTTAGTTGCAAGCTACTCTCCCTCATCAAAAAGGAAAGCACGTGATTCCAGCACGTTTTCTTCCAATAGTTTATTTAAAAGTCTATTCTCAAAAGAGCTGAAACTATATCTATCCTCTATCACCTATGTCAGCAATACAGTCCTTACACCTGTGCTATTACTAATTGGCAGCCTGGCTTACTTGTTCAATATCTCCCCTCTTTTGTATGACACTACCTTGGAACTGTCCTTTATCACGTTATCAAGCAAGTATATATTCATTCTATTTACGACTGTATGTACTCTTTTGACCACAACCACTTCATCAAGCCTATCTTTTGAAGGCCAAAGCATCTGGATTTTGTTGACGTCTCCCCTCTCTTTGATGGAACTTGCAAAAGCCAAGATCGCGTTAAACATGATGCTTTTTGTGCCAGGATTAGCTTGTGCTATTTTGGTCTATACTCAAATTTTCAGTTCATCGTTATTGGATTCATTGCTCTTCATTTCTTTTACAATCACTAGTTTAATGCTTATTAGCATGGTGGGCTTCTTTGTCAATTTGAAATTCCCTAATTACAACTGGTCCAGTGAGATGGAAGTGATCAAGCAGGGTAAATCCACTATAATCACCGCTATGATCAGTTCATTTCTCATCTCGATCACTGCGATTTTGATCCTACTAGATTTCAATTTCACATTTCATCTTCTCTTATTGGTCAATATCTCCATAATGACCTTTTTAATTTATAAACTAAGAGAATGCACGTTACCTAGGGAATAAAGCAATGAGCTCCGCCAAGTATGAATTAAACAACATCTCTTGAACAGTTGGCACCAGAAGCTTTGGCGTCGTTTTCCTGTTAATGCAGCTCTTGGAAGATGCATTTTGAATTTGTTGTTTCTTCTTTCTTCCCATTAATCGAATGGTTACAGGCATTGGTTACACTCATTGTTGGTGTGCACTAAATAGAAGGGAGACATTCAGAAATCACCAAATGTCTCCCTCTATTTTGCAGCTTCCGATAACCGCATGATATGTAAACCTATCACTTAGCACTCTTTCATAAATGAGATTAATAATGCTTTATCTATTTTTAAAATTTACTTCTATAAAAGCTTTTAAGCTGGGCGCTCTGTGATTTTTTTGAACTTTTCTTGTGTAGCTTGTTTAAGGCATAACAGTGCTCCTAATCCAACCGGAATTAACAATGAAATGTAAACGCTATTAGCACCATATGTAGCAATCCAGCCCAAAATCGGTCCGCTAATTACAACCGATCCTTGATTGCATAGCATTCTATAACTTGCCATACGGCCATGATAGGCTTTGTCTGTGGCCATCTGTTGTATCGACTGTATTAAGACCCTAATCCACGTAGTACCCAAACCGATTAAGAAAACACCGATAAATGCGATGTACAGATTAGTACTGAAACCAACTAAACACAATCCAGCAAATACAACGATCAAGGAATTTGTAGACAAGTAATTTGAACTTTTATTCCACCACCATGCTCCTAAAATTCCTGCAATTACGCCACCTAATGAAAGTGTCGCGTCTAAAAATCCATAGATGGTTACTGTTTGACCAAGGTAGTCTTTCGTATAAACAGACAAAAAAGTTATACTCGAATGAAAAACTAGTTGTCCGACAAACATGGTACCAAATAGACTAAAAAGAAAGGAATTGCTTTTTAAGTAAGTGAAGCCTTCTAGTAAATCCGTTACAACCGATTTTCGTTCCCTGTTTTTTTCTTCTTTTTGAAGAAGTTCAGCCTTTGGAATCAAATAAAGAAAAACAGTAGCCAATATAAAGGAAACGACTACGATACTCATCGTGATAAATTCAGAAAAAACGCCTATAGCTATACCACCTATGGATGCTCCCAACAGTCCGCCCATAATAGCTGCTGATCCGGATTGCGAGTAAACTTTCGGTAATTCAGCTGTGGGAAAAATCTCTGCGATAAAAGCTTGTATGGCTGGCCTAAATAATGAACCCATCAATTGGATAATCATTTGAGCTAAAATAATAACCCATGGAGTGAGTACATCAAACCAGATGGCGAATAAAACCATCAGAATGGTCAAGGTGCTTATTAAATTTGCTACCACTGATAATGCCTTTCTATTTAATCTGTCTACTATCACTCCGAACCATAGATTCATTAGGAGACCCGGTAGAAAACCCAAACTCACTAATAATCCTGTGTAAAATGCATTTTCTGTAAGGTCATATAATATCCAGGTGATTAAAATGAAATACATCGCTCTTCCAAGCTCTGCTAAAAAGAAGGCACTCCAAATATAGTTAAGTTTTCTATTCATTTAATCCTCCCTCTTCAATATCTCTAATCTTCAAAAAATAGAAAGTGTATTTAAAATTAACGTAACAGCAGTATGCTGAAAGCGTACTTTTATTCCTGTCGAACGTAAAATTGTATGAACATTAAAGTATCAAAGTTGATGAAATAAATCGTTGACCTGGCTGCTACTATAGTAAATAAAATCTTCCATATTCCCCATCTTAGTTACAAAACCAGCATATACTTTAAAAAATAATAAGTAAAATCAATTAAAACAATGGATATTCATAAGCTTTAGTTATGAACTTGTAGTTTTGAAATTTAGTTAGTTACTGTCAAAGGTTGAATCTTGCTGGTAATAACAGCAAGATTCATATAGATGCATCCAAAAATACGGCGTAACCTGTACATGAGGTGGTTGCGATGTATCGAAATGTAGTAAAAAACAAAAATGTTCTCTATTACTTGGCAGGCGCTGGTATTTCACAGCTAGGAAATGTCCTCGCAGGATTGGCCTTTCTTTTTATCTCCTATGATTTGACGCAATCGGCTAGCCTGACTACGGTGATTGCTATTTCACAGGCGGTCCCTTATCTGTTGTTCGGACTAATTGGCGGTGCGATTGCGGACCGTGTGCAGAAGAAGAGGTTGCTGTTGTGGATCGACCTTATTCGAGTTCCTATAATTCTCTCACTGGTTGTCTTCTATCAATTCGACATGTTAGCTTTCTGGCATCTGCTGATTGTCAGTTTCGTGATTCAGAGCTTGGGCTGCTTTTACAATCCGGCATACCGGGCCGTTTTGCTCCTCGTCACCCCTGTTGATGACCGTACGACGGTCAATAGTCTGCTGGATACGGTAACAAGAGGCGTTCAGGTACTCACCCCTATTTTCAGTATCGGTCTGTTGAGTGCCGGGCAAACTATTCATTTTTATTCGATTGATGCGCTGACATATGTACTGAGTGCGCTTTTCATCTTGAAAATCCATTGGGTCGAACCGTTAACCGAGGAGCATATATTGGGAAGGAAAAAGGAAGGAATCTTCCAGTCGATTGTTGCGTTCTTTCTATGGGTAAAAGACGAAGGGATCATAAAAAATTTGTTTATGGTGACGTTTTTGATGGTCTTTTTCAATACTTGGGTATGGCAGGTCGGTTTGCTCTTGCTTCTTCTGCAAAACTACCCAAGCCAAGGTGAAGAATTTTACAGTCTCTTATTGGGATGGTATGGCATCGGGGTCATTCTGATCAACGTGATCATTCCGTTTTTCTGGAAAAAGCTGACGTTCACCCTTTATTTGTCTGGCTCTGTTGTCTGGGGAATTGGAATCCTAGTATTGGGGTTCGCCACCCACCTCCCCCTTTACTTTCTGGGTGTACTGATTGCGGCAGCCGGTTTGCCAATCTCCAGTCTTTCCCGTGTTTACTTGATTCAGACATTGGTCCCAGCCCAGAAGTTGGGCCGAGCATTCAGTTTCAATGCAGTCCTTCTCTATGGATCAAATGTCATTTCCTTAATGCTATTTGGCGCACTCGCTTCTTTTATCGAAATCAGCGCTATCTTTGTCTTCTGTGGCAGCATGATGGTCGTTTGTGCTGTCTTTTACTTAATTCGAATGTCGTTGACGGAAAAAGCTCGGCGGAAATCCGTAGAGGCGTTTAAATAATTGATTGTAAACTCCAACGGAAGAAAAGCCGCAGCTATGGGCGATATCCGTTATGGTTCGCTCTGTATGCAAAAGCAGTTCCTGGCTTCGGACTAACCGATAGAGCTGAAGCCAGGAATACGGGGAAACGCCGATCTTTTCTTTAAACAGATGGGCGAATTGAAATTTGCTGACACCCAGCAGCGCCGCCATTTCTTCCAAGCTCCAAGCATGCTGATAATCGTCTTTTAAAGATGCCATCACTTGAACAAGTGCAGGCTGAACCGCGCGAAATGGGTCCGTAATCAAGTCAGAAGTATGTATCCCAATAGCGGACTTAGCCAACAAGAGGCTGAGTTGGGCAAAGCTATGCTCCAAGAACACGTTAGAAGACACGCTTCCAGCTTCACCTTCCAGCAGCATGTATTGCTGAACAAAATGGACCCATTGCTCAACGAGTGGATTTTTTTGCGTAGTTTGCGCAAAGAAAAGGTCTCCCTCAATGCCCGAAATGGCAGCCGTTGCTTCGTTGAGAAAAGCCACATCCAGTTCAACCAAGAATTTATGATCATCCACGGCAAGCTGACGATGCTCGTCATAGGGATTGAACACCATAAATTCATTTTCCGTTAACGAAAAATCATTTCGTCTGCTTTGATAGTTCATGGAACCTTTCAGCGAAAACAGGAATTTATAACAGGGGTCGTTCCGCCAGAGACTTGCCGATTTCTTTTGGTCGGTAGATAACAACAAACAATTAGACGCTTCCAGTAAAGTAGTCATCCATTTCATCCTTTCTGGCAATTCAATAAGAAAATCAAATTCGATACGAGAACACCATTCACTCAGCAAAGGAATGATTGAAATGAAACATGCACTTGTGATAGGCGGCACAGGAATGCTGGCCAACGTGTCCATCTGGTTATCGGAAAATGGCTACCACGTTTCGGTGATCGGCCGGAATCCGGAGAAGATGAAGCGGCTCATGGACCAAAACCCTGCGCAGTTGACGCCGATTTTGGTTGACTACACGAATACGAAAGAATTAGCGGAACAATTACATCATATCCAGCAACAGAATGGCCCTATCCAGTTGGTGGTTGCTTGGATCCATTCCAACGGAACACGAGTGATCCCTTGTTTAATTGAATTTCTTCCCCGACTCCAATCATGGGACCTGTTTCACGTTAATGGCAGCAGTTCAAACCTTGAGGATATCAAAGCCAAAACGGCAGTTCCACCATATGTTGGTTATCATCAAATCCTACTGGGGTTCAAGATCGAAGATGGCCAGTCCCGCTGGTTGACCCATGAAGAGATTTCAAATGGTGTGATAAAAGCCATTCAGGAAAACAAATCAACACAGGTGATTGGAACGATTACCCCTTGGGAGAAACGGCCATAGAAACTGACGATGTTACCAATTCTGCCTACATTATCTTTACTTAATACTACTACTATACGCTTAAATCCAATTAAATCGTTTCATCCATAGGTCTGGTTTTTTATCGACGAGTATTCCCTCTTTAGGAAGAGTTCGCCGATAAAATCATTCAGCTCTTTCCTAAAAGTATACTTTTACAGACAAAAGAGAAAGACGAGTGCTGATCCGTCATTCTCTTTGTTTTGCTATTTCAATTTCTATTACTTCTGATAAGTACTGATATGTAAACAAAAAACGAATTAAATCTAGTTAATAGAGATAATAATTCCACTTATCAATTTCATAGTTAAGTACCTTTCAAACAGATTAAAAAAGGATATCCTCTATTTTTCTGGTACTAAAAAAGATATTATTTTGGGGACTCTTTCTTTAAAGAATGAATAATTATGTTCCGCATCGTTAATAACATCAAACTTTGTATTTGATATTTTCTCTCTTAGAATTTCATAAATGGATTTATTTGAAGCCATAAATTCTTCATTAATTAACTCTTCCCCTGAAGCTTCTCGTGTACCACAATCCAAGTAGAAACCTTCAATTGATGATAAATTGGATCTTACTATTAACTTTTCTAGTTCCTCCTGGTTACGGTAAAAAGCAGAAGAAATAGCACCTACCCTCGTAAAAATATGAGGATATCGACACGCAGCAAAAACGGAAATTAACCCGCCTAATGAAATTCCTGCCATCGTGGTTTGGTCAGTTAAAGTAAGGTATTTATTGTCTATGTATGGTTTTAGTTCATTTACGATAAAATCTATGTATTCTGTCCCTTTGCCGCCTTCAGAGCTTGAATAACCTAATATTTTTTCGCTATATTCTCCGCTTACCCAAGGACAGTATTCATTTTTTCGTTCTTCACTATTTTGGTCTATACCGACAACAATAACTTTCATTTCGGTTTTGTCTAAGTAGTCCTCAAGCCTTAAAGATTTGCCACCAATGGCATCTTTATCACGAAATACATTCTGTCCATCGTGCATATACAATACCGGGTATCTTTTGTTTTCCATGTTGTAATTTTTAGGCAGGTATACTCTAATCAGTCTTTCTTGTTTAAACGGAGTTATATAGATAGGAAATATTTCTAACAAGATGATTCCACCTTTCATTACTGTTATGAAATTTAATATTCAACCATCATCACTATTGAATAGAGAAGCTTTTACTCTCTCAAAAAGAACTAGAAATCTTATTATATTAACATTACCTATAATGCCCTTTTTTGGACAGGGCGACTTGAAAATAAGTTAAATCAATTACATAAAACCGTTTGTAAAAGTAAACTTCTACGAACATAAAATAGAAGAAACTTCAAATGAAGCTCCTTCTCTTGATAATTCTTGAGATGTAAAATATGTACTACATAATTCCGACTCTAAAACCGTATAGAATAGTCTTTTGAATGTATCATTTTTTCTAGCAAGTTCAATTTCGTTTCATCTTCTGATTAAATCAATAGAATGAAAAATCTGAATGTAACTTATTTATAGTTAAGTTACCACACCTGTTGATTGCTATTAAGTTACCTTCAGAATCATCTTTTTTTATTGGTATATTATTCCTTAAATTCCTTGGAAAGGTCAATAAGAAATGCTATAGTCAAAAGGCCTGGAAGTTTCATTAAAAGGGCAATAGCTATTTAAGGAGGCGTTCATTTATGACAAACAAAATCACCGTTACCATCAATGAGTACAAGGGGATAACGCCTAATTAACGTTTCTATTTCGCGTTCCCCGAAATTTGAAAGGGGAAAATGATGAAGACAGAACATGTGGAAATCGTCGAATTAAATGCAGAAAACTGGTATGACTGCTGTGAATTAGAGGTAGCAGAAGAACAAACGCAATATATGGAACCAAATTCCGTATCGATTGCGCAGTCAAAGTTTGAACCTAGCTTAAAACCTTATGCCATTTATACAGGCGATCAAGTAGTTGGCTTTTTGATGTATAACTCTGTCCCAGAAGAACTTGACGGCTATTGGGTATACCGAATCATGGTGGACAAAGCTTTTCAGGGTCAAGGGATCGGGAAAGCTGCAACCAAATTGATGATTGCTGAGATGGCCAACTCATTGAATGCCACGAAAATTGTGGTCGGCTATCATCCAGACAACTTGAATGCCCATAAGTTATATTCAAGTCTGGGGTTTGAGGATCATGGAGATCGGTTTGGCAAAGAAATGGCCGTTGTAAAACAGCTAATCGATTAATGAATTAAAACTGTATTTTAGTGAAAAGGACCTTTTTAAAGGTCCTTTTTCTTCTATAAAAAATCAGTATTCCCTTTATTTTGAATGTAACTTAATTATCAATAAGTCACATTCATAGTCGGAGTGAAAGTTTCTAAAATCAGATGGTTCTTGGCTTGTCCTCTGCGATAATATTTCATTTTCTGAGGTTATTTTTTTATGTGGTGCACCTTAAGTTTACTCCAAATCAATTCCCAATTTTTCTTTGTTACGCGGTCTTCATAAACTTCTGTCCGCTTTTCATTTGCTGCAAAATAGGGAGTTGGCTTAACTTCTAAATTAATCACGTCTTGAATTCCATGAGGAGCCGATAAAATCAAGTTGTCATGGCTGTCCATTTTAATTCCTAACGCTGTTGCAGTCTCTGGAAACTTAGCTATTGCATCAACAGAGGAAGTGTAAGCTGCTACGCTGTTTCTTATATGCATTCTTGCCTCATTCTTTACTGACCATGGTATGTTCGGAATAAGATCTTTGAGTCTGCCTTCTATTTTCTTCTCTTCTTCTTCACAAATATTTTGGTCATCATAATAAATGACATCAATATCCGGAAGAGTGGTCCTCGCTTCGAATCCATGTAACGTATCCCAAACTTTTGAACGAATAAAACCTGCACATATCCACGAATCAGGAAGGTCTAATGATTTTACAGCTTTTAATAGCTCCATCATCCATTCATCTTTTTGTATCAGGCGTATAATATCTAATTCACTTTTTAGCATCGTATTATCTCCTTAATTTTGTCGTGATCAATTTTTAATGAGGAGATCCTTCAAGAATTCTGCACTTAAATTACATTCACTTCCTAGTCTTTGCCCTAAAAGCTAATTGTTTAAGGTCAATCTATCTTCAAAATGTACTTTTCTTCTTTTGGCCGTTACTGTCTTAAATGCCATAATCCCCAGCAATAAGAAAGTAAATGAACCTATTAATCCAACAGGTCGTATTGAAATCAATTCTGCTGCCAAACCAATAATTACAGTTAGAATGATGATAAATACTGCTTCAACTATACTAAATAAGCTGCTAAACCTCCCCATCATTTTCACTGGTACATTGTTCTGATAAAACGTTAAATAACCCGTGTTGGCAAAAGTGATCGCAAACCCAATCATAAAAGTTCCAATGGCAGCACTGATAAAACCTTGTGAACTGTAGAGAGCGATATAGCCTGCAGCAGTCAAAATAGATCCAGCCCCTATTAGTAAATTGACCGCTAGTTGTTTGGAAAAAATGGTGTTTATAAGTGAACCCAAAATAATTCCCGTTCCAAATATGCTTAATAAGAACCCATAGCTGGTGTCGGACATCCCAATAACTTCTTTAGCAAAGGCTGCTTCCAATGAATCCAGGGCAGTCATAAATATCGTCATTCCCACAAAAAGAAGATAAACTTTTAAAATAAACGTATGAGTATGACTGAACTTGTAGACTACTTGAAAGTCATCTTTTATCATCTTCCAAGAAAGCTTTTCAGTTTCGGATGAAACTGTTTGCGAATCGACATTAGGCAATAACAGGATGATGAAAGCTGACAAAATCAAAGCCACTGAGTTTACATAGATAGCTGTGTAAGGTGTTCCCATCCAAAACAATAGACCAGCTATTGCAGGGCCGATTAATGTTCCGCAAGAATTTATAAAGCTTCTTAATGCATTAAATCTTTGACGATCCTTCTCTGGTATTAGTTTTGTCATATACACCATTGACGTGGGCTCAAACATGGCACTTCCGATATTGATGAGAAATACGATGACATACACATAGAACAGTGAAGGCAGCACAGGGATCAATGCAATACATAATGCACGTGAAATATTTAATCCAATCATAAATTTCCTCGTATTAATGCGATCTATCAGGCTCCCTACCCATGAGTTAGAGCAAATAGTCGCGATCGGTCCTAAAATGTAGAGCAACGCAATTGCTAGAGGAGAACCTGTTTCATTCAGGATAATCAGATTCAAGGCAATCAGGTAAACCCAGGCCCCTATATTTGAAATACCGATACCACCCAGCAATAATAAAAAATACTTCCAATTTTTCATCGTAATCTCTCCCCACTGCATTTTAGCCAAACAAAAAAATCCCACCCCCAAGACAATTGTCTTGGGGACGAGATTACTAAAATCGTGGTGCCACCCCTGTTTGCTAATACGTCACCGTATTAACCTCATTCAGTACAGCCGTGAAAAAAGACGAATACCTTAGCTCTGTAACGGGAGCTCCCGTCCCAACATCCCCATGATCAGGTTCCGTCGTGATGCTCAGAGGCTTGTTTCGATAACGTACTCCTACTCCTTTCCACCAACCGGAGCTCTCTAGAAAAAGTCTTTAGCTATCTACTATTCTCTTCAACGCTTTTCATTTTTATAATTCCCGTAATATTACCACAACTTCATCAAACTAGTAAATACCAATTTTATGACAAACAACGATATCAATAAATGGATATGTTTAAAACGAACTTCACCTCAGCAATTAAAGAAAGCCAATTAATTCTGAAATAAAACCGTTCGTAAAAGTACACATTTACGAACGCTTCAAAAAACAACTAAAAAACACAAAAAGAACGTTCGTAAAAGTATCAAAACACTTTACGAACGTTCGCGAGTTTACATAGACGTTTACAAACGATTTTTGAATCTATCTTATTGAGCCTTCAGCGTTAATGTTGATCCTTCCACTTCCTCTTCAATTTCTGTTTCGTGGAAATCGCCTTCTGCCCAATCGTCCACTTGGTTATGGAAGTAATCCGATTTCAAATGTCCGCTCAAACCAGGGCCGACAATGTGATAGGCACTCGATAAATCAGCGAGGTCCGCCACAAACCTCCAGGATGCCCCGTGATTCACATTGCCTTCTGATGTAGACGCGGCTGCTTGTACTGTAATATTGGAGCCTCCGATCGGTACAGGATCCGGGTTCAAGAATTCGGCAAAGATCGGGGACGCTCCTGCAAGTGGATGCGGGAAGGTCAATTGATGATGTTCGCCCCATGTCCAGTCGGCCAGGTCGTTTCCTTGCTCATCATCAATTTCGGCGACCGCTGCCTCGAGAGCATCCACAAGCCATTTTTCCACGCCACCGTATTCCGTTACCCACACACCTTCTTCACCAGCGAAAGCACCCCGCATCATTTCATCGGTAATGTGGTTCTTGCCTGACAGCATGTCAAAGACATCCTCCGGAAATTCCTCTGCCAATAACGTCTCAGGCAATTGTTTTATCCATTTATGGAATACCAAAGGTGCGGCCTGTTCTTGGCTGTCGACCTGATCCCACTTCTCCAGCATCGTGAGCACTTCATCATGTTCGTCAGTTTCACTGCGCACAGCTGCAATCATTTCGTCCAAAAATTCCGCTGCATACAAATTCTTCTGATCCATCTGCAAGTCCATCATATCCTGTGCCGTCAACTCGTCCGATGCTTCCAAAACTTCGGCAATCCGTTCGTAGCGATATGGCTGCGCCCAGAAATCTGTGATGTGATACGGATAGGAATCATCGATGACTTCATTGTTCGCAGTGGCAATGAACCCGCTTTCCGGATTGACTGACCGCGGCAATTCATCAAAAGGCACATAGCCCTCCCACCCATATTCCGCCGAATCTCCCGGAACCGGCAGCTGGCCATCTCCGGATTTGCGGATTGGGATGCGGCCATTGGCTTTATAGGCGATGGTTCCATCAGTGGAGGCAAAGACAAAGTTCTGTGCAGGCGCCTGGAAGTCCTCCAGCGCCAATTCGAATTCTTTCCAATTGGATGCTTTATTGAAATTTAGAACCGCCTGCAGCTCTAAAGTCGGCTCGAGAGCCGTCCATTGCATCGAAAACACGGCTCCCGGCTCTTCTTCATCGTATAAGACGTTCGAAACGACAGGGCCATGCCTCGTCACCAGTACTTCAAAGTCTTCCGTTTCTCCGTCCTTGACCTTGATCGGCTCTTCTCTTACCTCTGCCTGTTCCCATTCACCTTCATACCGGAATTGTGTCGGATCTTCCGGATTTGGGGTTTCGATATAGAGATCCTGAACGTCTGGCCCCACATTGGTGACGCCCCACGCGATTTCTTCGTTATGGCCCAGGATAATTCCTGGAATGCCGGCAAAAATGACGCCGCTGACATTTTGTTCAGGGGATTCCAAATGCATCTGATACCAGATGGACGGTGTACTGAGCCCGAGATGCGGATCGTCCGCAAGCAGCGGTTTGCCGCTCGCCGTTTTGTCTCCTGCCACCACCCAGTTGTTGCTGCCATTAAATTCAGGCGGAATGACAGAAGCATCAAACTCACCGGCCACTTGGACGGGCTGCTTTTTGTTCGCCGCCAAAATCGCCGGTGCCGTTTCCGGATATTCGATAAACAGTTCACGGGCCTTGTCTTCAGGAAATTCATTTAATGCCCAGTGGCGAACGGCAAGTGTATTCCAATGCCCCCCAAGGTCATAAGCCATAAACTTTCCGATCGTCAAAGAGTCGACAGACGTCCATTCGGTAGGCTCGTATCCGAGCAAAGCGAATTCGAAGCTGAGGCCGCCATTTTCTTTCGCTTCTTCCATATAGGCATTGACGCCTTCTGCGTACCATTCCAGAACTTGCTTGGCTTCCGCGTCATAGCCATCCCACGACTTTTCAGCAGCATTCCGCAAACTGAAGGTCCGGAAAAACTTATCGGTATCGAGCGCATCCGCTCCAATCACTTCCGCCAATTGCCCGCTGGCCTGCCTACGGGATAAATCCATTTGGAACATGCGATCCTGCGCCTGTACATATCCTTGTGCCCGGTAAAGGTCGGCATCTGTGTCCGCCTGTATATGCGGAACCCCGATGTCGTCACGGATGACGGTAACATCGCTGTCCAGTATCGCAACTGCCGCTTCTCCTTCAATGAGCGGTTTGGACTTCCCTATGTAAACGTTTACAAAAATCAACCCAGCAACCGCAACTGTGACAAGAACACCCAGTACAGCCAGAAGCCATTTCAACCACCTTTTATTTTTCACTTTTCCCCTCATGGTCTTGCCCCCTTTTTCCTAATGATGTTTATTCGACTGGCGAAGGATAAATCCCTTTTTTGAGAATAAAATAATCCCTCTGCCGCTTCCATCCGCATAAAAAAAGATGCCCCAGAGCTGGGACATCTTTCTGATTAAACTTGGTCTTCTCCTACAATCTTTACTTCAAGCTCTAAATCAATTCCGAACTTCTCCTGGACCGCCGCTTTGACCATCTCGATTGTCTGGATATAATCATTCGCGGATGCATTGTTTTTATTGACGATAAATCCAGCGTGTTTAGTGGAGACTTCCGCTCCGCCAAATCCGCGTCCCTGCAAACCGCTGTCCTGAATCAATTTACCGGCGAAATTACCAGGCGGACGTTTGAAGACACTTCCTGCAGAAGGAAATTCCAAAGGCTGTTTCGTTTCACGCTGATAAGTCAGTTCACTCATTTTCGCATCAATGACTGTTTGTTTGCCGACCTCCAACTCAAACTCTGCCGACAAGACGTAGAAGCCTTTTTTGGTGATGACGCTCTTGCGATAGCCGAGCTCCAAATCTTCTTTGGATAAAATCAGTTTCTCTCCTTCTTTCGAAAGAACTGTCGCTTGTATAATGATGTCTTTGATTTCTCCGCCATAAGCGCCAGCATTCATCGCCATGGCTCCACCGATGGAACCTGGGATTCCACAAGCGAACTCAAATCCGGTCAGTTGTTTCGCTGCAACAGTTTTCGAGACTTTCTTGATGTTCGCCCCGCCTTGCGCATAAACTCTCGTTCCTTCTATTTGAATCGCCTGCAAACTCTTCAAAGTCAGGACAATCCCACGGAATCCTCCGTCACGAACGACCATATTCGAACCATTCCCGAGAAGCAGCAAGGGTATATTGTTTTCATATGCGTATTTAACTGTATATGCAGTTTCATCTTCAGTAGTCGGTGTCACAAAAATATCAGCTGGCCCACCCATTTTAGTTAATGTATGAAGGTGTAGCGGTTCATCCATTTTGACGTGATCATCGGTTAAAAAACCGCGCAAATCCGTCAGCCATTGTTCTTTCGTCATCTAAAGCAAATCCCTTCTAAACTTTTAACTTCTACTAGTATCCGATTTTCATCCCGATTTGACAAGCAATATAACGTTCTTCGGTACAAAAGTCCAATAAAATATTATCTCGAATTCGAGAATTATTAATTAATAACTATTGACATCGAGATTTAATCTTGTTATATTAGGTGCAGAACAACATATCTAGGAGGAATTTAACATGAAAAAATGGACAGTAGACACAGCACACTCGGAAGTCGGATTCTCAGTAAAACACATGATGATTTCAAAAGTAAAAGGTTCTTTCTCATCATACGAAGCAACCGTTGAAGCAAATGAAGAAGATCTGCAAGGCGCATTGATCGACTTCAAAATCGACGTAGCAAGCATCAATACAAATAACACAGACCGCGACAACCACCTTCGCTCTGCTGATTTCTTTGACGCTGAGCAATTCCCATACATCACATTCAAAGCGAACGACATCGTTAAAAAAGGCGACGAGTACGAATTGACTGGCGACCTGACGATGAAAGGCGTTACCCGTCCTACTACATTTGAAGTGGAATACGGCGGCAAAGCAACAAACCCATGGGGCGTTGAAGTCGTTGCATTCAATGTAGAAGGCAAAGTAAACCGTAAAGATTTCGGCCTTACATGGAACCAGGCACTTGAAACAGGCGGCGTAATGGTCGGCGAAGACATCAAAATCACTTTGGAATTAGAAGGCAACCCAGCTTAATCAAGAAAAGTGGAAATGGCTGTACTATCAGCCAACAAGAAAGTCAAAAAAGCAGTGCGAGGGAAAATCCTCGCACTGCTTTTTTCAGTATTATGAAAGCTTAATTTCTGCGCCTTTATTGTCCAGCTCCAGCTGCCAGATTCTAGGGTCATAAGTCGCTCCAGGTGTCTAGTTCAGTGCCTAGCTCTTCGGGATGTAAGCCGATCCGGCTGTGCGGCTGAAAACATGCCGCTTCGCCAGCTCATCTTACACCTGTCAGAGCTGAACAGGCACTTCTACTGTTCTTATTGTCCAGCTTCAGCTGCCAGATTCTAGGCTCATAAGTCACTCCAGGTGTCTAGTTCAGTGCCTAGCTCTTCGGGATGTAAGCCGATCCGGCTGTGCGGCTGAAAACATGCCGCTTCGCCAGCTCATCTTACACCTGTCAGAGCTGAACAGGCACTTCTACTTTTCTTATTGTCCAGCTTCAGCTGCCAGATTCTAGGCTCATAAGTCACTCCAGGTGTCTCGTTCAGTGCCTAGCTCTTCGGGATGTAAGCCGATCCGGTTGTGCGGCTGAAAACATGCCGTTTCGCCAGCTCATCTTACACCTGTCAGAGCTGAACAGGCACTTCTACTTATCTTATTGTCCAGCTTCAGCTGCCAGATTCTAGGCTCATAAGTCACTCCAGCTATGCGGTTGAGGAAACACCGCTTCGCCGGAGCGTCTTATGCCCGTCAAATCTAAACGGCAGCTTCCGCATTTCAGTATTCCTGTTCTATCTTCTTCAACGGTTTAACAGCCGGACCATTCAACACTTCTCCGGTATGGGAGAAACGGGAACCATGGCATGGACAGTCCCAGGAACGCTCCGCGTCATTCCAGTTAACTTCGCATCCCATGTGGGTGCAGGTCGTATCGACCAGATGCACCTGTCCATATTCATCGCGATAACCGCCAGCTTTCTTCTTGCCGACTTTGACCAATGAACCTTCGTCTTTGCCAAGATCATCGACTGTTTTGGAAGCCCTTTTCAGTTTTCCTTTGACCAATTCCTTGGCAACCGATGCGTTGTCTTTTGCAAAACTTGCGGCGTCTACCGCCTTCATTTTCGAACGGGTCGGACTGAAGACTGGTGCATAGCGGTTTTCCTTGCCCAAAATCTGATCTGTCAGCATCATGCCGGCTAATGCCCCATTCGACATTCCCCATTTATGGAAACCGGTAGCCACCAGGATATTGTCATATCCTGCAGTGATGGTCCCGATGTAAGGGATTTGATCGAGCGTCGTCATGTCCTGTGCAGACCAGCGATACGGAATTTCCTGAATGCCGAAATGCTCGTCTCCAAATTTCTCGAGGTTGTGGTAATGTTCCATGGTTTCGCTGGAACTTTTGCCTGTCGCATGGCCATCGCCGCCGATCAGCAGCAGCTTTTCTCCGTTTTCATCTGTTGCATAGCGCAAGGAACGGGAAGGCATATCCCCACTGATGTACATATCATTCGGAATCTTGCTGTTCACTTTGGCCGCAATGATATACGAACGGGTGACAGAGAGACGGGAAAAGTACATCCCGTCAAAATCATTGAATGGATAATGCGTCGCCACAATGACTTTATTGCACGATAAATGCGAAAGATTTTCAGTTTGGATAACCGGATCATTTTTACTGAGGATTTTCATCGCACGGGTTTTTTCATAAATCGTACCGCCCAATCGCTCAATCTCCTTTACCAGCCCTGCCAGGAATTTCACCGGATGAAACTGCGCCTGGTTGCGCATGACCACCGCTTCTTTCACCTGGAACGGCAATTCGACTTCATCTTTCGCCAACTCGCCGTCAATGCCCAGTTGCTGATAGGTCTCCGCCTCTTTTTCCACCAACTTCGCCCCTACCACAGTATTCGCATAGACAAATGCATTATGATGCGAAAAGTCACAATCGATGCCAAGCTCTTCGGCAGTTTCTTCAATGAACTTTAAGCCATCCATATTCGCCTGGTAATACAGCTTCGCCTGCTCTTCTCCCACAAGCTTGACCAGCGGATAATAAAACAACCCGTGTTGCGCCGTAATTTTGGCAGTCGTATAGCCTGTCACCCCATCCACTAATTTTCCGGCATCAATCAAGGTTACTTTTTTTCCGGCTTTGGCCAATAGGTAGGCACTGATGATCCCAACCATCCCTCCACCAACAACCGCAATATCTGTCGACTCATTTGCCTGTAAAGCGGGATAACTTGGAATATCTTTGTATTCTCTCCAATATGACTTCTGCACTTCTGGAACCCGACTCACGTTATCACTCTGCACCATGCCGTTCCTCCTCATAGAAAGCTTTTAGTAAATGTCTACCCCCATAGAAAAATCCTAATCAATATAATGGATTACCAGCGAAATTTTCCAGTTATTTGGACATACAGTCCAAAATGGCTGAAATACTGTCCAAATCCCAGAAATACTGTCCAATCCAGGTAGTTTACTTTCCAATCCGGCACATTTTCTGTCGAAACGCCTTTTAAAGCAAAAAAAGGACCGCCCTTTAAGGGGCAGTCCTCTGTGAGAAACTTATGCGTATACTTTTACTAATGAATTTGCAGATTGCTCGACGCGTTTCATGCCATCAGCAATGATTTCTTCAGCGCGATCAGGGTACATATTATGTCCTTCGATGATAACTTCTTCAATATCAGTAATACCGAAGAAGTCCATGATCAACCGGATATAGTTGACGCTCATTTCAGCAGGAGCCATTTCAGGTGTTGAGTAAACTCCGCCGCGCGCGTTCAAGATGATGACTTTTTTCTCAGGAACAAGACCGACTGGGCCTTCAGCTGTATATTTGAACGTAACGCCTGCACGGTAAACGTAATCGATGAACGTCTGTAACGGTGCAGGAATTGTTTTATTCCATAATGGGAAGGCGAATACAACAACGTCAGCATCCATAAATGCATCCATAGCTTTGTTGGCAGCAGTCAAAATGCGTTGTTCCAACTCAGTCATTTCTTCAGCCTGCGCTGATTTTTGCATAGCATCAAAGAAATCCTGGCCGAAATACGGCATATCTTCTTTGAATACATCGAAAGTGTTGACGTTAAGCTCTGTACCCATGCCGATTGAATCCATGAATACTTCGTACATCTTGCTTGAAACCCCTTCAGATGCAGGGCGGTTATTTGCTTTTACTACTAAAACGTTAGTCATTAGGTTAAAACTCCTTCTTCAATTATATTAAAATTATTTATCTCAAATTAAAAGCACTTTCTTATCATAAGAAAAGGCAGAGTATAAGTCAATTACTCTGCCTCGGACTTATACTCCGTCACAGGAATCCCCTGTGCAATAACTGGTTTTCTTCTTCCCCATCGGCTTAAGCTTTGGGCGGATGCCTTCTTCTTCAGCAATCTGCTCCAATGCTTCCACAAATGCATCCAACGGCTGTGCACCGGAAAGCGCATATTTGCGGTTGACTACAAAAAACGGTACACCTTGTACGCCAATTTGGCCGGCTTCAGCGATATCAACCTGGACCTGTGCCATAAATTGATCCGATTCCAATACTTGCTTCGCTTCATCGCGAGGCAAACCGACCGCTTCTGCAATGGTCAATAAAATATCATGACTGCCAACATTTTTCGCTTCTACAAAATACTGGTGCATAAGCTGTTCAGTCAGTTCTGCATCCTTGTTTTTAGTTTCAGCCCATTTCACCAAACGATGAGCAGCCAAGGTATTGGCTTCCACCATGTTATCGAAATCATATTCCAAACCAACCGAGCGGGCATGCTGCGCCACTCCCTTAGTCATCTCTTTCGCCTGTTCCACTGTTTGCCCCAATTTCTTCGCTAAACTTTCATAGGTCGGGACAGTAGAATCAATGGGCGTATTCGGATCCAGTTGATAGGCCTTAAACGAAATCTCCGCCTGGCTTTCAAAACCTGATTGAACCAATGCCTGTTCCAAAGTTCGCTTGCCTATATAACAGAATGGGCACACATAATCTGACCAAACTTCAATTTTCATATTATCCACCTCGCCATTAACTATAGCAACGAAAACAACAGCGCTCAATTTTTTTGCCTGTAGAAGGAAAAGCGGAGGCGCCCGTGTAGCTATGCCGGGCATAAGACAGACCAGCAGTGTGGCGCTTTTTGCCACGCAGCTGGGTTGGCTTATGACCCAAAGAGCTGGGCGCCGGAGTCTAGACAAAGAAAAGCGGAAGCAGCCCAACAGCAGAAGCTAACCTAAGAGCGCGATATCGTGTCGCACCGGTTAGCTGACCCGCATCCTGCAGGCCTCCGACAAGCGCTGGAAGCCTTGCCGGTAATGGCGTTCTTCAGCTGCATTGTCGAAGGGACTTATGACTCGAAGAGCTAGGCACTTGCAACTGGACAACAAGAAAAGCGCAGGCGCCTGTCCTGAATCGACGGGCTTAAGGCCGATCGTCGAAGCGGCGCTTTTTGCCGCATAGACGGAATGACTTAAGACCCCGAGATTCAAGGGACCGAAGCTGGACACAAAAAAAACTGACTCCCAAGAGGGAATCAGCTTAATGCTTCTGTAATGACTGGTACAATCTGCTTTTTGCGTGATACGACGCCCGGCAACAGGACACGGTTATCAACTACGCTTGATTTAAAGGCGCTTTCGATGATGCCGGCTCTTTGGCCAAGAACGATGGCGACTGAATTATTGTTGAGGATATCGGTAACAGCAAATACGAAAAGATCGAGTTTTTTAGCAGAGATGGTATCAGCCATCAATACTTCAAGTTCTTTTTGGCGAATCATGACTTCCTCTACATCGATCGCATTGACTTGCGCAACTTCAAATCGGTGCTCGCCTGCTTCGAACTCTTTCGAATCCAATGAAATCAGGTCTTCCAATGTTTTATTGCTCAAATCGGCTCCGGCTTTCAATAGATCAAGGCCATAGCTTTGCGCATCCACATCCGCGATTTCCGCCAATTCAGCAGCAGCTTTCACATCTTGGTCTGTGCAGGTCGGTGATTTGAAAAGAAGTGAATCCGAAATAATAGCAGAAAGCATCAAACCTGCAATGTTCGGTGGTACTTCTATGCCGTTTTCTTTAAACAGCTTTAAGATGATGGTCGTCGTGCACCCAACCGGTTCCGCACGGAAGTATAACGGATCGGTCGTTTCAAAGTTGGCGATACGGTGATGGTCCACCACTTCAATCACTTGGACCTCGTTGATGTCTTCAGCACTTTGCTGGCGTTCGTTGTGATCCACCAGAATCACTTGTTCGGCTTCTTTGGCAACATGCGTCACCAATCTTGGCTGGTCGAATTTGAAAGTCTCTAAAGCGAATATGGTTTCGTTGTTCACTTCACCTAAGCGGATCGGTTCAGCAACCATGCCCATTTCATTTTTTAAATAGGCATATGAAATGGCCGAACAAATTGAATCGGTGTCCGGATTTTTGTGACCCAATACTAAAACATTTGACATGAATGATAGCCTCCTGGATAACTTAGTTTCTGTGCTTATTCTATCACAAGTACCCCAATTGAAAAAACCAAACTCCAAGAACCAAATAAATAAAACTAAAGATGGGTAAGTTTATAGAATTATCAGTATTTTTAAAATTCATTGTGTACTTTAGCATATGCGAATGGTATAATATGACTAACTAATTCAAAGTTAGGTGGAAGGAAGAGATGTCTGTGACTATTTTACTGGAAAAGAAATACATTCCTCTGGCTGATTATTTCTCCGGAGCGACGAATTCTTCAATAAAGTTAACATTTTCCGAAATTGAACAAATCATGGGACAGAATTTGCCTAATGCTGCCTACTTAAACAAAAGTTGGTGGAAAAAGACAAAAGCGCCGGCCAAACATTTTCACGCGTGGGTGGATGCCGGTTATTTCGTCAGCGATGTTGAACCAGATCGCTTTGTTGTCTTCGAGAGAGCGGATCTTTCAAATGGAAAAGGTTCGGCTAACGATGACGAAGACCAGGATATTTTATTGATCCGAACTGCAGAGCATGGGGACGCACGCTCCCTGGCCGCTTTACAGAAAACAGTGGAATCCGAATCTGACTTTATGCTATACGCTAAAGATGAACGGACCCAATCCACACAGAAAGTCCGAAAGCAAATCATCGAATGGAAACAAAGTGGCCATTCGACCATCATCATCGCCATCCTCAATGGCCAGCATGTCGGTTATTTGATGATTATGGGCAATGCAGCCAAACGGGCCGCTCACCGTGCCTCGATTGACCTCGGTCTCCAAAAGGATGCACAAGGCAAAGGAATCGCAAAATCCCTGCTCCAAAAAGCAGAGGAATGGTCCAAGGAAAAGGGCATCACCCGACTGGAATTGACGGTCGTCGAAGAAAATGAACCTGCCCGCAAATTATATGAAAAAGCCGGGTTCGAATCTGAAGGCATCCGACAAAAGTCCATGATGATTAACGACGAACCCCATAACGAAATTTACTTGGCCAAGTTTCTGGATTAGAAAAGCACATCACACATTTTCATAACCCAGACAAAAAAGGAGCATACCACTGGCATGCTCCTTTTTTGTCGATTTAATTTAAAATTGTCAGCCATAAGTACAAGCCGGTCAAGGTGATGAACAAAGTCGGAACCGTCAGGATGATACCGATTTTGAAATAATAACCCCATGTAATTTCTACGCCTTTCACCTTCAGTACGTGCAGCCACAATAAAGTCGCCAGTGAACCGATCGGCGTGATTTTCGGCCCTAAATCTGAACCAATCACATTTGCATAGATTAACGCCTCCCTCACGACTCCAGTCGTCTCGGTTTCCGCGATAGCCAAAGCATCAATCATGACAGTCGGCATATTGTTCATAACAGACGACAGAATCGCTGCGATGAAGCCCATTCCAATGGTCGCTGCATATAACCCATGGCTTGCTGTCCATTCAATTGCTGTTGCCAGCACCGATGTCAGCCCCACATTTCTCAAACCATACACCACGACATACATGCCGATGGAGAAAAAGACGATGGCCCAAGGCGCCCCTCTTAAAACAGTCATTGTTTCAACTGATTTACTTCTTCGTGCAATCGCCAGGAAGATGATGGCGACCGATCCAGCGATAAAGGAAACTGGAATATTCAATGCTTCGCTGCTGAAATAACCAATCAGCAAAATCACCAGTACTGCCCACGACAAACGAAAAATCTTGATATCTTTTATTGCCGATGCCGGCGTTTTCAAGACACTGTCATCAAAATGTTTCGGAATATCTTTCCGGAAATACAGGTACAATACCAGCATACTTGCCGCGATGCTGAACAGGTTCGGTATCGCCATGCGGATCGCGTATTCGGTAAAGCCGATGCCAAAGAAATCTGCAGAGACAATATTGACCAGGTTACTGACTACAAAAGGCAGTGACGCCGTATCAGCGATAAATCCACAAGCCATGATAAAGGGTAAAATCATTGCGTCTTTGAATTTCAGTGCCCGGACCATCGCCAAAACAATCGGCGTCAGGATCAATGCCGCCCCGTCATTCGCAAACAACGCCGCTACGACTGCCCCCAGCATGATGACCAGGAAGAACATCCGCAATCCGCTGCCTTTGGCAAAACGCGCCATATGTAAAGCTGCCCATTCGAAAAAGCCGATTTCATCCAAAATCAATGAAATGATGATCAATGCAACAAATGTCAATGTCGCGTTCCAGACAATGCCGGTCACGTCCCAGACATCACCGAAATCAACAACGCCAAACAGCAACGCAACAACTGCCCCCGCAATGGCGGACCAGCCGATCGACAAGCCTCTCGGCTGCCAAATAACAAATATCAATGTGACGATAAAAATAAAACTCGCTAAAAATACATCCACGTTCATCCAACTCCCTATTCACAATTCACTTTTTTCCTTCCGCAATCAAGCGGCCAATTGAGCGGCGAGGTTCCGGCAATAGATCCAATAAATGAATCAACACCGGGTACTGCATATGCTGCGTGTTCAAGGACCAAATCGTCCAACGTCCGCGCTTTTCTTCCCAAACCAGTCCAGCATGTTTCAATTTGCGCATATGCTGGCTGATGGCCGGCTGCGTCATTTCCAGAAGATCTGTGAATTCACAGATGCGTAAAGCCTCTTTGGCCAGGAATTTTAAAATCAGCAATCTTTTCTGATCACCAATTGCTTTTAAATACGTCTCCATTTGATCATATTCCATATCTTTACCTTCTTTTACAGCACTTCACCCATTATATAAGCAACCACTTATGTATTCAAGAGAGAATGTGAAAACCTCGAACTATTGCTCCTCAAAACCTTCATCCGTAATTTCTCACACAAAAAAACCCGAACCAGCAATGCTGATTCGGGTTCTGCTCTTTATTACGCGAGTTGCTCAAGGACACGCAATGATTCACGGTTAAACGCCGGGATATCATCCGGCTGGCGGCTGGTGACCAATTGGTCCTGGCACACGGCCACTTCTTCGTCCACTACAGTGGCGCCAGCATATTCCATATCGACTTGAATCGACTTATAGCCTGTGGCTTTGCGGCCTTCCAATGCTTTCGCCGTAATCAATAATTGAGGTCCATGACAAATGGCAAAGACAGGTTTTTTCGCATCCATGAAAGCTTTTGTAAACTCTACAAAACGATCATCGGCACGCAATTGATCCGGAGAAAATCCTCCCGGCAGGAACAAAGCATCATAATCATCGGCGCTGACTTCGTCAATACCTTTATCGATGGTGACAACCGCTTCTCCCTGTTTGCCGGTAACTTCTTTGCCTGCTTCTTTTTCGATAGTGAAAACTTCGTGACCTGCATCATTAAATGCTTTCGACGGATCAGTATATTCCACATCTTCGAACATGTCTGTAATCAACGTTGCAATTTTTGCCACTATCTTCCACTCCTTCTGTTTAATCATTCCCTTTCAGTATTCCACAAAAAGATGGGATTAAACACCGAACTAGCGAAATTTCGAGACAAATGGATTTTCCGACTCCCAAAAACGATAAGGATAATGAACCGCTTCGAGTGAATTTCCGATCCCTACCCGCGGTCCGACCGATACGGCATGGACGGGGTCTCCCTCGGCGATATAAAGCGGTTTTTCCGTAAAATGATGGCCATAATGATCCATCGTGATGGCCATCGCCTTGGTCAGCTTCCCTGGTCCACTGGTCCACTGTTTAATCGGCATATGCTTACCGCGCAGTTCAGCCATCAGGTCTATGCCTTCCACCGGTTCGACTGCACGGATTAAAATCGCCCGCGGGGTGTCTTCCGGCCCGCTGACGACATTGATCAATGTGTGGGTATGCATTTGATAAGTATAAACGAGTCCGGGTTTTCCGAACATGATTTCTGTACGCTTCGTGCGCCGATTGCCAAAGCTGTGGGCAGCGCGATCTTCCGCACCCATATAGGCTTCCGTTTCTACGATGCGCCCCGCAACGATGCCGTCCGGCAATTCATGGACCAGGATCTGGCCCAGCAGACTGCGGGACAGTTCCAGTGTCGGAGCATCGAAAAAATCAGCAGAGACTGGTGTAAACATAAAATCCCCTCCTACCTCTATTATATCGAATGGGAGGCAGTCACTGCATGGATAAGCGGTTCGATTTCCTGAATTCTGTCGTCGTTGAAAGCTTCGACGATCGCACTTCCCACAATAAATCCATCCACATCATCCCGCAGCATCTCGACGTGGCTGCTCTTCGAAATTCCGAAGCCGGCATAAACCGGAACCGGGCTTTTCTCCCGGACTTTGCGCATGAACGCTTTGACTTCTTCCGACATTTCATCACGTGAACCGGTTATGCCTTTGACGGTTACAGCGTAAACGAAGCCTTCCGCTTCGCTTAAAATATCGTTCAGCCGGGCGTCAGTCGTCGTCAACGTCACCAACTGGATCAACTTGATGCCTTCCTTATCGACATAAGGCTGTACAAGCTGCTTGTGTTCAAAAGGAAGATCCGGGATGATGACGCCTGAAACGCCAGCTTTGCCGCATTCAGTAGCAAAACGTTCCACACCGAATTTCAGCACCGGATTCAAATACGTCATCACCAGCAAAGGAATCTCAACCTGAAAAGTCCAACTCTGCAGTTCTTCCAATACTTTCTGAAGAGTGACGCCCTGCTTCAACGCACGGTTGCCCGCTGCTTCGATTGTCGGGCCATCCGCCACCGGATCCGAAAAAGGGATACCGATTTCAATGGCCGTTACACCCGCTGTCTGCAGGTACTGCACTTGTTCTTTCAAGCGGTCAAGACCGCCGTCTCCCGCCATGATGTAAGCGACAAACGCTTTGTTTCCTGTACTTTTCAGTTGCTCCAGTCGATTCATGACAGTCCCTCCAGTTTCTCGGCATATGTTGCCATGTCTTTATCGCCACGGCCTGACACGCAAATGACCAAAATCTGATCGGCAGTCATCGTTTTTGCCTGCTTTTCAGCTTCCGCAATGGCATGAGCGGACTCCAGTGCCGGAATGATCCCTTCAAGACGGGACATGCTGATGACCGCAGCCAAGGCTTCCTCGTCCGTAATCGACCGGTATTCAACGCGGCCGATATCCGCCAAATAGGCATGCTCCGGCCCAATCCCCGGATAATCAAGGCCTGCAGAAATCGAATGCGCTTCCTGCACCTGACCTGCATCGTCCTGCAATAATTTCATCAACGCCCCATGAAGGACACCTTCAGTTCCCTTGGTTAAGGTTGCAGCATGCTTGTCCGTATCGACACCTTCACCGGCTGCTTCAACACCGATCAACTGAACATCTTTGTCTTTAATAAATGGATAGAACATGCCGATGGCGTTGCTGCCGCCGCCCACACATGCCAATATGGCATCAGGCAAGCGACCTTCTTTATCAAGAATCTGGCGTTTCGTTTCTTCCCCGATGACGCTTTGGAAATCGCGGACCATCGTCGGGAATGGATGCGGTCCTAAAGCCGAGCCGATCAGGTAATGCGTATCTTCCACATTGGACACCCAGTAGCGCAGTGCTTCATTGACGGCATCTTTTAACGTTGCACTGCCTTTGGTGACACTTTCCACACGCGCCCCGAGAAGCTTCATGCGGAAAACGTTCAATTGCTGGCGTTTAATGTCTTCTTCGCCCATGAAAATAACACATTCCAAATCGAAAAGCGCACAGATTGTCGCTGTCGCAACCCCATGCTGTCCCGCTCCGGTTTCCGCTACGATTTTACGTTTGCCCATACGCATGGCAAGCAGCGCCTGGCCGATCGCATTATTCACTTTATGGGCACCGGTATGATTCAAGTCTTCCCGTTTTAAATAGATTTTCGGACCGCCCAATGCTTCCGTCATCCGTTTTGCGAATGTCAGCGGCTGTTCACGCCCTACATATTCGGATAAATAATGATGATATTCTTTATGGAATTCAGGATCTTCTTTTACTGCCTCATAGGCATCTTCCAATTCTTTGACGGCTTTCATCAAGGTTTCCGGCACAAATTGTCCACCGTACTTGCCGAAAAATCCTGTTTTCTCTATTGTCTGTTCCATGGAATCATCCTTTACCTGTTTTATGAACTCCTGTATTTTCGCTGTATCTTTACGTCCATCCGTTTCAACTCCGCTGGAAACGTCTACCATATAAGGAGCAGTCTGACCGATTGCCGCATGGACATTTCCAGGATTCAAGCCGCCCGCCACAATCAGACGGGATGGATCGATATCGGCTCCATCGAGTAAAGACCAATCGAATACATTGCCGCTGCCCCCGCGGTATTCAGTACCCGGGGCATCCACTAATATGTAATCAGCCTGCGACTTCTTCAATTTCCCTACATCTTCTTTCGTGCGGATTGAAAAAGCTTGGATTACGGGAACTTGGATTGCCTGCACCAGTTCGTCCGGCTCATCCCCATGCAGCTGAACCATCGTTAATGGAACGCCCGCGATAGTGTCTTCAATTTCCTTCAAGGAAGCATTGACAAAAACGCCGATTTTATCTGTATCTGCGGGAATGTGTTTAGCCAACTCAGCTGCCTGCTCAATCGTCACCTGACGCTTGCTCGGAGCAAAGACAAATCCAATGGCATCTGCCCGCTTCGCCGCTTTGACATGTTGTTCTTCCTTCAAACCACAGATCTTCACTTTGGTCATTGGATTGCCTCCTCACTCGTCGCCTGTCGAATCCAGCTCCCCGGATCTTCTGAGCGCATTAACGCTTCCCCCACTAAAATACCGGAAGCTCCGTTTGCATAAGCGAATTTCGCATCTTCCTTTGTATGCATTCCACTTTCGCTGATGAGCACCCGCTCGCCATCAAATGGAAATTTCTCAGCCAATTGCGCGGTTCGTTCAATCGATACATCGAAGGTCTTCAAATCCCGATTATTGACGCCGATCAGTTTTGCATCCAATTGGAGTGCCGCCTGCAATTCCTCTTCGTCGTGGACTTCCACCAAAACTTCCAGCCCTTTAGAAAGGGCATACTGATAAAGGCTCTCCAGCTGCTGTTTTTCAAGTGCTGCGACAATCAACAGAATGATGGTGCCGCCTGCATTTTGCGCACGGTCAATCTGAATTTCACTGACCATGAAATCTTTACATAGCACTGGAATTGAAACAGCTTGCGCCACTTTCCGCAGGTCGTCGATCGATCCCTTAAAATAGGTTTCATCCGTCAGCACCGAAATTGCGGCAGCTCCCGCTTCTTCATACTTTTTGGCTTGCCCCACAATATCCACTTCGGTCTGGATATCACCTTTCGACGGAGACGCCCGCTTAATCTCTGAAATGACACCATTCTTTTCCTGCAGATGTGGAAGCAGCTTTGATTTTTCAGGAAAAGCGTTATTTTCGGGCTGTACCGGTTTATAGGTTTTTATTTCTTCATATTTTGTCGCAATGATTTTATCCAATATCGTCATGCAAATACCCCCGCTGCTAACCGGTGCAAGTCAAAGACGCGCGCGGTTTCGCCAGATTTGAGTGATGCTTTCGCCTGCTGCACCCCTTCTTTCACTGTTTTCGCTTTGCCGCTGATATACAATACAGTACCTGCGTTCAAAGCAATCGTGTCCAGATAAGGGCTGTCGGCTCCAGATAATACATCCATAAAAATTTCTGCATTGCGTTCAGGGTCTCCTCCACGAATCGCTTCGATTGGGGCGACCTCTAAACCGACTTCGTTCGGGTGAATGGTCATTTCCCGCTTGCCCAGTTCATCAAAAACGATCAGTTCATTGGTGCCGGCAAGCGATAATTCGTCTAATCCGCCTGCTCCGTGGACCAAAGCTCCTTTTTTCCGACCCAGCCGGATCAAGGCATCTGCCATCGGCTCCAGCATGTCACGGCGGTAAACCCCGGTCATCTGAACCGTAATCGGAAGAGGATTCGCCAAAGGTCCAACTAAATTGAAGATCGTCGGCGTACCGATGTCTTTACGAATCTGGCGCAGGCCCCCAAGTGCAGGATGGATGGCTGGTGCAAAGAGTAGCGCAATTCCCGTCTGGTCCAGCATTGTCGGAATCGCTGCAACGTCCGTTTCCGTTGAAATACCCAGTGCTTCCAAAACATCTGAACTACCAGTTTTGCTGGAAACACTGCGGTTGCCGTGCTTTGCAACCGTTAAGCCGCAGCCTGCCAGCACAAAAGCCGTCAATGTGCTGATGTTGAAGCTGTATGAACGATCCCCGCCGGTTCCGCAAACATCGACCAGTTCCCCTTCCACTGCTGGAAGTTTCACGGCTTTTTCACGCATCGCCTTGACCAGCCCCACCAGTTCATCTGTGGTCTCGCCTTTTTCATGCAATCCGGATAAAAAGTTTTTTACCTGTTGTTCATCTATTGTGCCGTTCAAAATCTCCAATGATCTTTCATACATCGTTTGTTCGTTCATATTCTCTACTCTGCTCATCTCAATCTCTCCTCGTCTCGTTTTTGAATACAAAAATCCCCGCAACCAGATAGTTATCTGATTGCGGGGACGGGTTGAAACCGCGGTACCACCACGCATTAATGCAATGAATTTCTGCACTCACTTAAACAGGCTCTTCGCCTTTCCCTTTAACGCAGGGCTTACGTCTCCCTTACTCGCTTCCGCTTTCAGGCCAGCTCTCCTAAGTCCATTCGCGCAGTTCATCCAATCAGCTTGCACCAGCCGCTGACTCTCTAAATGGAGCTCCCTGCCTACTCGTCTCAATCCTCGATTTATACACTCTTCTATTCTCGTCTTCACTGGGCTCTTCTCTCAAAAGGACTTGCTTCTCGTACAACAAGTTGACCCTTATCTTAAAAGGTTTTGTTTATTCTGTCAAGTAAAAGAAAAGCGGAAGTAGCCGTCTAGCCTCGACAAGCGCTGGAAGTCCTGCTGGTAATGGCGCTCTTTGCCATTGCTGGCAGGACTGAAGCGACTCGAGAGGCTGGCTGCTGGAGCTGGACAAAGAAAAGCGGGAATGGCCATGTAGGTCCGACGGCATAAGACAGACCGGCAAAGCGACATCTTTTCAGTCGCAAAGCCGGGTTGGCTTATGACCCTAGGACCTGGCCGTTGGAGTCTGGACAATAAGAAAAGCGGAGGCGCCCATGTAGATTCGACGGTCATAAGACGAACCAGCAGAGTGGCGCTCTATACCACGCCGCTGGGTCGGCTTAAGAAAAGCAGAAGCAGCCATCTAGCCTCGACAATGAAAAAAACGCAAACAGCCAGAGTCTCCCCGCCGCTTGCGCTCCGTTAAATAATAATCACTGATAGTAACCATCCAATTCTTTTCGCAAAGCCGCTTTCAGGAATTTCCCGACCGAGGTCTTCGGCACTTCTTTCAAAAAGACCACATCGTCCGGCACCCACCATTTGGCAAATTGACTTTCCAGATAAGTCAGCAATTCGGATTTCGTCGCCTCGTCTTCCGTATAGCCTTCTTTCAGGACCACACAGGCGAGCGGCCGCTCCATCCACTTTTCATGTGGAATTGCGACAACTGCCGCTTCAAAAACCGCATCATGGGTCATCAATGAATTTTCCAGGTCGACGGATGAAATCCATTCGCCGCCACTCTTAATCAGGTCTTTCGTCCGATCTGTCAGTTTAATGTAGCCATCCGGTTCGATGACGGCGATGTCGCCCGTATAAAGCCAGCCGTCCCTAAAGGCATCTGCGGTCCGTTCGTCTTTATAATATTCATCGGCGATCCATGCACCTTTAACATTCAGTTCACCCATCGTTTCGCCATCCCATGGGGCTTCGCCGTTTTCATTGACGATCCGCACTTCCAATCCCGGCATCGGCAAGCCCGCCATAGACCGGCGCTCAATGCGCTCATCCATCGTCATATCAGCCATCGCCGAAGTAGTGATGGCCAAACTGACAAGCGGAGCCGTTTCTGTCATCCCGTAGCCAGTCACAAACGGCACATGATATTTTTCTTCAAACGCCCGGATCAAGCCCTTCGGTGAAGCCGATCCACCACAGATGATCATTCGAAGGGTTTCGATATTGCGCGGGTTCGCTTCCAATTCTTTCAGTACGCCCATCCAAATGGTCG
This sequence comes from Planococcus circulans, assembly GCF_020023385.1. Taxonomy (GTDB): domain Bacteria; phylum Bacillota; class Bacilli; order Bacillales_A; family Planococcaceae; genus Planococcus. The sequence goes on from NZ_JAIQCL010000004.1 coordinate 96,523, forward strand.
GAACGCCAGCAGTCAGTGTAACTTTTTCTGATTCAATCAAATCCAGCAGCATGCCTGGAGCAAAGCCCGGCCCCGGCAGCACTTGCGTAGTGCCGAACAAGACGCAGGCAAATGGCAAGCCCCATGCGTTGGCATGAAACATTGGAACAATCGACAAAGCAATGTCACGTTCCGACAAGCCCATGGCATCGGCCATGCCCAGCGCATAGCTGTGGAGCACCAGGCCGCGGTGTGTATAGACGACACCTTTCGGGTTGCCGGTTGTCGCCGATGTGTAGCACATGCCGGCCGGCGTGTTTTCGTCCAGATCTTCCGGAAATTCAAAACTGCCATCTTCAGCAACCAGCAGTTCTTCATAGGAGTAAACATTTTCAAGCGTGGTTTCGGGTAAATCCGTTCCATCTTTCATGATGACGAAATGCTTGACCGATTTCAGCATGGGCGCGAGTTTTTCGATTAGCGGGAACAAATCGTGATCAACCAACAGAATTTCATCTTCGGCATGATTGATGACATAGGCGATATGTTCCGGAGACAGGCGGATATTGATCATGTGCAGAATGGCACCGGCACCCGGCACACCAAAATACAGTTCCAGGTGGCGATGATGATTCCAGGCAAAACTTCCGACTTTCGTTCCCCGCTCCATACCGATTTTCGTCAAAGCAGCAGCCAATTTGCGGGTTCTTACCGCAAACTCTTTATAGGGAATGCGGTGGACCATGTTTTCACCAGTCCGCGAAATGATCAATTTTTCAGGAAAATAACGCTCTGCTCTTTTTACAAAAGAAGATAATAATAACGGCGATTCCATCATGTGACATCCGACTCCTTTTTCGCTCTATTTTTTTCAATGAAAAACGGGTGCTCGTGCCGTTCATACGCTTTTAAGACAGGCGCCAGGCAGGCATCCACCTGCAAGGAAATTTGGTACCACTCCTGCCAATCCTTCGAGTAGAAAAAATCAGCGACTTGCTGATGCTCCGGACCCCCCACCGACTTTTCTCCCCATTCCAGCCACTGGGGCTGTCCGGCAAATTCACAAAACGCCCGCCAAAATTTCTCTTCCAGCGCTCCTAAAGTCATATAACGTCCGTCTTTTGTTTCATAGATGGCGTAGCTGATCCGCGCGCCCCCGATTTCCGGGACCCCTCTTTCCGACACACCCGCCGCATGGTAGACATCATGATTTCCGAGAAATTCCGCCATCACTTCAACCAGAGCAATATCCAGGTATTCCCCTTGCCCCGTACGGAATTTTTTAAATAAAGCGGCTATCAGCTGTTCAGATGCCAACAGTCCACCCGTAAAATCAGCAAATGTATTTGTCGGATGGACCGGCCGGCCCGATGCATCCCTCAATTGGTCCAAAGCACCCGACAAAGCCATATAGTTCAAATCATGGCTTCCCAATCCAGCCATTTCACCCCTTTGTCCATAACCCGACAGGGAACAATAAACCAGGTCCGGCTTTACCTGCTTCAAGCTGTCATAATCCAACCCTAACTTTTTCATGACACCGGGCCGGAATGTTTCTATAAGTGCATCAGCACTCTTCACCAATTCCAGCATTTCCAGGTGGCCTTCAGGTGATTTCAAGTCGATATGGACAATTTTTTTACTCCGGTTATTCGCCTCGTGGACATGCCCTCCGCTCATATAGCGCGCCGGATCGCCGGCCGGCGGTTCAACTTTGATGACTTCCGCACCCAGTTCAGCAAGCCGCATGCCCGCATACGGTCCCGGCACGTAATAAGTGACATCCAATATGCGCACGCCTTTCAACGCATCTTTCATCTATAGGCCCATCCGCTTGGCAATGATGGTCTTCATGATTTCGTTGGAACCGGCGTAAATCGCTGCCACTGGAATATCGCGGTACCGGCGTGCAATTTTATATTCTTCCATATAGCCGTACCCTCCGTGCAATTGCATGCATTCACCGGAAATCTTTTTGGCCGTATCGGTCAACCAAAACTTCGCCATCGACACTTTGGACACAATGTCTTTTCCAGCCATATGGTCTTCAATGAGCGATTCCAAAAATGAATGGCCCAATTCGATTTCCGTCGCCATCTCCACCAATTTAAATTGGGAATTCTGGAACGAACCGATCGGCTTGCCAAAAGCCTTTCTTGACTTCACATATTCCAAGGTCATTTCCAGCATATCCTCTGAAGCCACTTGTGCAGCCATTGCGACCACCAGGCGTTCCTGCTGCAGTTTTTCCATCAAATAAGTAAAGCCTTTGTTTTCTTCGCCGATTAAATTGGCGGCTGGGACAACGCAATCCTCGAAGTACAATTCCGAAGTATCTTGTGCATGAAGGCCAACTTTATCGAGCTTGCGCCCTTTCTCAAAGCCCGGCGTTCCTTCTTCCACCATCAATAAGGAAATCCCCCGGTGCTTCGGTTCCGCTTTCGGGTCGGTTTTTACCACCACCAGCACCAATGTTGAATTGATGCCGTTGGTGATGAAGGTCTTCTGGCCATTGACTATGTAATTATCGCCATTCCGAACGGCAGTGGTTGATATATTGGCAAGGTCAGACCCTGCTCCCGGCTCTGTCATAGCGATCGCTGTAATATGATCGCCAGAAACGCAGCCTGGCAGCCAGCGCTGTTTCTGCTCTTCGTTTCCGTAGGCTTCAATATAAGGTACGGTAATGTCATTATGCAGACCCACCCCTGTCAAACTGGCACCGACACGTTCCATTTCTTCCCCAATAACAACTGCGTATCGGAAATCAAGACCGAGACCGCCGTATTGTTCTTCAACTTGAGGGCTTAAAAAACCCATATCCCCAAGTTTTTTCCAGAATGATTTCGGAATGAGGCGATCTTTTTCCCATTGGTCATAATTCGGTACTGCTTCCTTCTCCAAAAACTTCCGTAACGATTTACGGAACATCACCTGTTCTTCTTCTTCAAAACGATATTTCCCCATCCTCTTCGTCCCCCTTATTTCGGCTGCATGCGGATTGCTCCGTCAAGTCGGATCGTTTCCCCATTCAACATCGGATTTGCCGTTATACTTTCCACTAATTGCGCATATTCAGCAGGCTTCCCGAGACGCGCCGGAAATGGTACAGCTGCCGACAATGAAGCAATGGCTGCATCCGGCAGCCCTTCCACCATCGGCGTCTCCATTAATCCAGGTGCAATTGCCATGATGCGGATTCCGTCTCTTGCCAGTTCCCGCGCTATCGGCAGCGTCATCGATACCACCCCGCCTTTTGATGCACTATAGGCCGCCTGCCCAATTTGCCCTTCATATGCGGCTACTGATGCTGTTGAAATAATGACTCCGCGCTCCCCTTCTTCATTCGGTTCATTTTTCTGCATAGCTGCCGCGGCAACCCGGATTACATTGAAACTGCCGATCAAGTTCACTTTGATGACTTTTTCGAATTGATCCAATGCTATCGGTGTGCCTTTGGATAACACTTTCCCCGGTGTACCAATCCCTGCGCAATTGACGACCAAATCAATGCTGCCGAACTGTTCGAGTGTTTCGCTTATATTCTGTTCAACCTGCGCCGCGTTCGTCACATCGGTTTCTTTGTAGATGACCGATTCTTCCCCCAGTTCCTCAATCAACTTTTTCGCGCGTTCCGCATTCAAATCAAAAATAGCAGCTTTTCCGCCACTTTCTGCAATGCGGCGCACCGTCGCTTCCCCAAGCCCGGAAGCTCCCCCCGTAATTACTGCACTAACCTTTGAAAATTCCATTGTCATCCCCCTTAGTTTTCAAAAAATCTATAGTTTCTCAATGATTGTGGCATTTGCCATTCCCATGCCTTCACAAATTGCCAGCAGACCATAACGCCCATTCGTTCGCTCCAGTTCATGCAGCAGCGATACCAGTAATTTGGTTCCAGTTGCCCCAAGCGGGTGGCCAAGCGCAATCGCGCCACCGTTGACATTCAATTTTTCAGGGTCTCCACCGATATCATTCAGCCAAGCAAGCGGAACTGGCGCAAACGCTTCATTGACTTCATAACGATCCATATCGCCAATTTCGAGCCCTGCTTTTTTAAGGACTTTCTTCGTTGCCGCAATCGGCCCCGTCAACATCAAAGTTGGATCGGAACCGACCACAACACGCGCCAATATCCGGGCTTTCGGCTTTAAGCCAAGTTCACGCGCTTTCTCTGCTGACATCAATAGAACCGCAGAAGCACCATCACTCATTTGGCTGGCGTTGCCTGCAGTAATTACGCCATTCTCATCAAAGGCCGTTTTTAACCCTCCGAGAACTTCCTGGGTCGTTCCAGGACGCGGCCCTTCATCAACTGCAACGGTTTGTTTTTCCCCGTCTGGCCCCTGTGTTTCAATCGGCACAATTTCACGCTCGTAATGTCCTTCACGAATGGCCTTTTGCGCCCGTTCATGGCTTTGCACTGCATAAGCATCAAGCTGATCTCGGGTGAATCCCCATTTTTCAGCAATTCGTTCTGCCGACAATCCCTGATGGATGATTTCATATTGATCGGTCAACTTTTCGCTTAGCTCCGACCCCTGCATATTGGAAAACATCGGTACGCGCGTCATGCTTTCCACTCCGCCCGCAATGACGATATCCATATCTCCCGCTAAAATCGCCTGCGCTCCGAAATGCACTGCCTGCTGGCTCGAGCCACATTGGCGATCGATAGTCACTCCAGGCACATAGTCTGGAAAACCGGCAATTAGCGCCGCAGTTCGCGCAATATTGCCGCCTTGTTCTCCCGCTTGGGAAACACAGCCTAGAATGATATCTTCTACTTCACTTTTTTCTACACCTGCACGCTTCACCAACTCTTCCAGCACTAAAGCTGCCAATTCATCCGGACGTTGATTGGCAAACTGTCCTTTTCTCCGCCCTACCGGCGAACGCACCCCTTCTACAATGACAACTTCTCTCATACTCTTCACCCCATCACAATTATTGAAATCGCTTTCATTTAGCAGAATTGAATGACTATTCACTCATTAAATCTATTGTACAAGAACCTTTTCCCAAATGCTACAAGAAAAGCGGAAGCACCCGTGTAGTCCCGACAAGAGCTGGAAGGCTTACCGGTGATGGCGGTCTTTGCCATCGCGGATAAGCCTGAAGCGACTCGAGGGGCTGGGTGCTGGAGTCTGGACAATAAGAAAAGCGCAGGCAGCCGTTTAGCTCTGCCGGGCATAAGGCAGACCAGTAGTGTGGCGTTCTTTGCCTGATAACTCTCGTTGGAAAACAAAAAAATCCACTGCCTAAGCAGCGGATTTTTCATTTACTCTTCGATCAATCCTTTTTCAATCAGGAACTCACGGGCGACATCACTCGCAGCCTCTTGGTCTACATCAATGCGTGAATTCATGGCCAGCATCTCTTCTTCACTGATTTGCCCAGCCAGTCCGCCTAATACTTCTTCAAGTTCCGGGTACTCTTCAAGTGTTTCCATCCGCACAACAGGAACTGCATCGTATTTCGGGAAAAACGACAGGTCATCTTCTGTTGTTTCAAGATCGAATAATTCGATTCGGCTATCTGTTGTGAAAGCTGGAATGACATCTACCTCTCCACTTTGGACAGCCTCATACATGATGGCCGGATCAAAACTTTCCGTTGCAGAAAACTCAAATGGATAGATCGCGACCAAGTCGTCGTAACCATCTCCCTGACGTTCATAGAACGGATGGGGTGCACCGAAACGCATGCCTTCCGATTGTGAGATCTCCGCTAAATCCGAATAGGTTTCAGCCTCATAGCCACTGTCTTTTGAATAAGCTAAAGTATAGCCGTTTTCAAAACCCAGCGGTTCAAGCCAGGTTGCCCCCAGTTCTTCTTCATAGCCAGCTCTGACAATCTCCAACACTTCTTCTGAAGATTGGCCAGGCACTGATTCTTCCTTCAGAACGTCCTTCAACCCCGTACCCGTATATTCTACGTACATATCGATATCTCCCTGTTCCAAGGCAGGCGTTAAAATTGATACTTCACCGAGACCATCTTCGTACTCTACGGTGTATTCCGAGTTCGCTTCAATATACTGCCCAAGAATATGAGGTAGAATATATTGTTCTGTCCATGGCTTACCGCCGATCACAAGTGGATCCGATGCATCTCCACCTGATCCGCAACCCGCAATCACTGTGGTTCCAGCCAATAAAATACCAAATGCTATTTTTTTCATGCTCATTTCCTCCTATGTTTTTAAGCCTTTTGGCGTTGCTCTCTTTTCGATCCACTTCAATATCTGGTCAAACCCGATGGCAAGCAGCGCAACTGGAAGGGCTCCTGCAAGAACCAACGCGTTATTATACGATTGCAGGCCGCGGTAGATGATATCCCCCAAACCGCCAGCCCCGACGAATGTCGCAAGTGTAGCGATCCCGACAGTCAGGACGGTCGCCGTTCGTATCCCCGCCATGATAAAGGGCAATGCGAGCGGTAATTCGATCTGCCGCAATATCTGTGTCCGGGTCATGCCCATCCCCCGCCCCGCTTCAATCGTGGAACCGTCGACACCTACAATTCCGGCATAGGTATTCCGCAGAATCGGGAGCAAGGCATAGATGATGAGTGCAATTAAAGCCGTTGGTGAACCGATTCCCAATATAGGAACCAAAAAGCCGAACAGCGCAAGACTTGGGATGGTTTGGAAAACAGCCGTCACACCAATAATCGGTTCAGCGTATCGCCGGTAGCGTGTGATGACAATTCCAAGCGGCAGTGCAATCGCAATGCCGATTGCAACCGCTACGAATGATAGATAAATATGTTCCAGAAGCGCGCTGATGATCATATCCTGCCGATTGATGAGTGTATCGAAAAAATTCCTCATACCAATACCCCCGATTCCTTAACAAGAGCAGCCTTCAATAAATCACGGTCATTGGCATAAGCCACGACCTTTTCATCTTCGATGATTGCCAAATAGTCCTGATTGCTGTTATCCAGTTGAGTGAAAGCCGCTTCAATTGTGGAGTCAGCAGAAATATTCTCGGCATCGCCTGCCCAGTCCCTTGTAAATAGATTCAGAAACTCCATCAATCTCTTTTCCCCGAATGTCCGCTTCTGATTGATGCGTTCTACACCGATAAAATTACGGACAAACTCATTTGCGGGATCGTCGATCAATTGCTGGGGCGTTCCTGTCTGTTCGACTTGGCCGTCACGCATTACGATGATGGAATCTGCGATTTTCAGTGCTTCATCCATGTCATGTGTAACGAAAACAATGGTTTTGTTGATGGTTTGTTGAAGATTTCGGAGTTCGTCCTGCAATTGTTCCCGGCTGATGGGATCAAGTGCTGAAAACGGTTCATCCATTAAGACGATGTTTGGGTCTCCAGCCAAAGCACGCACTACTCCTACGCGCTGCTGCTGTCCTCCACTCAACTCGAGGGGATAGCGGTCCATATAGATTTCGGGATCCAAGCCGACCAACTGGAGCAACTCGCGTACCCGCTCTTCTTTTTTAGCTTTTGGCCATTCCAGCAGTTTCGGAACCAGCGCCACATTGTCCGAGATGGTCATATGAGGAAACAGTCCAATACGCTGAATAACATAGCCGATTGAACGGCGCAGTTGAACTTCATCCATTCCATTAATGGGCTTTTCATCGATATAGATACTCCCATCAGTCGGTTTTTCCAGTTTATTGATCATTTTCATCAAAGTGGTTTTCCCGCAGCCGCTGGGGCCGATGATGGCAGTCAATTCATGAGTGGGAAGTACGAGTGAAATGTCTTTTAATGCTTCCGTTCCATCCGGAAAACGCTTTGTGACATTTTCAAATCGAATCATAGCCTCCGCTCCCTTCTGTTTCTTTCAGCCTAGCTTTTTTATACCCTCTGGCAACTCTTTATACTCCCTAAAATTTTCAGGTTCAAATTACTGTTCTTCAAAAACAAGGTGAACCGGATTGGCGATCTGCTCATAGCCGATTTCCTTGTAGATTTTATTGGCCGTGGTGTTATCAAGGTCCGTATAAAGCATGACAAAATCGTACTCCAACAACAGCTCATCTGTGACTTCAGCGACCAACGACCGTGCGTATCCCCTGCCCCGCTGACCCTTTGGAGTAAATACAAATGAGACCGTTATGCCTTTTTTTGAAGGACGTGATTTCTTCATGCAGGAGACGGCCACTCCATCGACTTCCCACACATAGACTTCTTTCCTTTCCAGAAAGTCAGCAATCCGACGCGTAGCTTCCGCTTGAGTAGAATGACGGCCTATTCCCGTTTCCTGTTCGAAAAGCCGGTACCATTCCTCCAAAATTTCCGCATCTTTTTTACTGGCGACCCGCCATGTCCCTTCACTTTTCTGGAGTCCTTTAGTGACCGCATCAATCCGGTACAGGCCTTGGTTCATCAACACCTTTATCTGCTCTCCCGTATGGCGGGTCCACGCTTCCGCAAAGAGACGGGACGTTTCCTGTTCCCCGACAATCCCACTGACTTCAACCCCAAGATTCTGCAAGTGGCCGGCTATCTCTTGTTCAATTTCAGGGAAATGCCGAAAAACAACCAATTGCAAGGCATGCGGGGGCGTCATCAGGCAAGCCGCTACAATTTCGCCTTCCTTTTTTGCGAGCGCCAGGAAATAATCTTCGTATTGATTTGCTTGAATTTGTCCAAGCACGCCCAAGAACAAACTATGAATGTCTTCGTTCCGGTACAGCAGCGGTGACACTTTTTCCGAAAAAACTGCTGAATCCGAATAGATAAGCAATTCCATTTCCCCACGTCCATTTCTGTTGTAATTCCTATTCATAAGGTATTAGCTATATTATGGAAAATCTCCTGCATATATCCGCTATTTCTTTATTTAAAAAACAACGTACTCCGAAAGTGTATCGGCTACGTTGTTTTTAAGCTGTGCTATTCCAATTCCATCTGTTTTGTTTCAGTTCCAAGAAATGCGACGGCCATCGCTCCGATGAGGATGGAGACACAGAAAATCCCGAAAATTATATTGATGCCGATTCCAGCTGTCAGCATCGAACCGACCAATAGCGGTCCGAGCACTCCGCCAACCCGTCCAAAAGATGCAGCCATGCCTGTACCGGTACCTCGGATGACTGTTGGGTACTGTTCCGGGGAATACGCATACAACGCCCCCCAAGCTCCCAGGTTGAAAAAGGACAGGAAAGCCCCCGCAACGATCAATAAGGTGATCGTATCCGCATTACCGAACGCCAAGGCACTGGCAGCTGTTCCGATTAAATACGTAACCAACACGAATTTCCGCCCCACACGCTCGATAAGCCAAGCAGCTGAAAAGTAGCCGGGCAATTGAGCCAGGGTCATGATCAAGACATATTGGAAGCTTTGAATGAGCGTAAACCCTTTAAGCACCATTACACTCGGCAGCCACAGGAACATTCCATAATACGAAAAGACGACTGTAAACCAGACGATCCACAACATTAAAGTAGGGCGCCTGTATTTTTTGGACCAGACGTCTTTAATATTGGTGGAAATCGACCGCAATACATCCTTTTTAGCGGAAAACTGGGGTGAATCCGGCAAATTGATGCGCAGGTAAAGTGCATAAAGCGCCGGCAACGCCGTCAGCAGCAGCGCAATACGCCAGCCGAAAGACGGAATGATGAAGTATGAAATAACTGCCGCAACCAGCCAGCCAGCTGCCCAAAAACTTTCCAGCAGGACGACGACACGCCCGCGCTCTCTTGCTGGCACACTTTCTGATACCAGCGTAGAAGCCACCGGCAGTTCTCCGCCCAGTCCCATTCCGACAAAAAACCGCAGAATCATAAACGCTGCGAGCGTCGTAGTAAAGGCGGAAAGTCCGCTCGCTATGGAAAACAGCAGTAAAGTAATGATGAATATCTTCTTCCTGCCAACGCGGTCTGCATAGATGCCGAAGACGAACGCCCCAACCGCCATCCCGATTGAATTGACGCTGCCAATCCAACCCATTTGACTGGAGGTCAGTCCCCAGTCCTCGTGCAATGCTGCAATTACGAAAGATAGAATCCCGACATCCATCGCATCAAAGAGCCAGCCCAATCCGGCGACCCATAGTAGTTTGTTTCTTGAAATAGAACCTGAATTTTTCTCAGCTACAGTCGACATTGCCATTCTCCTTGTCTTTACACATGTACAGTGGTGTCTTTACACAACTATACGCTGAAGGCCGTTTGGTGACAAGCCGCGAATGAAAATCTGTTTTTTCCAAAAATTCAAGGTCAGATGGCACGAAGCAATCAAATCATCCCTGCAGTTTAACTGGAAGAATTATTTGTCGACGATATAATCGCTGCGTTCATGCTGACCATCATCGCAGCTTGTTGGGCTTGCATCAAGGTCTCCAACGAGGTCGAAAAAGTCATCGCAGCTATGTCCTGGGCATCGATACTGTCAGTCATCGCCTGTTGGACAGCCGTAGAAAAAGCCATATCCTTATACCATCGGAAAATTTTATGTTTTTCCAACTCACGTGTATTTGATGCAATCCCACTTAGCGCTTCACCGTCCACTCGCGTTACCGCTAAAAAACCAAGAATGGGGTATTGGGCAGTACGGATTTTTATTTTTTCCTCTTTGAAGAATTGATGGATTGCTAAAACCCGCCCCACCATTTCCGGATCATAGGTCGGGGAATCGAAAGTCATGATTTGAGATAGCCATTGAAGATCGTTGCCCATCGTGAAGCCCTGTTCGCGAAGGTCGCGGTAATACATATTCATGGTTGTTGCCCGTTCTTCAAGATCCCCTTCCCTGCTCGCCAATAAAGCTGCATAAGGAATGTCTTCGTTTGATGTCAGAAACTTATGATGCTTCTTCATCTCTTCGTATAATTTTCTTGTCCGTTCCGCTTCTTCCGGCTGCTTCATCAACAGCGCTGCCAGATACGTGTAGGAAGTTTTCCAAAATCCAGCGTTGTTAAGCTCTTTCTGATTTTGGTTGACCAACTTCAACGAATTTCCCACATCTTCTTCTTTGATCACCATGAAAGCTGCCGCGATATGGAGCAAGTGTGAGCGGAGAGGCGAAGTCCAGCCCTCATTCTTTTTGATGGTTTCGACCGCTCCCTCGTGTGCCTTGCCGTCAAAAATTCGGTCGCGGGATAAGTAAACATTTGTGACAGCCAATACAATCCGCTTGTCTACTGCCCAGCCGGCTATTTTCGATACCTCCGAGAAAGTCTGTTCAATGCGTTTGATGTCCATAGAAAAAGCCTCCTTTCTCTTTACTACGAGAACAGGAGGCAAAAGTTTCATGATTAAACGATCAGCACCAGACTGACAGCCATCACTGCCATGCCGGCCACCAATCCGTAGATGGACAGATGCGCTTCGTCATAGCGTTTCGCTGCTGGCAATAATTCATCAAGTGAGATGAAGACCATGATGCCAGCTACGCCGGCAAATATGATTCCGAACAATGTGTCGCTGAGAAAAGGCATCAGGAACAACCAGGCAGCAATTGCTCCGATCGGCTCTGAAATCCCGGAGAGAAAGCTGTATTGAAAAGCTTTTATCCGGCTGCCGGTTGCATAGTAAATCGGTACTGATACGGCGATGCCCTCCGGAATGTTATGAATGGCTACGGCGATTGCAATAGCTACCCCAAGTGCAGGATCCTGTATAGCCGACATGAATGTGGCAATCCCTTCCGGAAAGTTGTGGATACCGATTGCTAAAGCAGTAAAGATCCCCATTTTCCGAAGCCTGGCATACTCGTCATTGGTGGGTCCTTCATCCATATCTTCCACTGTTTTGACTTCATGCGGATTTCCCAGTTGAGGCAGAATCCGATCCAACGCCGCCATGAAAATCATTCCGCCGAAAAACCCAGCGAGAGTCAGCCAGTAGCCCACCGTCTCACCATGGGCATTCGTCAAGGAATCTTTTGCTTTAAAGAAGATTTCGATCATAGAGACATAAATCATGACGCCAGCTGAAAATCCTAAAGAAATCGACAGGAATTTTGTATTGGTACGGGATGCAAAAAATGCAATTAAACTGCCAATCCCTGTGGCCAGTCCAGCAAAAAGAGTTAGTCCAAGTGCGAATAAGACTGTACTATCCATAGTCATGCCTTCTTTCCAATTCTAGTGAATATGGTTATTGTACAGCGAAAGTTTCCTTAGCGCAACTTTTTTTAACTAAGAAAGATTTCCCATTATTCGTTCACTTCATTTCACCAAGCAAACTTTTCAATTTTTGCCAATCAGCATCCTTTAACGTTCGAACAGGCGGATTATAAAATACGCTGGCTGGATGAAAGGTAGGGAAAATGTGGTAAATTTCAGCCGTTTCTTTGAAATGGCCATCTTCGTCATCCCAATATAGAATCGGCGTCTCCATCAGCACTCCATGAAGTTCCATGACTTTCGCTTTGGGACCGATCAATCTCTGCAATCCGACATTCCCTAAAGTTACAATCAGCGGCGGACGGACGTCTTGAATCTCGGTATCCAAAATAGGCGCATGGGCGATTATTTCTTTTTTGGTCGGTGGCCGGTTGTACTTTCTTTCGATGATTTCTCCGTTGCGCTTTTTTTTGGTTCCCCATTTATAAGGTCTGCTTCTTACCGCACTGGTGATATAAACATCCTCTCTTGCCAAACCAACACTTTGCAGAGAAGCCATCAATTCTTTTCCTGCTCGCCCTGTAAATGGGATGCCGGTTTCCACTTCATTTTCTCCCGGCGCTTCCCCTACGAGCATAATCGCCGGATTTTTCGGTCCGCTCCCCCATACAAAGCCATCAACCGGATATCCCTCAATCCGTTTTTTTCCCATTGCAGCTACTTCTTCTGAAATTCTATACATTCAAATTCACCTCTATTTTTATTTTATGTTAGAAAACCTAACATTAATTCAAAAAAACTCTTGCATTATCAGAAAATATAAACTAATATGTTAACAAACCTAACATCAAGGAGGAGATAACATGAAAAAGATTGAAACGATTATTCGGCCATCCGTTTTCGCAGACGTTCGCCAAGCTTTGGCACTTGAAGGAATAGACGGTTTGAGTGTAACGGAAATTGCCGGAATCGGAAAGCAGGAAGGCCGAGTCGGATTGTTCCGCGGGAATGTCTACACAATGGAGTTTTCTCCGAAATTGAAACTGGAGATGGTGGTGGAGGACCACAAAGTCGAAGATATTATTCAAGCTTTGTTGGACTACGCTTCAACCGGCCAGGTTGGGGATGGGAAAATTTTTATTTTACCGGTAGAGGAAGCAATACGGATCAGAACAAAAGAACGCGGCACAGTCGCAATTGGATAAGGGGGAGATTGGATGGAAGCAGTTCAAAGTTCAGTAGATATGATATGGGTGATGCTCGGGGCTATGCTGGTATTTTTCATGCATGCAGGATTCGCAATGGTGGAGTCAGGATTTACACGTTCTAAAAACACCTTGAATATTTTAATGAAGAACATGATCACCGTTTCACTTGGCTCGATTCTCTTCTTTATTGTGGGATACGCTCTAATGTTCGGTCCTTCTTCTTTCGGATTGATCGGCACTGAAGGATTTGCTCTTTCAGGGGTCGAAGATATTGGATTCTTTGTTTTCCAGGCAGTTTTCGCCGCCACTTGTGCAACAATCATTTCCGGGGCGGTTGCTGAACGGATGAACTTATCCGCATACATTTTGCTGACCATCGCTATGACCGCCATCATCTATCCAATTGTCGGACATTGGGTATGGGGAGGCGGCTGGCTGTCACAGATCGGCTTCATCGATTTCGCAGGATCTACTGTAGTGCATTTAACGGGTGCAGTCGCCGCATTTGTAGCAGCTTGGAAAATCGGGCCACGCCTTGGCAAGTACAGCGGAAAATCCGTCAATACAATTCCGGGCCACAGTCTTCCACTTGGCGCATTAGGTGTTTTCATCCTTTGGCTGGGATGGTTCGGATTTAATGGAGGCAGCACCTTGGCAGCCGATCCTGCCCTCGTGCCTCCGGTAATCGCCAATACCTTATTGGCAGCTTCTGCCGGGGTTATCGCTACCGCTGGATATACACGGTTGCGCTACGGCCGCATCGATGCTTCCCTGACCATGAACGGCGCACTTGCCGGCCTCGTTGGCATTACCGCAGGGGCAGCGAATGTCTCTCTTGTCGGCGCTCTTGCTATCGGGTTGATAGCCGGGGTTGTCATGACCGAAGCTATCCGCTTGCTTGACTCTAAAATTCGTGTCGATGATCCGGTCGGAGCTATTTCCGTTCACGGTATTGCAGGTATCTGGGGGACACTTGCAATCGGCTTATTTGATACCACGGGTGGACTCCTTTACGGAGGCGGAGCAGAAATTCTCGGCATCCAGACAGTCGGCGTTCTCGCCGTAATTGCATGGGCTTCGGTTTCAACAGGCTTGGTGCTCTTCGCCGTTGGCAGCATCGTGCCGCTAAGGGTCACAGCAGAAGACGAAGAAGCAGGCCTGGACTTTTCAGAGCACGGCTCACAAGCATATTCGATGCAGGATGTTCTGCAGGGTTCACCGACTGGACGCAACGATTCGTTTGCCCACCGGTTGAATCAATTGGGAGAGACACCTTCTTCCCAGAAATCGATCTCCTGAACAAAGCAAAAGAAGAGGAATTCCTGTCTAGTCCAGGAATTCCTCTTCTTTTTCAATACTTGTCTTTTTACGAAACAGCCGCTCACGGAGTTCATACCAGACAGCCACTCCAACAAACCACGCATATCCAGCAAACAGCCCGGCAATTACATCAGAAAAATAATGTTCTCCACCTGCCACTCTTGATAAGGCGACAGTCACGGACAACACGACAGCCACCAGCCAGACCACTGCCTTCGATGTCCGGGAAGCACTCCCTTCAGAAACAAAATAAGCCAACGTAAAGAGATACAGCAAACCGACCATCGCATGGTTCGACGGGAAACTGAAGGACTCCAAAGCATCCGGTAATTCCGGTCGCGGACGCTCGAACCAGCCCTTCATTAACTGATTCAGAACATTCCCCACACCTACCGCAAAAAAGACAAACAACATTGCCCGATAGTTTTTTTGGAACAACCAAAGATAGACGAGCAATAAGAGGCTGACAGAAATGATCATCCAAGGATCTCCTAAAAATGACATGCTGCTAAGCAGCGTCCTGCCACCGAGTAACTCTCCTGCAGACCGATCGATCCGAATAATGGACTCACTTGAGTAATTTACGAGTATGGCAAAAAAGCCAAGCAATGCCGCTACTGCCAACGGATAAAAAAGACGCTTCAAGACATCCACCCTCTTTCATCAATACCTATATTTTAACATATGCAAAACGAAAAGCCCGCCTGCCCTATCGGCAAACGGACTCGATGCCCTTCCACTCACTGCAGCTCAAGCACACCATCAACCATTTTAAAAAGTTCAGAACATCTTCATTTGTCAGAACCAAGGGCTGCCCATCGTCGAAGCATACAAACAGAAAATCAGCGGGAATCCTCTGGATTCCCGCTGATTTTTATTGTTTTTTATTCAAATGCAGATTCTATGTCTGTTACCATTTGAGCGACAGACTGCAATCCGCCACCTGACAAGTACCAGAAATCCGGATCCAAGTAGATGATTTTATCGTTTTTGTAAGCATTCGTTTTTTCAACCAATTCGTTTTCAAGAGATTCTGCAGCACTTGTGCCGCTATCAACTACAGCGTTGCGGTCAACCACGAACATGATGTCCGGGTTTGTTTCCAAAATGTATTCAAATGAAACGCTTTGGCCGTGAGTTGAAGCTTCGATGCCTTCGTCAGCTTGTTTGACACCGAACACATCATGGATGATGCCGAAACGTGAAGCTGCGCCATATGCGCTTACTTTGCCTTCATTGGCAAGAGTGATCAATGCTTTTTCATCAGATTCGCTTACTGTTGCTTTTACAGATTCGATTTGTTCATCAATTGCTGCCAACTCTTCAACGATTTGATCTTCTTTACCGAAGATTTCACCCAGAGTGGTCATGTTTGATTTGAACGATCCCATGTAATCAGTAGTATCTACAGCCATATGGATAGTTGGGGCGATGTCAGAAAACTCTTCGTACATTTCAGCCTGGCGCCCAGAGATGATGATCAAGTCCGGCTCCATAGCATTGATCGCTTCAAAGTCCGCTTCTTTCAACGTACCGACGTTTTCGTACTTCTCAGCGTCACCATATTTTTCAAGGTAAGCCGGCAAAGATTCCTGTGGAACTCCAGCAACAGCTTCAACACCTAATTTGTCGATTGAATCAAGAACACCAAAATCGAATACGACTACCTTTTCAGGGTTCTTGTCAAAAGTCGTTTCACCAAGTTCGTGTGTAACTGTCATTTCTTCTTTTTCTTCCGCCTCAGCAGTTGCTGTATCGGATTCCGTCGTTTCTTCAGTGGATCCACAAGCTGCAAGGAAAGCCACCATCATAAGGGTAAATGCCACCAATAACCATTTCTTCATATCGTTTCGAGCTCCTCTTTTTTAAGAATTGAAGTATACGCAAATCCGGCAATTGTTCATCTGCTGAATCGGGATATCCATATCGTAAATTTCTTTTAATGCAGCACTTTGGATAATTTCTTCTGTCGTACCGTCTTTGACCACCCGGCCATTTTTCAAGGCTACGATGCGGTCGGAATAGACAGATGCGAAGTTGATGTCATGAAGGACAATGACCACGGTTTTGCCGAGATCGTCGACCAAACGGCGCAGAATCTTCATGATTTGAACAGAGTGTTTCATATCCAGGTTATTCAAAGGCTCGTCCAATAAAATATAATCGGTGTCCTGTGCAATGACCATCGCGATGAATGCGCGTTGGCGCTGACCACCTGAAAGTTCATCCAGATAGGAGTTCTCCATTTCCTTCAAATCCATGTAATCGATTGACTGGTCCACCATTTTTTCATCTTCATCATTCAGACGGCCTTTTGAATAAGGAAAGCGGCCAAAAGAGACAAGCTCGCGAATTGTCAAACGGACATTCATATAGTTGGACTGCTTTAAGATCGATACACGTTTTGAGAACTCATTGGATTTCAACTTTTTGGTATTGGTTGAATCAATGAGGACTTCTCCGGTATCGGCATCCAAAAGACGGCTGACCATAGAAAGCAACGTGGATTTCCCAGCACCGTTCGGTCCGATAAAGGACGTAATCTGGCCGCGTTGGATATCAACAGAGACATTTTCCACAACTTGTTTTTTGCCGTATAGCTTTGTCAATTCACGAACTTGGATCATTTAGATCGACTCTCCTTTAATAGTAGATAGATGAAGTAGACTCCACCGATGAAATTGATGATAACGCTCAATGTCGTATTGAAAGTGAAGAGCCGCTCCACTACC
This sequence comes from Planococcus circulans, assembly GCF_020023385.1. Taxonomy (GTDB): domain Bacteria; phylum Bacillota; class Bacilli; order Bacillales_A; family Planococcaceae; genus Planococcus. Next base: position 113,822 of record NZ_JAIQCL010000004.1, read on the forward strand.
CACTGGCCACCGATTAAGGCGACTACACTGATGACAATAGATCCTGTCAATAAGACCGAATGTTTATATGACGTGAAGAATTGATAGGATAAGTTTGCGACGATCAAACCGAAAAACGTAATCGGTCCGACCAGCGCCGTGGCAATCGCAATCAAGACAGCCGACAGAACCAGCATCTGTTTTACCAATGCGTCGTAGTTTACACCGAGATTGATCGCTGTATCCCGCCCCAGCGTCAGAACATCCAAGGACGAATTTTGTTTCCAGGCGAATGCAATCAGCAAAGTGATGATGGCCAGTGAGGTCCACACCAAATCAGAATTGACATTATTGAAGCTGGCAAACATCCGGTCCTGAATGATCGAGAATTCGTTGGGGTCGATCAGCACTTGGAGGAAAGTCGTAATACTGCTGAAAAACGTTCCGCAAATGATGCCGACCAATAAGAGAAAGTAAATCGGCCGATCGTTCTTTTTAAAGAGCAAGCGGTAGAATAACAAGGCGAAGATTACCATTACAGCAATCGACAGCAAGAAATTCACTTGCTTGTTTACGATTGTAATATGATCTGAACCCAGGAAAAAGATCAGCACCGTCTGAAGCAGCATATACAGTGAATCCAAGCCCATAATGCTCGGCGTCAATATCCGGTTATGGGTGATGGTCTGAAAGACAACCGTCGCATATGCGATGGCGACTCCCGTCAAAACCATGGCAAACACTTTTACCCCACGTCTCGGCAATGCGTAATCGAAACTCCCGTTCAGGTCCTGAAACAGATAGACTCCACAAGCCGCTAAAGCTAAAGCGACTAGTATGAGCATCTTATGTAGGTCACGCATACGATTTCCTCCTAAACAATAAGAAGAGGAAAATAAAGCTTCCGATAACGCCGACCATCAGGCTAATGGAAATCTCATACGGATAAATCAGCACTCTTCCCAAGATATCGCACATCAGCAAGAAAATAGCTCCAAGCATTGCAGTATGCGGCAATGTTTTTTGTAGATGATCTCCTTTGAAGATCGACACGATGTTCGGAATGATCAACCCAAGGAATGGGATAACCCCCACCGTCAAAACTACCGTCGCCGTAATCAAGGCTACGAGTGTCAAACCGATGTTGACGACACTCCGGTACTTCATCCCCAAATTTTTAGAGAAATCTTCGCCCATACCTGCTACCGTAAATCGGTTGGCGTATAGATAAGCGATGACAAAGACCGGAACGCTGATGTAGAGAAGTTCATAACTCCCCTTCATGACCATCGAAAAGTCACCTTGCAGCCAAGCGGACATGTTCTGGATAACGTCCGCCCGGTAAGCGAAAAATGTTGTAATGGACGACAGGATGTTCCCAAACATCAAACCCACTAAAGGAATGAATATAGCATCTTTAAATTTGATGCGATTTAGAATTTGCATGAAAAGAAAGGTACCGGCAAGCGCAAAGGCGAAAGCCACTGTCATTTTTTCCAGCATCGATGCATTGGCAAACATCAGCATCGATACCAGAATCCCAAGCCGAGTGGCGTCCAATGTACCTGCCGTCGTTGGAGACACGAACTTATTGCGGCTTAACTGCTGCATGATGAGTCCTGCCATACTCATCCCTGCACCCGCCAGCAAAATCGCGACCAGCCTTGGCAGACGGCTGATCAGGAATATCTGTGTCTCTTCCGATTGGAAATCAAGCAAATCAACAATGCTGATACTGCTGACCCCGACAAACAAGGAAATGATTGACAGTATGATTAATGTTGGTATTAAATAACGTTTCTTCATTCCTGTCCCTCATCTGTCCTCAATAAAACAATATTGATTATTCGATAGTGATAATCATTATCACTGCTTACAGATTTCAGTATAGCATGATGAAAAGAAGAGTCAATGAATAATTGAGAATAATTTTCATTTAGATGAGAATTGTGAGCATTTGTCAAAAGTTCGTCAAATAGTCAGAACATAAGGCAAAGAGCACACCAATGTGGCGTGCTCTTTGCTTTCTTATCTCTTCATCCTTATTGAACGCTTAATTTCTCAACCAGTACTATCAACCTGCTATTTCCTGTGCCTGCTCCACGACTTCAGCTGGTATGGTGATGGCTTCGATTTTATTGTACTGGCTGTAATCGGCCTGTACATCCGACTTGATGTTCATCATGTCGCCTTCTATATTCATATCCATGTCCATTTGCATATTCATGCTGTTTGTCAGGAAAGTTTCTTTATCGATCGTGAGAATGTAGTTCACTGAATGGATGGTCATGTCTTCAAGTGCCATTTGCGCTTCAATTTCCATTTGGCCTAAAGTTTTCTCCAACTGCTGATCCATCAATTTTTTAAATTTTTCTCCAGAAGCATCCAGTGTCAAGATATACTCATCTGCTGTCTGTTCAAATGTAAAATCTTCCTGGAATTCAGCTAATTCTTCAAGCTGTTGAGAAGGATCAGCTGTCTGTTGATCAGCCAAGCCTTTCAGGTCATCAATACTTTCATCTGGCATCTTCAGCCAAGTCGCCATTGTTTCTTCATACATATACATTCCTTGTTCCGTGAAATACATTTCCATCGTCATCGGATTTGTATTGTCGATCTCCTCAGACACGATGGAAGTTTCGGCCGTCTGGTGGAAAGCCAGCGGTTCAGCCGTCATGTCCATGGAAGAATCCACTTTCATATTGATCACCATGCCATCAGGCTGCATCGCCATCACCTGATCTGTTTCAATATCTGCATGAAGACTGTTAATGCCCTCAGAAGCCTCTACCGATTTGGTATACACCTCTTTTGCCGTCAAATCGCTGTTTTCACCTTTTGCCGTTACATCTCCAGACGCCGGTTCCGCTGTTTCTCCACAAGCGGAGAGGCCAATCGCCAAAGTAGCTGTGCTCATAAACAATATCCATTTCTTCAAAGTATTCGCCCCCTTGTTGGTTTTTATCCTTCTTTCCGATTTTGCCGTTCAATGGAGTGTATTGAAAAATAGCCCATTGTTTTTAGTTGTTTCTATACTTACGTAAGCCCTTGAAAAAGGTTCCATATTCATTATATACCCAAATACCATTCGTCTATTTCTCCATTTTCGATTATACTTTTCATTGTGAGAAAAAAACGAGGTGGATGTTTTTGAAATTAAAACAATTTTTTAAGTACTACAAGCCGCATAAACGGCTGTTTATCATTGATTTTTCCAGCGCCGTCTTTGTGGCTATTTTGGAACTGGCATTTCCGGTCGCTGTCCAATGGTTCATCGACGACCTGCTTCCAAGTGGAAACTGGGGAACGATCACTACTGTCAGCTTCCTGTTGTTGGCCGTCTTCCTATTAAGTACGTTATTACAGTATATCGTCAGCTATCTGGGCCATAAACTGGGCATCAATATCGAAACCGATATGAGGGAAGAGCTGTTTACCCACGTCCAACGACAGTCTTTCCGCTTCTTCGATAACACCAAGACCGGCCACATCATGAGCCGCGTGACCAACGACCTGTTCGACATTGGCGAACTCGCCCACCACGGACCGGAAGACTTTTTTATCGCCATCATGACATTTTTCGGGGCTTTCGGCATCATGTTCTGGATAAACCCGAAACTGGCATTGGTCACATTAATCGTCATTCCGTTCCTGATCTGGCTCATTACGTTCTGTAATATCAAGATGAACCAAGCCTGGGGCAACATGTATGGAAAAATCGCTGACGTCAACGGCCGCGTGGAAGACAGCGTCTCTGGAGCACGTGTAGTCCAATCGTTTACAAATGAAGAGTTTGAAATCGAACGCTTCAAATCAGACAATGACCGTTTCCGCCTGGCGAAGATGGTCGCTTACAAAGTCATGGCAGCAACACATTCCAGCATCTATATGATGACCCGTCTGTTGACTCTGGTTGTCTTGGTTTATGGAGCCTGGCTTAATTTTCAAGGTGAATTATCGTACGGGGAACTTGTCAGTTTTGTGCTGTTCCTGAATGTTTTGATCAAACCGATCGACAAAATCAGTGCATTGCTTGAACTTTATCCGAAAGGCATGGCAGGTTTCAGCCGTTTCCGTGATTTGATCGAACAGGCACCCGACATCAATGACCGGAAAGATGCCGTTGCCGTTGAAGGATTAAATGGAGACATCCGTTTTGATAATGTCCATTTCGGCTATGACGACAACAAACCTGTTTTATCAGGGATTGATTTGAAATTGCGCGCCGGAGAGACCGTTGCGTTTGTCGGGCCATCAGGTGCCGGAAAAACGACGATTTGTTCATTGATCCCCCGATTCTACGATATCCAGCAAGGTTCCATTTCCATCGATGGCATGGATATCCGGGATATGACCATGCATTCCCTGCGCTCGCAGATCGGCATCGTCCAGCAGGATGTTTTCCTGTTTACCGGAACGATCCGCGAGAACATCGCTTACGGCAAGCGGCATGCCACTGAAGACGAAATTCTTGCTGCTGCCAAAAAAGCGCATTTAGAGGATTTCGTCCAAAAATTGCCGCATGGCTATGATACACAGATCGGGGAACGCGGCTTGAAATTGTCAGGCGGCCAAAAACAGCGCCTGGCTATCGCCCGCATGTTCCTGAAAAATCCGCCGATCCTCATATTGGATGAAGCCACTTCTGCACTCGATACCCAAACAGAGCGTGTCATCCAGGAAGCTTTGGCAGCGCTCGCTGAAAACCGGACGACTTTGATCATCGCCCATCGCCTGGCCACAATCCGTGATGCAGATCGTGTGATCGTCGTTACGGAAGACGGCATTGCCGAACAGGGTGGCTACAGCGAATTACTGGAAACTGACGGCATTTTTGCAAATCTGCACCGCATTCAGTTTCAGCAATAAGAAATCACACCAACAAGTAAAAATAGAGGCTGTCCGATTCATTTATGAGAGGTGTATTGCGTCATGCGTGACTGGAATTACCGCCGGGGAATGTGGCGTATCAGAATTTGTGGCCATTGTGATCCGGCCGCTCATCTCGATGCATTGGTGCATTACCATCCCTTGGCCAAAACGACCATGAGCAAGTGGGAATTCACTGGAACTCATTCCACTACTACCGCCTCCAAGATGTTGAAATCGGCAAATATGCCATTCGCCGGGAGTTATAAAGATCGAATATATCCCATTTCTGAACTTTTTGAAGGCATGGAAAGTATTTAGAGCTTATTAGAAAGTATTCAGCCGTTTACGGAAAGTATTTGAACCCAAACAGAAAGTATTTTATCCAACTTGGATAGTAAGCTCTATTAATGGAACAAAACCATTCTTTTTTTCAAATAAAACCCCCAAAAACTGCATACAAAGCAAAAACCGCTGGAGAAAAATCAATGATTTTTCTCCAGCGGTTTTAGTTTAGGGACTTATGGGACAGCCCCTTTTTGACTTTCTATTTCCCGATGACAAACTCTTGGTAGCGGTCATAATCCGCATGGCTCATTTCCACTTTCAGCAAAGTGCCTTCTTCTTCGTATTCCGTTTCCAGAATACTTGCTTGTTCGTTCAGGTAAGCGACGATGTCTCCTCGATCGAATGGAATGACCATCCGGCAAGTGACGTAATCTGCAAAAATCCGTTTCTTGATGACTTCCAGCAGTTCATCCAGACCCTTGCCTTCTTTTGCCGCAATCCATAAGCCATCCCCATTTACGGTCGGGTAACGGACGCCTGCCAGATCTGATTTGTTGTAGACATACAGAGTCGGGACGTTCTCCACTCCAACAGCCTGCAGCGTCAGATTGGTCACTTCCATCATATAGCGGTGCTCTTCGTTTGAAACATCGACGACGTGCAGTAATAGATCCGCATTTCGGGCTTCCTCTAATGTGGAGCGGAAAGCTTTTACCAGGTGATGCGGCAGTTTGCTGACAAATCCGACCGTATCCGTCAGCAGGAAGCTTTTGTTGTCCTCAAGACGGATCTGGCGGACAGAGGTCTCGAGTGTGGCAAACAGCATATCTTTTTCAAATACCTGCTTTTCCTCATTCTGTCCGGTTTTCGCCAATAAGCCATTCATGACAGTTGATTTTCCGGCATTTGTATAGCCGACCAGTGATACGACTGGCATGCCTTTTTTGGTGCGCTGCTTGCGCTGTGTGACGCGCTGATCCTTGATATGCTCCAGCTCTTTATGAAGCTTTGAAATCTGATCTTCAATTTTTCGGCGGTCCAGCTCAAGCTTCGTCTCCCCGGCTCCACGGTTGGCTACGCCACCGCTACTGCTGCCTCCTTGGCGGCCAAGCGATGCGCGCAGGCCGATCAAACGGGGCAACATATATTGAAGCTGCGCCAATTCCACCTGCACCTGTGCTTCACGTGTTTTTGCACGCCGCGAGAAGATATCCAAAATCAGCATGGTCCGGTCGATAACTTTACATTCCAAGTCTTCTTCCAAATTCCGGATCTGCGAGGGCGACAGTTCATCGTTGAAAATCACCAAGTTTGCGTCCGATTCTTCATAAAAGGCTTTAATTTCTTCTACTTTTCCGCTCCCCACATAATGCGAAGGATTAATGCGGTCCAGATTTTGTGTAACTTCTCCTACTACTTCCACATTGCAGGCTTCCGCCAAGTTATGCAGTTCTTCCATTCCGTAAGTGAAATGCAGATCTTTTTGGAGCTGGACACCGACAATGACCGCTCTTTCTTGTAATTCATCCATTTATGTTGTCCTCCTATTTCAGGAAAGGAAAATTCCTATTCGATTCCTCCATTTTACCACAGTTTCTTTGCTGCCCCCTACAGACGGGGCAACCAGTACTGGCCATGCTCAAATTCCACTTTATTTTCGCCGTCCGCAAAATGCACTTCTTCCAGACGTTCCTGCGGCTGATCGGTTTTTCTGAATTCAATCCTGCAATTCTCCAATTCCAGGCTGCCGCCGAGAATCTTCCGCCAAGCAGCTGCGGTTTCTTCCGGATCCCTTACTCCAAATACGCAACGGCCGATTGCCAATGTTTCGTTTGAAGCTTCAATAGCTCCCGTATCCCGTAATTTTCTGTAGCGTTGTTCATCTGTTTCCTGCCATTCAATGAAAAACGGACAAGGCAGCCGTGCGGATATCTCTTCTTCAATGAACAGCATCTTCCACTTGATCAGCTGTCCGGCTTCTGTCCGGCGCTCCGCATCCAACACTCCTGATGTCTTGACCCCTCGGTCTCGCAATTCTTCATCCAGTTTTTTGATAGCAGCAGTTCGTACACAAATCGTCCCAAAACCGACTTGGTCATGCAACAGCAATCGGGTGAGCGGATGATTTGCCTGAGACGCAATTTCTGCTTTTTCGACTGTCAGCCACTCAATATAGCAGTCTTTCAAATACAGCAGTGCATTAAAAGTTCCCCATTTCTCGTGCCGGCCGCCAATAGCTGCATGAAATCCTTTTTGCTGCCACTCGGCTGTCGCCTTTTGGGGAGTTTGGCGGACAAAATGAACAATGTGATCCAATTCCATAAAGCACCTCACTTTTTCTACTTTATCTAACCGTTCGCTATTGCTTCCTCTCTTCCCTTTTTATCGGAGTAGAAAAACCAAATCCGAAGTTTTCTGATTATTCAAACGATTAATTTGATTTTTTTACCAAAATGGGTGGTATTTTTTCTGAATATTCGGTAGGGTAACTATATAAAAGTTTATAGGAGGTCGTGATGGATAAAAAACTGTTTTTAAATCCTGTATTTATAGTATCCGCCGCCGTCATTATTGTACTTGTTATCTTCGGTGCAACCACACCCATTCAATTCGGAGAAGTAGCAGGAAACCTATTCAGTTTCACAACCCTGAATTTCGGCTGGTTCTATTTACTCGCAATTTTTATCATTACACTTTTTCTCATCATCATCGCCATATCCAAATATGGGAGCATCCGGCTTGGCGCCGATAATGACCGTCCGGAATTCCCATTCTTTACATGGGTCGGCATGTTGTTTTCTGCCGGTTTCGGAGCCGGCCTTGTGTTTTGGGGCGTAGCTGAACCGATGAGCCATTTTTTCACCACCCCTTTCGGCGCTGAAGCACAAACGCCGGAAGCAGCAAGAGTTGCCATGGGCTATTCGTTTTTCCATTGGGGCATCAGCCAGTGGTCGGTCTTCGCCATTGTTGGCCTCGTCATCGGATTTCTCCAGTTTCGTAAAGAGAAACCGGGCTTGGTCTCTACGGCCCTTGAACCGGTGCTCGGCAGAAAGCCCTTAGTCAAACACTCGATTGATTCCCTTGCTGTTATTGCTACAGTCATGGGGATTGCCACATCCCTCGGCTTGGGCGTGCTTCAAATGAACGGTGGGCTAAATGCGGTATTCGGCATTGAAAACGCTTTCCCGATACAATTAGGGATTATCATTGTCATGTTCATCGCTTATACCATATCTTCTTCCACCGGCCTAAAAAAGGGTATTGCGTACTTAAGTAATTTAAACCTTGGTTTGGCTTTGGTTCTCATGATATTCGTCTTTATTGCAGGGCCGACCGTCTTTATCATGGAGACTTTCACTTTAGCGACCGGCGACTACATCACCAAATTCATCTCCTACAGTTTGCGCCTTGAACCTTATGAAAATGGCGAATGGGTTCAGGGCTGGACCATCTTCTATTGGGCCTGGTCAACTGCCTGGTCTCCGTTTGTCGGCGCGTTTGTTGCACGCGTATCCAAAGGGCGGACCATCCGCGAATTTGTCGTGGGGGTTCTTGTCATTCCACCGGCCATTGCCTGCGTTTGGATCGCCGTGTTCGGCGGCACGGCACTTTGGTACGATTTGAATCAGGGCACAGGAATTGCCGAAGCTGTCAATAACGATCTGACCTCGGCGTTGTTCCAAACTTTCGAAGTGCTGCCATTTACACCGATCATGTCCATTCTTGCAATCTTGCTGATCTTTACCTTCCTCGTGACTTCTGCCGACTCCGCTACATATATTCTGGCGTCGATGACTAGTTACGGAAGCCTGAATCCACCTACAATCTTTAAAGTTGTTTGGGGTGTGCTGATGGCTGCGATTGCGGCAGTTTTGCTGTATGCAGGTGGACTGGGAGCCCTGCAAACCGCTTCTCTGATATCCGCCCTGCCGTTCACGGTATTGCTGATAATCATGCTGTGGTCCTTCACTAAAATCATCCGTAAAGAATCACTGCCTATTCGGGAATCCGATTTACAGCGATTCAAGCTTATGGAAAAAGAAAACAAAAAACAAAGCGATAAATAATCGAATGACCGACAAAAGGCGTACAACCTTTCCATTTGGAAAGAGCTGTACGCCTTTTTGCTCGGAGAATTATTTGTCTTCGTTGATCAAACGAACTGTTTCGTCGAATTCTTTCTCAATCTGTGCATCCGGTTTGTAAGTAACAAGGCTAACTAGCCAAGTGACTAGCAAACACAGGAAGAATCCTGGAATGATTTCGTAGACACTGCCGATGAAATTCGTCATCTCAGTAGCTCCAGGATCATCTGCAGCCGTACCGATGAGATCCCAGATAATGACTGTGACAGCACCAACGATCATACCCGCTAAAGCGCCTTTTGAAGTCAGTTTGCGCCAGAACAAAGATAACAAGATGATTGGTCCAAAAGCGGCACCAAACCCTGCCCAAGCATAAGCAACCAAGCCGAGAATGGTGTTGTTCTGTTCCCATGCCAGGTAAGCGGCAATAACTGCAATCAATGCTACAGCAATCCGCCCCAAGTTTACATAGCCTTTTGGCGAAGATTCTTTTTTGAATGCGATTTTGTATAAATCTTCGATTAACGCAGATGAACTCACCAAAAGCTGAGAAGAAATTGTACTCATTACTGCAGCCAAAACAGCAGCCAGTACAAATCCGGCAATCAATGGGTGGAACAGGATCTGGCTCAAGTCAAGAAAGACCGATTCAGGATCCACTAAAGTTGCTCCAGGGTTCTGCTGGAAGTAAGCGATCCCGATAAGCGCTGTCGCAGTTGCTCCAAGAAGGCTGAAAATCATCCAGCCCATACCGATGCGGCGGGCTATGCGTACTTCCTTCAAGGTCTTGATCGCCATAAAGCGGACGATGATGTGCGGCTGGCCAAAGTAACCAAGACCCCAGGCCACCGCAGAAATAACTCCCACTGTCGAAGCTCCGGAAACCAGGCTTAACATATTCGGGTCAACTTCACGAATACTTGCAGCGGTTTCGCTAAATCCGCCTGTAGCGAAAATCCCAATTGCCGGTACTGCGATCAACGCCAGCACCATCATGATGCCCTGGACAAAATCCGTGTAACTGACCGCCAGGAATCCACCAAATAATGTATAGGCTACGACGACTACCGATCCCAGGACAAGCCCCAGATGATAATCCATTCCGAATGAACTTTGGAAGAATAATCCAGAAGCTACCATTCCTGATGATACGTAGAATGTGAAAAAGATCAAAATGATAATACCTGAAACAATTCTTAATAACCGTGATTTGTCTTTCAAACGATTTTCCAGGAAACTTGGAATCGTGATAGAGTCACTGGTAACGAACGAGTAAATCCGTAGTCTCGGCGCAACGAAGAACCAGTTTAAAAAGGCACCGATTGTCAATCCGATTGCGATCCACACCTCAACTAATCCACCGAGGTAAATAGCACCCGGCAAGCCGAGCAATAGCCAGCCAGACATATCCGAAGCACCTGCACTAAGTGCGGCGACTGCTGGTCCAAGCCCCCTTCCACCAAGCATGTAGTCGGATAAATTTACTGTTTTCCGATATGCGTACCAGCCGATGAATAGCATGGCTGCCAGATAGATCGTTAAAGCAATGATTTGATAGGTTGTATCTGTCATTCTATCCCCTCCTTGTTTAACAGTGTAACATTCTTGACACATATTAAAAGTCCCATTTTCGGTTTTACAGTTGATACAAGCGGGGAAAAGAGTGTCAAGGAGGCGATTATTATGCCATGGAGCAAAAATGATTACCCGGATTCGTTCAAAAATCTCGACAATTCTGTGCGCAATAAAGCCATTGAAATTGCCAATGCGCTGCTTCGTGATGGCTATGAAGAAGGCCGGGCAATCCCGATCGCTTTAGAACAGGCAAAACGAAATGTGGAAGGTGATGAAGAGCGGCCAGTCTATGAAATCAGAAAACATGATGAAGGATGGCAGTTAAAGAAAAGAGACAGCAAGAAAGCGATTCTAATCGAAGATACCAAAGAGAGCCTGATGGGAGAAGCCAAGCGCTACGTCAACAAAAACCATGGAGAACTGCATATTTACACTGAAGATGGTTCCTTGTCGGACACGCTCTACGAATAACTATAAACAAGAAAATGCTGCTGTCGCTTCTGACAGCAGCATTTTTATTTGAACCAGCCTTTTTCTTTGAAACGCGAAATGGCTTCGATCCTGTTTCCAACTTCCAGTTTATCCAGAATCGTCGAAATGTAATTCCGCACTGTGCCAGTCGTGATGAACAGCTCTTTGGCAATCTCTTTCGTGCTTCGTCCTTCCGCAATCAATTCCATTACCTGACTCTCCCGGTCGGTCAATGGATTTTCATCAGCATACGCCAGATCCACTAATTCCGGTGCATAGATCCGGCGCCCATCCATGATCGACCGGATGGACGTAGCCAAATCTTCACTTGGGCTGTCCTTCAGCAAATATCCGCTGACTCCCGCTTTTCTAGCGCGCTCAAAATAACCTGAACGGGCAAAAGTCGTCAAAATAATAATCTTGCACGGCTGATCTTTAAGAATTTCCGCAGCATCCAATCCACTCTTTAATGGCATCTCGATATCCATGATGCAAACATCCGGCTGCAGTTTTTCGACAAGCTCAATCGCCTCTTCACCGTTTGATGCTTTACCGACAACTTCCATGTCCTCTTCCAAATCCAGTAATGAACCCAAAGCTCCAAGCATCATCCGCTGATCTTCAGCTAATACGATCCGTATCATTCGACCGCCTCCTTTGAACTATAGAGAATCACGTTTGGCACCCGGATGTTCAAGGTGGTGCCTTCCATTTCCTTAATATCCACTGAACCATTCACAAATTCGAGCCGTTCCCGCATACCTGCCAGTCCGTTCCCTTGCAGGAAAGTATTGCCTTCCGGGAACCCTTTGCCATCATCCTGTACCTGAACAAGGATTTCTTCAGGATTTTGCTTGATCAAGACGCTGCAGCGCGTAGCACTGCTATGTTTGACGACATTTGTCACGGCTTCTTTCAAGCACATGCTCAAAACATTCTCCACCAAAAGTGGTGTATTGGTCAGCTGCGGAGAACCATAGAACACAAAATCAATTTCAGCCGCTTTTAAAATCTGTTGAATACGTAATAACTCTTCGTCCAACTTGGTGCCACGCATATTGGAAACCAGTTCCCTCACTTCCTTTAATGCAGTGCGGGCAGTTTGGCGGACATCATTTATTTCACTTAAAGCAGATTCTGGATTTCGGTAAATCAACTTTCCAGCTAAATCACTTTTCAACCCGATCAACGAGAGCTTTTGGCCTAGCGTATCATGAAGATCACGTGCAATCCGTTCGCGTTCTTCAATGATGACCAGTTGAGAAATCCGTTTATTGGCATCTTCAAGCTGACCTTCTAATTTCTCTCTCTTATTGCGGTTGTAGGTATTGAAAGGCAGGAGAATCACACCCAATATGCTGAGCACAATGAACGGCAACTCCGAAATATACAATTCATTATGATCGAGAAAACCGAATACCAAAGCCATTATTGTCGTTCCGATATGGAGGCCATAGACGATGAAGAAACCGACTTTATTGCGCAGATTCCCGATGAAGAAAGCAACAAAGATAGCAAGGTACACATAACCGAACAACAGGATCATACCAATGTTGATGGCCATCTCCAGACTTACCCAAACATACACAAAGCCGGTCCTTGAATTGAAAGACAGCCGGTAAGCAATGAAGAACAGCAATAGCAGAAAAATGCCAAAAATAATTTCAGGCAGTGAAGAAGAACGAAAGATAAAGAAGAACGGCAAAATACAAAAGATAACCCAAGCGTAAAGACTCAACCACGGGTTTTTAGGAAATATTTGATACCAGCTTTGCATAAGGGCCTCCTCTTTCTTACTATGTAACCCAATCATAGCAAAAAATAAGCAAAAGAAAAAACCATTCCGCTAAGAATGGCTTTTCTGTTTGGTTCTTATTGTTCAGCCGTTTTCGAATTGCCAAGCAAGTGTTTGATATCACCAAATGTAACGAATGTTTTGTTTGGTGCATCATACAATTTGTAGCGCAATGATTTAAGGCTCGATTTAATATTGATTGTTGTTGCCTGTTGAAGCGGTGGCGTAGAAACATGCGCTTTTTCCAGGTTGTAGTTTGGAACTCGCGGGCTTAAGTGATGCACATGGTGGAAACCGATATTGCCGGTTACCCATTGCAATACTTTTGGAAGCTGGTAATACGAGCTTCCTTCTACAGCCGCTTTTACATAATCCCATTCGTTTTCGTCTTCAAAATACGAATCTTCGAATGTATGCTGGACATAGAATAACCAAATACCAAATGCTCCAGCTACGAACATGGTAGTTCCCTGAACGATCAGGAATGCCTGCCAGCCGATTGCCCAAATCAAGAGCGAGTATATGACCACAAGGGAGATATTGATCAAATACGTGTTATTACGTTCTTTTTTACGCGCATCTTTGCGGTTGAAACGGCTTGAAATCAAGACCAGGAATAATGGGCCAAATCCAAACATGACCAATGGATTGCGGTACATGCGGTATTTGAAGCGTTCCCACTTAGAAGCTTCTACATATTCTTCAATTGTCATAACCCAGATATCGCCAACTCCGCGTTTATCAAGATTACCACTTGAAGCATGGTGGATCGAATGCTCGCGTTTCCACTTCTCATAAGCGAAAAGTGTCATGATGCCGGTAATCGTACCGACAACTGCATTTGCTTTTTTGTTCTTGAAGAACGATCCGTGCGTACAGTCATGGAAGATGATGAACGTGCGGATAACGAATGCGGCCGCTACTACTGATAATGCAATGGTCAACCAGATAGAGACATCAAGTGCCTGATAAGCCAGGAACCATGCCAAAATAAAAGGTGGGATTGTATTCACTAATTGTCTTACACTTGATTTAACATCGGCTTTTTCAAAAGGAGCGATAAATTTACGTAACTGTGCTGTTTTTTCTCTGCTCATGCTTTCGTCTTCCTCCTCTATACGGACTATTTCAGCCCGGATAACTTATTAACCTAATCATAAAGGAAAAATTATATGGCAATAAGACATAAACGTCTATCTTTCTATATGACAGGTGTCATGTATTTCAAGAAATCTACTTCTTTAAAATTACAAGCGATATGTGTATACTAAGAGTAATCAGAAAAATCAGAACGGAGTGAGGCATATGACCGGTCTTGTTGCCGTCATTATGATCTTTTCAATTCCACTGGCAGGTATCATCACTTCGCATCTTCAAACACAGACCAAACTTAAGCATAAGATGATCAGCACGGAGTTAGAACTCGAAAAGTTAAAACACGAGAATTTTGTCATCGAGACACAGAAGATGCGTCTCGAATTGGAACAATTGAAGTTGGAAGATGCCAAAAAAGATGAACACTTGCTGCTGAAGTAAGGCGGTGGAGAATGCCGCAAGTATGGAAAAGACCCTGCACACGATTAGGTGCAGGGTCTTTTTTGTGCTTTTGGGGCTTGTGCTTTTAGGTTAGCATCTGCTTTTGGGCGCTTCCGCTTTTCTTTTTGTCCAGGCTCCAGCGCCTAGAACCTCGGGGTCTTAAGTCCGCTTGCCTGTGCGGCTGAAGGAACGCCGCTTCGGCAAACTGCCTTAAGCCTGTCGGTTCTAAACAGGCGCTTCCGCTTTTCTTTGTCCAGTTGCAAGCGCCTAGCTCTTCGGGATGTAAGCCACTCTGGCTGTGCGGCTGAAGAGATGCCGCTTCGCCAGAGCGTCTTACACCTGTCAGAGCTGAACAGGCACTTTCACTTTTCTTGTTGTCCAGGCTCCAGCGCCCAGCTCTTTGGGTCATAAGCCAACCTGGCTGTGCGGCTGAAAAGACGCCACTTCGCCAGTCTGTCTTATGCCCGGCAGAGCTACACGGGCGCTTCCGCTTTTCTTATGCAAATACACTATTCTCGATTTGCTTTAGTTGGTGGAAATATGATTTTTTCTTCATCAGTTCTTCGTAGGATCCGGTTTCCACGATGCGGCCGTTTTCCATTACGATGATTTGATCCATCTTTTCAAGCCCTGCCAAGTCATGGCTGATGATGACGAATAGATCGTTCTCGCCCTGTTGGAATAATTCCTGATAGATGGTGTGGCCAGTGAGGCTATCGACTGAAGAGACCGGCTCGTCGAGAAGCCACAGTGACTTCCCTTTCAGCAGAGCGCGTGCAATTGCCAGCCGCTGCTTCTGCCCACCTGATAAATTCTGTCCTTTTTCCTCGACATTCATCTCCAGCGGAAACAACTCCAGCTGAACTTTGGCCAACGCCTGCTCCATCTGCTCATCGCTTGCTCTAGGGTCAGCGATCAATAAGTTGCTGCGGATGGTTCCGTAAAAGAAATGGTTCTCCTGCAGCACTACATTCATTTCCTGCCAAATGCTTTCCTGTGCGAGCGTTTCGACAGGCTCCCCCCCGATCGACAATTGTCCATGGTCAAGCGGGAACACATTCAACATCAACTGCATAAGCGTTGACTTGCCTGAACCGCTTGATCCGACAATCGCCGTCTTTGTACCTGGTTTCAAGTGGACCGAAACATCATCAACTGCTAAGCTCTTTTCTCCCGGATAGCTGAAAGACGCTCCCGTCAGCTTGATATCAAGCGGTCCGCTCGGCAGCTTAACTATTCCTTGCTGCAAAGCCGGCTCCGCTACAATTTCCTCTAATCGAACAGCAGCTTTACGGCTTTCTTCAAAATAAGAGGGGAATGCAGCCATTGCGGCCACATTTTCAAAAGCGGCAATGGAAATCATGACAAGCATCGCCAAATACAAGCCATTAAGTTCGCCTGCCGCTACAAAATACGCTCCAACGCCCAACACGAAAAATGAAACCAGCAATGCCACTAATGAATTGATGGATTGAGCCAGGTTTTCTTCCAGCCCCTCTTTTTTCTGTCCTTCATTGTAATAGGCAGCATCGCTTTTCAATTGCTGTTCTTTCGCATCGAGCTTTTGATGGATTTTCAGATCGCGAAAACCATAAAGGAATTCAGTGGCCTCCACAGCCAGATTTCCCCGGTCAGCTCTGAGCTTTCCATCCGAACGCCGTTTTCTGATGGAAAAAAGCGCAGGGACTGCAACCACTGTCAACAGCAGTCCAATCAGCATAACAACAGCGATTCCCATTGAGAAAAACGAGCTGAAGAAAATGGTGCTTAACAAGACGATGCCCAGTACCACGGGCGGATAAAAAACACGCAGCAGAAAGTTCTGCAGGCTTTCGACATCCCCAACAATTCGCGATAGCAGGTCTCCACTCCGGTACTTGCCGAATATTCCAGGAGCTAGCGGTGCGAGGCGTTCAAAAAATGACACTCTTAAATGGCTTAGCATGGTGAATGTTGCCCGGTGGGAATACAAGCGCTCCCCGTAACGGCTCAATGCCGAAGCAAAGCCGAATAGCTTCAGACAGGCAGCCATGACTACGAGTGTCGTCATTTGAGTGGTCAACGCTGCTTTGGAGATTAAATAACCACTTGACCCCATTAATGCCACACTGGCGATTCCAGCTAAAAAACCAAAGAGGATAGCAATGGAGACATCCTTCTTTTCCATAAGCGTAAGTTTTAACACATGCTTCAATTCATTCATCGTACGCCACCTCCTTGCTGCGCAGCAAGCATTTCTCCGTACGGACGATAATTCTGCAGTAATTGATCATGGTTTCCTGCGGCTTCGAGCTTGCCGTCTTCCAGGAAGAAAATCAGGTCCGCCTGCTTAATGGTATGCAGACGGTGAGCCACCGTAATGACCGTCGATGTTTTTTGCAGCTCACGAAGCGAGTTTTGCAGGATCTGTTCAGTCCGAAGATCCAAGCCAGTCGTCGGCTCATCAAACAGAATCAGCGATGGTCTCTTTAGGAAGGCACGAACCAACGCAATCCGCTGTTTCTCGCCCCCCGACAATCCACGTCCAGCCTCACCGATCCGTGTTTCAAAACCTTGCTCAAGCGTTAATACCATTTCCGCAATGCCCGCCTTTTCAGCCGCTGCCAGCATTTCTTCATCACTGATCGGCCGGTCCGCTCCGATTTCCATGTTTTCGCGGATGGTCCCAGCGAAAAGATACGGGTTTTGTGAAATATAACTTAATTGGTCGAACCAGGACTTCTCAGCAATGTTCTCCCGTGGTACTCCATTGATCATCAACCGGCCTTCAGTTTGTGGAAAAAGACCTGCCAGCAAGTGCATAAACGTGGTTTTACCAGAACCGCTCTTGCCGACAATCGCCACTTGGCTGTAGGGAGGAATTTCTCCAGCAAGTGGAGCCAGTGAAAAACCTTCTCCATACTGGAAAGAAAGTCCCTCCAATGAAAGATGCGGCGGCTCAGATGCAATGGTTTCACTGCCCCATGTCAATGGAGAACGGCTTTTCTCAAGTTCAGCCGATATCTGGTTGGCCGCCGATACGCTGCCGCGTGCCGTGTGAAAGGCGCTTCCGAAATCCTTCAACAGATTGAAGAAATCTGGTACTAAAATCAAAATAAAAAACGCAGTGAAAAAACTGATACTATCGAACACTACCAGGCGAAGACCAATCTCCAACGCGATGATGCCGATGCTCAGCATTGAAATATACTCCAGCATCAATGAAGATAAAAACGCTGATTTCAATACTTCCATCGTCGAATCGCGAAAGCTTAAACTGCTTTTGCGGATGGCCTTTTGCTGCTTTTCAGCCTGTCCGAATAATTTAAGCGTGGACAGCCCCTGCAATATATCCAGAAATGTGCCGGAAAACTGACTGAGCTGCTCCATTTTTTCGTCCGCTTTTTTCTTTGTCCCTTTTCCGACCATAGCCATGAACACCGGAATGAACGGGGCCGTAATTAAAATGATGGCCGCCGATGTCCAATTTTGAGTGAAAATAACACCCAACAACAGTATTGGGATGATATAGGTTTGAATCATTTGCGGAATATATTTACTGAAAAAGCCGTCGACTTCATCCACTGCATCCATCAGCAAGCTGACCTTCTGGCCGGATTGGCCTTGAGACGCTGACAGCAATGGATTTTCAGCAAACGACTTTATCAAATTATTTCGAAACTCATTCTTAACGTCAGCAGCCAGATTGACACCCGCCCGGCCAATTGCATAACCGGCTCCTACACGCAGCAGTATCGCTGCGAACAAGCCGCCAAACAAAGGCAGTAAGCTTTCGAATGAAGCATCTTGAAGAAAAACGCGATCCGCAATAAACACGAAAAATAAGGCTTGCCCGATTGTCGCAACCCCTTTTAAAAACGACGCTACGGCGAGGAAGAGCATACTTTTTTTTCGTTGAAACGCCAGCTGTTTTAGATCGTTCATGCCATTCTCTCCTTCACTTTACCTCCTTCCATTATAAAGCATCCACTGTTGAAACCCCCGTCAGGTGCCCATGGCTTGAGGATTTAGAGAGGGGTTTGTTACAGTTCTGTTCACAAATTACCTCGCTTTTTGCACACACAAAAACCTGCAGACGGCATTCTCTGCAGGTTTGGAATCACTGGTTTTCAATTGTTTGTTCATACGAGCCTGTTGAAAAAATGGCCGTTTTTAACCAAGCCATATCTTCCTGTATTTTCAGTTTCAAGGATTGATCAACGCATTTTCGATATTCATCCATCAGCTTCATTAGTTCGTATTCGAAAATGGCTAACTCTTCATCTGTGATCACTGCAAACACCCTCTTAGGTAAGCCGTTTTGCGCGCTGTGCTTTATTACCTACTGTTATAAGTATATTGTACCAAAAGATTTATTTTTTTGCCATAAAAACAATTTTTTATTTTACAAAAGTAGCAATAAGACAGAGTAAGAAATTAACCCAGTACAAAAGGCCAACAAGCTGCTGTCTCTGTCTTCCGGCAGTTCTTCTTTTAGGACATTCAAAATTACCCCGCCTGCCAAGAAAGCAGTCAACACCGAAATAATCCATTCGTGGACTTCAGCAAAAGCTCCAATTCCCCAGCCGATCAGAATAGCAACGGCTAACATCCATCTGCCGTATCGATCGTAATCCTCCGCATGAGTGGCACGCAAGGCTTTGTCATTGGTGATAAAATGGACACCCATCGCAATGAAGAACAAGGTCATACCCAACGCATCTCCGTACTCCTCCCTGACAAGCAAATAGGCGATGACTCCATTGTAAAGAGCAAAAGTGACGATGTGAATCCAAAAAAGACCTGATGCATTTTTGGACGCTTCTCGCTCGGGTTTTCTTTTCGAAGCTTTGACTGAACTCTCTAAAGCATAAAAAATGACCAGACCAGCCATGGCTACCAGGTAAATATGATTTTCCAAAAACTGCAGACTGCTATTTTCAAGCTCGCCCTGCAATTCATCCTGAAAAACGCTGAGCTCCGGCAATAAATGCAAAAATACATAAGCGACCGATATCCCGCCTGCAATGGAAAGGAATCGGCTGCGCGGCAAAACTTTCAGGAACTTTAGACGTTTTGAAAAAAGATGGATCAATATAAATCCAACGGCAAAAATAAAGCTAAGCCAAACCACCTTCAAGCTCCTCCTTTAGGCATGAATGCTGTACTACAAAATTTTCTGGATCACTGTTTGGAGCCAATGGATATCCTCCATTCAAGATAATCATTCTTTTTATGTATGTCCCCTTAGTTGAAGATCCGTAAACTAACCGAATGACCGACTTGGGTTTCTTCTATAAAGTACAAAAAAAGCGCCCCGGAAGACGCTTTCCTTTTTCCTATTCAAGTTTCTTAAACTTCCGTTTTCCGGCTGTGCTCGACAGATAACTCACGCAGCTTGAATTTCTGTATTTTCCCTGAAGCTGTCATCGGGTATTCTTTAGTGAACTCGATATAACGCGGAATTTTATGACGGGAAATTTTCCCCGTACAATAAGCCTTCAATTCCTCAGCGTTCAGCTGCTCTCCTTCTTTGAGGATCACCCATGCCATCAGCTCTTCTCCGTATTTCGGATCCGGCACCCCCACCACTTGGACATCCTGGACCGAAGGGTGCTGATAAAGGAATTCTTCGATTTCACGCGGGTAGATATTTTCGCCTCCACGGATCACCATATCCTTGATGCGTCCGGTGATGGCAATATAACCATCTTCATCTTCAATAGCAATATCACCGGTATGGAGCCAGCCTTCCAGATCAATGGCATCTTTTGTTGCTTCTTCGTTTTTATAATAACCTTTCATGACGTGATACCCTCTTGTACAAAGTTCTCCGGGAACACCTGTGTCGACCTTTTCGCCTGTTGCGGGATCGATGATCTTCACTTCCACGCCGGCATGCGGTTTGCCGACTGTCGATACCCGCTTTTCAATATCATCGTCTGCCCGTGTCTGCGTAATGACCGGTGACGATTCAGTTTGTCCGTATGCAATGGTGATTTCCGATGCCCCCATATCGTTGATGACTTTTTTCATCACTTCAATTGGGCAAGGCGATCCTGCCATAATGCCTGTCCGGAGCGTAGATGTATCGAAAGACGCGAAATCCGGATGGTTCAATTCCGCGATGAACATGGTCGGCACTCCATGAAGTCCTGTGCATTTCTCATTCTGTACCATCTGCAGCACCCGTTTCGGTTCAAATTGTTCTGCAATGACCATCGTTGTGGAATGTGTGACTGCTGCCATCGTTCCGAGGACGCAGCCGAAGCAATGAAAGAACGGGACCGGAATGCAGAGCCGATCGGTTTCCGTCAAGTTCATCGTATCGCCGATCAATTTGCCGTTATTGACGATATTCAGGTGCGTCAACATGACCCCTTTCGGAAATCCAGTAGTGCCGGATGTATATTGGATATTGATGACATCGTCCGGGTCCATCGACCGGAAGCGTTCTTCATATTCAGACTCACTGACGTTTTCAGCAAAAGCCTCAAATTCATCCCACGTGTAGATTCCCGGATAATTGTTGCCGCTCATGACAATCACCCGTTTGAAATGAGGCAGTTTTTCGCTGACAATGTCCCCCTTATCAGCTGTTGCCAACTCCGGACAAACCGTGTTGAGAATGTCTATGTAGTTCGCTCCTTTAAATTCCTCCCCTAATATCAAAGTGGTCGCGTCCGACTGCTCCAATAAATACTCCAACTCACTCGACTGGTAGCTGGTGTTGACTGTTACCAGCACACCGCCCATTTTTCCGGTTGCAAATTGGCTCAACAGCCATTCGCGCTTATTATCCGACCAAATCGCCACATGTTCCCCTTTTTCAATGCCGATTCCGATAAATGCCTTTGCCAGGCGATCTGTTTCTTCATCAAATTCCTTATACGTTTTTCGGATTCCATGTTCCGGATAGACATAAGCCTCTGTATCCGGGTTTCGCGTGGCCTGTTCTTTCACCACTTGGCCAACTGTCTTCTGCAAAATCACCATTTCCCATCCCCCTAATTGAAAACGTTTTCAGTCCCCTATATATTATCACAAAATTCCAAATAAACGGAACCTGCTTTTGGCATGGCATAAAACCATCAGCTCGCTCTTTTTATGCACCGCATGATAAACTAAACTTATTATGTACAATGGAAGGGATAATCCATGGAATTACAAACAATGCAGGACCAACTAACAGAACGCCTTTTGCAGCAACAACTGGTGTCAGCCACCATCAGCCAGCCACGGTTAAAATCCAATGACATCAAACGGATCAAGCTGAAGCCGGTTGAGATAAAAAAGGAATACCTGATTCAATTCGAGTACCAGCATGAGCATGTCCTGAAACATGAAAATTTGCCACTCGAGGAAGCAGCCAGCAAATTGACTTCTCTTTTCAATGATTTCCGTCAGGCAATGTTCCAATTTACAGACGAGAAAGTGCAAATCCAGCTTTCCAAGAAATTCAAAGTCAGCTGGAAAACAGAGCAGACCGTAGAAAAAAAGGTGGAGCTGTCGCATAATCGTAAAAAGCAGTATTTGCTGGAAGATGGGATTCCCTATCCATTCCTTGTACGCCTTGGCGTGCAAAGTCCGGACGGAAAAGTCAAAAAGCAGAAATACGATAAGTTCCGCCAAATCAATCGTTTTATCGAATTTATTGATGACTCACTTGCGTATCTGCCGCAGGACCGGACTGTCCGCATCCTCGATTTCGGCTCAGGAAAATCGTATTTGACCTTTGCGCTCTATCATTATTTGCGCATCGAAAAAGGGTTGGACCTCCGCGTTACCGGCCTCGATCTAAAAAAAGAGGTAATCGAGGAATGCCAGCAGATTGCCGAAGATCTTCGCTATGAACAGCTTGAATTCCTGGTGGGCGACATCAATGATTACAACGAAGAATCGGCTGTCGACATGGTTGTCACCCTGCATGCCTGCGACGTGGCAACTGATATGGCTTTATCGCGCGCAGTCAAATGGGATGCCAAAGTAATTTTGAGTGTCCCTTGCTGCCAGCATGAATTGAACAGCCAAATCGATGCTCCGGAGCTTGGGATTATGCTGCAGCACGGCCTGATCAAAGAACGCTTCAGTGCTTTGGCCACCGACTCGATTCGGGCAGAACTGCTGTCGCTGGTCGGCTACGAAACGCAATTGATGGAATTTATCGATATGGAACACACGCCCAAAAACATTTTGATCCGCGCTTATAAAACCGGACGAAAACCGGCGGTCGGGCAATTTGAGCGCTACAAGCAATTCACCGCTTTGCTGTCAGCCAAACCGTTTTTGGAAAATGAATTAGGGGAGTACTTATGAAACGAAAAAATCTGGTGAATGGCATGATTTTGGCCTTCTCCGTCGTTCTGATTCGCTTTATCGATGTCCGTATTTATGACATGAACCTGGTTGTGACATTGCTGATTCTAGTTGCTCTTATTTATGGAGCCATGCGGATTGTCGAACGTTTTCCATCTCTCGATCAGCCGGTCAGCAAGCGGGCGTCGTTCGCGGTCAACACGCTTGTCATCATCGCCATCTTTTTGGCGTTCTTTATCTTTAAACTTTAGGAAAACATGAAAAAAAGCGATGGCCAGAAATTGGACCATCGCTTTTTTCTATTTATGGAGAATTTTCATTGGGTTTTTGCTGTGCCTGTTCCTCGATTGTTTTATATATATAGGTTTCTACTGGCTCTAAAGTGAAATTCAGTTTACTGGTCTTCAGATGGTTTTCCAAATAATCCAATTGATGGTCTTCTACCGCCTCCGATGGCAGGTTCAGGATATCGTTGACATAAAGCATCCCTTCATTCGTTGCCATTGGACTGTCCTCTCCTGCCTTCTCACGTGATTCCACCTGCTCCATACCGAAAATCAGTCCCTCGTCTTCCAAGTTTTTCATCAACTCGGCATACCGCTCTTCTCCAATTTCCTGTGACAGATGCTGATCCAGTTGTTTGATGTCATCAAAATCCGCACCTTTATAGTATTGGGTATAGAACGCCATCAGCACCTGCTCTTTGTCCTCCATCTCTTTCATCGCCAATCCCTCCATCATTTCGCTGTTGCTTTTATTATTCCCTTTTCCTGAGTGCAATATGCATTGTTGCTGAAAATCACAGGAAATAACTGAAACTTTAGCCTTTGTGGTTCGTTATTACTACAGAGACAATGAGAGAAAGCAGGTGCATTAAATGGCTAAACAAGCGATCGTTCAAATAAAAAATCTGTCGAAAACGATCGGCAATAAGAAAATCATCAAGAACCTGAATCTTGATTTGCATAAAGGGGAAATCACAGGATTTCTTGGACCCAATGGAGCTGGAAAGACGACGACCATCCGGATGATGGTTGGCTTGATGCGCCCAACTGATGGGGAAGTTTGGATCGATGGCCAATCCGTACAAGCAGATTTTGAAGGCAGCATCCAGAAAGTTGGCGTGATTGTGGAGAACCCAGAAATGTATAAATACATGTCCGGGTACAAGAATCTGCTTCATTTTTCCAGAATGCATAAAGGCGTTTCAAAAGAACGGATTGACGAAGTCGTCAAACAGATCGGTATGCAGAATCGCATCAACGAAAAAGTCAGCTCTTATTCACTCGGCATGCGTCAGCGCCTGGGTCTCGCCCAAGCACTTTTGCATGATCCGAAGTTCCTCATTCTTGATGAACCCACTAACGGCCTCGACCCTGCCGGTATCCGGGAGTTCCGGATTTACTTGCAGAAAATCGCCCGTGAAAATGGGGTAGCGATTTTTGTCTCAAGCCACCTTTTGTCTGAAATCGAATTATTATGCGATCGGATCGCCATTATCCAAAATGGCGAATTGATCGATATAAAAGATGTCAATGAGCTTCAGCAATCCCGCTACTATATTCAAGCAGAACCATTGGAGCTTGTCGGGGAAGTGCTGACTGGTGCCGGGTTTCCGACAGTCTTGCATGCCAATGGCTATTTGATCGATTCCGGAGCTGAACATATTCCAGGGGCCATCAACTTGCTGGTCGGCGCCGGCGCCAGAATTTTTGCCGTCCAACCTTACCGCGAAACCCTTGAATCCCAATTCCTTGAAATGACAGGAGGCGGCGAAATTGCTCAAGCTCATACAAAATGAATGGATGAAATTATGGAGCCGAAAAATGACTTGGATTATGGTCTTGTTGCTGGTATTTGTGGTCTTTTCCGGCCTCGGCATCACAAAATGGCTGAATTCCACAGCGAATGAAAACCTCGATGAGAATTGGCAGGATCTTGCGCAGGCAGAAATCGAAAACAGTACCATTATGCTGGCAGAACCTGGTCTCAGTGAAACACAAATCGACTACCATGAGGGGCAAATCGCTATCGCAGAGCATCGCCTGGAAAATGATATTCCTTCATTGGAGTATGCCAGCATGCAGCAGCAGGTAATTGACACCCACATGTTGATGTCGATCGTCACCCTGCTCGCAGTCGTTGCAGCAGCCGGCATTGTCGCTTCCGAGTTTTCGCAAGGGACAATCAAAATGTTGCTCACGCGTCCCGTGAAGCGCTGGAAAATCCTCACCTCCAAATACATCACGATTTTGCTGTTCGCTGTTTTATTGACTTTGACCCTATTGGCTTCAACTGCACTTGCCGGACTGATCTTTTTCGGCATCGGCGAAGGTACACCACTTGTGTGGAATGGATCCGAAGTGGCGGAAACGTCGTTCTGGCTGGAAGCCCTCAAACTGGCAGCCCTTAAATTTTCAAGTGTCTGGATGATCAGTACGTTCGCATTCATGCTGGGCACCGTATTCCGATCCAGTTCTCTAGCGATCGGCTTATCGATTTTCCTGATGTTCACAGGCATACAAGCGGTCTTCTTTTTACAGAATTACGAAGTCGTCAAATACTATTTGTTCACTCATACGGATCTGACACAATTCTACAACGGCAACATCCTGATTCCGGGAATTACAATGTCAATGTCCATCTTAGTCCTGACTGCTTACTTCCTGGTATTCATGGTTATCAGCTATTGGACATTCGGAAGAAGAGACGTTACAAGCTGAAAGCTTACTTTCCAATTTTATTAAAAAAACAAAAACTGACCCGGAATCTCCGGGTCAGTTTTTGTTTGAGCTTGTAGACAAAAGAATATTGATGTCATTTAAATAGTGAATACACATTTTATCCTGTTTATACCGGATCCTGCGCTTCAGGCGGACGCTTTCCACGGGCTCGCGCCGAACTAACTCGGACTGGCGCCCGAGTTAGTTCGGCACTTCGTCGCTTCGCTGCTCCCGCAGGAGTCGCCGCCTTGCGCTACGGATCCTTGAGTGAAGGTTCTACCAAATTTGTTAGGACTATTTTTACTAGCAGGCTTCTTCCTTTGATTGAAGCAACACGCTCCTGACCGGGCTGGCCACGAAGACTCCTGTGGGAGCAGCGCAGCGACGAAAGCTGAAGACCCCGCAGGAAAGGCATTGGCCGAAACTTGTGAGGCCAAGCCTTTGCGACGAAGCTAGCGCAGCGATGCAGGAGCATGGCTTTCAGTGACGAGGAGGCTGAAGCTGAGCCCACGGAAAGCGAAGTGGCCGGACCGGTTGGGGATTATGCACCGCTATACATTTTGGTCAGTTTTCGTTTATCCACTCCGTTAACGCTTCTACTACAAGATCCTGCTGCTCAATCGGAGTTATTTCAGCAGGATTATCCCCTTTTTGTTCGCCGTACAATCCGAATTGCGCATGGTTGCCTCCTTTGATTTCCACGAAGACACTGTCGGCAGGAAATAATCCACGACTTTCTTCAATATCTTCGGCAGTAGACAAGCCATCCCGCTCCCCATAGATCGACAGCATCGGTAAATCGCTTTCCGAAAAATCACTCGCTGGATAAGCACCCAGAAAATAGAGTCCGGCAAGTTTCGGGGAAGGGTCTTCTGCATAAAAAGAAGCAGCTACTCCACCTAAAGAGTGCCCGCCGAGAAACCACTCTTGCACATCCGGATACTCTTCAATCACTTTGTCTGCTGTTCCAGAACCAAGAATCCCGAAATTCAATGGCAAATGAGGAATCGATACTACAAAACCTTGCTCACTCAGGGATTGCCCAAGATAAGCGTAAGCTTCTTTTTCGACTTTGGCACCCTGATATAGGATGACTCCTTTGCCATTCGGTGATTCTGGACGGAAAATCAGCCCTTCCCCATCACTTTCAACCGCTGACAAATCCATATTGTCACCCAATACACCACTGGGTCCATAATCGAATTGTGCGTAAATAACAAAGCCTGTGACCACAATCACCAATAATGCGAAAATACTCATTAACATACGCAATAGCCATCTCTTCATAGATTTACCCTCTATCTGAGCCTATTAGTAAGCCAGGCCTACACGACTCTGGATGAATTCCGGTGATTCCAATTGTCGATAAGCGAATTCCGCTGTATCGCCAACTGTTATTTCTTTTCCTTCTTCAGGCAGTAAATCTTTTTCTGCCCGGTAATTGCCGCGGGCTTCCCCATCCGGCAAATATGTAGGGCAAACAATCGTCCAATCAAGATCTGTTTTTTCAAACAAGCGGTAGACAGTTTCGTGCTCTTCTGCAGCAAAAGTCATTTTGCGTTTCGAATCCCCGCCTTCATAGCGAAGCAGGCCCGGACTCAAGCGGCTGTCCAAAATTCCAGCCGTTCCGATTGTGATCACCCGTTTCACATGATGGTTCTCCATTGTCTTTACAATCAAAGGCGCCGCATCAGACAAGGTAGTCGAACGGTCTGTACCAATCGCACTAAACACCGCATCGACTCCTGCTACGGTTTTTTCAACGTCTATCGCATTCCGCACATCTCCCAGAATGACTTCCAAATTCGGATGTGATTCCAATTTTTCTGAACGGACCAATGCTTTTACATAATGGCCGTCTGCCAGCGCGCGCTTAAGAATCTCTCCTCCCACACGGCCAGTCGCTCCGAAAATTGCCAATTTCATTGTGCTTCCCCCTTGTGTTCAATCTATAGAAAAGAAGTTTCCTATCGATTACTTGAAATGATAGCCTTTTTTCGCCAATACCTCTTTGATATCTTCACGACGAGGCTTGCCAAGAAAGTCTGCCATTTGTTGTGTCCAGGTGGCCGTCTTCTGGTTCGAGCCTCTGCTTGTATAATAGGATTGGATCGTGTTGTCGTATTCCGGCAGAATTGTTTCGTATTTGGCTTCATCGTAGTTATTTTCGTGCAAGATGGCTTCAACCGGCAAACGCGGTTTGACGCCATTCGCTTCATTTGGCACCCCAACCGTCAGGCCATAAACCGGGAAGACGCCATCCGGCAAACCAACCAACTCACTGATGGCTTCCATGTTGTTCCGCACTCCTCCGATATAACAGATGCCGTAGCCTTTCGACTCAGCAGCAAGCGACAGGTTCTGGGCCAGCAAACCGACATCTGTCACCGCCACAATCAAATTTTCCGCCCGATCGAAGACGATATCCCGTCCCTGTATTTTACCTGCGTGCTGAAGGCGATTATAGTCGGCGCACATCAGAAAGACTGCTCCTGCACCTTCCATTTGTTTGGCATTCTTGGATAGTTCGCCTAACTTTTTCCGTTTTTCAGGATCTGTTACCCAAACGATTGAATACGCCTGGACAAAATGGGAAGTGGCTGCATGCTGTGCTGCTTCGACCAGTTCACTGACTTCCTCCCGTGATAATTGCTTTTCTTTATAATCCCGGACAGATGCATGTGCTTTCATTAATTCGATAACCATTGATTGTATCCCCTCTCTGTTCATTTCATCTATCGTACCAAATTCTTTGCCACGATACTCTTTTAGTGATTTTTGCTACAATAGAACTTAATAGAGGTGAACCGACTTGAAAAATACGAAGACCGCTTTTTCCATCCTTTTCTTGCTTATTCTTGGCGGTTTTTTGTTCATATGGCTGGAAAAGGAATTGGCGTTCCGTGAAGAGCTGGAACAGCGTCCTTTGCCCTCCGGCTTGCACCCCATTGTGGAAGAAAAACGCGACTTGCTGGTTGCTCGTGCTGCTGAGATCGGCATTGATATCCTGATTACAGACGGCTACCGATCTCCTGAAGAACAGGACGGTCTGCACAGACAGGGCCGCAGTGCGTCGGGATCTATTGTTACGCACGCGGAAGGTGGCGAATCCTATCATAATTACGGACTCGCTATCGATTATGCACTGCGTCTTGATGACGGTTCGGTGGTGTGGGATATTACACGCGATGACAATGGCAACGGTGAAAGAGATTGGTTTGAAGTCGCCGCCATCGGCAAAAGCCTCGGCTTTGACTGGGGAGGCGACTGGCAGCGCTTTAAAGATTATCCTCACTTGGAAATGACTTTCGGTTTGTCGATTCGCGAGCTGCAGCAAGGGTGGCGCCCCGAAGATAAGATGGAGTAACCCCGCGCTGCCCGTGTATCTTTTGTAACAGATAGCCCCGTTGTCCCGTCATATGTACAAAGGAGGCAGAAGGTGATGAAAACGATTATAGCAGCCTGTACACTCATTCCTGCCTTATTACTGACAGCCTGTGGAAATGATGAGACAGGAAAACAGCCAGCAGATGATTTATCTGATTTCACTGTAGCTGCTTCACAGGCCGAGTCGGCAAAAGGTGATTTCATCTACCGCTTAGCTACCGAAAAAGAACAATATACCGAAGGTGAGAAAGTAGAGATTTACGCCGAGTTGGAGTATACCGGTAAACAGGAAAGCATTGAAATTTCTCACGCCGCTTCTCCTTTCTATTTTCCTCTTCACGAAGAAACAAGGAATTATGCCGTCGAATATGCTATGAACGAACCACTTTTGACTACCCGCTTGATACAAGGTGAACCGCTGCAGGAATCCTATTCCGGCAGCGGCGGATACAGTGAAGCAGAAGATGTGGCCTATGTCGAATTTGTTCAGCGCATTATGGAGCAGGACTTTCCTGCTGGCTACTATAAAGTAAATGGTTATGCAGATTTCATAGTGGAAGCTGCCAATGGCTCAGCTGCCCCTTACGAAATCCATGCACAAATCGACTTTAAAGTAATTCCGGAAATTTGAAAGCAGCGCAGCCCAGTTGGGCCGCGCTGCTTTTTATCTGTTGCCAAAGCGGCAACCTTATCTATTGCTGCTGTAGTCAGTCAGGTAAGACAACGGCGTCAAGCAGTAAAGCTCTTCCGGACATCTTTGGGACACTTTAAATAGGTCCCAAAACAATTCTTCGGAAATTTCATACCGGTTTATCGAATCCGGCATTTTCTTTATCTTCGAAGCAGCCTGATCGACCTTCAGTTCTTCTATATCCACCCAAACCGTTTTGTGCTCACCTTTATCTCCCGGTTCTCCTGCATAAAAAACCTCTACACTTGATCGTGCAAATAACGTCACAAAACATTCTCCAGCTTCTTCATGAGAACCCTTGGACCTTGAAAAATAAAAACGGACATCTTTTTGATCAGCAGATGGATTTTTTGACATGACTCTATCATCCTCTCTGTTTTTAAAGATATTGATCAAAATGAACAAACAAAAAAGCCGAAAAGCCCTCCCTCGGAGAGTTGCTTTTCGGCTTTACTGACAGCTCTAGTCTCTGCAGCATTTGACCAAGTGATTCAATTGTCTACTAGGGTAAAAAAAGAAATGTTTGTTTAGAAACGATCATGCGGAAACGCTATTGTTTTCCTGTTGCTTCTAGCTTACTGGAATTTTCAGAATTAGTAAAGAGTCTTGTCCGAATAGTCTTTCAATTCAAATAGACTGCTTCCCTATTAGGATATTTTCAGCACACCAAAACAGGAAGAAAGAATCTGAGATTCTCTCTTCCTGTTAATCTCACCGAATTAGTGAATTATTTGTTTGATTACTTTGTCACTTTGGTCTCTTCCGGAGTTTCTTTCAGCCAAACTTCTCCATCTCTATAGACCATTTCCTCTGGATAGCGAAGATCCATAACTTCTTCCTGTGTTTCTTTCGAAGGTGCTTTAGTAGCCAATGAAACTACGATGATGGTGATGATTGCCGCTGCAGCCCCAAATACTCCTGCACCTGTGTCGATGATGCCGAATAATGTAAAGCCGCCGTATTGGGCAGAGAAAATATAAATCAGTGTGACGGTCAATCCGACCAGCATTCCGGCAATTACACCCGGACCGTTCGCCCGTTTCCACCACACCCCTAAAATGAGTGCTGGGAAGAATGTTCCGGAAGCCAAGGCAAATGCCCATGCAACAATTTGGGTAATGGCGCCTGGAGGATCCAAAGCCACAATCCCAGCTGCGACAGTTGCAATAATGATGGACCAGCGGCCAACCAGTAGGCGTTTTCTTTCAGTCGCCTGTGGATTGATCGAACGGTAGTAAATATCCTGTGAAAGGGCTGCTGAAATAGCAATCATTAAACCACCCGCGGTAGAAAGGGCGGCGGCCATTGCGCCTGCCGCCATCAATCCGACGACGAAGACTCCGAGATTAGCAATTTCAGGGGTGGCCATAACAACGATATCACGGCTGATAACCAACTCAGCCCATTGCAGTATGCCATCTCCATTTGCATCCGCTATAGAAAGCTGTCCCGTATTGACCCAAGACGTGGTCCATGCCGGCAGATCCGCAATCGATGAACCTGCGACTTGCGTCATCAGGATAAAACGGGAAAATGCGGCATAAGCAGGAGCTGAAAGGTAAAGCAAACCGATGAACAATAATGCCCATGCTCCACTCCAACGTGCTGCTTTCATGGTCGGAACTGTATAAAAACGGACAATAACGTGCGGAAGTCCCGCTGTTCCGGCCATCAAAGTAAACATTAAAGCTAAAAACTGCCAACGCGTCGCTTCAGTGAAAGGCACAACGTACTCTGAAATGCCTAATTGAACATCCAGTACTTGAAGTTCACTGACAATTTGACCATAAGACAGCCATGGCAATGGATTGTTCGTCAGCTGCAGTGACATGAAGATGACGGGGATCAGGTAGGCAGTAATCAACACAAGGTATTGAGCTACCTGTGTCCAAGTGATTCCCTTCATCCCACCCAAAGCTGAGTAGAATGCGATTAGTGCCACACCAATCATCGTTCCAATCGCCGTATCCACTTCCAGCAGACGGCCGATTACCACCCCAGAACCTGAAAGCTGACCGATGGAATAAGTGAAACTGATGATGATTGTAGCTACAGCCGCAATCAGGCGAGCTGTGCTGCTATTATACCGATCCCCGATAAACTCTGGTACCGTATAACGGCCAGACTTTCTCAATTGGGGAGCGAGCAGGAAGGTCAACAGCAAATATCCGCCTGTCCAACCCATAATATAAGCAAGCCCATCATAGCCCAGAAGCATGACTGTGCCTGCCATCCCAATAAAGGAGGCAGCACTCATCCAGTCGGCACCGATTGCCATCCCGTTGAAGACAGCCGGTACATTTCGTCCTGCTACATAAAAGTCCGATGTTTTTTTGGCTAAGTTATAGAAAGCGATTCCGATATACAGCCCGAAAGTCGCTAATATAAGGCCCAGTGATACAAGAAATTGTGTATCCATTGCGTTTCCCCCTTTTCAAGTCATAAGAAATTTTACCTGGATGCTTTTTCGCCTTCTTTTTTGAAGTACTTATGCAGCTGGCGATTATTTCTTTTTGCCTTGATCCAGGCCGAATTTTTTATCGATGCGGTCATTGATTATGGCATTGATGAATAATAAGAAGATGAAGATCAATACGGCTCCCTGCGCTCCCATGAAATAATGGAAAGGAAATCCGTTTATGCTGAAACCGGAAAGTTCTTCTGCAAAAAAGACTACCACGAAGGAAGCACTAAATCCGATAAGTAAATAAATGACCACTAAGGTTGTACGGATACGGAAATAAGCATCTGCATCTTTTTTATCAATCTTTCTCAAGAGCTTCACCCCATTCTTTTAATGATGAGCCGACTGCTTTGTCGTTCAGCCTTTCAAGTAAAAAATGAATCGGATTGTTTCCATGAACGGTAAAGGAACCATAATGACCTTTACCAGCATAAAGGCAAAAATTGACCCGAAAGGTACTAGGAAAAAAAGCGGTTTCCGCTTTTTTAACCCTGTCACGACAGAAAGCACCGTAATCAAACCAAAAGCGATTACCCAGATCATTTTAATCCCCCTTTAAATTTGAAAGCGTCTTCATTTTAAATATGCACAGCTTTGTTAAAATTATCTTTCTCACTCCTCCTTACCATTTTTAGTATTTTTTAGCACTTCCAAGTTTTAATTATTCTAAACTTTCGAACTATTGTCAACAGTTTTTTTGGTCCGAAAGGATATAGAGAATGCTCCAAACAATTAAAAAGAACGGCCGTTTAAGCAACCACTCACTTAATCGGACGTTCTTCTAATTTACAGCCAACACATTAAACTGACCTAAGCTGGTCTTTCTCTTTATTCGCCATGTGCCCAGGCAATGCGTGGGTCGATTTTTCTTGTCATACGAACCATAACTGGCTGAAAGCCCATTCTTGGCCAAAAGTATGAGGCCAATTGGTTAGGTGTATGCCAATCCGCATATATATATTCATATCCCTGTTTCTTCATTTCATTGAAGCAGTGATTGGCTAACGCACGCCCCACTCCTTTTCCCCGTAGATCCGGGTTTGTCGATGCGGCAGGAAGCTCCGCACAATTCTCAGGCATCACCAGACTCATTGGTTCGTCTTTCCTGAAATAAACATGGAAGCCGGCAATTCGGTCTCCTTGCTCCGCCACCCAAAGATAAGCATCCTGATTCTCGGTTAATGCCTCGTAGTTTTTTTTGACATCTTCCAATGTTTCTCTTGTGATGGGCAGCCATGAAGGAGCCGCTGCCTGATGAATGCTGTTCCACATGCCCATTTTCTTCAGCAGCGGTGCATCTTCCTTACTGCCTTTTCGGAATTCCAGATTTGGAAGAGTTCCATTTTCCGGTTCAAAATCATCAAGGGACAGTATCCCGTACTTCTGATCAAAACTGAAAGACTGATCCAGCCACTGATCGATTACCGCTTCATTGCCGAGAGGAGCCATCAGCATGTGATGGAAATAACCGTGCTTGACCCATTCAGCGCCGGCATCAGCGTACAGCAGCCTCAATAGCCGGGGATTTTCATGTTCGCTGATGGCGATGGATTCATAATCCATCCAGACATAGCGGCCATGCTTGGCATCCTCCTTGAATTCATAAAGCAAATAACCGATGACATCGATGCCCCTGACTGCAACAATGCCGCTGATGAAAGGACGTTCCAATATTTTTCTCAGGACCGCTTCCGTATCATCAATCTCTTCAAATCTTGAAGGTAGAAAGTTGAAGATTTTCCGCTCCCGTTCATGCCGCTTCGCGAGCAGTACGGACATCTGCCGAATATGTTTTTCTTCCATCCCTGTAATTTGAATCATCCACGATCACTCCTCTGAATGAAGTTTCACTTCCAATATCCCGTAATTACCGGCTCTCACCTTTTCACCAAACCGAACCGGAACCGGCTCTACAAAAATCGGTCCATCGATGATCATCGTATGGAACTCCCCTTCTTCTCCACAGGCATCCACGCCTGCAGCTTCCAGTTCATCGATTAACCCGTGTGTAAATTCCCGTCCCAAAAACTTCTCATCCAGCCGCTTGGTATCGACTACGGTGATGACAGCCCGAAAACCTTCATCAATCAATTCCTGCAATATTTTTTTGCGCGGCTCCTGCCACAACGGATGACTGACGCCCATATCAGCTTCTGCACTGACTTTTTGCACCCATTCTAAATGGTCCTGCAAATCGATGTCGCCATAAACGCCCATATCGATGCCCTGCGTTTTAAAGTTCTTCAACTGCTCGATGAATTCCTTTTCATATCCCGACCAACTGGCCTTTCCGATAACCAAAGGCAAACCCATCCGCTCAGCCTGCGCTTCCATGACTTCCATCGGCAGCCCGTGCGATCGTGATTTGGTGCCATCTTCTTCAAACATGGTGAATAAGGCGATCGGCACATGCCCTTGCAGTACCGCCCGGTAATAAGCTAGTGCTGAATCTTTTCCGCCGCTCCATGACATTACAAATGATTTTTGCATAATGCACCTCTTCTTTTCTAATTCGCTATTGCTGTAACTAGTTCGCCATTACTTGATCAAAACCCTTTTACAGCAGACGATTTTGACGTTTTGAAATTGCTGGCAGGCCTCTTCAGCTGAACAGAATTATCTTCTACCCCGCCAAACTCCTTTATCTTCTGTTCACCTGTTTAACACGTGAAAGCACAGGGAAAACTTTATTAAATACAAAGGAGGCAGATGAATGCAACAGCATCGATTATATGTGAACGGCAAGTATACCGACTCCACAGGAACAGAATGGATTGACATTATCAACCCTTCAACAGAAGAGATTATATCGCAGATCCCTAAAGGAACCAAAGAAGATGTCGATCGTGCAGTAGAGGCCGCATTCAAGGCGCAAAAAGCATGGGAGCTCACACCGAACATCGAACGCGGCAAAATTGTCCGCAAGCTTGGAGACAAAATCGCTGAAAAACGCGATACATTTATTGACCTGCTGCAGGAAGAACAGGGAAAAAGCTATGAACTGGCTAGCGGCGAAGTCGATCTTGCCATTGATTATTTCCATTACATGTCTGAATGGGCACGGCGGATCGAAGGTGAAATCCTGCCGAGCGATCGTCCAAATGAAAATATCTTCATCTACAAAAAACCGATCGGGGTGGTAGCCGGCATCGTTCCCTGGAACTTCCCGGTCTTCATCCTCGCCAGAAAAGTAGCGACTGCTCTTGTCACCGGCTGTACGCTTGTCCTGAAACCAAGTCAGCAAACACCCAATACCGCTATGGAATTCACAAAGATCATCGATGAGATGAAGGAGATTCCAGCAGGTGTCTATAATGTAGTAACCGGAACCGGCTCCGAAATCGGCAACGCACTCGCTTCACATGAAAAAGTGCAACTGGTCACCATGACCGGCAGTGTTCCAGCAGGTACGAAAGTGATGGAGGCCGCCGCGAAAAACATCACCAAAGTCAATTTGGAATTGGGTGGCAAAGCTCCCGCCATCGTCACTCAAAACGCAGATCTTGATCTGGCAGCTCAAGCCATCGCCACTTCACGGCTCGCAAACAATGGCCAAGCCTGCACAAATGCAGAAAGGGTCTACGTTCACGATAGCGTCGCAGAGGAATTCACGAAAAAGCTCACTGCTGTTTTTGAATCACAGGTTATGGGAGACCCGCGTCAGAACAAAGAAGCGGACATGGGCCCACTTGTCAGCCAGGACCGGCTCGACACTGTCCATGACATGGTCAAACAAGCCGTAACCGAAGGTGCCACTGTGGCAATCGGTGGTGAACGCGACAGCAGCCAATCCGGATTTTTCTACAAACCCACCATCCTGACAAATGTGGTACACGATTCAGCGATCATCCGGGATGAAATTTTCGGTCCTGTGCTGCCGGTCACCACTTACAGCACGCTGGAGGAAGCCATTGAAAAAGCGAACGACACAGAATTCGGCCTATCCTCATCTGTTTATACAAATGATTTGAACGAAGCCATGCAGGTCGTTAATGAAATGAAGTTTGGCGAAACCTATGTGAACCGCGAGAACTTTGAAGCCATACAGGGCTATCACGCCGGAATGCGCAAGTCGGGACTCGGCGGTGCAGATGGCAAGCATGGCATGGAAGATTTTCTAGTCACGCAAGTGGTTTACATGCAATATAAAAACAATAACTAAACGAAAAAAACTCTCTTCCTATAGAAAGGAAGAGAGTTTTTTAGATAGAGAGCGTTTCCTCTCTGCAGCCGAGTAAGTCCCGGCCGCTTCCATCTTAGTTTATTTTTTTCCTACCATGTTCTCTGGTTTAACCCATTCGTCAAACTGGTCAGCCGTCAAATGACCGCTGTTTACAGCAGACTCTTTTAATGTCGTGCCGTCTTTATGCGCTTGTTTAGCAATTGCTGCCGCTTTCTCATATCCAATGTGGGGATTTAATGCCGTCACCAGCATCAATGAATTGCTGACATGGTTTTGAATAACATCCAAGTTGGCTTCAATGCCCACAGCACAATGATCATTGAAGCTGATCAGGCTGTCAGTCAACAGACGGACAGACTGCAGGAAGTTGTAAGCGATAACCGGTTTAAAGACATTCAATTCAAAGTTCCCTTGGCTCGCCGAGAAGCCGATGGTTGCGTCGTTGCCCATTACTTGAGCCGCTACCATCGTCAACGCTTCACTTTGGGTCGGATTCACTTTTCCTGGCATGATGGAGCTTCCAGGCTCGTTTGCAGGAATCGTAATTTCGCCGATGCCGCTGCGGGGACCGCTTGCCAACCAGCGTACATCGTTAGCAATTTTCATTGCATCTGCAGCTAAAGCTTTGACCGCCCCATGTGTGTATACCATTTCGTCATGGCTTGTCAGTGCATGGAATTTGTTTTCTGCAGAAGTGAACGGTGTTCCAACTGCTTCACTGATGAACTCAGCAACTGAAGGGCCGAAAGTCGGGTCGGCGTTGATGCCTGTTCCAACTGCTGTACCGCCGATAGCCAATTCACGCATATGTTCAACGCTTTCACGGATCATGCGCTCGCTTTTTTCAAGCATATGCTTCCAGCCGCTGATTTCCTGGCCAAGTGTCAAAGGCGTCGCATCCTGTAAATGGGTACGTCCGATTTTGATGACCTCATCGAATTGCTTCGCTTTTTCATCCAATGTCGCCTTCAGCTTTTGAACAGCCGGCACAAGCTTTTCAGTTACTGCTAGAACTCCAGCAACATGCATAGCTGTCGGATAAGTATCATTTGAGCTTTGAGACATATTCACGTCATCATTTGGATGAAGTTTTTCCTCAGAATTCTGTTCGGCCAGGATTTCATTGCCGCGGCGCGCCAGAACTTCGTTCATGTTCATATTGGATTGCGTACCGCTCCCTGTCTGCCATACAACCAATGGGAAATGATCGTTCCACTTGCCTTCGATCACTTCATTTGCCGCAAGTTCAACGGCTTTCATCTTCGCTTCAGACAGTTTCCCCAGTTTATGGTTTGCTTTGGCTGTCGCTTTTTTCAACTCGGCAAAAGCCATGACGACCTCATGCGGCATACGCTCTGTACCGATTTCAAAATTCTGTACGCTGCGCTGCGTTTGAGCGCCCCACATTTTATCCGCTTCAACTTGAATTTCACCGATGGTATCTCTTTCTGTACGATACTGCATTCCATTCACTCCAATTCTGATGTCTATGTATTCTTCTTTTCTATTATAACCACATCCAGACGCTAAAAAGCGACCTTTGCGGTTAAAAATCGCTGGTTTTACTACTGAAAAATTCTTCTATGATGGCTTCATCAGAATGCGGGATATACTCCCCTTTGACAATTTGGGCACCGTTGATCGACCCACTGGACAATAGAACGAGATCGTCCGGTCCACTTTCCTGCAGTGCTGCGAGAACTGCTTCACGACGGGAATCAGCAGTCACTACCGTCTGCTTGTACGGCAAAGTAAACCCCTTGAGCACCGCATCAATCACTGTGCGGGGTTCATTGTCTCCAGGATGGTCAACGGTTACTACAAGAACATCCGCTTTCCCTTCAGCAGCTTTGGCCATCTTCGGCATTTTCGAGAAATCCCGTATGCCAATGCCAGCGATGAGCGCGATGAGTCGGTTATGCGATAGTTTTTTCACTTCCTCCAGAACTGCTGCCAATGCCACTGGCGTATGAGCATAATCCAGAATGATTTTCCGGTTTTCTGGGCCCTGAATCACCTGGAAACGCCCTTCGACTTGAGACATTTTCGGCACAACAGCGAGTATAGCTTCTATGCCGATGCCGGATAGCAATGCCGCACCGATAGCTGCAGTCAGATTAGCTGCATTATATTCACCATAAAGCGGTACATGCACAAGCCACCGCTTCCCCAGATAATGCAAGTCGAATTTCAATCCGGTATCAGAAGATTCACAGGCTGTCCAGATCAAATCAGCATCGGAATTCACCTGGCTGCTGTATGTCAGATGAGGACACTCGATGACTTCCAAAATTTGCTTTGCCATTCCTTCATCATCTATATTCACGACCACAGCATTAGACTGCTTGAACAATAATAATTTCGATTGAAGATAATGCTCGAAGATTTTATGGTACTCCAAATGTTCTTCCGAAATATTGGTGTGTATAGCTACATCAAAGCGAATGCCTTCTACGCGTTTTTGGTCCAATGCAATAGAAGAAACCTCCATAGCCACTGCACGATCATTTTCCATTACAAACTTTGAAAAAATCTTATGGATGTCGGAAGAGATTGGAGTCGTTGGAGTGCTTTTATGGAATGGGATTTTGCCATTTGCCCCTAAAACCCCTGTTGTTCCAATAAACCCGCAGGAAATGCCAAGTAGGTTGAACAGGTTATAGACATATGTGGCTGTGGTTGTTTTTCCATTAGTTCCGGTAACGCCGATTTTAAGTAAGCTTTGTTGAGGTGAACCATAAAAGAAATCAGACATGCGGGCAAGTGCCGTCCGGACATTTGTGACCACTGCAAAGGAGAGTTTCGGATACTTCTTCGCATATTCAGCCAGCAGACGTACGTCGGAGCCGACAATTGTTGTCGCTCCCTTTGCGATGGCTTCACCGATATATAAATGTCCATCGGTATTTTCACCCGGCACACAAAAGAAAGCACAGTCTTGAGTAATCTGCGTAGAATTGTACTCGATTGAACTGACCTTCGGCTTTTCTGGTCCAAATAGCGTAGTGATGGGGAAAGAAGGAATGCTGGTGAGTTGTATCTCCATTTAAAGGCTCCTTAGGAAAGAAATTATATCAAATACCTATAGTTTCACAGGAAGATGTATCATTATTCTATCATTTTCGTTTATCAGCGCAAACCATTCCGGACTAATTTTTCTGAAATGAGGTTATTTTCTGTACTTTTTTAAGACATAAAAAAACCTTTGCTCAAAACAGCATTGAGCAGAGGGCTTTTCAGTTTCTTATACTTCCAGTTCTTTAGGAGGCCGTTCTTTCTCAACCGGCTCGTATCGTGATTGTTCAATAGTTTGAGCGTACTCCGATTTCCGTGTAAAGTTCTCCAACGTATCATCCGACTTTGCCATCCTCTATTGTATTTCTCTGGCCGGTTTTATTTTTTCTATAAACCCCAATGGTTTATAAGCCTGCACATATAAGGTGCCGTCATTCACCTCGACGATCAAAACTTTTTCGTCTTGGTCGATGGCTTCATTGTCATAGCCAGTGGCACGCTTTGAAGTCATACCTGTATATGTCTCCAGAACTACTTCTCCATAACCGTCGACAGGAATCGGAATGACGACATTCGCGACTTGCCCAGGGAGAGGCTCTTCCGCATAGGCAATTGATGATCCAGCAGCAGACAAGGGCAGTAAGATGCAGAAGTAAAGCAACAGATCCAATACAGCTGAACCCATTACCGCAATCCCTAATACTGACCATTCGTTAAAGCTTGTCGCACTCTCCAATAACAAGCCAATTGCGGCACCAAATGTAATGAATGCCAAAATCACCGTCGGATTTAGTACAGGCAAAGCCTCTCCAAAATCCGTGACGTCTCCGAAAAAGACATATAACACGGTCACTGCCCCTGCTGCAAGAAGAATATACATATAGAGCTCTTCAATCGGCAAGCCAAAAACCATCATTCCAAAACCTCCCATTCCAGTAAGTATCTTTCCATCTTCTTAGTAATACGAATACGATAGCCGGAAGTTTCCGAATCCTTTGAAATAAAGAAAAAACCCGTTCTTTTACAGAACGGGTTTTGCAAATTGGAGTTCGTGAAAACCATGCACCAGCTGAAAACCAATGCCCACATACCCTTCATTGAGCAACTGCTGTTGCTTTTCCAAGTCATCCAACTTCACTGTAACGTGTCCATTATAATGAACAGTCTGATTTTCCAGGTCCTTCACCAGGATATAGCGCTTTAATCCTTCATACTTTTCCTTTAGAGCCGCGATATACATCGCTTGAGTAAATTTATCTTTTAAACTGGGGATATTCAGCGGAGCTACGGTGCAGCAAACGTAGCGAAATTCCTCGTCAAGATTGGGAAGTTCTTTCATAATGACTTCAGCTAATTTCTGCTGAAGGCGATTTCCACGGTATTCGGGAAGAACCACTGAAATTTCCTGATAAATGACTTTTCGCAAGTCTTCAGGCGGCAGGCCGATATCCCAACCCAAATGCTCTTCATCGATTTCTGGAATCAGCAATGCCCTGAACCCGATCAACTCATCTCCGACAAAAGCACCAACCAGCAAACCACGTTCATTTAGGATAAACAGGAATTCCTCTGTAGTTAAAGCTTGAAGCGAAGCCTTTTCAGGAAGTGATTCGATTACTTTTGCTTGAACTTGTTCTATTACGGGCAAATCCTCCAAATACAGCCGCTTCATAGAAAAAGGCAACTTTTTATGAAGCACTTGATTGGTTATCGTGCCTTCATGCAGTAACTTCATCAGCCATTCTCCTCCGTATATTTATGTAGCTATAGGATACCACTTCCGTCTTTGAACGTCTGCACGTTTTTTCAATTACCTCATAAATTGAAACGATCTTCTTAACGGTCTAAAAAAGACTGTTTAAAAATTCGTCAATTTCTTTTTGAGTACGCAAAAAAACAACTGTATGTTGAGGACTTTCTTCTATAAAGTGTTCCATCCGTTTTCTCATCTTCACTTTACGTGCCCGATACGTTGAAGTGATGAACGTCAGAAATCCTTTATCCAACTTTTCCAGACAGCCAATCGCCATATCTGAACGAGTTTTTCCGTGATTTACGATTCGGCGTTTAACGACACGGTACAGGCAGACGATTAAAGGGCGTTCCAGGTAGATGATGGTATCCGCCTCTTGTCTTCGGATTTCATAGGTGGCTGTGTAGTTGCCTTCAATGATCCAACGGTCCTTTTCAACGAGCCGCCGCTGTTTTTCGCTAAATTCTTCATGAGTGCTTTCCACCCATCCCGGCTTCCAGAAATAAGTATCCAAATGATGGACCGGAATAGCCGTCTTTTCTGACAGCTTTTTTGCAAAGCTTGATTTACCAACACCTGAGGACACCCCGAGCACCATTATCTTCTCCAAAACCATTGCCTCCCCCTCTATTTCCTTCAGTTTTTTTATTATAATCCAACAGGAGATCAAGCAGT
The DNA here is from genome assembly GCF_020023385.1 of Planococcus circulans. GTDB lineage: Bacteria > Bacillota > Bacilli > Bacillales_A > Planococcaceae > Planococcus. The sequence goes on from NZ_JAIQCL010000004.1 coordinate 155,606, forward strand.
AGCAAAAAGAAAATTCGATTATCACTTGCAATATCTGTATACCCGTGTTATTCTAAGGAAGAATTATTTTTGTTCGGATAACTTTTTACAAAGTGTCAGATGTTCATCTGCAAGATTTGAGCAAGGATAGTAATACAATGTATGCTTACGCATACGAGGAGGAAACACACATGGAACAAGGTAAAGTAAAATGGTTTAACTCAGAAAAAGGATTTGGCTTCATCGAACGCGAAGGCGGCGACGATGTATTCGTACATTTCTCTGCAATCCAAAGCGAAGGCTTTAAATCACTTGACGAAGGTCAAGAAGTAACGTTTGATATCGAGCAAGGCCAACGCGGTCTTCAAGCTACTAACGTTCAAAAAGCTTAATCTAAAGCTAACTTATCAATGAGCTCTTCTTCGGAAGAGCTCATTTTTTGTGCATTTTTATAAAGCCGCAGCCTGGAAAATCTTCCAGGCTGCGGCTTTTACGATATTATGGACTGCTCATTTTTTAAAGAACAGTTTCTTGCCACCAAAAAAAGACGGTAGTTGCCCCCAACAGCAACTACCGTCTTTTCCTCTGCGTTAATTCAACCAAAAATATAGCTGAAAGACTGCGAAAATAACTATACATAGACCAAGCGTGCCGAAGACGATCCCCAGCGCCAATTTCTTTCCGGTCATACTTTCACTCCTTCTCAATTCTCAATTCTCAATTCTCAATTCTTCTATAATCCCTGTGATCTCATGAGCGCCTGTGCCTTTATTTGATAGGACCGTCAGCACACTGCCATCCGCAGGGTAAAATGCCGAATGGAAACTGACACCAGGATCATAGCCCATCACATGATACTTCAAAATATCATCTTTCCCTTGTTGTATCCATATACCATAACCATACGCACCGTCTTCTCCAGAGGCGTGGATTTGCAGCATTTTATCAACTATTTCTTTCGCCAGCAAAGTGCCGTCCATCAGACTGCGCCAGAAATTCGCCATATCATTCGCTGTGACATAAGCACCTCCATCAGCACCACCACGGATTGGAATGGCGTACTGATTTGTCCGCCACGTTCCCTCTTCTTCAATATAGCCAAATGCTGTTTGGCTTGGCAACCGATCCAAGCGGAAATACCCCGAGTTCTGCATTTTGGCGGGAGCAAAAATCCGCTCCTCCACCACCTCTGCAAACTCTTTTCCCGTAACTCGCTCAACGATCAGTCCGAGTGCGATAAAGCCGGCGTTATTGTAGTGGAACCTTTCGCCTGGCTCGAACATCGGCGGCTGATCTTTAAACAAAGGAATAAAATCTGAAGCGGCTTGCATCAAATACATCGGGTGCTGTCTCCATAAGTCCTCGAAATCGTCCATGACCTGCTCATCAAAATAATCCGGAATGCCGGACGTGTGTGTCAATAATTGATGGACAGTGACTTCGAAATTCGGAAAAGCTTGTGGCAACAGCTCTGATAGCTTATCGTCGAAAGCCAGCTCCCCTCTCTCCACCAATTGGCAAACTGCAACAGCGGTGAACAGTTTGCTGCCAGACGCAATGCCGAATCTGGTATCAACCGCATTCGGCCTTTCATCGGCACGATTGGCAAAACCTCTCGCTGCTGTCCAGGTTTCCTTTTTCTGCAGATAGGCAACACCCGAAAAATCGATTTCCTCCATCCTGTCCATAATCGGATTGGCAGGCTTCTCCTGCTGGAATCGCCCTTCTTCTGTAATAGTGATCTGGCGGCCATCAGTCAATTCGATTGCTAAGGGATGGGTCTCGCTTTTTTGCTTCGAAAAATACCACGTACGTTTCGGCGCCACTAAAATGATATAAGCATGTCCGCTTCCCAGGAAATTCAACGACTTCGCATCGATGCCTTTGTTGCCGCGCACTGGAATGTCCATCTCTTCAATCCGTTCCCCGACTTCTTCGACATACGGGGTAGTGATACTTACTTCACTGATGTTGAGCAGTGAATCGACGGTGAAATTCCCCATCCGGTCAACACTGCGCCTCGCGATGAATTCAATAACATTGCCGGCCGGATCCTGAAAGTAAAACGCATCCGCATCAAAATTGGCGTAGAACACTTCATCCATGCCTTCTTGCCGATTCAAGGTCACCCGTTCACTGGCCCACCATTTGGCCAGCGTGAACTGGTTGCCTGGAATGTTCAGAGCATAATGATAGACAGCTGCCCTTTCCGATTCCCGGAAGACCAATTGAGATTCACCGATTGACAATGTAAAACTGGCCTCATCTTCTTCCACGATACGGAAGCCCAGTTGGTATTCATAAAATCCCTTCATATCCTCTAACTGGTTTGTGTATAAGATCACCTTTTTGAACATGTCCTCACTCCTTGCCTTTAGCATACCGAAAAATCCAATTTTTTTCCTCTTTTAACCACAAAAAAAGAAGCCAAAGGCTCCTCATTTTTTTGGCTCTATAAACAAAGTCATTATCCGTTGACCATATACCGCAGTCTGATCATGTCGCGGCATTCGATACCATTCTCAAAAATCGGTTCTGGATAATTTCTTCTGAAAAAGTCTGGATCGATCGCTTGCAAACGGAAGCCGCATTTCTGGTAAAGAGTTAGCTGTCCAAGGCTAGAATTGCCGGTACCGATTTCCACAAACCGGAAACCTCGTTGCGCTGCTTGCGCCAGAGCATGCTCTAAAAGCTGACGGCCATAGCCCCGGTCTCGAAAGCTTTCGGAAACCGCCAAATTCTTAATTTCTACAACTGTTTCAGATAAGGCGAGCAGGACATACACACCAATTAACACACCGTCCTGCTTCCCGATCATACACCAGCCCGAGTCACAATAAGCCCGGACCAATATTTCCGAAGGATCCGCTTCCAGAAGTAAATCCATCGGCAAGGATTCATCCGCACTCAGCAAATGGAACTCCATTACTTCATTTCTTTAAAACCTTGATCGATCAGATAGTCTTCAGCATTGTCGAAAGTGCCGAAGCTTTCCTCCAGGTTTTTGCCTGTATAGATATTCCAGAATGGCTCTTCATAGACCAGGTCCAATTTCACATTTTCCCGGTTTATCCACGTCTTGTCGTATGGCGGTTCCGGCTCTAAAGACAGGTAATCGAGGGAGTCTGCCAAAACGCTGCGCAATTCCTTTTCGGAAAAGTCACGGATATTGACGAAGCCTTTCTTATCCACTTCATAATGCGGCAAGTTTCCTACATAGACAAAACCATTGCCAGTCGGATGTAAATGATAGACCACAATTTTCTTGTCGTACAGGCTCTCTTCATAATGAAAATTCACGCGTTTCATCGATACATCTTTTCTCGTCAATTCCGGGAAAGACTCAATGATTTCCAACTTTTGTTCAAATGTTAACAATCTCATTACCTCATTTCTTAGTTTCATTTATTTCATTAAAAACATTAGTAAGATCCAAGACAATAGATCTGGAGCTTTATATTAAGCCCACAGATATATGGTTACACCCGTTTCGCATTTTCAATTACCATTTAGTATACCACGCCAAGACCAATCCCACATCCATAGAAAAAAGCTGCGCAAACGCAGCTTTTCTCACCTTGCTATAAAATTGATTAACGCCTTTAAAATAAAAGATTCACTTAATCACATTTATTTCTTCTTGCCGAACGGCCACCAGACACCCCGGTCGAAAGATACTGAAATTGCCGGTATCAATAACGGCAGGACAATCAGCCCGTACAGCAACAATCCGGTGATGACGATCGTTGCAATCTGCACCAAGCTCAAGACGCCAGAAGGCATCATGGCACCGAATGTACCTGCCAAAATGATGGCTGCCGTGATGATGACAGTCCCCATCTTCGCCATTGATGTCCGCATTGCATCACGAACGCTGATGCCATTGAACGATTCTTCGCGGAACCGGTCGAGCAGGAAGATCGAGTAATCGACTCCCAGTGCCACCAACATCACGAAGCCAAAGAACGGCACTGCCCAGCTGATGCCATCATAGCCCAGGCCATTGACGAAGATCAATTCCGCAATGGAAATTGATGTATAATACGTCAGCAACAAGGATCCGATCATATATAGCGGCATGATCAACGAACGGAAAAGAATAGCCAAAACAACAAACAAGCTGATCAGCATGATAACCACTGTACTTGCAAAGTCACTGGAAGACACTTCTTCTAAATCGCTGTTGATGCTGGAAATTCCGCTGAATGCAATTTCCGCTTCTTCTAGCGGCGTTCCTGCTGCAGTACGTTCTACTGTTTCTTTGATTTCAGTGGTAATGTCAATTGCTTCAGGAGAATACGGATCCTCTGATAACACCACGTCCATCATCATTCCTCTTCCGTCAGCAAAGGAATAGCGATCCAGTACCTGTTCAAAGTCTTCGCTCTCCAATGTTCCTTCCGGAATGAATAGGCCAGTGTCACGCACAGCTTCACTGTCGCTCATTTCCTGCATCATGTCGACAGCTTCCGTCAATCCGGTCTGGATTTCAGCCAAGCCATCATTTGAAGCACCTACGCCATCCGCCAATTGCGTCAACCCGGCACTAAGTTCTGCTGTCTGTCCAGCTGCTCCAGCCAAACCCTGCTGAATTTCTGTCAAACCGCCACTGATTTGAGTCAAAGCTCCGACGGTTTGCGGGATATTCCCTGTTTGTTGCAAGCCTTGCGAAACCTGCACCAATTGCTGGTTGATCTGTCCAAGACCCGCGGCCGCTTCGTTCAATCCTCCAGCATTTCCAGCCTGTTCCCCGATAGCCGTTAAGTTGGTCTGGACTTCCGTAAGCCCTGCCTGCACTTCACCAAGTCCATCGCGGGCTTCACCAAGTCCATCTGCCATAAGGCCGAGCTGTTCGTCCACGTAAAGTTCGTCAATGACATCGCCTGTCGGTCGTGTAATCGACCGGACAGTCTCGACACCCTCAATTTTTTCAATCTCAGCACTTACTGATTCGAAGTAAGGGACAGTTGACCGATCTGTCAAGGAATCATCTGATTTGACGATTACTTGAACGGGCAGCGAATCTCCTTTTCCAAAGCCTTCTTCAATAGCACGCAGGCCTTTCACTGACTCATATTCCGAACCGATTTCATCCACCGTGTTAAAAGATAAGGAATTATCGTACGTAAAGAGCAATGGAACTGTAATCACAGCTACCACCAACATCGACAGCAACGGTCTGTTGATCGACAGTTTGCTCATCGTGATCCATAATTTGCTGTCACTGTGTGAAGCGGATTTTTTCGCTGGCCAGAATAGTTTCTCCTTCAATAAAGACATGAAGAATGGCACGATCGTATAAAGGACCAGCAGCAGGACAAATATGCCGACCGCTACAGCCACTGCCGATTTGAATATCGGAAATTCAGCAAAGCCGATGGCGAAGAATCCGATAAACACGGCGATCCCGCTGATCAGCAAAGTTCTACCCGCTGTTTTATACGTGTTGATGATTGATTGTTCCACCCCGTGTCCAGCCGATAGTTCTTCTTTATAGCGACTTAACAGCAGGATACAATAATCCGTTCCAATTCCAAACAGAATCGCCACCAGGAATATCTGTGTATAGTTGGAAACCGGGAATCCAAACCAGTCGATGAAAAATGCCACGACCGATTGGCTCAATAAATAAGAAATTCCGACCGCAACAAGCGGGATGAACGGTGTTACAATCGAACGGAACACCGCCAGCAATAACCCGAAAATCAAGATGACTGTAATGATTTCTGTACGCTTCAAGCCTTCTTGCGCACTGATATTCACATCATTGTTGATGATGGCTTCTCCTGTTACATAAGCAGTCAAATCTTCCGGAATGATGGTTCCTCTGATTGTGTCGGCAACGGCATTCACTTCTTCGTCCGTGCCATCAACCGTAATCGGCATCAATACGGTTTGGCGATCTTCCGAAATCAGTTGATCTTCCAATTCTTCACTTTCAACCGGATTTAATACGCTTGTCACCGGATCTCCGAGTGCTTCGATATCCACTACCATCTGTTCGAGCGTTTCCCGCATCGAATCAGTTATTTCACTTTCCAATGGAATGACAAGAGAAATGGTTTGTTCTGCAGCATCCGCATCCGTCAAAATTCTTGATGCTATTTGCGAAGAAGCTTCATCAGATAACTGAAACGAACCTGCCTTTTCTGCCTGTTCCGTTAAATTAGGCGCCAATAGGAATAAGACGATCGTCAAGACGATCAAGCCGATGGCAATCGGCCATTTAAATTTCAATACGCTATGCATGTATTACGCTCCGTCCATTTTTAGTATCGTTTTCAGCTTCCGGAAAATCGTCAGGAATTGATCTATTTCTTCATCCGCTATATTTTCGGACATCAGCTTCTCAATATAATCGGTCAATACTTTTTCCAGTTCCACCAAAACTTCCTGGCCTTTATCCGTGAGTTCCAGCATTTTTTCCCGGCGATCTGTTGTCTGCACAACCTGGATCACTTCTTTTTGCAGCAATTTTTTTATCCGGCTGGAAATCGCACTTTTATGTACCGCCTGCAATACAGCTAACCTAGCCGAAGTAACCCGCTTTTCCTTGCCGATCAGCTTCAACATTTGAATCTGTTCAGGTGAATATTCCTTCCATAAAGGATGATCGACCGATTTGATGACCCGCTCAGTCCCATAAATCATCACTTCCTGAAAAAGATCCACCGCTTCTTTTATTCGTCCATCCAAAGTAGTACACCCCCTCAACCAATATTTATAGTTTAGGGGGTAAACCTTTTAAGGTCAAGAGAGATTGTTTATCCCAGAAAAAAACCTGTGAACAAAGTTCACAGGTTTGATATTATTCAATTTCACGTGTAGCCGTATTACGGATTTCACTACGCCGGGCATAGATATTTTTCGCGATGGTCTTGATAACGGCATACACGGGAATCGCTAAAATGATTCCCCATAAGCCAGCAATATTCCCCGCTGCGAGTATCAAGGTGATGACAGTCAGCGGGTGAACGTCGAGTGATTTGCCCATAACATTCGGCGTGATGAAATTACTTTCAATCTGCTGGGCAACAAGCATGATGATGGCTACATACACTGCCATGATCGGATCCTGCACCAAAGCGATGATAATTGCAGGAATGACCGCGATATAAGGCCCCAAAAACGGGATGACGTTGGTGGCCATACCGATCAATGCCAATAGTAGAGCGTAATCCAGACCGATGATCAGATACCCGATCAGCAGCATGATCCCAACCAGGAAGCTGACGAATAATTGGCCTTGAATATATGCCTGTAAGGTTTCATCGATATCATGCAATGTTTTGCGGATCCATCTTTTCCGCTCTCCTGAAAAGAATCCAGAAACAAACGGTACAAATTTCTTGTGGTCAACCAATAGGTAGACGAGGAAAAATGGTACCAACACCAAAGTCACAACACCGGAAACGAAACTGCCGATAAAGGAAAGAATCCATCCGCCAACATCACCAAGCCGATCACCAAGTTGGCCGGTCATGCCCTCCAGCTGTTCTTCAATCGAGTCGGGAAGCCGATCACGTTGGTCGAATATGTATTGGCCGTACTCTTCTACACTTTCAATTATTTCAGGTGCATTATCCACCAATGCATTGATTTGGTCAGTGACAATCGGCCCAATCATGATGTAGAACAAGTAGAACACTAAGACAATCGCCAGAAGGACGGTGAGAACCGCAGCCCATTTCGGAAATTTTCTCTTCATCAGAAAGTTCAGGATCGGCCTTGTCAGGTAGAACAAGACGCCTCCCAACAACAAGGGAACAAAAATTGTTCCTGCAATAATAAATAAGGGATCGAAAATTCCTTGTACTTCAATAAACAATCGAATGATGACTAAAGCTAGAATAATTCCTACTCCCACTTGAAACCAAAGCTTGTTCGTCAAGCGCGTCACTTCCTTTCTTTTCAATAGTATACCCAGTTTACCACGAAAATATGGTATTATAATTTTTATGTTGTTTTGAAATTTCCACGCGGAAAAGGCATTACTGACAGATAAATAAGTGAACGTGCAATGGAGGATTTATTTTAATGGATCAATTATGGCTTACTATCAAATTTCTGCTTCTCGGCCTCTTTCAAGGGCTCACGGAACCGATTCCCATCTCATCAAGCGGGCATTTGCTGATTGCCCAGTATTTCCTTGATGTTCAGATTGAAGGCAGTGTTTCCACTTTTGCTTTGCTGGTCAACAGCGCATCTCTCATTGCTGTTTTGATCATTTACCGCGATGATATTAGACGCCTTGTCGTGAACGGCTTAACATACTTTACGGTGAAAAATGCTGAAACCAAGCGGGATTTCATGTTCGTTGTCTACTTGGTGGTGGCGACAATCCCCGCTGCAGTCATAGGCGTTTTGTTCCAGGATGCAATCGATGATAACCTTTCGACGATCGTGACTGTCGGCTTGACCCTTATCGTGACAGGTTTCGGCCTTTGGTGGATTCGCAATATGCGCGGACAGCGAAAAGATGGCAACATGAACATGAAAGACGCTATCATTATCGGGGGTGCCCAGGCAGTGGCACTTATTCCTGGCATCAGCCGAAGCGGTGCGACGATCGTGGCAGCGATGGCCAGAGGCATCAACCAGGAAACAGCTTTGCGCTTCTCTTTCCTGTTGTTCATCCCGATCAGTCTGGGCGGTGCTGTCCTCAGCATCACGGATATCGTCAATGACGCTAACTTGGCGACCATGGCCGGCCCTTACACCATGGCTTTCCTTGGATCTCTGATCGCTTCTTACTTTTCATTAAAATGGTTCATGAACATCATGGCTAAAGGCCAATTGAAGTACTTTGCCATTTACTGCTTTATTGTTGGGCCACTTGTCGTTTTGGCCTGGCTCGTACTGAATTAATTAAAAAAGACGGACTTTCAATAAAATTGAAAGTTCGTCTTTTTTTATCGATTAAAGAAATTGGCCGTGTAATACGGTTGATTCTCTGAATTGAACGCTGCGCCAATCCCTAAAAATCCAAACTCCGGTTTGACGATATTTTCCCGGTGGCCCATCGAATTCATTAGGCCTTCGTGAGCAAAAATGCTGCTGTACTGCCCGTATGCCAAATTTTCACCGGCTACATAAAATGTGATGCCATCTTCATTCATCCGGTCAAACGGCGACTCTCCCGCCAGATTGGTATGGCTGAAGTATTGATTTTCCGCCATGTCCTCACTGTGCTTCCGGGCTGTCAGCATTGCTTGTCCGTCCCACTTCAATAGTGGAAGGTCACGCTGGATACGCGCTGAATTAGTCAATTCAAAAAGCAGATATTCATAGCCTTCCCTTAACTCCTCATTCGACTCGGCGTAAATTTCAGAACGTTCTTTTTCCAAATCTTCATGGATCACCTGCACCGCTGTCACAGTATCCTCTTCGTGGATATCATAAAAAATAGTCGTATACGTATTATCGATCTTAAAAACATCATATTCTTCGCGGGTATCGAGTATATATTGAACATTTCCTTTTTGAAGGCTTTTCAGTGGAGCGCCAAGCAAGGAACGGACTTCGGACTTTGTGGAATTCATCGTAATGCCTTCTGTCGAGGAAATCAAATCCTGATTGGTGAACATTCCATTCACTTTGCCTTCTTGATCATACGATAATAATACATAGTTTTGATAATCCTGATGGTAGCTATGCCAATCAGTGCCATACTCGTTAAGCATCAAGCGAAGCGGCATACCCAGTTTCCCTTGAGCCTCGTCCTTATCCATACCAAGCGTAACATTGTGGATGGCAAACAAGGAATCCGTTTCAACCAGCTCCGGTTTCGCTACAGCTTCCGGCAACTCGAGCGAGTTGGACGCAACCAAAGACTGCAGTTGAGAGCCAATCCTCGAAGTGAAGTCGCGTGCCCCATCCAAAGCCTGGGACACCTCCGGATCTTCGGTGATGTTCTCAATTGTGCGATCAACAGAATCCAAAAAACTTAAATCGACATATTCACCAACCGGTTCCTCCCAAATCGGGCGCGCAAAAAAAACGGCCAGCAACAAAACCATCAACCAAAACAGTTTCCGCACACGCATCACCTCTTACCCTACAGTTTAATCGCAAACGCATCATCCATAAAGCAAAAAGCCTTTGTGAAAGAAAAGCGGAAACGGCCGTTCAGCTCCGAAAGGCATAAGACGATCTGACGAAGCGGCGTCCTTTGCCGCATAGTCAGAGTGGCTTATGACCCGAGGAGCTGGCCGTTGCAGCTGGATCACATGAAAAGCGAAGGCAGCGGTCTAGCCGCGACAAGCGCTGGAAGCCTTGCCGGTAATGGCGGGCTTTGCCATTGCTGGAAAGGCTGAAGCGACTCGAGCGGCTGGCTGCCGGAGCTGGACAATCTGAAAAGCGGAAACGGCCGTTCAGCTCCGAAAGGCATAAGACGATCTGACGAAGCGGCGTCCTTTGCCGCATAGTCAGAGTGGCTTATGACCCGAGGAGCTGGCCGTTGCAGCTGGATCACATGAAAAGCGAAGGCAGCGGTCTAGCCGCGACAAGCGCTGGAAGCCTTGCCGGTAATGGCGGGCTTTGCCATTGCTGGAAAGGCTGAAGCGACTCGAGCGGCTGGCTGCCGGAGCTGGACAATCTGAAAAGCGGAAACGGCCGTTCAGCTCCGAAAGGCATAAGACGATCTGACGAAGCGGCGTCCTTTGCCGCATAGTCAGAGTGGCTTATGACCCGAGGAGCTGGCCGTTGCAGCTGGATCACATGAAAAGCGAAGGCAGCCACAAACAAAAAAGCGATACCATCAAATTGATGGCATCGCTTTTTACTTAATTGTATTCTTCTGTAATAGCTGTCTTTTTAGGTGAACTGAAAAGCAATGTAAATACCAGACCCAGCGCGAATGTCACGAGGCTTGTGATAAGCGTGGTTGGATCCGCCGAAAAGCCGGGGAATACCACAAACAGGGATCCCAAAATCAAACCGATGATCGCTGCGTAGGTAACATAGGTAAAGTGCTCCAATAAATACTGAATCGCTTTACTGCTGACAATGAATCCAACGATAACGCCGGCACCGATAGCCAAAGCAACCGGTATGTTCAACGTCGATAGCGCATTGATGGCTGTCGTATAGACACCCAATAACAGCAGGATAAACGATCCGCTGATTCCTGGCAATAACATCGCCATACTGGCCAACCAGCCAGAGAAAAACAGCAAAAAGAAAATCGGCAACGTGAGTGATGCAATCGGCGCTAAATCTTCCTCAGTCGGGATAAAGGCAGTGACCGCTAGCGCTGCGCCAATGACCAATAAAATAACCAAGTGGCGTGCCGTAAAGTTCTTTTTGACTTCCGCTTGTTTCATAATGTATGGAATAACGCCGATGATCAGCCCCATAAAGAAAAACTGAGTCGCTTCGTAATGCTGTTCCAATAAATACTCAATGACCCGGCTGAATAACAGCAGCGTAATGACGATCCCGATGCCAAGCGGCACTAAAAATCCAAGATGTTTTTTCCATTCGCGGCTGAAAAATCCGCTGATGGATTCCAATAAACGGTCGTAAATCCCTAAAATAAACGCAATCGTCCCCCCGCTTACTCCCGGGATCAGGTCACTGATTCCCATAAGAATACCACGGTATATATTCTTCCATTCCATTCGTCTAATCTCCTCGTCTTAAAATCACTTTAACTAGTATAGCATGTGTGAAATGGAAACTCGAGCTTCACATTCAGCATTTACCTGGTAGCCAAAACTAGTTTATGATCCTCTTTGCCTCTTCTATAATCGTCTTTACTATTTCAGCCGCCCCTATTTCTTCAGTCAGGCCGCGTGTGGATTGACCTGCCCACAACGACATGAACTCTGGATTATCAGTTTTTGCGGCAGCTGCCCGAATATCTTTGGTGATGGTATTTTGAGAAGGAAATGGCAAAGGAGCAATGCCGGTTTCTTCAAATTCCTGAATAAAGCGATTTTTGATGCCGCGCGCCGGGCGTCCGGAAAAGCTTTTGGTCACTACCGTACTTTCTTCGTTGCTTTCGAATATTGCCTGCTTGTAAACATCATGTGCTCCAGATTCTTTGGCACCGACAAAACGGGTGCCGATTTGGACGCCATGTGCACCAAGAACCAGGGAAGCAGCGAGACCCCGTCCATCAGTAAGGCCTCCAGCCGCAATGACCGGGATTTTAACAGCATCCACCGTCTGCGGCACCAATGCCATCGTACCAATCTGGGCACCTGACGGGTGGTTATCGAGTGAAAACGTGCTGCGGTGCCCTCCTGCTTCACTCCCTTGAGCTACGACAGCATCAGCTCCCGAAGCTTCCGCCTGCTCTGCTTCTTCCACTGTAGTGACCATGGCTATGATTTTGACCTGGTGCTCTTTGGCTGCTTTCATCTGCTCTTCCGATAAACAGCCGAAAGCTGTGCTGATAATCGGGACGCCTTCTTCAATGCAAATAGCGAACTGCTCTTCGCTCCAATCCGGCGATTGATACGAAGACTGTATTTCCAGAATATCCAATTGCGAACGAAAAGGGCTTAATGCATTCTGCACTTCTGCTAAACGGCTAAAATCATCCTTTACCGGAGCGGCAAAAATATTGACACCAAACGGTTTTTGAGTTTTTGACTGAATTTCTTTAATTGCTTTCCGTAACGCATCCGGCGCCATATAGGCCGCACCTAAAGTTCCAAGTGCACCTGCATTGCTGACTTCCACCACCAGTTCCACAGTCGTTGGCCCCCCGGCCATACCGGCTTGAATAATCGGATGTTCAATTTCGAGTAACTGACAGATACGTGTTTTCAATGAAATCATGTATAATCCCCCTGCCCTTGATTTGTTTGAATTTTGCTGTTGCCTTCAGTATCCCGTAAACGGTAATATACAGCAATAGGGAACTTTTCTGCAGAACGCATCGTTCTGTATAGTAAGTAAACATGAGAAGGCGGGATTTACTATGAAGGGATTCCTTTCACTTTTAGGCATCACTTTAATTGTTGGAGCATTCGGATTGATCCTCTTATCTTTTTACGGCAATCCTTTGGAAAAAGCGATCAGCCAGGAAAGACTGTACGCATATATTGAAACACGCCAGAACGACCTCCCGGAAATACCGGAACAAAACCAGGTGACGGCAGAGATTCCGGCACAGGCTGCTTTTACGACTACAGCATTTACCGCCATGGATAACAGCTGTGACAGAGCAGCCTTGGAATGACAAAAGCCGACTCGAATTGCGAGTCGGCTTTTTCATCCTTATTAAACAAGCAGGCGGATAGCATTTCCGGATGGGTCTTTGACTTCCCAATAATTGTCCTGTTCTACAATTTCGGTTCCCATCGCTTGGAGCTTCTTGCCCAACTCTTTGCGCTTTTCTTCTTCCATAATCAATGTGTAGTAATGCAAGCCTGCTTCTTTCTCAGGCAACGCTGGAATACCGGTGCCATTCCAGACGTTCATCCCGATATGGTGATGATACTTCTGATCAGCTAAGAATAGAGCCTGACCGCCTAGACTTGATACCACTTCAAAACCAAGTGCCTCTACATAGAAATCTCTTGCCTCCACTAAATTTGAAACATGAAGATGAATATGCCCCATTACAGTAGTTTCAGGCATTCTTTTCCATGGCTCTGACGAACTTTGGGCAGCTTCCACTAATCCTTGCGCATTAATTGGATCTACAGTCATAGAAACTTCATCATTGCTCCAGTTCCATTGTTCGGGTTCACGGTCCCGATAGATTTCGATGCCATTGCCTTCCGGATCTGACAGATACAAGGCTTCACTGACCAAATGATCTGAAGAACCCAACTGGATTCCCTGCTGATGAAGATGAACAAGAATTTTTCCTAAATCTTCTCTCGTTGGCAATAGAATCGCAAAATGATACAGCCCTGCGTAACGGCCTTGTTTTGGCGTAACTCCTTCAACCGCTTCCAGCTTGACCAGGACTTTACCGCCTGAACCCAACTCCACATAATTTTGTTCTTCTGAAATAACATCAAACCCAATTATCTCCTGATAAAATTGCTTCATTTTTTTAAGGTCCATTACTTTTAGTCCTACTTCGCCTACATAAGTGACAGGTTTCTGATGAAAATTCATTTGTATTCCTCTTTTCATTTAGTTACTTTATGTAACCAATTATATTTATAAAACAAGACTATGTCAAGTAACTTAATTCTTTTAAAGTAGTTAGTATATATGGTATTATAATAGGAAAGGAGTGAGGAGTATGGATACTTCCGTCATTTGCCCCCGTTTTGAGACAGCTATTTCCCTTCTCAGCCAACGCTGGACTGGACTGATTATTTATCAATTATTATCGGGACCGCAACGCTTCAGCCATTTAACTGAAGTGATCGGCATCAGCGGCCGTCTATTGTCTGAACGCCTGAAAAATCTGGAGGCGCAAGGCCTTGTTACACGGACCGTCTATCCCGAAACACCCGTCCGGATTGAATACGCATTGACCGACAAAGGCCTTTCCCTAAAACCGGTTATGGATGAAATCCAAAACTGGTCACAAGTATGGGTGGAACCAACTGAAACATGAAATGCGTAGGCAGCCGTTTAGGCTCGACAAGCGCTGGAAGCCTTGCTGGTAATGGCGGTCTTTGCCATTGCTGGTAAGGCTGAAGCGACTCGAGAGCCTGGCTGTTGGAAGTCTGGACAACATGAAATGCGTAAGCGCCAGTTTAGCTCTGACAGGCATAAGACAGACCGGCGAAGTGGCGTTTTGTGCCGCATAGCCGGGATGGCTTATGACCCGAAGAGCTGTGCGCTGAAGCTGGACAACATGAAATGCGTAGACAGCCGTTTAGGCTCGACAAGCACTAAAGCTATTTGAATCATAATTCTCTAAACTAAATAAGAGCTTATCCAATTTACTGGATAAGCTCTTATTTAGTTTGCCTGTAACTGGATGATGTGCTTCAAACCTTCATGGGCTGAACTGAAGGTCCGTGTCTTATTGTCCAATGCAACAATGGACATGGCCAGTCTTGGACTGATGCCCACAAGAATGCATGTGGCACCGATCAAATTCAGTGTATCCGTCATCATCTGGATTTGATAGCGGATCTGGTTTTCAAACTCTTTGATGCCGCTCAAGTCGATTAAAACGTATTCGATTTTCTTCTCGGAACATTCCAGTAGAACCGTAGCAATCAACTGATCTGTCCGGCTCCGGTCAAACTCACCAATTAGGGGCAAAGCAATCGTTTTGTCCCATATATTCAAGATGGGGATTGACAATTCCTTGATCAATTGAGCACTTCGTTTCTGTTCTTCAGCTTGCATCGTGACGTCCATCAGCATGACGATGTACCCTTCGGCTTCACTTCCATTGCCCATGATCGGGGTTATCACGATATCGGTCATCACTTGGTTACGGATTGTTATGCGCGTCCGGTGGACTCCAGTCAATTTCTGCATGATTTGCTTCTGATGATGCGGGCGTTCATGGAATGCGTCCATACTCATTCCGATCATTTCTTCGCAGTCTGCCATGCCGTACAAAGGAGCAACTTCACTCATTAATCGGCAAGCTTCGGTGTTCATCCATCTGATGGTATAAGAACTATCTGCGATGATGATGGTTTCCCCGATAACATCCAGGGCATTGAGTAAGAATATATTTTCCGGGATCTTTCCTATGGCTGGCATGTGTTTCCACCTTATCCTCTGATTTTTACTGACTCGTGTTCATACATTATGCCACAGCCGTACCAGGATTACTGTTCTTTCAAAAAAATTATTTCATAACAGCGATGCCTTTTTCCCGTGCAATAGAATAGTTTCCATTAAAGCGTTCGATGGTTTCATTTTTCACCCAATAAGTGATGGGAAACAGTTTGTCGAGAAAGTACCGATCATGGGAAACGGCGATAATGGTACCTGGAAATTCACTTAAAGCCTCTTCCATCACTTCTTTCGCTTCCAAGTCGAGATGGTTGGTGGGCTCATCCAGAATCAGCAGATTGTGGTTTTGGTGCATCAACTGAGCTAGCCGAAGCCTCATCCGTTCACCCCCGCTGAGCTGCCGAACCGGCTGGAAAACCATATTGCCGAAAAACAGGAATTTCGCCAGCATCGGTCGCGCATCATATTCAGAAACAGCAACGGCATCACGAAACTCCTCGAGAATAGTTCTGCCGCTGTCCATCTCTAATGTATGCTGGGATAGATAACCGATCGATAAACCACTGCCCATTTTCACTCCGCCTTCATCTGCCTCTATTTTTCCCATCATCATATTGAGCAGCGTTGTTTTCCCTGCGCCATTCGACCCTACAATCGCAACTCGTTCTCCGTAACGGATATGCATCGAGGCATCATGGAACAAAATTCGATCCCCGAATCCTTTCCAGACGCTGTCCAGGACAATGACGTCTTTTCCGCTGCGCCCATCTATTTTAAAATCCAGCGCCATCTGCTTTTTGGATAACATTGGACGGTCGAGAAGTTCGATCCGGTTTAGGGCTTTTTCTATACTTTTCGCCTGCCGATGCATTCCTGCGTTCGGTGGATTGGCCCGGTTGGCCCATTCCTTCAACCTTTTAATGGTTTCTTTCATCTTTTGAATTTTCTTCTGCTGGTCCTGGTACTGCTGGAACTCGATCAGCAGGCGAGCTTCCCGTTCTTTGACATAGCTTGAGTAGTTGCCGGTGTATTGAATCAAGTCTCCTTGGTCCAGTTCCCAAATATGCGTCACGGTTTCGTCCAGAAAATAACGATCGTGGGAAACAAGGACAATCGTTCCTTTGTAATGGCTGATGAATGAACTTAACCATTCAATCGCTTCCAGATCCAGGTGATTTGTCGGTTCATCCAACAGCAGCAAATCGGGCTTCTGCAAAAGTAATTTCGCCAAGCCCACCTTTGTTTTTTCACCCCCGCTTAAATGTCCCCATTGTTCAAATTTGAGTTGCTTGATCTTCAACCCATTCAGTACTTGATCGATTTTTACATCTATATCATAGCCGCCGCGCTGAATAAAATCATCCTGTACCATGCCATAGCGCAGCAGCAGACGTTCCATCTCTTCAGGAGAAGTATTTTCCATTTGCCGCTCCATCCTTGTCAACTCATCTTGCAACAGAGTCAATTCCGAAAATACAGCAATCATCAGCTGCTCTACAGTCTGCTCTTCCTGTTCAACAGGCGACTGCTCCAGCAACCCAATGGTACAGCCTTTTTTCCAGGTCACGAGCCCTTCAGTCGGCTGTAAAGTTCCAGCCAGTACATTCAATAGAGTGGTTTTCCCTTCTCCATTTCTTCCAACAAGACCGATTCGCTGGTCTTGCATCACTTCCCCTTTGAGTTGGTTGAATAGTTTTTGTGTCGCAAAATGACACATGATTTGTTGAAATTGGCTAATGATCACGACTCTCTTCCTCTCTGATGAAGAGACGCATGCACAGCAAAAAAGGCACGCCAAGAGGCATGCCTTTGCTACAATCCGTTTGCAGGCAGATGTCTCTTACTGGTAATTTCCACTTGATGCAGTTAGTTGAAAAAGGACAGACTTCTCCCGTCCAGCTACTGCAGTGAAAGTAACGCCATGAAGAATGTATAGATATTCCTGACACTCTGTCATGCGCTTACCAGTTCGATTCATCTTACCCACCTCCTTGACCTATTTCCTACATCATACAACTCCGCAAGAATAGCGTCAATATTTTGTTGGAATATTCTTTTTATATTCACACCTATTAAAAAGTAGGTATAAATCCCTTCAATTCGGGGTAACGATAAGTAACGGTATTTTAACGGAAAGGGGGATCAGAAAATGTCCATGTACTCTAAATTGACTTTTGATAACGATACCCGAAAAGTAGAGAAAGCATTGAAAAAGTACGAAAACAAAAAAACCGAGGCACTGGTTCTGCTTGCGGAAATAGACATGCTTGAAAAAATGGAAGATGTCGAAGACGCAGAGCTTTGGAGAAGGCAAGCCATGAAAGAAAAACTTGTCACCGTAGAACGCCAGCGAAGAGATTTAAAAGAAATGATTGCAAATTATGTGGAAAAGTATGGAGACCAGGACCTGCATCGCTATACAGAACTATTGCAGGAACTTGAGAACGACAAGGCGAAGTAGAGAAAAGCAGGGATCTTTGAGATCCCTGCTTAAGTCTGTAGATAAACCCCAACCGGTCCAGAGCTAATCCGAGTTGCTTCGACTAATGGATTGCAGAATATCTCCCATCCATCCTTTGCGCTTCAAATAGAGATAGAGTATGAATGTAGACCCAATAATTATCCCCAAAGCACCGACATAGCCGAATGGCCATTTCAATTCAGGCATATTTTCGAAGTTCATCCCCCAAAGAGCGCCCCAAGCCATGATAGGAGTGAATAAAGTCGTCAAGACTGTTAAGGTTTTCATGATCTCGTTGCCTCGGTAATTGGCTACTACATTTTCGATGTCCACCATATTATTGACTTCGTCTTCATATGAATTGACGAGCATGACACAACGGCCAATACGGACAGCTGTCCGCTGATATTCGACTTCGGCTGTCACACTTTTCCCGAAAGTCTCTTCAATTGCCATTTTAATCTCTTGGAAGCCCATAATCAGATGCTTCCATAAGAGGATTTCGTGGCGGACGTTCTCAATCTTCTCTAAGGTTTTCTTATTGTTCTTTTCTTTGATGGCCCATAGCAAATCGTGCAGGCGTTCTTCGAAACTATCTATCTTATGTAGGATGGAAGCCACCATTTCCCCAAGGATGATCATCATTACTTCTATAGAAGAATTGGCACTTTCCATTTGACGCAGAATCTCTTTTTTCTCCAAATCCGCATCTTCTTCAAAGTCGATTGTATTGGTGACGAAGATATCGTGGGAGAGATAGAAATGAAAAACTTGGCGAGAGCCTTCCGACTTCGCGCTCTGCCTGTAAATTAACGATCCCCATAAGGATTCTTTCCCGCGCTCACTGGTATGCGTATGGAGAATATTAACTGTCGGATTCTTCGATTTATCGATCCAGCTTTTCATCCTTTCGTTTTCAGGAAGGAATTTGCGGAAATTATCGCCTTCAACATCGTCCTCTTCATGCCATTTAGCGTGCCTGAAAGCATATTGCGGCATTGCCCTATCCCCTTTCGATTAATTGCTGCGATGTAAAAAGCAAGCCAGTACTTGGCTTGCCTACTCTTTATCCTGAGTATTGTCTCTGTATTTTTCGTTCGAGTTTTCTTCGTATTCCAAATCCCTGTTCGGCATAGGATCCATATCTTTTTCAGGCGGCATATTGCGGCGTGGCTCGACTTCCGGAATCAGTTTTTCGCCTTCTTTATTTTCACGGTCTTCCCTCATTCCAAGCACCTCCTTGGACTGTTGTTATTATCGTAATTACCCGTTTTTTTTATTTTATAATCCCATGGCGGCTTTGATCATTGAACTGACAGGGATTCAATCAATAATGCATCGTCCGGATACGCAAGCTCTAATTCATCCAGTTCAGAAATCGGTTTCCAAGCCACGTCAGCAATCCACTCATCCTCATCCTGCAGCATAATTTCACCGCCGATTACCTCCACTTTAAAATAAGTTAGCTCAAAAGATACAGCCGAATCTTCGTACTCGCCGGTTCTGGTGTTCAACTTTTCCAGAATCTGAACCGACAATCCAGTTTCATCGAAGAACTCCCGAACGCAGCATTGTTCCACTGTTTCATCGCCCTCCATACCGCCCGCAGGCACCGTCCACTTTTTTTCTTCACCTGGAGCGCCTTGTAGCACCAGCAATACCTCATTCTTTTCATTTACACAGACGCCTGCTGCGCCTTTCCAGTTCGACATTTCCATTAAAATCTCTCCTAAAATCTATTTTCGATGAAAGCAGCTGCTTCTGTTTTCCAGAACCATCGGACTGCCAGTTCTTTTTACGTTACCACAGATTCCAGCAATCCGGGGATGCTTCTGCAAATAATTCCGGACAAGACAAAACGGCTTGCCGAAGCAAGCCGTTTCAGTGGGGGTCTTACTCTGCCTTCTTCCGATGTTCCTTTTCTAAAACGATGCCATGAGTGGCTTCCGGCAGACCAAGATCTCCCGAAAATCCATTTGCCCGATAAAAGGCATCCGCTCCAGAAGAATCTGTGCGGACAACAAGCTCCCGGAAATGATCCTGCGCATCTTCCAAAATCCGCTGGAGCAATTTGGTGCCGATTCCTTCACGGCGGGCAGTTGAAGAGATATAGAATCTCCGAAGCCTGCCGACACCTTCTTTAGTAGAGTACGGATCCCGGTTCAAACCGCCAATTGCCACCAATTGGTTGTGATGGTCCCATACTCCATAAAGCACTTCACCTGTTTTATTGAACGTGTTGCTGCCATCTTCATACTGATCCACGAGTCTTCTTAAAAAACGATAACCTTCTGCTTCGCTTTCTTCCAAAAGCTTTGAAACATCCACTTCTTTTAAATCATGGATTTCTTTGATTTCTACTGTCATGTCGTATCCTCCTCATTATGGATAATCACTTTCCACTTATGGATTTCTAGACAATCACCTGCTCTTTCAGTGTATAGCAGTTAAGAACTGATTGCCAATAAATATCAGAATTTTCTTTCAACAAACAAAACAGGAACGACTGCGCCTTCCTGCAGTCTTTCCTGTTTATGAGACGGTATCTTCAATTGCTGATTTTCGTTCTTCTGTTTTTTTGATGATGAAAATACTGGCTTCATAAAGACCCGCCATTGGAATCAAAACCAGCAACTGACTTAAGAAATCCGGCGGGGTGATCAGCGCGGAAACGATGGCCAGCACAAGATACGACCATTTCCTCACCTTTTTCATCGAAACTGAAGTCAAAACCCCGATAGACGATAAAAACAAAGCAATAATCGGCATCTCGAAAAGCAAGCCCAGCGGCACTGTCGTCATGATAAGGAAATGGATATATTCATTTGCTGAAATCATGACATCGAAATTCGCCATCCCCATCCCGATTAAAAATTGAAAACTTAACGGGTTGACGATAAAGTAACCAAAAGCGATTCCCAGGACAAACAGCAAAAACATGACCGGAGAATAGAGGCCCAGAAAGCGCGCCTCTCTTTCCTCAAGTCCTGGTTTTACAAATTGCCAGATGAAATGAATCAGAAATGGCAGGGATAACCCCAATGCCAATGTCGCTGAAATGGAAGTGTAGAATTTTATCACTTCTAAGGGACCTAAAATAACCAGATTATTGCCCTTGACGATATATGGAAACCAAAAATTCAAAGTTGAGAAGACAAGCAATAGAAATAGCAGGAAAACAATTGCGCTTTTAATCAGCTGTTTCCGCAGTTCCCCCAAATGGTCAACTAAAGTTTCCACTTGCTTTGCCGGCTCTTCCACCGGTGGTTCCGGCTCTTCAACAGGGGGGGCCGGTATTTTTTCCGGAGCCTTTTCCGCAGGCTTTTCTGGCTGGGCCGCTTTTTTACGCAACGGACTTGTTAAGTTTCTGTCTCCATACGGATCCATTTAACCACCTTCATAGCTTCTCAGATTTTTTAAGGTCTTTATCCTCGACAGTTTCTTTTTTCACCGTATCTTCGTCATCATCGTCCATCAAGCCTTTGGTCGAACGCTTAAATTCTGAGAATGTCTTTCCTACTGCACCACCGATCTCCGGCAACTTTTTCGGTCCGAAAATTATTAAGACAATCACTAAGATAATGATCAGTCCCGGTACACCAATTGAAGCTAATCCACCCATATAGTTTCCTCCTTTAATTAAACAAGTGATCCGCCTTCACGACTGTAGCGAATTACGCCTTCAGCACAGCGGTAAGCCAAAGCGCCGACAGTTCCCGTCGGATTGTAGCCGCCATTATGGGCAAAATTCCCGGCTCCTACGACAAATAGATTTTCAGCATCCCAATGCTGCAGGAAATTATTGACGACACTGGTGCCTGGATCCGCGCCCATGATGGTTCCGCCTGTATTGTGGGTAGTCTGGTAAGGAACAATGTCATAGTCTGAAATCGGATTTCCCGCCACCACTGTTTTCGCGCCCATTTCCTGCATGATTTCTCCTGCTCTTTCCGTGATGTAGCTATGGAGCGCCCGGTCTTGATCAGTGAAATTATAAGTCAGCTGCAGCAACGGAACCCCGTAAACGTCTTTGTAGGTGCCATCGAGCGCCATATAGTTTTCTCTGTGCGGCATGGAAGCTCCTTGGCCACCAACACTTAATGTTCTTGTATAGTTTTCGATTGAAGCCCGCTTAAAATCTGCACCCCACGAAGGCGTATCCGGCGGAATCGGATTATGGAGAATCGGCCGGGATCCGGTTTGTGTCATGGATAAACTGGCTCCATGTATGAAATCTAAATCACCATGATCGAAAGCATCTCCATTGAAATCATCGACGGTCATTCCAAGAGCCCCCGCTCCCATGAAAGTGTTCATCTGTTCATCAAAGAAACCGGATGCTCCCGGCAGAATTTGATAAGCGTAGTTTTTGCCGAGTGTTCCTTGTCCCGTTTCCGGATCGTATTGCTGGCCAATACCAGAGACCATCAACAGCTTGGCATTATTCAAGACGTAGCTTGTCAAAACGACAACATTCGCCGGCTGGATAAATTCTTCGAACGTCACTGTATCATAATAGCGGACTCCCGTGACCCGATCGCCCTCTTTCATCACTTCAACCACGTTTGCATTAAACTTGATTTCGTAATTCCCTGTTTCTCTGGCTGCCGGAACGACAGTAATTTCCGGAGAAGTTTTTGCGCCGTACTCACAGCCAAAACGTTCACAGAATCCGCAATATTGGCATGCATTGATCTGCTGGCCATCCGGATTTTCATAGGCTTCCGATAAGTTGGCTGATGGCAACATAAACGGCGACAACCCCAAATTAGACGTTGCTGTTTCAAAACGCTGCAAGAGGGGGGTCTTTTTCATCGGTGGTGTCGGGTAATCGCTTGACCGTTCGCCAGCGAACGGGTTATTGTTTTCCCCAGAAATGCCGGCAGTCTTTTCAAAGCGGTCAAAATATGGTTCCAATTCATCGTAGGTGATTCCCCAGTCCTGAATGGTATATTCAGCCGGAAGTTTATTGGCTCCATATTTTTCATCGGTCATTGTTTTTATTTGAAAATCGTATGGCAGGAAGCGCCAGGTCTGTCCGTTCCAGTGAGTGCCTGAACCACCTAACCCCTCCCCTAACAGGAAAGAGCCCATTTGACGCATCGGCAATGCACGCTGCTGCCGATTATTACGGAAAGTGATGGTTTCCCTTGATAAATCCTGCATCAATTCATAACGGACAGCATAGCGGTATTCATCATGCACAATACTGAAATCCTCTGTACCGCGTTCACGGCCGCGTTCCAGCCCTACTACTTTAAGCCCTTCCTTCGCACATTCAGCTGCAATGATTCCGCCAGTCCACCCTACCCCCACCGTTACTACATCAACGCTGTCTAATGTCGTCACCATATAAGTTCCCCCTCTTCATTTAATGCTCCATTCCAAGAGACTGAGGTTCAATTTCCACAAAATCTTCACTGTCGATTTCATTGATATAGGCAGCCTGGTGTCCCGGGAAGCCTTTCATCCGCCATCCCTCCATATTATGGTTGCCTCCATAAATCGGATCCGCATAAGCCCCTTCGAGTGTTGCCTGTCTCAAGAGACGGAAAAAGAACAGGGAGGTTGTTCCTCTCATCTGAATTTCATCCTCCTGGAAAGCTGTCAGGATCTCATCCATCTGGCCACCTTCCAAATCTACAAAATTAGCGTTGAACCGGCTTTGGGCTTCCTGCTGCATCAATTGGATGCCCTGGCGGAACATCTCATTTCTTTTTAGCCGGCTTTGATAGCCTTGCGTAAGCTCCCCCTCAAAAAAAGGGCCTTGCATGTATTCTTTTGAATTTTCTCCATAACTGCCTGCCAACTGCTGATCGATAAAATAAGCTACACCTAAACCAATGGCTCCCGGCCCCAAATCATCTTCCGGAAAAATCCGTTCAGTTGCCTGATTTAAAATTTCGAACTCCGCATTATTTTTAAAAAATGTCAGTCCCCGAACTCCCCCCGGAGCTCCTGTCGACTCTTGAGGAGTTCCAGGTGCATTGGTGGATGCTGTGTCCTGCCGATTTGTATTAGCTCCGATCAAACCACCGATAATGCCGCCGCCAATCAATGCGCCCGTGGCTATCCCTGAAGTTTTCAAAAAATCCCTGCGAGAAAAATTTTTATTTTTGTCTGCCATCCAACTGGCCCCCTTTTAATGTAAAGAAAATTCAGAATACTAATTTTATACCCGTTCAGCAGATTCTTATTCATAATTTCTTGAAGAAATTTTTGACAACAAATGATCAAATAAAAAAAGAACCAATCCCTGGAAAAAGGAACCGGTTCTTTCGTTTATTAATGAACATAAAAAGAAGCCAAGGGAATGGACACCTCGGCTTTGTAGCAAAATACTTTTAGTTTAATACTTTAATTGTGATGTTTTTGCGGCCCCAATCAAGAGCTGCTCCTTGTGACGGAATGAAGACATCAATTTTATTGCCTTTGATTGCGCCGCCAGTATCGCCAGCGATTGCTTCACCGTATCCTTCGACCCATACTTTAGAGCCAAGTGGAATTACTGAAGGATCCACTGCGATTACTTTTTGGTTCGGATTTGAACGAAGGTCAATTCCTGTTGCTGTAGTTCCTGAACATCCTGCGCAATAAGCTGTATAAGCTGTCGCAGAGACAGTCATTGTTTTACCGGATTGAGTTGAAGCGGCTGCAGGTGCTTTTTCTGCAGGAGCACTTGCTGGTGCCGGTGCTGCTGGTGCTGTTGATTTGGCTGGTGCTGGTGCTGCTGCAGTTTTAGCAGGTGCTTTTTCTGCCACTGCTGTGCCGCCTTTAACAACCATTTCTTCACCAGGATAGATAAGGTGACCGGAAACGCCATTCCAGCTCACTAGGCTGTCCAATGAAATTCCGTGTGCACTGGCAATTTTAAATAATGTGTCACCTGATTTTACTGTATATGTTGAGTTGTCTGCTTTTGTTTCTGATGCTGCTTGTCCATCGACTTTAAGTTCCTGGCTCGGCAAGATCAAATCTGAGGATAGGTTGTTCCATCCTTTTAAGCTTTCTACTGATACGTTCTTATCTTGTGAAATTTCCCAAAGTGTGTCCCCTGATTGGACTGTATACGATGATGAAGCACTAGCTGTAGTTGCTGCTCCCACACTTAAAGCTGCGATAGCAGTTAGTGTAACGATTTGCTTTTTCATAAATTGAAATTCCTCCTTTTCACTAACTTGAACGATCATAACACCTCCACATTTCAGGAGCATGACAGAACGTCAGACGGAAGATAACAATTTAATGACACATAACGAGCTTTTGTTACAGGCTGTAATAAAACTGTTAATTAAGGCGCCGAATCTTTTCAAACTTGGAAGAAGTCGAATTTAAACCGTTTACCTCTTGTAAATCAGGGAATATTAGAATGTTATTTAAAGAAAATAAATAGAGGGGGAAACCACTTGAAAAATGTCACGGTAGTTTTTTGGACTTCATTATCAATATGTATAGGCATGGTAGCCTGGGGGCTGGTTTCACCAGAAAACTTCAAGTCACAGACCGGCGCTCTGACTTCAGCCATCTCCAGCACATTTGGCTGGTATTATCTTCTCACGGTATTCCTGATCTTGGTTTTTTGTGTATACCTGATTTTCTCCAGATTTTCCAATTTAAAATTGGGGAAACCCGGAGACAAACCGGAGTTTTCACTCATCTCATGGTTTGCGATGCTGTTCAGTGCCGGAATGGGAATGGGCCTTGTTTTCTGGACAACAGCCGAACCGATATCCCATGCATTCATCAATGCTCCCAAATCTGAATTGGGGTCCGATCAGGCGATTCAGGAAGCGATGCAATTCTCATTTTTCCATTGGGGACTGCATGCATGGGCGGTTTATGGAATTGTTGCATTGGTTTTGGCTTACTTCAAATTCCATAACGATGCACCCGGATTGATCAGCGCCACTCTCATTCCTTTATTCGGCAAAAAACTGATGGCTGGTCCACTTGGAAAACTGATTGATACATTGGCTGTTTTTGCAACAGTCATCGGCGTCGCTTCGACACTTGGATTTGGATCTGCCCAAATGAATGAAGGCATCTCCTTTCTATTCGGTACACCAAACAACTTTGCTTTCCAAATGCTGATTCTTGCTGTGGCTACGGTTCTTTTTATCGTTTCCGCCTCATCCGGCATCGGACGCGGCATCAAATACTTAAGTAACATTAATATGGCCCTTGCTTTTGTTCTGTTGGTGCTCTTATTGATCGTTGGACCGACACTTTATATTTTCAATTCGTTCGCTGATGCGATCGGCGGATATATGACCAATTTCTTTTCCATGAGCTTTAACCTGGAACCAATCAATGAAGAACGTCGCGCCTGGGTCGATGGTTGGACTGTGTTCTATTGGGCCTGGTGGATTTCATGGGCACCTTTTGTCGGTATTTTCATCGCCCGCATTTCCCGTGGACGAACAGTCAAAGAGTTCATGCTCGGGGTTCTGCTGGTCCCTTCATTAGTGTGTTTCATCTTTTTCGCGGTCTTTGGCGTCTCTGCATTGAATCTTGAACAAAATAACATTGCTAAAATTTCCGAATATACTTTTGAGACAGCTACATTCGGTGTTCTGCAGTATTATCCACTCGGAACTCTATTATCCATTATCACGTTGTTTGTAATTGCCATCTTTTTCATCACTTCTGCCGATTCTGCTACGTTCGTACTTGGCATGCAGACAACTGGCGGGATGTTGAACCCCCCGAATCTGGTGAAAATCACTTGGGGTCTTATCCAATCAGCCGTTGCCGCCATCGTCATCTATACGGGCGGGACACAAGGATTGCAGAATTCGCTGATTATTGCAGCTCTGCCCTTTTCGGTCGTCATCATCTTGATGGGCGTCTCCTTCCTCAAGGCCGCCTCCCTTGATCCATTGGCGAAAAAGGAGAGAAGACGTTAAAAAAAGATCCGGCACATAAAAAATGTGCCGGATCTTTTTTTAATATTATTTAAAGACGCTGGTACTATGCAATGGCTGAACTTTCGATTTCGGATCCAAATAGGATTTAGCATTATTGATGGCTGTCGGCGCTTCACCGAAACCTACCGCAATCAGTTTGACTTTGCCTTCGTATGTGGCAATGTCACCCGCTGCATAAATGCCGGGAATACTTGTTTCCATTTTGGAATTTACAATCACCGAGTTTTTATCCATCTCCAAGCCCCATTCTTTGATAGCTCCGAGAGAAGTGATATTGCCATAGTTGACGATGACATGATCCACGTCAAGGCGTTCTTCATCGCCTTCTTTGTCCATCAGCACAAGCTCACTGATCTGGCCGTTTTCACCAACCAGCTCTTTCACGCCGTAAGGTTTTTTCACTTCCACTTTAGAATCCATCAAGACATCGATATTCGCCTCATGGGCAGTCATTTTGTCTCGGCGGTGGCTCAACGTCACCTGGGAGGCTACGTTTTCAAGCATCATCGCCCAGTCAACCGCTGAATCGCCTCCGCCTAAAACAACCACTTTTTTATCGCTGAAGACAGTCAAATCCTTCACGCCGTAATGAAGCGTTTTGCCTTCGAAAACTTC
Source organism: Planococcus circulans (assembly GCF_020023385.1). Lineage (GTDB taxonomy): Bacteria > Bacillota > Bacilli > Bacillales_A > Planococcaceae > Planococcus. The sequence continues at coordinate 183,209 of NZ_JAIQCL010000004.1, forward strand.
ACAGCCATCAACTGCAAGTTTACGCGGCTGGAATGCACCAACACCGGCAGTCAACAGAATCGCCTTTGTGTAATGCAAGCCTTTATCTGTCTGGATCACGAAATGGTCCCCGTGGCGTTCAGCAGCGGTTACAGTTTCTTCGAGGCAAATTTCCGGGTCTCCATACTTTGCCTGCTGTACGAGATTATCCACAAGGTCTTTCGCCAATACTTTCGGGAATCCGCCTACATCGTAAATGAATTTATCCGGATACAGCTCTGTCAATTGACCACCAAGCTGTGGCAAGCTGTCCAAAATCTTCACTTTCATTTTGCGCATACCACCGTAAAAGGAAGCAAACAGGCCAGTTGGCCCGCCGCCAATAATTGTAATATCAAAAACTTCGCGTTCTTCCATTTATAACACTCCTAATCTAATCAGTAACTATATCCTATCATATTTACCCTGGATTCACGCCATTGGACTTATGACGGAAATTTAAAAAAATAAAAGTTTGAATTATCTGTTTCCTATCCTTAAACTGAAAGTTGGAGACACAAGAAAGGATGAGTGCAGTGGATTTAGGAATCAATGAAAAAGTAGTGATCGTTATGGCTTCAAGTAAAGGCCTTGGTAAAGCGACAGCACTCGAGTTCGCAAAAGAAGGGGCGACGGTCATCATTTCGAGCCGCAATCAGCAGACCCTTGACGAAACTGCCGCTGAAATTAAAGAGGTTTCAGGAAATCAGCAAGTGTTTTCCCATGTTTGCGATATCTCCAAAGAAGATGACATCCAGAGACTTGTTCAATTCGTTGCCGATCAATTCGGACGGATTGATGTTTTGATCAATAACACCGGGGGCCCGAAAGCCGGCGGATTTGATGCAATCGAAGATGCCGACTGGTATAAAGCATTTGACCAGAACCTGCTCAGCTATATCCGCACCTCCCGCGCCGTCCTTCCCTATATGAAGAAACAGCAATTCGGACGCATTATCAACGTCTCTTCTTCTTCAGTTAAAGAAGTGATTGACGGCCTGATCCTTTCCAACACACTCCGTGCAGGAATGGTCGGCTTCGCGAAGACGCTGGCGCGTGAAGTCGCCGGTGACAATATCCTCGTCAACACAGTGGGACCTGGCCGTTTTGCCACCGAGCGCGTAGCAGAGCTGGATGGGATTGCGGCAGACAAACAGGGTATCCCGGTCGAACAGATTACTGAAAAAAGCAAGTCTGCCATTCCGGCCGGCCGCTATGGTGAGCCTGAGGAATTCGCCAAAATCGTCGTTTTCCTGGCTTCAGCTGCCAACTCATTTATGACCGGCCAATCTCTTGTCATAGAAGGCGGTTCATTAAAAGCTTTATAATGTGCCAAATGATTATACAGCCACCTCAAAAATCGATATACTGGGAAATGAACCAATTATAAAGGAGATGTTTTAGAATGGCGAAAAAAGGACACATCCACATGGAAAACGGCGAAATCATCGAATTCGAACTTTTCCCGAACGAAGCACCCAATACAGTTGCAAACTTTGAGGAGCTTGCAAACTCTGGCTTCTATAACGACGTAACATTCCACCGCGTAATTCCTGGCTTCGTAAGCCAAGGCGGCGACCCAACCGGCACTGGTGCTGGCGGCAGCGGCAAAACAATCAAATGCGAAACTGAAGGCAACCCGCATAAGCACCAAGCAGGAAGCTTATCAATGGCACATGCCGGCAAAGACACGGGCTCAAGCCAATTCTTTATCGTTCATGCACCACAACCGCATCTTGATGGCGTCCACACGGTTTTCGGTCAAGTGACTTCAGGACTTGAAACTGCCAAAGCGATGAGCAATGGCGACAAAATGACAAAAGTTCACGTCTTTGACGAAGAATAAACATAACTAAGCATGACCGATCTGGATTGAATTCCAGATCGGTTTTTTTATTTAGTTTTAATAAAAAACCATACTTTTATTCCAATTGGATGTAAGTTCAGCCGTAGTTTCAGCATCCAATGAAAGGATGAAAAGAATGAAAAACTTCCCAGAAAAAAATTCCGAAAATTAAGTCAATTAAATGTTATTACATCAAATAAGTGATATATTGAATGTATAAAATTTATTAGATAAAGGAGTGGGTAAAGTGAAGAAATTCAGTTTCTTGCTGCTGCTTCTGGCTTTGCTGATTATTGTTGCTGCATGCACGCAGGAAAGTGAACAACCTGAAGAAGAAAGTGGGTCTGCCGGCGAAGAACAAACAGTCGAAAACGAAGAAGGAACGATGAGCTCTGATGACCAGCCGTATGCCGTGGGAATTGATACCTCGTACGCACCATTTGAATTTCAAACTGGCGGTGAATACACAGGAATTGATATTGAATTGATGAATGCGATTGCGGAACTCCAGGGATTTGAAGTTGAGTACAATCCAATGAATTTCGATGAAATCATCCCCGCCTTGGAAGCCGGAGATTTGGACATCGCGATTGCCGGAATGAGCATTACAGAGGAAAGACAAGAAATTGTGGATTTTTCAGACCCTTATTTTGATGCTGGATTAGCTCTTGCCGTCCCTGTAGACAATACGGAAATCAACTCACTGGAGGATTTGGAAGGAGAAGTAGTAGGCGTAAAAAATGGAACTACCGGCTCTAAGTTTCTTTACGACAACCGCGAAGAATTCGGTTATCGGATATCGAGCTTCGACGAAAGCCCCACCATGTTCGCGGAAATGGAAAATGGCTATTTAGATGCTGTCGTGGAAGATTATCCCGTAATTGCTTATGCGATCAGCACAAAAGACTTGGAAATTAAAATTGTGGAAGAGCGATTGACTACCGAACAATACGGCATCGCTGTACTAAAAGGAGAAAATGATGAATTGCTTGAACAAATCAACGCTGGCCTTCAGGAACTGCGTGACAACGGTGAATACGACGAAATACTTAACAAGTACTATATCCCTTGATAAAAAAGAGTTTGAAAAATCAACTGAACCCGCCCTGAATCTATCTTCGGGACGGGTTTCGTGCGGCGTCTTTCAAGCGCCGCGACCCACAGATCCGGAAATACGATCCGTAGCAGATTAAATACGATCCATTGGCCTTGAAATACGATCCACAAGAAAAAAACCAAAAAAAATACGCCCGCAGGCGCATTTTCTATAAAACTTTGCTCAAAAACGCTTTTGTCCGCTCGTGCTGCGGATTGCCGAACAATTCCTTCGGCACGTTCTCTTCTACAATATACCCACCATCGATAAACAAGACACGGTCGCCCATTTCAGCAGCGAACCCCATCTCATGTGTTACGACGACCATGGTCATGCCTTCACGCGCCAGTTGCTTCATGACATCCAGTACATCCCCCACCATTTCGGGATCGAGTGCAGAAGTCGGCTCATCGAAGAGCATGATTTTCGGATCCATCGCAAGCGCGCGCGCAATGGCGACGCGCTGTTTCTGGCCTCCGGAAAGCTCGCCTGGGTAAGCTTTCGCCTTCTCCCTCAATCCAACTTTATCCAATAGCTCGTACGCCTTTTTCTCGCTGGCTTTTCTGTCGCTTTTCTTCACTTTCATCGGCGCGAGGATAACGTTTTCCAACACCGATTTATGAGGAAACAAATTGAATTGCTGGAACACCATGCCGACGTCCTGGCGAATTTTGTTGATGTCTATTTTGGGATTGGTGATGTCGACCCCTTCGATATAGACATGTCCTCCCGTAATTTCTTCCAAACGGTTCAAGCAGCGAAGAAAGGTGCTTTTACCTGATCCCGATGGCCCGATGACGCAAATGACTTCTTTTTCTTCCACGACCGTGCTCATATCTTTTATGACTTCCAAATCGCCGAATGATTTTTTTAGGTTTTCCACTCTGATCATAGTCATCTTAAAACAAACTTCCTTTCTACAAAGCTCGCCAGCGTGGAGAGCAAGTATATGACGACAAAGTAAATGACCCCTAAGATCAAGTACACATTAAAAGCATCAAACGTGGCACTGGCCTGTATCCGGCCTTCCTGTGTCAAATCCGCAACTCCGATGACCGATAGCAGAGATGTATCCTTCAATGAAATGATCGCCTGATTGGTGATGGTCGGCAACATTCTTCTGAAGGCCTGCGGCAAAATGATGTAGCGCATATTCTGCGTCGAATTCAATCCCAGTGAACGCGCCGCTTCTGTCTGCCCTTTATCGATCGACTGAATGCCCGCACGGATAATCTCCGAGAAGTAGGCACCCGCGTTAATCGCCACTGTCACAATTCCAGCAGTAGTATTATCCAAAGAGATGAAATCCAATGAATTCAAGCCGAAATAGATAAAGAACAGCTGAACGATAAATGGCGTTCCCCGAATGGCATCAACAAAGATTTTTGCGATCCAGTTCAGGATCTTCAACGGTGCCAACCTGAACAGCGCGACGACCAAGCCAATCAGAAAGCCAATGACGATGGCAATGGCGAAAATGTATAATGTGACTTGCAGCCCTTCCATTAAGTACGGTAAAGCATTGATAATTGTATCCATATCCACATCCCCTTTGCATCAAAAAATGCAGCGCGCTTCTGCGCGCTGCATCCATTTTTATTCAGCTGCGATATACTTCGCCAAAATTTCATCATATTCTCCGCTGGCCCGCAATTCCTCAAGGCCTGCATTGATTTGTTCAAGAAGTTCTGCGTTTTCACCTTTCAACACGGCAATTCCGTACTGATCTCCAGTTAAACGTTCGCCCACTGTTTTCAAATCAAGTCCACTTTCCGCAATTGCATAGGCGATGACCGGATAATCTTCCAGCAATACATCAGCATTGCCGTTTGACACTTCCTGGAACATCGATGGGCTGTCTTCAAATTGAGCAATCGTATAACCATATTCAGCTTCATTGTCACGGGCAAATTGCGCTCCTGTCGTTCCGCTCTTAACAGCTACTGTCTTGCCTTCGAGGTCTTCCAGAGCCGTAATGTCATTATTGCTTTCAGCTACTACCAAAGACAATCCTGCATCAAAATAAGGATCGGAAAAATCAACCACTTCTTTGCGTTCTTCTGTAATACTCATACCCGCAATTGCAACATCCAATTGGCCTGCCTGCAAAGCTGGAATGATCCCCCCAAAATCCATCGGGCTGAATTCAATTTCGAATCCTTGATTTTCAGCAATCGCTTTGATCAAATCAATATCGATTCCTGTATATTCGCCGTCCACTTCAAATTCGAAAGGTGGATAGGTAGTATCGATTCCTACCGTATATGTTTCCCCTTCAGTGCCGCCGTCACCGCTTGTCGTTCCTTCTTCACTTTCGTCGGATCCACAGGCAGCAATCACGAGCATCATGGCGATCAATAGTGCTAAAAGACTCCACTTCTTCATTTTATTTCCCCCTTGTTTTCTTTCATCAGTCAATCTAAGTAATAATATATCATAATTTTCTCAATTCCAGAACCTTTGATAGAAAATAACCAACATTCTGCGAAATGGACCAGTACTAATTAACCTCTTTTCTGGCCACTTCCCTTTTTTTGCGAAGGCGAATGAACAAACGGAAATTATGAACCAATGTTTTAACTACCGCATAGGTTGGAATCGCAATTAAAATTCCGATAAAGCCGTATAGAGCACCTGCTATCATCAGCAACAGGATAATCGTCAGTGGATGAATATTCAAGCGGTTGCCCATGATGTTGGGAGTGACTAAGTTTCCTTCAAGCTGCTGGACGACCAGCAATACCAGAACCACTTTTACCGCCATCCACATGTCTCCACTCATCAACGCAACAAAAAGAGCTGGAATAATTCCGATGAGCGGACCTAAAAAAGGCACAATGATCAAGAACATGGCAAAGATGGCTAAGCTTAAGGCATAATCCAGTCCGATGATCAGATACCCGATGTACATCAACACGCCCACTACAGCCGCGACAATCGCCTGGCCCACAATGAACGAAGAAAGTGTCTGGTCGACATCTTTCAATAATTTTTTGCCCTCGGGCTTGTGTTCTTCCGGTAAATACTTTATTAAATGAGGAATGAACTTTTCATCATCCTTCAATAGAAAGAACAAAACAAAAGGGACGACGATCAGCACAATGGCGATATTCACAACCATCCCTAAAATGTTCATTACATTATTCAGCAAACCTTCTGAAAGGTTTTCCAGATAGTTCAAAGCCCAGTCCCTTATTTCCGGCCCTGTTACTCCTCCCAATTGAAAATCAGACAGGAAATTGTTTGATTCCTCGGTCACTTCTTCAACTGTTTCTGGAGCCAGATTCGCTAAGCTTTCGACTTGATTGGCGATAACCGGTCCGAAAAAATAAAGTAAAATGGATAACAGTAAGATAATGACAGTAAAGACGATTCCGATTCCAGCAATTTTGGGTACATAGCGCATCAGCCATTTCACGAGTGGCCGCAACAGATAATAGAGAAGGCCTCCCAATAGAATAGGCGCAAAAATAGTTGCAACAACGACCTGCAGGGGTTCAAAAAAATAATCGATTTTCCCCAGGAAAAACAAAGTGACTGCAACGAGCAAAACTGCCGTCGTATATTCAAAAAATGGTTTTTTAATCCACATACTTATTCCACCTTTCTTATTACCACAATAAATCCAGCGCACAAAAAAAGCGAAAGCAAATAGGAGCTTTGCTTTCGCTTGCTGTCATCCTTTTATTTATCTTCTTCAAGTTCCTTCATTTCTTTATGGGTTTGTGGGAATGCGTTTGCCTGCCATTCATCTCGATAAGCGGAATCCAGCTGAGACAAGCCTTGCTCCGCAGAATCTTCCAGCGCTTCGACACTTTCACGTTCGTCCACTTTTTTACTGTTGCGCATATCCGTATCTTCTTTTACACTTACTGTGTTTTTTTCCTGATACGCTTTATAAACAAAAATTCCTGAGGCTGCTGCGAGCGCGCTGCCAATAAGCGTATTCATTGTTGATTTTTTCATCCGAATCCCTCCAAAAATTACATGGTTTTCTTTCACTCTTCTTTGTATACCCTATATATGATTTTTTAACTAGGTCTGCTTATTTTTTTTATGTTTCAGGATTTTAGTTGCTGCAAAGCTTTTTCTTCCGCCGGAATGCGGACAAGGAGAAGCAGGAGCGCATTTGCAATACTGAAGATCAAAGCTGTTCGCCATGCTCCGAAGACAAGCGGCAATGCGGCTATCTCTAAAGCCACAACAAGGTAATTGGGATGTGGCAGCCAGCGATAAGGTCCCTTCTTCACTTTTTCCGCTCCAGGAAGGACCAGGATTTTAGTGTTCCAAAAGCGGCCAAGTGACGATAAAGCCCAAATTCGCAAGACCTGTGAAATGGCGAAAATCACCAAAAAAACTTGCCAACCGGCTCCAAGACCTCCTTCTGATGACCACACTTCTACGACCAGGGACAGGAAGAAAAGCACATGAAGCAAAACGATCCATTTATAATGCCCGGCACCAACTTCGATTGCCCCTAGTCTTCTCATGGCTTTTTCGTTGGAACGCGCATAGGCTACTTCCAATAGGCGCTGCAATATGACAAAGCTCGTCAACAGATAGAAGAATGTCATAACACGGATTCTCCCCACTCCAGCCACAGCATTTCCGAACTGAAACCCGGACCTAAAGCGGTAAGCAAGCCCTCTTCCCCCTGCCGCGGTTTCTTTTCCATGAAATCCTTTAGTACATAAAGCACTGTGGGCGAAGACATATTGCCGTACTTCGCGAGCACCGCTCGTGAGATAGCCGTTTTTCCAGTTGATAAGCCAAGTGATTTCTCATAGGCTGACAACACCTTCTTGCCCCCGGGATGAGCAATGAAGTGGGTAATATCTGAAGACGTTCTTGAGATTTTCCCTAAAAAGAGATCTACATTGGGCTTCAGCCATTTTTCGATGATTTTTGGGATATCACGCGAAAAAACTACATGCAGCCCTTCATCTTTGACATCCCATCCCATGACGTCTTCAGAGTCCCGCATCAACGTTGATTGTGTTTCCTTAATATGAAATCCTTCTCCGGGCAAACGTACGCCGTCTCCTGTAACCAAGGCACAGGCGGCGCCGTCTGCAAACAGGGAAGTTCCGATCAAATTGCTTTTTGAGGTATCAGAGCGCTGAAAGGTTAAACTGCAGAGTTCCAGACAAAGTACTACCACAACCGCTTCCGGGTAAGCACGGCAATAGTCGTCCGCACGGCTGATGCCTGACGCGCCCCCTGCACAGCCAAGCCCCCATAAGGGAATGCGCTTCACGTGCTGCGGCATCTGCAGGATATTCATGATCCGGGCATCAATAGTCGGCGTAGCCATTCCCGAACTTGATACAAAAATGAAAGCATCTACGTCCTCTTTATCCACCTGTGCTTCTTCCAGACAGCGGGATACGGCGAGGCTGCCCATTTTCACTGCCTCCTCTACATAAAGCCGATTCTTTTCTTCCAATCCCCGCTCTTCTTCAAACCAGTCTAAAGGAGCAGCAAAGTAACGGCCTTCAATCTGGCCGTTTCCAAATACCTTTAAAAGCCTTTCAATGTCTGTGTACTGACCGCCGAATAAATTCCGGACCACACTGACAATTTCTTTTTGACCCACGTAGTAAGGAGCATTTTCCGTAACTACTTTTCGAATCATGGACATCGGCATTTCCTCCTCTGTATCGTAATTCCCTATTCTTTCCCTCTAGCGCTATACCTTGAAATGCTCGCCCTTACTACTGCAGCTGACATGAATATTCCAAAATTACCCTGCCGAGCTTCCCGATAAACTTATTCACCCGAACCTTGTATACTTAAAAGTGAAGGGAAGGAGGAAGCTTATGGCGGTTAATCGACAGCTACTCGGATGGCAATTAAACAGTTACGATGATTTCTTTAAAGCTTTACAGGAAAAGCAGCATCCCCTGACTCCCGTCGCCCATCGCGGCCTGTGGAATCCGGCTCCCGAAAACTCACTTCCCGCTATTCAAAACTGTATAGACCATACTATTTATTTAATCGAATTGGACATGCAATTGACCAAAGACGGCCAGATTGTTCTCATGCACGACAGCACCGTTGACCGGACGACGAATGGCTCGGGAGAAATAGAGCAACTGACATTAAAAGAAATAAAACAATTATCTTTAAAAGAATTGAATGGCGGACCCAACGCAAAAAACACCAAAGAACAAGTGCCCACACTTCTCGAAGTTCTTCCATTGATCAAAGGAAAAGCCATGATCAATGCAGATAAGGCTTGGGATTTACGGCATGAACTTTATGCTTTGGTCGAACAGCATGATTTGTTTGATCATTTCATGTTAAAGAGCGATAAACCGGTTGAACAGCTAACCGCCTTTTTTGATTCCAATCCGCGAAACATGTCTTATATGCATAAGCTGAGCGATAAGAACATTCATCAACTTGAGTTGCTGCTGGAGACTGTTTCTCCAACAGCGATAGAACTCCTTTTTTATACAGAGGACGACGTAGTATTGTCCGACGAGATCATCTCCAAACTCAAAGACCAAACGAATTTATGGGGCAACGCACTTGATTTCGCTGAAAATGCCCGGCGCTCGGATTCCCTTTCCCTTTTAGATCCCGATAAAGGCTGGGGCTGGTTTATAGACCGAGGCATCACCCTGATTCAAACAAACTATTCACTGCAATTCATGGACTACGCAGAAAAGAAAATGAAAGTAAACGAACCCGGCTGAGTCTAAGCCGGGTTCACTTCTTTTAATAGTTCTTTTACTTTTTTCCCGACAAGGCTTGCTGAAGCCGGGTTCTGCCCTGTAACTAAACGTCCTGATTCGATAACGCAAGCCGTGAATGGCAGCTGTGCTATTTGAAATAAGGTTCCCTGATCTCTCAGCGCCTGTTCCAGTGAAAAGGGAATATCACTGTACACCCCCATTATTTTTTCTTCCAAATCTGAAAATCCAGTCACGACATGGCCAGCCAACAGGTTTCGGCCATCGGACAACTGGATATTCTGCAGAGCACTTGGTCCATGGCAGACAGCCGCCACCACACCGCCCCTTTCATAAATGGACGCTGTCAATTGCTTCAAGCCTGAGTGATTCGGAAAATCGACCATCGTTCCATGGCCTCCTGCAAAGTAAATGGCCGCATAATCCCGCCCTTTAACCTGTTCTGGGGTAAGCGGCTTTTTCAGTTTGCTCATCAGTTCATCATCCATATAGTAATGGCGTGTTTGCTTATGGGCAACCGCTTCCATCAAACTGAGCGGATCAATTGGAACGCGGCTGGAAGCGGTACTGATAATATCCACTTTAAAATCATCCTTGATTTCATGATAAAAATCGGTCAGCTCCCTCAGCCAAAGGCCGGTTTTCCTCCCTCTTGCTCCAACTACAGCTTCATTTGTCACAACAATCAGTATTTTTTTCATAGCTGTCTCCTTCCACGTCGGATTTACTTATTTCTTTTTTATTCCCTTTACTCCAGAAAATTACTCACTCTCCCAAAACGCATCATTTACTTATTTTATATAACATTTTATTGTTACTTTTTACTTTATCGTGTGGTAAAATAAGATCAAATAGGGAGGGATAAATATGAAGACTTTTTTGTCTTTAATTGCAGCTGCCATCCTGATGTTCAGTTCGTTTTTGTCTCCCGCCAAAGCGATTGTTTTGTTTGATGATGTCTTTGCCAATCACCCATTCGCTTTTGAAATCGCTTATCTGTACGAAGAAGGAATCATCAATGGGTACCCTGATGGCACCTTCAGACCTGACGACCCTGTTACCCGTGCCCATGCTGTCGCGATGATCGGACGTGCCTTGAACCTGGACGACACGCCCCGTTCCACCGGTTTTAGAGATGTTCCCGCAAGCCATCGATTCTCTGGTTATATCGCTTCCGCCGCTGAAGAAGAAATCATTTACGGGTTTGCGAATAATTATTTCCGGCCCGACTGGACTGTCACCCGTGGCCAAACTGCCGCAATACTCGACAGAGCCTTCTACTTCCCTGAAGCACCAGACAACAACTTCCGGGATATGAGTAAAAATCACTTTGCTTTTGATGCTGTCTCAAGACTGGCTCACCAAGGAGTCGCACGCGGCTATCCGGACAATACTTTCCGTCCTGACGTTCCGGTTACCCGTGCTCAATTCTCTGCATTTCTGGCTCGCACCATCGAACCTTCTTTCATTCCTGACAAACAGGATTTGCTTGAGACAGCTAATGACATTTTGGCTGAGCTGAAGGCTAAGGATTTCGGTGATGTCGCAGCTTATGTGAGTTCTTCAGAAGGATTGACCTTCTGTCCTTACAGCGGTGGCTGTATTGACAATGGAGGGGTCACTTTCACCAAAGCACAACTGCCAGGCTTCATGAATGATCCCAATGATTATTTATGGGGCTTCCAGGATGGCAGCGGCTTCGAAATCAACTTGACACCTGCTGAATATTACAGTGAGTACTTGATGGATACAGATGCGACTTATAACGCCAAAGAACGCTATGGCCGAACTGTCCAGCCAACTACTCATGAGTTTATCCACCGGTTGTATCCTGAAGCGACCATTGTCGAGTATTATTTCCCTGGCACAGACCGCTACGATGGAATGGACTGGCAAAGCCTGAACATGGTCTTTGAGAAGAACAGCAACGGTGACTGGGTGTTGGTGGCCATCATCAATGATCGCTGGACCATCTAACCCAAAAGAGTCCGTAAAGAAAGACCCGGCATGTCAACTGCCGGGTCTTTCTGCATTTTCCCTATGCTGTTTCAATAGAACCGTTAAGGCCGCCTGGAATTTCTCATTATCTTCCGCACGCCTTTTCTTCGGCCCTTTCATCCTGCCTCCGCCTTGCCTGATTTTCTTCGCGACATGACGGCCATGCAATAATTGCTCAATATTTTCATCTGAATAGACGCGGCCGTTTTGATCAATCGGAATTCCGCGTTTGGCGAGCACCATTGCCGCCAGTCCATAATCCTGGGTAACGACAATATCCCCTTTGTTTACCCTGTTAACCAGAACGAAGTCAACCGCATCCGCTCCTTTTGAGACGGTGATGGTTTCCGCACCTTCCCTGTGCATCTCATGCGAAGTATCGCAAATCAAAATGACCGGCAACTGATATGCTCTTGCTAAGTCGATGGTCTGTCCGACGACCGGACACCCATCTGCATCAATGAGAACTTTGATCATTATTTCTCTGCCCCTTTCGCCATTTCATCCACCAGTTTCTCAGCCGCTCTCCGGTAAAGATTGCTGGTATGAACAAGAGATGCGATGAGCAGCACGCGTTCCAGCTCTTCCGATTCCTCAACGCCTGCCGTTTGTTCGGCAGCTTCTCTCGCTTGGCGCTTTAAACCGTCTGCGAAAATTTCCGCATTGCCTTGTTGGAGGCTTAAATAGCTGCTGTAAAACTGTTCCAGATCCAGCTCTTTTTGTGCCGCTTTTTCATTAATGCCATTCAATACCTGCTTAACGTCATTGATGGACAGCGCACTTTTCATCTGATAGATCAAGCTGATCAGCATGACGTGGTTCCGGCTGTATTTCTTATTTTGGACCGGATAGAACAATTTTCCCTTCGCGTAATTATTGATCATGGTTTTGGTCAGGATTTTCTCATCCGGATGCCGCTTCGATTCGGCGAAACTGGATTCAAACAATTGAATGACCTGATCGATATACAGATCAATCTTTGGAATATCCTCTGGCAGAACCTGATTATGGAAAGCCATCTCTTCGATGATTCTATCTGCTTTTCCCATTTCCTTCACGCTCCCTGCGGTATTTCATACTGGCTATTTTACCTCATTATCAATTTTTCTCCAAACTTGACTCTGTTTAATAATGCGAGTATCGTTATAAGTAGTTTCAATAACTAGATACAGCAAGGAGCTGTTTTACATGACTGACTATATCCGAGAACCTTTTAACGCAATATCCCACTTGTTCGGTGCAGTGTTGTCCTTAGTCGCTCTCTTAGCGATGGTCATCAAAGCCGCCTATGCCAACGAATCTGCCCTGCATGTCACAGCAGTCACCATATTCGGCATCAGCCTGATTCTCTTGTACACCGCTTCCACTATTTATCATTCGGCCATTTCACAGCCTTATATCATTGCGTTTTTACGAAAACTGGATCACTCGATGATTTTTGCCCTGATTGCGGGTTCCTATGCCCCATTCTGCCTCATCGCCCTTGGCGGAACTCTCGGCTGGACTTTGTTTTCACTTGTGGCCGTTTTGGGGGTGAGCGGCATCTTCTTTAAGATGGTGTGGTTCCATTCCCCGAGATGGCTGTCGACCGCCATCTACATCGCCATGGGCTGGATCATCATCTTCGCCGTCGTCCCGCTGGCGGACAGCCTGTCGCTGACGGGCTTGCTGCTGCTCGTGGCAGGAGGGATCTCTTATACAGTTGGCGGAATCATCTATGGACTAAAGCCCGGTTTCTTGTCTTCCAAGTATCTCGGCTTCCATGAAATTTTCCATCTGTTCATCCTGTTCGGCAGCCTCTGCCACTTTTTGTCCGTTTATTTTTATGTACTATAAAGAGAAAAGCGGAAGCGCTCTAAGAAATTCACACTACAGAATATCCAAATTAAACTGTCAGAATGATATGATAAGTGTTAAATCAGCCGAAAGGGGCGTTCTCATGAAAAAATTGGATCCGCAGCAAACTGACATGGCTACTGTGTTATACGAAGCCTATCTTAAAGGCCAGACGATACCGAAAGAACAAATACCCGCGTCTTTAGAGAAGCGCACAGCGTATGCCATTCAGCATGCAGTTACTGCCAATAAGACCAGTCGTGGCCAGGAAGAATTGAAAGGCTATAAAATCAGCTTGACGAGCAGGGAAACCCAGGAGCTTTTCCAATCAGAAACTCCTTTATATGGGGCCCTCACCACTTCCGCTTTATCGGACGGCATCATTGAACTGGATTCGATGTCTTCTCCATTGATTGAAATCGAATTGATCTTCATCGCCAAGGAAGACCTATCGGCAGCGGACGACATTCCTACGCTCCTGAAGAAAACCCGGGTTGCGCCAGGCATTGAAGTACCGGATTCCCGCTTTGATGACTGGTTTCCAAAAATCACTCTTGGCCAAGTCGTTGCCGACAGTGCCGTAGCCGGAAGGATCGTAACCGGCTTGCCGCTGGACAATGTCAGCTACGAGCAGTTGGAAAAGCTGCCTGGAAAACTGACATTCGATGGCCAGGAAATTGCGGCGGATACTTCTGCTGAAGTCCTGGACCACCCCGTCAATGCTCTTCAATGGCTGGTTAATGAGTTGGATGGCCACGGCTTGACGGTCAAAAAAGGCATGGCCATTTCATCCGGCACCTTCATTTTGCCGAAAAAGCTGGAACGCGGATTTTACGAGGCCAGCTACGGTGAATTGGGATCGGTCACTTTAACCGTCAATTAATCAGAAAAGGGGCCTTGGTCAAAATGACCATCAGCAAGCGGGAATGCACTGGAATCGGTTCTCCGGCGATCGCTTCAAAACTAGTAGTGGTTACGATGATGCCCCATCAAGGTAGTTTTAAAGACGGCCACTGCTTTATTCCCGAAGCATTTTAGCTTGCGGAAAGTATTTTGCCGAGTTTGGACAGTAAGCTCTATTAATGGAATAAAACAATTCTTCTTTTCAAATAAAACCCATAAAAACCGTTGGAGAAAAATCAATCATTTTTCTCCAACGGTTTTATTTCAAGAACTTATGGAACTGCCCCTTCTTTTTTATTGCCATCCTTTCAATGTGCAGGGCCCCGGTTCTTCGACATGATCCATCTATAGTAAAAGACAATAAGGATCACAAAAATACCCAGCATCAAATAGAGATTCGAATAGCCGGCGAATCCTGCAAGCAAACCAAGCGATACCGAACCGATTGCAATTCCGCTGTCGTAAAAAGCGAAGAACGTTCCTGTAGCGTAACCGCTGCGATGTTTTTCAGCCGCCTGTATGGCAAGGCTTTGGAAACTTGGCAGCAAGGTTCCGTAGCCAAGCCCCACCAATGCCCCTGATACCAATAGCATCCCCGAAGACTCGGCAAAGCTCAACGATATAAGCCCCGCGCCAAAGATGATAATGGATGGAATGATGACGACATTTGGCCCGACGGTGTCAAATATCCTTCCAGTGAATGGACGGACAATCAGCATCGCAATGGCATAAACGACGAAGAAGAAACTTGCAGCTTTGATCAGCCCCAGTGATTCCGCATAGACAGAGATGAATGTCAGGATGCTCGCATAGGCAAAGGAAATGAAAAAACCGACCGTTGCAATCGGCATCGATTTTTTCTCGAGAAAATCATTGATCGTCAATTTATGTTTTTCTTCTTTTTCAAACGGCACTTCATCCACTTTAACGGCTAACGCACAAAAGAAGCCAATAATCATGATAACGGAAAAAATGATGAAAATTGTCTGTGCCGATATATACGGCTGCAGGGACAAAGCAATGAACGGTCCGGCTACAACAGCCAGATTCATCGCAATGCCGTAATACCCCAAGCCTTCACCACGCCGCTCAGGTGGAATGATATCCGCTGCAATAGCTCCAGCTACAGTCGTCAGCAAACTGAACCAGATCCCTTGGAAAAAACGCAGCAGCAACAGCACGGTAAAACTTCCGACAAATACATACAATACCGTACTGACAGTAAACAGGAAAAGTGAAATGATCAGTATTCTCTTTTTCCCGACTTTCTCCAAAATCATCCCTGCAAAGAAACGCATGATAATAGCGGACAGCAGGAAAACGGAAACAGCCAAGCCCCCTTGGGTAGCCGTACCGCCTAAATCATTCAGCACAAACAGCGGCATAAACGTCAGCAGTGCATAGAAAACCACAAAAATAAAAAACGTGCTTATTGAAATATTAATAAAGCTTTTTGTCCAAATTGGTCTTTTTTCAGCCATTCTTTACATCCTTTTCATCAGAACTCTTCATTCCTATTTTTCTCAGTAATCCAATCAGTTGATCCTGTTCTTCCTCCGAAAGACCCGAAACCAGTCTTTCTTCTGCCTGCCGAATCCGGTTTTCAATAGCCGGCAATTTTTGTTCAGCAAAAGAGGAAAGCTGCACAATCCGCTCCCGCTTGTCCTGTCCTTCACGGCGGAAGATCCATCCGCTTTCCTCCAAACGGACAATCGTTCTCGTCACAGTCGGAGCCTCGACGTTCATGTATTGCCAAATCTCTTTTTGAGTCATCGAACCGAATTGTTTCAGACAAAACAGGATGGACCATTGAGAACTGTAAAGTTCAAATTCCTTCAAGGCCTCGTTCACTTCCTTGATCGACAAACGGGATTTTTGATGAATTTCGTGAAACAATAATTTTTTCATAAGTTTACCTCTTATTTTATTTACTTAGGTAAGTATATGCCCCTTCCAACACCTTGTAAAGAAAAGTATTTCGACTCCCAAAAGAAAAAGGCGATCTCCTAACGGAAATAGCCTTTCTGCTTTTATTACACGAGGAAGCCATGTTTTTTTGCATCAAACAATAATTCTTCGCGGAATTTCGGGTGGGCGATTGCGGCGAGACGCTTGGCACGTTCTGAAATGGAAACACCGTGCAAACGGGCTACTCCATACTCCGTGACGATATTGTCGACATCGTTTTTCCCGGTGGTCACTACAGAACCTTGCGCAAGCGCCAATTTGATCCGTGACAGGGTATCATCTTTTGCAGTAGAAGGCATGCAAATATAACCTTTGCCGTTTTCAGCGAACCGCACGCCACGGGCAAAATCAATTTGGCCACCACTTGAAGAATAATACTTGCCGCCAACCGTCTCAGACGCACATTGGCCGAACAGATCCACTTCAGTTGTGGAGTTGATGGAGACGATATTCTTTTCTTTAGCGATTTCCCTCGGATCATTGACGACACTGACCGGCTGGAATTCAACAGCCGGGTTATCATCGATGAAATCATAGAGATTTTTGGAGCCGAAAGCGAAAGTGGCGATAATTTTACCGGGATTGGTGAATTTCCGCGATCCATCGACTGCACCGGCAGCTACCAGGTTTGCGACACCATCAGGAAGCATTTCCGTGTGAATCCCTAAATGGCGATGGTCTTTCAACATGCTGATGACAGCATTGGGAACCGCCCCAATTCCAATTTGCAACGTATCTCCGTCTTGAATATCCTGAATGATCGTCGACGCAATCAGCAAATCTTTATCGCTGATTTCCGGAACTTTCTCTTCTGACAGAGGTGCATGATGCTCAACATACCCTGCAATCTGGCTGATGTGGATCTGGTTGCGTCCATGTGTCCGGGGCATATGGTCATTCACTTCCAGAATGAATGGCACTTTCCCGATAAAATCGGCAATATAATCAGCTTGTGTACCTAAAGTGAAATAGCCATGTTTATCCATCGGTGAAGCCACGGTCATGATCATCGACATTTTGGTTGTCTTCTGAAGCAGCCGGGGCATTTCATGGAAGTTATTTGGAACCAGCTCCATTTTTGCCTGTTGGTAGACCTTCCGTGTGGCACCGCTCAGAAAATACGAAACGTGCTTCAATTGCTCTATTTCACCTTGAATATAGGATCTTGAGCGCAAAGCCAGCATTTGATGGATTTTCACACCATCTAGTTGTTCAGCGTTTTCCTCCAATATATCCAATAACCGGATTGGTTCCCCATTCGCGATTGGAACAATCAAATCAGCTTTTGCATCGATCAACGCAATGACTTCCTGTGGGCTTAATTTCTTTCCCATTTTGTAACCCCCTGTTTGCTTCGTTATGCTACAACTTTACCACAGATCAAAGAGACGCCAGTTTTTCGGAAATTTCTGCACAATTCCGTCTTTTCCTTCCACTAAAAAAACCGTCATTTTTTTTGACGGTTTTGATTTTTTAAGGCAAAGCCAAAACCAGCTAAGCCGAATAATGCCATGAGCGCCCATAAGATCGCCAGAATAATGGAGCCTATTCCGTCACTGCCTTCTAAGACAGCTGTCAGCTGCAGGGCAAAGAAAGCCAGACTGATGAGGGCAATGGCCCCAAAATAGATAAGTCGTGCTTTAAAACTGAAATGCTTCATTTTCCCGACCCCTTTGGTTTTTCATTGTTTTCTACACGTTTTTGTCCAGGCGAGCATAGACAGCAGGAAAAGCTCAAATGCGTTGGTGCCCACTGAACTTTCTAGCGAAACTGGAACAGCGCTGTCGCTTCCTACTAACCACTGCACCAATCAGCATTCACTTTCAGCCGACCACCTGCCGTGAATTACCGATTACTCTTACCATTCACTTTTACAGAAAGCTTCAAACGTCCAGATCCATCATCCTGATTTTATTTGAGGAGAAATTTTGTCCGGCTGTAGCCTTCTTTTGATTTCTCGACTTCCAAGATGGCCGGAATCGCTGCCTTCAGTTCCTGCACATGTGAAATGACGCCGATCATGCGTCCTGATTTTTGCAGGTCAATCAAAGTTTCAATTGATTTGTTGAGCGACTCTTCGTCCAGTGAACCGAAGCCTTCATCGATGAACATTGTATCAATTGAGACATTTCCCTGGAAACTTTGGATGACGTCTGCCATTCCAAGTGCCAGGCACAGCGAAGCATTGAACTTTTCCCCGCCTGACATGGTCTTCACATCACGCGTCTGCCCTGTATAAGCATCGTAGACGTCCAAACCCAATCCACTTTGTTTGCCGCGTGATTCCTGGCGATCGCTGCGGATCAAGTGGAACTGGCCGTTGGACAAATTCTTCAGCCGCTCATTGGCCGATAGGATGATCTGCTCCAAATACTCGATTTGGAGATAGCGTTCAAATGAAAGCTTCAAACCGTTCTGGCCCCGGAGCATGTCGTGAAGATCCGCAATCCGATTCAGGGTTTGCTCAGCTTCGAGCGCTTTTCCAATCACCTTCTGGATGCTGGCGATCAAAAGCGCCCCTGCTTTTTCGAAGTCCTGCGAACGGTTGCGTTCCGCAAGCGCCTGTTCATAAGCTTCTTTCAACTCCGCCAGCTCTGCTGCTGCCTGGCTCAAATCTTTTCGGCTTTGAGCAGAGAGCAGTTCTTCCAGTTCACCGACCTGTTGCTGCAGAGTATGGCGTGCCTGGCTGAATTTCTGGATATCCTTTTTCAAAGCTGCAAAAGCCGCATCCCCCAGTTTTGCCTGTTGATAGGCTTCTTCAGACTCAAATGCCGATTTTTCCAGCGCTTCCGCAAATTGTTGCTGTGCTTTGTCTTTCTTGCCGGCTATTTCTTCTGCGGTAGCTTTGGCATGACGCACGGAAACCAGAGAACTTGCCAGCCCTTCTTTCGATTTTTGGAACTGGTCCTGAGCGCTTGTCCAGCTTTGCTCCAACTGCTGCCTGCGTGAAGCTGTCTGCTCCAATTGTTGCTTCAGAACAGACAATTCCCGCAGTTCTTCTGGTACCGCAGCCAGTTCGTTTTCATAGACTGCCTTGGCTGTTTGGCAAGAAGCTTGCTGTTTCTGCACTCTTTCCGCTATTCCGTGTCTGTTCTGTTCCAGTTGCTCAATTTTTTGGGAACAGATCGCCACCTGCTCTTTCCATTTCCGCATTTCCTGTTTGCCGACTTGCTGTTTCTTCGTCAGCTCAGTTAACTTTCGTTTCGTTTGTTCCAGCTGGAGCGCTTGCTCTTCAATCTGGCCCGCTGCCAGTTTCAAGTCCGCCAGATCTTGTCCTTTTTGGTCCAGTTGTTCCTGCACAGCAAACAGTTTAGCTGAAGCATTGCGGTATTCTCTATCTACTCCATCAAATTCTGTTTTCGCCGCTTCCACTTGTTCTTTCGTCACCATCTGGCCTTCGATTTTCAACTCTGTTCCAGGGTGATCCAAGCTTCCACAGACAGGGCAGGCTTCCCCGGCGCGCAACTGTCCGGCAAGAACATGCGCCTGATCGGCAAACCACTGCGCTTCCAATTGGCGATAAGCTGAATCTGCCTGCTCAAAGGCCATCTTTTGTTCTTTCTCAAGAGCCTGTTGCTGCTGTTCCTGGAGTTTCAGCGAGATATACTCACTTGTTACGCGGCTCTTTTCAGTTACGGCTGCCAGTTCCTGCTGTGTTTCATCAGACAATTCCAAAAAATCTTCCAGCTCGATAACTTTTTCATCCAATTGCTTTTTCTCATCTTTTTGGGCGGCGAATTCTTCTTCCGCTTGCTTCAAAAGCTTTTCCGATTGCCGCACGTTTTTCTCCTGGCGGTCAAGATTGTCTTTTTTCTGGTCCAACTCCTGGATGGCAGGCAATAGCTTTTCCAAATAGACAAGCTGCTCACGCAATTGGTCGCGTTCACCTTGAAGCGCCTGTTGGGCAATAAAGCTTGCCTCAGCAGAAAGCTTTGTTTGTTCCGATTGCTCTTGTTGTTGGATGGCCGCTTTCAGAAGCTCATTTTTTTCGATTTCATTGTTGCGCAACTCATGAAACAAACTCTCGATCCCCGAAATGTAGCTGGCACGCTCTGCCGCTTGCAACGCTTTTTCCTTGTCTGCATAGTCTAATTGCAGTTGGTCGAGCCGTTCAAGCTGGCCTTTCTTTTCATCCAGTTCATCGAAACGGCCATTCCACTTTTTCGCTTCGTGATAGGCGGTCATTTTATCGGTATGGAGCTGATATACAGCCTGATACTTCTGTTCATCCAGACTGATCTTATCCTTGTAATAAACGACTTCTTTTTCCAGGCCGTCCAGCACCTGATTGATGTTCATATGTTCGCGGCCCAATACTTCAAACAGCGCAGAATCACGTTGCGGCAAGGAAGTGGCGATCCGCTGGACGAAGCTGTTCAGGTCATGTTGTTCGCGCTCAAATTTTTTCGCCGCCTCATCCTTCTTCTGCTTGAGGCGTTCACTGATCAGTTTATACGGCTCCGTCTTAAAGATTTTCCGGAGAATCTCTTCTTTGTTATCTGTTTCAGATGTCAGGAGTTTACGGAATTCGCCTTGCGGCAGCATGACGATTTGGCTGAACTGATTTTGCGTGAGGCCGATGATTTCTTCCACCCGACGGTTGATCTCCGAGACGATCTGTCGCTCAACACATGGCTTTTCGCCTTCTGCACTGCGTTCAAAGAATTCATAGCGTTCCCCGGTTGCGCTTTTATTGCCTTTTTTGACATGGCCCATCTGGCGCAGGATCCGGTAGATCTTGCCGTGGATTTCAAATTCCATTTCCACACAGGTATGGGTCGCGTCATCCGCAAAGTCGCTTCTCAAGATACGTGATTCACTGCGGTCAGAGCCGCTCGCTGAACCATATAAAGCAAAACAGATGCCGTCAAAGATGGTGGTCTTCCCCGAACCCGTGCTGCCTGAAATGACAAACAGCTGGTTTCCCTGCAAGTCAGCGAAATCGATTTCTTCAGTGTTTTTATAAGGACCGAATGCAGTCATCTTCAGTTTTAACGGTCTCATGACTTCACCTCTTCTTTTTCAGCAGGTTCCTCATGAAGGAACTCCTGAAGTACGTCTTTGAAAATATCAGCGGTTTCATCTGTTGCTTTCTCACCTTTCACTTCCTCGTAAAAGGCATGGAATAAAGACAGGGAATCCATTTTTCGGCGTGAACCGGCGTCACTTTGCATCATGCTTCCCGAAAAGTTTCTTCTTTCCACATGCATGGCGTTCGGGTAGACTGAGCGCACTTTTTCCATCGGAAACAGTACCGGCGCATCGTCCAATAAAGTCACGAAGACAAAATCGTCACTGATTTCATGGCGCAGAATTTCATCCATCGTGCCTTCGACCGTACGCATATTGCGCCTTGGGGAAAATAGCCGCTTGGTTACCGAAACCTCTCCTGCTGCATCCATTTCAACAATGTGGAAGCCTTTTTGATGATGTTCTTCTGAAATCGAATATTTTAAAGGAGAGCCCGAATAACGGATGGTTTCATTCCGTACATAATGGGCTTTGTGCAAATGGCCGAGAGCAGTATAGTGGAAACCTTCAAAATGATGGGCATCCACATGCTCTGCTCCGCCGATCGACAGCGGACGTTCAGAATCGCTGGTATTCTCTTCCTGTTCCCCGTGAGGCGTGACAAAGGCATGGCCGACAAAGACATGTCGGGCTTGTGTGTCATACGCGACTTTGATGTTTTCAGTGATAGCCTTCATGGCGTCATTATGGCTGCGGATCGCATCGTCTCCAAACGCATAGCGCACCATCGAGGGATCCGTATAAGGCACCAGATGGAAATGGACTTCTCCGAACTGGTCGTTCAGGACAACCGCCTGATGCTCTTTATGGACATGGCCCGCGATATGGAGTTCGTTCATCTTCATCAACCGGCTGCCGAAGTTCAACCTTCCTGGGCTGTCATGGTTCCCCGCTACTGCCAGGACCGGCGTATTCAAATCCAACACGATTTTCGCCAACACCTCATCCAGTAAGTTGACAGCGTCGGTTGGCGGCACTGCCCGGTCATAAAGATCTCCTGCAATGATCACAGCATCAGGCTGTTCTTCTTTTATTGCATCTATGAATTGCGCCAGCAAAAACTGCTGTTCTTCTGTCATGTAAATTCCTTGGACCAGCTTGCCTAAATGCCAGTCAGCGGTATGAAAAAACTTCATCGGAATGCCCCTTTCTTTGTTCGCAAAAGAATATATGTTCGTTCCATTATACACGATACTACACACTTGTTTTAACCAGGACTATGTTTTATACTAAGAACAAACGTTCTTATTAAGAGGAGGGGTACTCATGAAAGCACAGATACTCAAGGCTTTTAGCCAGCAGCAACTTATCGACATGATGTATATGGCCAATGATGGCAGCATCAGCAAACGCCGCGTCAAAATTTTGAAGGTCAGCGGAGATTCGTTCCAGGCCTATTGTTTTCTGCGCCGCAGGAAACGGACCTTTAAAATGGAGAATGTACTTTCATTGATGCCTGTCATCCCTAAAGAGCGCCAGATCATTTAAGCTCGCCCGCCCTTATGATACACTGGAAGAAATGGTTTTGGAGGGTGAAATGATGAGATTAACTGTTTACCTTGCCGGGGAGATCCATAGCGCCTGGCGTGAAGAAATCAAAAAAAAATCAGCCGCTTTAGATTTGCCCATCGATTTTGTCGGTCCGATGGAAATCCATGAGTGTTCTGACAACATCGGTGAAGAAATACTCGGTCCACAGCATGACGCCATTGCTAAAGACCAAGCCGCTTCCAGCTTCAATAATTTGCGCACCGGCGTCCTGATGCACAAAGCCGATTTGGTCATCGCCCTTTTCGGCGAACAGTACAAGCAATGGAATACGGCGATGGATGCCAGCACAGCTCTTGCTTCAGGAAAGCCCGTCATCATCATCCGCCCGGAGAAATTGCATCATCCATTAAAGGAATTATCCCGAAAAGCAAACGCCACAGTCGAAACCTGTGACCAAGCAATCAAAGCCTTAACTTATATCTTCGAATAAAAACAGCCACTCGCCCCTTAAAAGATACAAGGTGCGAGTGGCTGTTTTCTTTTTTATTCGTCAGACTGTAGACAAAGCCTGACCAAAATGTATAGCGGTGCCTAATCCCCAAGCGGTCCGGCCACTTCGCTTTCCGTGGGCTCAGCTTCAGCCTCCTCGTCACTGAAAAACCCATGCTCCTGAAGCGCAGGATCTGGTATAAACAGGATGAAATGCGTATTCATTCTTTAAATGACAGCAATAGTCTTTTGTCTACAAGCTCAACCAATAAAAAAAGCCCCAAAGGGCTTTTTTTATTGGTACCAGCTTCCGACTATCGGGTAATCGAATTGCTCGTTGTTTAAAGCTCTGATAATCCCCATTATCGGGATGATGATGCCCATCAGTCCGAAAACGATCAGCATTGGAATGCCGATAAGGAATATGACCAACCAGCTGGAAATAAAGAGCAAGGCGCCAATAACGAGTTGGAACAGCATCGCTTGGATTGACAGCTTCTTCACTTCTTTATCCATTGAAATCAGAAACACAATTACCGGGACAAGAAACGGAGCAAAAAACGCACTGGCGTGGACGAGTATTTTTAAACCTGTGTTTTCCATCATGTTAGCCTCCAGTCGAATCTTTCTTATACTCTATATACGGATGGCCGACTGAAAAGTTTCAGATTTTATTAGCTGTTGCGTAAAACAACTTTGCCGAATTGGCTGCCGGAAGCTAAATGGTCAAACGCTTCCTGTGCCTGGTCCAACGGAAATGATTTATCGATGACCGGCTTCGTAGTAAAAGACTCCATATGCGACAGCATCGCCCGCAATTCTTCCCGGCTTCCCATCGTCGACCCAAACAATTGATATTGTCCGTAAAAGAATTTACGAAGGTTGAAATCGACTGTGTCTTCGGTTGTCGCTCCGAAAATGACAATCCGGCCGCCTTTTTTAAGAACATCGAGTGACCGGTTGAAAGTAGCCGCTCCTACGCTGTCAATGACAAGGTCGATGGTTTCATCCGCCAATTCCTTCGGCCAGTCGCTGTCAGTTGGGATAGCCAGATCGGCTCCAATCTTTTCAGCCTGCTGACGTTTCTCTTCGCTTCTGGAAGTGACGATCACTCGAGCGCCCATATTCTTCGCGAACTGAATCAAAAATGTTGCGACACCGCTTCCTGCTCCAGGGATAAACAAGGTATCGCCTTTTTTCAGCTGGCCTTTCGTGAATAAGGCACGGTATCCGGTCAATGCCGGCAATGCCAGGCTGCCAGCCTCTTCCCAGCTCAGATAACGCGGTTTCTTTTCCAGTTGTTCGGCGGATATCGCAATTTTTTCGGCAAAAGTCCCGTGGTCAGGCATTCCCAAAATATCAAATTCTGCTGGCGGGGCGTCACTGTTTGTATGCCAACGTAAAGCAGGATTGATGATCACTTCGTCTCCATAAGCAAAGTCGATTACATCATCGCCTACCGACTCCACTATACCCGCTCCGTCAGAACCGATGATCAAAGCTTCCGGCTTATCTCCGTAACGCTTGATCAAGCCTAAATCTCTGCGGTTTATGCCGGCTGCCCGTAAGGATACGATGACCTCTCCCGGTTTCGCTCGGGGCTCTTCCATTTCTTTCACTTTCAATTCACCGGATTCTATTACAAATGCTTTCACTCTATTCACCCTTCCTGAAAATATTCACTGAATAACTCCAATTGCGTCTTGCTGATGATGTCCTGTGAGAAAAGTGGAACATGGATCAGTTGTTGTTTCGGGAAAGTTTCTGTAATCTGCTGCAGGTATTTCTTTTCGTGCTTTTTCCGTTCCAATAAAAATTCACCATCCGCCTCTTCCGGCAATATCTTATTGATGATCAAGGTCTTCACATGAAGATGATAATTATGCAGCAGGTCAAGCGCTTTTTTCGTCTCCAAAATAGGCAGGCGTTCGGGATTCAGCACAAAGATAAACCCAGTTTCCTGTTCATCGAGCAAGAGATCCCGTGCTTTCGAAAAGCGCTCCTGCCGCTCTCTCAACACATCGTAAATCGGATCTTCCCGTGGTTCGCCGTCATTCAACAGCTGCGTGTAATTTTCATTGGTTTTCCGGCGCTTTTCAAGCAGCCCTTCAATCCACACGCCCATCAACTCAGGCAGTGTCAGCAGCCGGATTGTATGTCCAGTCGGTGCAGTGTCGAACACCAGCTTATCGAAATTCTTACGCTCTTCCAGAATGATGTGGATCAGCTTATCGAATAACGCCGCTTCGTCTGCGCCTGGAGAGGCTTTAGCTGTATCCAGCTGCCGGTTCACTTCTTCCATCATGCTGGAATGGACGGTGCCTTTGATATTGGCTTTTACCGTTTTAATATAATTATCTGTTTCAATTTCCGGGTCGATTTCAAGAGCATAAAGATTCTCAGCAATCGCTTTTGTTTTGCCGCCAATTTTTTGATTGAAGATATCCCCTACATTATGGGCTGGATCAGTGGAAATCAATAAAGTCTTATAGCCATTCTTAGCTGACCTCCAGGCAATGGCCGCAGCTGATGTCGATTTTCCGACGCCGCCTTTCCCTCCGACAAAAATAATGTTTTTTGACAGTACATCCATTCTATTCCCTCATTCCTAAAAAACTAACAGCAGCGAATGCCGGTTAACGGTGATTTATCCATACCCATCCGCAGATGCCAGTCATGGAATTCTTCAATCATGTACGGATACAGTTCCAAGGTGTAATAATAAACAGGATTGGGGATCCCCAACATCTCCGAGTAGAGCATCAGGAGAAAGAGATCATCCTCATCCCGAAGTTCACGTGCAATTTCAGTGCGATGCGGCAATTCAAGGACGGCTTCGTAAAAAGCGATCAATTGCTTTAATTTATCGAACACCAACATATCAGCACCTCTTCCTTAATATAAACGGAAGGGATCACAAAATTCATGATCCCTTGGCCGCCTACCTATTTTTCCCCATCAGCGGGAAGAGTCCCCCGCTAATTGAATTTTTGATTTATTCGTCTCCTGAGAAATCAGGATCTGTTTTCTTCAGCAATGCCTGAATAGCAGTAAGGATAATCCAAAGTGTAAAGACGAAAATGATCGCGCCGAAGATGAACAATAATGTACTCGGCTGGTCTGCATACCATGCCCATTGCAGGAACACCTGCTGGAACATCGCCCAAAGCGTCATGAACATCAGGAAAATCATCGGAATGATGGTGATCATGTAATTTCGCCCAAGCTTCCGCAGCCAGATGGAAATCAGCAGTAAACTGATGCCGGCAAGCAGCTGATTGGCTGTACCGAATAACGGCCAGAGCAGGTAACCACCTGAACCAAAGCCATTTGGCCCTTCAGGAAGAAGCACCAGTGCAGCACTTGCTCCAACAGCGATTGTTGTAGCTACATGTTTTTTCTCGAGAGATGGGATCTTATACTCTACGCCCAATTCCGAAATGATGTAGCGCATCAAACGAACAGAAGTATCCAAAGTCGTGGCTGCAAATGATACGACAATAATCGAAACAATTGTTGAAGCAACTTCCGATGGAATCAGCAAGCCTTGCGCCAAATTGGTTGCCCCTTCGATAAAGGCACCTAAACCTGCTCCATTGGAAGCCTGAAAACTGCTGTAAGTTGCAAAGAATGATTCGCGGTCAGGGAATAGGGTGATAACGGCAATGATCGAAATCAAGGCCAAAACCCCTTCACCCACCGCTCCTAAATAACCGACAAAACGAGCATCGGTTTCCTTATCCAGCTGCTTTGATGAAGTACCGGAAGAAACCAGTCCGTGGAAACCGGAGATGGCACCACAGGCAATCGTAATGAATAACAATGGGAACCAGGAAATGTCGGCGTCCGGGTTGGTTGCAGGTGCCGTAATTTCAGGGTTGGTGAACAATAAGCCGAGATAGAGAATACCCAGACCAACAATCAATTGATGTGAGTTGATGAAGTCACGCGGCTGAAGCAATTTCCAGACCGGTAAAGTTGAAGCGATGTAGACATAAACCATCAATACGATGATCCAGATAAAGAAGGCCGTTGAAATTGCCCCAAGGCCGAATAATCCGGCTCCGTCTTCTCCACCCATGTATTGAACCAGGTCAATTTGCATAAAGCTCACTTGGCTGGCAACTACAGCAGTTATGTACATGACGGCCAGAGCTAAAAGTGAAGGAATCAACATTTTCTTGTTCTTCTTGTAAACAGCATAACCAATCCAAATCGCTAACGGAATTTGGATAAATACCGGGATGACGCTGGCAGGATAAGAAATAAACAGATTGGCAATTACCCAGGCAAATACCGCATTGACCATCAGAACCAGAATCAGAATAATAAACAGGAACAGAATCTTCCCGCGCTGGCCGATCAAGCGATGCGCAAGCGTTCCGACAGATTGCCCTTTGTTCCGGACCGACAAGACCAATGTCCCGAAATCATGGACACCGGCAGCAAAAACGGTACCGAGCACTACCCACAAAACTGCCGGCAGCCAACCCCAATACACAGCAATCGCCGGCCCTAAAATCGGAGCAGCTCCAGCGACGGAAGTGAAATGATGTCCCCATAGTACGAATTTATTAGTCGGGACAAAATCCACACCGTCTTTAAAACGATGTGCTGGTGTTACGTAATTCGGATCGAGCCTAAAAATCTTTTCAGCTATAAATTTGGAATAAAAGCGATATCCCAGTATAAAAATAAAAATTCCAATGGCGGCCAATGCAATTGCATTCACAATCTCAACCCCTTTTCCTTTTTTGCAAGCGTTGCAAATCGCCTGTATGTCAATCATAGAGGAGTGTCGCAATAATGTAAATGTTCCAAAAATTATTCATTTATCTCCATTATATCAGGCCGGTATAATTGACTGCTGCGCCGCTTTCCCCAGTTAGAAAGGTTCACTTTTCCGCAAGGTCAACAGCCACATCTTTCCTTCTTATTTTCCTTTGGCTATCTGTTGTTCATATAACATCAGTTTTGTGTAAATGACTTCAAGAACAGGAACTGAGACTTTCATTTCTTTTGCTTTGCCCAGCAGGTATCCTTGTAAATGTTCGGCTTCTGTCGGCTGCCTTTTTTCGATATCCCGCTGCATGGAAGACTTCATTTTTGCATCCATACTGTTGATCCGCTTCAGTTGCACGTCAACGATTCCTGACTGGATCGGCGCATCCATTTTCTCCATGATGGCTGCAAGCTCTTCCAAAAATGCCTGAATCGTGTGCTGCCCTGTTTCAAGATCCCGTATCGGTCCGATAGGCGTTTCCATCATTGAAGTGATTCCGGACATGGCCGTGATGAACAAATACTTATGCCACATCTCCTGATTGATGTTATCGCTCTTGAGAAATTCCGCTTTGGTTCCTGTAAAAGATTGTTCCAATTTCCTAATACGATCTGTCTTCCCCCCTGTCCGTTCTCCGTATACCAATTGATGGATGGGGCTTGTCTGAACGATTGTTCCGTCTTCCGCTAAAGTCGTTTCGACAAAGCATAGGCCGCCAATGACGCGTTCTTCTCCGAATGCTTCAATCAATGGCTGTAAATGTGCCATCCCATTCAATAGAGGGAGAATCATCGTTTCCGGACCGACAAACGGCTGTACGTCCTCTATCGCATTCGCAAGCTGATAGGATTTAGTGGAGATCAAAACGACATCAAACGGTGAACTCTGTTCTTCTTTGGTTATCAGCTTCGGTGATAATTGCAAATTGCCATGTTTGCTTTGAATTTTCAAACCAGTTTGCTGCAGCTTCTTTTTTCTGCCTTCCCTCACGAGAAATGTGACATCTTCCCCTTTTTCCAGTAGGCGGCCACCAAAGTAACCACCGATTGCCCCTGCACCCAAAACCAAAATCTTCATTTCCGCACCCCTCTTCTATACTTTTTCATAAAGCCAAATACCGTCCACCATTTCACGCGTGCATGCTTGTCTATGGCGTAGGTTTTCCAGATGTGCCAGTGTTTCTCCAACTGCAAACCGCATTTCATGGACAGTCAAAGGCCGCTGAAATAAATTTTCGCATGCTCCAAAAATACTCAGCGGCTTCTTGATGGTTTCAAGCGTTTCATCGAGCCGCTCATCGTGATGAGCCAAAAGTTCATCGATTCGCTGATTGGCATCGTAAAATGGTTTTCCATGAGACGGAATAACAAATTCAGCATCCAATTTCCTGACCTTTTTTAAGGAATCAATATATGAAGCTAAAGGATCGGCATTTCCATGAAACCAATACGAAATATT
Source organism: Planococcus circulans (assembly GCF_020023385.1). Classification (GTDB taxonomy): domain Bacteria; phylum Bacillota; class Bacilli; order Bacillales_A; family Planococcaceae; genus Planococcus. The sequence continues at coordinate 212,824 of NZ_JAIQCL010000004.1, forward strand.
AGGTGTGATTTTCAGCAGGATATGATCTGCAGAAAACAATGTTTTTTGCTCTTCATTGTAAAAACAAATCATGCCGTCCGAATGTCCAGGCGTAAAAATAACCCGGTATTCGAAACGGCCAATCTGGACAAGATCCCCTTCTGCCAAATATTCTCCAATTTGCGGCAACGGTGAAACAAGCGGTTTGAATTCCTCTGTATTTTGTGTCATCTGCATCGATTGTTCTTCAGGAATTCCCGAAGTCCGGTAGTTACCGGGAATGCTTTCCAAAAAAGGATCTGCCCATGCCGCCATTCCTGCTTGCGCATCTATTTCCGTCATCCAAACTTTCGCACCCGTCTTTTCCTGTAATCCGCCCACATAGCCAAAGTGGTCAGGATGATAATGAGTCACCAATAAGTCAGTGACTTTCTTGCCATCCAGCTTGCGTTCCCACAAGGCTCTCGTATTGTCATTGTTTAATCCAGCGTCGATGACCATCCACCCTTGTTCACTTTCTGCCATAAAGCAATTGACATGATTTAACCGGAAAGGCAGCTCAATCCGAACCGCTTCCACTCCAAGCTTTTCCAGCATGGTGGCTGTTTCAGTGCCTTCATTCGACAAATGTTGGGTCACGGCTTCAGCACCAGCTTCCCGATGGTTTTTCGTCCTTGCAGTGACCGATGTGCTTTAGCTGCTTCTGCAAGCGGATAAGTTCCGCCAATCGTCAAAATCAATTCTCCGCTCTTCATATAGGCTAATAATTCTGCGAAGCTCCGCTGGAACAACTCCGGATAACGCATAATCTGAGGCAGGAAAAAACCGATGACTGACTGATTTTTACGCATTAACTGACCAGGATTGAAAGTGGCTTGTTCTCCACTGGCTGCTCCGAATATGACAAGGCGGCCAAACGGGGCCAAACATTTTATCGTTTTATTGAACACTTCGCCACCGACCATTTCAAGCGCCAGGTCCACGCCTTTTCCGTCGGTGATGGCCTTCACTTTATCGACCCAGCCTTCTTCCGTGTAGTTCACCAAATGAGTCGCACCCATCTTTTGTGCATGAAACAGTTTTTCTTCCGTACTGGCCGTTGCAATAATTTTTCCGGCGCCGAAAATCTTGGCTAATTGCACGGCAATCGCCCCGACACCTCCTGCTGCGGCATGGATCAGTACGGTTTCCCCTTTTTCAAGACGGCCCATCGTCTTCAATATATGATAAGCACTCAATCCTTGCAGCGGCAGGGCAACAGCCTGGTCAAAATCGACGCCTTCCGGAACTTCCGTCAAGACACTTTGGTCGACCGCGGCATATTCCGCGTATCCTGCTGAGCCGATCAGCGCTACGACGCGGTCGCCCACTTTAAACTTCTCCACATTTTTACCGACTTCCACAATAACACCGGCCACTTCGGAACCTGGAATATAAGGCAGATCTGTCGGGACTACATATTTCCCTTCCCGTCTTGCCGTATCCGCGTAATTGATGCCAATCGCCTTTACTTCAATGATGGCTTCTGTGGCTGCCGGTTCCGGTTTTTCAGCTTCTACGAATTGCAGGACGTCAGGCCCGCCGTATTCTTCAAATTTTATAACTTTCATCAGTGAATCCCCCTAATAGATGTATTGTTCCGCATTCAATAGATTTTTTGCAATTTGCCGTTTTACTTTGTCTATGCTGCCGCGCTGCAGCCGGCTCAATTCGTCTGTTACAGCTGCGGTATTGCGTCCCAGCTGGTTTTCAGCAGAAGCCGCCTGCATCGTTTTGCGGGCAGCCATCTCCACTTCCAACAATGTATCGCCCGTCAACGCCTGCGCCATCAGCACTTTCTGCGCGTGTTCACCTGTTTCGATGGCTTTCGACGTTCTCATCACTGCAGATTCCAAAGCATACAAAGCGATGGCGATATCCGCCAATGCCATCAATATTTCCTGCTCTTCACCCAGTCCATTGCCATATGTTTCATAGGCAACACCGGTGCAGAACAGGAAAATCCGGCGAACCGCCTGTACGGCTTCTATTTCCCGGGAAATAGGCGAGTCGTCCATAGCCGCAGGAGACTTCATTTCTTCGATTGCCGTTGCTGCCAACTGCGGTAATGGGAGCTTTCCTTTAGCCGCCTGCTTCAGCAGGTTTCCAGGAATCAGCAATCGGTTCACTTCATTTGTCCCTTCAAAAATCCGGTTGATCCGTGAATCCCGGTACATTTGCTCTACTTTGTACTCCTTGATAAAGCCGTAGCCCCCATGCAATTGAAGTGCTTCGTCCGCTACAAAGTCGAGCGTTTCCGAACCATGTACTTTGCAGACTGCGCATTCGACCGCGTATTCCATCAACTGTTTGGCGATCAGTCCTTGGTCTTCCGATTCATAAAGGCCCCCCAGTGCATCCTCTAAGTATCCGGCAGTCCGGTATTGCAGTGATTCAGAAGCATAGATGCGGAGCGCCATATCAGCTAATTTTTCCTGGGTTGCCGTAAATTCAGCAATCGTTTTGCCGAATTGGCGGCGCTCACTGGTGTATTTCAGTGCCAGCTCCAGCCCATATTTTGCCGCACCCATGCAAGCGGATCCTAAATTATAGCGACCCAAATTCAAGACATTCAACGCGATGACGTGGCCCTTCCCGATTTCACCAAGCAAGTTTTCCACCGGTACTTGGCAGTCTTCAAAAATGACCGAACGCGTCGAAGAACCTTTAATGCCCATCTTCTGTTCCTCAGGTCCAAGCGACAGGCCGGGATGACCTTTTTCTACAATAAAAGCCGTGAAGGCTGTGCCATCCACTTTTGCGTAAACGATGAACGTATCGGAAAAAGCTGCATTGGTGATGAACATCTTCGTTCCATTCAACAGGTAATGAGTACCTGCTTCATTGAGCTTGGCTGTTGTTTTCGCAGAAAGCGCATCGGATCCCGCCCCCGGTTCTGTCAGGCAGTAAGCTCCGATAAATTCGCCTGAAGCCAGCTTCGGCAAATACTTCTCTTTTTGCTCTCGCGTTCCGAAATAAGTGATCGGCAACGTCGCAATGCATGTATGGTTGGAATGTGCCACGCCATAGCCTCCAGCTGAACCAAGCGACTCCCCGACCAGCCCTTTGCTGATTTTGTCCAGGCCAAGGCCACCATATGCCTCCGGAATACTATGGCCAAGCAATCCTAAATCTCCCGCTTTTTCCATAAGCTCTTTGACCAAACCGAAATTTTGGCTTTCAATGTCTTCGTTGTTCGGCCGCACTTCCTTCTCGAGAAAGCGCTTGGCTGTTTTGGCGATTAAGCGATGTTCATCGGTAAAATCTTCCGGTATGAAAAAACACTCGGACGGTTGGTACAGAAAAGCCGCCCCTTTATATCCTGAGATTTTAGTTTCCATGGGGACTTGCCTCCTTCAGTAGATGCTTTTCAAGCAGCTGGCGGTTGGCTTCCGGTAGAACTTCGCTTTTTTGGGTTTTAAAGTTGAAATGAACCGCACTTGCTTGCCCTTTTGCAACCAGTTCCCCACTTTCAGCATCTTTGATCTCATGTACCACCTGAAAACTTGAGTTGCCGATTCTGCTGACTGCCGTTTGGACGACTAATTTTTGATTGTAATAACCTTGGCTGACAAAATCGCAGGAAGCTGAAGCAAGAATGATTTTCCAGTTATTGATGTCGCGCCCAAAGCCCAAATCTGCGAAAAATTCTGTCCTTGCTTCTTCCAGATAAATAAAATAGCTGATATTGCTGATATGACCCAATGCGTCTGTTTCACTAAAACGCACTTTTACTGGGATTTCATGTACCATTACCCTTTCCTCCTCTGCCCATTAAACGATGCCGTTCAAAATCAAATCGCTGTATACGGCTGCCAGCCGATCAGCTGAAATTCCTCCAGTTGGATTAAACCATTGGTAACTCCAGTTAGTGACGCCTAAAATAGCGAAAGTGATGATATCCGGTTCCAGTCCTTGCCGAAATTCGTTTTGAGCCATCCCATCGCTTATGATTCCCTCCAAGTTTTTCCGGAATTTTTCACGCTTCCCCTTAACTTCCAATGCGTTGTCTTCGCAAAGATGACGCATTTCCCTGAAGAACACTTTGCCGCTCGGACCGTGATTCGCGATATCGGTAATCAATAACGCGATGAGTTGCGTAACTTTTTCACGATTGCTGAGTTGCTTTTGCCTGATCTTTTCCTGACGTTCCAGCAAATCATCGATATACCCCAAATGTATATCCATCAGCAGCTGTTCCTTACTGGTGAAGTAATAGTAGAAAGTCCCTTTCGTTACACCTATGGCTTCGACAATATCCTGTATGGATGTTTCACTGAAACCTTTTTCCTCAAACAGGAGAATGCTTTTCTGTTTGATGTTCTCTTTCATGGTCATTCCCCGCCATTCGTTTTCCCATAATCTACAGAGCGTGCATGCCGCCATCAACGACAACGACATCCCCAGTTATATAATCAGAAGCTTTCGAAGCCAGGAACAAAGCCGTCCCTTTCAAATCCTCTTCTGTGCCAAAGCGGTTCAAAGGTGTTTGGGCAAGCAAGCCTTCCTGCCCTTGTTCCATTACAACTTTCGACATTTTGGTCGGAAAGAACCCCGGGGCAATGGCATTGACGTTAATATTATGCTGCCCCCATTTGGCTGCCAGATCTTTCGTAAAAGTGATGACCGCACCTTTGCTGGTGTTGTAGCCGATGGTGTCCATCAACGTCGGGTCAATTCCCCCAAGTCCGGCAACCGAAGAAATATTGATGATTTTCCCACTCTTTTGTTCGATCATCGCTTTTCCTACTTCGCGGCTCATCAGGAATGTTCCCGTTACATTGACGTCCATGACCTTTTTCCATGCATCTAGCGGCATATCGACAACTGGCGCTCCCCATGTGGCACCGGAATTATTGACCAGAATATCGATAGAGCCGAATTTTTCAAGCGTTTTTTGAACGACCATCTCTACATCATCGGGATTGGTGACATCGCAAGCCAGTGCCAGTGTTCCGACACCCATCCCCTCCAACTTAGCGGCTGTTTCCTGGCAAGCTTCCACCTTCCGCGAACATAAGACGACGTTTGCCCCCGCCTCTGCAAAAGCTTCCGCCATCATGGCCCCGAGACCACGGCCTCCACCAGTTATAATTGCTGTCTTGCCATCCAGTTTGAATAAGTCCATTACGTTCATCTTCCATCCCCCTGACTGATGATAGTCGCTCCATACTAACTAGTTAGTATGTTCAGAATACTTAAATTTATGGTACCGTTTTCAAACATGGAATGCAAGGAACGTTTAATATAATAGAAACAGGCGGACCCATTCCCTTACGCAATCGATCAGCCTGCCTGTTTTTTTTCAACATCGCTATCCTTCTGTCGGCTTTAATACTTGACGGCCATCTGCGCAATCAGTTTTTCAAGAACAGAGGAATCTGATGCAGATCGACATTTCCTCCTGATAGGACGACTGCCACTTTGTCAGTTGCTTTGCCGGCTTTACCTGCCATCACGGCGGCTAAGGCTGTTGCACCAGAAGGCTCCACCAGTTGCTTTGTACGTTCCAGTAAAAATTGGAACGCCTCCTTTATTTCCTCTTCGGAAACCAAGACCAGCTCATCCAACTTGTCTTTCAAAATGGGAAAGGTCAAATCACCCGGTTGCGAAGTGCGCAAACCGTCCGCGATGGTCGAAGTACCGGAAATGGAAATGATTTCGCCCTTTTGAAGTGACTGAAAGGTATCATCGGCAGTCTCCGGTTCAACTCCGATAACTTGGACTTCCGGCTTACTCCTTTTCACCGCTGAAAGAATCCCCCCAATCAAGCCGCCGCCTCCAACCGGTACGACAATGACAGCCACATCCTCCAGCTGCTCCAAAATCTCCAACCCAATCGTTCCCTGTCCAGCGATGACAGCGGGATGATCGTAAGGGGGAATATAAACACCTCCATTGTCTTCAGCTAATTGCTTCGCTCTCGGTATTCGATCAGCTGATGTCAGTCCGCAATATTCCACTTCAGCCTGGTAGGCTTTAATCGCTTCCACTTTTGCTCGATTGGCATCCTCAGGAACGACAATCACCGCCGGAACACCCAACTGCTCGGCGATATAAGCGACGGCTTGGCCATGATTGCCGGATGACGCCGCCGTAATAGAGCGCGCACCATTTGCAACTGCCTGCTTCACAGCATTTGTAGCTCCCCGTATTTTGAAAGAACCTGTCTTCTGCAGATGCTCCGCTTTTAAAAAGATTTGCATTCCACAGCGTTCATTGAGAAGTGAAGAAGTTAAAATCGGTGTCCGATGGATCGTACCGCGAATTTCCTGCTGTGCTTTTTTTACGTCCTCCAAGCTGACCATTTGATGCACTCCTTTGCCTTGCTGATTGAAGTCCCCTTGTGTGCCCCGTATCTTAATATATTCCCTTATAAAGGATTTAATATTCCGTTTTAATACCTTCTTTGCTAAAACGCTGTTTTCATTTACAGCTCCTTGCCAGCATCACTTCATTTTGCTTTCTTCAATAAATGGAATACTTGAATCGGCTATTCAATCCATTAGCTATACGGTAGACTTAGATTGCAAATCCTTAAAAAGGAGTGGATAGATTGTTGAAACGATTAGTTGTTACTGGCTATAAACAACATGAACTCGGTATATTCGATGAAAAGAGTCCGGGTATCCGTTTTATTAAAAAAGCTTTGGAAAACCGCTTTCGCGCTTTGGTGGATGAAGGGTTGGAATGGGTGATTGTAAGCGGGCAACTCGGTGTTGAAACGTGGGCAGCAGAAGTGGTTTTAGAGATGAAGGAAGAATTTCCTGAATTGAAATATGCCGTGCTTACACCGTTTCTGGAACAGGAAAAAAGATGGAACGAAAAAAAACAGGAACATTACCGAATGATCCTCGATAAAGCTGATTTCCACCGCAGCCTAACCAGTAAACCTTATGAGGCACCATGGCAGTTTATCGAAAAAAACAAATTCTTCTTGCGCAACTCCGACGGCATCCTGATCATCTATGACGAAGAAACCGACGGCTCGCCTAAATTCATCAAAAAAGAAGCAGAGCGTTATGCAGAGACGTCTGACTACCAAGTATTGACCATAACCGGCGACGATCTGCGTGTTGTGACAGAAGAAGAACAACTGAAGGAATGGGACAATTAATAGCCCACATACCCCTTTCTCCGGTTGACTATACAGAAGCTTTTAGGTAACCTTAACAACTATGTTAAAAAAATTACTTCAGGAGGAATTATGAATAAAGCTTCGAAAGTCTTTTACATCACATTTGCACTGGTTATCTTAACTGTAGCTTTTGGCGTTATCGCGCCTGAAACCTTTGAATCTGCCACTGGAAACATCCGAAACTATATCAATACAGCATTCGGCTGGTACTATTTAATGATTATGGCCATCTTGCTGATTCTTGTCGCCATCATCATGGTCAGTCCCTACGGTAAAATCCGTTTGGGCAAAGACTCGGATCGTCCGGAATTCTCGACATTCAGCTGGATATCCATGCTGTTTTCAGCAGGAATGGGGATTGGACTCGTATTTTATGGCGCCTCAGAACCTCTATCCCATTTCGCCATTCAGTCAGCAACAGCAGAACTTGGATCCGACGAAGCGTTCAAGGAAGCCTTGCAACGCTCCTATTACCACTGGGGCATCCATATCTGGACAATGTATGGAATGGTTGCTCTATCATTAGCCTTTTTCCAGTTCAGAAAAGGCGAACCTGCATTAATTTCATCAACACTGAAGCCGATTTTCGGCGACAAGATGAACGGTCCTTTAGGAACACTTGTTGACGTACTCGCAGTTTTTGCTACGGTTTTTGGTGTAGCAACTTCACTCGGCTTTGGTGCTGCTTCAATTAATGGAGGCATTTCCTATTTGTTCGGTGCACCTCAGGAATACTGGGTGCAGATGCTGATTATCGGCGCCGTGACCATCCTGTTCATCATTTCCGCATGGTCCGGACTAAACAAGGGCATCAAATACCTGTCCAATATCAATATGATTTTGGCAGTCGTTTTGCTGGTACTGGTTCTGATATTGGGTCCAACTCTATTGATTTTGAATATGTTCACCGAAACCTTTGGTGCGTATGTCCAGAATTTAATCAGTTTAAGCTTCGAATCTGCTCCACTGGATGCAGAAAACCGCAGTTGGCTTGATGGCTGGACCATCTTCTATTGGGCTTGGTGGATTTCATGGGCACCATTTGTCAGTATGTTCATCGCCCGCATTTCAAAGGGCCGCACCATCCGTGAGTTCTTGGTCGGCGTTGTCCTTGTTCCAAGCGCCTTTGCTGGAATCTGGTACGCGGCTTTCGGCTCGACGGCAATCAACTTCCAAAAAAACGGCATTGATTTAACCGCTTTTCCTACTGAACAAATATTGTTCGCAATGTTCAGCGAGATGCCTCTTGGCTTCGTCATGTCGATCATAGCTATTCTGCTCGTGACGACTTTCTTCATCACATCTGCTGACTCAGCTACTTTTGTGTTAGGGATGCAGTCAACGCACGGTTCATTGGTACCGAGCAATCAAATTAAGATTCTTTGGGGAATTGCCCAGTCGATGGTGGCGGCTATCCTGCTATCTGTCGGCGGCTTAGCGGCGGTGCAGAACACCATCATCATTGCGGCATTGCCTTTCTCTTTCGTGATGATCTTGATGGTAATAGCGTTGTTCAAAGCGCTGAATCTGGAATTGCAATTGATGAAACATAAAAAATAACACCAGCCGTCTTCGGGAGATTCCTGAAGACGGTTTTTCTTATTGATTAAATAGAAATAGAGCGGGTATAGGTTAATTAGACAATATACATTGGAGGTGTTCCGGATATGCAGAAAGAAACCAAAAAAATCATCCAGGAATCATTGGATGCATTGCTTGAAAATGATGCGTTCCTACCTGGCTTGACTGATCGGAAACAGGCTTTTGCTTCACTGAGCGCCATTCTTTCCACCCCTGATAAAATACATAAAGCCTTCCTAAGGGTGCCTTTGGATGACGGAAGTGTGGTGCGGATTCCTGCCTTCCGTGCGCAGCACAACGATGCAATGGGTCCTTATAAAGGCGGTATCCGTTTTCACGAAAGCGTCAACGAAGAAGAAGTCATCAACCTCGCATTTCTGATGACTTTGAAAAACGCTCTTCACAAAGTGCCATTTGGCGGCGGCAAAGGCGGCATTGTCCTTAATCCGCGCGAATACTCGGAGAAAGAATTGAATCTTATTTCCAGAAAGTATGTCCGCTATTTCGCTGATGTCATCGGTCCTGACAAAGATATTCCTGCACCGGACATGGGGTCAGGCGAACGGGAGATGGACTGGATGATGGCAGAATACAAGAAAGTCCATCATGGTACACCTTACCTCGGCAGCTTCACCGGGAAAAGTGTCGTCAACGGCGGTTCTCTCGGAAGACGGGAAGCGACTGGGAAAGGCGTCTACTTTACGTTCCGTTACCTGCTCCACGATTATGTGAAAGCAAACCATCAGCTGCTGTCCAACAGCAATAACCCTTTTGCCAAAACGACATTGGAATTATACGACCGTCCCTTGAAGATGGCCGTTCAAGGCTTCGGAAACGTGGGCGCTGTTGCAGCTCTCGAAGCTTATAAATGTCCTCTAATCGACCATAAAATCGTCGCCGTCAGCGACCGCAACATCACACTCTATAACGAAGATGGACTGGACATCCCCGCATTGATCGAATTTACCAAAACCAATCGCGGAGATTTGCCATCGACTGAAGAGCAACTGCAGAGCGCCAGCATCAAAGCAGAAATAAAAGAACGGGATGTTCTCGTCACGTTACCTGTTGATGTACTGCTCCTGGCAGCACTGGAAAATCAGATTCGTGAAGACAATATGAAAGATGTCCAGGCGCGGATCATCATTGAAGGAGCAAACGCCCCGACAACCGCTGAAGCCGATGAATACCTGAATGAACAAGGCGTCGTCGTCATCCCTGACATTCTGGCAAATGCCGGCGGGGTCATCGTCTCTTATTTCGAATGGCTGCAAGGCCGTGAAACCCAGTTCTATACAGAAGCAGAAGTTTACCGGTTATTGATCGAAAAAATGCAAGAAACCATGGACATGATGCTTCCGCAATATTACGGAGATCCGTATGCTCTGCGCCAAAACTGCTTTATCCATGCCGTTACGCGGCTGTCGACCGTGATTTATCGACAAGGGAAACTCTACTGAGATACAGAAAACGCACAGCCCATTAAGTTGGGCTGTGCGTTGAGCTTGTAGACACAAGAATATTGATGTCATTTAAAGCATGAATACACATTTCATCCTGTTTATACCGGAACCTGCGCTTCAGGCGGACGCTTTCCGCGGGCTCGCGCCGAACTAACTCGGACTGGCGCCCGAGTGGATTTCGGCACTTCGCTGCTCCCGCAGGAGTCGCCGCCTTGCGCTCCGGATCCTTGAGTGAAGGAGTTATCAGGTTTGTTGGGATTATTTTCTTCTGAAATTGACTACGAAGCTTCTCTCTTTGATTGAAGCAACATGCCCCAACCGGGCTGGCCACGAAGACTCCTGTGGGACAGCGATAGCTGAAGACCCCGCAGGAACGCAGTGACGAGGAGGCTGAAGCTGAGCCCACGGAAAGCGAAGTGGCCGGACCGCTTGGGGATTATGCACCGCTATACATTTTGGTCAGACTTTGTCTACAGTCTGAACGCACAGCCCATTAAGTTGGGCTGTGCGTTTTTTACGTCTCAGACGTTCTTCGTTGATGGGAAATTCGATACGCATCGTGTCGAAAGTTGAGGATCCGATCTTCTGAGCATTCAATGCCTTCTGTAACAAGTGTAGGATCGAAGACAATTTGATCTGCTTCCGGCGCTTCTTCTGTAATCGACAAATAGCCGATCGTTATTTTCTCCCGGGTTTCTGGCCATTCTTTTGTCGGATCATCAGTGGGGTCTCCCGGCTCCCCCAAAATCACATTCAAGTGGAAGTTCACCGGACCTTGTGCGATTCTGTCTTCTATATCCGCTTCAAAAAAACCGACCGGCAAGGCAACCGCATCAAGCGGTGATAATGTTTCCACCCCTTCTTCCGGTTCCCACAAATACTTAACCGGCTGACGCTGGCCGTCTTGATTGGTAAAATAAAACGCATGAATCGAATGGTACTGGCCAGTGGCAAAACTAGCTGGTGCCTGCATTTTCCGGATGTTGTCGATCATTGCTCCACTTTCAGGATAATCAGCCAATAAACCAGCAAGCTCCTTTAAGCTGGGTTTTCCTTTCTTGAACGATTTGACGACACCAAGCATCTCCGTAAAAATTTCAGGTGTTTTAGCAAAGAAGATAGGAGACGTGACACCAACAATATTGGTGGCTTCCCCGTTCGGCAAACGGAATTGGACCGCCATTCCTTTGACCGGCGACATGGCATCAGCCCATGTCGGATCTGGAGAAAAATGGGAAAATCGCACAAACGCGCTGCTCTCTCCTTGTTGAAAATGCGGCGCTGTCGTCAAATGGTTGGCCGAACCCGTCGCTGTAAAAATCGCCCTGTAACTTTTTCCTCTGGCATGGGCTCGCCGATAGCCCGGATAAATACCGAATACCTTTTCAATTCGATTGATGGCCGTTTCTGCTAACTCATCCATGTCATCACCTCTTCTATGTTTCATACCCTTATTTGACGATTTTAACGTCTCAATGCTGGTCTGCATACAACCACCATGAAACGGTGGCTGCCAAGCCGATGAAACCTGTGAAAAGAACCAAAAAGAAACTGCCGGCTCCGAGTGCCGTCTCCGTTCCAGCCATTCCACTGAATATGGCTGGAACGGCCCAAGGGAAAAATGCTCCATAGCCGGCTGCCGCAATAACTTGGGCGAGCACCACCATGAAAAGGATAAAACCGATGGGCGCTAAATAGCCTCTGCCATAGCAGGCCAAAAAAGCAGGCGGAGTGCTGAGTGCCAAAGTAAGAAGCGTCGTAGCCAGCAATACAAATCCGCTGTCCGATACCATCTCCAAAGACCATTGTGGCAGCTGGATAAAGAATCCGATGCTCACTCCCAGCAGGACAATATAGACGCTCAGCAATAAATTCGTTAACATTACCGCTAAAAACTTTGCCAGGATGAGGATCATGCGGTGTGTCGGCAAGGTCAAAAGATCCTTAACGGTCCGATCTGCGTATTCTCTGCCAAATACCCAGCTTGTCACAAAGCCGAATACCAGAATCCCTCCCACAGCAATAATTTGCGCCAGCATACTCAGGTATGTTGGCCAATCTGCTACACCGAAAATCTGGGCTTTATCCCCAATCAATCCTGAACTTTTCGCAAGCTCTGGGTTTTTTAATACAAATATAAAGAATCCTGCCATCATAGGCGCCATCGTAAAGACAGCTAAGGTAATCCAAATCATCTTCGATTTCCGGATCTTCAACATCTCCACTTGAACCGCCCTCAAGAAAGCCATCGAGTTACTCCTTTCGCTGAGTGATGACATGCAGAAAATACGATTCCAAGTCCTCCTCTTCCAAAGCCAGATGCGTCGGAGGAATACCACCGGAAACCAGGTACCGGGAAATCTCATCCGGGTGCCTTACAGCATAATCAGCAGTTATTTCAATTCTTCCTTCTTTGTTAAATACGGCTGAATACCCCGCGTGATTCAACGCAGTCATCGCTCTATCTTTTTCCCGCGCATCGATAACCAGACGTTTTTGGAGCAGGTCCTTAAACTGGTCTGTCCTGATTTCCTGAAGCAATTTCCCTTGATGGATTACGCCTATCCTGGTCGCAATTTTAGCCACCTCGCTCAATAGATGGCTTGACATGAAAATCGTCACGCCCAAATCCTTGGCCAGATGCTGAAACAGTTCGCGGACCTCAATGATGCCTGTCGGATCAAGTCCATTTGACGGCTCATCCAAAATTAAAATTTCCGGTTTATGCAGCAACGCTTTGGCGATGCCCAAACGCTGCGTATTGCCCAGCGAAAGCTTGCCCGCTTTTTTACCTGCATAGCCCGTCAGCTTCAGCTGATCCATCACCTGGTGCACCACATCCGCATCGGAAACCCCTCGCAACCGACGAAAAATCTCCAGATTCTCTTTGACCGTCAACTCCGGATAGGCATAAGGCGTTTCCACAAGGCTTCCTACGTTCGCCCACATAGAATGGTTGGAAAGCTCTATTTTTCGGCCTTGAATATAGCAAGACCCGTGGCTGGGACGAACCATTCCAAGCAGCATTTTGATAGTGGTTGTTTTGCCTGACCCGTTTAAACCGATAAAGCCATAAATCTCCCCTTTTCCGATTTCCAGCGAAACATCTTCTACAGCTGAAAAGTTCTTGTAGCGCTTGGATAACTGAGACAATTGAATGACAGGATTCATTTTCCCACCGCTCCTTTATCAAAGACTCTTTAGACTTTACTGAAACTGAATTTTCACTTATATTATGAGCCTGTTTCTTCCAACTTACAATCTTCTTCAGGACAACCGAAGAACTTTCCTTTCAGAACTTGAATATTCTCTACCGGAACAGGGAATACAAAGAAAGAATGCATCAAAACAGATTAAAGGAGGCAACATCAGTGGATTTCAAACACGAAAACAATAAGTTTGCGGCTCTGGAAAATTCCGAAGAATTGGCTTTCCTGAGCTATGTAGAAAATGGCGATGTTTTGACTGTCGACCATACCGAAGTTTCCCCACAGCTGGAAGGCCAGGGAATCGGCAAAAAACTAGTGGCGCAGGTTGTCGAATATGCCCGCAGTGAAAACAAGACCATTGACCCGCAATGCCCATTCGCAAATGGCGTCATTGAAAAGACCCCGGAATTCCAGGACGTTCTGGCAAAATAAGAAAGCATCCGCTCAAAGCGGATGCTTTTTTTGTCTTTGTTTGAGAGAGCCGACAGCGGGAACATGAACAATAAAAGGGGTTGGAACCTGTGAAGATCTCGCTAGAGGAAGCAGTCAAGATGAACGCACAGCCATTCCGTTCAATTGAAGATTTGACACCTCTTTTAGAAGCGATCGGCGATGCAAAGTTTGTCCTTCTGGGAGAAGCGACACATGGAACATCCGAGTTTTATACATGGCGGGCAGCTTTGACCAAAAGATTGATTCTGGAAAAAGGTTTTTCGATAATTGCTGTCGAAGGTGATTGGCCGTCTTCTCAACAGGTCAATCGCTACATTAAAGATTTTAGCGATGATAATCCCCACCCGCATGAAGTGCTTCAGGCTTTTAAACGCTGGCCAACCTGGATGTGGGCAAATGAAGAAATTGCTGATTTTATTGGTTGGCTGAGAGAGCATAACCAGAAAACGCCACAAAAAGTCGGTTTTTACGGCATTGATGTTTACAGTTTGTGGGAATCCATGGAAGAAGTAATCCATTATCTATCAAAAACCAATCCGTCCGGTGGGGATGTCGAATTGGCAAAAGAAGCATTCGCCTGCTTTGAGCCCTTTAACCGGGAACCCGAAAATTATGGCGTGACTGCTGCGGACTTCTCCAAATCATGCGTGGAGGAGGTGTCCAAATTGCTGGCCTCCATCCGCTCGAACGAAGACCTGTATAAGGATTCATATGAGAGTGATTTGGATTTGAAGATCAATGCGCTGGTCCTGAAAAATGCTGAAGACTATTATCGGGCCATGGTACAAAGCGGGGAAATGTCTTGGAATATCCGGGATGAACACATGGTGGAAGCCATCAACGAGGTTCGGGATTACCACGGCACAGAAGCAAAAATCATTATCTGGGAGCACAATACCCATATCGGCGATGCCAGCGCCACCGATATGAAAAACGAAGGCATGACCAATGTCGGGCAAATTCTCCGTGAGCAAAACCGCACGGCAGATGTTTATGCAGTGGGCTTCGGCACGCATTCCGGAACGGTCATTGCTGCACCTTCCTGGGGAGATCCTGCCGAAGAAATGGCCGTTCCACCTGCAACACCGAATACGTGGGAAGATTTTCTGCATCGGACCGGCGCTTTCAACAAATTTCTGCTGTTCCATTCGGAGAATTTCGCTCTTTTTGATCGCTGGGTTGGCCATCGTGCAATCGGTGTCGTCTATAACCCTGAATTCGAGGCATATGGCAATTACGTTCCTTCAAAAATGTCACAGCGATATGATGCTTTTATTTTCCTTGACCACACCCACGCGCTTCGCCCGCTTTAAGATAGATCGGACAGCTCTTTTGGAGCATTGTTCTTCGCCCTAAAATTTTTTGAATGTTATGATAAAAACAGACTTACCTAAAGGAGCTGTACTGATAATGACGGAAAAGGCGCAACTTGGAAAGACAGGCTTATATATCAATCCGATCGGCCTCGGCATAAATGCTGTAGGCGGACACAATCTTTACCCAGATTTAAATGAAGATACCGGCAAGGAGCTGGTACACGCCGGCATTGATAACGGACTCAACTTTATTGATACGGCTTACGCTTACGGCTATGGCCGCTCAGAGGAATTATTGGGAGAAGTGCTGCAGGAATCCGGAGCCCGCCAGGAAATGGTGGTGGCGACCAAAGGCGCTCAACGACGGCAAGGCGATGAACACATCACCGACAATTCACCTACGTTCTTGAAACAGGCGGTGGAAGACAGCCTCAAGCGCCTGCAGACCGATTATATCGATTTGTTCTACATCCATTTTCCAGATGAACAAACACCGAAAGCTGAAGCTGTCGGCGCTCTGCAACGCTTAAAAGAAGAAGGCAAAATCCGTTCAATCGGTGTCTCGAATTTTTCCATGGAACAATTAAAGGATGCCAATAAAGACGGCTATGTGGACGTTTTCCAAGGCGAATACAACTTGTTGAAACGCGAGGCTGAAGAAGATTATTTCCCTTATGTAAAAGAGCATGGCATTTCCTATGTTCCCTACTTCCCATTTGCAGCAGGCTTGCTTGCAGGGAAATACGATCAAACCAAAACCTTCAACGATTTACGGACAAATATGCCTCATCTTCAAGGAAAAGAATTCGAACGCAACTTGGAGAAAGTGCGGAGACTGAAGGACCTGGCTGAAGCGAAAGGAGCCGATACAGTCCATGTTGTATTGGCCTGGTACCTGGCACGCCCTGAAATCGACGGTGTGATTCCTGGAGCCAAACGCGCGGATCAAGTGCTATCGAACTTGAGCGCTTTGGACGTTCAGCTGAGTACGGAAGAAATTCTTGAAATCGGTTCTATTTTCAAAAGTTAACCTAAAATAAAAGGCGACCCACAGGGGGGCGCCTTTTATGATTTTATCTGAATTCGCCATCATTGATATTATACAAATAACTCCAGTTATCCGCTTTATACAACTCATGGAATGTAATGCGTTCCCCTGTTCCCAAGGTCACTTCTTCTCCAGAAATCGCTACAACCATTGCTGTCCCTGTGTTATCCAGGTTCAAGTAGACATCTCCGATAGAAGGACGGATGGCGTTCTTCTCCCGCAATACTTCCTCCAACTGAGCATCCTGCTCCAGTTGTTCAGCTGAAACCTTGGATTTATCAAAGTAGACGATATCGTTGCTGCCTTGTTCTTCTCCAGGTGCCATAACAAGGAATTCTTTTGATTTCACTGTGTTCTGGCGAGTGGTGATGACATTATTCCCTTCAACCGACTCTACTTTTTCAAACTCATTCAGCGAATAATGATCCATGTAATCGGGATCTGGTTTGGTGATTAGAATATAACCGCCTTCTTCTGCTGGCAGATCCTCACGCAAAGTGTATCGAGACCCAAAGAATAAGAAGGAATCCATATGCTTCGGTTTGTAGAATGTGACCTCATCAGCCTTGCTGGCCACTTGTTCCATATCTTTGACGCGGAACATCAGCACCGACTTCTTAGCTAGCGGCTTCACAGAATACACCTTGTGTAATTCATTTTGATAATAAACGAATTGCCCTTTTCTTACTTGCAGTAATTTCATAATTCACCCTCCGATACTGTCATTGCCATGGCTTCATTCTAGAGGAAAAATAGATAGAAGTCCATGCAAGCACTCGAATTGTTTGGTATGCTACTAACACAAAACCATTAATGATGGAGGTACCTTGCATGAATGATGAAAATAGAGATGAATATATCATCAAGAAATACCAGCAGGATGAAGAAGTGATGGTCCAACTTTTTGTTCAATGGTGCACGAACCACCAATTGAACCCTGCCGAACTTTATCAGCGGGCATATCCAGGACAACTGCAAAGCCCCGTCCTGACTGCCGCAATTGAACAGTCAGATGCAGCAGAATTGGAGATTGACCATGAAACATTGCTCGACGTCCTTCAGCTGTTTGGAAATGACGATTTGGCATTTGTGGTTTCGGAAGAAATCGAAAAGCTTCCAAAAGAGTAAAAGATCCAGTGCAGCTGCACTCGACCTTTTACTTTTTGCGTTTTCGCAGCTCTTTTGCTTTATTTTCAATATAACTGGTCCGCAGATTTTCATAACGATTGGATGCTACATTGCTGTAGATCTTATCGAATTTCGAATCGTCTTCGACCGGCTCAGTTTCTTCCGCTTCAATTTCCTCTGCTTCTGCAGATTCTGGACGTTCTCCCAGCTCTTCTTCTTTTTTTTGCTCTACCATCACCAAACACCCCTTCTTCTGATTCTCGTTACCAGAAAGTTTCCCTTCATTCCCCCTCCCTAAACAAAGGGAAGGCCGCCTTCAGACAGTCTGTTTCACATTTTTTAATGCTTGCCCAAGAAATCCAGCAAGTTCAAGCATGCCAAACTTCCCAGCTTCCGCTTCTGCATCAGCGTTGTAGTTGGTATTCGTGTTGACATCATACGTGAAAATTTCACCTTGAGCATTGCGGATGAATTCAATCCCCGCTATGTCAATTCCATTTTGGTGCAAGAAAGCTTCGTATTTCTTCAGAATGGAATCGTCAAAACCATCAATCACCTGGAACTTCGGTTTTTCTTCCGTTTCTTCACCAACCGGACAGAACAGGTCATCAATCCGGCAAGCATCTGCAGGGCATAACTCAAATCCTTCAGAAGTATCGACTTGAACTGCATAGACAAACTTACCGCCGACAAATTCGCAGCGCGTGATGAATGGCTCCGGTGCCTGAATGTACTCCTGGATCAGAGTGATGCCGTCGATGGACGGTTCGAATTCAGGGCCATCCACATATTCTTTCAGCGCTTCAAGCGAATGGAATAACCGGACGCCTAAGCCTTTTCCGGCACGGTTATGCTTGGTGATGAAGGATGGTACGCCCATCTTCTCAGCAGCTGTTAAAATCTGCTCTTTGCCATTGGCGGCAATCGTTTTCGGTGTCCGGATCCCTCCTGCATTCAATGCCATATACTGATTGACCTTGCTGACTTCCAGGCGCAGCGCGCGGCTGCCATTAAAAACGGTGCGCCCATGATGTTCCAGCCAGACCAGCAGGGATTCCGTCATTTCAGGTGCAAAACGATGGCCTCTTGTATGGGAAGAAGCGCTCATCCGGCTGTAGAAAACCCCTTCAGGCGGTATTTCGTTCAAATCCACTAGGCTTTCATCGATAAACCAGTCTTCATAAGGCAACCCCAATTCATCGAGCCGCTTAAAAAGATGCTCAGTCCATTCTTCATTTTCATGGATAACATAAATTTTTTCCGTCATGCTGTATCCTCCCAGATGTGCAGCGCTTTAAACGCCATTTTTCTTCAACTACTGTATCAGCCATAACTCGACTAAAGTTTCTGCACGAAATATTCAAACATTTATAGAATAAAATCAGTATACAATAATGTCCTTTAATCTTACCAGCAAACTAGACTTTATCCTTTTTGCATATAAAAAATAAAATCGGAATGCCGGTTCACTCTCAAGTCACTTTGCAAAAGAAGCAGGCATGACCACTGCTGTCACTTCGCCTGTCGCACATAAAACATCACCAGCATACACTTCTGTTTTCACCTTGAATTTCTTCGGATGGACTTCTTCAACTTTTCCTACGGCCTTCAAAACGATTCCTTGAGGCGTCGGTTTCAAATAATCGACATGCAGCGAAGCCGTGACAAATCGCGGCGGTTCTTCCCCACTGCCAGGCTCAAAGCCGTTTTTCCGGTGCAATGCCAATGAAGCGGAACCGGTTCCGTGGCAGTCGACCAGCGAAGCGATCACCCCCCCGTAAACGAATCCGGGGATAGCCGTATGTACTTCCTTCGGTTCATACAAAGTGACTGTTTCTTCGCCATCCCAGGCTGTACGGAATTGATGCCCTTCTTTATTGAGGCGGCCACAGCCGTAGCACCAGGCGAAGTCTTCCGGGTATTCGTCCTGAATTGCACTTACTGAATGGTTTTCCATAATTTACTCCTCTTTTCGTTGGGATATTTCTTCATGAACTAGACTTGCGCTAAGCTCACTTTTCATTAGACAAAGGAAAGAGCATGATCCTTTTCATCAGATCATGCTCTTCCTTTTTCCACCCCTCGAAAATCCTGAGGGATTTTTTGCACGCGGAAAATTTTATTAAATTCTTTCTACAAACTGTAAATCTCTGACGAAATATGAAACTCTCGTCATTGCAGTTTAGTCGCGCTGACTGTCACTTGCCGATAGGGCAGTTAGGTTCACATTTACTTCTCAGTGAATTTTTTTGGTTCTGCAGCCAGGCTTTCAATTGCACTTCCACAAAAAACTTACGGCTTACTGTTTGAAACACTTTCCGGATAGAAACCCGAGTAACAATGGTCCCTGACAAGAGTGAATATCGTCAGTAAAGCAAATTTTCCGCCAAGGCTGTGCAGTTTCTCGTCTGAAGGCGATTCTGGATCGAATCCAGTCGTATTCTTCCGACGGTGATTCCGCCTTGTACTTTACATTACCCACCTTGTATTTAAATCTAAACCTAGTTTTTAAAATTTTTTTATAAATTCTGAATAATATTTTTACATTTCTTCTTTCTGCCTCTATACTAATAATTAGTTCGAAAACCGTAATACATAGAGGAGAGATCACATGGTTAAAAGTTTGCCAGTACGTTCAGCGGTTCCTGTTGAAGAGACGTGGAATTTATCGAGTTTATTTTCAGATTCAGAAGAGTTTAACCGAGCCTTGGAAAGCTTGGAGCAGGATGCTGAAGCTCTCAGCCAAAAAACACAAGGCACGATTGCTGATGCCCCTTCGGCCATCCAGGCTTTAACAGATTATCTGGCTTTCCTTGAAAAATTAATCCCGCTGAGCACTTATGCCAGCTTAACAATCAGCACAGACCAAACCAATGACGAGGCTCAACTGCAGTCCAGTAAATTTGGAGCAGCTGCTGCTAAAATCAGCAGCAAGCTTTCTTTCATCAACAGCGAGCTGCTCGCTTTGCCGAAAGAAACCTTGGAGCAGGCAATGCAGGAATCAACGGAATTCAAGGTATTCCTGGAAAAACTTCTCCGCAAAAAACCTTACCAGCTGCATCCTGAAGTGGAAAAAAGCCTTGCCGCTTATTCATCCACGTTCAGTGCGCCATACGGTCTTTACAACACGACAAAAATGGTCGATATGAACTTTGAGGATTTTGAAGTGAATGGCCAAAAATATCCGCTCAGCTACGTCTCCTTTGAAGGCGACTGGGAAGCAGAGCCTGATACAGAGCTTCGCCGAGCAGCATTTGAAGCCTTTTCGAAGAAACTGAAGGATTATCAGCACACGACCGCCAAAACCTATGATATGCACTTGCAGACGGAAAAAACGACAGCAGATTTGCGCGGCTACGATAGCATATTTGATTACCTCCTCATCAACCAGGAAGTGGACCGCTCGCTCTACAACCGCCAAATCGACTTGATCACCAAAGAGCTCGCGCCGCATATGCAGAAATACGCAAAATTATTACAGAAGGTCCATGGCCTCAACCGCATGACCTTTGCAGACTTGAAGATTTCCCTGGACCCGAACTATGAGCCAGAAATCACCGTAGAAGAATCCAAAAAGTATATTGATGATTCCCTTTCCATCATGGGTCCCGATTACCTCGAAATGATCGATCGGTCTTATTCCGAAAGATGGATCGACTTTGCTCAAAACAAAGGGAAATCGACCGGTGCTTTCTGTTCAAGTCCATACGGCGACCATCCGTATATCCTGATTTCCTGGACCGGCCGCATGAATGAGGTTTTTGTGCTGGCCCACGAACTTGGGCACGCCGGCCATTTCTACAACGCCAACCGCGAGCAGAATGCCCTTAACGCCCGGCCATCCCTTTACTTTATCGAAGCACCTTCTACGATGAATGAAATGCTGGTGGCCAACCACTTATTGAAGAACTCGGAAGATCCGAAATTCAAACGCTGGGTGATTTCTTCGATAGTGGCCAGAACCTATTACCATAATTTCGTGACACACTTGCTTGAAGCTGCTTATCAACGCAACGTATATGAACGGATTGATGAAGGAAAAAGTGTCAACGCCAGCATTTTGAATAGCATCAAACGAGGTGTATTAGAGGAATTCTGGGGTGATGCGGTCGATATTACAGAGGGTGCCGAATTGACATGGATGCGCCAGCCGCATTATTACATGGGCTTGTATCCGTACACCTACAGTGCCGGATTGACCATCTCCACGCAAGTTTCCAAACGGATACTGAACGAAGGCCAGCCAGCTGTCGACGAATGGCTGGAGGTCCTGAAAGCCGGCGGCACCAAAACACCGGTGGAGCTGGCACAAATGGCCGGAGTCGATATCACGACCGAACAGCCATTGCGTGACACCATCGCCTATATCGGCGAACTCGTGGATGAGCTGGAACGTCTGACAGAAGAAATCGAAAAAGAATAAAGACAAATGACTTTAAAGCCGTGCGCCTATGCGTACGGCTTTTCAGATTGCCGAGAACCTTCTATCAAGTATTGATTGGCAGAAGCTTGCTGCTCCGGCTACACCCAAGGTTTTTATGAGCGTTTGGACTGAACGACTGCAAATCTCCACGAGCGACCATAAATCCTTTTGAACGCCCATAAATCCCCACGAGCGACCATAAATGAACAATCCAACTATCAAATCACCAAAAAAGCTCTCTGCCGTGTCGGCAAAGAGCTCTTTCTATAAGCTTTTATCCAAATCCCCTCGAAAAATGGGGATGCTTGTACCGGTGCACTGGTTTCGCGCTACCAAAAACGCACGATCGACGCAATAACAGCACGAAGACTTTTTCAGACTCTCTTTTTCCGCCACAGCAGGAGCTGTTCCACAAAGATAGCGATGATGGTGCCGGTGATTAGACCGTTCGATAAGGTAGCTGCCAAAACGGAGGGCAGATTCGCCATGCTTTCAGGCGGTACAAACATGATGCCGACACCGCTCATCAAACCGAACGCGGCCACTTTATAGGAATGCTGCCTGTCCCCTTCATTTTCCAATTCCGTAAAGGCCATCTCCACCATTTTGGTGAAGACCGCGAAAATGACCGCGTAAGCGACTGGGGCCGGCAAAGATGCCAGAATCGCCATGAGCGCCGGAAAAAAGCTGATCAGCACCACGATGATTCCACCGAAGATGAAGGGCTTGAGCGCCGGCGTTCTGGTAGCGCTGACAAACCCAGCCGCTCCTGAAATCGGTACGGGACCGATGGATGAAAACAATCCGGCAATGATGTGATTGATCCCTGAAGCTGCTGAAGCTTGTTTAATACGGTCTGGCGCTTCAATCGAAAAGGAGTTCTTCAACACGCTTTCCATCACACGGATCGACGCCATCATATTAGCAATCAGCAGGATGGTCAAAAACAAAGCGGTCACAAACATGCCGCTGTCCCAAATCAGCGGTCCGAAGACCAGCATTTTCGGCAAGGAAACCAATGCGCTGACGCTTCCTTCTGCTTCCGGTGCTTTTCCAAGAATCCAGAAAATCAGCCAGCCTGCAGCAATCGCAAACAGGATGGAATAACGGCTGATCCAAGGAGCTTTATGGCCCATGAAAAAGAAGGTCAGTAAAATAACCGCAATGCCGCCCATCAGTACCACCCCATCCACTGAGTCACCTTCAGAGATGATGCCAAGTAAGCCCGTTAGAATCGACTCACTGATTTGAAGAACCAACAACAGGAGGTAAACGAAAGTGATGGTTGGCGTAAACAGGATTTTCAGTTTGTCGACCAAGCCTGTATAGGCAAAGACGATAAAAAGAACGCCGCTGTATAGCAGCCCGCTTTGCAGTGCTTGAAGCGATTCTTCCATGGAAGCATACATAATTCCAACCAATCCCGCATAAACAATGAATATCCCCCACCATAAGCCAGCTGGTCCTTCATTGATCGGCATTCGGTGCCCGATGGATGCCTGTACCAAACAGGCGACGCCCAGTACGAACATGGTCCGCTGTACGAATAGCGCTGTATCTCCTGTATCCATGCCAAAAATACTGGCAATTGCGATCGGTGCCGCAATAGAAGAGGCGATCAGAAAGACCGCCCATTGCACACCGCCAAAAATATTTTTCATAGTCGCTGTCCCCACTTCTCTATTCTCCTCGATTGCTTACAGTATACACCTATTGAAAAGATCAAAAAAAGCCCTGACTGTTGTCAGGACTTCGGTTTATCACGGGCAGCTTTTGCTTCATTCACTTTGCGTACTGTTTCCTGCGGATCAGCGTTGTCCTCATCTGGGCTTTCTGCGTCAAAACCATCTTTGTAGACAGCCGGATAGCCCTGTTCTTCCAATTGCTTCACTTGCTTGCGCGAAGCTTTAACCAGTAACCGCACGATCAATACGGATAAAATGAATATAATAACGACAGAAATAATCCCAGGGATATACTCCGATTTGTCTTCAGGAAAATATAAAAAATCCATTGTGTTGATTCCCACCTTTAAACCTTAAGTTTCATCTCATTATACATCATTCATTCTACTGTTCTTTTAATGAACGTGAACATTTCATGGCAAGTTCCATCCGATTGCCGATGATTCCAACCCAGAAGAAAAGCCGACTTCCTTTGAAATCGACTTCTCCCCAAGACTATTAATGGTTTTCAGAAACCACGGTAAACCGTTTATTCTTATGTTCGCCACTCTCGATTTCATCCACCAGCGCAATGGCATAATCAGCATAGCTGATGTAGCTCTTCCCTTTGCTGTTGACGATAAATCCGTCATCGCCTTTTTGGTAACGGCCTGTACGGCGGCCTTCCGGATCAAAAAATGCAGCAGGACTCAGGAATGTCCATTGGATTCCTTCCGACGCTTCCAGATCAGCCAAATTTTGTGCCTGGCCATTGGCAATCGATTTAAACGCTTCAGGAAACTCGGGAGTTTCTGCCAGACGGGTTGTGCGTGCTTCATCAACGAACAAACTGCCAGCTCCTCCGACTACAATCAAACGGGTATCATGAGCTTCTTTAAGTGCGTCAATCAGAATTCTTCCGGCTTCGATATGCTGCTTGGCCTTTTCAGGTGGAACACCGAACGCATTCACCACTACATCAAAGGGCGCTAAATCTGCTGCCGTTAAACCGAAAACATCTTTCTCCAGCACCGGCACATCCGAATTTTCGACCTTTTGCGAATCTCTGACAATGGCCGTTACTTCATGCCCTCTTTTCAATGCTTCTTTTAAAATTAAATTGCCTGCTTTTCCTGTGGCGCCTATAATACCTATTTTCATTTACTTTTCCTCCAGTCTCTATAATCTGCATAGGAAGCGAACGAAACGGCTCTTACACCGCTTCAACCACTTTGCTCTTTTCCTGAGAATCGTGAAGAACATCCACTGTCGAACAGTTCAAGTAAACTTTAGGCAGTCGCAACGTGAAAACGATTTGCCGCCTGCTTCAACACTTCAAATGAGCGTTTTCTTTTTTCCTGATCGTAGATATAGGAAACCGCAATCACTTCGTTAATCTGCAATTCAGCTACAAATTTCCCTAAATCCTCACTTATCGTTTCTTCATCGCCTTTAAAGGTGTATTGGGACATGCCCCGCACCATCATCTCTTCACGGTAGCTCCACTGTCCATCCATTGTATCCAACGGTGGCTGAAGCAGGTTCTTGCTGCCTCTTACGACGTTCAGATAGAATAGATCACTGGATGTCGCCAACTTCTCAGCTTCTTCGTTGGAGTCTGCTGCGACGACATTGACACACACCATGACATACGGCTCAGCCAGATATTCCGAAGGCTGGAATCCGTTGCGGTAAATCTGCAGGGCTTGTTGCAGCTGCTGTGGTGCAAAATGTGCAGCGAACACATATGGCAGTCCAAGGCTTGCAGCAAGCTGAGCACTTGAAGTACTTGATCCCAGGATATAAACCGGCACTGCCGTTCCCACGCCCGGATGCGCTCGGACTGGACCTTGCCCATCCAACGGCTTCAAGTAATTCTGCAGTTCGACGACGTCCTGTGGAAACGCGAACGCGGTTTCCTGCGTGGTTCTGCGAAGCGCATGCGCTGTCTGCATATCAGTTCCTGGAGCACGTCCGAGACCCAAGTTCAAACGTCCCGGATGCATGGTTTCCAACGTGCCGAATTGCTCTGCAACAACCAACGGTGTATGATTCGGCAGCATGATTCCGCCCGATCCCACTTGAATGGATTCGGTGTTTTCAAGGACTTTGGAAATGAGGATTGCCGTAGCTGAGCTGGCAAGCGTAGCTGTATTGTGATGCTCAGACAGCCAAAAGCGGTTGTACCCCAACTTCTCAGCGTGCTGTGCGATTGTGACCATTTCATCTAATGCATCTTTCGTCGTTCCACCTTCACGGACTGGCACCAGGTCCAGAACGGAAATCGGGAATGAATCTATGGATTGTGACATTTTTTAACTTCCTTTCATCCTTCATATGCTTTAAGGATAAAAGGAAAATATCTGGTACACAAACTATCTGCCTGTCTTCCCCTGCCAAAGGAGAAAAAGCGAGCGGTTCAGATTTCGTAACTCTTTCCTATTACTGCAAATTCGACTTCGCCTGAATAACTGGACTTTGCTGCATGCAGAATTTCATCCAACTCTCCATATTGCGGCAAGTGGGTCAGCAGCAATCGCTTGGCACCGGCACGTTCAGCCAATTCACCAGCCTGGCTGCCGCTGAGATGCCCAGGAATAATGCCCAGGTATTTTTCGTAAAGATTCGATTCAGCAACCAGCAGATCTGTCCCGTCCGAAAAACCGATCAGCTCATCTTTCCAGCTGGTATCTGCCGTAAACACCACACTCTTGCCATCCGCAGTAAATTTCATCGCCAAACAATACACCGGATGAATTGTCTCGCAAAAAGATACTTGCCAAGGCCCCAGCTCCAAAGTCTCGGCAGCCTGTATTGCCCTGCCTTCGGTGACACCTTTATAGAACAGTTTCTTGAACTCTTCCTGGTCCTTGTCATGTGCGTAAATCAGCAAGGGAGTTTCCCACTCCTTCAATTGCATACCTACCATCGCTGCATGCTGCAGAACGCCGATATCAGCGATATGATCCGGGTGATAATGGCTGATGATGACCGCATCCAATTCACGCAATTCCGTATAATTCTGGACGGCCGCCAAGACACCGCTGCCACAATCGACTAAACAGCGGAATCCGTCCTGTTCAATCAAAAAAGCTGATGTCGCTTCATTTTTATTGGGATAGCCTCCCCAAATGCCAATCGGTATGACCTTCAAAGAAATCACTCCTTGTTTTTAATTTCCTCCAGTATACCTGACTGACAAAAGATCCTCTTGTTTAAACTCCCCATTGCCGTGGTATGCATACTAGTAAGATAGAAATTATTTGGAGGGATTACTTTGACTTTAAAAATGACAGTCGAAAACGCAGTACAGGCAAAAAAGGAAATCGAAAAATTGGAAACGCAAGGTTATTCACTCGATAACATCTACATCTTTGCACATGACAAAAAACGCGGAAAAGACATCACGAAGGCTTTGGATACAGAAGAAGTCGGCGTCAAAGAACAGGGATTCCTGGACAGCATGAAAAACATGACCAGTTCACGCGGTGACGAGCTTCGTGCAAAATTGGCAGCTGCAGGCTTATCCGATCAGGAAGCAGAGCAGTATGAAGAAGAACTTGATAAAGGAAAATTGGTTATTGTTGCAAATAAAGACGTAGAATAATTGAGTATCAAAGCATCGCCGAAACAATCGGCGATGCTTTTTTTTGCGCAGGAGCAATCATTTGAATTTTCTTTTTTACTATCTTAATATGTTATTTTTATCCATTTATCTCAGTAGGTATATAGAGTTATATACAGTTTTAATGCTCTTTTCCTGTTGTATACGCTTACTTCTTTTGCTATATTTAGATAGGGATTTTTTAATTTTTAAAAAACTTGCTATTGTATTAATTCGCACCAAGGGGGAACAACATGAAAAGTTTAAAAATGGGGAGTGCCTTTGCCGGAATTATTGTCGGAGCTGGATTCGCTTCTGGACAAGAAATTCTTCAGTATTTTACCAGCTTTGGCCATATGGGGACTGTGGCCGCCATCCTTTCAACTGCTTTATTTGCTTATTTAGGCATGAGCTTGACTCGACTAGGCAGCCGAATGAAAACTACATCACATAAAGAAGCCATTTTTGGCATCAGCGGCAGACTCGTTGGAACAATCGTCGATTATATCATCATCCTCACCCTGTTCGGTGTAGGCGTAGTGATGATTGCGGGAGCCGGATCCATCTTCTCTCAGCAATTCAATCTACCGGCTCCACTTGGCAGTACGGTCATGGTGATTCTGGTAGTTCTGACCATTATGATGAACGTCCAAAAAGTCATCGCCATCATTGGCAGCATCACGCCATTCCTGGTCGTCGCTGTTGTTGGATTAGCTGTCTATAGTTTATTGACGATGGATTCGTCGTTTAATGCACTGGACCCAATCGCCAATGAACAGATGTCGGCATTGCCAAACTGGTTCCTGTCCGCCATCAATTATGTTTCATTTAATATTGCAGTGGGTGCTTCGATGGCTATCGTCATGGGCGGAACTGAAAAAGATGAAAAAATCGCAGCACGCGGCGGGCTTATTGGCGGACTGATCTTAGGTGCCATGATCATTCTGAGCCATTTGGCAATTTTCTCTAAAGTGGATATTGTCGGCAGCGCAGAAATGCCGTTGCTGCAAATTGCCGATGACCTTTCACCGATTCTCGGAGTGATTATGTCATTCATCCTTTTCGGCATGATCTACAATACCGCTGTCAGCATGCTGTTTTCATTCTCAGCGCGCTTTGTCGTACTGGGAACCAAAAAATTCCGTATTTTTGTTATCATCGTTGGTATTGTGGCTTACATATTAAGTTTTGTCGGGTTCACGAAGCTTGTAAGTATGTTTTATCCAATCGTCGGTTATCTCGGCCTGTTCCTTGTCGTAGCCCTAATTGTTGCCGATATCCGAAAAACGCACAAAAAGAAACTCCAATAAGTGAAGTTTCTTCCTCACTGATACTTAAGCCGCCAAAGCATGCAACACTGCTTTGGCGGCTTTTTTATGGTACGGTGGATAAAGAAAAGCGAAGGCACCCGTGGAGCTCCGACAGGCTTAAGGCAGAACTGCCAAGCGGTGTTTCTGTGCCGCTGGGCTGGGCTGACTTAAGACCCCGAGGAGCTGGGTGGCGCAGCTGGACAAAGAAAAGCGAAGGCACCCGTGGAGCTCCGACAGGCTTAAGGCAGAACTGCCAAGCGGTGTTTCTGTGCCGCTGGGCTGGGCTGACTTAAGACCCCGAGGAGCTGGGTGGCGCAGCTGGACAAAGAAAAGCGAAGGCACCCGTGGAGCTCCGACAGGCTTAAGGCAGAACTGCCAAGCGGTGTTTCTGTGCCGCTGGGCTGGGCTGACTTAAGACCCCGAGGAGCTGGGTGGCGCAGCTGGACAAAGAAAAGCGAAGGCACCCGTGGAGCTCCGACAGGCTTAAGGCAGAACTGCCAAGCGGTGTTTCTGTGCCGCTGGGCTGACTTAAGACCCTATAGAGCTCCGCAACTCGATAAAGAAAAGAAGAAGGAGTCTTTTTATGAATCAATTTATCAAAACACCTGAACAGCAAGCGTTAGTCGATCAACTCCGTGTCCTTCAGCCCGTTTTTCAGGCGCGTGAGCCGGAGCTGGATGCACGCGGCTCCTTCCCTTTCGAAAACATCAAAGACCTGAAAAAAATGAATTATCATACCTTGACCTTGCCGAAAGAATCCGGCGGCCAGGGACTTGGATTGTACGAATACGTATTGGCACAGGAAGCCATAGCGGAAGGATCCGGAGCGACGGCTCTCTCCATCGGCTGGCATGTCGGCATCGTTCTTGAGTATGCAGAAAATCGCCATTGGCATGCCGAGTCAGCGGAATGGCTGATGGCAGAAATCGCAAACGGTGCGCTCATCAACACCGCCGCTACAGAAGCGAATGCCGGCAGTCCTGCCCGTGGCGCTTTGCCGCGCACTACAGCAGTTACCGAGGGGGATCAGTATATTGTCAGCGGAGAAAAGACCTATACTTCCATGGCACCTGCACTCAATTATATTTTCGTGACTGCTGCTGCGGAAAATGATGAAGTCATCACGGTCATCATTCCTCGCCACGCCGAAGGGGTATCGATCGACGAGACCTGGGACATGCTGGCGATGAGAGGTACAGCGAGCCACACACTGGTCCTCAATCATGTCCGAATTCCCAAAACACATGTATTAAAACCTTCCGGCTCGGCTGCAGCCGCTAAAGGCTGGCTGCTTCATATCCCTGCCTGTTATATCGGAATTGCCGCGGCTGCAAGAGCCTACGCAGTTGAATTTGCAGCCAACTACAGTCCAGCATCTCTCGGCAAGCCGATTGCGGAAACTCCTGCTATCCAACAGACCATCGGTGAGATGGAACTTGAGCTTACTACTGCCCGCCACCTTCTGTACGGTACTGCAGAGCGCTATGTTCTTGCCGATGATAAGGCAGAGATGGATGAAGCATTGAATGTCACAAAAATCGCTGTCACCCATGCGGCAATGGGTGTAGTGGATAAGGCGATGAAAATTGTCGGATCCCGTGCCCTTTCAGAAGACAATCCGATGCATCGCCATTACCTGAACGTCCGTGCCGGACTCTATAATCCGCCGATGGAAGACATGGTAAAAAGCCAATTGGCGGCGCAGGCAATCCAAAGCTTTACCCAACACTCAAAATCAGAGGTGAAATAAACGATGGAAACCATTATTTGGATCAATGATACTGAAGTCCACGCGTTAAACTTGAAAGAGGAATTGATTGAAGACCCCCATTCCAACCAGAAGAAAAGAAAAATTTCTTTTGACTTCAAAGTAACCAGTGAAGAATACCATGACATTGCGGTATTGCTTTATGAAATGAATTTTCGGATCCGCGTTCCGGTACAAGAACTGGAATTTAACGCGGCCATCTCCAATTATTCGACATCCATCACTGATTTATATAAACCCGGCCAAATTGCCGATTACTACTTGGAGTTAATTGAACAAGCATAACTATCAAAAGAAGCCCGGAACCTTTTACAGGTAACGGGCTTCTTCTCATTTCCGCTTAAAGCGGCTTCCTTTTTTCTTCGTTCGAAGCCTTGTTATCAGCTCTTCAGCTTGTTCCCTCTTGGCCATGGACGTTTCTTCATCCAAGGTGACTGCCAATTGGCCATTTTCTGCATCGATGGTAAACCAGGAGTTGATGTGACTTCCTTCAGGCAAGCGATTGGCTGGCAAAACAAGTTCGATTCCTTCTTCTTCCACTAGGATGACTGCGTGCCTTTCATCCTCAATCCGGTCCAAAATCCCTTTCATTTCATCACCCTCCTACGCATGCCAGACCCTGCTCTTGAATAGCACTCAGCGTCCCTTGGCCGATTCCTTTGATATCCAGCAATTCTTCGACACGCTCAAACGGACGCTGCTCGATGATTGCCTTAGCATAAGCTTCACCGATTCCTGAAATCTCCTGCAATTCCGCTGAGGAGGCTATATTTAAATCAATACACCGATTTTCTCCTTCAGTCGGCACACCTTCCTGTTGGGTCAATACGTTATAGGACGTGCCATCCGTTTTAACAACAATGGTGCCATTGACGTCTGTCCCATACACTTCAGCGCCTGCATTTTCCGCAGCAGCAATCACTTCTGCATGCGGATGTCCGTACGAATTATCGGCTCCCGCACTGTAAATCGCCACTTCAGGCGTCACTGCTTTCAAAAAGGCAGGGCTTGTCGACGTATTGGAGCCGTGATGGCCTAAATGCAGAATTTCGGCATCTAAATCCATGCCGCTGTCGATCATTTCCTGTTCCTGCTTGACGCCCGCATCACCTGTGAAAACAAAACGAACATCACCGTAAGTCATCTTTAACGATACCGACTCTTCGTTTGCTGCACCGGTGATTTCGTCTGGATACAGCACGTCAATTTGCATTGAACCCACATCAAAAGTGTCACCGCTTCTCGGTTCCACATACTCAGACCCGCTCGCTTCGATGGCTTGAAGCACATTGAGGAATGTATTGGAGCTGCTTGTGTTGCCGGACATCCATACTTCCCCAACCTCGAATTCACCAATTACCTGTGCCAGCTGCCCGATATGGTCGGCATCCGGATGAGTTCCGATGACGATATCGATATCGTTGATTTCCTGCTGCTTCAAGTAATCCACGGCTTCTGTCGAATTCCAGTTGCCGGCGTCGATCAGCATTGCAAACCCGTCGAATTCAAGCAATGTGGAATCCCCTTGTCCGACATCGATATAATGTACCGTCAATCCATCCAATGCCGCTTCCTCTCCAACAGGTTCCTCAGGTTCTGGTTGTTCAATTTCCTGATCTGTTTCGTTGTCATTGCGTTGTTCCACCGGTTGCTCGACTGATTCTGTACAAGCTGCCAGCAAGATGAAAATCACAACTGCCCATAAGGCCCATATAATCTTTTTCAAAAACTCACTCCTCTTTCTCCAGTGAATTTTACCATATACAATAGAGAAATAAAAAAGCAGGCCAAGAAAAGTTCCTGGTCCTGCTTACCTTGCTTCACGTAGACATATAGTCCCCGCCGTTCATATGGAGGAACTGGCCCGTCATATATGAATTTTGCGGATCGGCCAAAAATACATAGGCTTTAACCAACTCATACGGCTGACCCGGGCGCCCGGCCGGCACATCTTCACCAAAGTCGTCGCCGACATCGGGATATAAATCACCGAAGGTTTTGGTGATCAACGGAGTCCAGATCGGTCCTGGAGCAATGCCGTTCACGGCAATTTCCTCACGCACTAAGCGCCGGGCCAATGACCTGGTCATTGCCACCATCGCCCCATTGGCTCCTGCATAGTCGATGAGATCGGAATGACCGCGGTAAGCGTTGATGGAGGCGGTATTAATGATGCGTGACCCTTTCTTTAAATGCGGCAATGCCGCCCTCGTCAAATAGAACATGGCGAATGCCTTGATTTCAAAGGTTTTCAGCATCTGTTCATCCGTGATATCCAAGGGTGAAGTCTGGGGATATTGATAGCCCGCATTATTAACCAGAATATCTACTTGGCCAAACTCGGTTAAGGTGAATTGGACCAACTGGTCACAGTTCGCCGATTTCCCTAAATCACCACTCAACGCCTTGGCTTTGCCGCCATAGCTTTCAATCAGTTCAATGGTTTTTTGGGCTCCTTCATCGTCACCGAGGTAGCCGACCACTACTTTTGCCCCTTCCTTGGCGTATGCGATTGCGACGGCTTGGCCGATGCCGCTGCTGGCACCTGTGACAATCGCTACCTTGCCTGCCAGCGCTCCACTGGCTTTATAATCCTTTAAATCGGTGTTGTCGAATTCCTTATCCGCCATGTTCCCACCCTTTCAGCTTCTAATGTACACTTGGAATCTTCGTTAAATGCCAAACATCATCTGAATATTGCTGGATGGTACGGTCACTGGAGAAAATGCCGGAAGCTGCGATGTTTTTGACACACATTTCCGCCCATTTCTCCGGTTGTACATAAGCATCCAGAATTTGTTCATGCGCTTTGGAGTAGCTGCGAATATCCTTCAGCACAAAGTAAGGATCACGATCTTCCAGCAGCTGATCAACAATAAAGTCGACATTCGTTTTACCTTCTGTCCATTCCCCTTTGACCAGTTCTTCCATCAACTGTGCAAGTTCCGGATCCGTTTCAATTATTTCTTGTGGATTGTAGGACTGTTCCTTCTCATGCTGCATCACCTGTTCAGCACGCATACCGAAAACAAATGCATTTTCTTGTCCTGCTTGCTCAAATATTTCGACATTTGCGCCATCAAAAGTGCCGATCGTCAATGCACCATTCATCATCAATTTCATATTCCCAGTTCCGGAAGCTTCTTTAGAGGCTGTCGAAATCTGTTCACTGACATCTGCAGCTGGAATCAGGTATTCTGCTTGGGTAACATTATAATTTTCTACAAAAACAACATGGAGATGCTTTCTGACCAATGGGTCACTGTTCACTTTCGCTGCCACTGTATTGATCATTTTGATGACTTGTTTCGCAAAATGGTAACTTGGTGCTGCTTTCCCTCCAAAAAAGAAGGTTCGCGGATATGGCCGATATGTTGCATCCCGCTTAATCCGATCGTAGAGCATCTGGATATGCAGGATATTCATCAATTGGCGTTTATAGCCATGGAACCGCTTGATGTGAATATCGAATATGGAATCGGGATCCACAATAATATTCTGGTTTCGTTGAAGGTGGTGAATCAACTGCTCTTTTTTCAAGCTTTTGATCGCCTGGAAGTCTTGAAGAAATGAATGATTTTGAGCGAAATAATGCAATTCGCTTAACCGCTCAGGTTCTCTGATCCACTGCGGCCCAATCGTTTCCGTAATCAACCCGGACAACTCCCGGTTAGCTTTGATCAACCACCGGCGATGCGTAATGCCATTGGTTTTGTTATGGAATTTATCGGGGAATTGTTCATTTAGTTCTTTCATCTCACGCTTCTTCAAAATCTCCGTATGCAGTTTTGCTACCCCATTCACTTTATAGCTGCCCACTACCGCCAACACCGCCATCTTTATGACACCATTTTCGATAATGGATAATTTGTGGAGGGCTTCCTCGTCTACAGCTTGCTGCTGCAGACTTTCTTTAAAGCGCCGGTCGATTTCTTCAATGACCATATAAATTCTTGGAAGCAAGGATTGGATCAACCGACTGTCCCATTTCTCCATCGCTTCTTCCAAAATCGTATGATTTGTATAGGAAATAGTGCGGGTTGTAATATCCCAAGCTTCGTCCCAACTCAAGGCATATTCATCTACCAAGAGGCGCATCAATTCAGGAACCGCCAGAGCCGGGTGCGTATCGTTGATTTGGATGGCAACATTCTCTGGAAGTGCCTCTATATCAAAACTGCGGTTGTTTAAAATGGTTTGAAGTGACGCGCTGCACAGGAAATACTGCTGTTTCAGGCGGAGGATTTTTCCGGCATCGAGTGAATCATCAGGGTAAAGCCGATCCGTGATTTTAGCGGTCTCGTGTTCATAGACTGCATAATCTTTATCACCCGGAAATGGGCGGTCTGAAACTTCCGCCTGCCATAACCGAAGCGTATTGACAGTACCGCCATTTGCTCCGACCACTGGCATGTCATAAGGCACGGCTTTGACCCACTCTGAATTTTCCACTCTAATCTTAAGCCCATCCAATCCCATGACCAATTGGACTTCTCCATAATAAGGGATGTCCACCGCCAATTCTTCGCGGCGAATGTCTACATTATTTTCTTCCTGTATCCATTGAGTAGGCTGCTCGGTCTGGTAGCCGTTAACAAAATGCTGGGTGAATAGGCCACCTTTATAGCGCAGCCCAAACCCATGTCCAGGCAATTCAAGGGAAGCCAGCGAGTCCATAAAGCAGGCTGCCAATCTTCCAAGGCCGCCATTGCCAAGTCCAGGCTCTATTTCAAGCTCTTCTATCTCTGACAGTTGAAAGCCCAGCTCCTCCAACCCTTCCTTGACGAGTTCATAATGATCTAAATTGATCAGATTTTGTCCCAGGACCCGTCCAATCAGAAATTCAATAGAGAAATAATATAATTGCTTTTCATTATTTTCTTTATACAATTGATTGGTCCGATTCCAACGATCCTGTATCCATTCGTTCGTCATTTCCCAAAGTGTCTCATAAGCAAGTTCTGGCGTTTTTTCAATTCTCTTGTGTTCCATACGAGTGACAAAGCTTTTTTTGAACTCTTCTTTGGAAGAAAACATAATTGGCACGCCCCTTTAAATTATCCTTTCATAGAGTTTAGCGTATTCTGCCGCAGAGCGCGACCAGGAATAATCACCTTTCATCCCATTTTTTTTGATGGCCTCCCAATGTTCCGGCTGCTGATAAAAAGTCAGGCATCGGCTAAGGGCGAGGTCGAATGGCTTGTCCTGTGAAAAATCGCTTAAAAACCCATTGCCGGTCTTCAGGTTTTCATCGTATTCCACTACAGTGTCTTTCAAACCACCTGTTTTATTGGCTACAGGAACTGTTCCATACCGCATCGAGATCAATTGGCTCAATCCACAAGGCTCAAAATGCGAAGGCATCAGAAAGATGTCAGCACCCGCATACAATAGATGGGCGAACGCTTCGTCAAAGCCGACATGGACGTAGACCTTATCCGGAAAATTGGCTGCCAGTTCGTGGAAAAACTGTTCGTACTGCTCTTCGCCAGAACCCAGCAATACAAACTGGACATCTTCTTTTTCCAGCAAGGCAGGAAGCACCTGTTGCAGCACATCAATTCCTTTTTGTCCTGCCAACCTGGAAATCATTGTCATCAATGGCACGTCTCCACGTTCCGGAAGAGCCGCCTTCAGCTGAATTGCCCGTTTATTGGCTTGTTTCCCTTCCAGATTCATCGCATCAAATTGCCGTTCAATGGCTTGATCGGCTGCGGGATTATAGACATCTGTATCGATTCCATTTAAAATACCGACCAGATCCTGTTCTTTCTTCTGCAGAAAACCATTCAGCTTCTCACCATAAAAATCCGTCAAGATTTCATCTCGATAGGTAGGGCTGACAGTGGTCACTTTGTCCACATAGGAAATACCTGTCTTTAACGCATTGAAGTCGCCATTCCATTCCACAACACCATCATCGTAATAACGTTCATCCATTTCGAAGTTTTCTAAAAATATCTCTTTGGCAAACTTCCCTTGAAATTGCAGATTATGAATCGTCAAAACGGTTTTTATCGCTTGAATCGACGCATATCGATCGTCTTCCTTC
The DNA here is from genome assembly GCF_020023385.1 of Planococcus circulans. Taxonomy (GTDB): domain Bacteria; phylum Bacillota; class Bacilli; order Bacillales_A; family Planococcaceae; genus Planococcus. The sequence continues at coordinate 248,999 of NZ_JAIQCL010000004.1, forward strand.
AATAGAAATGGAACCATGGCAGTATGCCAGTCATGAACATGAATCAGGTCAGGCTGCTGTTCCTGCCGCTGAATAATCTCCAGCACCGCCCGGTTGAAAAAAGCATATCGTTCCGCATCATCTTGCTGGCCGTAAATCTTGTCTCTTTTGAAATAGCTGTCGTTTTCCACAAATAAAAATTTCACACCGGCATGAGCGTATTCATAGACGCCAAATGTTGATTGCTGGCCTTTAAAATCAAACTCGATCGTTTCTTGCAGATGGAATTCAGATGTGTGTTCTTCTGAAATCAAACTATACTTCGGAACGATGACGTTGATTTCATGGCCTAATCTGCTGAGTTCTTTCGGTAATGCCCCCATCACATCAGCCAGTCCTCCGGCTTTTGCAAATGGTGCACATTCTGCTGCTGCCATTATGATTTTCATCGCATATCCTCCTTAGTGACCTTCTCCCCTTTGCGTAAAACGATCGGTTGTTCAGCTGTTCCGTGTAAAACCACCCCTTCACCGATATAGACATCTTTATCCGCAATCACATAAGACAGATCACAATTTTCTTCAATCACGCATTTTTGCATAATAATGCATTTCTCTAAACGTGCATTTTTCTTAATGTTGACTGCCCGGCTGATGATGCTGTCACTCACTTCCCCCATGATGGTGCTGCCGTTGGCAATCAGAGCCCGTTTGACACTTGATCCTGTAACATATCGCGTTGGAGGTTCATCTTTCACTTTTGTATAAATAGGCCGGCCAGGGAGGAACAGCTGTTTTCTATTTTCTTCATCCAGCAATCCCATCGAGGCCTGGAAATAGCTTTGAACGGAATCGATAATGGCAAAGTAACCTTTGTATTCATACTGATTGAATGTATAGGGGCTCTTCTTCAAATTGACTACATCTTCCACACTTACCACGTTTTTGTCACGGTGAGTCTGAATCAATTCGACTAGGAGGTCTTTGGATAAAATATAATTCTTCAAGGAAACCCCTTCACTCACAGCTTCTGTGATGTCTGCACCTGATTCGATGTGATGATTCAGCATCTCTCTGAAATCCAATTGGTTGACGACGAAGCCGTTGGTGACGATGGCATAAGGTTGTATGCTTTTTGTGAAAAATTGCATATGCTCTTCCAATCCCGCAAACGCGCCTACCGTGGATAAGCCTCCATCCCGCTGTGTGATCGGAAGGAAAAACAATCCATTTTTTCTTCTGTCCAAATCCCAGCTCTTGCCGACTCCAATATGATCCAACAGAGAAGCAAATGGAGAAGAAGGAAATACGCCAACCGTATTTACACCGGAATTGACAAGATTTGATAAAGGAAAATCGATCAGCCGGTAGCGTCCGGCAAAAGGTACAGATGAAATGGCCCGCTGGATCGTTAAATCCTGCAGCCCTTCTTTTTTAACAGATGTGTCGACTACAGCCAATAAGTTCATTTTCCGACACGCTCCTTCCATTCATCCAATTGCTCTTGGGTCAATAAGATCACTTCATCCTGTTGGCCAGGAATTTCAAATCCTTCCGGCACGTCTAATCTTGGCGGTACAACAGCCCGATGAAGCTTGGCACCTTTGCGGATCTTCGCACCGCTCATGACCACACATTCCGACACCGAGGCCTCTTCTTCAATCGTTACGTTTTGAAAGATTACGGACTTGAAAACCTTACCGGAAATTACACAGCCTTCATTTACCATGGAAGCTTGAACATCGCCGGTTTCGTTGATGACCTGTGGAGGCAGCTGTGGATTTGAAGAGAAGATCCGCCAACCCGGATCATGCAGGTTCAGGCCGGAATTCAAATCAAGCAGATCCATATTGGCTTCCCAGAGGCTTTCAACGGTTCCAACATCTTTCCAATAGCCTTTAAACGGATAGGCGACCATTTTTTCGCCCTTCTCCAGCATGGCTGGCAGAATGTCTTTCCCAAAGTCATGGGAGGAAGCCTCATTTACGTTATCCGTCTCCAAATACTCTTTTAACTTCTCCCATTTGAAGACATATACCCCCATAGACGCTAGATTGCTTTTCGGCTTTTCCGGTTTTTCGTCAAATTCCATGACGTCCATACTGTCGTTGACGTTAACGACTCCAAATCGGCTGGCATCTTCCCAAGGAACTTCCAGGACGGAAATCGTTACGTCTGCCTCATGTTCTTTGTGGTAGTCCACCAATGCCTCATAATCCATTTTATAAATATGGTCTCCCGATAAAATCAGCACATAGGCCGGGTCACAGGACTTCAGGAAACTGATGTTCTGATAAATTGCGCTGGCTGTCCCCGCGTACCATTTGATGCCATCTATTTCTGCATACGGCGGAAGCATGGTCACTCCGCCATTGCGGCGATCCAAATCCCACGGTGTTCCCAACCCGATATATTGATGCAAAACATGCGGCTGATACTGCGTCAAAACCCCGACGGTTTCAATTCCTGAATTGGTACAATTGGACAACGGGAAATCGATGATCCGATATTTCCCGCCAAACGGCAGCGCTGGCTTTGCTATCGTATACGTCAGTGATTTCAACCGGCTTCCCTGTCCGCCGGCCAACAGCATTGCGATTACTTTATCGTTCATTTGGCTCCACTCCCATCCTTTTTTGTTTCCACACATTCATCGTAAATGCAGGCAAATCCAATACTACGGAATAGGGCAAGTCATCATATGGATCATCTGCCGCTCCGACAACAGCTTCCGGGTAGTCATTTCCTGTCGTAAAGATTTTTTCGTACTCCGTGCTTTTCGGGACACCCAACTTAAAGTTTTCATAATGATTGTCCGAGAAGTTACAGACGATTATGCATTCGTCCTCCGGCATATATCCTCTCCGAATAAAGGCAGCTACGCTTTGCTCATGGTTATCCGCGTCAATCCAGGAAAAGCCGTCCGGATGATCATCCAATTCAAAAAACGCTTTTTCAGTTCTGTAGAAGGCCAGCAATTCTCTTGTGAAATCAGCCATTTTTTTATGCTCTTCCATTTCCAAAGAAAGCCAATCCAGTTCCGGTTTAAATTCCCATTCTTCGAAATGCCCAAACTCCTGACCCATGAACAGCAATTTCTTTCCCGGGTGGGCACTCCAGAAACCGAGCAGCAGCCTTAGTTGAAGAAATCGCTCATCCAACGTTCCCGGAAGCTTGTTCAACAAAGAACCTTGACCATTCACCACTTCATCATGGGAAAGCGCAAGAAGATAACGCTCTTCATACTGGTACATGAGGGAAAAGTTCATTTTCCGATGCACTTCAGAACGTTTATCAGGCTGCGTTTCCATGTAATCCAGCGTGTCGCGCATCCAACCAAAATTCCATTTGTAATGGAAACCGACTCCCCCCTCAGAAACCTCATGTGTCACTTTCGGATAATGCCAGGCATCTTCTGCAATTAATATTGTTTCCGGATAAAATTCCTTCAAACTATCTGTCAGCTTCTGAAGGAATTCAACACCTTCAACATTATGAGGGCGTTCTTCTCTGTTGGGGATGAACAGCAGACAGACCAGTGCATCCATCCGTATGCCATCGAATTTAAATTCATTCAGCCAATAGTGGGCACTTGATGTGAGAAAGCTGACAACCTCCCCTTTCTGGACATCGAAATTCAATGTGCCCCAATCCGGATTGGCGCGCCGTTCCAACCGCTCTTCCTCATATAAAGGCGTGCCATTGAATAGAGCCAGCGCATGTTCATCTACACAGAAATGGCCTGGAATCCAATCCAGAATCAACCCGACTTTATTTTCGGCACATTTGGCGATAAAGTATTTCAAATCATCAGCATTTCCATATCGGCTGGTCGGCGCAAAATATCCGGTTGTCTGATAGCCCCAGGACTCGTCCAAAGGATGCTCTGTAATGGGCAGGATTTCGATATGGGTAAAGCCCATATCCAAGATATAGGGGATCAGCTCCGAAGCCAATTCACGGTAATTCAAAAAACCACCTTGGGCATTACGCTTCCATGTCCCGATATGTAATTCGTAAATAGCCATCGGCTTTTCAAAATGATTTCTATTTTGAATTTTTTTGTGTTGCAACACAGTTTTTGACCAAGTGTGCTTAGCGGCTGCTGCCACAACCGATTTGGTTTTCGGCCTCATTTCACTCGCTTGTGCGTAAGGATCGGATTTCCTTACTATTTGCCCATCCGAAGTTTCAATGATGTATTCATAAGAATATCCAATCAGTCTCCCAGGAATCTGTATATGCCAGATTGTCGGATCCAAGGGGTGCTGCTCCATTCCAAAGATTTCTTCCACGTCGCTTTCAGGATTTGAACAAGCTACGTTTACGCCAACTGCACCCGGAACCCATACAGTGAATCTTGTTTCATCTTCAGTGACATGCGCTCCAAAGTATAGATACGCATCTTTCATCAGTCCAGCATGGAAAGAATCCAGCTTTTCCTGCGTCAGAAGGCTTTGCAGATCATTCATCTTCACACCTCCAAAATTTTAACAGTCCCGTGTCCCCTTTAATTCTACATAAGCCATGTAAATCCCTTGTTAAGAAAGTTAATTGTCCAAAAATTTAGTTAAATTAAGAATTTTTCGGTATTTCCGTTCGAAATGTCTACACATTTCTTTTTCTTTATACCCTTGTTTGGGGGAAGAATATCCACTACGCTTAGGAGGATATCCGATTATTGAAAGAGAGGCTGAAATTTTTGCGAAACTATAGAGGACTGTTACTGGCTGTTTTCTTCAGCATTTTTTTGGCTGCATGCAATCAGGGCATTGAAGACCCCCTCAAATGGGAAATAGAGGATTTTACATTCACCAATCATAACAATGAAGATTTCGGCTTAGCCGATCTGGAAGGTGAAGTATGGTTAGCTGATTTTGTTTTTACTAATTGCACGACCGTCTGCCTGCCGATGATGGCGAATATGACAGATTTGCAGGCACAATTAAAACAGGAAGGCCTCGATGTTCAGATTGTTTCGTTCAGTGTGGATCCTGCATTTGATAAACCGGAAATCCTGAAATCCTATGCGGAAAATTACGGAGCTGATTTATCCAGTTGGAATCTGTTGACGGGCTATACCCCACAGGAAATCGATGAATTTGCTATGGATAATTTCCAGACTTTAGCCCGGAAGCCTGAAAATGACGATCAAGTCATTCATGGGACTTCCTTTTATCTAGTTGACCAAGCTGGCGTCATCATGAAAGCCTATGACGGATTGAACCCCCCGGTCGAAGAAATTTTGGCAGATGCGGAAATCCTATTGACGGAGGAATAAGACATGGCAAAGAAAAAAATCTGGATAGTTGCGCTGCTGCTTGCCGCCTTCCTTTTGCTGCTGCTTTTCTTTATCCCGAGAGAAAATATGCCGGCACCCGAAAGCCGTGTGATTCTGGAGCATACCTTCAGGACCTATATTGCACCTTCGTGTTTTGAACAGGCTGACGCTACCAACTTTTTGGAAGAATCAACTCTGGAGCAGGCACAGGAACTCAATTATCCTCCGCATTCTTCCTGTACTGAAAAAGCATTCGAAGGAAATCAGGACAGCGGCTTTATCCGCCTGCTGAAAGAATTGGACATCATGGAAAAAGAATCGCAGGATTGGTAATTAAAAAACAGGCAGAGAGTTTTTCTCTGCCTGTTTTTTTACCGTCTCGACCTGATGACTTTGACGCAAACCGGAGCGGTCGTCTGGACAATATTTTCGACTGTGCAGGGAGCACCTGATCGCCCCATTTTCAAAGCCGCGAGCGTATGGGAATTTTCGTTCGCCACTACAAGCCATTCATCGCCGGGAATTATGGCGAAATGCCTTGGCCCTTCTCCTCCCGCCCCTGCTAACCCGATGTTCTCCAACGTTCCATTATCTTGTATGGCAAATGTGGCGATGCTGTCATGCCCTCGGTTCGATGCATAGACATACCGGCCATCACCCGAAACAGCAATTTCCGCACTGGTATTTTGTCCCTGGTAGTTGTCGGGCAATAAAGGCAGCAACTGCAGGAAATCCAATTGGCCTTGCTGGCTGATCTTGTAAACCAACAGTGTGGAGTTTATTTCATTTAGTGAATAGACAAACGGTTTTGTCGGGTGGAAGCTTAAATGGCGGGGGCCAGCTCCTCCTTCTGCTTGGACAGTATATTGAAGTGTCAATTTTCCGGTATCGGAATTCAGCTTATAGGTGGTGATGGTATCATTGCCCAGATCCGAAACCAAAAATAAATTCTTCCCCGGAACTTGTATGACCGAATGCGGATGAGCAGCATCCTGCCGCTCTTTATTCGGACCGGAACCTTCATGTCTCACAGAGTCCGCCAAGTCTCCAATTCCACCATCTGCACGTAGAGAGTGAACGTTAACTGTAGCGCCGGAATATGTAACAGACAGGAGCCATTGTCCCGTTTCGTCAATGGTGATATGAGCCGGATGATCGCCATTGGACGATTGTCGATTGAGTTCCACTATTTTTTTCGCATCCGGATGAATCCAATAACTGACCAATTGGCCATCCCCCACCTCACTGGTGGCGACAAAACTTGTACCATTCGGGTGGATGGCAAGAAAAGAAGGGCGCTCAATGCCCGCTATACCAGCCAACTCGGTCAATTCCCCGCTGGCCTCTTCGAATTCCCAAAGTTTAATGCCCGGTTCTTGTTCTGATGAATACGATCCTGTCAGCAGATAGCTGGCTGCCATCAAATTCCTCCTCGACTAAATGGTATGAAACAACATTGGTGCCCTCTATTATTTTGCAGAGTCTACACTAACGGGTTGAGGTGACTAATCATCCACACAGATTGCCTTTCATTGGTCCCGAAGAAAGAGTCGAAAAAGTCCTTTTAAGACCAATTGCTTCATTTTGCTTATCAATTCTATAATTCCCGTGAATTTACGGTACAGATGAGGTAAAGTTAGCTATGAAACCTGACCAATTCCACTAAAAGAGAAAGAAGGTTGCTCATGAGAAATTTCGGTTTATCCATCCGTGAAAAAAGCATTGTCTGCATCGGCTTTATGGGAGTCGGCAAAACAACCGTCGGCAAATTGCTGGCCCAAAAGCTCTACCGGAGCTTTATTGATATCGATGTCGAGATCGAGAAGGAATTTGCTATGCCGATTCCGCAAATATTCGAAGTTTACGGTGAACAGGCATTCCGGGCCAAAGAGAAAGAGTTGATTGTGAAATACAGCCAACAGCCCTTGAATATTATTTCTGTTGGCGGCGGAGCTTTTCTGCAAAAGGAAATACAAGACATTTGTATGGCCAATTGCATCGTCTTGTTTCTTGATATTTCATGGGAGTCATGGAAAGACCGAATCCATATTCTCGTTGACAACCGTCCTTTGTTAAAAGGACGTTCTCTTGAAGATATGAAAATACTGTTTCTGGAACGGCAATCGATTTATTCATTAAATCATTCCAAATTCCAAGTGGATAATTTCCAAGCGGAAGAAGCAGCTGAGTATTTGGCTGACGCGTTGAAATTATCCTGGGAGATCCATGCCCCTCAGCCCAAGTGAAAATCAAACCCACCATCTATAAATGGCGGGTTTTTTCGTTGGCAAGCACTCTCCTCACCACCTTCCTTGTTTTAATATTCAGTTAGTAGAAATTATACGCCATCAATTATAAGCTTTCAATTTTGAGCCTGTTGAAAAGAGCATGAGGGCATTTAAAAGCCTTCATGCTCTTTTCATCACAAATGAATAACTGTCTGAATGAATAATTGAACCAGGATATAAAAAGCGACAGCGAACTTTAAATTGAATTGAAGACCGTTTCGGATTCCGCTCAATCCATTGACACTGCTCAAGATAATCACCGGCATGACAAAAGGTGACAATATGATGGAAATGACACTTCCTGAAGTTACCGCCAGCACCACTAATTCGGGAGGGTACGGAAAAGGAATCGCCTCCAGGACTCCTGTCACCAACACGATAACCGGCAAGGGGCCCAAGCCGATAAAGCCAAGTAAAATGACTATGAACGGGACCAGGAACAGGATATTCAAAACTGGAATGATTCCAGTCAAAAAATTCATGCCGCTGATTACATAGTTGCCGACATCCGACTGATTCAACGCAAAGATAAGCACCCCAGCTGCCATTAAAATGCTGAACTGCTGTGCTTGTTTGGCAATGCCTGCTGAGAAATAATAGCGGGTTTCCACAACAAAGCTGGAAGTTCTTCCTTTAATCAAAAAGTAGAACAAGGTCCAGACAAGAATGACCAGTGGGATGGTCAGTAAAAATTCCAATCCAGTTATTTCGTGGACAAGAAAAATAGTCCCGAACAAAGAAACGAACAAAAAAACAAATTCCGCAACATCCTTGTTCCACTTTCCGGGATTCCGCGAATTCTTCATGGCTTTATCAATTTCCTGCCGTAAAACAAAGGTGAAATCCACTCCATATTTCTTTTCCTGGTAATAGGAAAAGATTACCGATAGGATTGTTCCCGCTAAAGCAAAAGCGAATCCCAGCACCATCGACTTCCACAGGGTCGCTTCCAATGCTTCGACCGCAAAGATGAAACTCGGGATACTGATGACCCATAAGGTGGAAAGTCCAAAACCGCGCAGAATGGCTGTCCCTTTAAAATTCTCCCATGCTTCATCTTTATGTTCCTTTAAAAAAGTATCAATGAAGCGATACATCATCGGCACTACGCCAAACAACAGAAAATGGGAGATGACTTGTGTCATTGCCATCAAGCCAAAGTAGAATTTCTGGCTCTTATTGAGGAAATTGTGGGCGAAACTCATAATCTCTTCAATATAAGGCTCTTCCTTCAGTACCCAACTGATCATGGGGACAATCAACAGCAACCCGATCAAATTTCTCATTTGCTGTAACCCTTGGACCAAATCGGGACCGAACGAATCACTCGTAAAATATAGGACCACTAAAGCCATAAGAACGAGGAATAATTGCAACTGAATTTTCTTGAATGGCAGGAAAAGAAAAGCCGATACTAAAATCAGAACACCCAAGACAGAGAGCATTCCGGTTAAAGCGGCATTCTCATAAAAGTAAGTGACAAAATGCACCAAAGCATATGCCGAAACTGAAAAAATAAATCCTCTAGCAGCTTTCCGGTTCATTTCATCCCTCCTCTGACGACTTTCATCATCTTTCCCCATTCTACACTTTTTTAACAACTAGTTATTTTAATCCCACGGTTTCCAATCAAGTTCTAAATCGAATGAGGGAGACCTGCTTAAAGGTTTCCCGATGTTTCTTACGATTTTTTGTTTTCAGTTAATCTGTGATATGCTCTGAGATAACAATGAATTATACAGCAACTTCCTCCGGAAAATAAACTGTATTTCATTGAGCAAAGCATTTCCCTGTTTTATTGGCTCGGCTTATCGATGACATGTTCTAACAGTATGGGAGGAATTAACCGTGGGTGTAACAAAGAGTTTTTTCATTGCGTTATCCAAAAATCAGCCATTAAACAGTGCTGCTAAAAAATGGGGCTTGAAATTAGGCGCCGGAAAAATGGTTGCGGGTACTGACATCAAAAGTATGATGCAGTCCGTAAAAGAACTGAATGCCAATGGCATTAGTGCAACAATCGATAGTCTTGGCGAATTTGTCCGCACTAAAGAAGAAGCGACAAAAGCTAAAGAGGCCATATTGAACACATTGGAAGCCATTCAGACTCATGGTGTGAATGCGCATATGTCCGTTAAATTAACGCAAATTGGCCTGGACGTCGATCCTGCCTTCTGTCTGAAGAACATCCAGGAAATTGTGGCAGCTGCTGCCAACTATGATATTTTCATTAATTTGGATATGGAAGATTACGACCACCTGCAACAAACACTCGATATTCTCGAAGCCCTGCTCAAGGAATACGATAATGTCGGTACCGTTATCCAAGCCTATTTATACCGATCCGAAAAAGATGTGGAGAACTTGCAGAATGTCCGTCTCCGTCTCGTAAAAGGCGCGTATAAAGAAAGTGCAGAAGTCTCCCTCCAGGACAAAGAAGAAATTGATGCAAACTATTTGAAGCTCATCAAGCTCCACCTTCAAGCGCCTGGATATACGTCAATCGCAACACATGATCATCATATTATTGAACAGGTCAAAACATTCGTAAAAGAAAAAAATATTCCACTGGATCGCTTTGAATTCCAGATGCTTTACGGTTTCCGTTCCGACATGCAAAAAGATTTGGCAAAAGAAGGCTATGCCTTCACTACCTATGTGCCTTTCGGTCAGGATTGGTATGCCTATTATATGAGAAGATTGGCAGAAAGGCCTCAAAACATCAATTTGGCGTTGAAAAGTTTACTATCTAAATAAAGGAAAAAACACCTCCGAAATTTTTTCGGAGGTGTTTTTCTTATCGTTTGTCGCTTTATAGGAGATGCTTACGCTTTTCTCTATGTCCAGTTGCAAGTGCCTAGCTCCTCGGGTCATAAGTCGACCCAGCTGTGTGGCAAAGAGCGCCACCCTGCTGGTCCGCCTTATGCCTGTCAGAGCTGAACAGGCACTTTCACTTTTCGTTATGTCCAGCTCCAGCAGCCAGATTCTTGGGTCATAAGCCACTCCAGCTGTGCGGCTGAAGAAACGCCGCTTCGCCGGAGCATCTTATGCCCGTCGAATCTACACGGCTGCTTACGCTTTTCTTTGCTTCAATCTAAATTTCTTACTTGAATCGGCGGAAGGTCTCGTTGAAGGTTTTTTCTGTGTCTTTCGTATTGCGCTGGCAGCATCAATGCTTCTCCCAGTGCTTCCGGCGATTCGTCGATTGCAAATCCTGGGGGATCGGTGGCGATTTCAAAAAGGATGTCTCCATATTCCCGGAAATAGATAGCGTTGAAGTAATTGCGGTCCTGAACCGGCGTTACCCCGAGTCCGTAGGTTTCCACTTGTTCTTTCCAATCTAATTGATCCGCGTCGTCCTGCGCGCGCCAGGCGATGTGATGGACAGTTCCTACACCCATCTGCCCTGTGCCAACTCTGGATAGCTTGACATCAATGATGTTGCCGAGATCGCTGGCTGCGCGGAAACGCATAAGGTCATTTTCTTCCCCTATTTTTTCGAGGCCCATGACCGTTTCCAACAACTCTGCTGTTTTTTCTGAGTTGGCTGTGTATAAAGTGGCACCGCCAAACCCCTTGATGGCTACTTCTTCCGTTACTTCACCAATTGCCCATGTATTTGGTTCACCTTGCTGTCTTTCAACCAATTCCAAATGCAAACCGTGCGGATCATCAAATGACAGATAAGACTCTTCAAAGCGCGTTGTTTTTGTAAAGGGCACCTTGAATTTCCCGAATCTCTTTTCCCAGAATGCTAGAGCCCCCTCTGGAACTGCATAAGTGGTGACACCAACTTGGCCATCCCCAATTTTCCCTTTATAAGCATTTCCCCAAGGGAAGAACGTGATGATGGTTCCCGGTTTTGCGGTTTCATCCCCGAAATACAGATGATAGGTACCTGGATCATCAAAGTTTACTGTTTTTTTGACCAGTCGCAACCCCAAGACGCCGGCATAAAAATCCACATTTTCCTGCGGATCCCCGACAATTGCAGTAATATGATGAATTCCCATTGATTTTTTTGTCATTGTGCAGCACTCCTTCGTTATATTCAACTCTACTTGCCTATCTTATCATTCTATTATCTCGAATTAAAGATATTCACTCGAAGTTCTAAAACTGATGTTCATCTGTACAAAACGCTTTATTTTGGAAGATTGTCTTCATGCTTGTTCATCTGCTTTTGCTTTTGATCTTTGATTTGCTCTAAATCTTCCTGATCTTCTTTTTTGTCTTCTTCGATTTCCTCTTTTCTTTCTCTTTCCTCAGACTTGGACATGTCCGAATTTTCCTGTTGTTCTTCCACCTGATCTTTTTGCTGCTCTTTGACTTCTTCTATTTTTTCCATATCCTCTTGATACTGTTCTTCCACTTCTGAAGTGGACGGAAGGAATGGCTCATCGTTATAGTCTGTTCTTCTGCCGTAGCGAAGCATTTCATAGATAATCAGACCGTTATTCGGCATTCCGTTGGCTGTTTTCATCGGCACGATATCAAACACTACATAATAGAATGCATAAAAGACAAAACGATCCCAAAACGTTGCATATTCTTCCAGCATGCCATTTGCTAACAAAGCGTTTATCGTAAATGCCACAACCATATTCACTAAAATCGGACCTGCATAAAGGGATATATAAGCAATCTTTCCTTCTCTTCTTAATGAATCATACGAAAACCAACTATATAGATGGTAATATTTTCGTATATCGAACATCCCTATTTTAACAATTCTTGGTCCCGAGCCAATCGTCATTCGTGGGTTTTTAACCCCTACTATTAAACCCATTATTAAATAACCCGATTCCCGTAAAAAGACGACTACGGGTAAAATAATAAATGCAGAAATTATCAATGCGATCAAATCGGCTATTCCAAACATTTACTCACTCCCTTTAAAAGTTTAAAAAAGCCATACCTGCTTAAGTACCCCCTTTATATTGCATTCCCGCTTATACCCTATTACAAATATATTTCATTTTCATAAATATAATTCGTTGGTCACTGTCTTTATTCGTGTTAGCATAGCTATTATATAAAGAAGTTCAAGTAATTGTCTTAGCAGTTAATACCTGTGGGTACGGGCAATACTTTAACCGAGTAGGCCACTAGCTGACCGGATTTCTTTTTATCTTATTTATATCATACGCGAAAAATTCACTCTAAAGGACGGATACTGTGGGAACTCAAACTGGACGTCAAAAGCGAAAAAAATGGATTGTTTTTTTTACGTTGATTGCTCTTTTATTTGCTGTGGTTGTTTTTGAAGAAATTACTTCATCTCCCGATGCTTCAGCGTCTATCCAAATCTCAGGCTCTGCGGCTTTCAGCCCTCCCCCCGATATCCATGAAATCAATGAACGCGTTAAGGTTGTAAAAAATTTAGTATACAGCGATTCAAAAAACAGCCTTTTGGATATTTATCATCCTAAAGACGCTTCCGCTTCGATGCCGGTCATTTTGTGGATCCATGGAGGAGGCTATGTTGGGGGTTCTAAAGATAGCCGCCAGGATTACGCTATGGCTTTGGCAGATGCCGGCTACGTAGTCGCGAACATCGATTACGCACTGGCTCCAGCATCTCTCTATCCAGGTCCAGTGCTGCAAGCTAACCAGGCGCTTGCTTTTATGCAGCTTCACGCTGCTGAATATGGTGGTGACATGGAACGCGTCTTCGTAGGAGGCGATTCTGCGGGTGCACAGATTGCCAGCCAGGTAGCCGCTCTTATATCAAATGTAGAATTGGCGAAAACGATGGCCATTCAACCGGCCATCGCCAATAGCCAGCTTCAAGGAGCCTTGTTATTATGCGGCTTGTATAACCTGGATACTGTCCGAGCCACCGCTTTTCCAAACATCGACCTTTTTCTTACAGCCTATACAGGTGCCGAACCATTCGAGTCGTTTCCGAGAATCGATGAGCTTTCCACTGTCCAGCATATCAGCCCGAACTTTCCGCCTGTCTTCATAACTGTCGGCGATGCGGATCCATTCGTTTCCCAGTCTGCTGAACTGGTCGAACTGCTGCAGGCCAATGAAGTACAGGTCAGCTCGGTCTTTTTCGAAAGCACCCAGAAAAACCTGAAGCATGAGTATCAATATGATTTGAGCACAGAGGACGCACAGAGCACGCTTGAAAAAACCCTTCAGTTTCTTTTTGTCCATGGTAAATAAAAAAACGAGCACTCCGCAGAAAAGCGGTTGCTCGTTTTTGTTTTTCATCCTTGATTTACTGTGCTTTCTTTAATAACAGGAGCAGCTGCCTGCTGTCTCTTTTTGGTAGGAAGCATATTGAAAAGAATATTCAGGACAATGGCCGTAACACTTCCGGCTACGATTCCATTACTCGTTAAAATTTGAATACTTGAAGGCAATTGGACAAACAGTTCAGGAACTACTGTAACACCAAGCCCGATTCCAACCGAACAGGCAATGATCATGGAGTTTTCCTGAGAGTCGGTGATGATGGTACTCAGCATTTTAATGCCTTGCGCAATCACCATACCGAACATCGCAATCATAGCCCCACCAAGAACTGAAGGCGGAATGATCGTAGTCACGGCAGCAATTTTCGGAACAAATCCAAGTGTAATCAACATAATTCCTGCAATCAGGATAATTTTTCGTGATTTGACGCCGGACATCTGAATCAGCCCTACGTTTTGCGAAAATGCTGTATACGGGAAGGAGTTGAATATCCCTCCGAGTACGATGGCCAACCCTTCCGCACGATACCCTTTTGCCAAGTCTTTTTCTTTTAATTTCTTTTTCGTGATATCCCCAAGCGCGAAATATACGCCTGTCGATTCAACCAATGACACCATGGCCACTAAGATCATCGTCAGGATGGCTGGCCATTCAAAAGTCGGCATTCCGAAGTAAAAAGGCTCGACCATATGGAAATAGGAAGCGTCTGCGATTGGGGAAAAATCCACCTTCCCAAGGAAAAAAGCAGCAACTGTTCCAACAATCAATCCCATTAGGATGGAAATGGCTCTTAAAAAACCGGAAGAAAACCGATACATGAAGACGATGAACAAAAGAGTGCCGAAAGACAGGCCAATATTGGCAAGTGAACCAAAATCAGCGGCTCCCTGTCCGCCCCCCATATTATTGATGGCTACGGGAATGAGTGTAATACCGATGATCGTTACAACAGTTCCTGTAACAACCGGTGGGAAGAAACGGACCAAGCTGCCGAAAAAGCCGCTGATCAAAACGACAAAGACTCCGGAAACAAGAATAGCTCCATAAATAGCGGAAATGCCATATTGGCCACCGATTGCAATCATTGGTCCAACGGCAGTAAATGTGCAACCCAGAACAACCGGAAGCCCGATGCCGAAGAAACGGTTGCTGACGATTTGAAGAATTGTCGCTACACCGCATAGTAAAATGTCGATTGCCACCAGATACGTCAATTGTTCAGGTGTCAATCCAAGTGCTTCTCCGACAATCAAGGGAACTAATACGGCGCCTGCGTACATCGCCAGGACATGCTGGAATCCTAAAGCTGTTTCACCCAGTGTTTTTTTCATTTAACTTTCGCCTCCTCAAAAAATGTCACTTGCCCATTTTCCAAAGAAGAGATGTTTGCCAATGTTTCAACACGGATACCCCGCTCACGAAGCAAACTGCCGCCCGGCTGGAATCCTTTTTCAATGACAATACCGATTCCGGCCAATTTGGCGCCGGCTTGTTCCACAATATCCAATAATCCTAAAGCCGCCTGTCCGTTTGCAAGAAAATCATCCATGACCAATACGACATCATCTTTTTGGATAAAATCCTTTGACACGGAAATATCGTTGGTTTCATTTTTCGTATATGAATGGACGCTTGCTGTGTATAAATGATCGACCAATGTCAGTGATTTGCGCTTTCTTGCAAATACAGCAGGCACACCAAGAACTAAGCCTGTCATCATCGCTGGAGCGATTCCTGATGATTCCAAGGTTAACACTTTTGTAACCCCATCTTCCTTAAACCTTGAAGCGAACTCTTCCCCAATTGCCTGCATCAAAGGCGGATCAATTTGGTGATTTAAAAATGAATCTACTTTCAATACCGATTCCGACAAAACCTTGCCGTCCGATAAAATCTTATCCTGCAATTTTTTCATGCTGCCAACTCCTCTTCTGTCACGGCTGAAGGCATGAAAAAAAGCCCTCAGAACGTGCATCCATTCATACCATGAGTGGAGCAATGTCCTTCGAGCTTGAATTCGAAAGGAAACAAAAAAGAATAGACACCTCAAAAGGCGCAATCCAGTTGCTTCGTTGCTTCTCATAGTCAGTTCGTTTACGGCAAACCGGTAGAAACTTGCGGGCCATATCCCCGCGATTATATGAGTGAATCGTATTTGAATGGTCTTATTATAGCACGCTGTTTACGCTTTTCAAGGGCGGCTTAAGTTAAAAAAGTATTCCATTTATTCAGACACAACAGGCGGTTCTTCTTCATTCTTCACCCATAAATGCTTACCGAGCTCCGAGCGGATCTCTTCCGGAATCGGTTCGGATTTTTTCTTATGCAAATTATAATTTACATAAACCGCTGTATTGTGGGCACAAAGATTATTATCCTGATAAAGTTCTTCATACAATTCCAGACTACTGCCGCCCATTTTCTTCACCCACACATTTACTTCCACATCCTGGCCAAAATAGATTTGTCCGGTGAATTCCAGAGTGGTTTTGACGATGACCATTTTCCATTTCGCAAAATCATGATCAGGTGTAAATAAGTCGAACAACGGATTCCTGGCTGCTTCAAACCATACCGGCAAGGTCGTGTTGTTGATATGGCCCACTGCATCTGTTTCTGAAACCCTTGGTGTCAATATCGTTTTATACATATGTCTCCTCCTTCTTCATCGGTATTCTTTTCAGTGCTGATTATTGCATGGCAGAAAGAAAATCAGATAGAAAAAGATGGACCCGGTTCGGCATCCACCTTTCCTTTCTTAATTGTTGATGTACTTCTCAAATACATCACCAAAGTCTTTAACATGGTATTGGTTGCGGACAGAAGTCATCCAGGTAAAGCCGAAATCCGTCAGTTTCGAGTATTGGTCATCCAACTTCACATCACCTGCTCGTGAATTCTGCAGAATCGTCACTGCCTTTTCCAGGCTGTCATCAGCCATCCCGATGATAATTGAATTTTCATGAGTAATTTCAGCGATTCGCAATAGCGATTTATAGAGGTCCGTTAACCGAGCTGCCTGCTGCTTTTGTACATCAATTTTAAAAGGAACGGAACCTACAGTAAAAGCTAGTTCCAAATCCAAGTCAATTCGTCCCGCAGTTTCCAAAACGACGCTTGAAATAGTATGCTGGGAATAAGGATAACGCCTCAACGTCCGTTTGGAGGACATTGCACTTTCACCATCAACATGGATGATGGCCAGATTGGTGAAACAATATTCATCCGCTTTTGTTTTGATCAAAAAGTAGATTTTTTCTCCATCTTCATTCATGACGTAATCGTCGGAGTCTGTTTTATCGAAGTCCTGCGGATCAATGATTTTCCCGATATCCGATAAGCCAAGTGCTTCAGAAGCCATCTTTTTAAACATAGCAAGTATTCCCCTTTATCCATAAAGTGGTGATTCCATTAACTTAATTCTATCAAAGAATCGAAAAAACAGCACCAGAAACAGGAATCCATAAAAAAAGAACGGGACTGAAGAACCCGCTCCATTTTCACTTGATACGCTCATCGGCAGTTCTGTCCACTTTATAAGTAAACTCCACATTTACAAGTTTACCGGCCGGAATGTGTACGCGAAACTCCAGTTCGTCTGATTGCTTTAGTTCGTAGTCATGGGTGGATGATTCCATCTGCCATATCCGCTCAGGAATATGATGATTGACTTCGATCCGCACATATTCTGATTTGTGGTTCTGCAATTTATAGATATAGGTCACATACTCAAAATTTCCTCGCTTGTCCCGCTTTTTCTCCCAGCTTTTGCTGGCGATCTCAAACGCTTCACCAATTAACAAAGAGACTTTCTGCTGTGCTGCAGTATGATTGATGGCATTCTCTCCGATGAACTCCATTTCACCGTCACGATCCTGTTCATATACTTTAAGAATCCCTCTAGGCAATGGGATTCCAAGCTTATTGGTTTTGGTATTATCGAATTCCATGATAATCTTCGCTTGTTTGCTTTCTGCTTCCACCTTATATATCTTCCGGAAAGCCGCATCCTGTATTTTCAGGAAACTGATTTGTTTTTTCTGCCCATGTGAGATGGACACCGGATGCTCCAGACTGTGAGTATGGTAATCAGCAAAGCTATCCTCTTCAAAAAAAGAACCCGATTCCTCTGCTTTGGCAAACAACCTGGCTTGATTCAATGGGTGCGGGTCTCTGTATCGATTGACCTTACCGGCCGCCAGCTTGAGCCGGCTGTCGTAAAAATCCATGCCGCTAGTATTGGAAAGTTGGATCCACCCCATGAGCGTCAGGCGAGAACCGCTGATTTCCGCGACATAATTTGCCTGCCACTCCATCCCTTGCGTCAAATAGGAGACTTTCGCTTCAAGGTCTGTTTCAATGGCTGCTATTTTCCATAACAAAGCAGGCTTCGTCAATAACCCAGTGGGCAGCGCAGGTAAAACCAGTTGTCCAATCGGATCAATGACAATTTCTTCAGTATCAGTCCGTTCACCGATGATACTTCCTGAAACACTGAGCAATCGGATTTTCATCTCTTCGCCCAGCTCAGCATTTCTTACAGTTATCACTTCATCAATGTACTTTTCCAAGAGTGTTTCTTTACTGATCAATTCGCTATCGTAGCTTTGTTCCAGTACATGGAGGCCATGAATCAGGACGGAATCCGCTTCGATTCCTGAAGCAATATCCATAAATCGGATTTCACTTATCTCTTTGTTTCCTGGAATCATCCGCGTTTCTTTGACCAATCCAAATCCATCATTGTAGACGGTTAAACTTGAAGATGTCTGCTGCTGGCGTGTTGAATGGAATTTCATTCAGATCTCTCCCTTCCAAGAACCTATTGGAGCTCAGTGAATGGCACAAAAAAATTCTTCTTTAGCGTCAGTGACAGGTGAAAGCCAGAGCTCTGCTTGCATCAGCGGCCAAAATACTGTTTAAGGTAAACAATGGTTTTCAGGCGGCATTCCTCTGTTAACGGAGACCTTTTCGGATGGATCAAATCTCCATACAGCAAATCTCCCAGAAACCGCAATTCTTCTTTGTATCTCTGATTTTTTTGAAGATCATACACTTCTATTTTTATGTAAATCGCCGTTCCCTGTTCAACAAAATCCGTGACGGTAATTTGGCAGCCCATAGTTGTTCCTCCCGTTCGTCCGTTTTTTCTGTCAGCGGGATTTTTCTAGATGCACCATAAGGTTTTCCCATTTCTTTCGCTCACCGCTGTTTGGATCATGGACGAGTACGTTCTCGCGATTAAAGATCATGACTGGCCGGTGCTCAAGATTATACGCCCGCCATTCAGGCAGCTTGGGTGCATTCGGATTACCGCTTCTGGCAAACCGTATCCAGGAATGGTGCATCTCTTCCGCTAATTTCTTTCGTTCCTCAGCAGCACCGGTCAACCGCTCGGTTCCGGCTTTTGCAATTGTATTCCAAACGAAGGGAAGCTCCAAACTATGGCAGGCCTTCAGCTCTCCGCTAAAAGCAGGCGTCTCCCAATCAAACCGATACATCCATACCGGCGCTTCCTGCTTTACCTGTAATTCTGAAAGTTTCAATGCCGGGAATGTGAACAGGCTCATGGTCATCAACTTATCGTAAATATCCTGATTCAACTCTTCTCCGTTGAGCAGGTATTGTGAAATCCTCAGCCAATTAAGACCAAATGCATGTTCAAAAATCGAAGAAATCTCTTCCGCGTCTCCATTTTTCCAACGGGAATCAAAAAAGCTGAAAAGCCGGTATTCATCTTTATTTGTACCGATCATCACCGGAATCTCTTTTGCCGATCCTTCTGCTATCGCCTGCTCCGGATGGACGGGGAGCAGATGCCCTTCCACGACGGGAACCAGGCTCATCGCCGGCAATAAAGCAGCGGTATCCACTAATTGCTGGGCAGGAATCTGTCTGATTTTGTCCACTTCACCATGTCCGATTTCCAATGCGGCCAAAAGGCGACTGCTGACTTTTTCTGCAATAGATGAACTAAGGACATTTGCGGCTGCTCCGCTTTGCATGATGGCTTGATGAAACAAGCCTTTCGCTTTCGGCACCGCCATCAGAACGCCGATGCTCATGGCACCTGCGGATTCGCCGAAAACCGTTACACGCTCAGGATCCCCTCCAAATTTCTCGATATTGTCCTGAACCCATTGAAGTGCAGCCATTTGATCCAAAATTCCACAATTGCAGGAACCCGAAAAGTCATCTCCTCCAATGCCGCCAAGATGCAAGAAGCCGAGCGCTCCCAAGCGGTAATTGAATGTTACGATGACAACGTCGCCTTCAGTCGTAAAAGAATGTCCATCGTATAGTTGCCCGGAACCTGCCCCGGCAGTAAAAGCACCTCCGTGAATCCAAACCATGACGGGACGGCGCCGATTGTCGGCTGCTGGCGACCAGACATTCAAGTAAAGGCAATCCTCACTGGTATTGTCTGTCTGATTGCCCAGAAACTCCATAATGCCATTGCTGACTTGTATAGCCGCTGGTCCAAATAGAGTAGCCTCACGCACTTCCGTCCATGGCTCCGGCGGCTGCGGTGCACGAAAACGCAGGTCACCAATAGGCGGTTTTGCATAGGGAATGCCTTTCCAGACGGCGGCATTGCCCTGCTGCTGGCCCCGCACCTTGCCGTAAATACTTTCAACAATGGTTGATGTCATTGTCTTCCCCCTAACTGATGATGCTTTGACCCCTATATTCTACCATTCATCTTCAGGATTAGCCTTGTTTTTTCTGATTATTTAGTTAAATTAAAAAATTAATCTTCCTGAGTACGGTTGGATAAAAAAAAGACCCGGAAACGAGTCCGGGTCTTCATTCTTTAAAACAAACCAACAGCTTTTCCGTCAGCCGTAACATCCATATTCAAAGCGGCAGGCTGTTTTGGAAGACCTGGCATGGTCATGATGTCACCAGTCAGACAAACCAGGAATCCTGCACCCAGCTTGGGGATGATCTCCCGGATGGTAATGGTGAATCCTTCAGGAAGCCCCAATAATTTAGGCTGATCCGATAAGGAGTATTGTGTTTTCGCCATGCAGATCGGCAACGAATCCCAGCCGTACCTCTTCAATTCGACCAGTTGCTTTTGCGCAAAATCCGATAACTGGATGTCCGCTCCACCATAAACTTTTTGAACGATGGTGCGAAGTTTCTCTTCGATTGAATCGTCTTCTTTGTAAAGATGATGGAAATCCGTCGGACGCTGCAACTCCTCTTTGACCAGCTTGGCCAAGACAATGCCACCCTGTCCGCCTTTTGCCCAGACTTCCGTCATGGCAATCGCAACACCTTCTGTTTCCGCCCACTCCAGCACTGTTGCCAACTCCGCTTCACTGTCTCCGGAAAAGCGGTTCAGCGCCACAACCGGCTCGATGCCGAATTGACGGATCGTATCCACATGTTTCGCTAAATTGACCATTCCACGTTTTACAGCATCTGCGTTTTCTTCCGCCAATAGACTTTTGGCCACGCCACCATGCATTTTAAGTGCACGCACAGTCGCCACAATGACAACCGCATCCGGATGGAAGCCGCCTTTTCTCGACTTGATATGCATGAATTTTTCAGCGCCCAAATCCGCTCCGAATCCTGCTTCCGTCACCACAATATCTGCAACTCTTCTTGCTGTGTTCGTCGCAATCAGCGAGTTGCAGCCATGGGCGATGTTCGCAAAGGGACCACCATGGATAATAGCCGGTGTTCCTTCAATTGTCTGGACCAAGTTCGGTTTGAAAGCTTCTTTCAACAATAAAGTCAAAGCCCCTTCCACGCCAAGATCTCTTACGGTGATCGGCTCTCTGTCGTAGGTGTAGCCGATCACCATCTGTGCCAGACGCTCTTTCAAGTCGGCCAAGGAAGTTGCCAAACAAAGAACTGCCATTATTTCCGAAGCGACTGTAATGTCAAAACCATCTTCCCGCGGCACGCCTTGGCCGGGACCTCCAAGTCCGATGGTCACATGGCGCAGCGCTCGGTCATTGATATCGAGCGCACGTTTCCATGTAATGCGGCGCGGATCGATATTCAACAGATTGCCTTGATGGAGATGATTATCAATCAAGGCCGCCAACGCGTTATTCGCTGAAGTGATGGCATGGATGTCTCCCGTGAAATGCAGATTAATATCTTCCATCGGCAGGACCTGTGCAAAGCCACCGCCAGTAGCTCCGCCTTTCACACCCATGACCGGACCTAAAGACGGTTCACGCAGCGCTACTGCCACCGATTCATCCAATTGCTTGAAAGCATCCGCCAACCCTACAGTTACAGTAGACTTCCCTTCTCCAGCAGGCGTCGGGCTGATTGCTGTCACCAGTACCACTTGCCCTAATTTTTGAACAGGCGCCAATCGGTCTACATTGATTTTCGCTTTATAGTTTCCGTATAATTCCAATGCTTCTTTTGAGATGCCTGCCTGTTCTGCTATGTCCAGGATCGGGTGGATCGTCGCTTCGCTTGCAATCGATAAATCTGTAAACGCCATGAAGTAATCCCAACTTTCAATTTTTTTATTTAGTATAACCTGTTTTGCGCTAAAACAAAAAAATAACCGTTTCTCCAAATTTCTGAGAAGCGGTTACTCTATCTACAAAGACTGAAAGAAAGTTTCTAACTGCTGGGTTTCCGCCTTCTATAAAATGCTGAAAATCAACAGCAATTTGGATTCATGCACCGTTAAAAATTCAGAAACGCACATCACCGATGATCATCAGTTCCGGGAAGTCTTCTTCCACAGTTGCCAATAAATCGTTTTCCTCCAAGTGATCATAAAGCTCTTCTTCATCAACTTTTCGGACTGGCTCTAATTCCTCCGTCAACTCATGAAATTTGAGGATGTATTTTTTCTCGCCATTCTTAGTCAGCACATAGACATCCAGCGGTTTGTATCTTTTCACATCTTTCAATTGCTGGTGCTCAAGAATCGATGCGGCATCCAGTTTGTTGAAATGAGTATAGAGAAAGGCTTCCGAGCGTCCTTCCTCTGCTGAAATAAAGCTCATCTTAGCTTGGTGCCGCGTGATGAAGCGTTCGGATAGAGACTGATGAAACGTGATAGTTTCCCATTCCACGTCGTTGCTGTATTTCTCGATAAAACGTTCGGATAGAACCTGATGGCGTGTCACCAAGGTCCAGTCCACCTGGCGGGCATGGCGATGGATCAACGGCATCGGCAAGTACTGGCAGCGGCACAGCTCTGCCCAAGCTAATTTATCCTGATGCTTTTCGATGAACGCGGGCGACAGCCCTTTCGAGTTGGCCAACTGCTGCTTCATCGAGACAAGCTTCCAGTATTCCACCGCATCGAATGGTCTGCTTTCTTTTTCAAACGTCTTTTGCTGTTTTTTGCTCAGCTCTTCTTTAGCGATAGGGTGCCATTTCTTTTTATCTGCAAATTTTTCGATAAAGCCTTCAGAAAGCTTTTGCGCTTTAATGATTTCATCCCAGTACAAGCGGCTTCTGTACTTTCGGATAAAGCCTTCCGATAATTCCTGATGTCCGGAAATCTGTTTCCAATTTACTTGATCGAGATTTTCTTTGATGAATTGCTCCGATAACCGCTCTTCCTGGCAAATCTGGTTCCAGGGAACTGAACGCTTGTCCGTCAGATTTTTCTCTTCCATCAATTCGGTTAAGGAATTGAACATATAAACCACTCTCTCTTTGCTCTTTAATAATGTCTATAGTAACATGCCTCCCCGTGAAAAACCCGCACCCCGGTCGAAACCGAAATGCGGGAAATCATTGTAACTGTTATTGCTTCTCCTGGCCTTCTCTATCTTCAGTATCGTCCTCAATATTCGGGATCCGTCCGCTGTCTGTCATCTCCATGTCTTTTTCCTGTTCCCGCATTTCCTTTTCCAGCTGCTTTTGCTTCAATTCCTCTAAATTTTTATCTCGTGCCATCGTAATCCCTCCTTAATGTCTTCTATTAATTTTCTTATTCCCGGATGGCAAATGTTAAAACTGAAAACCATCCCTCTTCAAAAATTTCATCCTCTTGCTTTTCTTTCTGCAACATTTTATTTTATAGTTGGTTAAAAGGAATACGCAGCGTGCATAAATTCCAAGATCTTTTGTTGGCGCTCAACTTAACGGAAAGGGTGAAAAACATGACTGGCATACAACCCGTTATTTATTGGTCGATCATCGAACATGGCCAGTGGAAGCTATACATTGCGAAAACAGAAAAGGGCTTATGTTACATCGGCTCACCCGGTAAAAGCTTCGAAGAGTTTACGGCCTATCTTCAAAAGCGTTTCCCTTCAGCTTCATTAGAGAAGAATGATCGCTTGTTGGAAGGATATAAACAGGAATTGACTGCATATTTGGAAGGGTCACAGCAGACCTTTTCTTTGCCTGTCGATGTCCAAGGGACTCCTTTTCAGCAACAGACCTGGCGGGCACTAAAAGAGATTCCATACGGACAGACCTTTTCCTATTCCAACATCGCTGAACACATTGGCAGGCCATCAGCCGTCCGTGCAGTAGCCACAGCAATCGGTGCTAATCCGTTGCTCATCACCGTTCCATGCCACCGTGTCATCGGCAAGAACGGCACCATGACCGGCTACAGAGGCGGACTTGACTTCAAACGGTTTTTGCTTGACCTGGAAACCCAAAACCTTAAAGAAGAGTAATGAAAACCCCCACTTCAGCAGCTGAAGTGGGGGTACGTTTTCAATTGGATGCGCCGGAAGAATGAATGCCATACAAGATGAAATCCGTGTACATGGCGGAAAGCTCTTTCACCGATAAGCTGCCTTCCGGATTAAACCATTGGTAGCTCCAATTCGTGATGCCTAAAATGGCAAATGTAATTATTTTTGGCTGCAGCTCTTTTCTAAATTCATTCGCTTCAATGCCTTCTGCCAGCAAGGTTTCGATATTATCCCGAAAAGCTGCCCGTTTCCCCCTGATTATTGCTGCATTTTCTTCTTTTAAATGGCGAATTTCCCGAAAATACACTCGGCCAACTGCTCCCTGTTTTTCGATATCGCCAATGATCAATTCGACCACTGCCATCAATTTATCTTTATGGCTTTTTTCCGTGTCCAGGATAGTATTCTGCCTTCTTAACAGATCGTCGATATAATGGGAATGGATATCCATTAAAAGCGCTTCCTTGCTCTTGAAATGGTAATAAAAAGAGCCTTTTGTTACGCCGATGGTATCGACAATATCTTGTATGGAAGTGGCACTGAATCCTTTCTCTACAAAAAGATTGATGCTTTGTTTGATTAATTCGCTTTTCATGCAGCCCACTGCCTTTCTTAGTCTTAAAAGCCTTGTCGTATTATAACATTTCTTTTGCCTCCATTCATAAATATAAAGCAAAGGGGAGTACAGGCTGTACTCCCCCACATTCGGTGTTATTCACCAACCACTACCAGTTCGCCATCCTCGATGTAAGAAACACGAAGCATCGAGCCAAAGCCCCCGTCTTCTCCCACTTCAGGAATCACATAAACTTGCTTGTCCTCCGGGAGATTCTTGGCGCCCTCGTCCATCGCCGCCATAATGGCCTTTGTATCGTCCACTGATCCGGCTGCTTTCATCGCTTCCGCTAATACATACAAAGAAACGTAATGGAACGCAGACTCCGCACTTGGGTCCCGATCGTTATTTTCTTTGTATTTTTCAACGTATTCAGCAGTACCAGGGAATTCTGAATTGACCAGTGGTGTTGTCGAGATCGCTCCTTCAAGCAAACTATAATCGCCGCCGAGCACCGCAGCCATTTCATCCAGTTTCGCTTGGTCCATAATCAAGAAACCGCCTTCAAACCCAAGGTCGCGTGCCTGCTTTGCTACAAGTGCAGTAGGTTCAGATGGGCCGCCGATAAACATGACATCCGGATTCTGCTCTAAAGCATTCGCAACAATAGTTTGGAAATCCGTGTCTTTGCTGAAATCGATGGATTCATTAAAGACCACTTCTCCGCCTTTTTCTTCCCATACCGGTTGCAGCATTTCAGACCAATCTTTTCCGTATTGGCTCGCAGTTGGAAGAAATGCGATTTTTTCGCCGAAACGTTCCATCTCATATTCAGTAAAAGGTTCTAAATACTGATCATAACGTGGGGGGATGCGGACATTCAAAGAGTTTCCTTGGGCTGTCACTCCTGGCTCGCTCGTGTATCCCATAATCACAAAGTCTTCCATTTCATTAAATACTTGCATGGCATAAATCCCGCCGCTATGGGGACTGTAGATGAACTTTGCATCTTCTTCCTGAACCAGACGTTTGGCGTTGGCCGCAGTCTCGTTCGGCAAGTACTTATCATCCAAAGTGGAA
Source organism: Planococcus circulans (assembly GCF_020023385.1). Classification (GTDB taxonomy): domain Bacteria; phylum Bacillota; class Bacilli; order Bacillales_A; family Planococcaceae; genus Planococcus. The sequence goes on from NZ_JAIQCL010000004.1 coordinate 275,044, forward strand.
ACAGCAAACGTATAATTCTGTCCGTCCACTTCGATTCCGCCTTCTTCGTTGATATCCTCAACAGCCATTTCCAATCCTTTTAAAGTTTCTTCCCCGTATGTTGCAGCGGGGCCACTCAAAGGTCCGCTATAGCCGATGGTGATCTCTCCACCTGAACCGCTCGAGCCGCTCTCCGCTTCCGGTGAAGCATCGTCATTCCCACAAGCTGAAACAATGAAAATCAATAGCAGCAACAATCCGCCAAACAGAATTTTTTTTAATGAGTGCATAAAGTTATCTCCCCTTTTATCTTGATTTTTTATATCAGCAACCCGAGCAGCGGTGTCTCACCTCCTTAAATGCCTATTCTCATCCGTTAAGCTCCGATATAAGCTTTCCGAATCGCATCATTATTGAACAATTCTGCACTGCTGCCTTTCAAAACAACCGTGCCATTTTCGATCACATAGCCGCGGTCAGCAATCTTCAAAGCGGCATTGGCATTTTGTTCTGCGAGCAGCACGGTTGTTCCACTCCTGTTGATTTTTTGGATGATGGAAAACATCTGCTCCACGATTAACGGCGCGAGCCCAATGGAGGGTTCGTCCAGCATGATCAACTTCGGTTTGGACATCAATGCCCGGCCGATCGCAAGCATCTGTTGCTGCCCTCCACTTAAAGAGCCTGCTGAATCATCTTTCTTATCCCTTAAAATTGGAAACAGTTCATAAACTTCTTCCAACGAACTCTTCAATTGTGCTTTTTTGCCGCGATGGACGTAGCCGCCCATCATCAAATTTTGCTGGACTGTCATATCCGGGAACAGCTTTTTTCCTTCCGGGCATTGGACAACGCCGACTTTCACCATTCGGTCAGGCGAATTGCCTTTGACACTCCCTCCTAAAAATTGAATATCGCCTACTGCAGGTTTATTCAGTCCACTAATGGCATTAAAAATCGTACTCTTTCCGGCGCCATTGGCTCCGAGCAACACCACCAATTCACCTTCCTGCACTTCGATGTTGATATTGCTGAGTGCCTGGAATGCTCCGAACCTTACTGTTACGTCAGTTAACTTCAGCAATCGCTTCGCCCCCCAAATAAGCTTCGATGACCACAGGATTATTCTTTATTTCATCAGGCGTACCTTCCGCAATCTTTGCGCCTTGATTCAAGACCATGATTTTATCAGCCATCCCCATGATCATCTGCATCTTGTGTTCGATTGTACAAACCGTAATTCCGCTGGCTGCTATTTTCTTCATCAGCTGCGCCAGCCCGTCTGTTTCTTCCGGATTGATGCCGGCAGCCGGTTCATCGAGGAACATCACTTTCGGACCCGTCGCAAGTGCTAAAGCAATCGCCACCCTTTTTTTCGCTTCTTGGGTGATGGTCGATACCGGCGTATCCGCTAAATGTGCCATTCCGACAAATTCCAAAGACGCCATCGCTATTTCATATGCCTTGTCTTCCTCTTGTTTTTCCCGGCGCGTCCGGAATATCGCATCGAACAAATTCGATTTTGTCCGCAACCGATGCCCCACGATGACATTGTCAATGACAGTCGATTGTTCAAATAAATGTGTGGTCTGAAACGTTCTGGCGATTCCAAGATGAGCACCTTTGTGCACGGGTATTTTCGTAATGTCTTTTCCTTCAAACAAGATACTGCCCGATGTCGGCTTATGAAAACCGTTGATCAAATTAAAGAAAGTGGATTTCCCCGCTCCGTTTGGACCGATGATCGCGGTGATCTTGCCCTCCTCTATTTCAAAATCCACACTGTCGACAGCAGTCAGGCCTCCAAATTTTTTAGTGATTCCTTTCACTTCAATAAACGCCACATTGAACCCCCCTCTATTTTTTTGTAGATTTCGCCGGAACTGGATTGAAATATTTATTGTCCTTCGGTACTTTCTTCTGTTGGAGCTTCGCTTTAATCCGGTAAAAACCGCCGACAATTCCCGTTGGAAAGAAAATGACCATGATGACCAGAATCGGACCAAAGATCAATAGATGGTATTCCTGATAACTTCTCAGGAATTGTTCCAACCAGACAAAAAGCATGGTTCCGACGAGAGGGCCGGAAAGTGTTCCGATCCCTCCGACAATCAAATACATCAAAAAGTTGAAGACCATATTCGTACTTGCAACATCCGGGCCGATAAACCGTGTGAGAGAAGCGTATAAAGCACCTGCCAATCCGGCATAAGCTACTGAGATCACGAACGAAATCAACTTGTTCACTTTTGTATTGATGCCGAGTGTCTGTGCCAGTTCCTCGCTGTTGCGGATTGCAATATACGTTCTGCCTGTCAGGGAGCGGACAATGCGAACCGCGATGAAAATGGACAATAAGAGGAAAAACAGAACCAGATAATACATGGCAGTGGCCGACTCGAAGTTCAAGGGCCCGATTGGATCGGGGATCGGAATGCCGATCAACCCACGGATCCCGCCCGTCAAGCCGTCCCATTTATCGATCAGCAGGTAAATCAGGTAGCCGACGATCAAGGTATAGATAGCGAAAAAATGTTCCTTTGTCCGAAGCGCAATAGCGCCCAGCAACAAGCCTGCCGCACTAGTGATCAAAACCGCCAACAGGAGCGCCAGCCAGAAGTTCATTTCCGTTCGTGTCGTCAAAATCCCCAGTGAATAGGCGCCGATGGCAAAAAATCCAGCATGCGCCAGAGACAGCTGACCCGTAAAACCGGCAATGATATTCATCCCATAGACACTGATCGTGAAAATGAAACCGATGGTCATGACATGCAGCACATAGCGGTTATCTGCATAAATCAGTGGAAATACCAAAGCAAAGACAACCAATAAAGCGATAAGGGTACGGTGATTAAAAATTTTATCCACTTAATAGACCCCCTTTGCGAACAAGCCTTTAGGACGGACGGTCATGATGATGATCAATAATAAAAACGCAATCATGTCTTTGTAATCGTTCGAAATATAAGTTGCACCCATACTTTCAGTCAATCCGAGGACAAGCCCTGCAATGATGGCTCCAGGAATGCTGCCCATCCCTCCAATAATGACAACCACAAAAGCTTTTAAGATGACCAAATGGCCCATTGCCGGGAATACCAGGTTAATAGGAGAAGCGAGAGAAGCAGCAATTGCAGCCAAGGCCCCTGAAATCGCGAATGTCATCATGGCCACTTTATTGGCATTGATGCCGACAAGAAAGGCCCCTTCCCGATTTTGCGCCATCGCCAGAATCGAGGCGCCCATCATGGTTTTTTTCAAAAACAAGGTCAGTAGGAAGACGACAGCCACTGTAACGGCAATCACCAGAATCCGTTGGCTGGTCATCGACACGCCCGCCACAGAAATATTGTTGTCGAACGGCGTCAGCATGCGCAGGTATTCAGTGCCCCACACAAGCTGGACCAGGGCTTCAAAAAACAGCACCAATCCGATGGCGGCGATTTTGTCGTGAATTGGCGGTGAATTTCGGAGCGGATGAAACACCAATCGCTCCATCAGAACCGCCAATACCGCTACAACAACGATCGAGGCGATGATGGCAATAAAATAATGGACGCCCGTGGCTGACATCACCATCAACGTAACGTAGCCACCCACTAAATACAGCGCACCATGCGCGAAGTTCGGGATATGCAAAATGCCGAAAACCAGCGTTAAACCAATAGCGACAAGCGTGTAAACGCTTCCAAGAGTGAGCCCGTTAAAAACCTGCTGCAAAAATAAGTCCATCTTTCTCCCTCCTCTTCCCTATACTTTGGCCAGAATCAGCCGCTAAGAATATTCTTTGCTCAAACGACCCGCGATAATATTTTTCTGGATTTCAGAAGTTCCTTCGTAAATTCGGGTGATTCTTGCATCACGGTAGTAACGTTCGATCGGATAATCGGCGATATAGCCGATGCCTCCGTGGACCTGCAGCGCTTTGTCGGCCACGCGGTTATACACTTCAGAACCGAATAATTTCACCATCGCTGCTTCTTTGATCACTTGCTGCCCCTGGTCGACCATCCATGCCACGCGATACATAAACGACCGCAGCACTTCCACATCCACCGCCATTTCAGAAAGCATATGAGCCACAGCCTGATGCTCAATGATCGGCTTGCCGAATTGCACACGCTCTTTAGCGAATCTGACGGATAAGTCGAGCAAATGCTGGGAAGACCCTAAATTTCTGGCAGCAAGCCCCGCCCGGCCATTCGCCAGTATTTTCAAAGCATTGACGTAACCTTGTCCTTCGCTGCCCAAGACGTTTTCAATGGGCACTTCACAATCTTCCATAATGACTTCCGCAGAATGGGAACCGTGAAGGCCCATCTTTTTCTCAACTGCCCCTACATAGAAACCCGGAAAATTTTTTTCAACAATGAATGAGGTGATCCCTTTCGCACCTTTTTCAGGTTCGGTTACTGCCATCACTGTAAAGACATCCGCTTTTGTGGCGTTGGTAATATAATGCTTGAGGCCGTTCAATATATACTTATCGCCCTTTTTAACGGCAGTCGTTTTCAAATTCGTTGCATGCGATCCGGCTTGTGGCTCGGTCAATGCAAAAGCGCCGAGCCGTTCTCCCGAAGCCATGTCCGGTAAATACTTTCTCTTTTGCTGCTCATTGCCCATTTCAACAATTCCGACAGTCCCTATTCCTGTATGACCTCCGATTAAAGTCGTGTAGCCATTGTGTGTTGCACCGATTTCTTCATAAAGTGCACATTTCCCGACCATATCGATGCCTAGTCCTCCGTATTCTTCCGGAATGCTCAAACCAAATAATCCCATTTCTTTTGATAGTTGGATGATCCGCTCTGGAATTTCATCGTCTTCCTCAATTTGCATCGCCACTTTTTCCACTTCATTTTGGATAAAGAGACGAATATTTCGCTTGAGAAATTGAATATCTTCACTTAAGTTGAAATCCATTTCCATCCCTCTTTTCTTTCACGCTGTGCAACAGCCCTAAACTTTCACCAAAAAACTTTCGAGCATCTCACGGAGCACTGGCGGAATCTTTTCGGTCTGCTGTTTCTGGTAATCAAAGCAGACAATCGCCGCCCGTCCTAAAGCAATCCGTCCACCGGTTTCGTTGTTGGAGATTTCGTGGACCAGTTCAAAGCTCTTAGAACCGATCCGCTCCACTTTTGTCGCAATCGCCAAAGTTTGCCCTGCATACGCCTGCACCAAAAAATCACAGCTTGTGGAAGCGACGATAAAGTCGATATTGCCTCTTTTTTCATTGCCGGTAAAACCGATGGCCTGGAAAAACTTCGAACGCGCCTCTTCCAAATAGATGAAATAACTGATGTTGCTGACATGGCCACCGGCGTCGGTTTCGCAGAATCTGACGTAAACATTAATATCGGGTATCTTCTCCAACGTTCTTACCCCTCCCGTTCAATAATCGTCGCAATGCCTTGTCCGCCGCCGATGCAAGCTGTAATGAGAGCATATCTTCCACCAGAACGCTGTAATTCATAAACCGCTTTGGTCAGCAGAATGGCCCCAGTCGCCCCAAGTGGATGGCCGAGTGCAATCGCCCCTCCGTTTACATTCACCTTATCCATATCCATCTTCAATTCTTTATCGCAGGCAAGCACTTGAGATGCAAAAGCTTCATTGATTTCGATGATATCGATATCAGCTAAAGTCAGCTCCGCTTTCTTCAAAGCTTTTTGTGTTGCCGGAACCGGTCCAATGCCCATAATATTCGGATCAACACCCGCCACAGCCTGAGCCCGTATAACTCCTAAAACATTCAAACCCAGCTCTTCCGCTTTTTCTCTGGACATGATGACTGCAACTGAAGCGGCGTCATTCAAACCTGAACTGCTTCCGGCCGTCACTGTTCCGTTTTCAAGAAAAGCTGGAGGCAATTTTGCCAGTGCTTGCAGGGTTGTTTGGGGACGCGGATGCTCATCTTCTTTAAATTCAATGGACTCCCCTTTGCGAACCGGGATTTGAATGGGCACGATCTGCTCATCAAAACGCCCTTCTTCCATTGCTTGTGCAGCGCGTTTTTGGCTCTCCAATGCAAACCGGTCCTGTTCTTCACGGCTGATGCCGTATTGTTCCGCCAAATTTTCAGCTGTTATGCCCATGGGTGGGTCTCCTATTTCTTTTGGCGATAATTGGGATTTCCGGAATTTTGGCGGTGCCGGGCTATACGCTTTTTCAGGCTTCTCCATTAAATAAGGGGCGCGGCTCATGCTTTCAAGCCCTCCAGCTACAAAGATATCCCCGTCTCCTGCCCAGATGGCTTGCGCTGCAAGATTAATCGCGTTGATGCCGGAGCCGCATTGGCGGTCAATCGTCAATCCAGGCAGCTCTATTCCAAGCCACGTCTCCAATGCCGCCAATCTGGCAATGTTCCCTCCTCCACTCAGGACATTGCCCATAATAATGTCATCTATAACAGCCGCATCGATGCCCGCACGCGCTATTGCCGCTTTGATCACTTCCGCTCCGAAAACATGAGCGGGGACCGACGCTAAAGCACCGCCTTGCCGCCCGATTGCTGTTCTTACTGCCGATACGATCACTGCATCCCTTTCCATGGATCTTCGCCTCCCTTTCATAAAAAAGCCGCTAATTACAACAAGAAAACAAGATCACCTTTCAGCACATCTTTATCGCTTTGATTGACGGCTTGAACCTGGAATATAACCTGCCTCTGTTTCTTTTCAACAACGGTCGCTTTTAACGTAATGACGTCTTCCAGAAAAACCATGCCTTTAAAACGAATGGCATAATCCTGGATAAACCCTTCTTCCAGGTAAGGGGTGAAAATTTTCGCCAGATTCCCCATCGTCCACATGCCATGGGCGATTATCCCGGGTAATCCTGCTCCTTCAGCTTCAGCATCAATGGTGTGGATTGGGTTAAAGTCACCAGAAGCGCCTGCATATTTGATCAAATCCAGACGCGTCACAGGTGCCAATTGAATTGGCGGTAAGCTATCGCCTTCCTGAAAATCCGTTATCCGGTTCATACCGTCATCCCCTTTCTAGCGGCTTCGTTGATGATGACGATGCGTTCTTCTGTAAACAACAATTCACCATCTGCACTTTCCCCTTTTTTTATGACGACCAAAAATCCCATTTCTCCAAAGTTGCCGCTTTTCTCGTAATAATCTTTCACTTCCATCCAGCAATAGACATCTTCTCCGATAAACAGCGGCCGTTCGTAATGGTAAATCTGTTCCCCGTGGATCAAGCCTTTCGACGGGAGATCTAATCCATCGATTTTTCCGGCATCAAAAGTCACCGGAAACGTAGGAGGTGCAATGTTTCGTTTGTACCGCGAAGCAGCACCTGCCTGTTCATCGATATAAATAGGTGCCGGGTCGCCGATCGCCTCAGCGAATTTCCGGACTGCCCCTCTTTCAATCGTATTCTTCACTTTTTCCGAACGTTTCCCAATGCTTTCTTTCAGCATACGTGCACCTCCGTCTTTAGTTTTTCGGTCCGCCAGCTACATATAAGACTTGTCCGCTGACAAACGAGGAACGTTCATCTGCAAAAAAGGCGACCGCATTTGCGATATCTTCCGGTTTTCCGCTTCGGCCGACCGGGATAGCGGAAACACTCGCTTTGATCAATTCTTCAAAAGGGACACCGATGCGTTCAGCAGTCGCTTTCGTCATATCCGTCTCGATAAAACCGGGCGCCACGGCATTCGCTGTGATTCCATATTTTCCAAGTTCGATTGCCAAGGTTTTCGTAAATCCTTGGAGCCCGGCTTTTGCTGTCGCATAATTGGCTTGTCCACGATTGCCAAGTGCGGAAGTTGAGGAAATATTGATGATCCGGCCATATTTGTTTTGGGTCATGTACTGCTGCGCAGCACGTGTCGCATAAAATGCCCCTTTTAAATGGACGTCTGTAACCGTCAGCCAGTCCTCATCGGTCATTTTAAACAGCATATTATCCCGAATGACCCCTGCATTATTAACGAGTACATCAATCGAGCCGAATTTCTCGAATACTTCTTTCATCGCTTGCTCTATTTGTTCTTTGTCGGTGACACTGGCGTTTTTCGTGTAGATGGAATAGCCCTGCCCGTTCATTTCTTCCTGTACTGTCTGAAGCGCCTCTTCGTTGACGTCGATGATTGCTACATTTGCCCCTTCACTTGCAAACCGTTGCGCAATCTGACGGCCGATCCCCCGGCTGCCGCCTGTAACAAACGCTGTTTTTCCTTCAAATGAATTCCCCATTGAGATGCCTCCCTTTTCTCCCATTCGATTAAACCGATTGCCCCACTTTTATGTGGCCTTTCAATAAATTCCTTGAGATGATCATGCGCTGGATTTCATCTGTTCCATCATAAATTCTCCATAATCTCGCTTCACGGTACCAACGTTCAATCGGCAATTCCCTTGTATAGCCCATACCTCCATGAATTTGAAGAACCCGGTCCACAACCCGGTTGCCCATATTCGCCCCATAGAGTTTCGCCATGGACGCAAGATGGCGATTATCTTCCCCTTGGTCCAATGTGAAGGCCGCATTCAACACTAGCCATTTCGCCGCTTCAATTTCCACTGCTGAATCAGCAATCGGCCATTGGATCGCTTGGCGTTCCGCAATCGGCTTGCCGAAGGTTTTGCGGTCTTTTGAATAATCGATGGCCATCTGCAGCAATCGTTCACTCATCCCGACAGCCCGTGCTCCAACCACCCAACGTGCAAAGCCGATCCATTCCAGCCCCAAATTATAGCCGCCGTTGATTTCGCCCAAAATATTCTCTTCCGGCACACGAACGTTGTCGAAAACCAGTCCGGCGGGGCCCCATTCGCCCATCGTATCGATGTATTCGGATTTCCAGCCCATCTCCCGGTCGACGATAAAACAGGTGACACCGGAACGGCCCGTTTGTTGATGCAATTCTTTGTCTGTGATGGCGATCACCATAACAAAGTCAGCTTCATTGCCTCCTGTGATAAAGGTTTTTTCGCCATTCAAGACCCATTCATTGCCGTCTTTGACAGCTGTCATCTTCAAATTTTGAGTATCGGATCCCGCTTCCGGTTCGGTCATTGCAAAACAGGATTTCTTTTCCCCATTGATCGTTGGGATCAAGTATTTCTTTTTTTGTTCCTCATTGCCGTAATAAAGGATGTTGTCGGCAGATCCTCCGAATGTAAAAGGCACGAAAGTTTTCGATACTTCCATCAAAACGATGGCCAGCATCATTTGCCCAAGATTCGATCCCCCGTATTCTTCGGGAGTGTTGATGCCCCAAAAGCCAAAATCCTTTGCTTTTTTCTGCAATTCCTTCATTTTTCCGGGGTCCAGGCTCGGACGCCCTTCCCTTTCATTTTTCAGCACTTCATTTTCCAGCGGAATCAATTCTTTTTCCACAAACCGGCGTATCGTTTTTTGGACCATCGTTTGTTCTTCTGATAAACGTAAATGCATGCTAATCTCCCCATTTCCTTGTTTATTTATAAATTGGCATATTGTTTTTGCAAAGCACGTTTCAGTATTTTCCCGACAGCTGTTTTTGGCAGTTCTTCCGCAAAAATGATGGCTTCCGGCACTTTATAAGCAGATAGCTGGGTTCGGCAATACGCGATCAATTCTTCTTCCGTGGCTTGTTCATCCAAGACCACAACCGCTCGGACCGTTTCTCCACGGTACTCATCCGGAACCCCGAACACCGCTGCTTCGCGGATGGCCGGATGATGATAGAGGACATTTTCCACTTCGATCGGATAGACATTAAAACCACTTGCCAGGATCATCTCTTTTTTCCGGCCAACAATGTAAAAGAACCCATCTTCGTCCATTTTCGCGAGATCTCCGGTATACAGCCAGTTATCACGGATTGCGGATGCCGTTTCTTCCGGCCTGTTCCAATAACCTTTCATCACTTGCGGGCCTCGGACAACCAACTCGCCTATCGCACCGACAGGCAAGGTCTCTTCCCCAGTCGCGATATCGACAATCCGCGAATCCGTATTGGGTAAGGGAATCCCGATGCTGCCCTTTTTCTGCAAACCTTGAATCGGATTGCGGTGCGTTACTGGGGATGCTTCGGATAATCCATAACCTTCCGCGATGGTTGTTCCGCTGATTGCATTGAAGCGATCAAGCACTTCCAACGGCAAAGGAGCTGACCCGCTGCTGCAGGATACCAAACAACTCAAGTCGAATTTTCTTGAGCGATGATAGTCCAGCAGAGCAATATACATAGTAGGCACTCCTGGAAACGCAGTGGGTTTTTCTTTTTCGATCAGCTCCACTACTTGGCCAACATCGAATTTGGGGACCAGAATCATACTGCCTCCGTTATAAAAAGTGACACTCATTCCGCTGGTCATCCCGTAAACATGGAATAGAGGCGAGATGGTCAGCACTTTCTCTTCTCCTTTTCTAGTCCTGATTTCCGAAGTTGCGGCACTTTGCAAAGTATTGGCGACAATATTCCGATGCGTCAGCATGGCGCCTTTTGAAAGCCCGGTTGTCCCTCCTGTATATTGGATAACCGCTACATCCTCTTTTGGTTCTATCGAGATGTGGGGCCTATTGCCGGTTGGACCACCTTTTTCAAGGTCGCCATCGAGAGCCAGGGCCACTACATGCTGGACCGAAGTCTTATCTTTGATGCTATCGAACAAAGGCATTAAGCGATCCAGTATGAGTAAAGCTTTTGTTTCCGAGTCATTGAGGATGTGGAGAAGTTCTGCCGGCTGAAACATCGGATTCAACTGGACGATTGTTGCGCCACAGGAAAGTGCGGCATAGAAACTGATGGGATATTGCGGACAGTTCGGCAGCATGATGGCCACTCGATCATTTTTCCGGATGCCCATTCCGTAAAGTTCTTCCGCAAAATTTCCGATGGCCTCATCCAGTTTCTTATAGCTATAAGTCTTTTCGAAAAAGCTGACCGCTGTATGGTCTGGATATTTTTCTGTTGACTGCTTGAACAATTCCACTAGCGATATATCCGGTATTTCAATGCTTTTTGGATTTCCTTCTGCTACATGCTTTAACCAAGGTCTATCCATACTTTTCCTCCTTCAGCCTTCTATACTGTTTCAAGGTTCATCAAAACTCTTTATAAAGAACTTCCGCCATCCACCGCAATTACTTGGCCTGTTATGTAATCACTTGCAGCACCCGCCAGGAAAAGCGCTGCTCCCTGAAGCGATCTCGGATCCCCTAATTTTTTCATCGGGTTTTTATTGACGAGCGTCTCCGTATGCTTTTCGATGACATGCTGCGTCATCTTCGTTTCAAAAAATCCAGGTGCGATAGCATTGACGTACAATCCATGCCCTGCCCATTTACGTGCTAAATCTTTAGTGAAATGATGGACAGCCGCTTTGCTGGTGCTGTAACCGATGGCATTCAGCACTTCCGGAGGTTCCGCTCTCAATCCGGCGACCGAACCGATATTGATGATTTTTCCATAGCCATTGCGGATCATATGCACGCCTACTTCCTTGGACATGAGGAAAGTACCCGTAACATTGACATTCATCACTTTTTCCCAGGCATCCAGCGGCATTCTTTCCGTCTCTTCTCCCCAGGTTGCCCCACTGTTATTGACCAGGATGTCGATGCTGCCAAAATCGGACAGTACCGACTGAACCACTGTTTTTACCTGCTCCTCGTCACCCACATGGCATTCATAAGCACGGGCTTTAATGCCAAAGCGGCTTTCCAATTGATCGGCCGTCTCTTGGCAATTTTTCACTTTGCGGGAGCAGACCGCTATATTCGCGCCGTATTCTGCAAAGACTTCTGCTATATTCCGGCCAAGGCCACTTCCACCTCCAGTGATCAAAGCTGTTTTGCCCGTCAAGTCAAATAAAGAATCCATCATTACCTCGCCCCTTATACATACTGAACGGTCGGTACTTAATACTGAACGGACGGTATGTTAATATTTTTAAAAAACCTTTTACGACAGGAGACATAAAAGGAATGTAAGCGCTTTAGTTTTCTTAAAATTCAGTATACATGAACAAGTAGATTTTGTTAACAGTATTTTTCGATTTCTGTATCTAAAAAAAATCCATTACACACCTCAAGGCGACAGTAATGGATTGCTGCTGATTATTTTTTCTTTTTGACAATCGCTACGGTGCATCGTGAAATGCAAATAAGCTTTTCCTCTTCATCTACAATCTTGATGTCCCAGACCATCGTTGTTCTTCCTTTATGTAAGGGTGTGCCGGTAGCCTTCACTAGGCCATCCTGTTTGCCGCGAAGGTGATTGGCGTTGATTTCTAAGCCGACGGCAATTTCGTTCTCCTGGTCGATTAAATGCCAGGTTCCCACACTGGCGACCGATTCAGCTAATACGACGGAAGCTCCTCCGTGGAGCTGTCCAAAAGGCTGGTGGGTTGCTGCATGAACGGGCATGGTCGCTACTACTTTATCCGGGGTGATTTCAACGTATTCAATTCCTAGAACACCTACAATCGTTTCTTCCACCGGTTTCATTTGCATCATGGCACTCTCCTTTTCCATTTTAAAACCCCTCAGCCTTTGCTTGTATTCGGCTGAGGAGCCATATCCCATTTCTTATACATTACTTTTTGCATAGAGTTCACGCAAGAGGAATTTTTGGATCTTCCCGCTGGCATTGCGCGGCAGCTCATCAACAAAGCAATAGGTTCTGGGTCGTTTAAAGCGGGCAAGCTTATCATTATTGAGACAGAATTCTTCTAGGTGTTGTTCGGTCAGCCCTGCATCCTTAACGACAACAAACGCCATTACCGCTTCGCCCCATTTTTCATCAGGAATTCCAAGCACCGCCACATCCTGAATGAGCTCATGCTCATGCAGCACGTCTTCCACTTCTCGTGGATAGATATTCTCACCGCCGCTGATGATCATATCGTCCACCCGATCGGCCACGAACAGATAGCCGTCTTCATCCAAATACCCTAAATCACTTGTATGATACCAGCCTTTATATAAAACACGAGAAGTGGCTTGTGGGCGGTGGAAGTATCCGGCCATCATGCTCGGCCCACGAACGATGATTTCACCGACTTCAAATGCCTCTAATCTTTCGTCCGGCTCTGATGGACCTTTTTCATTTGGCCGAACGATTCGAATTTCATGGTTAAAGGCGGGTTTGCCGGCAGACCCCGCTTTGGTCAGCTGCTCATCTTCAGCCAGAAATGTAATCGCCGGACCCATTTCCGTCTGGCCGTATGCCTGAATCAAATCGATTCCCAATACTTCCTTTACACGTTTGACCAGCACAGGTGCCATTGGAGCCGCTCCATATAATCCCCGCTGCAAAGTTTTGACTTTCGCATCCGCTCCGTCCAATTCAGTCATCATGCTCCACATGGTTGGTACCGCGAACATGACGGTAACTTTTTCTTTTTCGACTGTGTCCAGAGCTTCTTGAGGATTGAATTGGTGCATGATCACACTGGAAGCTCCAGCCTGGACACGCGGAATGATGCAGCAATGCAGTTCTGCGCAATGAAACATCGGCGCAATAACCAGACCTACATCATTTTTCGTATATTTCAACATCGCAATGCATGTCATGCTTTGTTCAGCCATGTCGCGATGGCGGTGAATGACACCTTTCGGCCTTCCTGTAGTCCCACTTGTATACATAATGGCATACGTATCCATCTCATCGACCTGCACACATGGATCTGTCACAGATGCTTCGCTGAGCCGCTCCCGGTAGCTAACTGCATAGTCTGGAACTTTTTCATCTATATACCAGAATTGAATACTTGGAAAATGCGCAGCAACTCCCTCAATCGTCTCTTTTAAAGCTTCTTCAAACAAAACGACTTCGGGTGTTGCATCATTTAAGATATACGCCAGTTCTTCAGGCTTTAAACGGAAATTGATGGGATTGAACACAGCACCGATTTTCGCACAGGCAAATAATGCAGTAGGCAGTTCACTATTATTGAACAAAAAACTTGAAACACGGTCCCCTTTACTGACGCCCGCCGTTGTTAGAGCATTCGCCAGGCGATGAACTTCCTCGCTCCATTGCGAATAGGTCCATCTTTCCTCTCTTCTCAAATCAACCAAGGCTTCTTTATCCGGGTATCTGCTTACCGTTTGATCAAAGATTTTGCCAAGTGTCGCATACATTTTTTCTTCCTCCTTATAATGAATCGGTTTCACCCCTTTCATGATGTCAGAAAAAACGCAATATTGCAACAATTCAAAGTCTCATTTTGTAGCAGGAGATTAGTCCCCTTTCTTATAAACATTCATCCAAACCAATCAATTTCATTCAAGTATTTTTTAAGGATCCCTCATTAGTATTTTAGGAGTCTTTAAAACATAGTTCCATAAAATAATTAGGATTATTTTGCATCTGCTCTTAAGTTTTTTCTAATAAGACCGATATCTATAGGTATGCAATAGTTTTTTTATCAGATGGAGAAAACTGAAGTAAAAGCGAATTAGCAAAATGGTTTTTTATTACCTTTATCTTTGTAACACAAATGTAATATTGAAACTTATTGCCTACACCTTAGTAATTATATAGAATTAAGGAATCCACAGATAATAGATTGAATTATCTATAAATAGACAAAGAAAAAGGGGTTTGGGAATGCGAAAAATTATTTTTACATTATTTGCAGCTACTGCATTAACATTTGCAATCGGGGCTTCCGATACAGAAGCCAGCACTTACACAGTGAAACCAGGAGATACATTATGGAAAATCGCTTCAAGTAATAAGGTATCAGTGGATCAATTGCTGACTTGGAATAAACTTTCGTCCAATTCGATTCATCCGAACCAGACCATCAAAGTCGCAGCTGTTTCAACTCCAGCGGCTCCTCCACAGAAAACCAGCATCCCTAAAACACCAACGAACTCTGCAACTACTTATACCGTAAAAGCCGGTGACACGTTATCACATATCGCACGGGTTCACAGCACCAGCGTCAGCTCCATTCAACAATTGAACAAACTATCCGGGAGCAACATCCAGCCAGGGCAAAAATTGACGGTCAGTGGAAAATTACAGCCAGCTGCACCGGCTGTAATCGTTAAAACGCCAGCCGCACCAGTTATCTCTAAAACAAGTACATACCGCGTGGTCAGCGGCGATACATTGACCAATATCGCTCAGCGCCATGGCACTTCCGTTTCCCAACTGATGAGCTTAAACGGTATGAAAACAAGCTCGATCCGTATCGGCCAAGTATTGAAAGTAACCGGCGAATCGGTCAGCAAGAAACCAGTGACGGTTTCAAACCCAGTTGCGGCACCATCGACTTCCGGAAAAGTTTCATCACTCGTATCGATCGCCAACTCTTTCTTGGGTACACCTTACAAATGGGGCGGCGCAGCACCCGGTGGATTTGATTGCAGCGGCTTCATCTATTATGTATACAATCAGGCAGGAATCAGCGTGCCGCGTACGAATACGACCGGACTCGATGCTATCTCTTCCAATGTAAGTTCACCACAGGTCGGTGATTTTGTATTCTTTAAAGATACATACCGCCCAGGAATTTCACATATGGGTATTTTCATCGGTAATAACAGCTTTATCCATGCCGGGGGCGACCGCGTCCAAATCACCAGCCTGAGCGACAGCTACTGGAGCAAACACTTCGACAGTTACCAGCGTTTAAATGTAATGAGGTAACAAGAAAAGTGAAAGTGCCTGGTCAGCTCTGAAAGGCATAAGGCAGACCAGCAGAGTGGCGTTCTTTGCCACGTCGGTGGGTTGACTTATGATCCGAAGAGCTAGGCACTTGCAACTGGACAACAGGAAAAGCGGAGGTGCCCGTATAGAACCGACAGGCTTAAGGCAGTTTGCCGAAGCGGCGTTTTGTGCCGCACAGGCAAGCGAACTTAAGACCCCGAGGTTTTGGGCGCTGGAGCTGGACAACAAGAAAAGCGCAAGCGCCTTTCAATAGAGGAAAAAAAAAGCAGCATCGGTTAAGCCGGTACTGNGCGAACTTAAGACCCCGAGGTTTTGGGCGCTGGAGCTGGACAACAAGAAAAGCGCAAGCGCCTTTCAATAGAGGAAAAAAAAAGCAGCATCGGTTAAGCCGGTACTGCTTTTCTTTTGGTGTTTTTTCTGTTTTAAATCAATCATTTGACACAACAAGATTTCCATTAATTATAATCATTATCACTTAGAATTGATTTTAATTTAAAAAATGTTATCATTGGATATGTAGTGTTTTACATAAAAAAAGAGAATGAGGTGTTCGATTCATGAGTACAAACAAAACAGGTTTAACAACCAGCTGGGGTGCCCCAGTCGGAGACAACCAAAACTCGCAGACAGCCGGACAACGCGGTCCTGTCCTATTACAAGATGTCCACCTTCTTGAGAAGCTTGCACATTTCAATAGAGAACGTGTTCCTGAGCGTGTAGTACATGCTAAAGGCGCAGGTGCTCACGGTTATTTCGAAGTAACTAATGATGTATCTAAATATACGAAAGCTGCTTTCCTATCGGAAGTCGGCAAGAAAACAGATTTATTCGCCCGTTTCTCAACGGTTGCCGGTGAACTGGGGTCTGCCGATACTGTCCGTGATCCGCGCGGCTTCTCTCTAAAATTCTATACAGAAGAAGGAAACTACGATTTAGTCGGCAATAATACGCCAATCTTCTTCATCCAAGATGCGATCAAGTTCCCTGATTTTATCCATACACAAAAACGCGATCCACGCACCCACTTGAAAAACCCTAACGCAGTGTGGGACTTCTGGTCATTGTCACCGGAATCATTGCACCAGGTTACTTACCTGATGGGCGATCGCGGAATTCCTGCAACACTTCGCCACATGCACGGATTCGGAAGCCACACATTCAAATGGACAAACGCTGAAGGCGAATCGGTTTGGATCAAATACCACATCCTTACTGAACAAGGCATCCAGAACATCACTCAGGACGTAGCTGATAAAATTGCTGGCGAAAACCCTGATTTCCACACGGAAGACCTTTTCAATGCAATTGAAGAAGGTGATTTCCCAGCATGGAAAGTATATGTACAGGTTATGCCTTTGGAAGATGCGAACACATATCGCTTCGACCCATTCGATGTAACAAAAACGTGGTCGCACAAAGACTATCCATTAATGGAAGTTGGCCGTATGGTGCTTAACCGCAACCCTGAAAACTATTTTGCTGAAGTTGAGCAAGCTACTTTTTCTCCTGGTACATTGGTTCCTGGCATCGACGTTTCACCGGACAAAATGCTGCAAGGCCGCTTGTTCGCATACCATGATGCTCACCGTTACCGCGTAGGCGCTAACCACCAGATGCTGCCGATCAACGCAGCGAAAAACCAAGTCAATAACTACCAGCGTGACGGCCAGATGAACTTCGGCAATAACGGCGGCGGTTCTGTCTATTACGAGCCGAACAGCTACGGCGGCCCTACTGAAACTGAAGCTGCTAAACCGGCTCCACTTGAAGTATCCGGCGTTACGGATTCCGTACCCTACTTCAAAGATGATCATTACACACAACCGGGCGACCTTTACCGTCTGCAAAGTGCTGAAGAACAAGAGCGTCTTGTTGCAACTTTCGTCGGCGGCTTAAGCGCTGTTGACAAAGAAGACATCAAACTTCGCCAAATCAGCCATTTGTACAAAGCGGATGCTGAGTTCGGTACGCGTGTTGCTGAAGGCCTTGGCCTTTCAGTTCCTGACCTTACTGAAACAAAATAATTAATTGATAATATATTACTCATATTCTCAATTAGCCGTTTATCCGAAATTTGGATAAACGGCTTTTTTGTAAATAAAAAAGAGACCAGCTACGGTCTCTTTTTCTACGATTCTTCTACATCCACTAATTGATTGGTGATGATTTTCGCCAAATCCGCACCATTTTGAATACAGGCACCGATTCCCACTCCAAAATAAGAAGACCCTGCCAGTTTCACGCCTGGAACCATTTTTTCCATTTTCAGTTCCAGCTCGCTAATAGCGGTTTTATGCTGCATGTGGTAGTTGGGCATCAGATTTTTCCAACCGGTCACTTCAACAGTCAAAGGCTCTTCTTCAATCCCTAAACTCTTTCGTACATCCTCCATCGCTACCTTCGCCAACTCTTCTTCAGACAAATCCTTCAACATGCCATAAGAGGGATGTGAACTCTTGTAGAACAGCCGAACCAGCAATTTATGGCTTTTTGATGTATGGCTCCACTTCCGGCTGGTCCAGGTACAGGCGTTGCAATGCAGGTCACTTTCCTGGGATACGATAAAGCCGGTTCCGTCTTCAGGCAACTGTTCATCCGGAATATCAAATCCAAGATAAACACTGATCAATGAGGAATTCAGGAATTGATCGAATTCGGCATTCAGTTCCGCTATCCC
Source organism: Planococcus circulans (assembly GCF_020023385.1). Lineage (GTDB taxonomy): Bacteria > Bacillota > Bacilli > Bacillales_A > Planococcaceae > Planococcus. Next base: position 293,336 of record NZ_JAIQCL010000004.1, read on the forward strand.
TAAAAGCTGCTGGGCAACTTGGTGAGGGGTGGCCAGAATCACGAAATCCGCCTCTATCGCCTCGCCGTCTTCAAGCTCAACCTGGTAGCGTTCTTCGTCTCTTTTGACCGACTTGGTTCCTATGCCTTTCAATATCCGCACATGGTCAAGCTTGCTTTCCATTTCATCAATCAATACTTGCATGCCTTGATCAAACGAAATGAATTTCTTATTGGCCGCACCTTGGAAGAATTCTTTGTTCGCTTCGAATCCCTTCATGATGCTGCCGTATTTATTTTTATAATCAACCAGGTATGGCAGTGTCGAGGCCAGGGTCAATTCATGGAGATTTCCTGAGTAGACGCCGGACAAGACAGGCGCAATCTGGTTTTCAACCAATTCCTTGCCAAGAAATGCCTCAAGAAACTCTCCAATTGAGCTATCACGTGTAAAGCTTTCGTTGACACTGTCAAAATCCTTTAACGCAGCTTGCTTGCCTTCTTCAGAAACAAGTGTCGAACTGAATAGCGCTTCCCTGTTCATCGGAATACCGAACACTGTATCTTTCGGAATGGCATGCAGCACATTATTGGCATACAAATAGGAAATCCCTGTGCCGTTGTAGACAACCCGGTCCTTAAGCCCAAGGTCTTCGATCAGCGGCATGACGCTGGCATGGCGTGCAACGATCGAATCCGCTCCAACTTCCATGATGAATTCATTGTCTACTGCCGTTTTGATCTTACCGCCTAACTCTGGCTCCCGCTCAATCAACACCAATTCCAGATTGAGGTTTTCCTGCAGGTTCAGCTTCTGTAAATAATACATAGCGGAAAGGCCAGTGATGCCTCCGCCGATGACTACAGCCTTTTTCAACTTTATCCACTCCTTGCCTATGCTTCTATTCTACCAATATTTCTGCCTGCCGGCAGGGATCTTTTTGTCTTTTTTGATACGCTTTTCTCTCCTCCCCATGTTAGGATAAAGGGTAGATAACCGCATTTTCTTTGCGAAAAGGAGAGACGTTCAATGATGAATGCTATTGATCAGAATATCATAGAAAGACGTTCAATCAAGAAATTCAAGGTTGATGCAGTCAATGTCGAGGAAATCATCGAGCTGTTGAATATAGCCAAATGGGCACCGAACCACAAAGTCAATGAACCGTGGCGTTTCCAGTTGTACACGGACGCCGGAAAAGAGAAATTTGTCCAGGCATTTATTGAATCCATGCGCACACCAGACGGGGAAATCCCTTCAAAAGTGCTCAACAAGGCTGATTATTTCCGCAGCATTCCACTGCACCTGGTCGTCATTATGCCGGAAGATCCAAGACAAAGAAGATGGGACGAAGATTATGGCGCGGTTTCCTCCATGCTGCAGAACTTTCAGCTGGCTGCTTGGGAACGCGGCATCGGCATGATCTGGCGCTCCAACGATTGGATCTATAATCCGGTGTTCCGTGAAGCCATCGGCGTAAAGCCTGGCGAAAAAATTGTGGCTACCATGATGATCGGCTATCCAGCGCACGTCCCTGCAAAACAGGAACGGACAGACATCCGCGAGAAATTGACCATTATCAGCGACTAATAAAGATAAAAGAGATGGCGCAGATTGCGTCATCTCTTTTAATGGCGGGAAGTAATTTTGAACGCATGGCTATCATTAGGAAACCAAAACCCCACTGTAATTTTTTTGAATTTACAGGAACTATTTCACCTGACTTCTGTCTAATAGAGAAAGAACTCAGAAGTTTGCTGAAAAAGGGTGGCGGTGTCATGAAAGCAGTTTGGATCGCTCTTTTATACGTGTGCCTTTTTGGTTTATCCATTTATGTGTATTCCACACAATTGAATGGACCGGATGCCGATCTGCATCAGCGCCTCTTGCCCGTCGAAATCAAAACGGTGAAGGCCGGCACAAGCAAAAATGAGCTTAAGGAAATCGTGCTGGATGCCGGAAAAGACGGTGACGTGCTTTCCATTGCCGGCATGCAACATAGCCAGGGCGGGCAGACGATGTATCCGAATGGCATCATGATTGATATGAAGCCGTACAACCAAATCATCGAAGTTGATGAAGATGCAAAAACAGTGACTGTGCAAAGCGGGGCCAGGTGGGCCGATATCCAGGAAGCCATCAATCCCTATGGTTTATCGCTGAAAGTTAGCCAGTCGCAGAACATTTTCACTGTCGGCGGCTCATTGAGCGTCAATGCCCATGGCCTGGATATCCGAAATGGCGGCTTATCGGATACGGTCCTCTCCATGCGCTTAATGAACGCTGACGGGGAGATCCTTCAATTAAGCACTTCGGAAAACAGCGAGTTGTTTTCTGCGGTGCTTGGCGGCTATGGTTTATTCGGCATCATTTTGGACGTTACGCTGCAGCTGACCGATGACGAATTATATGAAACCCAAACGGCTAGCATGCCATACAGCGCCTACCCTTCTTATTTCAAGCAGCAGGTACAAAATGATCCGGATGCCAAAATGCATTTGGCCCGTATTTCAATTGCACCTGATTCTTTCATGGAAGACATGTATGCCATTACATACAAGTCCGCTAAAGATCAGAACCTGCTCCCTGAGCATCAGAAGCTGAAAACCGAAAACCTGGTGGCGGTGCCGAAATTTTTCCTCGGACTGTCGCGGATCAACGATGCCGGAAAAGACAACTTTTGGAAGGCACAAAAAACCTACACTAAACAAATCAATGGAAACCTTGTTTCACGGAATAATGTCATGCGGTCGGATTCAGAATTCATGGAGTATGACAATAGCCGAAAAACTGAAATTCTTCAGGAATATTTTGTTCCGGTAGATCAATTCGAAGACTATATCCCAGCGTTGAAAACCGTACTGGAAGCCAACCCTGATTTTAATTTATTGAATGTCACCATCCGCTACGTTGAGCAAAACGATAATGCGGTTCTGTCCTATGCCAAAGAAGACATGTTTTCACTTGTGCTGTTGATCAATCAGGGAACCGATGCGGAAAGTATCCAAGCGACACAGGACGTCGTCCGGCAGATGATCGATGTGACCCTCGCACATAACGGCAGTTATTACCTGCCGTATTTTGGCTATCCGACAAAAGCTCAAATGAAGGAAGCTTATCCAAGAACCGAAGAATTCTTCGACTTGAAAGACCGCTTTGATCCGGAGCACCGCTTTATGAATCTCTTTTACGAGGAGTATCGGCCATGAACTATAAACGCTTTATCTATTACCAAGGCACCATCGGCATGGCATCGAGCATGATTTTCCCGTTCTATATTCTGCTCATCAGGAATGTCGGGGACAGCTACGCCCAGTTTGGCTGGGCCTACGGTCTGTTCGCCTTGACGGCCGCACTGTGCTACCCGCTGATTGGTAAGTACGCTGACCGTGTGGGGGATAAAACCTTTCTTGCTGTCTATTCGTGGGGAATGGCGATTCTTCTGCTGTTCTTTCCCTTGGCTTCAGAAGTGTGGCATGTCTATATTCTGCAGGTTCTTATGGGCGTGCTCGGCGCTGTCCAGAAAAACTCGGAAAAAACGGTATTGGCCCGCTACGTCACAAAAGAAATCGCCGGCTCACAAATTGGCCGCTACCACTTCTGGACTTCTGTCGCCGCAGCCATAGCCGTCATCGCCACCGGTTATCTCGTCGATTTCCTGACGATTGCCAGCATCTTTTATATCGCTTCTGCCGTTTTTGCCTGGAGCGGTCTGCAACTGGCGAAAGTAAAGGCTGCCGAAGCATAACCACTTGTAAAAAGACGTCTTCCATCAGCCATCGCAATGGCCGGTCAGAAGACGCCTTTTTTCTAGGGAAACTACACAGTCTTTTTAGTTAATACCGACATGGCGCCCATCGCACCGGAAAATTCTCCATTATCAGGGAACACAGGAACCGAGCCACGCAGAATGGTATAGCTTGTTACCACTTCTTTCAACAAAGGATTATCAATGAAGGAAGAGCCGATGTAGACGATGGTCGAGCTTCTGCACTGACTGGCTGCTTGTACACTCACTGTACTGACCGTCTCGCCTACTAAGCCGATGACCGTCGCCAACAATTCTTCCTTCGTCAAATCGCCCGAAATTGAAAACAAGTCCTGGCCAAAGTTACTGGCTGTCAATTCTCCGGAAATCGGCGGTTCTTTGCCTTCATAAATATGCTTGACCTTCAAATCGATCCGGTCCCGGGATCCCTGGCTTGCCAAGGCGACAATTTCATCGTAACGGGTTACGCCTGTCAACAGATGGCTTAAGCCGATCAAGGTGCCCCCACCCACTCCGGTGCCGCCCAAACGCTCCTGAACATTGTCCTGGATGCAATGGATGGAAGTTCCGGTTCCGACATTCGTCACCAAATAAGCATCTTCAAGCAGGTCCATCTCCTCGAGAAGAACCTGCACACCAAGGTGTGTCGCTTCGAATTCCACCATTTCCTGTGCTGGCTGGTCGAGCAAGGAAACCAAAACGCCTGACTTTCCTCCCGTGACACATACTTTACAGTCATCTAGACCATTGACCCAGTCGGCAACGCGCTCAATTTCAGCAATTGGGTACTTTTTAAAATGGACCTCTTCATTTTCGGTATACGCCACTTTAATCAACGTACCCCCCGCATCTATTCCGACAATCATTTCCGCACCTGCTCTTTCTCGCATCCCTCTAGAAAAATGCCAGATAATAAATACACATATGATGAAATTCTACCATACTCGATTATTTTATGGGAGAGGTTTGCAGGCTGATCCAAAAAGCTTTCCTGCTATATTTTATTCCTTATTTGCAATTAATCTATATCGTCCAACAAAATCCATCTTTTTTCATTTCTTCCCCATATTCACTAGACAGTTGGGTATATAACATAAAAAAAGGGGGGAGCTGATCAATTACCCAAAGAAGAATCTCCTTACAATACCGGTGAAACGAGCTTTGCAATGGCTTGTTTCACCTTTTCTTCCCATGACTGATTTTCAAATGTCTCTTCCTTCAATGGGACCGATAGCTTTTTGTCCTGGACAAAGAGTGCTGCCATTTTCGATGCTGACTGGGAATCGTAGACGAAGGCGTTCAATTCAAAATTCAGGGCGAAGCTGCGGATATCCATATTGGCCGATCCCACTGAATAAGCTTTATCATCCACAATCAATGTCTTTGCATGCAGAAATCCATTTTTGTAGCTGTAAACTTTGACACCGGCCGGCAGCAATTCACGGATAAACGACAGGGTCGCAGAATGGACAAACAGATGATCCGCTTGATGGGGAATCATGACCTGAACATCGACGCCACTAAGTGCAGCTGCCTGAAGGGCATCCATGATGGACTTATCCGGTATAAAATAGGGTGTCTGCAGGTAAATGGAATGGCGTGCATGATAAATCATCTTCAAATAAGCTTTCTTTATGTTTTCGTGCATATCCAAAGGTCCGCTCGCGACAATCTGCATGGCAATCCCTGTTGTATTGTGCATCTTCGGGAAATATTTTTCCGCATACTTTATCGGATATTTTTCTGCCGCCTGATTCCAGTCGATAAAAAAACGGTTTTGCAGAGAGTGTACCGACTCCCCTTCAAGCCGGAGGTGCGTGTCGCGCCAGTAGCCGAACTCCTCCTTCTTTCCAAGATATTCGTCACCGACATTAAATCCTCCGAGGTAGCCGATCGCACCATCCACAACTACCAGTTTCCGGTGATTCCGGTGATTCAGCCGTGGATTTATAGTGGTCAGCATCGCCGGCAGAAAGGCAGCAGACTTCCCGCCGGCTGCTTCAAACTCATCAAAAAAGCGTTTCGGCAGATTTTTAGATCCCAGGTCGTCATATAAAAACAGCACTTTTACCCCTTGCTGTGCTTTTTCAGTGAGCAGTGATAGAAGACGACGCCCAAGGTCATCATTATTCAAGATGAAATACTGTAAATGGACATGGTCTTTTGCGTGTTGTATATCTTCAAACAAGGCATCGAATTTCTTTTTCCCGTCGTTGAATAGCTGTATATCACTAGCTGTCGACAATGGTGCGTCGGTTCTTGCCAGATTCATTTGGATGAGATCCGTCCATTCTTCCGCACACCTTGAAGAAGGACTGAAGCCATTATCTTTCATTGCGCTCAGCTGGCGATCCATCAACTCTTTAAAATCCTGATTTTCATAAGCAACCGGCCGATTCAATCGCTTGCGCCTTAGCGGCTTGCCAAATAGCAAGTAGAGGATAAAGCCGAGAATGGGGATAAAGAAAAGGATCAATATCCAGGCCCACGCTGAAGAAGCCGACTTCCGTTCAAAGAATAAAATGAAAAATGCCAGTACCCCATTTAAAATGATGAACAGATTGCTCAAGGTGCTTATCCATTCGAATGAAATTTCAACCCCTCCTTCGGCTTTCCCAGTTTAAAAAGATGCAAAAAGTAAAAAACCAATCGCATCCCGTCATTCCGCAATCGGCTTCTTAAAGCTTAATCTTCCTCTTCTTCGCCTTCTTTCGGTTCTTCTGGGATAATCTCTTCTTCCCCTTCTTCCGGTGTTACATCGATATCTTCATCCACAGGTTGCTCGTCTTCTGCATCCCCACAAGCTGACAGCATTCCAATGGACAAAAATACAGCTGTCCCCAGTTTCAACCATTTGGAATGGGCCATTAAAGTTCCTCTTTTCATTTCTTAAAATAGTAGCGGTTTAATCTTCTGCTACCTCTTTTCCCTTTCTGATTATCTTAAACACCTACTGACGACACTTTCGGTTTTTTTGATAATTCAATCCATGCATACATAATACGGCAAAAAAGATGCGTAAAAATGCACATCTTTCTTCTGTATAGGGTATAGGGTTCTTATGCTTCATAATATTTTCACATCTAGATCAACTAATCTGATATTTTAGAAAAGGAGAATTTGTATGCCATACGCTTTAATGGAAGATGCTACAGCTTTGTATTATGAAATTACTGGCCAAGGAACCCCTATTGTGTTTATCCATCCTCCCATTATGGGCCATCTGGTTTTTAAACATCAAAAAAGGCTTGCCGCAGATTATCAGACCATTTTTTATGATCTTCGCGGCCACGGACGGAGTTCAAAAGGAAACACCCCCTTATCAATAGAGCTGTTAGCTAAGGATATAAACTGTTTGTTGGATCAATTGAATATCCAAAAAGCTGTCATCTGTGGATTTTCAAATGGGGGCACCGTTGCTCAGGAATTTGCATTACTATATCCTGAGCGTACAGAGGCACTTATTTTAAGCGGTGGTTATTCAAGAGTGGACAGTTTCAACTTAAAGAGCATGCTCAGATTCGGTATGGCGATGGCTAAAATCCGAAAAGTTCCAATAGTCGCCAAGATGCAGGCTAAGTCGCATAAATACTTTAAAGAAGATGAAACGGAGTTTTATCAATATGGCAAGCTGGCTGATTCTCAAAGTGTTTACGAATTTTGCAAAGCTGGTCTTAGCTACAATTCCACTCATTCGCTTTACCGTTTAAAGGTCCCGGTATTATTGGGTTATGGCTCACAGGAAAAATCAATGCACCATTACCGTTTGCCTTTCCAGCAATACGCTTCCAATGTGAAGGTGGTCTACATTGAAGGCGCCAGCCACGAAGTTCCCCCACGGCATTTCCCGGAATTTAACCAGGTTGTCCATCAATTTTTGCAATTACAAACTAGCAGAAGCAATAGAAGTTGAGCTAACCAGCCTTCACTACCGATAGTTTCTGGCACCGCATACGTAAAAGAACGAACCATTTACGTTCACTGTATGAGCACTGAACCTGTAATAAATAACGGCATAATTTTTACCACCTCAAAAACCATTCCGGTCGCTCTGACCGGAATGGTTTTACTTGTCTTATCTTCTTTCACTTCTATGGGTATCTGCCCCATGGGAAGGGTTAACCAGCATTAATAATTGTTCAAACTTATTCAAAATATCCAGCGCCAACAAACCGTTCCCTTCCGCGGTTTTCGGGTAGCCGATAGGCATGGTACGACGCACCAATTGGGCATATAATTCCGCTTCCGTCAGTTTACGGACGAATTCTTTTTCTGCGATGTTTTTTATCAGAGCCAGCGCGCCGGAAACATGCGGCGCTGCCATCGAAGTGCCTGACAGACTGGCGTATTTCCCTCCTGGAAAGGTCGAATAGATATCGATGCCAGGGGCCACCAGATCGATTTCATCGTTAGTATTGCTGAAATTGGCAATCCGTCGGTCAAAATCCACTGCCCCGACTTGAATCACTTCTCCATATGCTCCCGGATAAGCGAATTCATCGGTATCGTGGCTGTCATCCCCTTCATTGCCTGCAGCACAGACAACTGGAATGCCTGCGTCCACTGCCCGTTTAATCGCTGCATAGAGCTCAGCCATATCTTCAGGGCCTCCCAGCGACATGGAGATGACGCTTACCGTCTCACCTTCCGGCCCTCTCCAATCAATCGCAAAATGGATGCCATCAATGATTCCCTGATATTCGCCACTGCCTTCTCCCGTCAATACTTTCAAAATGAGCAGCTGGGCTTCAGGGGCAACACCCGCTATCCCGCCATCTTCTCTGTAAGAGGCGGCAACCGTTCCGGCTACATGCGTGCCATGCCCATTATTATCATCGAAATTTGCTGCATCCCCGCTAAAATCGGCTGTGAAATTTTTGCCGTCAATGATCCGATCCTGAAGATCAGGGTGGTCCATCTGGCATCCCGTATCCAGGATGGCCACAATATTTCCTTTCCCTCTTTCCGCCTCTGCCCATATTTCCGGTGCCTGAATCATCCGCACGCCTTCGGGAATCTGCGGTGCCTGCTCAGCAATTTCTTCTACCCGATAAGGAATTAAATGTAGATTCGCCATTTAAATCACTCCTCATAATTTCCAACTATTTTCTTACTTTCCTAATTCGGCATCATCGCACCGAATCCTTTATTTACTCCCTGTTTCATTCTGCACCTCATGATAAGATCGTTGAACAGCCATTTCTACAGAGGCTTTTTAATGTCTGGCAAAAATGAACAAAGGGATTCACTAGTTTTTACAGAATAGTAACAGGAGAGCGAAAATGAGGAGCCGATAAAATGAACAAATGGATGATTTACGGTGCCAATGGCTACACGGGTGAATTGATCGCCCGCGAAGCTGTTTCCAGAGGAATGTCACCTGTACTTGGAGGACGCAATGCCGATAAAATCCGACCGCTTGCCACAGAACTATCACTGGAATTCCGTGCCTTTGCATTGGATGAATATGCAGCAGCGCAATTGGACGATATTGATTTGGTCCTCCACTGTGCAGGTCCTTTTCAAGTAACCAGCGAACCCATGATCCATGCTTGTCTATCAGCAAAAACACATTATTTGGACATTACAGGAGAAGTTTCCGTATTTGAACATACTCACTCACTGCATGCTGAAGCTGCAGAAAAAGGAATCATTCTCTGTTCGGGAGTCGGCTTTGATGTCGTACCCACAGACTGCGTCGCCTTAAAACTGAAAGAGGAAATGCCGGAAGCAATCGAATTATCGCTCGGCTTTGATTCGGATTCCGGCATCTCACCGGGCACTTTCAAAACCATGATCCAAGGATTGGGTTCGGGCAGCATGCACAGAAAAGCTGGCGTTTTGACCACTGTCCCGATTGGCAGCCAGCACCGGACCATCGATTTTGGGCGCGGTTCGCGTTCCGCAATGGGAATCCCGTGGGGCGATGTTTCAACTGCCTTCTATACGACCGGTATTCCGAATATTTCCGCTTGGATCCCCATGGCAAAACCGCAACTATACGGGGCGCGTCTGATGGGAGCCGCGGGGCCATTACTGGCAACAGATTGGGTAAGAGATAAGCTCGAGAAGCAGGTGGAGAAACGCGTACAGGGGCCGGACAGCGAGCTCCGTGCTAATTCACCGGCTTATATATGGGGAGAGGCAAGAAATCAGCAAGGCGTCGTCAAAGTCGCCCGAATCCAAACAGCGAATGTCTATGATCTGACGGTCTATGGTTCGCTGGAGGTTGTCCGCCGTCTCCTGAAGCTAAAAGTCGAAGGCGGATACTATACACCTGCAGGCCTGTTTGGTTCAAGCTTAGTGGAAAGCCTACCAGGTTCTGGCACCTTTGAAGTCGATACTTTTTATCTTTAATATACAGAGCTGGAGACTATTTCTAAACAGTTCTACTGGTGCGATGCTCTAAACGCCATATGAATCACATTCCTGAACACCATTTTCCATAAAAAAAGACAAATCCAGGATACCTGGATTTGTCTTCAAGCTTTAAGTAAATTCTTTCTTCATTAATTGCATCCGTTGATTGAACAAAGTCGGATATGACAGGAAACCAAGCATGACGCTGGTCACAGCGGCTGTCGTCAGCAACAGGAACATGATCAGCAGCTGGAATTGAACCGCTTGGATCGGGTCTGCTCCCGCAATGATCTGTCCGCTCATCATTCCGGGCAATTGCACGAGCCCCACGGTTTTCTGGCTTTCGATGGTCGGAATCATGCTGGCTTTGATCGAATTGATCAATTGCGTGTGGATGGCCTGTTTAGGTGTACCGCCAAGCGACAGGATCAGCTCGGTTTCATCCTGATGCGACTCTACCTCCGCCGTAAAACGATTGAGGAAGAGAATCGACAGGACCATGGAATTTCCGATGACCATCCCGCTGATGGGAATGATGTATTGGGCGGTTGCCGGTGTGATATTGAAGCCAAGCAGGATGCCCTGCGTCAATACTTCCACAAAGATCAAGGTGACCGCCACTTTCGAGGTGATGCCTTGAATGGCTGCTCCTTTTTTCTGGGCGTTATGCGTAGCTGCCACAATCATCAAAGCAACCATCAGGAAAATATAGATCAAGCTTTCCGAATCAAAAACGAATTTCAATACATAGCCGACCGCCAATAATTGGACGATTGAACGCAATGTGGCGACAATCGTATCCCGTTCCAGACCAAGATTCAGGGTTTTGGATAAAAGAAGAGGGATCACCACAAAGATCAAGGTGATCGATAAAGTTAAGTAGCTCATTCCGCTTCCCCCCTGACAAACCGTCTGACCTTGTCATTCGATGGGTCATTGAGCAAGTCGCTTTCGCCCGTTTCCACCACTTCGCCATCCATCATCACCCAGGTGAAATCACCGATTTCCAACGCTTGTTGAAGATTATGGGTAATCCAGATAATCGTTGTGCCATACTTCCGATTGATTTTAATGATCAATTCCTCGATTTCCTTTAAAGAGGTCCGGTCTAAAGAAGATGTGATTTCATCGAGCAAAAGAACTTCAGGTTTATTGACGAGGGTCCGGGCAATGGAAACTTTTTGGCGTTGGCCGCCGGACAAGTCTTTAACTTTCCGGTCCAATAGTTCCCCATCCAGCCCGACATCCTGCAGCAGATCCACAGCTTCAGCTTTAGACAGCGTTTGTCCCTGCAGCTCCAACGGCAGGCTTAAATTGTTGTAGATGCTGCCGCCAACCATCGGAGCGCTTTGGAGCGCAATGCCGACTAAACGACGCAGTTCAACCGGTTCATAGTCTTCAATTGGCTTGTCTTTTATATAGACTTCCCCTGATTGGGCTGACAGCAATCCATTGCATAGCTTCAATAGGGTTGTTTTACCAGCTCCCGAAGGTCCCACCAATGTCGTGATTTTCCCTTCAGGAAAAGAGCCGGTAATGCCTTTTAAAACCGGAGTTTCCCCAAATGAAAAATCTACATGATTGAAATGGATAGCCGGTTTATAGTTTACAGACATGGATCCCACTTCCTTTCGGGCAGAAAAACAGCACATATTTTACTATGTGCTGCTTGCAGTGCTATTACTCTTCCAGTTTGCGCTGTGCAAATTCATCGTCCATTTTCAGGAAGTATTCGCCGCCTTCTTCAATAGCTCTCACTCTTGCAATGATATCGCGGAACGATTTTTCTTCTTCCATCTGTTCTTCGATGAACCAGTCCAGGAAGGAAAGTGTCGCATGTTCCTGCAGCTCATCCGCCAATGTCACCAATGCATAAATGTTGCTGGTCACGCTTTTTTCCTGCGACAATGAGTTTTCCAACACATCCAATGCACTGACAAAATGGTTCTTCGGTTCAGTCAACGCCTGAAGAACCGGCTTTTCATCCATCGTCACTAAATAATGATAGAATTTCATCGCATGATAATGCTCTTCTCTCGATTGGATTAAATAGAAGTTCGCAAAACCGTGATAACCTTTTTTGGAAAAGTATGCTGCCATTGCGGTATACGCATGAGCTGCCTGCAATTCATTGTTGAATTGATCGTTTAATGCGTTCGTTAGTTTTTCTGATAACATAATTTATTCCTCCTGTTTTCTTATTTAGAATTATTATAATGTAGATAATATACCACAGCCTCATCAGATAATCAAATCAAATGAGAATATTAATATTTAATTGAGAATAAATATCATTTAAAACGGATTTTTTCTTTTCCTAAACGATAATGATTATTGTTTATAGATTATTGAAGACATATAACTTACTTTTAGTAACAAGATGTAGTAAGATATCATATAGATAGTGTTCATATAGGGGGAAACTGAAATGACAGACATGAAGCTAGACCCAAAGGTCTTTTCCATATTAAAAGAGAAAATTCAAATGATCCAGACAGAAGAAGGTGCCGTGTATCTGGTCGGCCCCATTCGGCTGCCTGTAAACTTATATGAGGAAACCTATATATTCAACTGGTATTGTTGGTTGAGCCTCGACGAAGTCACCGAAGATTACGAGAGCATCATCGAAAAATTGAGCTCAGCCAACCTTGCCGAGTATCAGCAATCGAGCGTCCTTGTCTATGGAGATTTCGAAAACGACGCAGAAGCATTGATCCGGATGCACTCCATCTGCCACACCGGCGATATTTTCGGCAGCAAACGCTGCGACTGCGGCTACCAGCTGAAACAGTCCATGAAACGGATCACGGACCACGGCACCGGCGCCCTGTTTTATTTAGCAAACCATGAAGGCCGCGGCATCGGACTCTTCAGTAAAGCAATGGCTTACGTCCTGCAGGAAAATGGATACGATACAGTTGAAGCCAATGAACAATTGGGATACGTGGACGATTCCAGAAATTACGGGGATGCGATTGCTGTGCTGCAGGCACTTCGCACCAAGCCGGTGACCTTGATGACCAACAATCCAAAGAAAGTGGCCGCCATCGAAAAAGCCGGACTCCAGATCGCTTCAAGAACCTCTCTTTGGGGAGATGAATCCGAATACAACGCCAACTACCTCCAGACTAAAATCGATCGCTCAGGGCATCTTAAAGACGGGGAGGACATTGTTCATGTCAAACCATGAATTTTATATGGACCTCGCACTCAGCAATGCGAACAGCTTAAAAGGCCAGACAGACCCGAACCCTTTGGTCGGTTCCGTCATCGTTAAAGACAACCGCATTGTCGGCATCGGTGCCCATTTGAGAGCGGGCGAACCCCATGCCGAAGTCCATGCGCTTCGCATGGCTGGCAAACTGAGCCGCGGTGCGACCATTTATGTAACGCTCGAGCCATGCTCCCATGTCGGACGGACCGGACCTTGTGCCCAAGCCATCATTGATGCCGGCATCAAAAAGGTGATCGTGGCAACGCTGGATCCAAATCCGATTGTTGCCGGAAACGGTGTCCGCATGCTGGAAGAAGCGGGCATTGAAGTGATTGTCGGAGTCCGTGAAGAGGAATCCCGGAAGATGAATGAGGTATTCAACAAATTCATCGTTGAAAAGACCCCTTTCGTGACTTTGAAAGCAGCCTCCACCTTAGATGGAAAAATCGCTACCCATACCCTGGACAGCAAGTGGATCACTTCTGAGGAAGCGCGGTTGGATGTTCATCTTCTGCGCAGCCAGCACATGGCCATCCTGGTGGGTGTTGGCACTGTCATTGCAGATGACCCTGAATTGACGGCGCGTATTCCAAATGGCCGCCATCCACTTCGCATTGTTCTTGATTCCACTTTGCGCATTCCGCTCCATTCAAAACTTGTTACGGATGGAGTAGTGGATACGTGGATCTTTACAAGCCAAAATCATGATGCTGATAAACGGAAGGCATTAGAGGATTTGGGGATTACCATCTACGAAACCAGCAATGAAACCCAGGTCGATGTACTTGATGTGGTTCGCGTGCTCGGTGAAAAAGGCATTTCTTCGCTCTTTATTGAAGGCGGCGGCACCATCAATGCCGCATTCCTGGAGAATGGCTTGATCGATAAAGTGATATTTTACTTTGCACCTAAAATTGTCGGCGGCAAAATCGCACCGACATTCATCGAGGGAACAGGCGTTGAATGGATGAAAGACGCCATCGATCTGCGTGACGGTGAATTCAGCAAAGTCGGCAAGGATTTCAAATTTACGGGGTATCCCGAAAAGCGAGGCAGTATATGAGATTCGGTTTTGATATAGACGATACATTGATTAATTTGCGTGAATACGCCTTCCATTATTATCAGAAGCAATTGGATCAGGAAGTGGATATCGACATCTTCCATGCCTTGAATCGTGTGGAAATACACGAGGCATTCGGATTGAGTGATGAAGAAGGAAAGAATATGTGGAACCGCTCGTTGGAGTTTTTGTATTTCACTGACTGCCCCCTCTACCCCGGTGCGCTCCAATTGCTGAAGCAGCTCGAGTCGGATGGGCACGAGATTTTCTATATTACATCCCGGCCTCCAGAACATACGGAAAACACATTCAATTGGCTGATTGAACAAGGTTTCCCGGTGGAGCGTGGAAACTTCTTCTGCGGCATGAAGGATTCGGAAAAGGCAGGCATCATCAAAGACCTGCAACTGGATTATTATTTCGATGACAAGCCGGCAGTCCTGGATACCTTAATGAATGATCCTGTGAAAGTCATTGTCAAAGACCAATCGTATAACCGCCACCTAGACTTGCCGCGTGTTAAAGACTGGGACCAATTAGGTGATTTGATCAACAGTGAAATGAAATGAAAAAAGAAGGTACGGCAATCGTAGGGAACCCGATTGCCGTACCTTCTTTTCTTTTTGAGGAGTGGTCATGCTGTCTATTTCTTTGAAGAACAAAAGCGGCAGCATGCCGCTTCAGACTGTAGACAAAGTCTGACAAAAATGTATAGCGGTGCATAATCCCCAACCGGTCCGGCCAC
>NZ_JAIQCL010000034.1 GCF_020023385.1 Planococcus circulans
CAGGCTTATCTCCCCCAAGAGTCCACATCGACGGGGAGGTTTGGCACCTCGATGTCGGCTCATCGCATCCTGGGGCTGTAGTCGGTCCCAAGGGTTGGGCTGTTCGCCCATTAAAGCGGTACGCGAGCTGGGTTCAGAACGTCGTGAGACAGTTCGGTCCCTATCCGTCGCGGGCGCAGGAAATTTGAGAGGAGCTGTCCTTAGTACGAGAGGACCGGGATGGACACACCGCTGGTGTACCAGTTGTTCTGCCAAGGGCATCGCTGGGTAGCTATGTGTGGCCGGGATAAGTGCTGAAAGCATCTAAGCACGAAGCCCCCCTCAAGATGAGATTTCCCATTGCGCAAGCAAGTAAGATCCCTCAAAGACGATGAGGTAGATAGGTTCGAGGTGGAAGCGTGGCGACACGTGCAGCTGACGAATACTAATCGATCGAGGACTTAACCAA
>NZ_JAIQCL010000036.1 GCF_020023385.1 Planococcus circulans
AATGGTAAAGCCGGCAACATTGGTTGGCATCAAACTCTCCTTCTTCCATAAATTAGTTTTTTTCGGTCTAATTAATTTTTTATAAAGCTTATAATTTTTCTTTAATCGCCTCTTCATTGAAAAAATCCTTATTTTGGCGTCCAGTTCATTGTTCCTTTTCCGATATCCTGTATTCCTTTTATTTTCTCATTTCGAAGAAAAGAACCTTTTTCGGGAGTCCAGTCAATTATTCCATTCTCGAATTCCTGCATGCGCCCACCACCTGGCTGGTCTCGCTCTGCTCCGATTGGGTAACCCAGGGAACTACGTTCCCACCCCAAGTTCTTCCAGTGTTCGCGAATTCCCCCATATACCTCTTGAGCTCCGGTCTTTGGGGTCCAGTAAATGGACTTCTCCGGTTTGCCCGGCTCGTGCAGGGAGCGGAA
>NZ_JAIQCL010000037.1 GCF_020023385.1 Planococcus circulans
AATCACAATCCGGTGCGTTAACCACTTCGCCACGACCGCCACTTTATTATTTATAAAGTACATTTATTGAAATGAAAACATGGGGCGGACGAGGGGAATTGAACCCCCGAGTGCCGGAATCACCATCCGGTGCGATAACCCCTTCGCCACGACCGCCACTTTATAATTTATAAAGTACATTTATTGAAATGAAAACAGGGGGCGGACGAGGGGAATTGAACCCCCGAGTGCCGGAATCACAATCCGGTGCGTTAACCACTTCGCCACGACCGCCATCATAAAAATTTAAAATTGGCAGGGGCAGTAGGAATCGAACCCACATCGGAGGTGTTGGAGACCTCTGTTCTACCGTTAAACTATGCCCCTAAAAACTGGTGGTGGGGGGCAGATTCGAACTGCCGAACCCGAA
>NZ_JAIQCL010000005.1 GCF_020023385.1 Planococcus circulans
TCTTATGCCCGTCGAATCTACACGGGCGCTTCCGCTTTTCTCATTGTCCAGCTTCAGCAGCCAGCTCCTCGAGTCGCTTCAGCCTTTCCAGCAATGGCTGAAGAACGCCATTACCGGCAAGGCTTCCAGCGCTTGTCGGAGCTAAACGGCTGCCTCCGCTTTTCGGGTATGAAACCCCTTATACGATTGCTTGATTTCTAAGTAGGTTTCCATTTCGTGGATCACTTGATACAGTTCGGCCATTGCCAGGAATTTTTCGTGGCGGTCGGGCAATGGCAAAGCGGCAAAATTCTCTTTGACTTTATCCAACTTCGTAATATAACGGTACGCCGTATTGCCGGAATGGACGTGTTCAGCTAAATCTTCCAGGAAATCTGCAACCAGATCTGTTTGATCCACAATCATCGGCAACGCCGTGATTTTCGGCAAGATGCGTTCGATGATTTCCAGTTGTTGTTCGCGCATTTCGAAATAATGATAATACTTATTTTCGTGGCGGGTTATGTGGTTTTCAACATCCTGATAAGCCAATGCCTTCGCTTTTTCCAGCAGTTTTCTGGCTTCCATCAATTCTTTGCCGCTCCAGCCGGATTCCCCTTCGCGCAAATAGACGACTATTTCGCGGAAAATGGAAGCGTAAATATTTTCAATCTCGTGCCGGTAACTGTCCAGCTTTTTTTCAATGCTCGGCATATACATATTAACGGCAAGTGCCGTCCCGAAACCGACCAGCATTAAAATCAATTCATTAGTCAATAGATCGAAATTCAGGTTTTTCGCATCATAGAGATGGAGCAGAATGACAGAACTTGATACAAAGCCATCCTGGAACCGAAGTGTCACCAATAGGGGGATAAAGAGCACAATCAGGATGCCGAGCATAACTGGATGATAGGCAATTCCTTCAAAAAAGATGAAGGCGTATAATATGCCGATCAGACTGGCGATAAATCGGGAAAAAGCTGCCCTTATCGATTTCTTTTTGGTCGGTTGGATGCACAGAATCGTCAAGATGCCGGCAGAGACATAATAATCGAGCTGCAACCATTGCGCTAAAGTAATGGCGATCGCTACGCCCAAAGCGGTTTTCATCGTTCGGTAACCAATTGAATATGGCCTCAAATTCAGCTTCATTTTATCCTCCAAATTTTGGCATGAAAAAAATGCCCCCATAAGAGGCATCCTTTCTTAAACTTCGTCGCAATGCTGTTCGAATATTGCTTGAATATGCGTAATAACAGACATTGGGTCATGGCCTTCAATTTCATGACGGCCAATTTCATCAACCATTTTCCCGTCTTTCATAAAGACAAAAGAAGGCGAAGATGGCAAATGATCGTCACCGAAAATCGCGCGTGCCTGAGCAGTTGCTTCTTTGTCCTGTCCAGCGAAAACTGTGTACAGGTTATCCGGTCGTTTGTCATAGTGGATGGAATGTAAAGCAGCCGGGCGCGCAATGCCGCCTGCACATCCGCATACAGAGTTGACCATGACAAGGCTTGTTCCTTTTTGTGAAAATGCTTCGTTTACAGCTTCAGCCGATTCGAGCTGTGTATATCCTCCATCAATCAATTCCTGACGGGCTTGTGTAGCTATATCATTCATTAGGAAGTTAAAATCCATGCTCATCAAATATCACTCCTTATCATTGCTTCTTTTATCATAGCAGGTGTTCAATGGACTTGCAAAAAAGCTTACTCAAATAATTGCATAATCGCTTGGGACACAGTCAATTCGTCGTTCAGGACCTGTGTTTCCAGTTTTCTGACCAATTGGCGCCGTTCTGCATTGTCAAAAAAGCGGCTGTGCAGCTCATCCGTAATCATTGAGCGGAACCAATCCTTGGTCTGTTCCTGGCGGCGCTTTTTCCAATAGCCGCTGACTTTCACCGTGTCTTCGAATTCTTTGACCATTTTCCAGACTTCCGGGATACCGATTTCTTCCACCGATGAAACGGCGAGCGAACGCGTTTTCCAACTGTCCGTAGCGGGTTGCAGAAAGTGCATCATCTGTTTGTATTCTGAAACGGTTTTTTTCGCCAGCTGCGCGTTTTCCCCATCCGCTTTATGGACGATGATGGCATCCGCCAATTCCAGTATGCCCTTTTTCATGCCCTGCAGTTCGTCTCCGGCACCTGTCAGCACCAATAACAGGAACATATCGACCATTCCCCGTACCAGTGTTTCGCTTTGGCCGACACCGACCGTTTCCACTAAAATGACATCGTATCCCCCTGCTTCACACAGCAGCATCGTTTCTCGTGTCTTTTTATGGACGCCGCCAAGCGTCCCTGCTGTAGGGGAAGGCCGGATAAACGCTTGTGGATTTCGAGCCAGCTGTTCCATCCGCGTCTTGTCTCCAAGAATACTGCCTCCTGTGAGAGAAGAACTGGGATCGATCGCCAGTACAGCAACCCGGTGTCCAAGCTCAGTCAGCATTTCACCGAACGTTTCGATGAATGTGCTTTTGCCTGCTCCTGGAACGCCCGTTATGCCGATGCGGATGCTACCTCCGGTGAACGGCAGCAATTGATTGAGCAATTCCTGTCCATTCTTTTTATGTTCGGGATTTGAGCTTTCCAGCAAGGTGATCGCTTTGCCTAAGTATAGACGCGAACCGCTCCGGACCCCATCTGCCATCGCCTGGATATCCAAGATCTCGTCTGCCGGCTTCTTGAACTTTTTCCGTGGCAAGGCCTTCATGCCATCATGTGCCTCGTGGACGCCTTCCATGACACGCCTGGAATTCTTTTTGCGGCTCATCAGTCTGCCACTTCCTCATATCCAAGGCGCACATAGATTTCCTCAATGACTTTCTGTGCTGCCACCGGTATGACTGTACCCGGTCCAAAAATCGCACTGGCTCCGTTATTGCGGAGGAATTCATAATCCTGCGCAGGTATAACTCCGCCGACCACAATCAGAATATCTTCACGGCCAATTTTCGCCAGTTCCGCTTTCAAATCCGGAACCAAAGTCATATGCCCTGCTGCAAGCGAGCTTACGCCAATGACATGGACATCATTTTCCGCTGCCTGTTGAGCCGTTTCTGCAGGTGTCTGGAACAACGGTCCGATATCGACATCGAAGCCCAAGTCGGCAAATGCTGTTGCAATGACCTTCGCTCCACGATCATGTCCATCCTGCCCCATCTTAGCAATCAGGATACGAGGACGGCGCCCTTCGTTTTCAATGAAATCTTCCGTCATTTCCTTGACGACTTCCATTTCCTGCTGGTTAGAGAAATTCGAACTATAGACTCCGCTCACTGAACGAATCACCGCCTTATGTCTTCCGGATGCTTTCTCGATCGCATCGGAGATTTCACCAAGTGATGCCCGGTGCCGTGCCGCTTCTACAGCGCAGGCCAGAATGTTTTCTTCGCCGCTTTGCGCCGCTTTCGTCAAGGCTTCCAGAGCCGCTGCCACTTTATCGCTGTCGCGCTCGGCTTTCATGCGGTCCAAGCGTTCAATCTGTGTTTTACGGACCATCGTATTATCGATGTTCAGGATATCGATCGGATCCTCCTGATCAAGGCGGTAGCGGTTAACCCCAATGATCACTTCTTCATTGGAATCGATTTGCGCCTGCTTTTTCGCAGCCGCTTCCTCGATGCGCATCTTCGGCAAGCCTGTTTCGATGGCTTTTGCCATTCCGCCCAGCTCTTCGACTTCTTCAATCAATTCCCATGCTTTGTCCATCAATTCCTTGGTCAACGATTCTACATAATATGAACCACCCCATGGATCGATGACATTGGTCATCATGGTCTCTTCCTGAAGGAATAATTGGGTGTTGCGGGCAATGCGTGCCGAAAAATCCGTCGGCAACGCAATGGCTTCATCCAGCGCATTGGTATGGAGTGACTGTGTATGTCCCATTGCCGCTGCATTCGCTTCAATCAAGGTGCGGGTAACGTTATTGAATGGATCCTGCTCGGTCAAACTCCAGCCGGATGTCTGGGAATGTGTCCGCAGCGCCAAGGCTTTGTCATTTTTCGGATTGAAGCTTTTCATCATTTTTGCCCATATTTCACGGCCGGCGCGCATTTTGGCGACCTCCATGAAATAGTTCAGGCCGATGCCCCAGAAAAAGGACAGACGCGGTGCAAAATGATCGATATCAATGCCTGCAGCAAGTCCCGTACGGACATATTCAAGTCCGTCTGCCAAGGTGTAGGCCAATTCAAGATCTGCTGTCGCTCCAGCTTCCTGGATATGGTAGCCGGAAATCGAAATCGAATTGAATTTCGGCATATGATCGGACGTATACTTAAAGATATCCGCAATGATCTGCATCGACATAGCCGGCGGATAAATATATGTATTGCGGACCATATACTCTTTTAAAATATCGTTTTGGATCGTTCCCGCCAATTGGTCAGGAGAAACACCCTGCTCTTCAGCCGCTACAATAAAGAATGCCATGATCGGCACTACTGCACCATTCATCGTCATGGAAACAGACATCTGATCCAACGGGATGCCGTCAAACAGGATTTTCATGTCTTCGACACTGTCGATGGCAACGCCGGCCTTGCCGACATCTCCGACTACACGTTTGTGATCGGAATCGTAGCCGCGGTGCGTTGCAAGGTCAAAGGCAACAGATAAGCCTTTTTGGCCCATCGCTAAATTGCGTCGGTAAAAGGCATTGCTTTCTTCCGCTGTCGAGAATCCAGCATACTGGCGTACAGTCCATGGACGTGACACGTACATCGTCGGGTAGGGTCCGCGCACATTGGGCGCAAATCCTGGCAGGCTTTCTTCCAGAAATTCAATGTCTTTCTCTGTATAGGTTGGTTTAATGTCAATGCCTTCATTTGTAGTAAAGGCGCTTTGCTGTGTAACCTTCTGAGAAGCAACATCTAGCTCACCGAGTGTGACTTTGGAAAAATCGGGTTTAGCCATTTAGAGCGCCTCCTTTCCTAGAGCAAGAATTTTCTCGAGTTTTGACGTGATATGTTTACCGGAATATAGGGTGTCATCGATGCCAAAGCTTGCCCATTCCGAAAGTTGTTCTTTTGGGTATTTACCGGCCAAATCGATGCTGGATTGCGTGTTTAAGCCAGGAACTACGGCTGCAACAGCTTCTTTCGATCCACATAGTACGGCATAATCAATGTGTTCATCAGCCAGGAATTGATTGATCTCTTCAGCAGACGCCAAATGAGGGCTAACCAGGGGTTCAATTCCGCCAACTGCAAGAAAACCCGAAACGAAATCAGCTTGGGCCTTGATCTTCTTCAATGGTTCGACCAAAACGATTGCCGATTTCAGGCTGGTCACCCTGCTTTGTGCACGAATATTTTCAAAAGGCGTAGCCAGGCGTTTTGCTGTCATGTACTCCAAATGCCCATCGTCGATTTTGGCGTCTTTTACCGGTTCCTGTGGATTCGCATAAATATTGGTACCGATCAGCGATTGTTTGCGTGTCGCTACATTTTTTTCCCGCTCAATCCATTTCGCCTGAATATCGTCTGTCAGCCAGCCCGACTTAATGACTTCGGCATATCCTCCTGCCTCTTCGATCTCCAGGAAATAATTCCAGGCGGCTTCTACGTATTCTTTTGTCAAAGTTTCAATAAAATAAGAGCCTGCGGCCGGATCGATTACATGGGAAACATGTGCTTCTTCTTTGATGACCAGCTGCACATTGCGGGCGATACGCCGGCTCGACAGGTCAGGTTCCGTCAAGAAGTCATGCGGATGGACAGTATGCGCATCCGTGCCGCCAAGGACTGCGGCAAAAGTTGAATTTCCCGCCCGCAGTAAATTCACGTAAGGATCCAGTTTCGAATAAGAACGGACAGAAGTTTCGGTAAACAACGGAATCGTCGGCGCTTCTTCTCCGTAAGCGGAACTGAAAGCCTGCCATAACACACGGAATGCGCGCAACTTAGCAATTTCCTGGAAAAATTGAGTATCCACCGCGAAACGGATCCACGTTTTTTTTGCGGTTTCTGCAAACTCGGCCTCTTCCATGCGCTCAGAAAGGATACTGAGCGCAACGCCCAGTTCATGTACTGCCGTTCCTCCGGCATGGTGGATCGGAATGGTATCTACTAATTGGGTACGGATGTTTTCAGGTGCCACAACGGCCTCTTCGGAAAAGATGACACCTTGAACCTGCGAAAGCTGGTCTGGAGATACAAAATCGAAAACCCGCAGAATATTCTGGTCGTCACCCGTTAATTTAAAATAAATAGGATACTGGACAATCATTTCTGCCAATTCAGTCAATTGTCCATCCGTCCAGTCAAACTTACGGAATCCCGTATAGACAACCGATTCATTTCCGCGGAGAATATCCTCTTTCATCAACGCCAGGTATTCCTGGGCTGAATCTGCCGTCACTTCTTGGGAAACAATCCAGCTTGGCTGATGCTTGCCGCGTTGAATAGCAGCTACTTGAGCCGGTACGTAACGGCCCAATTGATCAAGCATTTCTTTAGTGTATAACGGTTCCAGTGTTACATCTTCAATAGTTGGTGTTTTCAACGTTTCATCAAAAGGCTTGCCCTTAATCGCTTTTTCAGCTGCTTGTTGCCATTCACTGTATGTATGCGTTGGAAATTGTGTTCTTTTCATCGATTCGATTGTCAAACTATTCCCTCCTCAAAGGCTATCTGCTTTCATTTTACCCGACTGAACGCTGACATTAAAGGGGAAAAAAAGCTGGAAGTCCGAAGACTCCAGCTTTTCTTAATAAACAGACGTATTTTCTTTTGACATATTCTCTAATATTTCTTTGACGCGTGCCAGGAATTGACCACATACGAGGCCATCAAGTACACGGTGATCAAGCGATAGGCACAGGTTGACCATGTCACGGGCCGCTATCATTCCATTGTCCATGATGACCGGACGCTTAACGATCGACTCCACTTGCATAATGGCTGCTTGAGGATGATTGATGATGCCCATTGACTGGACAGAACCAAATGATCCGGTGTTATTGACAGTAAATGTTCCACCCTGCATGTCAGCGGATTTCAATTTTCCTGAACGTGCTTTGAGCGCCAGTTCATTCACTTCCTTGCCGATGCCTTTAACCGATTTTTCATCAGAATTCTTGATGACCGGAACAAACAAAGCATTGTCTGACGCGACAGCGATGGAAATATTGATATCTTTTTTCTGGATGATTTTATCTCCAGCCCACATGGAATTCATCATCGGGAATTCTTTCAAAGCCTGTGAAACGGCTTTAACAAAGAAGGCGAAATAGGTGATATTGAACCCTTCTTTTTTCTTGAATTCTCCTTTGATGGAATCACGGTATTGAACCAGATTTGTGACATCCACTTCGATCATCATCCATGCATGCGGCGCTTCGTGCTTGCTCTTCAGCATGTTGGCAGCAATTGCCTTGCGCACGCCTGTGACCGGAATTTCAATATCTCCAGGTGCACTTTCAATCGGTGCAGCGGCTGGTTTCGGCGCTTCCGGTGCCGGTTGTTGAGCAGCTGGCTGTTCGGTTTGCGGAGCTTGTTTCTCAGCTGCAGGAGCGTCTCCCGCTTTCGGAATATTGCCGCTGTCAATCAAGGCCATCAAATCTTTGCGGGTGATGCGCCCTTCGTTTCCTGAGCCCTCCACTTGACCCAAATCGATGTCGTTATCCTGTGCTAGACGAAGTACTGCGGGTGAGTAACGGCCTTTCGATCCCGATGGTTTCGCGGGCTGGGAAGACCCTTTCGTCCCTTCAAGCTCCGTAGTCGGCTTGGCGCCGGCTGCCGGCATTTCTGTCGCCTTTTCGCCGCTTGCCGGTTTCGCTTCCTCAACAGGAGCCGCGCCGCCGCCTTCTGTTTCAATTGTGCAGACGATTTCGCCGACCGCCAAGGTTTCACCTTCTGCAGCAATCAATTCTTTGACTGTACCCGTGAACGAGGATGGGACTTCCGCAGTTACTTTGTCTGTATTGACTTCCGCAAGCGGATCGTATTTATTCACATGATCACCCGGCTGGACGAGCCATTTTTCAATGGTGCCTTCTGTAACACTTTCGCCCAGCTGAGGCATTTTGATGTTTTCAATAGCCAAGAGAGTTCCTCCTTTACTTGATGGTGTCTATTTTTCTGTTTGAACGTTTTATGCCTGTCGGAGGCCCACAGGATGCGGGTCATGTAAGCGTTGCGACAGGAAGTCGCGCTTTTAGCTTACGTTCCTTTATTAGGCGCTTTCGCTTTTCTTTTTGCCCAGCTCTTTGGGTCATAAGCCATCCCGGCAGAGCTACATGGGCACCTATGCTTTTCTCACTGTCCAGCTCCAACAGCCAGTCCCTCGAGTCGCTTCAGCTTTCCCGGCAATGGCAAAGAACGCCATTACCAGGAAAGCTTCCAGCGCTTGTCGGGACTAAACGGCTGCTTCCGCTTTTCGTCTTAAAACTCCGCCAATTCTCTCATCGCTTTTTCTACTTTATCCGGATTGATCATGAAGAATTTCTCCATGGTCGGCGCGTAGGCCATTGCCGGGATATCCGGTCCTGCGAGACGTTTGATTGGAGCATCCAAGTCGAATAGGCAGTTTTCAGCGATGATCGCCGCTACTTCTCCGATGATGCTTCCTTCTTTATTGTCTTCTGTGACGAGCAGGACTTTGCCGGTTTTCTTCGCGGCTTCGATGATGCCATCTTTGTCCAGTGGGTAGATCGTCCGCAAATCAAGGACATGCGCGGAGATTCCGTCTTCCGCCAAACGTTCTGCTGCCTGCAGTGCAAAGTGGACAGCGAGTCCGTAAGTGATGACGGTGATGTCTTCGCCTTCGCGTTTCACATCCGCCTTACCGATTTCAATTGTATAATCTTCTTCCGGCACTTCGCCTTTAATCAAACGGTAAGCGCGTTTGTGCTCGAAGAACATAACAGGATCTTCATCGCGGATCGCCGCCTTCAAAAGGCCTTTAGCGTCATATGGAGTGGACGGAATAACAATTTTCAAACCAGGCTGGTTCGCAAATATCGCTTCCACCGACTGCGAATGGTAAAGTGCGCCGTGGACGCCGCCGCCGAATGGTGCACGAAATACAATCGGACATGACCAATCGTTATTTGAACGGTAGCGGATACGGGATGCTTCAGAAATAATCTGGTTGACGGCAGGCATGATGAAATCCGCGAATTGCATTTCTGCAATTGGCCGCAATCCATACATCGCTGCACCAATTCCGACTCCGGCAATCGCCGATTCTGCAAGAGGCGTATCCAGGACACGGTCTTCGCCGAATTGATCGTAAAGACCTTGTGTCGCTTTGAAGACCCCGCCTTTTTTACCAACATCTTCTCCGAGAACAAAGACGTTTTCGTCACGTTCCATTTCTTCTTTCATGGCAAGCGTGATGGCATCGATATAAGACATAATAGCCATTATTCGTCTCCTCCTTCTTCGGCATAGACATATTTCATCGCATGTTCCGGTTCTGCATATGCTGCATTTTCTGCGTAATCTGTCGCTTCATTGACTGTTGCCATAATGCGGTCATTGATTTCTTTTTCAATCTCGTCATTCATGATGCCGTGTTCTTTTAAATAGGCACCGAACGTCAGGATTGGATCCGTCGATTTTTGCGCAGCTAATTCGTCTGCTGAACGGTACTGACGATGATCATCATCTGAAGAGTGGGCTGTCATCCGTTCAGAAACGGTTTCGACAAGGCTCGGGCCTTCGCCGCGGCGTGCACGGTCGGCAGCCTCTTTGACGTGCTTATAGACTTCGATTGGATCATTGCCGTCAATTGTCACACCTGGCATGCCGTAGCCGATTGCACGGTCTGAGACGTTTTTGCTGGCCAATTGGCGCTCAACCGGTACTGAAATCGCATATTTATTGTTTTCGACCATGATGACCACCGGTAATTTATGGACGCCGGCAAAGTTCATGCCTTCGTGGAAATCACCTTGGTTGGAAGAACCTTCCCCAAGCGTCGTGAATGTAATGAAATCTTTTTTCTTCATTTTGCCCGCTAAAGCGACACCCACTGCGTGCGGCAATTGTGTCGTAACCGGTGAAGATCCAGTCAGGATGCGGTTGCTTTTCTGTCCAAAATGGCCAGGCATCTGGCGTCCGCCGGAGTTCGGGTCTTCTGCTTTCGCAAAAGCTGACAGCATCAGGTCTTTCGGCGTCATGCCGAAGTGAAGGACCACGCCGATATCACGGTAATAAGGAGCGATATAATCCTTTGTGTTATCAAGGGCGAAAGCCGCGCCAACTTGCGCTGCCTCCTGTCCCTGACATGAAATCACGAAAGGAATTTTACCTGCGCGGTTCAAAAGCCACATGCGTTCATCCACACGGCGTGCCATCAACATCGTTTCATACATTTTCAATAAGTCATCGTTCGTCAAACCGATCTCTTCATGTTTAGAAGCCATTGTTTGTTCCTCCTTCAACTATGAATTGCTTTGCCGTCAACTGCCAATGCCGCTTCGCCCATAACCTCTGAAAGTGTAGGGTGCGGATGGATCGTTTCAGCAATTTCCCATGGTGTTGCATCCAATACCATCGCCAGGCCAGCTTCTGAAATCATATCCGTAACATGCGGACCAATCATATGGACGCCGAGAATATCGTTTGTCTCTTTATCAGCAATAATTTTGACAAACCCATCAGACTCACCATATACCAGCGCTTTGCCGATGGCTTTAAAAGAAAATTTGCCGACTTTGACATCATGCCCTTTTTCTTTTGCCTGATCTTCTGTAATGCCGACGCTTGCTGCTTCCGGATTGGAATAGATGCAGCGTGATACCAGGTCGTAATCGATGGCATGCGGGTCATTGCCTTTAATGTGTTCAATGGCTGTGATGCCTTCATGGGAAGCGACATGCGCCAATTGCAGGCCGCCGATCACATCACCAATTGCATAGATATGGGACTCTTTTGTCTGGAAGGATTTTTTCACTTGAACAAACCCTTTTTCGACGATGATGTCCGTATTTTCGATGCCGATGTTTTCAATATTCGCTCGGCGACCAACAGAAACCAGCATTTTTTCGGCAGAGAAACTTTCGTTTTCACCGTTGATTTCCGCTTGGATCGTTACGCCATTCTCGCCTGTTTCCAAGGTATCCGCCATCACTTTTGCGTTTGTCGCAAACTTGATGCCTTTTTTCTTCAATAACTTCAGCATTTCCTTGGAAATGTCTTTGTCCTCTGTCGGGATGATGCGGTCCGCATATTCGATGACCGTTACGTCAACACCAAAATCATTGAGCATGGAAGCCCATTCGATTCCGATGACTCCGCCGCCGACAATCAGGATCGATTGCGGCAGACTTTCCATTTTCAATGCCTCATCAGAACTCATGACAAACTCGCCGTCAATGGTCAGACCCGGCAACGTGCGTGGGCGTGAGCCGGTAGCGATAATGACATTGTTTGGAATCAACATTTCGTTTTCTTCCCCATTTTTCATCTCTACAGAAATGGTTCCTGCGTTCGGTGAAAAAATAGAAGGCCCCAGGATTCGGCCGATGCCTTCGTAGACATCAATCTTCCCTTTTTTCATCAAGCCTTGAACACCTGCGTGCAATTGGTCGACAATTCCTTGTTTGCGTTGCTGGACACGTCCAAAATCAAGTGTGACTTCACCAGTCTGAACACCAAAATCCGCTGCGTGGTTTTTGGTAGTTGAGTATACTTCCGCACTGCGGAGCAATGCTTTGCTTGGTATACAGCCTCTGTGCAAGCAAGTGCCACCCAATTCGCCTTTTTCGACGATTGCTGTTTTCAATCCGAGTTGTGCAGAGCGTATCGCCGCTACATAACCGCCTGTTCCGCCGCCTAAAATGACAACATCATAATTTTGAGCCATGGATATATCCTCCTTTATACGCTTTAATCAACGTTCATATCTGTTTATTCTGCTGAATGAAGGTTCTCCGTCGATTAATACGGATAGATCTTTACACGTTCTTCTCCATTCAATACCCTTGCTGCACCTTCTGCCAATGCTTGAAGTTCATTTTCACCTGCCTGGACCTCGACGTCCGCAATCCAGCTGACTCTTTCGGAAATCGATTCGACAAAGGATTTTCCGTAAGCCAGGCCCCCTGTCAGGATGATGGCATCGACCTGCCCCTTTAAGACAGCACTGGCAGAGCCAATTTCTTTGGCAATTTGATAAGCCATCGCCTGATAGAACAACTCTGCTTTTTCATCACCTTTTAAAATCCGTTTCTCCACCTTCACCACATCATTGGTATCCAGATAGCCGAACAATCCACCTTGCCTCACCAATTTCTTCATGATTTCATGGCGGCTGTACTGTCCGGAAAAGCATAATTCCACTAAATCACCTGCGGGTACCGTTCCCGCCCGTTCCGGACTGAACGGACCATCACCATGCAAACCATTGTTGACGTCGATGACGCGCCCATCCTGATGGACTCCGACCGTGATGCCGCGTCCCATGTGGGCAACAATCAATCGCATCTCCTCATAGGAGCGGCCAACTTTATGAGCGTATCTCCGCGCCACCGCTTTGTGGTTGAGCGCATGGAAAATGGACTTTCGTTCGATGGAGGAAAATCCGGATACCCGCGCAATCGGCTCCAATTCGTCAACAACTACCGGATCGACGATAAATGACGGAATATTGAGGGCATCCGCAATTTCAAAAGCGATGATGCCGCCTAGATTGGAGGCATGCTGCCCTGAATATCCTTCTCGAAGATCTTTTATCATTCCATCGCTGACTGCATAGGTCCCGCCTTGAATGGGGCGGAGCAAACCGCCTCTTCCACATACTGCCGACAGGTTGGAGACGTTCATACCTTCTTCATCCAGCGCTTCGAGAATGGTGTTTTTCCTGAAAAGATGCTGGTCCGAGATGCTTGGGAATCCTCCGATATCTTCACCCGAATGGCTGATCATCTTTTCCATAATCAGGATATCGTTGTCAAAAACGCCGATCTTAGTCGAAGTGGGGGCAGGGTTAATGACTAGAATGCGATTCAGCTGTTTTTGCACATCGATCCCCCATTTCTACTTTTTTGCTTCGTAAAATTAGTCATAGTTGTTTGAATTGATTTGAATCGGAATAGTTGAGAGAAAAACAGCAGGTGAAAATGACTGGCTCACCTGCTGGACGTTATTTATCTTCTGCTTAAAATGTTGTGTTCGTTTCTTAGGAATTGAGTTCTTGAATTACGGACACGGTCAATGCGCTCTTCAGCCATACGGTCTGCAGCGATATAGCTAGGAACATTATCACGCTTGGAAATCGCGAAGATTTTCGTGATGCTGTCGTAGATGGTCTCGACGCGCTTCATCGCACGTTCGTTGTTGTATCCGTATAATTCATCCGCAACATTGATGACACCGCCGGAGTTGATAACGAAATCAGGTGCGTAAACGATGCCGCGAGCTTCAAGTTCGTCACCGTGGCGTTCTTCTTTCAGTTGGTTGTTGGCAGAACCGGCAACCACTTTCACTTTCAATTGAGGGATCGTATCGTCATTGATGATGGCTCCCATTGCACATGGAGCGAAAATATCCGCTTCTTGTGAGTAGATGTCATTTGGCGCGACTGCTGTTGCGCCAAATGCAGCAACTGCACGCTGCACCGCTTCTTTATTGATATCCGTAACGATCAATTTCGCGCCTTCTTTGTGAAGGTATTCGCAAAGCGGGTAAGCAACGTTGCCGACACCTTGTACTGCAACTGTCTTGCCTTCCAATGAATCATCGCCGAATGCTTCGAGAGCAGCGGCTTTCATGCCGATGTATGCGCCGTAGGCAGTAACTGGAGACGGATTTCCTGAAGAACCGAAAGCTGGCGAAATGCCTGTTACGTAATCCGTTTCTTCATGGATCAAATCCATATCCGCAACTGTTGTACCAACGTCTTCAGCAGTTATGTAGCGGCCGTTCAACCCTTGGATGAAACGTCCGAATGCACGGAACATCTCTTCGTTCTTGTCTTTCAACGGATCGCCGATAATTACCGTTTTACCGCCGCCCAGGTTCAATCCGGCTGCAGCATTTTTATATGTCATTCCGCGGCCAAGGCGGATTGCGTCTTCAATCGCTTCTTCTTCTGTTGCATAATTCCACATGCGCGTTCCGCCAAGAGCCGGCCCGAGAGTTGTGTCATGAATGCAGATGATCGCTTTAAGTCCTGAGTTTTTATCCTGGCAGAAAACCAATTGTTCGTAATCGCCCTGTTCCATTCTTTTGAAAATTTCCATTGTCAATTCCTCCTAATAGTTGTTCCTGAAGTTGATGATGAGCAAATGGCCAAAGCCAATGAATATAATTTGCTTTCGGCACTGTCGGCTCGAGATGACAAAACAATCGGTGCCTTTGCACCCGCTACTATACTGCCGACTTTCGCCTTCGAAAAAAAGACCAGTGATTTATACAGGATATTGCCGGATTCAATAGTTGGAACAAGCAGGATATCGGCTTTGCCGGCATTGTCGCCTGCTATTCGTTTATGTTTGGCTGCATCAACGGATATTGCATTATCGAGGGCGAATGGTCCGTCTACAATACAATTCTTGATTTGGCCGCGCTGGTTCATTGCAGTCAATGCCGCGGCATCTAGCGTAGCTTCCATATTCGGATTGATTACTTCCACACCCGCGAGTGGTGCGACGATCGGCATTTCAACACCGACTGCGCGCGCTATCTGAACAGCGTTTTGAATAATTTGTACTTTTTGAGATAAATCAGGATGGATGTTCATGCCCGCATCCGTCACAAAAATCAACCTGTCGAAACCAGCAACTTCAAAAGCAGCAATATGGGACATGACCGATCCTGTCCTCAGGCCATAATCTGGATTCAGTACGGCTTTCAATAGCACTGCCGTAGCAATCTGGCCTTTCATCAGGATATCGGAATCATTCCTGAATACTGATTTCACCGCTTCTTCTGCAGCCATTTCCACTGAGCTGACATGATGGAGCTGAACATGGGGATGGTTGAGCAGCTGAGGGAAATGTTCCCGCATCATTGCTGTTGCCGCCAATTCATCATCGTATAGCCGAAAATGTGCCATCTTTCGGTCGACAGCCATATTGACCGCCTCCAAAACAGCCCTGTCAGCAGCAGCGGCTACTGCCACCGTGTGGCCGAAACCGTTTGGCGCATTTTCGAGTAAATAATTTAATGTGGCCATTCTTGCTCACCTCATTCTTCTTAATTAAAACAGAATGAATGGCGATTTATAAGGGATGAAAGCGTTTTATTTGTGTTTCTCCCCCCAATACTTTGCAAATACTTGCAAAACCCTGCAAGAGTTTGCAAAAAGCTTACATCAAACCATATTTCTCTAATTTGTAATACAAGGTTCGAAGGGAAATCTCCAATTGTTTTGCCGTCTTGGATTTATTGCCATTAAATTGAGTTAGTGCGTGATGAAGAATTCCGCGCTCTACCGTGTCCAACTGTTCCTGCAGCGATACTGATGATTGGATCACCACCTCGTTTTTCGCTTCGGCGACCCGCAGCATATTGAGCGGAATATGTTCTTCGGTTAACATGCGGTCGTTCATCTGCATGAAAATCATTGAGCGGCTCAGCACATTTTCAAGCTCCCTAACATTGCCTGGCCAATCGTAGACGCGCAAATACTGCAAGGCTTTGTCAGAGATGGATTCGACGCTGCGGCCATATTCCTGGTTCAACTTCAGGAGCAGCCGTTCGACGATTCTCGGGATGTCCTGCTTGCGGTTGCGAAGCGGTGGAATGAGGATTGGCATACGGTTTAGGCGGTAGTACAGATCTTCACGAAATTTGCCTTCTAATAATGCTTTTTCCATATTGGCGTTTGTCGAGGCGATGACCCGCACATTGACAGATATCGGTTTGGTCCCGCCGAGACGCAAGGTTTCATGCTCCTGCAGCACACGCAGCAACTTGCTTTGCAATGCAGATGACAGTTCACCGATTTCATCGAGGAAAATACTGCCGTTGTTCGCTTCTTCAAACAAGCCGCGCTTTTCTCCAGTTTTGATGCCAGGAATTGCCCCCTCCTCGTAGCCGAAAAGCTCACTTTCGAGCAATTCTTCGGACAAGGCAGCGCAATTGACACGCACGAATTTATTGTATTTTCGTTCACTCGCACTGTGTATCGCATGAGCAAAAAGTTCTTTGCCGGTACCTGATTCACCACGCAAAAGCACAGTCACTAGCGTTTGTGCCGCCAGTTTCGCCTGTTGCAGCGATAATTGCATCTCTGAGGACAGGCCGATGATGTCATCGAAGGTATATTTGGACTCCAATGTCCGGATGATGCTTCGGGCACGGTCCAATTCTTTCATCAAAGAACGGATTTCTGTCGTATCGTGGATGACGCCTACGCTGCCTTTCAATTTATTGTCCACGATAATCGGTGCGACATTGACAATGACTTCCCTATTCGATGGCCCGACCTTTAAATTGACCCCCCGCACAGGTTTGCGCGTCTGCAAGGCTTTGAGATGCATGCTTTCCCCTTCAGATATATCCGCCGATGCGGGCTGCCCGATAACATCCTCCACCTGCAGGCCGGTGATGCGTGTATAGGCCGGATTGACGAGCAGGCCATAACCTTTTTCATCCACGACCGAAATGGCATCGTCGCTCGATTGGATGATGGCTTCCAACATCGTCTGAATTTCTTTCAGGTCCGTGATTTCCTCCGCCAGTGAAACGACTTCAGTAATATCCTTGAATACCGCAAATGCACCGATCGTTTCTCCGTTATCGTCGATCATCGGAAAACGGGAAGTGACAATTTTAGAGCCGTTTTTCAGCTGCAGCTCCCTGTTCAATTCGATGCGCCCTGTTTCATAAATCCTTGGCAGTTCACTCAACGAAATAAATTCGTGGATATGCCGTCCAATCGTTTCATCCGCTGCCACTTCAAGCATTCGTGCCGCACTTTTGTTCATAAAATTGATGTGGCTCGTTTTGTCGATGCCGATCATGCCTTCTTCTATCGAGTTAAAGATGATTTTCTCCCGGTGGCTCTCCTTGCTGAGGCGGTTGATGAAATGTTGTTTCTCCTCCAGCAGACGGACAAACACATTCGCAAGGCTACCAGGGATGATAACGGTATTTTTTAAAAAATGCCCTTGCAGCTCCTCATAGAGTGAATTGCTTCCTGTAACATTAAAGACAATGTCGATATCCGTCTTATCGAACTTCCGGTAATCTTCTGCGACCGGAATACCATGTGTCTTTGCAGTCAACATGGCTCCAGCCTCAGGGTTCAAATCGACAACGCCGCGCACACGCAAGTAATCAGTTTCCAAAAGAGTGTTCAAAATGGCTGAGCCTCCAACGCCCCCGCCTATAATCAATACAGTTTGCAAATTGATTCAACCTTTCTCTTCTGTTTTGCAAGTAATTGCAAGAATGTTTTAAGCGTACATCAGGAAGGTTTTCTTGACAACTTTGACGGAATTGGAAACAATAGATGCAGAAGGATGTGGAAATATGGGTCGTCTAGTGGCATTTATCATCTTGCTGATCCCTGGAATCATGGCGGCGTATGGCATAAAGCTGATGCGTGATACCTTGTTCAATAAATTGCTTGAGCCTTACCCGGCTCTTTGGCTTCAATTTACACTCGGCACCGTTTTTGTCGTTCTCGGCATCGGTTTTTTCGCAGGCTTTCTCCTGAACCGCGACCGCAAAAAAGGGACCGTCTCAAAAAGATTCCAGAAGTAAAAAAATTGCGTCTACCCCATAAGGGGAGACGCAATTTTTCTTTTGACCCGGTCCGGGTAATTGGTGATGATTCCGACCATTTGTGGATCCAAGCGATCCATCAGCGACTCTGATCCGAGAATTCCGTATAACCGAACTTTCTTGTCCAGCTTCAGAATTTCGTCACAAAAAGATTTGGCAATCAGCCTTTTGTGGAGATGAATGCTGTCCACCCAATCCATGTCTTTAATGCGAGACAGCTGCGTGTTCTTTTTGATGATCCATGCCATTTCCGTTGAAGGCATCAATTTCTTCATTTGCTTCAATAATTGTGGGTTGAAAGAAGATAGATGGACATCTTCCATTCCTTCCAGCATAGCCGCGAGAATCTGTGGCCCTTTTGAATTTTTTGCAAAAGATTCCTTCAGTTCGACATTCAAAGGGATCTTCTTTTTCTTCGCCCATTGGAATACTTCATAAGCCAGCGGCATTTGATGATGCGAGAAATTCCGCATCCATTTCCTGCCTATCCGCAGTTCCTTTATCTCTTCATACGCGAGCGTATGAATACCAGCATTGATACCGGTGAGGCGACGCAGGTTGTCATCGTGGTAGACCACCACTACTCCATCTTTGGTGATCTGCACATCAAGTTCGATGCCGACACCAAATTCACAAGCCTTAAAAAAAGCATTCCATGTGTTTTCCAATGCATATCCTGAAGCGCCTCGGTGTGCATACACTTTGACTTCAGACAATAAAATCATCCTCTTCCATTTCTGAAATCGACTCGATCAGTAAAGTCGGTACTACCCAAACTTTACTTTCCTCTTGAACTTAGTTTCTCCCCCATTTTAACATTGTTGACAAGAGACTAAAAGCCTTGCCGGTTATTCAGGTTTAAGGCTGCTTATGATTTCTTATTACGCATTTGAATTTTGAACAAGAACCTTATGTAAAATCTTACATTGGAAGCTGAAAACAACAAAATCCAGTCAAAGACTGGATTTCAAAACGCTATTCGCCGGTAAAATTATTCTCAATAAATTCCTTTTCCTGTTCCTCAGTTAAAATGCCTCTAGCCTCTCCGATGCTGCCGCCCTGCATCCCCCAAATGAAATTATGTTCATCATCCACTTGGTCAAACTGGCCATTTTTCCAACGTTCGATTATTTGCAGCAAATCTTCCTTTGACTTGAAGTCGGAAGCTATCAAAATCTCTTCTGCTTTGGCGATGGATTCGTCATTCATGCGGATCAAGCCCCACTTTTCAGAAGCTATGACTTTTTGATGGGTCATTTTATGCATCATCGCCCATAGAGCATTTTCAGATGCATCTTTCGGTACTGATTGAACAAATTCCAGCCCTTCCATTTTCTGTGTGCTTTCCTCCATTGCTTTTTCATCCGATACTTGCGCTGATTTTGAGCTTTCGGCATATCCTTGATTATCCGACACTTTGAGTGCCCCCAATGCGATAATGCCAAGAGCCATAAATGCGGCTGTTAGATAGACTATTGTTTTTTTCATCATCAAACTCCTTCAGTCAAATTTCCTCATAGTTTATCCTAGTATTAGGGTATTAAGTACCACTATAACAAAAGTATGACCTTCTATCTACGCTTTTCTCTCTATTTTCCTTTCAGTGAGTCGAATCAATGAATTTTCATTGCGGATATTTCCAAGAACAACAGCATACAAAAAAACCAATGAACTGAAGCTTCATTGGTTTGGAAATCTATTGGTTACGCTTGGATTTTATCATAAGGACAGCATTGTAAAGAACGCAATCAGTATGCTGACGCAATAGACACCGTAAAAATACAGCCGGTCGACGACGGTCCCTTCGCCATTCCCCAAAAAGTAGTCATCAATTTGCCTGATCAATTGCAATTGCGCTCGCCTCTTTTCATTCTGCTGGATTTGCAGGTTTTCGCTTCACTCTGCATGTCTGTTTTTCCCTATCCAGAAAAACGGCGTCTTAATCTTTTCCTCTATTCTGTTTTTCTTAAACCCTTTTTGTCCTCTAAAGTTGGATTGATTCTAGAAAAGCCGAATGATGCAAGGTGCTGCTGCAACGGGTAAAAATAAAAAAAAATCTCCTGCTGATCCGCAGAAGATTTTAAAAACGTCTTTAATTGTGTGGCTCATTCCGCATTTCCAGCCGCAGACTATCTGCGACCATTGCGATGAACTCCGAGTTGGTCGGTTTCGATTCTAAATGCGCTACGCTGTAGCCAAAGATTTTAGAAATGTGCTCTACGGTTTCATGGCGATTCCACACTTGTTCAATTGCATGGCGAATCGACCGTTCAACCCGTGTCGAAGTCGTATCAAACTTGGAGGCGATTCCTGGATACAGCACTTTAGTAACTTTGTTCAGGATTTCAGGTTGCTCTAATACTAAGGAGACTGCTTCCTTCAAGTAATTATAGCCTTTCAGATGAGGAGGAATGCCGATATCTTTAACGATATTGGTGATTCGGTCCTCTTTCGTCAATCTGCTCTCAGACTGCCCTGGCGTCGCGCTTCTTGCTTTCATAATATGATTGATCTGCACGGCCAGACGATCGGCTTCAAAAGGTTTCATGATGAAATAGGATGCTCCGTACTCAGCAGCCTGGCTCATAATCGATTCCTGCCCAAAAGCAGACAGCATAATCACATCGATCCCCTGCAGATCGCCATTTTCCTTGATCGCATCCAGCACAGCAATACCGTCCAAATAAGGCATGATGATGTCCAGCAGCAAAATATCGACTGTCTGTCTATGGAGCATTTCGATGCAGGTCTTGCCATTATAGGCAACATCCACCACTTCCATATTGGGTTGCGCATTTAAATAACCTTGCATCAGTCCAACCAATTCGCGATTATCATCTGCAATTGCGATTTTTATTTTGTCCATTCGACTCTCTCCTTGGTGACTGACTCTAGCAGTTTCCGGTACAGCCTTCAGTCAACGGGTCGATCAATTTTCTTCCCACTACCAAAGCTTATTTCATCATTAACTTACGATCTGCTGCGAGTGACAACAGTTCTTCCGCATGCTGTAGCGTCAAATCTGTTATTTCGGCTCCGGACAGCATCCGGCTCATTTCTTCTGTCCGTTCGCGTCCATCCAGCTCTGTGACTGCAGTGGTCGTGCGCTGGTTGTCGACTTTCTTCTCAATGAATAGATGCTGATCGGCCATTGCCGCTACTTGAGGCAAATGCGATATGCACAAGACCTGGGAATGGACTGAAATGGCAGCAATCTTTTCAGCAATCGCCTGTGCCACCCGGCCGCTTACGCCCGTATCCACTTCATCGAAAATGATGGAAGTGATGCCCTGATGTTTGGAAAAAATAGTTTTTAAAGCCAACATCATTCGGGATAATTCCCCGCCTGAAGCCACTTTGGTAAGAGGTTTCAACGGTTCCCCAAGATTTGTCGAAATATAGAAGGAAATTGCGTCATGGCCATTCCGATCAAAGCGGCCGTTCGGCAACACAGAAAAATTCACTTCAAACGAAGCTTTCGCCATATGTAACTCTTTCAATTGCTCCATTATGGCCTTGCCCAAACTCTTCGCGGCTTTTTTGCGGAGAATTGTAAGTTCTTCCGCTTCCACACGCAAATCTTCGGTCAACTCTTTCAACTTTTCCTGATCCAGCTGGTAACGCTGATCGCGGTTAACCAATTTATCCAATTCATCTGTCTGCTTTTCATGATACAGCAAAATATCTTCAACGGAAGCACCATATTTTCTTTTTAAGGATTGAATGACCGCTAAACGTTGCTCAATCTCATTTAAACGCGCTGGATCAAATTCCATATCATCCAAGATCCGCTTGATTTCAGTGCCGGTGTCTTGAATGAGGTAAAAAGCGCTCGACAGCGTTTCCGAAGACCCGCTGAAGGTTTCATCCACCGCCGCCGCATGTTCAAGTTCAGACATGGCAGAGCCGATCCAGTCCAAACCTTTGCTTTCACCTTGGATCGCTTCATGCGCAGCTGAAATGGATTCGTATATTTTATTGAAATTCTGCAGTTTTTTGCGCTCTGATACCAATTCTTCTTCTTCGCCTATCACCAATTCCGCTGCTTCAATTTCCTGCAGCTGGAAAGTCAGCAAATCGATGCGCTGGGCAATCTGCTGTTCGTTTTCTGTATAAGAGGAAAATTCCCGCTTTAATTTTGTGTATCGATCGAATGTTTGGCTATAGCTCTCCCTGGACTTGGCCAAGCTTTTTCCGGCAAATTGGTCCAACAGGTAAAGATGCTGTTTTTCATCCATCAATTCCTGTGTTTCATGCTGGCCGTGAATGTCAATCAGTGATGCGCCAACTTCACGCAAGATGGAGATGGTCACCAACTTGCCGTTGATGCGGCAGACATTTTTCCCTTTGTCATTCAATTCCCGGCGCAGCAAGATATCGCCATCACTCCAGGAGATGCCGAATTCCTCTAATCTGCGAAACACCGGATGCTGGTCGTCTTCCAATGAAAACAAGCCTTCGATTTCAGCTTTTTTTGCACCATGCCGAATAAACTCCTGGCTGCCCCGTCCACCAGCCAAAAGATGGACTGCATCTATGATAATGGATTTACCGGCACCGGTTTCCCCTGTCAAAACAGTCAGCCCTTCAGAAAAACTGACGGTCAGGGCGTCGATAATGGCAAAATTGCGTATATCTAATTCCCGAAGCATATCCGTTCACCTCTTCTTAAAGCATTTCGATTAAACGCTGTTTTAAAATTTCACGATGTTCGGTGTCTCTGCAGATGATCAGGCATGTGTCATCGCCACAAATGGTTCCTAGAATCTCTTCCCAGTCCAAGTGATCGATCAATGAGCCGATTGCATGGGCATTCCCCGGCAAGGTCTTCATGACCAGAAAATGGCTGGCTCCGTCGATGCTGACAAACGCATCCGTCAATGCACGATGAAGTTTCTGCATCGGATTAAAGCGCTGATCCGCAGGCAAGCTGTATTTGTAGCGGCCGTCCTGCAATGGGACTTTCACTAAATGCAATTCTTTTATATCACGCGATACGGTGGCTTGAGTCACTTCATAGCCGGCTGACTTCAACAGGTCCACGAGCTCGTCCTGAGTTTCGATTTCGCGATTTGAAATAAGATCCCGAATTTTAATGTGGCGCTGTCCCTTGTTCATGGTGTTCCCCCTTGGATGAATAATTATTCCATATACTTAATATTCTACAGTTATACCATACATTAGACAAGAAAACACATCCCTTTTGGAATGTGTTTACAACAATTCATGTGCTTTCTTGACTGTTTCGTCAACCAACGATTCAGAAACTTCGGCGATTTCACTGCCTTCAGCACTGGATTGAAGATGGAATAAAAACTCAATATTGCCTTCTCCGCCGGTGATCGGTGAAAACGACATGTTTTTTACATGAAATCCGGAATCAACTGCGAATTTACCGACTTTGTTCAATACATCGCGGTGTATTTTCGGATCGCGGATGATGCCTTTTTTCCCTACATTTTCCCTACCGGCTTCAAATTGGGGTTTCACCAATGCAATAACATCGCCACCAGGCACCAGAACCTGCTTCAAGACTGGAAAAATAATGCGCAAAGAAATAAACGAAACATCGATCGTAGCAAACTCCGGAAGCCCTTGATTGAAATCTTCGGGTTTGGAATGGCGGAAGTTGACACGCTCCATTACGGTCACGCGTTCATCCTGCCTGATTTTCCAGGCCAATTGGTTATAGCCGACATCAAGCGCGTAGCAATGCTTTGCCCCGTTTTGAAGGGCACAATCCGTAAATCCGCCCGTCGAAGAACCGATATCGAGCATCAGTTTTCCGTCAACCGATAAATCGAACTCCTGTAAGGCCTTTTCAAGCTTTAAGCCACCGCGGCTGACGTATTTCAAATCATTGCCTTTCATCTGCAGCGGAGCATCCTCCAGGATTTTTTCGCCTGGTTTGTTCATCCGTTCAGATCCTGAATAGATGATTCCAGCCATAATGGCACGCTTTGCTTTTTCACGTGTTTCACAGATGCCCCGCTCGACTAACAGGACATCTACACGCTCTTTTTTAGGTTTGTTCATAGAATAGTCGAACCTGCCTGCGTTTTGGATTGCGTCCATTTCTTGACGACACGGACAACTTCATCGCTGTTCAGATGGATTTCATCCATCAATTCAGAGACGTCGCCGTGTTCGATGAATTGATCGGGAATCCCCAGACGGTCAATAACCGACTCACGATAATTATTATCTTGTGCAAATTCCAGAACAGCGCTCCCGAACCCGCCTTGAAGAACGGCTTCTTCAATCGTTACAACCGGAACTTTAAGTTCGAAAATGCTGTGAAGCATCGCCTCATCCATCGGCTTGATGAAACGGGCATTGACCACTTGTGCTGAAATGCCTTGCTCAAGCAATTGTTCTGCCGCATGCATCGCCATTGGAATGGTAGTACCGAATGTCAGGATTACCGCATCGGTCCCTTCGTTCAATACTTCCCATGAGCCGATCGGCAATGCCTGAAGCTCTTCGTCCATCGGTACGCCCAGGCCGTTGCCTCTTGGATAACGGAGCGCAATCGGTCCGCCATTGTAATCAATTGCTGTTTTGACCATATGTTGTCCTTCGTTTTCATCTTTCGGCATCATGATGACCATATTCGGCAAATGGCGCAGGAAAGCGATATCGAACACGCCTTGATGCGTTTCTCCGTCTGCTCCAACTAGGCCGGAACGATCGATCCCGATAAAGACATTCAAATTCTGGCGGCAAATATCGTGGACCACCTGATCATAAGCACGCTGCAGGAAAGTCGAATAGATAGCCAGGAACGGTTTCATGTCCTGAGTCGCAAGTCCTGCAGCCATCGTGGTTGCATGCTGTTCGGCAATCCCGACATCAAACATGCGGTCAGGAAATTCAGAAGCAAATCCTTCCAATTTCGATCCGACCGGCATAGCGGGCGTAATAGCCACAATGCGCTCATCCGTACGTGCCAATTTGCGGACGGTTTCCGCCACAAGGCCGCTCCATGAAGGTGCTTTTGAAGAAGATTTCACTAAGTCGCCTGTCTCCATCTTATAGGGTCCGATTCCATGCCATGTGCCGATTGTATCCTGTTCAGCAGGCAAAAAGCCTTTGCCTTTTTTCGTAACGACATGAAGCAGGACCGGACCTTTTGTTTTCTTGGCATAACGCAGATTGTCTTCCAGCTCTTCCAGGTCGTGGCCGTCGATCGGCCCGAGATAGGTAAAGCCCATTTCTTCGAAGAACATTCCGGAAACCACCAGGTATTTCAAGGAATCCTTGACGCGTTCAGCTGTAGACGCAAGTCTGCCGCCGACTGCCGGTACTTTCTTCAATAGGTATTCCAAATCATCTTTGACTTTATTGTATTTTCCTGCAGTCCGCATACGGCCGAGCATGCTGTGCATGGCACCGACATTCGGGGCGATGGACATTTCGTTGTCATTTAAAATGACGACCATGTCTGTCTGCGCATGTCCGATATGGTTCAGTGCTTCAAAAGCCATACCGCCGGTCAAAGCTCCATCACCGATGATCGGGATGACGTGATTGCTGTCTTTTTTGATGTCGCGGGCTGCTGCCATTCCCATCGCTGCCGACAATGAAGTCGAGCTGTGTCCGGTTTCCCAGACATCATGGTCGCTTTCATTGCGTTTCGGAAAGCCACAAAGGCCTTTAAATTGGCGTAATGTGTCGAATTGTCCAGCTCTTCCCGTCAGGATTTTGTGGACATAAGATTGATGTCCCACATCCCAGATAAATTTGTCCGACGGGCTGTCGAATACTTTATGCAGTGCAACTGTCAGTTCCACCACTCCAAGATTCGGACCGATATGCCCGCCTGTTCTTGATAAGTTCTCTATTAGAAACCGTCGAATATCTTCACTTAATACTTCAAGCTGCTTGGTAGTCAGCTCTTTTAAGAAAGATGGACCAGTAATCGAATGAAGATCCATTGCCATCACGCACCTTTTTATAGAAATTTTTCCTTCAGACTGTCTGTTCATATTATATCAATACATTGGGAATGTACAAATCAGAGCCTTTAAAATCAGCTTTTTCTTTCGACGATCAATTGAGTCAATTGCAGAAGCAATGATTTTTCACCGCTCAATTCCCCCAGTGCATTGATGGCTTCAGAAGCATGAAAGTCCAGCTTTTCTTTTGCTTTCGGCAATGTCAATATCCCCGGATAGGTGCTCTTTTCGCTGGATTCGTCTTTCCCGGCTGTTTTTCCCAGTTCCTGGGAAGTTCCAGTAACATCCAAAATATCATCCTGGATCTGGAAAGCAAGTCCTAGATGCTCCCCGAAACGGCTGAGTGCCATAATCTCTTCATTGGTCGCTTGAGCTAAAATACCACCGGCCAGAATGCTATAGGTCAGCAAAGCCCCCGTTTTCAAGCGGTGTACCTGTTCCAACTCTTCAAGCGTCAATTTCTTTTCTTCGCCTTCAATGTCCAGCACTTGGCCGCCTACCATTCCTTCAGCTCCTGAAGAAACACTCATCAAATCGATCAAGCGTATTTTATCGTCGCTTGAAACATTTTGCAGCCGTGCGACGATGCCGAAGCTGTAGGTCAACAATGCATCACCGGCAAGAATGGCGATGGCTTCACCGAACACTTTGTGGTTGGTCGGCATGCCCCGGCGCAGGTCGTCATCGTCCATGCTCGGCAAATCATCATGGATCAGTGAATAGGTATGGATCATTTCAATCGCAGCCGCCACTTTCAGCGCATCCGGATGTTCCTGTCCACTCAGTTCATGAAGTACTGCCAACAGCAGAATCGGACGAATGCGTTTTCCACCGGCCTGCAACGAATAATGCATCGATTCCTTCAGTGAATCCGGAATCGACAGAGACAGAATCTGCTCAGCCATTTCCTGTTGGATGAGCGGTTCGTAATGGGTGCGGAATTCGGTTAAGTTCATTTGGCATTCCCGTCCATTTCTATGTCAGCCGGCACTTCTTTGCCGTCTTTCATCATGGTCACCAATTGGCTTTCCGCGTTCTGTAATTTATCGTGGCAGACTTTCGAAAGCTCCATGCCTTTTTGGTAAAGTGTCAATGCCTGTTCAAGCGGTACATCCCCCTGCTCGAGCTGGCGGACGATTTCTTCAAGTTGTTCCATTGCATCATTGAACATGATTTTCTTTTCAGCCATCGTTTCGGTCTCCTTCGTTTGCTGGATTTATCTCATCGACAGTCGTCAGGATAGTGCCATCCTGCATCGCCATGGTCAAGCGGTCGCCCACCTTCACCTGCGATACACTTTTGACGACGGCTCCTTCTATATAAGGAATTGAATAGCCGCGATCCATAATTTTCAGCGGACTCAGCGCATCTAATGTGCGGATTGCAGAAGACAGCTGCTGTGAGCGGTTCTTCAGCAATTGGTTCATTTGGTAATCAAGCCTTCTTGCAAGTTCCGTCACATCTGTCTCGGACTGCCGGATACGTTGGAGCGGCACACGTGATTTCAATTGCTGATCCAGCGTCCGGTAGCGTTCTTTTGAACGGTTCAACTGCTGTAGGGATTCCCGCTGCAGTGAATCGGTGGCGCGTTCGACGCGCTCGATGAACGGCCGGTACAAGCGCTCCGGATAAGCCAGTGGAAAAGATGAAGTCATTCGGTTCAAGGCTTGCTTTTGCTGGTTGACGGCTCCTGAAACAGTCCGGTACATCTGACTGCGGTAACTTGTCACACGTTCCAGCAGCTCTGCCTGGCTAGGTACAGCCAGCTCTGCAGCAGCTGTAGGTGTCGGCGCCCGAAGATCCGATACGAAATCGGCGATGGTCGTATCCGTTTCATGGCCGATGGCAGAAATGACAGGTATACGCGAGTCAAAAATGACCCGTGCTACCGCTTCTTCGTTGAATGCCCATAAATCTTCAATGGACCCACCGCCTCGTCCAACGATCAATACATCAAAATCGCCTTTATTGGCGGATTGGATGGACTGGACGATCGATTGTGTCGCGCCCGCCCCTTGGACAAGTGTCGGATACAGCACGACATCCGCCAGCGGATAGCGGCGGTGCAGCGTGATGATGATGTCACGCACGGCAGCACCTGTCTGGGCAGTCACCACCGCGATCCGTTTTGGAAAACGCGGCAATGCCTGTTTATGGGAAGCTTGGAACAGCCCTTCTTTAGCCAACTTCTCTTTTAATTGTTCAAATGCCAAGTAATAATCACCGATACCGTCAGCCTGCATCGACTGGGCATACAATTGATACTGGCCGGATGCCTCATAGACCGAGACATCCCCGCGGATCAGCACCGTCATGCCACTTTCCGGTTTGAATTTCACGGACTTGGCGCTTGCAGAAAACATGACGCCCGGCAAACGGGCGGCATTGTCCTTTAAAGTGAAATAAATATGGCCGCTTGTATGGATTTTAACATTCGACAGCTCCCCTTTTACATAAACATCGCGTAAATGGGGATCTGCATCGAATTTCTTTTTTATGTATTTGGTTAACGCTTTGACACTCAAGTATGGGTCGGTTGACACACTTTCAACCCCTGTCTGTGAATTTAAAAAGCTGTCTTTCTTTCGAAA
Source organism: Planococcus circulans (assembly GCF_020023385.1). GTDB lineage: Bacteria > Bacillota > Bacilli > Bacillales_A > Planococcaceae > Planococcus. Next base: position 28,229 of record NZ_JAIQCL010000005.1, read on the forward strand.
AACAGCCCTATTGCTCTTTATTTTACATGCTTATGCCTGTTTTGTCTTTGATAACCCTTTTTCAGCGGACTCCAATGTATTTCCCATCAGCATCGCGATGGTCATCGGTCCGACGCCGCCTGGAACCGGTGTCACGAAGCTGGCGGTTTCCTGGACATCTTCGAAATCGACATCTCCACATAATTTGCCGTTTTCATCCCGGTTCATGCCGACATCGATAATGACTGCGCCCGGTTTGATGAAACTATGGTCGATGAATTTAGCTCTGCCAATCGCCGCAATCAGAATATCCGCCTGAGCCGTGAATTGTGCCAAATCCTTGGTTTTTGAATGGCAATAGGTCACAGTCGCATCTTTCTGCAGCAGCAACTGGCCGATCGGTTTGCCGACGATATTACTGCGGCCGATCACTACAGCGTGTTTGCCTGCAGGGTCAATGCCATAATGCGACAACAATTCCATGATGCCGTGCGGGGTGCATGGCAGAAAGGCCTCTTTGCCGATCATCATATTGCCGACAGAAATCGGGTGAAAGCCATCCACATCTTTTTCGGGACTGATTGCCGAAATGACCTTGAATTCGTCGATTTGCTGCGGCAGCGGCAATTGGACAAGGATGCCATGGATTTCCGGATCCCGGTTCAAGTCATCTATTTTTGAAAGCAATTCCTGCTCGGTCAAGGTATCCGAAAACTGGTGAAGGTCTGAACGCATGCCAAGTGCCTCGCAGGTCTTTTTCTTGTTTTTTACATATGTAAGGGAGGCGGAGTTTTCTCCAACCAACACAACGGCAAGTCCAGGGATGATGCCCTGTTGCGCTAATTTTTCTACGCGTTCTTTTACCTGGACTTTAATTTTCTGGCTTACTGCTTTTCCATCAATCAATTTTGCAGTCATGTAAACTCCTCCAATTAATTTGCTGTTTCGTCAGTGAACTTCGACAGGACGCCATTAACAAATCGACTTGATTTATCGTCCCCGAAAGTTTTGCTCAGTTCAATCGCTTCGTTCATAATAACCCGTGATGGAGCGTCTTCCATATAGCCCAGTTCAAAGATAGCCATGCGAAGAATCGTCCGTTCAATCTTCGGCAGCCGTTCCAATGACCAGTTTTCCAGATGGCCGACAAGCTTTTCATCGATTTCCGCCATATTGGCATGGGTGCCCTGCACCAATAAATTATAGAAATTATCGTTTTCTCCAGCCATCACATGGTCCATGGCCTCATCGATGGTCAATTCAGTGCCCTCTAATTGAAATAAGGTCTGAAGCGCTTTTTCGCGTGCTTCGTGTCGTTTCATATTGTATCCGATCTCCTTTTCACAGCTAATTATCCCTCATTATACAGGTATTCCGGCTGAACTTCCATGTTTGAAATGTTCGGTCAATAGTTCATCTTCGCCTTTGAAAATCCGGTTTGTGGGAGGAATATTTTGGGTTTAGCCGGCAAAAACAAAGAGAAGGCTGCCCCAAAGCCATTGTAAGGGCCTTGGAGCAGCCTAGCTGCTTATTCTGCTGCTTGGGGTTCGAAATTGACACCGGTAATATGGACATTCACTTCTTGCGTTTGAAGTGAAGTCATGTTTTCCAATGTCTGCCGGACCTGCTCTTGAATCTTTAAAGCCGTCTTCGGAATCGATACACCATAATTGATGACACAATAGACATCAATGGCCAAGCCTTCTTCAGACAAATCGGTTTTGATGCCTTTGCCGTGGACTTTTTTTCCTAAACGTTCGACGACGCCGGACGCGAAATTGCCGCGCATACTGGCGACTCCCTCAATATCCGTCGCAGCGATGCTTGCAATGATTTCCAGAACTTCAGGAGCCACTTCGATATTGCCCAAATCCTGTGCTCCATGAGATTTCATGCGTACATAAGGTGCTATTTTTTCTGCCATTTGAAAAGCTCCTCCTTAAGATCCCAGCACATCGTATTTTTCAAGGAATTTCGTATTGAAATCTCCTGATTTGAATACTTCGTGATCCATCAGTTTCAAATGGAATGGAATCGTCGTAAACACACCTTCGATGACGAATTCGTCCAACGCGCGTTTCATTTTCGCTACCGCTTCTTCACGTGTATCGGCGAATGTGATCAATTTCGCCACCATGGAATCATAATACGGCGGAATGGTATATCCCGAGTACATTGCAGAATCGATTCTTACACCCATGCCGCCCGGCGGAAGGTACATATCGATTTTTCCCGCTGATGGCATAAAGTTCTTAGCTGGATTTTCCGCATTGATGCGGCATTCGATCGACCAACCTTTAAAGGTTACGTCTTCCTGAGAGTAGGCCAATGTTTCGCCTGAAGCAACCCGCAATTGCTGTTGGATCAGGTCAATCCCGGTAATCATCTCCGTCACCGGATGCTCTACCTGGATACGCGTGTTCATTTCCATGAAATAGAATTTCTGGTTGACAGCGTCAAAGATGAATTCCACGGTTCCCGCTCCGCGGTAGTTGACCGCCAAAGCTGCCTTGACCGCCGCTTCGCCCATTTCCGCGCGCAACTCGGGCGACAAAGCCGGTGATGGCGCTTCTTCAACCAATTTCTGCATGCGGCGCTGGATAGAACAATCACGCTCGCCTAAATGAATGGCATTGCCATGGGAATCGGCAAGCACCTGGATTTCGATGTGGCGGAAATCCTCGATGAATTTCTCGATATAAACGCCTGGATTGCCGAAAGCTGCTGCCGCTTCTTTCTGCGTCATGTTCAGGCCGGTGATGAAATCTTCACGTGTACGGGCTACGCGGATTCCTTTTCCGCCGCCTCCAGCCGTTGCTTTGATGATGACCGGGAATCCGAGTTCATCTGCAATGCGCAAGCCATCTTCTTCACTGGCTACGATGCCGGTAGAACCTGGTACAACAGGCACTCCTGCTTTGCGCATCGTTTCACGTGCCACATCCTTCGTACCCATACGCGAAATCGCATCCGCTGTCGGGCCGATGAACATGATGTCGCAAGCTTCGCATAGTTCCGCGAAGCTGGCGTTTTCAGCTAAAAATCCGTATCCCGGATGAATGCCGTCGCAATTTGTCAGTTTGGCAACCGACATGATATTGGAAAAGTTCAGATAGCTGTCTTTCGATAATTTTGGGCCGATGCAATACGCTTCGTCTGCCAATTCGACATGAAGTGCTTCTTTATCGGCTTCTGAGTATACAGCAACCGTCTCGATATCCATCTCTTTGCAGGCACGGATGATCCGGACCGCAATTTCGCCACGGTTTGCAATCAATACTTTTTTCATCGTCTTCATCGCCATCTCCCCTTTCCTCAGTTTGCTTTCACGAGGAATAAAGGTTGGCCGTATTCCACTAGCTGTCCGTCTTTTACAAGAATTTCAGCAATTTCTCCATCCACTTCCGCTTCAATTTCGTTGAATAATTTCATCGCTTCGACGATGCAGACAACTTGGTCCGCACTTACTTTAGTTCCTGCCTGTACATAAGCAGGTTCATCCGGTGATGGAGATTCATAGAAGGTACCGACCATTGGAGACAGGATTTTGTGGTATTCCGAATCGTTGTCAGCTGGTATTTCTGGTGCTTCCTGAGAAACCAGTTCTTCAGCCTTCGGTTCTTTTACCGGTGCAGGAGCACTTGGCGATTCTACAGCTTTTGGTGCCTGGGGTGTCTGGATGGATGAGCTGGCGTTTGGTTGAACTGTGCCTGAACCACTCTTTTTCATCTTGACTTTGACGCCTTCAAATTCATAAGAGAACTCTTCGATAGATGACCCATCGACCAATTTGATAATTTCACGGATTTCTTGAATTTTCATATTCATCCTACTCCCCTAATTATGTATTTTACTGATTCCTATTCCATTTTAGACTTATTTAGTCTATTTTGAAACACTAAATCTGATTTTTTAAAAAAAGGCCTCTTAAAAAGAGGCCTTTTATTTTTGCTTATTGAGCTCTTGAAACATACGAAGAATCAGTGGTATTGATGATCAGATGGTCGCCTTCATTAATGAAGAACGGTACCTGAACCGTCAATCCTGTCGATAATTTCGCCGGTTTCGATCCGCCGCTTGCTGTATCGCCTTTAATGCCCGGATCCGTTTCAACCACTTCAAGGACCACTGTATTCGGCAATTCAACACCAAGAACTTCTCCCTGGAATTGAATCACTTGAACTTCCATGTTTTCCTGAAGAAACTTCAATTCGTATTCAATGTTCTTTTCAGGCAATTCGATCTGGTCGTAAGTTTCTGTATCCATGAAAGCATGCATATCGCCATTTGCATACAAATATTGCATCTTGTTGTTGTCGATCTGTGCTTTTGCTACCTTTTCACCTGCACGGAATGTTTTTTCTGTGACACTTCCCGTACGCAGGTTGCGAAGCTTGGAACGCACGAATGCCGCGCCTTTGCCGGGTTTTACGTGCTGGAATTCCATAACGCGCCAAATTCCGCCATCCACTTCAATTGTGACACCTGTTTTAAAATCGTTTACTGAAATCATAATAGTTCCTCCGTTTGTTATAAAATGCGAAGCTCTTTTGTGGAGTTAGTCAACCGTTCATTTCCTGACTCGGTTATCAGTATATCATCTTCAATGCGAACTCCGCCAACTCCTGGCAGATAAATGCCGGGTTCCACCGTTACAGCCATCCCTGGCTCCAGAATCGTTTCCGATCTGAATGACAAGCCGGGGCTTTCGTGGACTTCCAAACCGATGCCATGGCCTGTAGAGTGTCCAAATGCCTCGCCATAGCCTTTTGACTTGATAAAATCGCGCGCAATCGCATCCGCTTCTATACCACTCATGCCCGGACCGATTTTTTCAACGCCTAATTCCTGCGCCTTCAATACAATATCATATATTTCTTTCATCTGCGCAGAAGGTTCGCCGACTGCGACCGTACGGGTGATGTCCGAGATATAGCCATTATAGAGGGCGCCAAAATCCAATGTGATCATATCGCCATCTTCAATAACTTTATCCGTGGCAACACCATGGGGCAGTGCCGAACGGAGACCCGAAGCCACAATGACATCAAAACTTGAAGACGTGGCTCCCTGTTTTCTCATGAAAAATTCCAATTCATTGGAGACCTCAAGTTCAGTCAGCCCTGGACGGATAAATCCGCAAATATGTTCGAAGGCGTCATCCGCAATTTTAGCGGCGGCTTTTAGAACAGCGACTTCTTCGGGTGTTTTGACCATCCGGATCTTTTCGATCAAATTGCTGATGGGTTCCATCTCCACTTCCACTTTCTCTTTATACTGCAAGGCTGTGGCATATGTCATATAATCCTGTTCAAAAGCAAGCGTTTTGATGCTTAAGGAGTCGATGGCCTGAACCGCTTCGTCCATCAGATTTTTTTTGGCTTGGACCACTTCAAACTCTTTGACCTGGACACTGGCCTGTTCGGTATAGCGGAAATCCGTAATGAAGACTGCTTTGTCCTGAGTGACAAGCGCCAGTCCGGCTGTGCCGGTAAATTCAGTTATATAGCGCAGATTAAAAGGGCTGGTGACGAGGATCGCCTCCACATCCCGACGTTTCATTTCAGTGCGTAATTTTTGAAGTTTCAATCGATTCATCCTCTCTCTTGTCTTAAAAGCAGCGCATGCAGCGCCAGTTTGTAAACATCCTGCCCGAATCCCACAATCTGCCCGATCGTAACTGGAGAAATGTAGGAATGATGGCGGAATTCTTCCCGTTTATGGACATTCGATATATGTACTTCGATTACAGGAACCTCGATAGCGGCAATGGCATCCCGGATAGCGATGCTGGTGTGCGTATAAGCCCCCGCATTCATGACGATGCCGGATAGTGCTTCATCGCCGGCTCCGTGAATCCAGTCGATCAATTCCCCTTCATGGTTCGACTGCCGGCAAATCAATTCGATATTGTGATGATAGGAAAATTCCACCAGATCCTGTTCCAGTTCTTCCAGTGTAAACGTTCCATAGGCTTCTTTCTCCCGTTTGCCCAGACGATTTAAATTAGGGCCGTTCAAGACCAGCACTCGCATTCAACCTTCTCCTTCCCCTGACACATTCTTCATTATTTTAACATATCGGAACAATCGAGCAAATATTACGAAAAGCGGAAACGGCCGTTAAGCTCCGAAAGGCATAAGCCAATCTGGCGAAGCGGCGTACTTTGCCGCACAGCCAGAGTGGCTTATGACCCGAGGAGTTGGCCGTTGGAGCTGGACACTAAGAAAAGCGGAAGCAACCGTTTAGCCCCGACAAGCGCTGGAAGGCTCACCGGTAATGGCGCGGTTTGCCGAAGCGGCGTTTTTTTGCCGCACAGGCGAAGCGACTTAAGACCCCGAGGTTCTAGGCGCTGCAGCTGGACAACAGAAATACGGAAGCGTCTAACAGCTGAACCCGACCTAAAACCACAACTTCCCGCCACACGCTTACTGGACCCAAACCTTAAGGCAGCTCCATTAAATCAATGCATAAAAAAAGCGCGATGGCTGCTCGGCCATCGCGCTGTTCATCTTATAATCCGCATTTCAATTGAGCGTTGCAGTTGGTGCAGGTATTGCAGCCGCCCATTTCTTCCACTGTACCTTTACGGCAGACTGGGCATGTATCGCCCACTTCAGAACCGATACTCACATTGGTTGAACGGAGATCCTGGATCGTGTCGATCAGGACGATCGGACGCTTGCTAGTTTCTTCCGGCTGATCCTCTTCTTCAAAGGTATTGTCTTCAGCTTTCAGTGTCAGGACCTGTGAGTCCCGGCTGCCGTCGACATATACTGTACCGCCTTTTGCTCCGCCTTTGTACAGACGCTCATAGACGCCTTCCACCTGTTCGACCGTGTAGCCGCGTGGTGCATTGACGGTTTTCGAAATCGAGGAATCGATCCAGCGCTGGATGATGCATTGAACATCCGCGTGTGCTTCTGGCGCTAAATCCATGGATGTAACGAATGCCTTCGGCAAGTTCTCTTCATCCGCTTCCGGATTGTTCTTCAAGTATTCACGGACGATGTCAGCTTTGACCTCGATGAATTTCCCAAGGCGGCCGCTGCGGTAGTAGGTGAATGAATAATAAGGTTCCAGTCCGGTTGAAACGCCGACCATTGTTCCGGTAGACCCTGTTGGCGCCACTGTCAATAGATGTGAATTACGGATGCCTTTTTCCAGGATCGCTTCACGGACGTGTTCCGGCATGTCCTGCATAAATCCGGTTTCTGTGAAAGCTTTGCGGAGTGCCGCTGTTTCATCATCGGTTTTGCCGACAAGGAATGGGAAACTGCCGCGTTCTGCTGCCAAGTCAGTCGAAACTTCATAAGCTGCGGTAGCGATTGTCTTGAAAATCTCATCCACTAGCTCATTGCCTTCCGGAGAGCCATATTCCTTGTCGCAATAAATCAACAGATCGGCAAGGCCCATTACGCCAAGCCCAACACGGCGTTCTCCAAGTGCCTGTACTTCGTTTTCTTCAAGGAAGTATGGAGTTGCATCGATAACATTGTCCTGCATACGAACACCGACACGCACCGTTTCCTTCAAAGCTTCAAAATCAACTTGCTTCGTCTTCGGATCTGCAAACTGAGCCAAGTTGACCGCAGCCAGGTTGCAGACAGAATACGGTGCCAAAGGCTGTTCGCCACAAGGGTTCGTCGCAACGACTTTTTGTCCGTAAGCGGCAGCATTTGTTTTTTCATTAGCGTTATCGATAAAGAAAATGCCTGGCTCCGCTGAGTAGGTCGCACAGATATTGATCAGGTTCCATAGCTCGCGCGCTTTCATTGTACGGTAAACACGTACACCGTGGCCCATGCGTTCCCATTCACGAACATCGCCAACTTCCTGCCACTGTTCATTGTAGATAGCCATCTCTTCTTTCGAATAAGATTCCACAGCCGGGAAGCGAAGGTCGAAATCCGCATCGTTTTCGACTGCTGTCATGAAGTCGCTTGTCAACGTGACAGAAATATTGGCACCTGTCAAAAATTCTTCGTTATGGACTGTATAAGTTCCGCCATCCCGCAATTTCGTTTCCGCGTCGCGCATGATTTTCTCGTTGAATCCGCCCATTCCAGGAATCGCACGGTAATTCAGGATCCCTTGATACATCGCATCTTCCTGCTCTGTCAAAGGCTTGAATTTCAGTTTATCATGAGCCAATTTCTTGATGGTCTCATCTTCGGTATTTTCGATCAAATAACGCAAAATGCGTGGATTCTGCATTTTCGAGATGATGAATTCCGCAATATCCGGATGCCAGTCGGCAAGCATGATCATCTGTGCTCCGCGGCGTGAACCGCCCTGCTCGACAAGATGCGTCAGTTTCGCGATATCGTCCAACCACGAGACAGAACCAGACGATTTACCGTTGACTCCGCGAGCCAATGTGTTGCGCGGACGAAGTGTCGAACCGTTGGTGCCGACACCGCCGCCGCGGCTCATGATTTCCATCACCTGTTTGCGGTGATCGGAAATGCCTTCGCGTGAATCAGCTACAAACGGCATAACGTAACAGTTGAAATACGTCACGTCGGTATCTGCCCCTGCTCCATACAGGACACGGCCAGCGGGAATGAATTTCAATCCAACCAATTGCTGGTAGAATTTTTCGAACCACTCCTGACGCTTTTCCGAAGTTTTCTCGACTGACGCAAGGCCTGTTGCATTCCGTTTCGCAATCTGCTCGTAAAACACTTCCAGCGGCTTCTCAATCACTTCAATCGGACGATTGACGATGCCTGCCTGCTGCTCTTCCGGTTTGTCGATTGCGCTTCTATAATCTTCCTCGATCCAGACCTGCGCTTTATTGGACTCCTTATCGATGGAAACGATATAGCCGAGCCCACGAGCTGGAAATTTCGGATCTTCTTTGACAGTCAAGACAACGAAATCGCCTGCCTTAAGTGTCTTTTTCTCCGTATCCTTAAAAGAATAACGGTCGATCATCACGAGGCGGGATACACCTTTATGCGTCAATTTCATATCCGGAGTAATTGCGTGCACTTGCGGGAACGTTTCGATATCTTCGTTTAACGCTCTTGAATTTAATGAATACTGGGATTGTGTGGCGGAAACCATTTGACAATTCCTCCTTCGTGTTATATGGAGTTAGATACTATATATAGTATTACTTCAATTCCCAGCATACTACATGTTGAAACTTCTTTTCAATAACAATTTTCTGATGGAAATTTCCCATGTGATGGAAAGCTTTATTTACCAGCGTTTCCATCATTGGAAATCTCTAAAATGAGCCAAAAGACTCTCACGCCCGGAAATTCCACTCAGCATTGGCGTATTTTTTTTCTTCCAAAGCCTTGACATCTGCCAGTTGCTGCTCAGACAAATGATAAGCTTGCAGATCGATGGACAGCGCCTGCTCAAATCCGGACTTGAATGCCCGGACGCATTCTTCAGCTGTAGCGGGCTCCTCGCGCAGGGAGTTGATCGACACCGCTTTTTCAGGGATTTTTGCGCGCATCCGCTCTTTAGCCTGTTCGCTTGAAAATTTGAAAACCGATAGGAGCTTTTCAGCATCCAGATCTATCAGTATAGCACCATGCTGCAAAATGACACCTTTTTGGCGTGTCTGCGCACTGCCTGCGACTTTTTTTCCTTCGACGACCATTTCATACCAGCTTGGCGCATCAAAACAAACAGCTGATTTCGGTTTTTTCAGATCCGCCCGCTTCTCATCTGTATCCGGTACAGAGAAATAAGCATCCAGTCCCAAGTTCTTGAAGCCTTCCAATAAACCTTCACTTAATACACGATACGCTTCCGTAACCGTTTCCGGCATATCCGGGTAATCTTCACTGACGATGATGCTGTATGTAAGTTCATGCTCATGGAGAACCCCTCTGCCTCCTGTCGGCCGGCGGACAAATCCAAGGCCGAGCCGGTTGACGGCTTCCATGTCAATTTCCTTTTCCACTTTTTGAAAATAACCGATTGATAGGGCAGCAGGCTGCCAGCTGTAAAAGCGGATGACCGGCGGAATCAATCCTTCACTGTGCCAGTTCAATAAGGCTTCATCAAGAGCCATATTGAACGAAGGGCTGCTCGCACCTGAATTTATAAAAACCCATTTTGGATATTTCACAAGATCGCCTCCTATTTCCGCTAATTAGTGTAACATTGGCATTGAATATCCGTCATCTCTTCTTTTATAATAAAAGAAGATGAGAAAGGGGCAAGAACATTGGAATTTCTGTACATCGCAATCGCCATACTGCTGGCAATCATCATTTACGCGGTAATTTCTTATTTCCGCATCAAAAAAGCGGTCACTAACCTGACACAGGAACAATTTATCGAAGGCTATCGCAAAGCCCAGTTGATCGACGTCCGTGAGCCGAAAGATTTTGCGGCTGGCCACATCCTGGGAGCACGAAATATTCCCCAATCGCAATTGCGTCAGCGCTATAAGGAAATCCGCTCGGACAAGCCGGTTTATTTATATGACCAGAACGGGGCACGCAGCGGCCGCGTCGCAATTTTCCTGAAGAAGAAAGGCTATAACCACTTGTTCCAATTGCAGGGCGGTTTCAAGCAATGGACCGGAAAAATCAAATCCAAAGCTTAAACTTCAAGAACTCTTCCAGAAATGGAAGGGTTCTTTTCTATCTCACTTTGATTGCGTTGAAGAAATCATGTGAAACCTTCCAAGCTTTTTCTTCGCGATAAAACGATACGGGAAATGCTTCCTCATCATTTGGCCATCGGCACAGGCTCTGAACTCGCCCTAAACCCGTCCGCTGTCGTTTCTGACGGGTTCTGGACTATTGGGGAGACAACAACTGCCCATCACCATTTAAACAGCTATCCGTTTGATTTGACGACAATTTCAGCCAGGCACAATGCACGGGAAAACCACAGGACGAAAGTCGACACACAAAAAAATAACCGGGACGCTCCAATTTGGCTCATCGGTTTTATTGCTGCACATAAGAAAAAGGCGCGGAGGCTGAACAGCTTCCACGCCTTTTTAAAGATATTATTCGTCTTTATAGTAACGAAGCACGGGCTTGCGCGCAGCTTTCGTTTCGTCCAAACGGTTGATAACCGTGGTATGCGGTGCATTTTGGACGATTTCCGGATTTTCTTCCACTTCTTTGGAAATCTGGATCATCGCATCGATGAAGGCATCCAACGTTTCTTTGGACTCAGTTTCCGTCGGTTCGATCATCATGCCTTCCTCCACATTCAATGGGAAGTAGATCGTTGGCGGATGGTAGCCGAAGTCAAGCAGGCGTTTTGCCATATCCAATGTACGGACACCCAATTTTTTCTGGCGTCGGCCGCTCAATACGAACTCATGCTTGCAATGGCGGTCGTACGGCAAATCGAAATGAGGCTGCAGTCTGCGCATCATATAGTTGGCATTCAATACTGCATATTCCGTCACTGCCTTCAGGCCATCCGGCCCCATGGAACGGATATACGTATAGGCACGTACGTTGATGCCGAAGTTGCCGTAGAAAGGCTTGACGCGGCCGATGGAATCCGGGCGGTCGTAGTCGAACGTATAGGCATCGTCTTTTTTCACCAATACCGGTTTCGGTAAATATGGAAGCAAGTCATTTTTCACGCCGACTGGGCCAGATCCAGGTCCGCCGCCGCCGTGAGGTCCAGTGAAGGTCTTATGCAAGTTCAAGTGAACCACATCAAAGCCCATGTCTCCCGGACGTGCTTTTGACATTACCGCGTTCAAGTTGGCGCCGTCATAATACAACTTGCCGCCGACCTCGTGAATGATGGCTGCCATTTCAAGGATCTGCTCTTCAAACAGGCCAAGCGTATTCGGATTTGTCAGCATCAATGCTGCCGTATCGTCTCCGACTACACGCTTCAGGTCTTCGAGATCTACAAGTCCCTGATCGCTTGACTTAACTGTCACGGTTTCAAATCCAGCAACGGTCGCTGACGCCGGATTGGTGCCATGTGCCGAATCGGGAACGATAACTTTCGTTCGTTTCAAGTCGCCCCGCGCTTCATGGTAGGCACGGATCATCATCAATCCGGTCCATTCCCCGTGTGCACCCGCAGCTGGCTGCAGCGTGACTTCATCCATGCCGGTGATTTCTTTCAGATGCTCCTGCAGATCGAACATCAAAGCAAGAGCTCCTTGAACCGTTTTTTCATCCTGCAATGGATGGATGTTTGCGAATCCAGGGAAACGCGCAACGGTTTCGTTGATTTTCGGATTGTATTTCATGGTGCAGGAGCCCAGTGGATAGAAACCTGAATCCACGCCGTGGTTACGGTTGGACAAGGCTGTGTAATGGCGCATAATGTCTAGTTCCGATACTTCAGGCAGTTCAGCTGCCTCCGTACGGATCAAATCAGCCGGCAAGAGCTCACTCAAGTCGACTTCCGGTACGTCAAGCGTCGGCAGGCTGTAGCCAACGCGGCCTTCTTTGGTCAATTCAAAAATTAGCGCTTGGTTGTCCTTATGCATGAGTAGCCCCCACTTCCTGCACTTTTGCAGCAACTTCCTGCACAAATGCATCGATTTCTTCTTTTGTCCGCTGTTCAGTGACTGCAACCAGCATATGGCCAGTAAACTCTTCATAGCTCAATCCAAGATCATAGCCGCCGATCATGTCGCTTTCAAACAAGCGGTCGTTTAACTGTTTGACAGGCTCTTTTGTTTTCACGACGATTTCATTGAAGTGGGCACCTTCAAACGCAATTTCAAGACCCGCTTTCTTCAATTGCTGCTTCATATAATGGGTTTTCACGATATTTTGTTTGGCGATTTCCTGTGTGCCGACTTTGCCGAGTGCCGTCATGGCAACCGATGCAGCCAATGCATTCAAGGCTTGGTTCGAGCAGATATTAGACGTCGCTTTGTCGCGGCGGATGTGCTGTTCACGCGCCTGCAGGGTCAACACAAATCCACGGCGGCCTTCTTCATCCGTCGTTTCGCCGACCAAACGGCCCGGTACTTTGCGCATCAATTTTTTTGTGACGGCGAAATAACCGCAATGAGGCCCGCCGAATGCTTCCGGAATACCGAAAGGCTGTGCATCGCCCACTGTGATATCTGCTCCGAGTTGGCCAGGAGCAGTCAATGCGCCTAGCGCCAACGGATTGGAAGAAACGGACAATAACGCGCCGGCTTCATGGACGATCGGTTCGATTTCCTTCAGGTTTTCAACCTGTCCGAAGAAGTTCGGGTATTGGATCATCACGGTTGCGACGTTTTCATCGATCATCTCTTTTAATGCATCCAGGTCGGTATGGCCGTCCTTCAATGGAATTTCCACAACCTCGATCGACTGGCCAAGTGCATAGCTGCGGACAACAGCACGCGACTCCGGATGGACTGCATTCGATACCAGAATTTTTTTGCGTTTCGTGTGTCCCGCAGCGAGCATTCCAGCTTCGGCGAGTGCCGTTCCACCGTCATACATGGAAGAGTTGGCGATATCCATGCCCGTCAATTCACTGATCATCGTCTGGAATTCGAAAATAGCCTGCAACTCACCCTGAGAGATCTCAGGCTGGTAAGGCGTATAAGCTGTATAGAATTCAGAACGCGAAATCACATGATCCACGATGATCGGCTTGTAATGGTCGTAGACGCCAGCTCCCAGGAAAGAAGCGTAACGGTTGGTGTCGGCATTTTTTGCCGCGAGTTGAGCCAATTCCTTTGTCAATGAAGACTCTGATTTGGCTGCTTTGATATTATATTCGCCTTTAAAACGAACTTTTTCCGGGATATCCGAAAACAATTCATCGATGGATTCGATGCCGATCGTTTCCAGCATTTCTTTTTCGTCTTGAGAAGTCATTGGTAAATAGCGATGTTTCATCGAGTGCTGTCCCCTTTTCAAGTTAGATTAGTTGGATCGTTTGTAAAATGGTGTTTCCACTGTCTTCGCTTTTAATCGTTTGTTGCGAATTTCAACTTCCAGTTCGATTCCCACTTCAGCCCATTCACTTGAAACCAAAGCCAGCCCGATGTTTTTTTTCAAGGTCGGCGATTGAGTGCCTGTAGTCACTTCTCCGATTTTTTTGTCTCCTGCGTAAACCGCATAACCATGGCGTGGAATGCCTTTGTCGATCATTTCAATGCCCACCAATTTACGCGGGACTCCTGCTTCTTTTTGCTCGGCCAATGCTTGTTTGCCGATGAAATCCTGTTCTTTCTTCAATTTCACCACAAAGTTGATGCCGGCTTCAAGAGGTGTAATGTCTTTCGACAATTCTTGGCCGTATAAAGCAAGGCACGCTTCAAAACGCAAGGTATCACGGGCGCCAAGACCTACCGGCACAACACCTTCCGGCTGTCCTTCAGACAGGATGTTTTCCCATAGAACGGCCAGTGCTTCAGGTGCTGCATAAATTTCAAAGCCATTTTCCCCGGTATAGCCGGTCCGGGATAAAATGACCTGTTGTCCAGCCACTTCCACATCCTGTTTAAAGCGGAAAGGTTTGATTGCCGAAAGGTCTTCCTCTGTCAGGCGCTGAAGCACCGCTTCAGCCAAAGGACCCTGCAATGCCAATAAACCGTAGCGTTCAGAAGCGTTGTCCAATGCCACGTCGCCTGTTTTGGCCTGTTCCATCCAAGCGAAATCCTTTTCGATATTGGACGCGTTAACGACTAATAGATAATGCTCGTCGGCCAACTTGTAAACCAATAGATCGTCCACGGTACCGCCATCTTCGTAGCACATCGCTGTGTACTGCGCCTGGCCATCCTGGATTTTGGACACATCATTGGTTACGAGATGCTGGAGATAGTCTAAACTGTCTGCTCCTGTTACGAAGATCTCACCCATATGCGATACATCAAAAAGTCCTGCTTTTGTTCTGACCGCTTCATGTTCTTCTTTGATGCTCGAAAATTGCACAGGCAGTTCCCAACCACCAAAATCAATTGTTTTGCCACCATATTTCGAATACATTTCAAACAGAGGTGTACGCTTTAACTGTGCCAATGATTTTCCTCCTCATTTTTCAAAACCCTTCCGGCCAGCTTCACTACGAGCCTGGACACGAAAAAAGGACAGAGATTTCCCTTTAAAGGGAAATCTCTGTCCTGGAACCTGAAAGTTTACCATAATGGCTTTCCTCGTTGGTAGCTGACATGCAGCATTCTCCAGAGATGCGTCCTGTACGAGTCTTTTTGCCTGAGAGATTCATAACTTCTGTTACTTGCTCCTTCGGCGACGCATGTGCGTTCTCTCCCCATACAATCATCCGCCCAAATCAAAATTGATTGGTCCAAACCGTTATACAGAATAGTATAACTTTGAATATATCCTAACATTGAAAGAGAGAAAGCGCAAACTTTTTTCTTTAGAAGGCCAAAAGGCGAATGATTTGATTTATTGAAATCAAATCATTCGCCTTTTAAACGTTTTACTTGAAAAGCAGCGTATTGTGTAATCTGGCGCAAGGTCCGGTATTCTGTCCGGATGGTGATATGCGCAGTTTGTTTATAATCCCGGTAGCGCGCTTTATGCAACGCTTCGATTTCGTCACGAGTGGATTGGCGGACAATCGGACGATTCGGATCCCGGTGAATCCGTCGCCAGATTTCGCGGAACGGCGCATCCAAAAATAACACCAAACCCGTATTCCTCATGATTTTCTGGTTTTCTTTCCGCATGGTGACGCCGCCGCCCGTGGAGATGATGCAATAATCGTTTTTAAAATTTTGCAAAAACTGCGTTTCCAGTTCCCGAAAATATTCTTCGCCATGCTGCTCGAAAATTTCCGGAATCGTTTTCCCTGTCTGTCGGACGATTTCTTTGTCCATATCGTAGAAGGGCAGTTTTAACAGGAAGCTCAGCCTCCTGCCGACCGCGCTTTTCCCGCAGCCCATGAATCCAATCAAATATATTCTGTTCATCCTACCCACCCGATACTTACCTCTACTCAGGTATTTTTTTTTGCTCATTTTCCATTAGTAGTTGTATCGTAGCATGTCTATGCATATTTTCCAAACCATCATACGTTTTATATTGGATGGAATAGAGCATCAGGGTGTGGGATAACAGCATCAGGGCCGACAGGAAAAAGACGACTGCTATGGGATAGACGGCACCTTTCTCGTTATTGAGGCTGCGTAAAAACATACTCCGCCTCTTCCAGACTGCCTGTGGTGAACTCAGTACGGACCTTCAGCGTATTCCCATCCAATGAGAAATGGCAGGACCGTACACGGGTCAACATGACTTCGTGGCCTTTTCTCTCTTTTTGTTTGCGGATCATATTGGTATACAGTTCAATGTCAAACTCCTCCTCCATCTGGACAACACGGATTCCGCTTCCTCCATCGATGATTTCAAGTGAATCGCTGTTGTTCACGTAACTTTGCAGATCGACCGCGAACAATTGCCACTCCACCCGGTGCGGATCCAGGTCTTCCGTAAAACTGAGCGCGAAACTGTAGAACAACACGATCAGCGGCAGCACCGTCAGCAGCACCAGCATATCGAATATCGACGTGATAAATGAAAAGCCTTTGTCGTCCAACCGGTTTATTCGGCGCATAGCCGCTCCCGTTGCCCTTTGTAATCTGCATAATCGACACAAAGCTCACCAGCCATCACCCAGCTGTAGACGATGCCGTTGACGGTCCGCTGTCCATTTGATGCACCAGTCGAATTTATCTCCCTGGCCGCTTCATGCAAAGTTTCAAATGCGCTGACGCGTTCTTTTTTCTCTTGCAGGCTCTGCTGCATGCTGAGCATAATCGGAAGCAAACTGCCGAAAATGATGAAAACCATGAACAGGCTGACCATGGTTTCTGCCCAGGAAATTCCTTTGTCATTCAGAAAAAACCACTCTCCCTCTCCCGAGATGGACGACTACTGTCTTTTCTCCGCTGTTCGTCGCAAAACGGAAAGTTCCGGACTGGACGACTGAACCGTTTGAATTGAAATAGATTTCGTTGAGGTTGCTGGTCTTCTTTAACGTCACAGTAGCGGGAAGTTTTCTGGATACAGCAACTGATTGCAGATCTGTGAATATTTCGTAGCTTCCTTTAGGTTCCCTGAAAATGATTTTTGCGGTCTGTTTTGAAGCGTAGCTCTGGCTCTGTGCGAAATAGACATCCTGCTGCAGGACCTCAAAAAAACGCTGTTCTTCTTTTTGGACCATTCGGTTTTGATAACCCGGAATCGAGATTGCGACAATTGCCATCAGCACAGCGAGCACCAGCAGCATCTCCAACAGCGTGAAGCCCTGTTCTTTTAGGATGATTTTGTAGATGTCACCACTCCATCAACCGAAATATTCACAACATCACCGTTCGGGCAATCTGTTTCCCCTGTTTTCAAATACCCTTCCGAAACCAGATCTGTTAAAGTCGGAACCACTTTCAGATCCATCCGGTAGGACTCGACCTGCCCCTGGACCATCTGGACAAATGCTTTGCAACCTTTTTCATCAACTGCCGATGATTGTTTCGTGACGTTCGGAATTGCAATTGCAATCAGTACAGTGATGATCAGCATAACAATCAACATTTCAATTAACGTAAATCCTTTTTGGTTTTTTAATAAGCGCATATTCTTCCTCCTCAAATGGTATGGACCAGGTTATACATCGGCATCAGAATCGCCAGATAGGCGCCTACGATACAGACGGCAATCATAATAAAAAAGCTCGGTTGGATAATACGCAGCAAGGCTTGCGTCTGTTGCTCGATCCGCTCCATCAGCACTTCGCTGTATAGAATCAATTCTTTCCCCAAATAGCCCGTCATTTCACCATGCTGGACAAAAGCGGGCATATCTCTGGACACAAATGAAAAATGCGCAAGTGATGTGGAGAATGTCTGACCCATCATCAATTCTTCATGAGATAGCCGTGTCATGAACTGGATGATTTTATGATAGTTTTGACGCTGCAGCAGGTCGAGCGACTCCTGCATGGAAATGCCGCTATGCAGCAAAGTCCCAAGTTCACGCGCCAGCAAATGCGACCAGTACAGCTTCATGAAGCTTCGAAGGACTGGGATGGCAAGCAGCCAGTCGATTTGTTTTTGAATCGCCTGCCGCTTCAAAAGCATCCTGAAGGCAGATACCGAAATGGCCACGGCCGCAAAAATCCCAATGAAAAAGTCAGGCAGACTCAGCAAATAGGCCGGAACGCCGGAACCTTCCTCTCCTGATTGAAGCGACTCCATCATCTCGGTTAGATTCGGCACATAGCTGGTCCGGAAAAACAGGAACAGCACAGAAGTGAAAATCAGCAGGGATACCGGATAGATTAAAATGTTCTTCAACTTTTTCTGCACCTGTTCGGTTCGCGCAAAACTTTTTGCAATGCTGTCTATCGATTCCGGCAAGCGCCCATGGTATTCCGCAATTTCAACCGGAAATAGCACATGGTCTTTAAATCCTAAGAATTTCAGGATTTCTGCCGCATTGCCTCCGCCTTTTAAGATATCGGTAATGCCATCCAAAGTTTCCTGCAGCTTTGTGGTATGCATCGGCAGCAACAGGCTGAGCGCTACCGGCAGCAGGTAGCCTTCTTTCATCAGGACAGCCAGACGTGTCAGGAATTGCTCGCGGTCACGAAGACGGATCTTGTCTGAGTGCATAGGAAGCTTGAATCGCACCGATCTTCACCCCTTCCCGGACTTGCCCATCAAACGTCAAATAACTCGGCAATGTATAGGATTGTTTCAAAACCGCAGACTGCAGCGCCTCCTCGAGCCGCTCGCCATCAAGGATTTCATAGAGGGCACGGTGGCAAGGCTCTGATTGCCCAATGTCCGAAAACATCGGAATGATTTTTTGGGCCGACACCGCAATCAGCGTTTGGGCCATGTCTTCAAACGACACGCCGAGATCACGCAATCTGTGCAGACAGCCGACCGAATGCCTCGCATGGATGGTCGAAAAGACTAAATGCCCCGTCAAGGCCGCACGAACCGCAATTTGGGCTGTTTCAGCGTCTCGTATCTCTCCGATCATGATAATGTCCGGGTCGTGCCGGAGAATCGCTTTTAAGCCTGCAGAATAGCTGAGGCCGGCTTTCTCGTTCACCTGGATCTGCAGAATGGACTGGTTTTTGCGTTCCACCGGATCCTCAAGAGTGATGATATTCCGGTTCAGCTGTTCCGCACAATGTTTCAACAACGAATATAAAGTGGTCGATTTTCCGCAACCTGTTGGGCCCGTAAACAAAATAAGTCCCTGGGACGCTTCGGACAATTTTTCCAGCAGGCGCGCTGAGTCACGGAAAGCTGCCAGTTGATGGATGGATTGTGTGTTAGCGTCGGGCATGATCCGGATGACGATGCTTTCCTTGGTCAATACGGAAGGCAAGGTCGAAATTCGAAAATAATGGGAGAGCTGATCGATGGGAAGTTGAAATGAACCGGTTTGGGGTTTTCTTCGTTCACTCATGTCTAAAAGGGATAGGTATTTGAAATAAGCGATCATGCGATCACCCAAGTCAAAGGGGAGTTGTGTTACTTGCCGCAGGTTTTGGAACGAACGGTAAGAAACGGTGTAGCAGGATGGTTCGGGTTTGATGTGGATGTCTGTCGTGCCATTTTTCGCCGCGTCGTGCAAAAGTTCAACACAGCGGCGTTCGATTATCGATTGCATATCCACCTCCTGTTTCGGTTTGAACAAAGGCTGCTTCTCTGCTCCCACATAGTATAACCGGCTCTTTTTGAGAAAGGAATATTATTCGCCAAAATAAAAATTTGAACCCCGGATACGCGCCAAATCTTATTTTTGGTGTCCGTTGACTTTGGCTTCTGAAGAATGGATCTGTGCCTTTTTCGCGGAAACGATCTGTCGGCTGCAGCCGTCCACCTGTTTGTCACAAAGAAAGATGAACTCGCTGTTTACACACTCACTCTATTTCCTATATAATAAATAAGAGATTATTGTGTTGTGGCAAAGGAGGGATTACCCATGAATAATATGTTTAAATTAATGGGATGGTGGACTGGTATATTTGCAGTTCTCTTTTATGTAGGCGATATGGTTGAAGTATCATTATTAATGGTCGCTAACACCGGATTTTTTGTTCTTCTTGGATTCTTAAATATTTCTGAACGTATGTACTTGTATATTTTTGGCGCCTATCTAACAGTATTTTTCGTAGGCTTCACTTATTACTCTACGTTCATCCACGTTCCTGGTGCTGGACATTAATCAAAATGAAATTAACAAATAAAAGGTCTGTCGGAGAAATCCGACAGACCTTTTATTTGTTTGCTTCTTGACGGTTAACTAATGGCTTAAAAACCGGTAAGGAACGGGTTGCTGTTCATTTCCTGCTGTGGGGTCGTTTCCGGGCCGTGCCCTGGATAGAGGATCATGTGTTCAGGTAGTGTCAGCAACGAGTCGTGGATGGACTTCAGCAGCTTTTTCTCGGAACCATCTATCAGATCCGTTCGCCCGATGCTTCCGCGGAACAGCGTATCGCCGACAATGGCGAATCCTTCATTGCCGAATGAAAAGCTTACACTGCCAGGGGAATGCCCAGGAGTATGAAAAATATCCATCTGGAAAGAACCGATCTGCAGGTGCTTCTCATTTGTCAGCAGGACATCTGCGTCTTTAATCCGGTAATCGGGCAATGCGGCATACTTTCCTGAGCCATTTAAATTAGGCTTGCCCAGCCAGTCCTTCTCCAGATGGTGCAAATAAACCGGAATCGAATAACGCTCCCTTATCTCATCGACTGCTCCGATATGATCGAAATGGGCATGCGTCAACAGAATTGCTACAGGCTTCAGGTTCTTCTTTTTCAACAGCGCATGGATTCTGGCACTTTCTTCCCCGGGATCGAAAATCAGGCATTCCTTCTGATCGTCCGAGATAATGTAACAGTTGGTCTGGACAGGTCCCAGCTCCAATTGGTCGATTTTCAACATCTTCTTCACCTCCCTTCGATTATAACACGCCGCATATTGCAGGACTGTCAAGATAATGACACTTTTTGTCCTCGACAAAACAGCGGATTATCTTTACAATATAAAGAGAACAAAGCGGCACTGGCTGTTTAAGTTGAAGGGAGTGTCATCGATGAGTTGGATTTTAATGGTTATTTTTGGACTTATTGCAATTCTTGCAGCTGTCGGCACCGTACAAACGCTTAAAAACAAAGAAATCCTCGGTTTTCTTTTTAACTTTGGGACGTTTGTAATTTTTGGCGGCTTCACTATTGCTACACTTATCACGCAAGGTTATCCACCAGCACTTCATTAATCAAGAAAAAGCTGATGCCGTCAAACGCATCGGCTTTTTTCATGCAAAAAAAAAAAAAGAGAGGGCGCAATGCGCGCTCTCTTTTTATCGTTCCAGTTCCACATCTGGAATCGTGGTCAACTGGCCATCTTCCTCATCGTAGAAACGCAGCAGGTCTCCATTGATGATCGACTCGGAATATTCAAGTTCTGTAAATGCCTGCTCTATATACGGCGCACACAGTTCCTGTTCTGTCGGTTCACCGGTTTCTTTGTCATAGCAGACATTTCCCGCATAAACCACTTCATCTGTGACGAATCGACCATCGCGGAAAACAACAAATTCCTCATGCTCTTCTGAGAAAAGATCCCCGCCAAACTGAATATCTTTTGACGTATCGATCCCCATCATATTCATGATGGTCGGACGCATATCAATTTGCCCGCCCACTTCATCGTCGACGTAGCCTTCCCCGTATCCTGGAATATGAACAAAGAAAGGAACTTTCTGCAATTCAGCAGAAGTGAAATCCGTCACTTCTTCACCCAGATATTGTGTCATGGCTTCGTTATGATTATCGGAAATTCCGTAATGATCGCCATACATGACAATGATCGAGTTTTCATACAACCCTTTTTCTTTCAGTTCGTCAAAAAGAACTTCTATCGACTCATCCAGATAACGCGATGTCTGGAAATAACGGTTCAATGTTCCTGAATTTGAATCGTATTCATCAATCAATTTATCTTCTTCATCCAACGTAAACGGATGATGATTGGTCAATGTCAGCAAACGGCTGTAAAATGGCTGCTGCATCTCAGTCATATGTTCGACTGATTGCTCGTGGAAAGGAATATCCTTCATGCCCCAGTTGACGGCTTCGCCTTCACCGACTTCAAAGCTTTCAATATCATAGAATTCATCGATGTTCATCGATTCGTACATGATATCGCGGTTCCAGAAGCTCTTTGTGTTGGCGTGCTGGACATTTGTCGAGTAGCCGTTTTCGCCGAGGCTTTCAGCCATGGAATTGTAGGTATTTCCGCTATGGGTAAAGAACACCGCTCCACCGCTTAACGGATAAAGTGAATTCTCGAGCAAAAACTCCGAATCCGAGGTTTTGCCCAAGCCTGTTTGGTGATAAAAATTCTCGAAATAGATCGTATCTTCATCTTCTGTCAAAGAATTCAGGAACGGTGTGATCGTCTGTCCGTTCATTTCACTGTTGATTGCGAAACTTTGCAGTGATTCCAAGGTGACGACGATCAAGTTTCGGCCTTCCGCTATTCCCTTCATATCTTCCGAAGGTTCTATTTGGTTGGCCCGCACATAGTTGTTGGCTTCAACAAGCTCAGAGCCATCAGCCAACGCACGCTGTGCCTGTGATTTGGACTGGACATAGATATCATAGAGATGATAATTGTACATGCCCAAGTTTTTCACCAGCATCTCGCGGTCAAAACTGCGGGTCAGCAATTGTGGACGCTCCGCTTCAGCAAGCCCCAGATTGAAGAACAGGACCGCAAGTGCCAAAACGTAATAGGTCTTGCGCTGTACGGAAGAAGAAACCACTTTATCCTGTTTTACGTTGATGAATTTGATTGCCAGCAGAATAACCAGTACATCTGAAAAGTAGAAAAGATCCGTCCAGAAGACACTGGCTGCCGCACTCGATCCCAGATCGCCGAAGTTCTCGGTCTGGAACAGGACAGGCAACGTGATGAAATCACTGAAAAAGCGGTAAAAGGCGACGTTTCCGTATAGCACAATCGATGTAATGACGGCAATCGATACCATATATCGGTTCTTGGCTTTCTCGCTCTTGAAGAACAGTGATATTCCGTAAATGAATAACAGCATGCTTAAAGGGTTAATGAATAATATGAATTCCTGCAATAAATTCTCAATTGTGATTGAAAAACTGGTCTTATAAACAATATATGTTTTTAGCCATGTCGTGATGATGGCAATTGCCAGTATGGAATGTTTCGGCCATTCTTTTTTCAACATCCGCAGACATCCTCCTAATTCGTTCGAATTCTTTTTAACAATTACATCATAATAGTACAGTATAGAAGAAATTTGCAGTCAAATGAAGTAATTAGCCTTATTCTAGACGAAGAAAATCGGAGAAAGTTTCGTGGGACGAATTTATTTCTTGTCATATTCCAATTTCTTTTGGCGGAGAATAAGGATTGCAGAAGCGTATTCTTTTGCAGAAATAAATTGCAGTCGATACAGCTCCTTGACTTCATCTTCCATCAATTCAAGATCGGCCTTGTAATCAGCTGTATAGATGATTGTGCCATAGCGTTTCAGTAATTGCATGACATCGAATAAATTCTTCATTCACTCACCGCCTCTGCATTGATAAAGCCGCTTTCCGTATAGATCCCTTGTACCGGCAGATCATGGGCTTCCACCGGAATCGACTCCGCTATCTGGCAATCGAAAGCCAAAGAACGTGTGACACCCTGGTAACCTGCCAAAAACCGGTCGTAATAGCCACCGCCAAAGCCGATTCGATAGCCTTGCTTGGAAAAAACCACACCCGGCACAATCAATAGGTCGATGTCACCCGGTTTTATGTATAAAGTTTTCGCAACAATCGGTTCTTGCAATTTCATATAGACCACTTCCAATTGATCCCTGTGCTCGATCATCCGAAAATCCATGCCCCGGCTCGCCGGCAGGCATTTCGGTGCGGCTACTTTTTTGCCCGCAGCCCAGCATTTTTCCATCAAATCGAAAGTATCCACTTCGGGAAATGCGGAAATGGTCATGCCGATGGTTTCCGCTGCCAAAAATGCAGGGTCTTCCATCAAGCGGCTGATCACTTGTTCCGACTTCTTTTTATATTCTTCTATCGCCATATTGTTTAGTGAAGCCAGCACTTCTTTTCGCTGTGTACTTTTATCCATATCAACACCCGCTCCTTTACAAAGAAAAAAGCCAAAACCCTAAAAGGTTTTGGCAATCAATGAATTACTTCGTTTCACGGTGTACTGTCATTTTCTTTTCACGTGAGCAATATTTTTTCATTTCAAGACGCTCAGGGTTGTTGCGCTTATTTTTAACAGTGCTGTAGTTACGTTCGCTACATTCTGTACAAGCTAAAGTGATGTTAACACGCATCGGTATCCCTCCTAATTCTTTCAAAGATCATTTGTAAATAAGCGTGATCTATACGACTTAATTATTATAGCATATTCCGGAATAAAGTCTACTGTAAAAACCCATTAATTTGAACCTTTCAAAATAAAAAGAAGACCGGCAGCTTTTTCGCTCCCGGTACTCATTTATTCTGACATAAATTGTCGATGACGCTCCGACAATCCAGGAGGCAAAAACATGGCCTTGCACTTTTTTATTTGTTCAGATCATAATGCTGTCCGCGGACCATATAAAACAATTGTTCGGCAATGTTGGTCGCATGGTCGGCAGAGCGTTCCATATAACGGCTGATGAATGCCAATTGGGTGATTTGGCTGAGCCTGTCCGGATTTTCTCCTCCCGCACGCATCAGTTTGCGGATGACATCCCCATATAACTCGTCTACCTGGTCATCCAGTTCAGCAATTTCCTTTGCTTTCACGACGTCCTCTTCGACAAATGCGTCGATTACCTGGCGAAGCATAGCGACAGCAAGTTTCTGCATTTGCTGGATCTGTCCGATCTGCGGCAATAGTTCCTGGTTGCCGATGCGTATAGTCTCTTTTGCGATATTGACCGCATAATCTCCCACACGCTCCATATCCGACGCTACTTTTATCGTGACGATCAAACGCCTTAAGTCAGTCGCCACTGGGGATTGCTTGGCGATCAACAAAATGACCCGGTCATTGATATACTCTTCCAGCTGATTGATATCTTTATCGTCCTCAATCACTTCCAACGCTGCATCCACATCTTGCGAAATCAAGGCCTCCATTGATTTATTCAAGGCGTTGACCGCCATGGTGCTCAGTGAAATCAATTCCTCCTGAGCAGAATTCAATTCAAAGTCGAATTTTTCACGTACTGACAAAAACTCCGCCTCCTTCTTTAGCCGAATCGGCCTGAAATATAGTCTTCCGTCCGCTTATCGGATGGATTTGAAAAAATTGTATCTGTATGGTCAAACTCCACCACTTCCCCATTTAAAAAGAATGCGGTCTTATCTGAAATGCGCGCAGCCTGCTGCATATTATGCGTCACGATGATGATGCTGTAATCCTTTTTCAACTCCTGGACCAATTCTTCCACTTTCAAGGTTGAGATCGGATCGAGTGCCGAAGTCGGCTCATCCATCAAAATGACATCCGGTTCGATCGCTAATGCGCGGGCGATACAGATCCGCTGC
Organism: Planococcus circulans; assembly: GCF_020023385.1. Lineage (GTDB taxonomy): Bacteria > Bacillota > Bacilli > Bacillales_A > Planococcaceae > Planococcus. The sequence goes on from NZ_JAIQCL010000005.1 coordinate 53,720, forward strand.
TGCTGTCCGCCGGAAATGCTGTAGGCATTTTCGTTCAGGCGATCTTTCACTTCATCCCATATAGCAGCTCCCCGCAAACTTTTTTCGACGATTTCATCAAGGATTTTCTTGTTTTTGATGCCATGGATCCGTGGCCCATATGCCACATTATCATAAATGGATTTTGGAAACGGATTGGGTTTTTGGAAAACCATGCCGACGCGTGTCCGAAGTTCCTCTACTCCATAATCCTGATCAAAGATATTGCGTCCGCGATACAGGATTTCACCTGAAGTTTTAACGGACGTCACCAATTCGACCATTCGGTTCAAGGTCTTGATGTACGTCGACTTTCCACATCCTGAAGGTCCGATGATCGCCGTGACTTCATTTTCCATAATTTCAAGATCGATATTCTTTAATGCATGGTTGTTGCCATACCAAAGATTGAGCTGCTTGGTTTCATAAACCGCCTTTTTTTGAGGCTGGATTGATGCTGTCTCTTTTGCTGGTTTCTTTGTAACAATGGTGGTCATTTGCAGAACCCCTTCCACATAATTTGCGTTAATAACGTTTGTCGAATTTGTTGCGGATGATAACGGCAATGGAATTCATGAACAGCAATACAGCCATCAAAACGATGATTCCGGCTGCTGCCACCGCTTGGAATTCCTGCTGAGGGCGGCTTGCCCAGTCATAGATCTGCATCGGCAGCGCCGTGAAGGTGTCCATGACACCGGACGGCAAAAACTGGATGATGACTGGCACCCCGATGACGATTAACGGTGCCGTTTCTCCGATGGCGCGCGACAGTGCCAGGATGCTGCCGGTCAGAATTCCCGGAATAGCTGCTGGCAGTATGATTTTCAAAATGGTCTGCCATTTAGTGGCACCCATACCGTAGGATGCGTCACGCAATTCACCCGGAACTGCGCGGATCGCTTCCTGTGAAGCAACAATAATAACAGGGAGAATCAATAAACTCATTGTAAATCCTGCAGCTAAAATACTGTTTCCCAGTGCCATAGCACGAACAAATATAGTCAGTCCAAGCAATCCGAAAACGACTGATGGGACGCCTGCCAGATTGGAAATGTTCATTCGGATAAAGTTTGTAATGCGGTTTTGCTTTGCGTATTCTTCCAAGTAGATTGCTGATCCGACTCCCAGGATGATTGAAGTCGGTGCGACAACCATCATTAGCCATAAAGAGCCAACCAATGCGGCTTTGATTCCTGCCTGGTCCGGGAAGCGAGAAGCGAAATTAGTCAAGAAATCAATCGATAGATTTCCCGCTCCTTGCGTAACAATGCGGAAAAGCAAAATGACTAATGCCAATAAAGCCAATAAGGTTGCTGCAAGGAAAATGTATTTGAAGATGGCATTGGCAATCAATCTGCCATTCATTCGTTTGACTACTGTTTGCTGTTCGATGTATCTCATATCAATATTCCTCCCTGAAACGCTTCGAGACGTAGCCCGCAAGGATGTTCATGGCCATGGTGAAAAGGAAAAGCGTGAATCCCACCGCGTAAATGGAATAATAAATTGTTGTTCCGTATCCGGCGTCCCCTTTTGATACCTGCACAATATAAGCGGTCATCGTCTGAATCGAGTCGGTAAAATCACCGTCGAATCGTGGTGTTGACCCGGCAGCAAGTGAAACGATCATGGTTTCACCGATCGCTCTGGATACTGCCAAAACGATTGATGCCACAATTCCTGAAAGCGCTGCTGGTATGGTGATCTTCCAAGCTACTTCAAACTTGGTTGATCCCATCGCCAATGCCCCTTCGCGAATGCTTTTTGGCACAGATGACATAGCGTCTTCCGATAATGAGGCAATCATGGGAATGATCATGATGCCCACGACAATTCCGGGAGATATCGCGTTGAAGATTTTGATTTCCGGATAGATTGCCTGAAGCACTGGTGTCACGAATGTCAATGCGAAGAATCCATAGACAATCGTCGGGACACCTGCCAATACCTCGAGCACAGGTTTTACAACACGGCGAACATTTTCGCTGGCGTATTCGCTCAAGTAAATTGCTGCTGATATCCCAATAGGCACTGCTACGATGATCGCAATTAAGGTCACTTTCAGCGTACCGATAATCAAGGGCCAAATGCCGAATTGTGCTTCGTTATTGGAAAACGGCAGCCAGGTAGTGCCAAAAATAAAATCAAAAATTGGAACACGTGTAAAGAAGGTGATGGTTTCAAATATCAATGTCAAAACAATCCCGATGGATGTCAAAACTGAAACAGAAGCAATCAGGAAAAGAATGATTGGAATGATCTTTTCGAGCACTTTCTTTTTTTTCTTGCCGTTCGACTTCGCGATCATTTCCTGTACAGATGGTCGCATATAGAATCCCCTTTCAACCGCAAAAGGTGAGCAGTGGCTGCTCACCCTCAGACTAAACTAGACTGGTACGTATTTTTATTTCAAAGCTTCTAAAGCAGCTAGACCTTCGTCATACTTTTCCTGTGGCAAAGCAACATAACCGACAGCCTCTGCCATAGCGCCTGCATTTTCAAGCGTGTACTTCATGAAATCGTAGGCCGCTTCGTTTTCAGCCAATGCTTTGTTGCTTGCATAAGTGAACAACGGGCGTGACAATGGTGAATATTCTCCTGATTCAATCGTTTCATTAGTTGGTTCAACCCCATCAATTGTCACGACTTTCAATGTATCCTGATTGGCAACGTAATACGCATAGCCGAAGAATCCAATGGCATTTGGATCTGATTGAATTCCTTGAACCAATGTATTGTCGTCTTCAGAAAGTGTTGCTGAGCTGACAAGATCCTCTTCTTCAAGAATAACTTCGTTAAAGTAATCGAACGTCCCTGAATCTGTTCCCGGTGCATAGAAAACCACTTCTTCATCTGGCCATTCCGGATTAATGTCCGACCATTTTTTAGTGGAACCATCTTCTACCCAAAGTTTTTTCAGGTCTTCAACTGTCAAGTCTTCCACCCAGTCATTTTCCTGGCTGACGACCACTGACAAACCGTCGAAGGCCAATTGGAATTCAGTGTACTCGACACCCGCTTCTTCTAGGCTCGCAGCTTCTTCTTCTTTTATCGGACGTGAAGCGTTAGAGAAATCGGTTTCGCCTTGAATGAATTTTTCAAATCCGCCGCCTGTACCTGAAACACCCACGGTCACTCGGACATCTGGTTGCGCACCTGCATATTCTTCCACTATGCCTTCCATGATCGGTGCCACGGTCGAAGAACCGTCGCCAGCTACAGTTCCTTCAACAGCTGCTTCTTCTCCAGCTGTATCAGAGCTGGTTTGTTCTGATTGTGTACCGGTATCACCAGACTCTTCTGTACTGCCGCATGCACCCAGAATTAAAGCCGATCCAAGAATTGTTGAAGCCATCGCGAATTTCCAGTTTCTCATTGAGTTGTTTCCCCCTATTGATTATGTTTGTTTACATTCTCCACTATAAACAGCATTTGTTGAGGACATATAAAGGCTATGTTAAGAAATTGTAAATTGATTTTTTCTCAATAAAAAACCAGGGAAGTTCTCATTCAAGAGAACTTCCCTGGTTTTTGCTTTACTCGCCTTCCACTATAACTGAATCGCTGTAAGGCGGTTTAATTAGATTAGAGGCGGATCCTGCTTCTTTATTTTTTAGTTCAAAGTATTTATCAGCCGCTGCGCGGGCGATTTCATTGTTGGCTTTTGGCACATTCTTCGGATCGGTCGTGACAAACGGAATCACTACTGCATAGGCGATTTCCGGATTTTCAAATGGTGCGTAGCCGACGTGCGCAATATTGATGGCATAGGCTCCGTTCATTTCATGATCCTTTTCATAGAACCACACTTCGGCTGTTCCGGTTTTCCCGGCTGCCGTATAAGGTGCATCAGCGAACTGGGCTCGAGCCGAGCCGGAACTTCCTATATACACATTGCGCATACCGGTTTGAACCTGATCGATTTCTTCCTGCGTATTATTGATGCGATTCAAGATTTTAGGTTCAATAATGGTTTCGATCGGCCCCAGTGTTTCACCGTCTCTGGAAGCTTTGCGGATTTCTTTGACAACATGCGGCTCCATCCGGAATCCATCATTGGCGATGGTTGAAATATACTGCGCCAATTGCAGCGGTGTATACGTGTCGAACTGCCCAATGGCTAAATCGAGAAGTTTAGGGCCAGGAGAAGTTCCACCAATAAAACCTGGCGCTTCATTCGGCAGATCAATGCCCGTTTTTACGCCAAGTCCAAATTGTGCGAATGAATTCCGCATGACTTCGAAGCTTTTTGGATCCACATACAAACCTCGATTATATTGATATTCGGCTTCTGCAATCTTCAGCGCAATTTTAAACATATAGACGTTGGAAGAACGCTCGATGGCCATCAGATCCGTCATGGGAATGCGGTTGAACAACTGCGTATTGAAAATGGAGTTCTTTTGAGGTGTACTCGCAAATTTCAGCGGTTCATCAATCTGGACTTCATTCAAATCAACTACATCCTGCGAATAACCGGTCAATAGCGTCGCACCTTTGACGGTCGATCCCATTTCATGAGCGGCTGTAAAACTGCCGAACGCGTAATCGTTGATAACCTGCTTGCCGTTTTCATCTTTCCCGAGACGCTTTCCTACCATTGAAAGGACTTCTCCAGTCTGCGGATTCATCATCACCAAGTAAGCATCTTTCACCAATTTAGAACTCGGACCTGCTTTCAACTGGAGCAATTTATCTTCGACAATTTTTTCAAGTTCGCTCTGCAATTCGCTGTCGATAGAAAGAACGAGGTCTTTACCCGCTTCCCCTTCATCTACAGGGAGTGTTTCGATGACGCTTCCTCGACCATCTGTGATATTTTTGACGACCGACTTTTGCCCCTGCAGCACGTCTTCATACTGCTGTTCCAAAAAGCTGATGCCGACGCGGTCGTTGCGCGAGTAATCGCGTGCCAGGTAATAATCCAGTTTATTGGCAGGAATTCCGGTTTCTGGCGTCGTCGTGCTCCCAAGTATCGTCAAATCAGTTGATTTGACGCGTTTCCAATCCGTGACGGTATTGACGCCCTTGAGTTTTGGGTCAGTCAGCCGCTCCGAGACACGCGCAAACTCTTCATCTGTGACGCCCTCATTTTTGATCATTTGGGGAGCCAGTGCATAGCCGGAAGTCATTTCCCGATAGATGGCAAGAATCTCCAAGTCTTCAGCAGTTAAACTCGCCAGTTCTTCGTCAGTGATCTTGTCTCTGACTAAGGAATCCAGCTTACGCTGCTTTTCCTTTTCGGTGATGTCTTCAGCGGCGATTGCCGCTTTTTCTTCATCCGTGACTTTTTTGTTGGCATTTTCGGTGTTCAATTGTATATAAAAATCCTGTTTATCCCGGAGTGTCACTTTGTCATCGTCTTTTTCGATCAAATTCGCCAATTCTTTTGCCACAATCAGCATTTCTTCTCTTTTGGTCGTTTGCATCGCTGTATAAGTGATCGCATTGACCGGTGTGTTGTCGACTTGAATCCGCCCTTCGCTATCAAAGATGCGGCCTCTTGGCACGCTGGTGTTGACAGGGACTTCTTCAGTCCTCGCTATTGCACGTGCGTAGTCTTCTCCTTTAACGATCTGGAGAAACCCTAACCGGAGGATCAGTACGGAAAACAACAAGAAAATGGTGAAAAAGAGGATATTCATCCGAAAGACGGTATTGGACTGCAGTTTCACTCTCGCATGGGATACGCGTCTTTTTTGAGGCGGTTTCATGAGGCGTTTGCTCCTTTCGCAAAAATATCCACTTCTCAGTATATCATCACACAAAAAAAAGCACACACTTTTTCAGACGAAAAAGTGTGTGCAAAGTTTCAATTAGTGACAATTATTTCGATGTTTCGTAACGGTTGGATACTTCTTCCCAATTCACTACGTTCCAGAATGCATTGATGTAATCCGGACGTTTGTTTTGGTACTTCAAGTAGTAAGCATGCTCCCAAACATCAAGGCCAAGCAATGGCGTTTTGCCTTCCATCAATGGTGAATCCTGGTTAGGAGTTGACGTTACTTCCAATTCGCCGTTAGAAAGAACAAGCCAAGCCCAGCCTGAACCGAAGCGAGTTTTGCCGGCAGCTGCGAATTTTTCTTTAAATTCGTCAAAGCTTCCGAATTTGCTGTTGATTGCTTCGCCAAGAGCGCCAGTCGGGTTGCCGCCGCCGTTTGGAGACAATAGCTTCCAGAATAACGAGTGGTTGGCATGTCCGCCGCCGTTGTTGCGAACTGCAGTACGAATTGATTCAGGTACTGCGTTCAAATCAGAAATCAATTCTTCCACAGATTTTGAAGCTAGATCTTCGTGGCCTTCTAAAGCCGCATTTACGTTCGTAATGTACGTGTTGTGGTGTTTTGTGTGGTGAATGTTCATTGTTTCTTTGTCGATGTGCGGTTCAAGTGCGTCGTACGCGTAAGGTAATTCCGGTAATTCATATGCCATGATAAAATTCCTCCTTGAGTCTATTGGTCTACTCTCTTAGCCTATCAAAATTTTCTGACCTACACAAACATAATGCACGGCAAATCCTTTTATTCAGACCTTTGACTGATTTAACCTGATTTAGCAGTCTGTGGGATTGGACCGGTTCAAATGGTGAAAAAGAAAATAACGACCATGACTACCTGAATGATTCCTTTGGTGAAGACGGACGTGATGAATCCGACGACAGAGCCGATTCCGGAAAGAAACGACTTTTTCAAAGAAGATTTATTGAACAGGATTTCTGCAATGATGGCGCCGACAAATGGACCGATCAGGATGCCGATGATGGGGATGACAAAAGGTCCGATGATCAAGCCGATTGTACTGCCCCATAAGCCGGCTCTGGAACCGCCGAACTTTTTGACGCCAAAGGCATTGGCGATGGCATCCGCTCCGAACAGCAGAATGACGAACAGGCTTTGGATCGCCCAGAACCACCAGGGCAGATCGCTGAAGCTGAAAAACAGCCCATACATGACAAAGCCGCCGAAAATGAACAGCACTGCCGGTATGATCGGGTAAACCAAACCGATAAAACCGATTACGAAACAAAGCAGGATGACAATCCAGCCGATTACCTCCATCTTGTATTCCTCCCTATAAAAAAGCTCTCTTCCATCGTGCCCTACATTTTTTAAAATGTAAAGCGTGATGAAAAAGAGCTTTTTGTGTTTTTTGTTATTGCTTTGTGCTTGAAGCGCCCAGATTCTAGTGTCATAAGCCAACCCAGCTGCGTGGCAAAAAACGCCACACTGCTGGTCTGTCTTATGCCCGTCGAATCTACACGGGCGCTTCCGCTTTTCTAATTAAGCTCTGTTACCCAAGATCGCTTCTGCGATATTTACTGCGTGGTCACCGATGCGTTCCAGGTTGCTGACGATGTCGACAAAGACGATTCCAGCTTGTGCTGTACATGCGCCTTCGTTCAAGCGCAGGATGTGCTTTTTACGGAATTTGCGCTCCATTTTGTCGATCAGGTCTTCCTGTTCGGCCACTTCACGAGCCAGCTCATGGCTGGTCGTATTTAATGCATTCAATGCTTTTTGGACCGTTGCAATAGTCAATGTAAACATTTCCGTTAAATCTTCCATTGCATCTTCGGTGATTTTCACTTTGTTGTTTTCCTGATAATCGACCAATTCAATGATGTTTTCAAAATGGTCTCCGATCCGTTCAATATCCCGGACGGTTTCCATCAACATCGTATGGCGAGTGGAATCAGCTGCTGAAATGGATTCAGCTGAAATGAGCACCAGGTAATCTGTGATTTTGCTGTCGAGATTATTGATGGCATCCTCCAGCTGATAACCCATTTCCGCGTTCTTTTTGCTTTTGGTCATCAAATAGGAATAAGTTTCCTGCAATCCTTGGACTGAATACTCGCCCATGCGCAGGATTTCTTCTTTTGCCTGTCCAAGTGCAATTGATGGTGATTGTTCGATGAAATGGATATCGAGATGTTTTGGTTTAAATTCAACCAATACTTCTTCACCCGGGATGGCTTTTGTGACCAAATATGCCCAGGCACCTATTAATGGAAATTGAATAATTGTATTCGCTACGTTAAAGGATCCGTGGGCAAAGGCAATCTGCATTTTCGGTTCTAATGCCAGTACTCCGGATATCCATTCTACGTAAGCGGTAAATGGAATCAGTAAAATCAAGAAAATGACCGAACCGACGATATTGAACAGCACGTGCACTGCTGCAGCACGGCGCGCCGCGATTGACGTCCCTAACGCTGCAAGGACGGCTGTAATGGTCGTTCCGATGTTATCTCCGAACAGAACCGGCAAGGAAGCTGCAAGCGTCAGGATGTTCTCATCGTAAAGCCCTTGCAGAATTGCGACTGTACCACTGGAGCTCTGAACAATCAGCGTAAATACTGTACCGACGACAACACCAAGAATCGGGAATTCACTTAGACTGATCGTCATATCGATGAAGGCCGGCAATTCACGAAGCGGCTTCATGCCCCCGCTCATTAGTTCCATACCGTAGAAAAGTCCACCAAAACCGAAAATGACCTGTCCGATGTTTTGAATCTGATTTTTCTTTAAGAAGAAAATCATTGCGGCTCCGACTGCCATGATCGGTAAAGCGTAAGCTCCGACATCCAGCCCGATGATGAAGGCTGTGACAGTAGTACCGATATTCGCACCCATGATGACACCAATTGCCTGTCTCAATGTCATAAACCCGGCACTAACCAATCCAACAACGATTACGGTCGTACCTGAACTTGATTGAATTAAGATGGTTACGATTATCCCGACCAGGACACCCATGAATGGATTTGTCGTAAAGCGGTCCAGGATGTCGCGAAGTTTATCGCCTGCTGCTTTCTGCAAAGCATCACCCATAAACTTAATCGAAAATAGGAAAATCCCTAATCCGCCAAAAAAGGAAAAGAGGATTTCTTGCCAGTTCATTTCCACGATACTTATTCAACTCCTAAATTTCATATTCACACCTAACCTATTATGAATAGTTTACTTAGAATTTGTAAACACCTTTATTTAAAATTTACATTCCCGTAACAAAGCAGGATTTTTTTCTTCTTCCGACATGGTACGATTATTATATAGATGAAAGGAAGATGATCGTGAATATATATCAATTATTCAAAGCGAGTTTGATGGAACCTAAAAGACAGGCAGCCGTCCGTATTATGACCATCGGCAAAATTATGCAGTTTATTTTTGTTTTTGTGGCTCTTTTGACAGTCGCCTCTTTTGTTGAATGGACCCTCGGTTTAGGTGATACGACCAGCAGTATAGACGGCCTCATTGAATTTGTGGAGGATATTGAATGGCTGCTTTACCCCTTTGCTTTGATTTTTTTATTTGTTTCCACTACTCTTTATCATTTCATCAAGATCAGTTTGTTCGCGCTGATTGGCTTGTGGATATTAAACGCCAGAAAACGCCGCGGTGAATACCGACACTTATGGAGAACGGCCGCTCTCAGTGTCACAGTTCCGACATTGCTGGCATTTATTTTAAGCTTTTTTGATTTCGGCTTGGGCGTTTCACTTGCCACCAGCCTGCTGACCATCCTGTATTTGTATTTGGCTGTCGGTTATTATCCAAAAAAACCACCGATGCAAAAGACACAAACAGTACGTTAAATTATTGTAAAGAACGGTGATAATCAGCCGTCTTTCTTGTCTTTTTGAGCGCTACACTGCTAAAATGGCTATAGGTAACGGAATAGAGCCGACAACTTTTGGGAAATCCGACAGTTGCTGGACAAAGATATGTGAGCCGATAGAACAGGCCACCATCAAAAAGGAGAGATTTTTTCATGAGCGAAATGACACACCGTTCAAAGACACGCCCCGTAAGAGTCGGAGATTTGACGATCGGCGGCAGCAATGAATTATTTATACAGAGTATGGCAACCACCAAAACGCACGATGTAGAAGCGACTGTGGCTGAAATTCTGCGTCTGGAAGAAGCAGGATGCCAGATAGTCCGTGTAGCCTGCCCGGATGAGCGAGCTGCGTATTCAATCGGCGCCATCAAAGAACGCATTAATATTCCACTCGTAGTGGATATCCATTTTGATTATAAATTGGCTTTGATCGCTATTGAACAAGGTGCAGACAAAATCCGCATCAACCCAGGCAACATCGGACGCCGCGAAAAAGTGGAAGCTGTTGTCAATGCCGCAAAAGCAAAAGGCATTCCGATCCGTATCGGCGTCAACGCTGGTTCATTGGAACGCAAAATCCTTGAGAAATACGGCTATCCAACAGCTGAAGGCATGGTTGAAAGTGCCCTTCACCACATTAAGATCCTGGAAGATCTTGATTTCCATGACATCATCGTTTCATTGAAAGCATCAGATGTCAGCCTGGCTGTCGAGGCCTATGAGTTAGCTTCAAAAGCGTTCGATTATCCCTTGCATCTCGGAATCACGGAATCTGGTACCTTGTTTTCCGGCACAGTGAAAAGTGCTGCCGGCCTTGGAGCGTTATTCGCCAAAGGCATTGGCAACACACTTCGGGTTTCATTGAGTGCTGATCCAGTCGAGGAAGTTAAAGTGGCGCGTGAAATGCTGAAGATTTTCGGCCTTTCCTCTAACGCAGCAACCCTGATTTCATGCCCGACTTGCGGACGCATCGAAATCGACTTGATTGCAATCGCCAACGAAGTGGAAGAATACATCTCCCACATCAAAGCGCCATTGAAAGTGGCTGTTCTCGGCTGTGCAGTCAACGGACCGGGTGAAGCACGTGAAGCGGATATCGGCATCGCCGGTGCACGCGGCGAAGGCTTGCTGTTCATGCACGGCAAAACCGTCCGGAAAGTTCCGGAAGAAACCATGGTCGACGAATTGAAGGTCGAAATCGATAAATTGGCGGAAGAGTATTTCGCGAAGCAAGCTGCAGAGAAAAAAGAAAAAGAAATGGAACAACAACAAGTATAAGGTTGTGAGCACATTGAGATACCGTTTTGGAATTGATATTGATGGGACTGTGACTTCACCAACGTCGCTCATCCCTCACATAAATGAAAAGTTCAAGAGTGAATTGACATTGGATGATATCAAGGAATATGATTTGACCGCTGCCCTTCCCCATCTGGCTCAGGGTGAATTCTATTCCTGGTTCCGGGATTCCGAGCCGCAGATTTACGCGGCTTCACCGGTTTCGGAAAATGCCAAGAACATCCTGAACAACTGGAAAGACCAATATGAACTGTATTACATTTCAGCCAGAGGTGACAATGTCCGCGACGTCACTTTCGATTGGTTCGCAGAACATGCCATCGCCTATGACCATATCGAGTTGATCGGCTCCCATAAGAAAATCGAAACAGCGAAGCGCCACAATGTCCATTTGTTCTTCGAGGACAAACATGATAATGCCGTGGAGATCGCAGAAGAGCTGGATATCCCAGTTGTCCTGTTCGACACCCCTTATAACCGGCAGCCGGTACCTGACAACGTCATACGCGTTTACGATTGGCTCGAAGCGAATGAATGGGTCAAAAATGAATTCAGCATCCAGAAGACATTGAGCGGCAAATAGCAGTTGATACCAACAAAAAGCGAGAGTGGGTTTTTCCCACTCTCGCTTTTATTTGCATTCCGGACATTTTCCGTATATTTCAAACTTATGGTTGGCGATTTCGTATGCCGGCAAGGCGGCTCCGAGCATATCCATCGGACACACCGGAATTTCTTTTATCTTGCCGCAATCCATGCAGATGAAATGGTGATGATGGTGATCACTTTCACATTGCATGCGGAAATGGCGCTCACCTGACAATTCCGTTTCTTCCAATATGCCAAGCGATACAAAAGTCGCCAAATTGCGGTACACCGTGTCATAGCTCATGCTTGGATAATCCTTTTGCATGACATCCAGCAAATCCCTCGCCGTTAAATAACGTTCATCATTGGCGAACAACTCCAGAATCTGATTGCGTTTTGATGTTTCCTTAAAACCGTTTTCCTTCAGGATATTCCATGCATTGGTTAAATTCATGCGATCGCTCCTTTTTTAAGTGAAACCATGATCTTTTTATAGGCAATGACCAAAAGCAACAGGAATATAGAAGTGACGACAATTGTGCCGCCCGGTGCCAAATCAAAATAAAAGGCAGTGACAAGCCCCGTGATGACCGAAATCTCACCGAAGACGATAGACAGGATAATTGTCTGTTTAAAGCTTTTAGTCACCCGCATGGCAGTTGCCACCGGAATCGTCATCAACGAAGACACCAAAAGAATGCCGACAATGCGCATAGACCCGGCAATGACCAATGCCGTAACGATCATGAAGATAAAGTGAATCCATTTTGCAGGCAGGCCGGATGCTCTCGCGTATTCGTCATCAAAAGACAACACAAATAATTCTTTGAAAAAGAAATAGATGAATGCCAATACTACTACTGCTATTGCGGCAACAATCAACAAGTCTTCCCTGCTGACAGCTGAAACCGAGCCGAACAAATATCCGAACAAGTCATTTGAAAAACCTTCCGCCAGGGAAATGAAGATTGCCCCGAAGCCGATGCCGGCTGATAAAATGATTGGAATCGCCAGTTCTTCGTAATGCTTGTACAGGCTTCTCAATCGCTCAATCAGTACCGAACCGGCTACTGACGCCGCAATCCCAAGAAACAGCGGGTTCAATAATGCCAGTGAAGCAACGCTTTGGCTTAAATAGAGGCTCCCTGCTATCCCTGCAAGCGTTACATGGCTTAAAGCGTCTGCAATCAACGAAAGCCTGCGGACAACGATAAAGACGCCGAGAAGCGGCGCAATGACCCCGATGATCAATCCGGCCGCAAAGGCGTTCTGTAAAAATTCGTAGGATAATATAGCTTCGATCATGCGTGGCTTCCTCCGATATGGTGAATTTTCCGGACAGAATGGCCGTACCACGCTTCACGCTGTTCATCGCTCATCGTGTGAAGCTGTTCTTTGAATCCGTGGAAATGGATGGTCTGGTTTAAACAGGCCACATGCGTGATCCGGTCTGTCACTGTATCGACATCGTGCGTCACCAATACCAGTGTGATATTCTTGTCACGATTCAGTGAAGCCAGCATATCATAGAATGCCTGGACATTCTGATGGTCGACACCGACAGTCGGTTCATCAAGAATCAGGATCTTCGGTTTAGCCACCAATGCGCGGGCGATGAAAATCCGTTGCTGTTGGCCCCCCGACAGCTCACTGACGCTCCGGCCCATAAAGTCCTGCATGCCAACCGCTTCCAGTGCTTCTGCTACCTCTTGATGGGCAGATTTTGGCAAACGATGGAACAACCCGGTTTTCTTAGCCAGACCGCCTGCTACAACTTCTTCAACTGTCGCGGGAAATCCTGAGTTGAACGAATTGGATTTTTGGGAGACATAGCCGATCCATTCGCGGTTCTTGAAATTTTTCGCGTCTATGCCGAAAAGCTCAATTTTCCCTTTGCTCGGTTTCATGAGCCCCAGCATTATTTTCAGCAAAGTCGATTTCCCGGAGCCGTTCGGACCCAAAATTGCCAGAAAATCGCCTTCCTCCACTTTCATGGAAATGTTATCAAGTGCTTTTGTTTGTTCATATTCAAAGCTGATGTCTTTAATGTCAATCAATGGCGCGACCATTGTGTCGCCTCTTTTCTAATTAATAATGATTACGATTTACCTTAAGAAAGTATAGTAGAGTTCACCGGTATTGTAAATAGATTGAGCTTAAATAACTTCGCAGCCCGTGATCTCTTTTCTGTAATCCATAAAATAAGAAGCTGAAGGCAGCCCCTTAAAATCGGGCCAGTCTCCAGCTTCAATATCTTACATCCTATAGTGGCGATTTTAACTCTTCGATGGCACCTGGTGAAAAGATGCCCGCTTTGAACATTTCGATTTCAAATGCATACGGTGGTTTCTTATTTTTGGCATCCAGTCCGACATAAGGCGTCTCGAGGATTTTCGGTACATGCATAAGATCCGGATGATGGACAATTCCATTCAAGGCATCAAAGCCGATTTCACCAAAGCCGATATTTTCGTGGCGGTCCTTGCCAGCTCCGCGAACATTTTTGCTGTCGTTGATGTGAAGTACTTGAAGCCGCTCGATACCGACAATGCGGTCGAACTCTTCCAGCACGCCATTGAAATCTTCTTTGATGTTATAGCCTGCATCATGCGTATGGCAAGTGTCAAAGCACACGGATAAGCGCTCGTTATGCGTCACGCCATTAATGATCGCGGCGATTTCCTCAAAACTGCGGCCACATTCCGTGCCTTTTCCAGCCATGGTTTCAAGTGCGATGTTGACCGGATAATCCTGCGTCAGCACTTCGTTCAAACCCTCGATGATTTTTGCGATTCCCGCATCTGCTCCAGCTCCGACATGGGCACCTGGATGCAGAACGATTTGTTTTGCTCCGAGAGCCGCTGTCCGCTCGATTTCCTTTTGAAGAAATTCTACCCCATGAGCGAAGGTTTCAGGTTTTTGGGTATTGCCTAAATTGATGATGTACGGCGCATGGACGACAATATTCGTTAAATTATTGGCGGCCATATGGGCAAGCCCTGCATCGATATTCAATTCTTCAATCGGTTTGCGGCGCGTGTTTTGCGGTGCACCGGTATAGATCATGAAAGTCGACGCTCCGTAGGAAGCGGCTTCTTCGCTTGCTGCAAGCAGCATTCCTTTGCCGCTCATTGATACGTGAGATCCTAATAGCATGAAACTATCTCCTTACTTTTTGCGATTTTTGCGTCGTTCCATTTTTTTGATTTCGTCCATTTTCCACTTCATTTTCTTCTTGTACATCGGTTTTACCGCTTTTGGTTTATGCACCATGGTTTTTGCTTTCGCGTCCGCTTCATTCGTTGTTCTTGTACGGGTCGTACGGCTATGGCGCTCTTTCAAATCGACGAATTCGCCTTTGACGATATCTTTTTGCTGGAAAGGAATGCCCATTTTTTCAATCCGGACGATTGCGTCGTCGTCTTCTGGTTTGAATAACGTTATGGCTACCCCTTTCATCCCTGCGCGAGCCGTACGGCCAACACGATGGATAAAGAACTCCAGGTCTTCCGGCAACTCATAGTTGATGACATGGCTGACGCCCTGAATATCGATTCCACGAGCTGCAAGGTCTGTCGCAACGATGTATTGATATTCAAGATCACGGATCTGCCGCATCATCTTAACGCGTTCACGTGGAGCCAAGTCGCCATGGACACGGCCGACACGGATGCCTTCTTTCGCCAATTGGTCAGCAACATAATCCGCATTCGTGCGGGTATTGACGAAAATGATGGCCAAATAAGGATTGATGACTTTCATAACATCCTGCAGGCGCTCCATTTTCTTTTTGCTGCGTACAGGAACCAAATAAAAGTCCAGTCCGTCTGCAGTCGGACGCTTATCGCCGATTTTCACATGGATTGGCGACTCCATGTATTTTTTCAGGAAAGGTTTCAATTTTTCTGGAATAGTCGCTGAAAAAACGTACATCTCCAATTTTTCCTGCATTTTGCCTGCTACTTGATCGATTTCCTCGATAAATCCAAGGTCGAAAGCAAGGTCCGCTTCATCCACTACAAGAATTTTGCCAGTGTGCACCAAAAGAGCATTTTCTTTGACGAGGTCTCTCAGGCGCCCAGGTGTTCCGATAACGATATGAGGCTGTGTTTTCAATTTATTGATTGAACGTTGCTTGTCTGTTCCACCGATAAACGATTTCACTTCAATGCCGGATCCGACAACCAGTTTCTGCAACTCGTTGAAGATCTGCGTTCCAAGTTCACGTGTCGGTGCTGCGATTACCGCCTGCACTTCCTGTTTGCTGACGTCGATGCGTTCTACGATCGGAATAATGAAACTATGCGTTTTTCCAGTCCCAGTATGGGATTGTCCAATTGCACTTGAGCCTTTCAATATATGGGGCATCATTTCCTTTTGGATCGGTGTCGGTTCTGTAAACCCGAGTTTTTCTACCGCTTCCAATAGAAACGGTTTGAATGGATATTCGTTGAATTTTGTCATGGGATTAAATTCCCTCCTTACGCTCTAGACATTATAGCATAAAATAGGGACATTACGCGATGCAACTTTTGTAAAGCTGTGCCGTCTCCGTTATAATGAATGTATGATTTTGAAAGGAGCGCGGTACTTGATGAAGGTTATGAAAATATCGCCAAGAGGATATTGCTACGGAGTGGTCGATGCCATGGTCATCGCAAAGAATGCTGCGATGGACGAAACTTTGCCACGCCCCATTTATATACTAGGAATGATTGTCCACAATAAACATGTGACAGATGCGTTTGAAGAAGACGGCATCATCACATTGGACGGCACAAACCGCTTGGAAATTTTAGAAAAAGTCGAAACCGGTACTGTGATTTTCACAGCCCACGGTGTCTCTCCGCAAGTCCGAGAACTGGCACGGCGCAAAGGTCTGGTGTCAATTGATGCCACCTGCCCTGACGTCACCGTGACGCACGACTTGATCCGCGAGAAGACAGCTGATGGCTATCAGATCGTCTATATCGGCAAAAGTGGACATCCGGAACCGGAAGGCGCAATCGGCGTCGCGCCGGACATGGTCCATTTAGTGGAATCTGTAGAAGACGTCAACCGTCTGGAAATCGATGCTGAAAAAATCATCGTCACCAACCAAACGACAATGAGCCAGTGGGACGTTGTCGACATGATGAAACGCCTGAAGGAGAAATTCCCGCATTCCGAAGTTCATAAGGAAATTTGCCTGGCTACCCAGGTGCGCCAGGAAGCTGTTGCGCAGCAGGCCGGCGAAGCGGATCTATTGATCGTCATCGGTGATCCGATGAGCAATAACTCGAACCGTTTGGCCCAGGTGTCTCAAGACATCGCTGGAACTCCTGCCTACCGTATTTCGGATCTATCCGAACTGAAATTGGACTGGCTGGAAGGCGTTGAAACCGTCGGCATTACAGCAGGCGCTTCCACGCCGACACCGATCGTCAAAGAAGTGATGAAGTTCCTGGATCTTTATGACCCGGCTGACCCGAGCACCCATGCACTGACACGGTCTGTGCCGCTCAATAAAATTCTTCCGAAAATCAAGCATCCGAAACCATCGGATCGCATCGAGCCGTATCCGATAAACGAATAAAACATAAGGCTGCCCTAAAAGTTAGTTTCCTGACTTTTGGAGGCAGCCTTTTCTTTAGGTTCTGTATGATCGATATGATAGGAAATTTTTCATTTCATTAATTGCAAGACCTGTTCTTTAGTGGGCAATGAAGAGAGTGCCCCTTTACCTGTAGTAGCTAAAGCTCCGCTCGCATTTGCAAATGCCAGTATTTCTTTATGGTGCTCACTTATTAAAAATTCTACATCAGCTTGTTGTGCATGCAGATCCAAAAGCTGGTACAAGAAACCGCCAATGAATGCATCTCCTGCACCAGTGGTGTCCTCTACTTCCACAGAATATCCCATAGATGAATATTTTTTGTGTTGTACGTGAATATCTGCTCCTTCCGCCCCTTTAGTCAAGACTACGGCTAGTACATCCCCTGTAAATAAAGACCGAACAGCTTTTTGTTCATCCGCTATGCCTGTAACAAACTCCAGTTCTTCGTCGGAGATTTTAACAATATGCGCCATCGGGAGAAATCCCAAAATTGTCTTCCGGCATTCCTGTGGATCTTCCCAAAGAGCCAGACGCACGTTTGGATCGAAACTAATGATTCCGCCACTCATTTTGGCTGCTTGAATCGCCTTGATATGTGCTTGTTTCATCGGACTCTTGACTAAGTCTACAGAACAAAAGTGCAAAAAATCCCCTTGGTTGAACCAGTCGGCATCTATTTCTGAATCTTCAAGAAGCAGATCTGCCGAAGGATTTCTATAAAACGAAAAGTCGCGCTCTCCATCTTCGCGCAATGACACAAAGGCAAGACCGGTATTCGCCTCCTTTGTTCTTGAAATCTTATCTGTTTCGACACCGAACTTTATCAATTGTTCCAATAGGTAATCACCGAAGGCATCTTCCCCTAATTTGGTGATCAGCGAAGCCGTTCCGCCAAACTTTGCTACCGCAACAGCTACATTTGCTGGGGCACCACCAGGAACCCGCGTAAAAGAAACGACGTCTTTTAATGCGGATCCTTTTTCGTGGGGGATGAAGTCGATTAAGATTTCACCAATCGAAAATAATTTTCCCATTCAGCACCTCTCCCTCTTTAATCGCCACGCTATCAATAGTCCCATTTCACTGCTTTAAACGCTGCGGTTCCACCCGTTGCAAAAAAACGAATTTCCTTGCTTTTTCTATCCGGGAAAATACGGGAAGTGAATACTTCTGCTCCATCGTTCACAAAAATTTCGACAGATGAAGCATCAACGAACAAATGGAACTTGTATACGGTTTCAGTCATTCCGCATTTTCTTTCAGTTCCAAACGTGCTGCCGATTACTTGGCCTGACAGTGTACGATCCAGTATAACTTTCCCTTGCATCGCATCATATTTGATCACCGTTTTTTCTTCTTCTCCCGCACGGAATTCTATTCCGTATTCTAAGGCATCCCCTTGTTCAAACTCACATATAAGTTCGTAAGTGACGCCAGAAAATCCATCATACGCTTTCTTTTCATGTGAAATTCTATCCGTTGCTTCGACTTTCGTTTTACGAAGTGACTGAAGTTCCTGAACAGGTTTTTGTATGATCTTTCCATCTTGAACCACTAATTCTCTTGGAAGGGTCAAACAGTGTGCCCATCCATTTATATCGCTGGGATACTCGATTTCAGGCAATCCCATCCAGGCGACCATAAGACGTCTGCCCTCTGGATCTTCCATGGTATGAGGCGCATAAAAATCAAAACCCCTGTCGAGTTCTACAAAGTTTCCATGAGCCAATTCCTGTAGTTGCAGATTTATCTTCTTGCCCAGCACGTAACCCGCCTGGTAAATATTTTGATACAGATCCCCTTCCGGTTCCAGCCCTTGCGGAGAGAAAATCAGAACACCTTGATTTTCTATCTCAAAATAATCCGGACATTCCCACATAAAACCAAATAAATCCAATGCGGTAGCAAGTTCTCCTTCAAAATTCCATTCCAGCAAGTCCGATGAACTTAATAGACAGACACATCCGGTTTTATCGGTCCTTTGCGCTCCAATCACCGCATAAAACCTTTCTCCCTCTTTCCATAATTTCGGATCACGGAAATGCTCTGTATATCCTATCGGAACTTTATCGAGAACTGATTTTTCCAATTTGATGATGTTTTCTTGTGCATCCATAATGGCTATGCATTGATGTGGATGTCTTTCAAAATTCTCATCCCGCGTATTGCCCGTATACAATAAATAGATATTTCCGTTATGCTCAATGGCACTTCCGGAATAGGCTCCATGGCTGTCAAAATAATCGTCTGGTTGGATGGCTATTCCGACATTCTTCCAGTTTACAAGATCTGTGGATTTGGTATGGTACCAATATTTCAACCCATGAAAAGGACCTAACGGATGCCATTGATAAAACAGATGGTATTCCCCGTTATAGTAACAGAAACCATTCGGATCATTGAGAAGCCCTGAAACTGGTTGAATATGGAACGTTTGCCGCCACGAGCAGCCATTGACCCTTAAAATCAGCATGTCTATCTCTTTTTGGCTCACCTGATCGAGTCGGATGTATTTTTTCTCTCGTTGTAATTCCATCTCTTGTTTATTCTCCTTTTAGTAAAAGCAAAATCTTTCGATGAAACCCTTTCCCCCGCTGAAAATCCTTTATGGAAGCGCTTCCATAAAGGATTTTCAAAATTCACCTTTCTTCCTGGCATCTGCAGTTGTTAAATAAAGATAACTCGAATGGATCGATAAGAACGATTTTGTTCGGTGATGTTTGAAATGAGGATGATATTCGTTCGTGGCAACGCAACTTCGTTTTAATTTCTACCTTATTATACCATAAAAAACCCCAATCAGCTTATCAGACAACCTGGAAAACAAGCTAGTTAATCAATATATGAATGCAAAAAAGAAGAGGCCACAGCCTCTTCTTTTAAATGAACCGGAAAGGTTCTGTATTTGTCTGTGACGGCAGGAATTCGCATTGCCAAGTCGGCTGCTGCTTGGACATATGGTCCACAACGCCCTGGATCATCACTTTTTCCACATGATGTCCTGGATCGATGACATGAAGCCCCATCGCCTCTGCATCCTGTGCGACATGGAAATACAAATCGCCTGTGACATAGACGTCCGCTCCCGCGCGCTTGGCCTGCTGGATGTATTTATTGCCATCGCCTCCGAGTACAGCCACTTTTTTGATGGTGGCATTGGGATCGCCAACCATGCGCAGGGATGGAACATCCAATTGCTGTTTTGCCCAATCGGCAAATTCGCTCAATGCCATCGGGGTCTCCAATGTTCCGACGCGTCCCAGCCCCATCGCAATTTCTTTGTTTTCCAAAGTAAAGACATCATATGCCACTTCTTCGTAGGGATGCGCCGCGATCATCGCTTTGATGACGCGATCTTTTTCGTTCTTGCGGACGACGACTTCCACTTTCGATTCAGCCGTCACTTCCATTTTCCCGGCTTCTCCGATATAGGGATCTGCTTCAAAAGTCGGGCGGAAACGGCCGGTACCGGATAAGGTATAGCTGCAGTATTCATAATCGCCGATCGCTCCGGCTCCTGCTTTGCCGAAGGCATCACGAACGGCCTCTTCATGGCTTTCCGGAACGAAGACCGCAATTTTCACCAATTCCGCTTCATAGGTCGGAACCAGAACGCTGGTGTTTTTCAATCCCAGGGCATCCGCCAACAAATCATTGACTCCGCCAGTTGCTACATCCAGGTTCGTGTGTGCGGCATAGACGGCAATATCGGATTTGATGATTTTTTCCATCAGACGTCCTTGTGGAAAATCGGTCTGCAGGTTTTTTAACGGACGAAAAATCGGAGGATGATGCGCAATGATCAATCCCGCGCCTTTGGCAATCGCTTCATCCACGACTTCTTCATTGACATCCAGTGTCACCAGGACCCGTTCGATTTTCTTATTCAACGATCCTACATGCAAACCGATTGGATCGCCTTCCATTGCCAGATACTTGGGCGACCATTTCTCGAATTCTTCAATGATTTGCTGGCCATTAGGAATTTTCACGCTGCAGCACCTCTTCCACCAATTGAATTTTTTCGATCAATTCCTGTTTTTTCCCGATGATTTCCATCGTCTGGGCTGTCGCTTCCATTGAAGCGACAATATTTTTCCATTGTTCGCTTTCACGGATCCATTTTTCACGGAAAATCTCCGTCTTTTGCTTCATCAGTTCCGGCCCCATCAATAATTGCTGTTGAGTCAATAAAACAGGTGACAACGTTTTTTCAAGCACCAGAATTTCATAAATCTTTTCATTTTCCTTTAATATTTCTTCTTCTGTAATAACCCAGTCGTTCGCAGCTGCCCAATCACGGATGGATTTGGCATGGACATTCGGCTGCAGAATCAACCGTTCCATCCCATCAAGCCGTTCTTTCCCCTGCTCCAAAATCGAGCAGATCAACGGACCGCCCATACCTGCAATGGTGACAGCAGTAATGCCGTCTTCAGGCTGGATGGCATCAAGTCCGCTTGCCAGCCTGACATCAATCTGTCCGGTAAGGCCTTCCTGCTGTACTTGTTTCCGGGCCGATTCAAAAGGGCCTTTGACAACTTCTCCAGCAACTGCCTTGTCCGCTACTCCGTTCAATACCAGGTAACAAGGCAGATAAGCGTGATCGCTGCCGATATCTGCGACCACCGCGCCTTTAGGCACGTGATAGGCCACTCTTGTCAACCGGTGTGATAATTGTTGAGCATTCATTGAAATCCTCCTAATTTGACAGAAAAACCCTTAGCTCCAGAAGAACTAAGGGTTTTTAGATGCTATTCGAGTGATAATACCCACTCAGCCATTGCTGCTACGTTCTCTTCTGGAACAAGCCCGCCTGGCATCGTGCCTTTACCGTTGATCAAAATTTCTTCGATATCTTCTTGTGGAAGTTCAGTGCCAACTAATGATGGACCTACTCCGCCTTCATAGCTTGAACCGTGACAAGAAATACAGTTTGCCTGTGCGTGTGCTTCAGGATCGAAATCCCCTTCAGCTGTTTCTCCGCCTTCTTCACCTTCAGCAGCTTCTCCGCCGCCTTCTTCTGTTGCATGTTCTTCTGCGATTTCAGCTTCGTTGTTAACTCCTTCTATTGATAAGAAGAAAATTAAACCAATACCGAACGCCATGATTAAGATATAAGGTACAATTGCATTTTTTTGCATCCGTTACCCCTCCCTCTACTAAGTTCTGCTTTATGATATTATTCGTATCATTCATTATTGTACTGTATTATCCATGAAACGAAAAGTCTTATCAGGCAACTTTTCCTTCTTTGTGACAAAAACGGTAATTTAATTTTTATTCGTCACAGGCTGGCATAGCTTTTCCACGATACTTTCCTGATAAAAGAAATATCCAACAAAAATTTCTGCAACGATAAAAGCCCCGCATGCAGCGGGGCTTTTAAAATTCTCAGCAGCCGATCTGGCGTGCGATGACCATACGCTGAATTTCAGAAGTGCCCTCACCGATTTCCAATAATTTTGCATCACGCATATAGCGCTCTACTTCATATTCCTTCATATAGCCGTATCCCCCATGGATCTGAATGGCTTCGTCGGCCACTTCCATGGAGATTTCAGAAGCATAAAGCTTCGCCATTGAAGCCTCTTTCGTGAACGGACGTCCCTGATCTTTCAGCCAAGCAGCTTTATAGACCATATTGCGTGCCAATTCAATCTTCATGGCCATATCCGCCAGCTTGAATTGAGTTACCTGGAACTCGGATAGAGGCTTGCCGAACTGCTTGCGTTCTTTTGAATAAGCTAGCGCTTTGTTAAACGCCGCCTGGGCGATGCCTACAGCCATAGCGGCAATGCCGATACGCCCGCCGTCAAGCGTCACCAGGAACTGCTTAAAGCCGTCACCACGTTTGCCTAACAGGTTTTCTTTCGGCACCCGGACATTGTCCAACACCAATTCCGTCGTATTGGATGAATGCAGTCCCATTTTTTCGTAATTGTCGATGATGGTAAAGCCTTCAGCATCCGTCGGTACGATGATGGCGCTGATTTCCTTCTTGCCATCGTTCATACCGGTAATCGCAGTAATCGCCAAATGTTTGGCATAGCTGGCATTCGTGATATAGACCTTCGAACCATTGATGACCCAATCGTCGCCATCTTCCACCGCGCGGGTTTCAGTTCCTCCAGCATCCGATCCGGCATTGGGTTCCGTCAATCCGAAAGCACCGAATGATTCGCCGGTACAGATCGGCGCCAGGTATTTTTCTTTTTGTTCTTCAGTCCCGAATAAATTCAGCGGCGCCCCGCCAAGTGAAATATGCGCAGAGTAGGTGATGCCTGTAGATGCACAGGCACGGCTCAATTCTTCTGTCACAATAGCAAAACTGGTGGTGTCCGATCCCGCTCCGCCATACTTTTCATCAAACGGCAAGCCCATCATCCCCATGTTGGACAGCTGTTTAAAGATTTCAGTCGGAAATGCTTTGGAACGGTCGCGGTCAATGGCACCTGGTGCCACCACCTTATCGGCAAATTCCTTGATGGTCTTTTTGATCATTTGTTGTTCTTGTGTCAAATCGAAATCCATTTGTGTACATCCCCTTTGTCATGAATACGCTTACAACTTTCATTATATAGGGAAAATTAAGACAAACTCAAGCTTTAACTGGAATTCCTTTTTGTCTGATTCATAAAAAAGAGCCGCTTTCCGGAAAATCCGGCAGCGGCTCAAGTCTTTTTTTCTATTCAAGGAAATCTTTCAGGCGTTTGCTACGGGAAGGATGACGCAGTTTTCGCAAAGCTTTCGCTTCAATCTGGCGAATCCGCTCGCGCGTAACACCAAACACTTTGCCCACTTCTTCCAATGTCCGCGTACGGCCATCGTCCAAGCCGAAACGAAGGCGCAGCACGTTTTCTTCACGGTCGGTCAAAGTGTCCAGCACATCTTCCAATTGCTCTTTCAACAATTCATAGGCAGCGTGATCAGATGGCGATTGCGCATCCGAATCCTCGATAAAGTCACCCAAATGCGAATCATCTTCTTCACCGATCGGCGTTTCCAATGAAACAGGCTCTTGAGCGATTTTCAGGATTTCCCGCACTTTTTCAGGCAATAGGTCCATCTCTTCCCCGATTTCTTCCGGAGAAGGCTCACGGCCAAGATCCTGAAGCAGCTGGCGCTGTACACGGATCAGTTTATTGATGGTTTCAACCATATGGACAGGGATACGAATTGTCCGCGCCTGGTCAGCGATAGCACGTGTAATAGCTTGCCGAATCCACCACGTTGCATAAGTACTGAACTTGAATCCTTTTGAGTAGTCGAACTTCTCGACGGCTTTAATCAAGCCCATATTCCCTTCCTGGATCAAATCCAGGAACAGCATCCCGCGGCCGACATATCGCTTAGCGATACTGACGACCAAACGCAGGTTGGCTTCAGCAAGACGTTTTTTCGCTTCTTCATCACCTTGTTCGATCAATTTAGCCAAGCGGACTTCTTCTTCCGCTTTAAGCAGGTCGACACGGCCGATTTCTTTCAGGTACATCCGGACAGGGTCATTAATTTTGACGCCAGGCGGTACACTTAAATCATTCAAGTCGAATTTATCTTCAGTCGGTTTCATCAAGCGATCCAAATGTTCTTCATCATCGGATTTCCGCTCCAATTCGATGCCGTGGCCTTCCAGTTGATCGATAAACTCTTCCACTGCATCGGATTCCATTTCGAAAACCGCTAATTTATCGGCAATTTGTTCGTAATTGAGCTCTCCGGTTTTTTTACCTGTTTCGATGAGCTGTTTTTTCGCTTCTTCGACAGTTGCTTCCGGACCTTCAGTAGTCAATGGTACATTGCTAGCTTCAACTTCAGTTTGGCGTTCAGATTTCTCAGCCATGTGACTTCCTCCTTTAAAAAAACCGGAATTAACTTACAATGATTTCCGTAAAGCAATCACTTCTTGTGCAAGAAGTAAAGCGCGCTTAAGGTCATGCTGTTTTTCCGCTTCTTTTGATTGCTGGATTTTTAGATTGATTTGCTGTTCGACCCGATGTTTTTGCAGATGCTTTAAACAATCGGAAATTTCTTCATCCGCATGTTCCGGATCGCGTTCGGATAATGCAGTTTCCATGACAAGCTTGCGGAGTTCTGCATCCTGCAAAGTCTCCAGGAATTTATGGAAATCAGCTTTATCCCATTCTTCATAGAAACCGAGCAATTGAACGTACAGCGCCTGGAATTCCTCACTGACAAAGGGTATGCCATTGTCTTCAACCGCTAATTTATCCATAACTGACGGATCTGCCAGGGCATGCGATAAAAGTATCCGTTCCGCCCTATGCAGTGAAGTGACCCGTTTCGGCTCTTTTTTTGCCATCTTCGCTACAGGTGCTTGTGGTTCAGGACGGTTCCGTTCGATCGTCTTGTTTTCCAATTTCCGATAATGCTGTAGGATCGCTTCTTGAGATAATCCGGTTTCCTCTGATAATTGCTTTATATATAAATCCCGCTCTAGAGGCGAGGATCTACCGGCCAGAAGTTGCAGCACTTCCTGAATATATTGCAGCAGGTCGTTTTCATACTGGAAATTCTTGTTCCTGCGGGCGTGCATCATGGCAAATGCAATAAATGCATGCGGTTTGCCGATGATCTGTTCCTTAAAGGCTTCCGCCCCTTTTTCGCGGACAAAGTCATCTGGGTCCATTTTGCCTGGCAGGACTGCCACTTCCACTTTGAAATTATCTTCATTGAGGGCGATTGCAGCGCGTTTAGCGGCTTCCCAACCTGCATCATCGCCATCGAAGCAGATAACGACTTCCTGGGCGAAACGCTTCATTTGGCGGATATGCTGAGCAGTTAGTGATGTACCCATCGTTGCTAAAGCATTGTCAACTCCTGCTTTACCCGCTGCAATGACATCCATAAACCCTTCAAACAAGATGATTTTCCGATTTTTTCGTATAGCGCTTCTGGCATGATGTACATTATAGAGCACTTGGCTTTTTTGGAAAATCGGAGATTCCGGGCTGTTCATATATTTGGCTTCCTGTTTAGTCTGCTCTAGGACCCTTCCTGAAAAGGCGATGACTTTGCCGTTTTCATTCATGATCGGAAACATGATCCTCCCACGAAATCGATCAAAATAGCCGCTTGACTGCTCACGGGCAATCGCTAATCCGCTTGTTTCGAGTTCTTCTTCGCTAAAGCCTTTTCGCTTCAGCGCCGACGCCATATAATTCCATTCCGGAAGCGACCATCCGATTTTATTTTTCTCGATGATTTCCCGGGTAAAGCCCCTATTTTCCAAATAGTCCAATGCCACTTGGCCTTCTTCCGTATTCAATAGAATATGGTGGTACATGTCCGCAGCAAACTCGTGCATCAAAATCAGTTGATGATCACTTTTTGATTGCACCGGACCGGAATCGGCAGGGGCCTGTATATCGACATCTATGCCTGAACGGCTTCCGAGTCTCGATAAAGCATCCTGAAATGTTATGTTTTCAATATCCATCAGAAAAGTGATGACATTGCCACCAGCTCCACAGCCAAAGCAATGAAAAATCTGCTTATCGGCAGTGACCGAAAAAGACGGCGTGCTTTCTCCATGAAAAGGGCAAAGGCCGAACCAATTGCGGCCCCTTTTTGTTAACTGAACATACTCACCCACGACATCCACAATATCTGTGCTGGAACGGATTTTCTCGATCACTTCTTCTGGAACTCGATTGGACATTATTTTCACCATCTTTGTTTGCTTAACTTATTTAATTCGTGATACAAAGACAAAATCCTTCATTTTTCGACAAAAAGATAAGCAAACTATTTCTGACACATTCTAAGCTAAAAAATGAATACGTATTCCAAAATAGGTAAGAGGAAAGGAGTGGAAGAAATTGCTCCATACCGCCGCTCCTCACTAAACAACAAAATGCCGAGATCTACTCGGACATCGAGCCTGAGTCAGTTCGGCACAAGCCCTTGAATGCAGGCACGACGGGAGGCCTCGCCTGCTTCTCATCCATGAAGATAAGTGAGAAAGCGGAGTTGGATCTAGATACCCCTATCAGAATACCCCTCTTCAAACACTATTCAATTTAACTTATATAATAAGCTTTAGCCACAATTCTTCATTATAAAACGTTTTTATGAAAAAATCCACCAAAAAGAAAGAAAAACCGCCAGTACAGGTGGTTTTCCCGAAATCACTTTTGAAGTTTGCTTAATATCAGGTTGGCGGTTTCTTCTACAGCGCGATTTGTCACATCAAGGATTTCGCAACCGATACGATCCACCACTTTATGGAAATGGCCGATTTCTTCGTGGATGCGGTCCAACTTCGCATAATTGGCATCATCGTTCAATCCGAGTGCAATCAACCGCTCTTTGCGGATGCTGTTGAGCTTGTCCGGTGAAATCACCAATCCAAAGCATTTTTTTGGATCTACATGGTATAGCTCATCCGGCGGATCAACTTCCGGCACCAGCGGAACGTTCGCGACCTTCAAGCGTTTATGTGCCAAGTACTGGGATAAAGGCGTCTTGGATGTTCTTGAAATTCCGACCAAGACGATATCGGCCATCAGTATGCCGCGTGGATCCCGTCCGTCGTCGTATTTGACGGCAAATTCGATGGCTTCCACTTTTTTAAAATAGTCATCATCCAATTTACGGACTAGGCCTGCTTCCTGCAGCGGAGGTGCATCGAGTTCTTTTTCCAATGCATCCAAAAGAGGGCCCATCAGATCCACTGCAGCCACGGAAAACTTAGCGGTTTCAGCCTCCATATAATTACGCAGTTCCTGGGAGACCAGCGTATAGACGATGAAGGCTTTTTGAGCAACAGCCAATTTAATGATCTCCTGCAGATGGTCGATGGAATCGATATATGGAAAGCGTTTCAGTATAGCATTTTGATCATTATTAAGATATTGGCTGATGGCCGCCTTTGCGACCAGTTCCCCTGTTTCTCCGACCGAATCGGAGACAATGAACAAACGGAGTGAATTCATAGTTGGCACCTCACAAATCGTGGTTTTCCGATAGCGATAAAAACGCACGAGTAATATTCGTTTTTGTTAATCTGCCGACGACTTTGAAGCCATCCGGCTGTTCTTCCACCACTGGCAAGGCATCGATTTGCTGATTGATCAGGCGATGCGCTGCCTGTATCAGGGATTCGTTTTTCGCGCAGTACGTGATGTTCGGCATGCGCGTCATGATGATATGTACAGGAATGCCTGTCAGGTTCTGGCTGCCCAGACTGGCACGGAGCAAGTCTTTTCTTGAAAGCACCCCGGTCAGATGCGATTTTTTGTCCACGACAAAAAGCGTGCCGACATCATCCAAAAACATCTGGCTGATAGCGTCGTATACACTGACATCTTCCCTGACGACGACCGGAATCGACTGAAAGTCTTTGACCTTCATGTTATTCATGGTGTCCGTAACATCCTGGCCCGGTTTTTTGCCCGAATAAAAATAGCCAACACGTGGACGGGCATCTAAAAAGCCTGCCATTGTCAGGATGGCTAAGTCAGGTCGTAGCGTTGATCTTGTTAAGTTTAGTCGATCCGCAATCTGTTCGCCAGTAATCGGACCATTGCCTTTGACGATCTGTAATATTTCTTCTTGCCGTTTATTGAGTTCGATTGGACTCACCGCCTCAAAATATATATATGTTATACTCAATACCAATTATTATATACTAATCAACACGATATTGCGAAGAAAACTTCGCCATGGTACAATATGAAGGAACTTAACAGAGGCAATGACGGATAGATAAGTACTGTAACAGAAGCGAGCAGGGATGGTGAAAGCCTGCAACTACAGGAAAAGGTGATCCAGAGCCATTTTTTATTTTAAGCGGGCTGCATTTTGCAGTCAATCGAGGTGGAACCGCGGGTCTTAACGTACTCGTCCTCGGACATGATGACATGTCCGTGGATGGGTACGATTTTTTTATTTTATGGAGGTAATTTTATGTCAATGGAAGATGTAGTAGCATTAGCGAAACACAGAGGATTTGTATTCCCCGGCTCTGAAATTTATGGAGGATTGGCGAATACGTGGGATTATGGCCCACTTGGCGTTGAATTGAAAAACAATATCAAAAAAGCATGGTGGAAAAAATTCGTTCAGGAATCTCCTTATAATGTAGGGTTGGACGCAGCTATCCTGATGAATCCTAAAACTTGGGTCGCTTCAGGACATGTCGGCAACTTCAACGACCCGATGATCGACTGTAAGAGTTGTAAAACCCGCCACCGCGCGGATAAATTGATCGAAGATGCATTAGACGCCAAAGGCATCGAAATGATTGTCGACGGCTTGTCTTTTGAACGGAT
This sequence comes from Planococcus circulans, assembly GCF_020023385.1. Taxonomy (GTDB): domain Bacteria; phylum Bacillota; class Bacilli; order Bacillales_A; family Planococcaceae; genus Planococcus. The sequence continues at coordinate 83,153 of NZ_JAIQCL010000005.1, forward strand.
GGCGGAACTGATCCAGGAACATGAAGTAAAATGCCCGACATGCGGCAAACAGGACTTCACAGAAGTTCGCCAGTTCAACTTGATGTTCAAGACGTTCCAAGGCGTTACAGAGGCTTCAACCAATGAGATCTTCCTGCGTCCCGAAACGGCTCAGGGAATTTTCGTCAACTATAAGAACGTACAGCGTTCAATGCGCAAGAAAATGCCATTCGGGATTGCCCAAATCGGCAAAAGTTTCCGCAATGAAATCACACCGGGCAACTTCACTTTCCGGACGCGTGAATTCGAACAAATGGAACTTGAGTTCTTCTGCAAGCCTGGTGAAGACTTGGAATGGTACGCTTACTGGCGCGATTTCTGCAAAAAATGGTTATTGGATTTGAACATTACCGAAGACAATATCCGCCTGCGCGAGCATGAGGAAGATGAACTTTCGCATTACTCGAACGCCACTGTGGATATCGAATACAAATTCCCATTCGGCTGGGGCGAGCTTTGGGGCATTGCTGACCGCACCGACTTTGACCTGAAACGCCATATGGAGCATTCCGGAGAAGATTTCAATTACATCGATCCAGCAACAAACGAACGTTACGTGCCGTATTGCATCGAACCTTCCCTGGGTGCTGACCGTGTTACATTGGCATTCCTTGTGGATGCATTCAGTGAAGAAGAACTTGAAAATGACGAAAAACGCACTGTTTTACGCTTCCATCCGGCATTGGCTCCTTACAAAGCTGCTGTTTTGCCATTGTCTAAGAAGTTGGCTGAAGGTGCAACAGAAGTCTTCTCCGACCTTGCCAAGCATTTCATGGTTGAGTATGACGAATCCCAATCCATCGGCAAACGCTACCGCCGCCAGGATGAAATCGGTACACCGTTCTGCATTACCTACGACTTCGATTCTGTCGAAGATGGCCAGGTAACCGTGCGCCACCGTGATTCCATGGAGCAGACACGCATGCCGATCGCTGAAGTACAGGCTTATATCGAAAAGCATATTCAGTTTTAATTAGAAAAGCGGAAGCACCTGTTTAGAACCGACAGGCTTAAGGCAGTTTGCCGAAGCAGCGTATTTTCAGCCGCACAGGCAATCGGACTTAAGACCCCGAGGTTCTAGGTGCTGGAGCTGGACAATAAGAAAAGCGGAAGTGCCTGGTCAGTTCGGGCAGACATAAAGCGATTTCCCAACTCCTTCATTATCTAAAAGCAAAACAAAAAGAGTTGCCGAAAGACTATTCGTCTTTCGGCAACTCTTCTTTTTTCGGTAAAAATTCCGGCGTCCGCTCCAACTGCTCGAGGAACTTCCTGGACTTCAAGCGGATTCCAGCTTTTTCTTCGTAAATCGTACGGACAATTTGTTTAAGCAGGCTCTTGGATTCTTTTTTCAAAGTCAAGGAACCTACCCGTTCAATCGGCACAAAATAGAAGGTGCGGATCAGTTTCACTAAAGCCGGGCTCAAGCGGATGATGTAACGGTCGATCTGGAAGCAGCGGTGGCAGAGAAAACCCAATTCCTGAAACGAAAAGGCGAATTCCCCTTCCGTCGCTCCACAGTTTGCGCATTGATGCAGTGTAGGCGCAAGGCCTGCCGTCTGCAGCATCTTCCACTCCACAAACAAAGTGATCGCTTCCGGATCATAGCCTTCGTCAATAGCATGGAGTGCCTGGTACAGCATGTCAAAAATGACGGGTTGCGGTTCATCCTGCTCGGTCAGCCGGTCAATCAGTTCGGTGACATAACTGGCATAGGCGGTCGACATGATGTCTTCCCGAATATGCCGCAATGACTCCAATGGGTCACCTGCCTGCAAGGTCCCCATGCCTCTTCCTTTGTAGATGGAGAACGTTCCATGGGTAAAAACCTGGGTGATGGCAGCCAATCGGCTCGCGGGCTTTTTCGCCCCTCTCGCCATGCAGGTGATCTTCCCCGCTTCTTTCGTAAACAGGGTGACGATCTTATTCGTTTCGCCGTAAGGCATCGTACGAATGACAATTCCCTCTACTTGACTTTGCATGGGAAGGACTCCTTAGTATTCGTCGTCTCTGAAGCCGAAATCGCGCAGATGCATCGCTTTATTGCGCCAGTCCTTTTGCACTTTGACCCAAAGTTCCAAATACACTTTCGAGCCAAGCAGGTTCTCGATGTCTTGGCGTGCACGGGTCCCAATCTCCTTAAGGAGCGCCCCTTTTTTGCCGATGACGATGCCCTTTTGGGAGTCGCGCTCGACCATGATGGTCGCTTGGACACGGATCATGTCCTTGTTTTCGGAATCCGGCGCAATTTTTTCAATAACCACTGCAATGGAATGCGGAATTTCTTCGCGCGTCAAATGCAGGGCCTTTTCACGGATCAACTCGGAAATGATGAAGCGTTCCGGGTGGTCGGTGATTTGGTCAGCCGGGTAGTATTGTGGGCCTTCGGGAAGGCGCTCGCTGATTTTGGCCAATAGGTTCTCGACGTTATTTCCTTGCAATGCTGAAATCGGGATCGCTTCTGCAAAATCGAATTCCTTGCGGTACGATTCGATGATTTTCGGCAAATTATCCGGATGCACCTGGTCGATCTTGTTGATGACCAGAAATACCGGCACATCGATGCCTTTCAGCATATCCAGCACATAGCGGTCCTCTTTGCCGACACGGTCGACGCCGCTTGCGACAAACAATAGCACATCCACTTCACGGAACGTGTTTTTCGCAACCTTCAGCATAAAGTCACCCAATTTATGGCGGGGTTCGTTGATGCCAGGTGTATCAATGAAAATCATTTGGCTTTCATTGGTGGTCACGACGCCTTGTACTTTGTTGCGTGTGGTTTGGGGCTTGTCACTCATAATGGCAATCTTCTGGCCCACTACTCGGTTTAGGAATGTCGATTTGCCGACATTCGGACGACCGATGATTGAAATGAACCCTGATTTGAATCCGTTATTCTCTGGCTGCATATTTTAAATCCTCCGTTGAAAATGCGCCGGGAAGCAATTCACTGATAGTTGTTTCCTGGACGTCACCTTTTAAATTTGTTAAGTAAACCGGCATGTCCGGCGAGCAAAACTCGGCCAGCACCTGTCTGCATGCACCACAAGGCGATACAGGCCCCGGAGTGTCTGCAGACACAGCGAGTGCCACAAACGTCTTATCACCTTCAGAAACAGCTTTGAACACCGCTGTGCGCTCTGCACAATTCGTCATGGAATAGCCAGCGTTTTCAATATTGCAGCCCATGTATACTTTGCCGTCAGCTGTCAGCAAGGCTGCACCGACAGGAAATTTCGAATAAGGCACATATGCATTGCTGCGTGCCGCTATCGCTTGCTTCATCAATTGTTCTTTTTCCATGTTTATCACCTCTGCGAATTTAAAACCATTTGGGTAGAAATATCAGTAATCCAATTATAGCACTTGCTGCCGCAAATACCAAAACGGCACCTGCCGCCATATCCTTGGCCTGTTTGGCAAGCGGATGCAGTTCTGCTGTCGCCAGGTCGACAACCCGTTCGATGGCCGAGTTGACCATCTCCAGCGCAATCATGCCGCCGATCAACAGGATGACCATCAGCCATTCCAAATAAGACAGCCCCGTCAACCATCCGGCGAGCACGACAATTACAGCAGCCAGAAAATGAAAGCGAATGTTTTGTTCACGCTTTAAGGCGGTCCCGATGCCTTGAGCTGCAAATTGGAAAGAGCGGAAAAATCTACGCGCCGTCATGCTTATCACGCGTGATTCCGAGTGAAACCAGGATCTCCTCTTGACGGGAAAACATTTTCTTTTCGTCTTCTTCTGTCATATGGTCGTACCCCAGCAGATGCAAAAAGCCGTGGACAGCCAGAAAGCCCAGTTCACGCTCGAACGAATGGCCGTAATCGGCGGCCTGCTCTTTTGTGCGGTCCAGCGAAATGATGATGTCCCCGAGCATCCTCGGCTCAGGTGAACCGATGATGGCTGTTTCCCCTTCTCCTAATTCTTCCATGGCAAACGAAATGACATCTGTCGGCTGATCTTTGCCGCGGTATTCGCGGTTGATGTCACGGATCATTTCATTGGTGACAAAAGTCACTGATACTTCCGACTGCCCCAATCCCTCTTCTTTTGCTGCATGCTCCAGTATTTTTTGCACAAAATCCAGTTCCTGCTGTTTCAGGCTTTCCGTTTCATCCATAAAATCGATTGCAATCATAGCAGTTCCTCCTGTCAATTGGTTTCTTTCGGATATTCGATGCGGGAATGGAAGATGCCATTCAAGGTTTCGCACATAACCGCTTTTACTTTCTTCAGCTCTTTCAAGGATATATCACATTCCTCGAATTGCCCATCCTTCAGTTTATCTTCTACAATCGATTCCACCAATTTTTTTATTTTTTCTGATGTTGGTTCCTTCATCGAACGCACGGCCGCTTCCAGGCTGTCCGCAATACAGATGATGGCGATTTCCTTGGTTTGCGGCTTTGGCCCTACGTAGCGGTAGGACTCCTCTTTGGTATCTGGATCCGTTTCTTTCGCTTTGTAATAGAAGAACTTCAATAAGCTGGTGCCGTGGTGCTGCGCCGCCACATCCACAATTTCCTTGGGCATCTTGTATTTTTTAAGCATCCGGGCTCCTTGCACACCGTGTGCGAGGATGATGTCCCGACTTTTTTCCGGCGGCAGACGGTCATGCGGATTTTCGATATTCACTTGATTTTCAATGAAGAACTGCGGCTGTTTGGTTTTTCCGATGTCGTGGTAATAGCAGCCGACTCTGGCCAGCAGGCCGTTGGCACCAATCGCTTCACAGGAAGCGTCCGCCAAATTGGCGACCATCAGGCTATGGTGATAGGTGCCCGGCGTTTCCATCAAGATTTTTTTCAATAATGGATGATTCGGATTGGACAGCTCGATCAGCCGCATGGCCGACAGCATACCGAATGCCGACTCGAAAAACGGCAGCAAACCAATTGCCAATGCACCGGACAATAAGCCCGATACAACAGCAGCTGTAAAATAAAACCCGATTTCCGACCAGCTGTATTGCGCCTGTCCGATCAGCAGGTAAAAAGCGACAAACAGTACGTTGGCCCCTGCCACCGCCAAGCTGATCTGCAGCAGGCGTCCTCGGCCGCCATCCCGATCAATCAAGTAAATAGCAGTCAATCCACCGAACAGGATATAAAGGGCGACGTCCACCTGCAAAGAGGCCGAATAGCCGCTTTGCAGCATGATTCCAGCTGCTGCACTGAGCAGGATCGTGACAAAAACAGCCGCCCGCTCATTGACCAGCAGGCGGACAAGCATACCTGCAAGCGCCGTTGGGAAAAGAAAGGCAATAACAAGATCAAAATTTCCACTGACCGCATACAATAATTTCATAAGCGAAAGCGAAATGGCGATTGCTACAATCATGACCAACAGTTCAGTCGTTTTATTTCTGTCATCTTTTTGTGAACGGGAGATCACCGTCAGTAAGAGTCCCATAGCGATCAAGACAAAAATCAATAGCCCGAGCAACGGTTTATAGTTCAGCTGCTCTTCTGTCATTCCAGCCAGTTCCAGCTGTCGATAGACTTCCCTGTCCACAATCTGCCCTTCCTGGACAAGGACCTGTCCCTGGAGTATGCGCGTTGGCTCTACACTGCTTCGCACCTGCTCCACCTGGCTAGCTGTCAGTTCCTCATTGACCAGTTCGTTCGGGATGATGCCGAAACGGCCCACAGCCACTGCCGCTTGGACCACGTCAGCCGGAATCTGTTCATTGCGCCGGATATCCTGTTCAATTTCCGTGCGGATTCGCGCGACTTCCTCAACGCGTACCGGTTCGCTCAAATAAGATTGAAGCAGCCGGTCTAATTCTTCTTGGACTTCAACGAGTCTTTCAGTCGGCAGAGACACTAAAGAATTCAACATGTCTTCTGTTAAACGGAGGCCATTTTCGCTGGTCTCCATCAAGCGCAATTCTTCCCTAAGCTCTGCAATCATCGCTTCTCGGGAAAGTTCTTCCTGCTCTTCTTCAGTTGGAGCTTTCGCATCGAGTATATAGCCGAAAAGAGATTCGATTACAGCGGATTGGTTAGCCGCAATTTCATCCATGAATTGATAGCTCGGTGCCACTTCTTCCGCTAGCCGTTGTCTTTCCAACTCAGTTTTAATCGGATCTTCTACTGTTTTTTCAGAGCGGATGGTTTCGGGTGATAATTGGAATAACCGGATATCATATGTATCTCCCTGAACGGAGTCCATCAAAAAAGCATAGAGCATCATGCCGGTCAATAAGACGCCTATCGCTATCAATTTTCGGTAACCCATTTTTTCGAAGATTTTTTGTGCTCGTTGACGCATGCCCATACACCCCGCATTTCTTATTTCCATCATAACAACTAAAGAAATGGATTTCACCGTGTATTTCTAAAAATTTGAAATTATCTCCATATTTACGGGTTTAAACAATCTAGGCAAGATCAAATTCAACGAAAGAAAAAGATGCAGGGAACGCTCCCTGCATCTTTCCTCATCCTTTTTAGGTAGGCTGATTTTCATAGGCTTCTATGATTTTTGCAACTAGTGGGTGACGAACCACATCGCCGCTTTCAAGATACTGGAAATGGATGTTGCGGACACCTTTTAGAATCGTCTCAGCCGCAATCAATCCAGATTCTGCTCCCTTTGGCAAATCGATCTGCGTTTTATCTCCGGTGATGATCATTTTCGAACCGAAGCCAAGGCGCGTCAAGAACATTTTCATCTGCGCTTTGGTGGTATTCTGTGCTTCATCAAGAATGACAAATGCTTCGTCTAAAGTGCGCCCTCTCATGTAAGCGAGAGGGGCAATTTCTATGGTGCCGCGTTCGATCAAGCGATTGGTCTGCTCCAGCCCCAGTACATCGTGCAGGGAATCATACAGTGGACGCAGGTATGGGTCCACCTTCTCTTTCAGATCACCCGGCAAAAAGCCGAGACTTTCTCCCGCTTCTACGGCAGGACGTGTCAAAATAATTTTCTTCACTTGGCCGTTTTTCAATGCCTGCACGGCCATGACAACTGCCAGATAGGTTTTTCCTGTGCCGGCAGGTCCAATTCCAAATACCAGGTCTTTGCTTCGCACTGCGTGGATATAATGGCGTTGGCCAATCGTTTTAGCACGGATGGATCTGCCGTTGGCATTGCGTGCCACTTCTTCGTCATATAGTTCTGCAAAATATTCAATCGTGCCATTTTTGGCCATTTCGATAGCGGAAACAATATCACGCTGATCGATATTGATGTTTTTTCGAATTACCTTCAATAACTGTTCTATTAATAATCTCCCCGTCTGCCTGCCTTCTTCGGAACCGGATAATTTGATGACTTCACCACGGGTGATGATTTGAATGTCGAAAGCTTCTTCGATTAATGTTAAATGATTGTCTGATATCCCGAGCAGCTGAACCGCTTCATTTGGGTCTTTCACATGTAATTCGAGTAGGTTATTTTCTGTCATGTGGACGCTCCTTGGAATCGAGTATTTACTACTGTTTTCACTCTATCATTAAAGATAATCACTTGTAAAACATTTGTCTGATAATGGCCAGTACAAAAGATTTTCTCAGCCATGTCCCAGCTCCCCAGAATAACGATTGAACATCGACACCTAAATTAAATCATGCAATTTGTTTACATAATAATATTATTTATATAAATAAAAGTCGCCCAGTTTCCACTGGACGACTGCTGTTACCTTTTAGACTTTGGCGGCATTAAAATTTCCGCCATGATAATGCCTCTTCGGACGTCTTCACCACTTAATGGCAAAAGTTCATCAGTGCTTTTTACAGCCTGCGTTACAGCTGGCTCATTTTGTAAAACCCGCGCTTCCGATGCGGAAATAAGATCCTGTATTTCACTTTGTTTGTTTCGGGAAGTCACACGACGCTGCACTTCCTTGCGCGCTTCCCGAACCGGAGTCCGTTTAACAGCTTCTTCAGCTTTTCTCTTGACCTGTTCTGTTCGCTCAGGCTGTTGAGTTTTTTGATTCTGAAGTTCTCCATAAATTTCTTTCGCATAATCTTCTACTCGTTTGAACGTTCTTTGTCCGGAACGGTTGTCCCTACCAGTCGATTTTGGTGTCGAGACCGGCCTTGCCGGAGCATCATCAGCTGACTCCTTTTTCCCTTTACTGAAAAAAGCGCTTATCGCCATGATGACAAGTCCAAATATGAGAGCTTCCATACGACAAACCTCCCTTATGGTCAACGCCCATTATTTATCGTCGGATTTATCCATGCCTGTTTTCGAAATGGACTCTCGCATACCTGTATCCGCTTGGACATTCTTATAATTGACATAATCCATAACGCCGATATTTCCTGTGCGAAGCGCTTCGGACATTGCAAGCGGCACTTCCGCTTCCGCTTCCACAACTTTCGCTCTCATTTCCACAACTTTCGCTTTCATTTCCTGTTCGCTTGCTACGGCCATTGCGCGGCGCTCTTCAGCTTTAGCCTGTGCAATTTTCTTATCTGCTTCAGCTTGTTCTGTCTGCAATTCCGCTCCGATGTTTTTGCCGATATCAACGTCTGCGATATCAATCGATAGGATTTCAAATGCCGTACCAGAGTCCAAACCTTTCGATAGGACTGTCTGGGAAATCAAGTCCGGGTTTTCAAGAACTTTTTTGTGGCTCGTACTGGAACCGAGTGTCGAAACGATACCTTCACCCACACGGGCAACGATTGTTTCTTCACCTGCACCACCGACTAAACGGTCAATATTGGCACGAACTGTAATTCTGGCTTTTGCCTTAACTTCGATTCCATCCATCGCCACACCTGCAATAAATGGTGTTTCGATAACTTTCGGGTTAACGGACATTTGAACTGCTTCCAATACATCACGCCCTGCAAGGTCGATGGCTGCAGCACGTTCAAATGGCAATTCGATATTGGCGCGATGAGCCGCAATCAATGCATTGACGACGCGGTCAACGTTACCGCCGGCTAAGTAATGGCTTTCCAATTGATTGATGCTTACAGTCAATCCTGCTTTTGACGCTTTGATCAGCGGGTTTACAATCCGTGATGGAATAACTCGGCGCAATCTCATCCCGATCAGTGTAAAGATGCTGATTTTTACCCCTGCCGCTAATGCTGAAATCCATAAAGTGATTGGCACGAAAGTGAAGAAAATTGCCAAAATGATGATAATCCCTATTATTGCTGCACCTAAACCAATTGTTTCAAGTCCCATTCTCTTATTCCTCCTCTTGTTTTTCAAGTTCGCGAACAACAATTCGTGAACCTTCTACCTTGATTATCTTAACATCCTTTCCATTGTCGATAAACCTGCCTTCAGAGACGGCGTCGATGCGTTCGTCATCCAGCCGGATGGTACCGGATGGACGAAGTGCCGTCACTGAATGAGCAATCTTACCGACAAGTTCCGGGCGATTTGTAGTCGATACGTAACCATGTTCCGTATCGGTGGCATCAGTCAAGATAATCCGTTTGAACAAATCAAGCCGTTTACCAAAGAATTTCACTACAATCACCATCCCCACTGTTGCTACTATCATTGCAATTAGTACTGCTATGGCGGTGGTTTTCAGGTCCCCTCCCGCCAAAAGAATGCTGCCGAGAATGGCAGCTACTCCCAAGAATCCGGCGACACCGCCCGGGATGATGAACTCAGCCACCAAAAGCCCGAATCCGATAACCAATAGAATGATGGATTCGTAGCCAGCTAAGCCCGCCACCAGATGTCCATAAAAGAACAGCAGCAAAAAGGACAGGCCAATGAGTCCCGGAATTCCGACTCCCGGTGTAAACAATTCCAGCAGCAAGCCTAACCCCGCAAAAGATAGGAGAATCGGCACGACGATCGGATTGGTCAGAAAACGGGCCAGACTTTCCGAAAAAGTCTCATCGATCGTCACTACAGCGGCATCTTCAAAGCCCTTTAAAACAAGCAGTTCATCCAAGGAAGATACAGTTCCTTCCGAGTAACCCACCTGTTCGGCTTCTGTTGCACCGAGAGTCAATAGCTCCCCTTCGGCTAAGCCGAGTTCAGGCAGACTGATTGAGGCATCTGCCATAGCCAACGCATACTCCGGATTACGGTCTGCTGTCTCAGCTGCGCTTCTCATAGAAGCCAACCAAGCACTGTTCGCTTTATCAGCAGCTGCATTTCCGGACATGTCAATCACCTGTGCGGCTCCAATGCGGCCGTTGGGATGCATGTAAATTTCATCATTGTGCAAGGCCAGGAATGCACCTGCAGAAAGAGCATCCTGATTGATGAAAGCCAATGTCTCCAGTGAAGTTTTGTTTAACTGACGGGCAATGCCATCTGCCGCGTCCACAAATCCCCCCGGTGTATCTATTTCAAATATGATGGCTTCGGCTCCAGCGTCTTCCGCTTCTTCAATGCCCCGTTCGATAAAAGCCTGCAGTCCTCTTTCAACTTCATCTTCGATCGGTATGACATACACTGTCGAAGTGTCAGCCTGGATAGCCGGGAGCATGAGCAGAAACGATAACAGTAAAAGTCCAAAACCAATAAAGACTTTGACTCTGCTCAATTGGATCTCTCCTTTCGCATTACAAATTTACTGTTTGTATATATACGGATGAACAGGAATTAGGTTTCAACTTTCTGTTCCAGATGAATGGAGCCTAACAACTTGACGAGGAAGCTGTCATGGCACTTTAGTCGTGGTGGGTTTAGTGAGTGCCTGCTTGAGAAATGCATGCACAATTCCACTCACCCTATATAATCCCATTATAAAGGAAAGTATCTGGAATAACGAAAGAATGCGCTTACAAATGTGACAAATAGAAAAACCACCGACACGTTCAACGTGTCGATGGTTTAAGCTGGTCGTTCATATTTTTTAAAAGTCGATTATACTTCTTAAAGTCAATTAAAATTTACGTTTACGCGCAGCTTCTGATTTTAATTTACGTTTCACGCTCGGCTTATCATAATACTCGCGCTTTCTTACCTCTTGCATTGTTCCAGATTTAGAAACAGTGCGTTTGAAGCGGCGAAGAGCATCTTCAATCGATTCGTTTTTACGAACTGTAGTTTTTGACATCTCTTTTTCCCTCCCTCCGAACACACGTTGAAGCGAAGAACAACAAGTGTTATATACTCAGAAATTATACCGTATCCCCTAAAAAAGGTCAATAGTTAATAATCGGAATCTGAAGTTAGTCCCTGCATGATTTTCACGCCAGAGCTTGCTCCGATGCGTGTAGCTCCCGCTTCAATCATCGCTTCAACATCTTCCAGGCTGCGTACGCCGCCGGAAGCTTTCACTCCCAAATCAGGACCGACTGTCTGGCGCATCAATTTGACGTCCTCTACAGTTGCTCCACCAGTTGAGAAGCCAGTAGAAGTTTTAACAAAGTCAGCTCCCGCTTCTTTGGACAAGCGCGAAGCAGTGGCTTTTTCGTCGTCAGTCAGCAGGCAGGTTTCAAGGATCACTTTTACGATCGCTTTGCCTTTTGCCGCATTGACGACTGCTTCGATATCTTTTTTCACATGGTCGGTATTGCCGCTTTTCAATGCGCCGACGTTCAGGACCATATCAATTTCACCGGCGCCTTTTGAAATGGCGTCAGTCGTTTCAAAAGCTTTTGTTTCAGGAGTTGATGCCCCTAACGGGAATCCGATGACGGTGCATACTTTCACTCCGCTGCCGGCAAGCTCAGCTGCTGCAGTTTCAACCCATGTCGGATTGACACATACAGACGCGAACTTGTATTCAGCTGCTTCTTTGCACAATTGAACGACCTGGCTTTCTGTCGACTCGGGTTTCAGTAAAGTATGGTCAATATATGATGCAATGTTCGTCATGATTTAAAATCCCCATTCTATTAAAAAGTCATTTTGTCTATCAGGCAATTTCCCCCAACCGGGAAATGTCACTGCAGCTCAGTGCCCAGTAATTTTGATGATGTCCGGAACAAACTCTCAGCTCTATTCGAATTCACAGGAAATGGCGGCCAATGCATACAAAGGCGCCGTTTCTGTCCGCAGAATACGGGGGCCGAGAGAAGTGAAGATGGCTCCAGTGCTTTTCAGTGCGGCCACTTCCTTTTCAGAAATTCCACCTTCCGGACCAAAAATGATCAGGACTGAATCTTTATCATACAATGATTTCAAAATTTCAGCAAACCGCGTTCTGTCGCCTTCCCGCGCTTCTTCTTCATAAGCCACGATAATTGTGTCATAGGAAGAAGAAGCTTTGGCCAGCAATTGCTTGAAGCTATGGACACAATGTATTTCAGGGACATGTGTCCGGTGCGACTGCTCCGCTGCTTCCTTGGCGATCTTCTGGAGCCGTCCGATTTTTTTCTCGCTTTTGGAACTATCCCATTTTACGATGGAACGCTCTGCAGAAAATGGCAGCAGGGCATACATCCCGAGTTCGGTGGCTTTCTGGGTGATTAAATCCAGTTTGTCGCCTTTCGGCAATCCACAAGCGATCGTCACTTTTTTCGGCAGCTCCACCTGGATTTCCAGTATTTCACCCAACTCTACTTCCACATCAAAGTCAGCAGCCAGTATCTTTGCAAGATAAGCCTTGCCTTCCATGACCGCAATCAAGTAGTCTCCGGCCGTTTGGCGCATAACTTTGGCGATGTGCTTTGCATCATCGCCGGTTATCGCCACTATTCGATTTTCAGGAATCTTGCCTTCTATAAAATATCGCTGCATTGTGGCACCCCGTTATTCAGGTTTTTTTGAAATGATGGTTACCCAGTCTTCCATCATCATGACGTCTTCAATGACGAATCCGGAAGCTTCAAGAGCGTTTTTTACATCATTCTTTTTCGCTGCTATGATGCCTGATGTGATGTAGCGGCCACCCGGTTTAACGATGCCGAATGCGTCATCGGTAAATGACATGATGACTTCCGCCAGAATGTTGGCGACGACCACATCACCCGGCTGATCTATTTTATCGACCAGATTGCCTTCTTCCACCGTCACAATGTCCTGAACTTTATTCAGTTTGACATTGATGCCTGCTGCTTTCACAGCAATTTCATCCAAATCCAGCGCATAAACTTCTTTGGCGGACAACAATGCTGCTCCGATCGCCAATACCCCTGATCCCGTACCGATATCGATGACACGGTCGTCCGGCTGCACAATCTTCTCCAACGCCTGGAGGCTCATGACAGTGGTCGGATGGGTTCCTGTCCCGAACGCCATTCCCGGATCCAATTCGATGATCAATTCATCGCTCGATACCGGATTATATGTCTCCCATGTGGGAACAATCGTGAAACGTTTGGAAATTTTCACGGGATGGTAGTATTTCTTCCAGGATGTTGCCCATTCCTCTTCGTTCACTTCGCTGATGGTCACTTCGTTTTTGCCCAAGTTGATGTCGAATGCAACGAGGTTGTTGATCGCCGACTTGATGGCTTCTATCGTCTCGCCCAGGAAGCTGTTGACCGGCAAATAAGCTTTCAGAACAACTCCATCCACTGGAAAGTCTTCCGGATCCAGCGAATAGATTTCGCCGAAGCGATCTTCTCTTTCTTTCGTCAAGTCTTCTGAATCCTCAATGACTACACCACTTGCTCCTGCTTCATGCATAATATTGGAAACCGCTTCAATCGCTTCATTTGTCGTATGGATCGCCAGTTCTGACCATTTCAATTCTGCCCAGCTCCTTTTCGCTTCTACAGTCAGTAAGACCCCTGCTTTACGCAAGAGTCTTCTGTTTGTAAAATTTGAATTGCTTTAATTCACCACGAACAATGAACTCTTCATCCTTAACAGCTCGAATCATTCACCTTTGATGGTGCGTTTGATTTTTGCAAAAAGAGAGCTGCTGTGTTCTTCAGGGATATCACCGCTGATTTCAGCGAATTCACGCAGCAGCTGCTTTTGTTTTTCGCTCAGTTTTGTCTGTGTTTTGATGCGGACAATGACGTGTTGATCGCCGGTTCCGTAGCCATGGACATTTTTGACGCCTTTGCCTTTTAAGCGGAAACGCGCTCCACTTTGTGTACCAGCTGGAATCTTCAATTTCACTTTGCCGGAAATGGTCGGCACTTCAATTTCGTCACCCAAAGCAGCCTGTGGATAGGTGATCGAAATATCCAGGTAAATGTCATCGCCCTCCCGCTGGAATTGTTTATGCGGTCTTACGCGGAAAACGACATACAGATCTCCGGCAGGTCCCCCGTTGACACCCGGCGCGCCTTGGCCTGTAACACGCAATTGCTGGCCATCGTCGACACCCGCTGGAATGGTGACTTTGATTTTTTTGACTTTGCGCACTTTTCCTTCGCCATGGCAAGTCGTACATTTCTCTTCGATGATCTGACCGGTTCCTTCGCAATGCTGGCAGGCGCGGCGGTTGACCATACGGCCAAAAGGCGTGTCCTGCGTAACATTCATCTGGCCGGAGCCTTCACAATACGGACATGTTTTCTTCTTGGTTCCAGGTTTAGCACCAGAACCGTCACAAGTGTCACATGTCTCATCTTTCGGAATTTCAACTTCCGATTCTTTGCCGAATACGGCATCCATGAAATCGATGGTCATCGAGTATTGCAGATCATCGCCTTTGCGTGGAGCATTCGGGTCACGGCGTCTCGAACCGCCGCCAAAGAAGGTGCTGAAGATATCGTCGAAACCGAAACCATCGGCGCCGCTGAATCCGCCGCCAAAGCCCTGATTCGGATCCTGATGGCCGTATTGATCGTACTGTGCACGTTTCTGCTCATCGCTCAATACCTCATAGGCTTCTTTTACTTCCTGGAATTTCTCGGAAGCATTGGCTTCTTTATTGATATCCGGATGGAATTTTTTTGATAAAGTCCGGTAAGCTTTTCTGATCTCTTCTTTAGAAGCGGACTTGGATACGCCAAGTACTTCATAATAATCTCGCTTATTCATAAGTCACTCTCCCTCTAGCAATCAACTGTAATTGTACACGGTTTAAATCACTGTTGCAAAAACATTGAAAAAGCCAAAGCATGTTGCTTTGCTTTGACTTTTCAAGGTCTTACTTTTTATCATCATTTACTTCTTCGAATTCAGCGTCAACTACATCGTCGTTGCCTGGGGCTGCGCCTTCTTCTTGTCCGGCTTGCTGAGCTGCTGCTGCCTGCTCATAAGCTTTCATCGAAAGGCCTTGCAGAATTTCCTGAAGTTTGTCTTTCTTCTCACGGATGTCTTCACTATTGTCCGACTCCAATGCCGCTTTCAGTTCGTCGCGTGCATCTTCTGCTTGTTTTTTCTCTTCTTCAGAAACAACTTCACCAAGATCAGTGATTGTTTTGTCAGTTGTGAAGACAGCTTGGTCCGCTTCGTTGCGAAGTTCCACTTCTTCTTTCACTTTCGCATCCGCTTCTGCATTTTCTTCCGCTTCTTTGATCATGCGTTCGATCTCGTCGTCAGTCAATGAAGTGTTGGATTGAATCGTGATGGTCTGCTCTTTTTGCGTTCCAAGATCTTTCGCTTTAACGCTGACGATACCGTTTTTGTCGATATCGAAGCTTACTTCGATTTGTGGCACGCCGCGTGGTGCTGGCGGGATATCAGCCAATTGGAAACGGCCAAGCGTTTTGTTGGCTGCTGCCATCGGGCGCTCCCCTTGCAATACATGGATATCTACAGCCGGCTGGTTGTCAGCGGCAGTTGAGAATGTCTGTGATTTTGAAGTCGGGATCGTTGTGTTGCGCTCGATCAATTTTGTGAACACGCCACCCATTGTTTCAATACCAAGTGATAATGGTGTCACGTCCAATAGTACAACATCTTTAACATCACCAGTCAAAACGCCGCCCTGAACCGCAGCACCCATTGCTACCACTTCATCCGGGTTAACGCCTTTATGCGGATCTTTTCCTGTTTCTTTCTTGACAGCTTCCTGTACAGCCGGGATACGAGTAGATCCACCGACAAGGATGACACGGTCAAGTTCAGAAGCTGAAACTCCTGCATCTTTCAATGCCTGGCGAGTTGGCCCCATTGTGCGTTCGACCAATGAAGAAGTCAATTCATCGAATTTAGCACGACTCATTGTAACTTCCAGGTGAAGCGGTCCGGCTTCTCCTGCAGTGATGAACGGTAATGAGATTTGAGTTGAAGAAACACCTGAAAGGTCTTTTTTCGCTTTTTCAGCAGCATCTTTCAAGCGCTGAGTAGCCATTTTGTCTTTCGACAAATCGATGCCGTTTTCTTTCTTGAATTCCTGCACCAAATAATCGATGATCAATTTATCGAAATCATCGCCGCCCAGACGGTTATCGCCGGCAGTGGATTTTACTTCGAAAACGCCATCGCCAAGCTCAAGGATCGATACGTCGAACGTACCGCCGCCAAGATCATAGACAAGAACCGTTTCATCTTTGTCCATTTTATCCAAGCCGTATGCAAGTGCTGCTGCAGTCGGCTCGTTGATGATCCGTTCCACTTCAAGGCCTGCGATGCGTCCAGCGTCTTTCGTAGCCTGGCGCGCTGCGTCGTTGAAATAAGCAGGAACTGTGATAACCGCTTTTGTTACTTTTTCGCCAAGATATTCTTCAGCGTATCCTTTAATGTACTGAAGAATCATTGCAGATACTTCCTGAGGCGTGTATTCCTTGCCTTCAGCTGTCACTTTTTCCTGTGTACCCATCAATCGTTTTACAGACTGGATGGTGTTCGGGTTCGTGATCGACTGGCGTTTTGCCACTTCGCCGACTTGGCGTTCACCGTTTTTGAAAGCTACAACAGAAGGTGTTGTACGGTTGCCCTCTGGGTTTGGAATGATTTTTGGTTCGCCGCCTTCTAGAATTGCGACTGCTGAGTTTGTTGTACCTAAGTCAATACCGATAATTTTGCTCATTAAGAATTCCTCCAATAATTTTTATTCGTTTACTTTTACCATTGCCGGACGAAGTACTCGTCCTTTTAGGACATAGCCTTTTTGCAATTCCTGCAGAACAGTTCCTGCTTCAGCTGAATCATCTTTTTCCTGCATGACCGCCTGATGGAAATTCGGATCGAATGGTTCGCCCACAGCTTTGATTTCTTCCAGGCCTTCCCGGTTTACTGCTTCGATCAGGGATTTTTGTACCATCTCGACGCCTTTTAATAGGGAAGCGGATTCTTCACTGGTGGTTTGGAGCGATAATGCGCGCTCGAAATTGTCCAGTACCGGCAGGATATCCGACAGCAAGGATTGCGAGCGGAACTTATTGGCCATTTCTTTGTCTATTTGAGTACGCCGTTTGAAATTATCATAATCGGCCAATAGGCGCAAATATTTGTTTTGCTCTGCTTCAAGCTGTTTGCGAAGTTCTTCAGTTTCGTCAACTGTTTCTTCTTGTTCCTGATCAGCAGTAAGGTCGATTTCCGGAGTTTCCGAGTCAGCGAATTCCGCTTGCTCTTCCGTAACCGTTTCAGTGACAGGCTCTTTTGCAGCCATATCTTCAGCTACTTCTTGTTCTTCGGTTTTTAATGGTTCCTTTTTTTTAGACAAATCTATTCCTCCTTTGTTCACGTTCCTTTGAATATACGGGTCAGCTCTTTCGATAAATCGCCGCTCAATAGATCCAATATGGATACGATGCGTTTATAATCCATCCGTTTCGGACCGACTATAGCGATCGAACCCGTCTGTTCTTCTCCGATATCATACGACACCGTAATGACACTGCAGTCTTCCATTGCCGACAGCGTGTTTTCCGAGCCGATTCGAATGTGGAGGCCTTGGCTTCCTACTGGCAGGATCATCGGAATGTGCTTGGCTTCTTCCATAACATCCATCAAATCCCTGATCTTTTGAAGATCGTGGAAATCCGGCTGTTTCAGGATGTTGAGCTTTCCGCCGTAATAGATGTTTTCATCATCATGCGGCAGTAAAACCGCTTGTCTGAACGTATGGAACAGTTCGCCATAACGTTCTACATGCTGCTTTAAAATCGTCAAGGTCTCTTGTTCGAGCCGCAGATGCAGATTGTTCAGCGATACCCCGACCAGCCGTTCGTTGAGGATATTCGCCATTTTTTCTATATCCGACGGGTTGAGCCCCGGCGGAATGGAAAATACCCGATTTTCCACATGACCCGAATCGGTTACGATAATCGCAACCGCCGCGTCCTGCGTCAATGGCACGATCGACAATTTCTTGACGATATGCCTGCGCACATCAGGACCCAGTAAAATGGACGTGTAATTGGTCAATTCCGAAAGGATCATTGCAGAGCGTTTAATGACTTCTTCAGTCTCTGTCAGTTTTTCTTCGAAAATTGAGCGCAATTGCACGATGTCCTGCTGCGGCAACGGCCTTGGCGTCAACAGATGGTCGACGTAATAGCGATACCCTTTTTCGGAAGGAATGCGTCCGGAAGACGTATGTGTTTTTTCCAAAAAGCCCATCCCTTCCAAATCCGCCATTTCATTGCGGATCGTCGCCGGACTGAAAGGAATTTCGGGTTTCTTGGAGAGTTGGTTCGATCCCACCGGCTGAGCTGATTGAATATAATCATCCACTGTCACCTTTAAGATGAGCAGTTGCCGTTCTGTTAACATGATCATCACCTCTGTTAGCACTCTAAGTACCCGAGTGCTAATACTACATTTAAATTAACAAATATAATGAGCGATGTCAACGGAAGAGCTTTATGCCAATAAAAATTGTTCAAAAACTTCGTTGCCGACGAAGCGGCCTTTTCTGGTCAGACGGATAAAGTCACCGGCAATCTCCAGATTTTTCTTGGCGATTTCTTTTTCCAATATAGCGCCATATACGTCCTGTATCGGTTTTTCGAATTTCTCTTGGAAATGCAGCAAGGAAACGCCGGACGTTTTCCGGAGACCCAAAAACATCTCTTCTTCCATCTTTTCATGGACCGGCACTTCATGGGTATTGAGGATCGGCCGTTCGCCTCTATCCAGCGGTTCCATGTATTTCTTCAACGGACCGGCATTCGAATAACGGGCGCCATCCACGTAGCCATGGGCACCGGCACCGACGCCGATGTATTCGACATTGTCCCAATACAATAAATTATGGTGCGACTCATGCCCTGGACGCGCAAAGTTGGAGATTTCGTATTGCTTCAACCCCCGTTTGTCCATTTCATTCATCAGCTTTTCATACATATCAGCTTCCAGATCTTCCGTTACGGTATTGAGTTTGCCTTTGGTCATCAAATTATAGAAAACCGTCTTCGGTTCAATAATCAAAGAATACGCAGAAAAATGCGGCAAGTCGAAAGCGAATGCCTGCTCGAGCGTGTCGTCCCATTGCTGCATGCTCTGCCCAGGCAAGCCATACATCAAATCAAAGCTCAAATTCTCGAAGCCGACCAAACGGGCTGAATCGACCGCGCGTTTGACGTCTGAATTGCTATGGGTCCGGCCAAGCCGTTTCAACAGGTCTTCATCGAATGATTGGACGCCCATGCTTAAGCGATTGACGCCTCCGTCAAACAACACCTGCATCTTCTCTTTGGTCAGTTCATCGGGATTGGCTTCTGAGGTCCATTCCAGGTCGGCAGCCATCGGCACATAGCGATGGATATAGCCAAGCAGCTTCTCCAATTGGGCAGGCGTCAGGGACGTCGGCGTGCCCCCTCCAAGGAAAATCGTTTCCAGCGGCTGATCGAGTGCTCCCTGTTGTTTCCATAAAGCCAATTCTTTGCCTACTGAATCGATGTAGGCATCCACTGGCTGGTCTTTGAAAAAGACTTTATTGAAATCGCAGTAAAAACAGATTTGGTGGCAGAATGGAATATGGATGTACAATCCTTTTACCATTTTATTTCCTCTTTTCTAATAAGAAAAGGAGGCTGAAATTCCCGCCTCCTTTTTTTCGTTTATTTTGATTGGTCGTCCATTTTCAGGATCGCCATGAAGGCTTCTTGGGGAACTTCAACAGATCCGACCTGCTTCATGCGCTTCTTACCTTCTTTTTGCTTATCAAGAAGTTTCCGCTTACGGGAAATGTCTCCCCCGTAACATTTAGCAAGGACGTTTTTACGCATGGCGCTGATGGTCTGGCGCGCAACGATCTTCTGGCCGATAGCGGCTTGGATCGGCACTTCAAACTGCTGGCGCGGAATCAAGTTCTTCAATTTATCGACGATGACTTTGCCGCGTTCATAGGCGAAGTCACGGTGAACGATGAAACTGAGAGCATCGACCTGCTCCGAATTAAGCAGAATATCCATCTTCACGAGTTTCGACTCTTTATAGCCGATCAACTCATAATCGAAAGAGGCGTATCCTTTTGTGCCGGATTTTAATTGATCGAAGAAATCGTAGACAATCTCCGCCAGCGGCAACTCATAAATGATGCTGACACGTGAATTATCCAGATAATCCATCGTCAGGAAATTTCCGCGTTTTTTCTGGCATATTTCCATAACAGCACCGACATAATCATTCGGTACCATGATCGTTGCTTTGACATAAGGTTCTTCTACATAATCGATTTTTTGTGCATCAGGCATCATGGCCGGGTTATCGATTTTAAGAACTTCTTCATCCGTCATATGGACATTGTAGATAACACTTGGTGCAGTGGTGATCAGGTCGATATTAAACTCGCGTTCAATCCGCTCCTGAATAATTTCCATATGCAATAAACCAAGGAAACCACAGCGATAGCCGAAGCCCAGCGCTTGGGAAGATTCCGGTTCAAACTGAAGTGCCGCATCATTCAATTCCAATTTTTCGAGTGCATCACGCAAGTCATTGTATTTTGACGTATCAATCGGATAAAGTCCGCAATAAACCATCGGATTCAAACGGCGGTATCCTGGCAATGCTTCCGATGCCGGTTTTCTTGCATGAGTGATGGTATCACCCACCGGTGCATCACCCACATTTTTGATGGCAGCCGTCAGGAATCCTACATCTCCAACCGTCAATTCCTCCCGGAGCGTGGCTCTCGGTGTGAACACTCCTGCTTCGATAACTTCAAACTCTTTATCGCTGGACATCATTTTGATTGTGTCGCCAGGCTTGACCGTTCCTTCAACAATACGGATATACGAAACGATTCCACGATACGGATCATAAAGCGAGTCGAAAATCATCGCTTTTAACGGCGCACTCGGGTCACCTGTAGGTGCTGGTATTTTTTCAACGATTTGTTCAAGGATCTCTTCGATTCCAATACCCGCTTTCGCCGAAGCAAGAACGGCTTCAGAGGCATCGAGTCCGATAACTTCTTCCACTTCCTGCCGTACGCGCTCAGGATCTGCAGCAGGCAAATCGATTTTATTGATGACCGGTAAAATTTCAAGGTCATTATCCAAGGCTAAATAAACATTCGCCAACGTTTGGGCTTCTATGCCTTGTGCAGCATCAACGACCAAAACGGCGCCTTCACAGGCAGCAAGGCTGCGTGAGACTTCGTAAGTGAAATCGACGTGCCCGGGTGTGTCTATCAAATGCATGATATACGTTTCGCCGTCTTTTGCTGTGTAATTTAATTGGACAGCGTTTAATTTGATTGTGATGCCGCGTTCACGTTCCAAATCCATAGAATCAAGCAGCTGCTCTTTCATTTCCCTAGAGGTAAGGGCGTTTGTTCTTTCCAGTATACGGTCGGCAAGCGTAGATTTCCCGTGATCGATATGGGCGATGATCGAAAAATTACGTATTTTGCTTTGACGCGCTAATCTCTGTTCTTGGTTCATGGTCCACACTCCTATACAAACTACTATGAATTATAGCAGTACCACGGCCATTGAGCAATGAAAGCTCCCGAATTCATTTCACTGTCAAGGAAAACTTCTTTGCATGTATCTATTGCATTCTTTCCGTCGATTTGATAAAATAACTCATGTTGTATAGAGACATTAAAGAGTTGGGATAATTTCCTCTCTTTCTTATTTGTCTAGGAGGTGAAAGATATGCCAAACATTAAATCTGCAATCAAACGTGTGCGCACGAACGAAACGAAAAACGCTCAAAACTCACATGTGAAATCAGCAATGCGTTCATCTGTTAAGAAAGCTGAAACTGCTTTGACTAACAAAGACGATAACGCTAGCGATTCTGTTAAAGCGGCGATTAGACAGGTAGAAAAAGCTGCTTCTAAAGGCTTGATCCACAGAAACACTGCATCCCGTAAAAAAGCTCGCTTGATGAAACAAGCGTAAAACCTTAAAAAAGCCGGTTCCTTTAGAGGAACCGGCTTTTTTCTATTCTTTTCAGCGTTTCATCTGTCCCGCACGCTTCATGATAAAGAATTCGAGGATGCGGTCACGGTTGCCGCTGACTGTTTTCAGCTGCAAGTCGATCGCCGCCAAATCACCGAGCACCTGCAATAGCCGTTGTTCGGAAATCTGCTGACGTTTTTCCACCAGCAGCTTGACCCGGTAAGGATGGGCTTTCAATTGCTTGGAAATCTGCTGGGCATGATAGCCCTTTTTCTGCAGATAATAGACTTGGATCATAAATCGGATCTGCGAAGCCAGCAAAGCCGTCAGCGCGACGGGCTCTTCCTTTTGCCGCAGCAAATCGTAATAGACGCTGAGCGCCCCGCTGACGTCGCCATCCAAATAGGACTGCAGCATTTTGAAGGCATCCTGTTCGAGGGTCCGTGCCGTCATCCCCTCTACAAGCTCCACTGTGATATTTCCTTCAGCTGCGCCGAGGTAAAGGGACATCTTTTCGATTTCCGAAGACAACAGCGTCAGATTCGTGCCGGCCATCTCCATCAGTTTTTGGGCGGCCTTCAAATCGATGCCCTTGCCGAAACTTTTCGCTTCGTGCATCAGCCAACTTTCGAGGTCATTCGTCTGCAGCGATTTCGCTTCCACCAAAACGGTGTGTTGCTTCATCAGCTTGGTCACTTTTTTCCGTTCGTCCAATTTTTCATAAGGCGCCACGAAAATTGTGACCGAGCTGCCTGGCGGATGTTCCAACCAGGCTTCCAATGCCTTCAGGTCATGATTGATTTTTTCTTTGCCGCGTTCTGCCGCTTTCAGGAACGATGCGTTCCGCGCAATGATCAGTTTGCGGTCACTGAAGAATGGAATGGTATCTGCCTCATCGATGACATGTTCGACAGGCACTTCATCCAAATCGAAAAAAGTCAGCTCCAATTCGCCGCCACCCGTTAATTTATCTTTTAATAAATCCAAAGTTTTTTCGATAAAATAGCTTTCTGTTCCTACAATGAGATAAACAGGGTCTATTTGTCCGCTGCGTATGGATTTCCACACGGAAGTAATCATCTTATCAGCCTCCCCTCTCTCTACTATATCGGATTTTTGCCGCTTTGGGTATTTGACAGTTATGTGTCAACGCACAATTTCATCTCTTTATGTCCACTTCAATCTAGATTTTTGCGTTGTCTTCGCTTATAATTAGAAGGAATTAGGAGGGATTTCAATGAATGAATTTGAACAGAATGTACAGTCCAAACGTAACGATGCAATCGACGCGGGTATGGGCTTCGTCGTATCCTTTGGATTTTTCGCCCTTATCTTTATCATCGCTGGACTTGTACAGTTTGCAGCACGGTAATTAAATCAAAAAAGGTTCCAGGTCATCTGACCCGGAACCTTTTTTTGTTGGTCTGCGCTTTTCTCATTGTCCAGACTCCGGCAGCCAGCTCTTTGGGTCATAAGCCAACCCAACTATACGGCAAAGAACGCCGCTTCGTTGGTCTGTCTTATGCCCGTCAGAGCTCCATGGCTGCCTGCGCTTTTCTTATAGTCCAGACTCCGGCAGCCAGCTCTTTGGGTCATAAGCCAACCCAACTATACGGCAAAGAACGCCGCTTCGTTGGTCTGTCTTATGCCCGTCAGAGCTCCATGGCTGCCTGCGCTTTTCTTATAGTCCAGACTCCGGCAGCCAGCTCTTTGGGTCATAAGCCAACCCAACTATACGGCAAAGAACGCCGCTTCGTTGGTCTGTCTTATGCCCGTCAGAGCTCCATGGCTGCCTGCGCTTTTCTTATAGTCCAGACTCCGGCAGCCAGCTCTTTGGGTCATAAGCCAACCCAACTATACGGCAAAGAACGCCGCTTCGTTGGACTGTCTTATGCCTGTCAGAGCTCCAGGGCTGCCTGCGCTTTTCACTAGTCATCGCATCGTCTCAAGCTCCAATTCTCCGTTTTCATAAAGCAATCGGATGGTGCCGTTTTCTGCAGTGTTCAGCGTATCGAGCTTCAATTCGGTAAATCGTTCCACCACTTCGGGGCTCGGATGGCCGTAGCGATTATCTGCACCCGTTGAAAAGATCGACAATGCCGGTTTGAGTGCGGCCAGGAATTCCTCGCTGCTGGACGTCTTGCTGCCGTGATGGCCCACTTTCAATACCGTCAATCCGGCGAGTTCGTTCCCATAAGACTCCAATAGATCCTTCTCGCCTCCCGCTTCCAGGTCGCCGGTAAATAAAACCCGGTAGTCCCCGGTCTTCATTAACAACACCAGCGAATCGTTGTTGCCTTCGTACTCCGCATCCTTTGGCAATAAATAGGTGAATTGCGTCTCACCCACTGTCCAATTCGATCCCGCTCCCGGAAACACCACTTTCGCTTCTGCCGTATCCGGTGCCAGCTGCACCATCAATGCGTTCGATGCGGAACCCGGAGTCAGATGCAGCTCATCGACCGGGAAAAGCCGGAAAATTTCTTCCGCCCCTTCAGCGTGGTCTGCATCCGGATGCGAAATGATAAAGGTGTCGATCGACGAAATCCCATTCCCTTTCAGATAAGGCGCCACTACTTGCCTGCCGATTTCATACGGCCTTTTTTTCTCTTTGAAAGCCTCTGTATCAAAACGCAGCAGCCCGCCGCTATCAATCAAATAGACTGCCTGCCGGTAAGGCAGTTCGACCAGCGCACTGTCTCCTTGTCCGACATCAAGAAAAGTCACCTTCAAGCGCGGATCGAGATAAGGCAAGGCCGTGAACAGCAGAGCCGGTACCAATAAGATCAGTAATTGCCGAAAACGGAATTTCCGCTCAGCCGTACAATAAAAGAGATAGACGCTGCCCATCAGCAAAAATACGGTAAAAACTCCAGGTTTTCCTGGATTCCACAGCTGATAAGGCAAATCCGCCAGCCAAACCATAAAACGATCGACTTCACTGCGCAGCGGCTCATAAAAGTAAAAAACAAAGTCGGCAGCCGGCTGAAATACCGATGTCAGAAAGAGCAGCAGAAAATTGGCCGGCAGGATAAGCAAGGTGAACAGCGGAACAAACAAGCTGTTGACCACAAATGCTGACAGCGATAGTTCATAAAAGTGGAACAGCAGCAATGGATACAGGGTCATCTGAGAGATGAACGTGATGACAAACCCCGTTTTCAGGGATGATTGGATTCCACCCAAAAACTTCAATGAATAGATGATACCGAACGTCGCTCCATAAGAAAGTTGAAAACCGATTTTATACAACGCGTATGGATTCCACAGCAGGAAGAGCACCATACTTGTTAACATAATACTTGCAATAGGAATCTTGAATCCTAGCAGTTTTCCAGCCAGCACCACCGATACCATGCTTACCGCCCGCCATACCGAAGGCGCACTCCCTGCTATCACCGCATACAGCGGCAGGACAATCAGCAATATTAGGAAAGCCGTCTCTTTTCGGACGTGCAGGCGGACCAGAATCACATACAAAAGGCCGGACGCTATCCCGACATGCAGTCCCGAAATGGCGAATAAATGAGAGATGCCGAGTGTTTGATGCACCCGCTGATCGTCAGGATCCATGTTTTCACGTTCACCGATCAATAGCGCTTCCGCTTCCGCAGCCAAACTTTCCGGGAAATGCGCACGGATATGATTTTTGAGGGCATCTCTTCTCCCAAGTAACCGATTAGCCCATGTAGCATTCGTCCGAGCCCCGTCCATCGACTGGATCGTCAAGAGAGATGCAGCTCCATTGTGTTTCAAGTAATCGGCCATATTGAACGAATAGCGGTGCGATGGTGCTGAAGCTGCTTCGAAAACGCCGGACACCTGAAATACCGATCCATCCACTAACTTCTCCATAAGATGCTTTTCCTCTTCTGAGTCCACACGGTACCGGGCGTAAACGATAATATCCTCTCTTATCAACGCAAACCCTCTGAGGCTGTCGCCATCGATGACTGCTCCTGGCTTGAATGTCAGTTCTCCTGAGTACCTCCCGGAATAACCAAACGTATCCTGGCTGCGAATATCTTGTACCAGGTAAACGGTGCAGGCAAACAACAGGATACTGAGGATGACGGACAAAGTTTCCTTTTTCCAAGCCATCCAACAAAAAAGCAGCGCCATGAACACGAGCTGAACCGCTGTTTCATGCGCTGCATATGTGGCAAGAGCTGTCGCTGTTGCCAGGTAAAGAAAGATCGTGGTGTTTAGACTTCGACTTCTCCGAATAATTGATTCACCCGTTCACTGTAATGGGCCAATTCTTCTTCGCTTCCGCCTTTTTCACGCAATTTCTCCAGAAGCTCAATATATAGAGCTGATTTTTCCACACTCAAAAAATCGATTTTCCGCTCATCGAATACTACCTGCACCACTTCAACGCCAGCCTGTTCCAATAATTCAATAGCGTATTCATGATTTTTGTAGTCGGTGGCATAATACAAACGGGAAATTCCTGACTGGATAATCGACTTGGTGCATTGCAGGCAAGGGAAATGGCTGACATACATATCGGCGCCATTGACGCTGACGCCATACTTTGCGCATTGCAGCAACGCATTCATTTCTGCATGGATGGTCCGGACACAATGGCCATCGACAACGTAACACCCTTTATCGATGCAATGGTCGCCGCCTGAAATCGATCCATTGTACCCCCCAGCCATAATTCTGCGGTCGCGTACAATGGTGGCGCCGACAGCCAGTCGTGTACATGTGCTTCTGAGTGCGAGCAAATGGCTTTGCGCCATGAAAAATTGGTCCCAAGTTATTCGCTTCATTTAATTGCCTCCTGCTTGTGTAGTTAAAATAAGTGTAGCAGAGGCGACGGTTTCGTCAACCGCCTTTGTTGCACATCGCGATTATTTAACGATGATCAACTCTTTTAATTGTTCAAAGGTTTTATCGCCGATCCCGGTGACTTCCGTCAATTCTTCCGGCGTTTTGAAGCTTCCGGCTTCTTCCCGGTAAGCTAGTATAGCAGCAGCTTTGGAAGGACCGATTCCCGGCAGTTCCATCAATTCGGTTTCTGTTGCCAGATTGATGTTGATGAGGGTGCTCCCACTACTGCCTGGGGCTGTCTGCTGGGCTGCCGGCAAGATGATTTCTTCACCCGCCGCTGGAACATACAGACTGGTTTCATCAACAACAATCAATGCCAGATTTATGGAGCGGCTGTCGGCTTCAGGCGTAAATCCGCCGGCAGCATCTATGGCATCCTGCATACGCGATCCTGCCGGAAGCTCATAAACGCCGGGACTGACCACCTGGCCTTTCATATCTATCATTAATGTGGATTCGATTACGGGATTTTCGTTTTCAGGGGTTTCTGTCTGCTGAGGGGATTCAGCGCTGATCAATTCGAGAGAAGCGGCGGGTGTTGTTTCCGCCTTTTCTTGTGGAAAGAAGAAGTAGATCATCAATAACGCAATGGCGGCAGCGGGGATCAACAGCCATGCGGAGTTTTTCTGAAGCTGGGAAGGTTTCAGCTGGCATTCCTCATTTCTTCAGAAGGCAATTAAATGGAAGCTGTTTGAATTATATATTAATTCACCGGCTGCTGTCCATCCTTTTCGGACAAGCAAAAAACCACCTGCAAAATGCAGATGGCTGAATTGCTTTTTTTATTTTTTGGCATGAAAGAAAATGCGTTCACTTTCTTCGTCCGGAGCCTGATCTGAAAAATCGGCGGTGACCGACTCTACAGAAAACCCTGCCGCTTCCAGCCATTTCGTGTACACATCAACGGAAAAGGTGCGCTGCTCATGCGTTTCTTCAAAACGCTCAAACAACCCATTCTGGCGGACAAAGAATGTCATATCGTGAATCACGCTATGTTCTGCTTCACCAGGCTCTGTATGCCAGATATAAGCGATTTCCTCCGCGTCGTAGACAAACGGGCTGTCCATGTAGACTCCATCCACTTTAAAGATGGAATGCACATCAAAGAAAAAATGGCCGCCCGGATTCAATGAAGCATAGATTTCCTTGAACGTCTGCTGGACCTGTTGTTCCGTCTGTAGATAATTCAAGGAATCGATCGCAATCGTGACAAGATCAAAGCCGTCCAGGCCCTCCAGGTTGTCCATGGACAATTGAAGTACCGGAATCGACTGGTTTGCTTCCTGGAAACGTTGATTGGCGACCGTCAGCATGTCTTCCGACAAGTCGCTGGCAGTCACGTCATAGCCCATTTCAGCAAAAAGCTGTGACAATGTGCCGGTTCCGCACGCCACATCCAGCAATTTGCCGGACGGAGCATGGGAAGCGACCCACTCCACATACTTTTCATAAGAAATATCCTCCATCAGTCCATCATAGACTGCGGCAAATTTTCCGTATTTCATATTTCCATTTGCGGAGCTTCTCTCCACAGGCGTTCCAAATTATAGTATGAGCGTTCGTCTTTGTGGAAGACATGTGCCACGACATCGCCAAGATCGACAAGGATCCAGCGCGCTGAATCGAATCCTTCGATGCTTTTCACTTCATGGCCTTCTTCATGTGCTTTATCCATGATTTCTCTTGCAATCGACTGAACTTGGCGATCGGAATTTCCTGTGCAGATGACGAAGAAATCAGCCAAAAGCGAAATCCCCTCCATATTCAAGACAACAATGTCTTCCGCTTTTTTATCTTCTGCAGCATTATAAGCTACTTGTAGTAAAGTTTCTTTAGTCATTCTTTCACTTTCCCTTTCTGTTGCACGAAGTAGTTGTAGCACTTCAGTGAATCCGGAAATACCGGTTGATTTTTCGATACTAAAAATTCGATGGAATGTTTGACCGAGGCTTCCATCATAACATCCAATCCCTGTTCTTTTAATTGTCGCAATTCTTCAACACCTGAAAATTTGCGGTTCGGTTCGATCAGATCGGCAATATAGACGACTTTTTCCAAATCAGACATCTCCGCGCGTCCGGTTGTATGGTAACGGATAGCATTCAGAACATCTTCATCTTCCACGCCAAATTCAGTTTTCGCCATATACGCGCCCACAGGTGCATGCCAAAGTTCCGCATGATAATCGAGCAATAGGGGATCCAGCTTCTCAGAGACGATAATGGACTTCATCCACTCCCGATCTGAAAATTTTGCTGCGTCATGCAAAATCGCGGCAGTTTCCGCCTTAGACTCGGATACATCAAATTCCTTGGCGAGTTCTCTTGCTGTTTTCACCACGCCCAGCACATGCGTAAAGCGTTTTTCAGGCAGCCGTTCCTTAACTTTCTGCAGCATTTCGCTGGAATCCATATAAGCCCTCCTCTCGGATAAACGCTTCTACTTTATCAGGCACCAAAAAAGTGAGGGGTCCGCCTTTAGCGGCACGCTCTCTCAACATCGTGGATGACAGCAGTAATTCGGGTGAATCAATCATCATGACAGGATAAGGTGTTTCTATATTATAACCCGGACGCTTGACTCCGATAAAGCGAATCAACTTCACCAATTCGTCGATGCGATACCAGGAAGGCAAACCTTCCACCATATCGCCTCCGATGATGAAGTAGAACTCCTTATCAGGTTCTTTTTCAGTCAGCCGCGTCAGTGTGTCAAACGAATAGGAAACCCCGCCGCTGTCGATTTCAAAAGCTTCCAGCCGGAATTGCGGACGGCCTGAAATGGCCAGTCCCGTCATCTCCAAACGCTGGTGCGCACTGGCTCCCGCCACATCCTTGTGTGGTGCAATATAGTTGGGCATGAAGCGCACTTCGTCCAATCCGGCTGAATGATACGCTTCATTGGCCATAATCAGATGGCCGAGATGAGGTGGATTGAACGTTCCGCCCAGAATCCCGACTTTTTTCATCTTTTAACCGGCAGCTCGATCTTTTTGTTGTTGACCGATTGTTTATAAAGAATCACTGTGTGGCCGATCAATTGAACCAATTGTGATTTTGTGCCTTTGGCAAGAGCTTTCGCCACTTCATCTTTGCCATCTTCATTGTTTTGAAGAATGCTGATTTTCACCAATTCACGCTTTTCCAATGCTTCTTTGATTTGAACGAGCATGGCTTCGTTGACTCCGCCTTTGCCTACCTGGAAAATCGGATCAAGATGATGTGCTTCGCTTCTCAAAAAGCTTTTTTGTTTAGTTGTTAACATAAGTGCCTCCTAGTTTTTCTGTGATCAATTTGATCATTTTTTCAGTATCCGGCTGTACGCCTGTCCACTTTTCGAATGCAATTGCACCCTGATAGACAAACATGCCGACACCATTCAATATAACGCAATTTTTTTCTTCGGCTTTCTTTAAAAAAGGTGTCTCTAGTGGAACATAGATGATATCCGCCACCAAAGTTCCCGCCTTGACCTGCTCCAGGGAAATCGGCAAAGCTTCGCCCGTCGCCAAACCGACAGATGTCGTTTGGATCAGAATCGCAAATTCCGCCAATTGTTCCTCGGATTCCTTAAGCGTTATAGCGGAACCGCCAGTTTCAGCAGCCAGCTCCTCCGCCCGGCGGAAAGTCCGATTGGTGATCGTGACGTCACTGAACCCGGCGCGCTTCAACGCGAAAGCGATGCCTCTTGCTGCACCACCCGCTCCAATCAGCAAGACTTTAGATGCTTTATCGACAGGATGAACAAGCATGGATTGGACAAAGCCATCACCATCCGTATTGGAACCGACATACTGTTTCCCATCGAAATTCACCGTATTCACGGCATTCATCTGCATGGCATTTTCTTCCAGTTTGCCCAGAAACGGAACAATCGACTGTTTATGCGGAAGCGTGATATTAAAACCGCTGACTCCCAGCGTTTTCATGGCTTCGAATGATTTTTCCAGCTGTGACGGTTCCACATGAACCGGAATATAGGCTGCATCAATGCCATGTTCACTAAACCATGTATCGTGCATGAATGGGGATAAGGAATGGGAGATCGGATCACCGATCACCGCGTACCATTTCTTCATCTAAAAACCTCCTAGATCAACGATGGGCGCAATAGAACTTCTACACCTTTAGGTGCATGGGCAGCAATGACAGCATTGCCGTGTTGAATGGTAATCCAGCCAAGCCCCGAAAAGACGATATCGGTCTTCGCTTCCTTGACGCTGAACTCATGGCGCACCAATTCCGGAAAATCATCTTTGTATTCGGCCGATGGCGGTGCCAGCATATCACCCAAATGCTGTTCATATAAAGCATCTGCGTTTTCCAGTTTGGTACGGTGAATCGGCAGGTCATTTGCGATATGGACAGTGAAAGACGAGCGTTCACCTTGGATAAAGTCGAAACGAGCTAATCCGCCAACAAATAACGTCTGTTCCGCATTCAATTGGAAGACGCGCGGCTTGATCTCTTTTTTAGGCATGATCTGCTTAAGATCTGCCGTTTGGAGATGGTGCGCCAATTGATGATGGTTGATGATGCCTGGCGTATCGAATAATGAACGTTTGTCATCCAATGGGATTTCGATCATATCCAACGTGGTTCCCGGGAAATGGGAAGTTGTAATGACATCAGCTTGTCCTGTAGCCTGTTTGATGACGCGATTGATGAACGTCGATTTCCCCACATTCGTACAGCCGACCACATAGACATCTTTGCCTTTGCGGTATTTTTCGATGGCTTCCATCGCTTCCGGAACTCCAGTCCCTCTATGGGCACTGACAGTCAACACATCGATTGGCTGCAAGCCCAGCTTGCGGGCCTCCTGTTTCATCCAATGGATCAGTTTATGCTGTTTGACTGATTTCGGCAGCAAGTCCGCTTTATTAGCAATCAACAAGATATCGTTATTTCCGACAAAGCGGTGAAGGCCCGGAAGCCAGCTGCCATTAAAGTCGAAAATGTCGACAATCTTCACAATTAGGCCATCGCGTTCCCCTAAGCCGTTTAAAATACGCAGAAAATCATCATCCGTCAAAGAAACCGGTTGAAGTTCATTGTAATTCTTCAGGCGGAAACAACGCTGGCAAATAATTTCTTCTTTTTCCAATGAAGAGGGCGGAGCATATCCTACCTCTTCCTTGTTTTCTGTTTGAATCTGTACACCGCATCCGATGCAAGTTGGCATTTCACTCAATTTTCTTCCTCCCACATCAATTGTCCTTTATCTTTCAATCTCTTCATGATTCTGCGTTCGACTCTCCGGTTGAAACGCGTAAAAAAGCCATCGGACTGAGCCACTGGCAATACCAAGATCGTATGCATCTTATTCAAGTTGCCGCCGAAAATATCCGTCAGCATCTGATCTCCGATCACCACCACCTGGTCGCGCTTCGCTTCCATGATCCGGAGCGCTTTGCGGAAGGCGCGGCCCATCGGTTTGCGTGCCTGGTAAATAAACGGAATCCCTAAAGGATCCGCAAATGACTTGACGCGCAATTCCTTGTTGTTGGAAACGATGACTACCTGGATGCCGGCGTCCTTCATCGATTTCAGCCACTCGATCAATTTCGGTGTCGCATCCGGTCGATCCCATTCCACAAGCGTATTATCCAAATCCGTAATGATGCCTTTAATATTCTTTTCAATCAATGTTTCCGGCTTGATGTCAAATACGTCTTTCACGTATTGGCTTGGTACAAAATTCTGATACACTGCAACCCACTCCTGTTTTCCGAACTTAATGCTATTGATTATACCATAATTCCTAGCGCTTCTCCCACCTTGATCCGTTGTCCATCCGACATATCTTCGACAAATTTGATGGAATTCTCCTCAAAGAACAGCACAACTGTGGATCCGAAACTGAAATAGCCCACTTCACTGCCTTTTTGCCATTCACTGCCGGTTTCCGTCAGCTTGATGGAATTGACGAACATGGCGCCGACTTTGACAACCAGCATCCTGCCGAACGCCGTTTCCAGCTCGGTGATCATGCGGTAGTTGCCGCTGATCGGCGTTTTGCCGTAGTGCAACCCAGCTGCGTTGACTGGGTATGATTTTTTTCCGAGTACGTATTGCTTCTCTACTTTGCCATCAGCCGGACTATGGATCCGGTGATAATCGGCAGGCGATAAATACAGCACTGCATATTTTCCGTTCTGATAGCGGTCAGCCAAGGCGTTATCCCCGAGGAGATCAGCCAAAGAATACTGCTGGCCTTTCACCAGGAACGTGATGCCTACCTGCATATCTCCGGCAATTTCTATTTTGCCATCGACTGGAGAAACCACAGGGGCACTGGCGATCGGACGGCTCGATGCCGTCAGTTTACGGACAAAGAAATCATGGAGTGTCGGAAAGGAATCCACAGGCTCTTCGACATCATCCACTAAGATCTGATAGGCTTTGATATAGCCAGGAATAAACCTTCGGCTGTTTTTGGATTGAGAGAATTGGCGGATCAGATTGGAAGTAAAAGCTCCGTTTGTAAGTTCAATTGAACGCTGGTATAGATATTTTTTCATAGAGATGCCTCCGTTGCTAAAATAGTCTACCATTTTTTTACCTTTCACAGTATAATAGAGTGAACAAGTTTACAAAAAAGAAGGAGTGTTTTCCATTGTTAATTACAGAAAGAATGGATCACACCATAAAAAAGCTGAGGTCACAGACCGCTAACACCATCACAATCGGCAATATGCTGTTTGGCGGTGCCTCACTTATGGCCACTTTAAATGGATCTTATAGCTATAGCGTGCTATTTATATTTATTGCGGCTTTTTTGGACCGCTTTGACGGTATGGTGGCAAGAAAGTTCAATCAGGAATCTGAACTCGGTAAGCAGCTCGATTCGATGAGCGACATATTATCCTTTGGTGTTGCCCCTGCAATTTTAATGTACCAGCTTGTCTTGTCGGACTTCGGTTTTATCGGAATGGTTTTTACAGTCATCTATATTTCTTGTGGTGGTTTTCGTTTGGCGCGTTTCAATATTTCGGATGCCACCGGTTATTTCACCGGTTTGCCGATTACAGCGGCCGGTACGGTCATTACATTATCCTATTTTGGTCTGACGATGGTTTCGCCAGTCGCCTATATGTTCCTGTTCATCCTTTGTTCTTTATTGATGGTCAGTACCTTCTCTTTAAGAAAAGTGTAAAAAAGCTGAGTGACGTTGAGAAAACGTCCTCAGCTTTTTATTTTGGGCAATTCCATAGTTCAAGTTAGATGCGCGCTGCCAACCGGCTGATTACATTGAAGACGATTTCCGTTGAATGCTTGGCTGCCACAGGCAAAAATTCATCAAATGATACAGAAGATTCTTTTCCGGCGATATCAGACAGTGCCCGAATGACTACGAATGCCACGTCGAACTGATAGCAGACCTGCGCAACCGCAGCCGCTTCCATTTCAGCTGCTTTCATCGTTGGAAAATATTCACGGACTTTTGCCACACGTTCGGGATCATTCATAAAGGAATCGCCTGTCGCAATCAAGCCGACTGCGTAATCATGCTGCCCCATTTCCTTGACTGCCTTGATTGCCAGTTCAATCAATTCTTCGTTGGAAGTGAATGCTGCCGGCATTTGAGGCACCTGCCCCATTTCATAGCCGAAGACTGTAACATCCACATCGTGGTGACGGACTTCGTCAGAGATGACTACCGCGCCAACTTCGAGTTCTTCATCAAAGCCGCCTGCCGAACCGATATTGATGACAATATCCGGCTGGTACTGCTGTAAAAGGATTGTTGTTGACATGGCGGCATTGACCTTGCCGATGCCGCTTTTCAGCAAGACGATTTCCTGCCCTTCGTATGTACCCAAAGTAAATTCACATTTGGCAATTTCTTCTGTCCGGGAATCTTCCAGACCGCTTCTCAATAGTTGAACTTCTTCTTCCATCGCACCAATTACACCGATTTTCATTTTGCTATTCCCCATTCCAGCGTCAATTTATCTTTCCTGTTTCAATACCCTTTTATATATAAGTTGTACAAAGAATCTTCGCCTGCTGATATTCCGCAAATCTATTATGGATACAGTGGTAACACAGAGGCTCGCTTCAAATTCACTACATCTCTTAGCGCCGGCGCGCCCAAGGGCTAGGCAAGAAAATAAACCAAAGGAAGTTTAGGTTATTTTCTTTGCTTCGAAGCTAGCGGAGCGATGCAGAAGCAGAGGTTTTACAACTCTTACTTTAGGAACCCTACTCAAAGCGTCCGAAGCGTTGTGTAAAAGACGGTTTCTTTAGTTCAACTTATATTATACCAAAGAAAAAGACGCCTTTATCAATAGGCGCCTTCCAATGTTTTCAGCACGTCCATTTTCACTGGTTTCCAGCCTTCGCCGTCTACCCATTCCATATGGACACGATATTTTTCAGATTCGTCTTTGGACTGAACAGTCGCAATCGACTTCTGAGGACCGCCGCCGTTTTTAATCATCATGACATACATATTGTTGGCATCAAGGCCAGTCGCATAAGCTACCGCATTGACTTTTTCGTTCCAATCCACAGAATCCTTCTGGTACACAGAGACATGATCACCTTTTTGCTTAGTGCCTACCGGCTCCCAGCTCGTATTGATGACTGTTTCTTCCACTATCGGGTCACTGGAATCTTCTCGTGTGATGGTTCCGCCTTTTGTGACAGATCCTTCTTCTTCTTTGGCTTTTTCTTCTTTAGCTTTTTCTTCTTCAGCTTTTTTAGCTTCAGCTTCTTCTTTAGCTTTTTCTTCTTCAGCCTTTTTAGCTGCTTCTTTTTCTTCTTCAGAGGCTTCAGCATCTTCATCGGTGCCTGCGCTTCCTTCTTCACTGTCTCCAGTGCCACTCGTTTGGTCTTCGGTTTCAGGTGAAATCGTCACCGCTTCAAGATCTTGAGCCTGATCGTCCCCTCCACTAAACAGCATGGAAACCCCGATAATGAGAATCAATGCAAATACCAAGCCGATCATTATATTCAAAATGGAATTTGACCGGTTTTTCTTTTTCTTCAAACGAGAGGGATAAGGTTTTTCTTCGTTAGTCATTGGATGTCCCCCTTTCTTAATAGTTTACCATAAATCCAGTATGACAAATTTGACGTTTCAGCGATAATTTCGTTTCAGTAAAAGTCAAAATAATGAGAAACGGCCATCCCTTTTACAGAACGGCCGTCTCCATTACGTGATTGAAAGAATCTTGATTTCCATTTCTCCGCCAGGTGTCAGTACTTTGACATTTTCAC
This sequence comes from Planococcus circulans, assembly GCF_020023385.1. Taxonomy (GTDB): domain Bacteria; phylum Bacillota; class Bacilli; order Bacillales_A; family Planococcaceae; genus Planococcus. The sequence goes on from NZ_JAIQCL010000005.1 coordinate 119,305, forward strand.
CGATTGTGCGGCCGATCATGCTTTTTGCAATTGGAGAATCGTTTGAAATACGGCCTTCCAAAGGATCCGCTTCAGCTGACCCGACGATTGTGTAGGATTCTTTATCGCCATCTGGAACTTCTATAAATGTAACGGTCGTCCCTAAGCGGACGATGTCTTTGTTCGATTCATTTTCATTTATGATAACCGCGTTGCGGATCATCGATTCGAGTGTTGAGATACGGCCCTCTACAAATGCCTGATCTTCTTTCGCAGAATCATATTCAGCATTCTCGGATAAATCACCGAAATCACGCGCGATCTTAATTCGTTCAACCACTTCTTTGCGTTTAATCGTTTTTAGAAAGTCCAGTTCATCTTCCAACTTCTGCTTTCCTGCAGCTGTCATTGGAAATTGTTTTTCGTTAGCCATTGTTTCCACTCCTTCAACTGCTGACCTGGATGCACGTGTGCAACCGTCAGTCTGGTCTCATCATATTATAGATTGACAATCTATTCAAGAATAGTTTTGATTTTTGTGACCATTAAATCAATCGCCACTTCGTTTTGTCCGCCTTCTGGAATAATGACGTCTGCATACCGTTTGGTCGGTTCGATAAATTGGTTATGCATCGGACGTACGACGGTCAAGTATTGTTCGATGACCGAGTCGATGGTCCGGCCACGTTCGTTGATGTCACGCAGCAGACGGCGGATGATGCGCAAGTCGCCATCCGTGTCGACGAATAATTTGATATCCATCAATTCACGCAACCGGACATCTTCCAGCACCAAAATCCCTTCCAGGATAATGACATCTTTCGGTTCGATTACGACCGTTTCTTCAGCACGCGTATGTAGCGCATAATTATATACCGGTTTTTCGATTGGGCGGCGCTCCAGCAATTCGTTGATGTGCTCGATCAGCAGGTCTGTATCAAATGCCAATGGATGGTCGTAATTCGTTTCCAGGCGTTCTTCAAAAGCCAAATGGCTTTGATCTTTGTAATAATAATCCTGCTCGATCACCACCACCGAGTTTTCTTTAAATACTTCATAGATGGAGTTCGTTACACTCGTTTTCCCCGAGCCCGAACCCCCTGCGATCCCAATAACGACCGGCCGTTTCTTCGACATGTTGTTTAGCTCCTTGCAAATCTCTTTTTAGTGTATTCATCTTTTTTTGCAGATCATAATGCCGTCTCCCGAAGACAATAATTCCGTGTCGTAACCGGAGTGACTGAGCATATGTTCTTTAAAGGCCGCCAGATTGCGGATCATCGTGCGCTTTCTTCTGGGCACTTCAGATAACGGGATATCTGAAAGTCCATGCATGGCCATGTTATCGCAATATATGATTCCGCCTTTTGGCAATAAAGGTTCATACTTGTCGAAAAAGCGCTCATATTGCCCTTTTGCTGCATCGATGAAAATAGCATCATATTGCGGTTTCAGAATTGCCAGTTCGAGCTCCAATGCATCTGCATGGAATATTCGGATCTGGTTCCCTAAACCTGATTGCGCAATAAATTCGACCGCTTTCCGATAACGGGAATCGTCGCGTTCAACGGTGTCCACTGTGCAAGCGGGCAAGGCTTCTGCCATTTTTATCGCCGAAAAGCCGATGGCCGAACCAATTTCCAAAATCCGTTCGGGCTGCTGCTGTTTCAGCAGATCCAGCAGTTCCCGGATTCCCTGATCTTCCATGATCGGCACATGATGCGTAGCTGCATATGTTCGCATCTCTTCAAGCGTCGTTGCTAATTGATTGTTCACCATACTGGAAAGCTCCTTTTCGACTAAGCAAAAATTACTTCAAATATTACCATAAAAAGAGAAGGAAAGCGAGGACGCTTCCTTCTCGAAGGTGTTAATTTCCGATATATTCATCGCGGTTCGCCAAATGTTCTTCATAAGTTTTGGCAAAATGATTCGTACCTTCCGAATCAGCCAGGAAGTAGAAGTAGTCAGTATCAGCAGGATCGAGCACTGCTTCAATTGAAGATCCTCCGGCATTCGCGATCGGACCAGGCGGCAGACCTTTGTTCTGGTAAGTGCTGTATGGATGTTCAAATTCGTAATCCGTATTGAACAAGCGGTCTTTATGCTCACCCATTGCGTAGATGACGGTTGGATCCGTCTGCAACGGCATATCATCATCCAAACGGTTATAGAAGACGCTGGCAATGGTTTGGCGATCAGACTGCGCTGTCGCTTCTTCTTCCAACAGCGAAGCGAAGGTCAACAACCAATGCGGCGATCTTCCGCTTTCTTCCAAAACGGCTTGATACTGCAGAACATTGGCTTGAGTCGTATCAAGCATCTGTTCAATGAGCAATGTCAGTGAAGGATCTTCTTCGTAAATGGCGTAAGTGGCCGGGAACAGATAGCCTTCAAGTGCATAACGGATATTATCGCCCAATATCTCATCTGTCAATAACTCCGGATACTTGATCATCAGCTCTTCAATATAAGCCGGATCTTCGATTTTCGCTAAAAATTCTTCAGCCGTATGCGAAGTTTTTTCCGCAATGACGTTTTCGGCAATCTCTTCCACCGTCAAGCCTTCTGGAACGTTGATCGTAAACAGCGGCTCGCGATAGACTTTACCGCTTTTTAGGCTTTCCGTAATTTCATCCAATGTCATGGACGGCAGCAAATCATAAGTTCCAGCTTGAAACTCGGATTCATTATTGAATTTCACATAGTATTTGTAGATGCGTGCATCTTCAATGACTCCGTTTTCTTCAAGCAATGCCGCAATGCTGTCCAGACTTGAACCGATCGGGACTTCAACGGTCACCACTTCCTCTGAATCCGGATCTACCGGCGCAAGGGCGCTGCTGATGTAATTATAGGCTTGAAAGCCTGCGATCCCGATAATGACCAATAGGATCAGCGCGACTATTAATACGATGCGTCGGACGACTCTCACTTCCTTCTTTTTTTCTTTCATGCGTTCAAACATGATGTCTTTTTTTGACTGTTTCTCCACGGGTTCCCCCCCCCAGCTTTTCTCTTCTGCAAAAGTTGGACCTTAGCTGTTCAACTTCTTTAAGTATACAAGAAAAACGCACAAAAGAAAAAGACGGAATCAGCAATCAATTCCGTCCTCCATTTTTAAAGCTCTTCGTTTTCTTCTTCTTCGTCAAGGAAGGTATTCAACATTTCTTCGATCATGTCCCATTCAGCATCCGTTTCAACCGGGCGAAGTTCTCCGCCGCCTACAGTTTCGTCCGAGTCAGGGTTTTCAGTGAAGGAAGATGCATGAATTTCGATTTCGCCTTCTTCATCTTCTTCAGCGCCTACCGGGAAATACAAAACGTATGATTTTCCGAAGTCTGCTGATTCAAATGTAAACAATACTTCAAATAATTGTTCGTTGCCGTTTTCATCAACGACTGTAATGTGCTCTTGTCCGTGTTCCATTTGTGTCACCTCATTATTTTTTAAAATCAAGATAGCCTTGCAAAATCATGACTGCCGCCATCTTGTCGATCACTTTTTTGCGGTTTTTGCGGCTGACATCTGCGGAGATCAACATCTTCTCTGCTGCCGACGTCGTAAGCCGTTCATCCCATAGGACCACCGGTATACTATACGCTTCTTTCAGCAAAGCTGCAAATCTTTCGGATGCTTCAGCGCGCGGCCCGATTGAATTGTTCATGTTTTTCGGGTAGCCGACAACCGCTTCGGTCACTTCATATTGCTTGATCAGTTCACCGAGGCGGTCCATTCCAAATTCTTCGATCGCTTCATTTATTTTGACGGTTTCGATTCCTTGGGCTGTCCAGCCCATCGGATCGCTGATTGCGACTCCGATCGTTTTCGAACCGACATCAAGTCCCATTATACGCATCATTTCATTATTCCCCGTTATTCTTCTTAATATAGAACTTTACAAGCTCTTCCAGAATTTCATCCCGTTCCAGTTTGCGAATCATATTTCGCGCATCCTGATGGCGAGGAATATAAGCCGGATCACCTGATAACAAATATCCGACAATCTGATTGATCGGGTTATAGCCTTTTTCTTCAAGTGCAGAATGGACCTGAAGCATCACTTGCTTCACTTCCTGCTCCATCGACTCATCAGAAGAATCGAATTTCATAGTTCGATCAAATGAACTCACGACAAGCACCTCGCTTTCGGATTTTAAATAGGAATAATTGCTCCTGCTGTCTGATTACCATTATAACCGATAGCGTGGATTTATTAAACCTATTTCACTAAGCTGTAAACGGATTCGAGCGCCGATTCCAATTTCCCGGCATCTTTTGCACCCGCCATCGCCATATCCGGACGGCCGCCGCCTTTTCCTCCGCATAGCTCTGCCACATGTTTGACGATTTGCCCAGCATGATAATCGCCGCCAGCCAAATCTTTCGTAACACCTGCAGCCAGCATGACTTTGTCTCCATCTGTTGCACCTAAAACGATGACTGCTTTGTCAATTTTCGTTTTCAAATCATCCAGCATCTGGCGCAATTGGTTGTTGTCTTTGGCCTCTACTTTGACTGACAACACAGTGATATCGCCGACTTTTTGCGCGCGATCCAAGATGCCGGCAGATTGTGCATTTGATACCTTCGCAAGCAGGGATTCGTTTTCACGCTGCAGTGATTTGATTTCGGCTTGGACAGACTGTACTTTTTGGACCATGTCTTTTGGATTGGCCTTCAGAAGTCCTGCCGCCTGCTCCAAAATCTGTTCGCTGTCTTTCAGGCTTTCGTATGCCCCTTTACCGGTTACCGCTTCAATTCTGCGGATGCCAGCTCCAATGCCGCCTTCTGAAACGATTTTGAACAACCCGATTTCAGACGTATTGACCACATGGACACCGCCGCAAAGCTCCAGTGAATAGCCGCCGATTTCAACGACACGGACAACATCACCGTACTTCTCTCCGAACAAAGCCATAGCACCCATTTCTTTCGCTTCCTGCAGGTTATGGTAGCCGGTTTGAACCGCAATGCCTTCCCAAACCTTTTCATTGACGATTTGCTCAATTGTCTCCAATTCTTCTTTCGTCACCTGGCCGAAATGCGAGAAATCGAAACGCAGACGGTCCGGTCCTACATAAGAACCTGCCTGGTTGACGTGTGTGCCTAGAACATCTTTTAGCGCCTGGTGCAATAGGTGTGTCGCCGTGTGGTTTTTCACCGTATGGCGGCGCTCGGATGCATCTACTTGCGCATGCACAGCCGATTTCGTCAATTCACCGGTTTCTACGCGCACGGAATGCAGGTTCTGGCCATTCGGCGCTTTTTTGACATCGAGCACAGCTACGCTTGCAAAGTCGTTGCGCAATGTCCCGTGATCCGCAATCTGTCCACCGCTTTCAGCGTAGAATGGCGTCTCATCCAGGATGACCTGAACTTCTTCACCTTCGTGCGCGCTGTCTGCCAGTTCACCGTCTTTGATGATGAACAGAACATTGGCATCGGATACCGTCTGGTTATAGCCGATAAATTCGCTCGCTTCTTTAATATCGCCCAGCACTTCGGATTGCGTCTGCATCGAATTGACATTCTGGCGTGCATTTCTCGCACGGTCACGTTGAGCCTGCATCGCTGCTTCAAAGCCTTTGTGGTCAATCGTCATGCCTTCTTCTTCTGCGTATTCTTCTGTCAACTCCACCGGGAAGCCGTACGTATCATACAGGCGGAATGCATCTTCGCCCGGGACTTCCGTAAGTCCAGCAGCTTTTTCTTTTTCTACTACTGACGACAAAATTGCCAAACCATCGTGAAGCGTTTCGTGGAAACGTTCTTCTTCGAGTTTCATGACACGGATGATAAAGTCTTGCTTGTCGTTCACTTCCGGGTAGAAGTTTTTCATGATGTCGCCGACAACCGGTACCAATTCAAACAGGAACGGTTTCTCGACGCCCAGTTTCTTCGCATAACGGACAGCCCGGCGCAACAGCCGGCGCAATACGTAACCGCGGCCTTCATTCGATGGAAGCGCGCCGTCACCGATCGCAAATGCCACGGTACGGATATGGTCGGCGATCACTTTGAAAGCCATGTCCATATCAGCATCTTCGCCGTATTTCTTGCCCGATATCTCTTCGGTTTTCCGGATGATCGGGATGAACAGATCCGTATCGAAGTTGGTCGGTACGTCCTGTACAACAGAAGCCATGCGCTCCAAGCCCATGCCTGTATCGATATTCTGCTTAGGAAGCGGTGTATAGGTATGGTCCGGGTTGTGGTTGAACTGTGAAAAGACCAGGTTCCAGATTTCCAGGTAACGGTCGTTTTCGCCGCCCGGGTACAATTCAGGGTCATTCATGTCATTGCCGTAGCTTTCGCCGCGGTCATAGAAGATTTCAGAGTTTGGTCCACTCGGGCCTTCTCCGATATCCCAGAAGTTGCCTTCCAGACGGATGATGCGCTCAGCCGGAATGCCGACTTCGTTCAACCAGATGCCATAAGCCTCTTCGTCTTCCGGATGGATCGTCACCGATAATTTATCAGCATCGAAACCGATCCATTTTTCGTCCGTCAGGAATTCCCAAGCCCAGTGGATTGCTTCGGTCTTGAAGTATTCACCGATCGAGAAGTTGCCGAGCATTTCAAAGAACGTATGGTGGCGCGCCGTTTTGCCGACATTTTCAATATCATTCGTACGGATCGATTTTTGTGCATTGACAATCCGCGGGTTTTCAGGAATGACACGACCATCAAAATATTTCTTCAAGGTCGCCACGCCGCTGTTGATCCACAGCAGGGAAGGATCTTCAAAAGGCACAAGCGGTGCGCTCGGCTCCTGGTCATGGCCTTTCTCTTTAAAGAAGTCGAGATACAATTGTCTGATGTCTTCAGCTTTCAAATTTTTCATCTGTTTTTCCTCCTCAGCATAATAAAAAGCCCCCATCCCAAAAAAGGGACGAAGGCTTTATTTCGCGGTACCACCCTAGTTACACGGACCATGAAGCTCCGTGTCTCTCGAACACCTTAACGCGGTTCAACGGCAGGGATTAGCTGCACTCCGGAGTAGCTTTCTAAAATCAGATCTCGTCGGGGCCTTTCAGCCAGGGGTCCCGTTTCTGTCCGGATGCGATTTTATACTGTCTCCATCAATGTGTTTGTCTATCAGTCTAATTTGAATTATAGAAAAAGCTTTGGGTGATGTCAATAGAAGGGTTAAGAAATCGCTCCATGCGCTTCTTAACATTAATCAAGCATCTTTTCATTGAAATGGCTGCTTTCCGTTCCGGCGCTCGCTTTCCACGGGTTCGCGCCCAAGCCTCCTCAGTCGCTTCGCTCCCTGCGGGGTCTCGGTCGTCTCACTATTCCGCAGGAGTCGAGCACCTGCACTCCAAGCAACCGGTATAGGAAAAAGCAAAGCTATTTTGTGGAATATCGAAGCCCAATCTACCTTTTCAACTTTTCACATCAAGCTTCCATAAACTTCTGTGGCGTGATGCCTTCCATGCCGATCATCGGGTGGATGGCGTGGACGTTTTCGTTGGTCAGGCTGACGGGTCCGCTTTGTTTGGCTTCAGCTTTTTGCTGTGTTTGCTGTTCGGTTTTCGGTTCTTCCGCTGCGACTGCTAAGCGATTCTTTAAAGTCGTCATCCGCTGCGCGTCGTCTGTGCGTTCGACGCCGTAGCGGAAAACGCTCGGGTCGCCGCAGAGGATGAGGAAATCTTTGCTTCGGGTGATGCCGGTGTACAGCAAATTGCGCCGCAGCATTTTCATATAGCCGCGGACCACGGGCATGATGACGGTCGGGAATTCGGAGCCCTGTGATTTATGGATCGAGCAGCAATAGGCCAGCGTCAACTGGTTCAAGTCGCTGCGTTCGTAGGTCACTTCAATGCCGTCGAACGACGCCACCAGCATGTCCTGCTTTTCGACGGTCTCTTTCGCTTTCAGGATTGCCACAACTTCCCCCATATCGCCGTTGAAGACATTGCTTTCCGGCTGGTTGACGAGCTGCAGAATCTTGTCGCCGATGCGGTAGGTGATGTCGCCGAATACCAGTTCTTTTCGTTTGCCATCCGGATTCGGGTTGACCATTTCCTGGATCATGCGGTTCAAGGCATCAATTCCTGCCGGTCCTTTGTACATCGGCGCCAGCACCTGGATGTCTTTGATTGAATGGCCTTTTGATAAAGCGCTCTTGACGACTTTTTCAACAACAGACGGAATCTGGTCGATGCCCGCTTTGATGAATGAACGGTCTGCCGTTTTTGCGGTGATGTCATCCGGCAATTGGCCTTTTTTCATTTGGTGGGCCAGCTCGATGATTGATGAGCCCGACGACTGCCGATAGATTTCGGTCAATTCCACAGTGGGAATCCGTTTTGATTCGAGCAGATCCCGCAGCACCTGCCCCGGTCCGACCGGCGGCAGTTGGTCCTGGTCCCCGACAAAAATCAATTGGGCATCTTCTGGCACCGCTTTTAAGAGCTGGTGCGCGAGCCATGTATCGACCATCGACATTTCATCGATGATGATCAATTTGCCTTCGATTTCCTTTTCGGTTTCTTCGTCTTTTTCCTGCCCGTTAAAGCCGAGCAGACGGTGGATGGTCATGGCCGGCAAATCCGTTGATTCACTTAACCGCTTCGCTGCACGTCCTGTCGGTGCTGCCAGGATGATCGGAAACGGCTCTTTTTTCTTGGCGTACTCTTTTGGGTCCAGCGACAGCCCGTGCAGCTCTGCATAGATCTCTACCAAACCTCGGACGACGGTGGTCTTGCCGGTACCCGGTCCGCCGGTTAAGATCATGACGGATGAATTGATGCTGTTTTCGATCGCATCGACCTGCGTTTCGGCATAGCTGACACCCAGCCGCTCTTCCGCTTCGCCGAGTGCCTTCCGCACTTCAGAACTCGGAAACTTCGTCCGGGTTTCCTGTTCTGCAAGCAGCGTTTCCAATTTTGTCGCAATGCCGACTTCCGAATAATACAGCGATGGCAAATAAAGCCGCGTTTCTTCTCCAGCGACTTTGCCTTCTTCATTCAGCTCAATCGCCGCTTTGGAAATCGCATCGATCGGAATCTCTTCTTGTTGGCGTGATTCCAGCATCTCTTTGACCATGGGAATCAAAGCCTTGGCATCCACATAGACGTGGCCTTCAGACAGCGAGGCCTGGTTGAGGATATGCAGGATCGATGCTTTGATGCGGTCCGGGTGGCTGCCTGTGATACCGAGCTTCATGCCCAGTTCATCAGCGCGCTGGAAACCGATTCCTTCGATTTCCTCGATCAGCTGAAACGGGTTTTTCGTCAGGATGTCGATGGTTTCCTCGCGGTAGGCCTGGTAGATCCTCATGCCAACTTGTGGGCCAAAGCCCCAGTCGTTGAGCTGGATCATGACACGCTCAAGCCCGAGATTCATCTGTAGCGTTGCACGGATCGTGTCCTTTTTTTCGTCGGACAGGCGCGGCACTTTGTCCAGTGCATCCGGGTCTTCCAAAATCTTTTTGATGGCATCCTTGCCAAGTTTTTTGACGATCGTTTCCGCTGTTTTCCGGCCGATGCCGTTGAACATGTCACTTGACAAATAATGGATAATTCCTTGTTCGGTTTCAGGCACTTCCTTGGTGAAAGTTTCCACCTGGAACTGAACGCCGTAGCGCGGATGGTTTTTCACGGCGCCGGTAAAACGGTATTGCTCTTCAAGGGACAGCATCGGAAAATAGCCCGACACGATAATTTCCTTTTCGGTATACGGGGTGTTGGTTTCCTGGATCTTCACTTTCGCAATGGAGAATAAATTTTGGGGATTGTGAAATATCGAGACGACAGGACGCCCTAATACAAACTGTTTTTCTTCTTGGAATAAATCGATTTGTCCGGTCATTTCTGTCGTCTCCCTTTCACGTGGCTATTCCAGTGTCGTTGCAATCATATCGTAGGCGTATCGCGCCATTTCGTTTCGTTCATCAAGCGTATAGGCTTGTTTCAGGTGGTTCATGGCATCTTCTTTGCGGTTTGTGGAAACCGCATAAAGAACACCCAAATTGTAATGGGCGTCCGAATGGTTCGGATCCTGTTCGAGCACCTGCAAAAATTGCGGCTCTGCCAGTTCGAACAATTCCAATGATGCCAACGTGATGCCGAAGCTCAAACGGGACTGGACATCGGTTTCATCCAGTTCCACTGCGCGCTGCAGATAGGGCAGCGCCAATTTTGGCTGCTCCAGTTTTTCGAAGCATTTGCCGATCATGAAATGCGCATCCGCGCCTTCCAGTTCGTATTGGAGGGCTTTTTCGTATAATTTCAACGCTTCCTCGTAACGTTCCGAGTTGAAATACAGATTGGCGAGGCCATAATAAGCCGTCGCCGATGTTTCATCCAGCACGATCGCTTTTTGGAAAAACCGCTCTGCGCGGTCGATTTCATCCATAGAAGTCAGCACATGGCCAAAATTGATATAGCCAAGCGGATTGTCCGGCTGCTCTTCGATCGCTTGTGTAAAAGCTTTGATCGCTTCTTCCGTGTTGCCTTCCTGTAATGCCTGTATGCCGATTTCGTTGTAATTCATCGCTGTCTCTCCCATTAGCCTACATATTCCAAACGCGCGCCGTTTTTAAAGACGCGGTCGATGGTTCCGCCGCCGAGGCATTCTTCGCCGTCATAGAAAACGACTGCCTGGCCAGGCGTAATAGCACGGACCGGCTCTGCAAATGTCACAATGGCTTCTTCACCTTTGAATTCCACGCTCACGCCGACGTCCTGTTGGCGGTAGCGGAATTTCGCTGTGCATTCCAACGTTCCGGTTGGTGCTGTATTTGACGTGAAGCTTAAGTTTACCGCCGTCAGGCTATCCGAGAAAAGAGCATCGTGATGGATATTTTGCCCGACGTATAACACATTCTTTTTCAGGTCTTTGCCGATGACGAACCACGGGTCGCCGGCGCCCCCGATGCCAAGTCCCTGGCGTTGGCCGATCGTGTAGTACATCAAGCCGTCGTGCGCGCCCATTTTGACGCCTTCCAAGGTTTCCATCGTGCCAGGCTGTGCAGGCAAATATTGCCCAAGGAATTCCTTGAAATTGCGTTCGCCGATAAAGCAGATGCCGGTGGAATCTTTTTTCGTCGCTGTGGCAAGCCCAGCTTCCAATGCGATTTCACGGACTTTTTTCTTTTCCATATGGCCGATGGGGAACATCACTTTGGACAACTGGCCTTGATCCAATTGGTTCAGGAAATAGGTCTGGTCCTTGTTGTTGTCTTTGCCGCGCAGCATTTTCGTTTCGCCGTTTTCCGCGTGCTCGACTTGTGCGTAATGGCCGGTCGCCAAATAATCCGCGCCTAGGCTCAACGCGTGCTCAAGGAAAGCTTTGAATTTGATTTCCTTATTGCACATGACATCCGGGTTCGGAGTGCGTCCCGCTTTGTATTCTTCCAGGAAATAGGTGAAGACTTTATCCCAATACTGTTTTTCGAAATTGACGGCATAATACGGAATGCCGATCTGGTTGCAGACCCGGATCACGTCTTCGTAATCCTCTGTTGCCGTACAGACACCGTTCTCGTCCGTATCATCCCAGTTTTTCATGAAGATGCCGATGACATCATAACCTTGTTCTTTCAATAAATAAGCGGCAACCGAAGAGTCCACCCCTCCGGACATGCCGACAACAACGCGTGTATCGTGTGGTGCTTTTGCAGTCATTTTTTCTCACCTTTTCATTTTAACGCCAAACGCTGGCTGATTTGAGCTGTCTTTTCGGCAGCTTGCTTAATATCTTCAGGCATCAAACCGATGCCGAAACTGAAGCGGATGGAATTGCGGCTCTCTACCGCCTGTTCCCCGTACATCGCAACCAGCACATGGGAAGGATCGATCGATCCCGCCGTGCAGGCTGACCCGCTGGAGGCAGAAATTCCCGCTAAATCCAGATTGACCAGAAACGACTCGATTTCAATGCCCGGAATGCTGAGATTTAAAATATGCGGCATTTGGTTGCTGCCGTTTTCTTTATAGTCGATGCCTTGCTGATCCAAAGCAGATCTGAAGATGGTTTTGTATTGCTCGTAAGCCGCTGTTTTTTCTTCCATTGTCGCCAAAGAAATCTCTACAGCTTTGGCAAATGCCGTAATCGCCGGCACGTTTTCCGTGCCCGCGCGGCGTTTGCGTTCCTGCTCTCCGCCGTAGAGGAGCGGCGTCAATGCCGTTCCTTTGCGCTGGTACAGGAAACCGACGCCTTTCGGGCCATTGAGCTTATGTGCGGACACAGACAATAAATCGACATTCAGTCTATCGACATCGATCGGCAACACCCCGTATGCCTGGACAGCATCCGTGTGGAAAGTGACCTCCGTCCCTTTCAGCAATTCGCCGATTTCAGCGATGGGCTGCAGGGTGCCGACTTCATTGTTGCCCAGCATGACCGATACTAGAATTGTATCGTCACGCAGCGCATTTTTCACGTCTTCTGCTCGCACACGCCCATTTTCACCAACCGGCAAATACGTCACGTCATAACCTTCCCGCTCCAGCTTCTCGCAGGCATGCAAAACGGCATGGTGTTCAATTGCTGTCGTGATGATATGTTTGCCGCTCTTTTTAGCGGCCGTTCCGAAGATCGCGAAATTATCCGCTTCCGTTCCGCCGCTGGTGAAAATGATTTCATTGTCCTCAGCGTGGATGCTTTCAGCCAGTAATTTACGCGCATCGTCCAGTGCCTTACGTGCAGCTCTTCCGGTCCCATGGATACTTGACGGGTTGCCGTAGACCGTTCCGAGTGCTTCGGAAAAAGTCGTGACAACTTCCGGATGCATCGGCGAAGTCGCCGCATGGTCTAGATAAATTCGATTCATGATCTGTTAACTCCCTTATATATAATACATATAATTTTCAGTTTCACCGTTATTGGCATTCGCCAAATCTTCGATCGTGGTGGTGTCGAGAACATTCTTCACAGCATCACGGATGCGCACCCACAACTCGCGTTGAGGCTGCTTTTCATCTTCGATGCCTTCAACCGGCTGGATCGGGCCTTCCAAGACGCGGATGACGTCTCCAGCGGAAATCTCTTTCGGGTGGCGCGTCAGCATATAGCCGCCGTATGCCCCGCGGACACTTTTAACAAGCCCGGAGTTGCGGAGCGGTCCCACCAGCTGCTCCAGGTAGGCTTCGGACAACTCATTTTCCGCTGCAATCTTCCGCAGCGGCACAGGGCCTTCCCCGTATAGTTTTCCTAATTCGATCATTATGGTCAGACCGTAACGGCCTTTGGTTGATATTTTCATCATTACACCTCTAAGTTTGATAAATTGAACGAATATTTCTTGGCTACTGGATATTCCGCAAACCAGCTCCGCTTTCCTACGGGCTTGCGCCGAACTAACTCGGGCTTTTGCCCGAGTGGATTTCGGCACGTCGCTATCCCGCGGGAGTCTCCGCTGGTTTGCTCCATATCTTTAAATTGAAAATTAATACAAAATAATTTCTTACAAAATTGTATGATCAGAATAACGATTCAGTTTCATTCACATACGTCTTCTATAAATCACCTATATAAATACCAATATTCTTCAAAACAGTATAGCATAATTTGAGCCGAATGGACTTGCAATGACTTTTGAAACTTCAAACGCTATACTGATAGAACGAATGTACGGAAGGAGTTTTCTTATGCATAACGAACCTTTAGCTTTCCGTATGCGGCCACGGACGATCGATGAAGTCGTCGGACAAAAAGATGTCATCGGTCCGCATACGGCTCTATATAAAATGATCAACAACGGCCACGTGCCGTCCATGCTGTTGTACGGCGAGCCGGGAATCGGCAAGACGTCCATCGCCCACGCCATCGCCGGCACGTCCAATTTGCCGTTCATCGCGTTGAACGCCACCACTTCCGGCAAGAAAGATGTCGAAGAAGTCGTGACGGAATCACGCATGACCGGAAAAGTCCTGTTGTTCCTCGACGAAATCCACCGCTTCAATAAACTCCAGCAGGATGCTTTGCTGCCGCATGTTGAAAGCGGTTCGATCGTCCTCATCGGCGCGACGACGGAAAACCCGTTCCACGATGTCAACCCGGCCATCCGCTCGCGCTGCGGTGAAATCAAGCAGCTGAAACGGCTGTCGCATGAAGATATTGTCCAGCTCTTGAATTCCGCATTGGCCGATCCGAAACGCGGCCTCGGCAGCGAGCAGATCGATATTTCAGAGAAGCAGGTTGAACGCATCGCAGAAGGCACCAACGGCGACGCCCGAAAAGCGTTGACGATGCTCGAGTCGATTGTCATTGCCTCTGACGAACGCGACGGCAAATTCATCGTCGAAGATCAGATGGTCGAACAGATGATCAAGCGCGTCGGCGTCTTCGGCGACAAAAAAGGATCGCATTTCTTCAACTTGCTGTCAGCGCTGCAAAAATCGGTACGCGGCAGCGATGTCAACGCGGCTATGTATTATTTGGCGCACTTGCTGGAAAATGGCGACTTGACCGCAGTGACGCGCCGCTTGCTGGTGATGGCCTATGAAGACATCGGCCTTGCCAACCCAGCTGTCGGCGGCCATGTACTCGCGGCATGCCAGGCAGCGGACCGCCTCGGCTTGCCGGAAGCCCGCATTCCGCTTGCTCAGGCTGTCGCAGAAATGTGCCTGTCCGAAAAATCCAATTCGGCTTATAAAGCCATCGACGCAGCCATCGCTTCCATCAACAAAGGCGACGTCGGCGATATCCCGATGCATTTGCGGGATACCCATTACGCCGGCAGCGCTGACCTCGGACATGGGGGCTACCGCTACCCGCATGACACGCCGATCGGATCATTCGGCGGCTGGGCTGATCAGGATTATCTGCCGAAAGAAGTGAAATCGACCGAGTTCTACAAACCGGTTGTCGCCGGCGAAGAGAAGAAATTCGCCGGAATCTACGAAAAGCTGAAGAGCTTCCGTAAAAATAAAAAATAAATATGTTCTAAGCAACGCCATTTCCTTAAACGGAGGTGGCTTTTTTAATGCACGGATTTATTGAAAACAGCACAGAAAAGCCGGCTCATGAAAAGAGCCAGCAGCTGGTTGCAGATAAAGTCTACGGAAAATGAGTAGGCAGAAACAGGTATTTGCCCTGATAACTTCTTCTCACAGGTATATTCAGCCCGAATTGATTCCACACTACATGAGACTCACACCCAGTCTCGTTATTGATATCACGCTTAATGAGGGTGACGAATCCAATCCGTTTTTTCTATTCCTTAACTAGCTAGAAAAGAAAAAACCAAATTTTAACATATGCATTCCAGAATCCGGAACGCAAGGCGGCGACTCCTGCGGGATAGCGAAGTGCCGAAATCCACTCGGGCGCAAAGCCCGAGTTAGTTCGGCGCAAGCCCGTAGGAAAGCGTCCGCCTGTAGTGAAGGATCTAATATAGAACCCACTGATTACTCGTTCATACTTCTAACTAATAATCTTTTGGCTAAAAGCCAAAACCGGCTCATGAAAAGAGCCGGCTTTCGTTTAATTCATGCGGACACGTGTAATTGGAATGGACTTGGTGATGTCATTGACCACCCAGCTGGCAGCGATCAAGCCGACTGAGGAAGGCACGAAGGCATTCGAGGACGGCGGCATCTGTGCTTTGCGGATGGTTGCATCGGGCTTGCCGACATTTCCGACCACGTCTTCACGGACGATGATTGGGCTTTCGTCTGAGAAGACGACAGGAATGCCTTTGTAGATTCCGGCCTGGCGCAATTTCTTGCGGATGATTTTCGCCAGTGGATCAGTATGCGTTTTGGAGATATCCGCAATCTTAAATCGGGTCGGATCGGTCTTGTTGGCCGCTCCCATGCTCGCGATGATCTTGGTTCCGCGCTTATAGCATTCCTCCATCAAATGGACTTTGTAGATCATGGTGTCGGAAGCATCGATGACGTAATCCGGGTTATAGCTGAAGAATTCTTCGTACGTTTCTTCCGTATAGAACATATGCAGGGAAATCACCTTGCACTCTGTATTGATATCAGCAATGCGGTCTTTCATGACGCCTGCTTTGGACTGCCCCACTGTTGACAGGTTGGCGACCAGCTGGCGGTTGATATTGGTGATGTCGACATTGTCTTTGTCCACCAAAATGATGGTGCCGACGCCGCTTCTGGCACACGCTTCCGCCGCAAATGACCCCACGCCTCCGATGCCCAGAATGGCAACCGTTGCATTTTTCAATAAATCGATTCCTTCTTTACCTACTGCTAATTCATTTCTCGAGAATTGGTGTAACATTAAGCCACTGCCTTTCAATATTGATACGCATAATAGGGATTATACACATTAAAAATCCCTCCGACAAATAATTGTCGAAGGGATAAAAATGATTTTTTATTAGGAATCCCAATCGTGCCGTCTTTGTTGGTGCGCATCGTTTGAACCCGCTGAAAGCAGGTGGGTGACCTCTTCACCACTTATAACTTCCCGTTAAGGCATGTTAGCCATGGTGAAATCCGATCTCCCGACGACATAATGTTGGGTCAAAATCGAATTGCTTAAAACGAACACATCAGGATTCTCTATACCCGTATGTTAGCATACCTTTTTTATTTAGACAAGCTTTTTACTCTGATACTTTTTTATTATTCTGAATGTTCAGCGATAGGCTCAATTCTTCAAGCTGCGCGCCGGAAACCGGGCTCGGTGCATCTGTCAGCAGGTCGCTGGCACTGGCCGTTTTCGGGAATGCGATGGTGTCGCGCAGGTTCGTGCGCCCTGCCAGCAACATTACCAGACGGTCCAAACCGAAAGCGATTCCGCCGTGCGGAGGCGTTCCGTATTCGAATGCTTCCATCAGGAAACCGAACTGCTCATTGGCTTCTTCTTTGCTGAAGCCCAGCACTTCAAACATCTGCTCCTGGATTTCGCGGCGGTAGATACGGGAAGATCCCCCACCCAGCTCATAGCCGTTCAAGACAAGGTCATAAGCTTGTGCACGGACGTTCTGCGGTTCTGTCGCCAATTTGTCCAGGTCTTCTTCAAACGGCATGGTGAAAGGATGGTGGGCAGCGTAGTAGCGGCCGTCCTTGTCATCATACTCAAGCAGCGGCCAGTCCGTAATCCACAGGAATTTATAGATCGAGTTGTCGATCAAGCCAAGCTCTTTGCCGAACTTCAGACGAAGTGCGCCAAGGGCATCGGCTACAACCGTACGCTTGTCTGCCACGAACAACAGTAGATCTCCAGCTTCCGCTTCTGCACGTTCGGTCAAAGCAGTTGCCGCTTCGCCTTCAAAGAATTTGGCGATCGGCCCTTTGACGCCTTCTTCTTCGACTTTCAGCCACGCCAGCCCTTTTGCGCCGTAAACGGCAGCGAAAGCACCAAGTGCGTCAATGTCCTTGCGTGAATAATTGGCAGCCTGGCCTTTGACGTTGATCAGTTTAACCTGGCCGCCGTTTTCGATGGCGCCGGTGAAGACTTTGAATGCTGAATCTTTCACCAGATCCGAGACGTCGACCAATTCCAGGCCGAAGCGCACATCCGGTTTATCCGAACCGAAACGGTCCATCGCTTCTGTATAGCTCATGCGCTGGAACGTCGGCTCGATGTCGATTTTCTTGACGTCTTTCATCATTTGGACCATCAAACGTTCATTCATTCCGATAATGTCTTCCATCGTCTGGAAGCTCATTTCCATGTCGATTTGCGTGAATTCCGGCTGGCGGTCTGCACGGAGATCTTCATCACGGAAGCAGCGGGCAATCTGGTAATATTTATCGAAGCCGGACACCATCAGCATCTGCTTGAAGAGCTGCGGAGACTGCGGCAAGGCATAGAATTCTCCGTCATGGACACGGCTTGGCACCAAATAATCGCGTGCGCCTTCAGGAGTTGATTTCGTCAAAATTGGTGTTTCCACTTCAATGAAACCTTCTTCATCCAAAAAGCGGCGGATGGATTTGGTGACGTCTGAACGCATTTTGAATGTTTCGTACATCGCCGGACGGCGCAGGTCCAGGTAACGGTATTTCAGGCGCAGGTCTTCATTGACATCGGTATTGTCTTCGATCGCGAATGGCGGATTTTTCGCTGCATTGATAATGGAGGCATGATCCACCTGCACTTCGATTTTCCCGGTTTTCATGGCCGCATTTACTTGTCCTTCAGTTCGTTCTACAACCAGACCATCGATATGAACCACAAATTCATTGCGCAGCGACTCACCGATCGCGGCGGCTTCTGTTGAAATTTCCGGATTGAAGACCACTTGGACAATTCCTGAACGGTCACGGACATCGACAAAGATCAAGCCGCCAAGGTCCCGGCGTTTTTGTACCCAGCCTTTTAATGTAACACGCTGCCCAATGGCAGTTTCGTTGACTTCCCCACAATAATGCGTTCTAGACATAATTATTCCTCCAGTGATTTCTTTTTCAATATGGTTTGGGCGATTTCTTCGAATGCCATTTCCTGCTGCTCACCCGTCGCCATTTCCTTCAATGCCACTTTTCCGCTTGCCAATTCCGTTTCGCCGATGACGATGACGAAGCCGGCGCCTTTGCGGTCAGCGGATTTCATCTGCGCTTTCACTTTGCGGCCGTTGAAATCCATATCCGCTGAAATGCCGTTCAAACGTAGATCGCGTACGACCGAAAATGCTTTTTTCTTGCTCGACTCGTCCATCGCCACCACGTAAACCTCCAGGTTGTTCGATTGGCCGATTTCGACTTTTTCCATCTCAAGCGCCAACAATAAGCGCTCGATGCTCATCGCAAAGCCGATTCCCGGAGATTCCGGACCGCCGAGATCTTCGACGAGGCCGTTATAGCGTCCGCCGCCGGCCAAAGTTGTGATGGCGCCGAAGCCTTCCGCTTCGCTCATGATTTCAAAAGCGGTGTGGTTATAATAATCAAGTCCGCGGACCAGATTCGGATCCACGACAAAGTCGATGTCCATGCTCGAAAGGTACGCTTGCACTTCATCAAAATAAGCCTGTGATTCTTCGTTCAAATAATCATTAAGGGACGGCGCAGTTGCCATCAACGGATGGTTGCGGTCCACTTTGCAATCCAGGATGCGCAATGGATTTTTCTTGAGCCGGATCTGGCAGTCGCTGCAGAATTCATCGATGCTTGGCTCGAAATGTTTGATCAACGCTTCTTTATGCGCCACACGGCTTTCCGTGTCGCCGAGTGAATTGATGACCAGACGCAATTGCTTCAGGCCGACAGAACGGTATAGGTCCATAGCAAGTGAAATCACTTCTGCGTCGATTGCCGGATCCTTGGAACCGATTGCTTCGACACCGAACTGCACAAACTGGCGCATGCGGCCTGCCTGCGGACGTTCATAGCGGAACATCGGGCCGGTATAGAATAATTTCACCGGCTGGTCCGGCATGCCGAATAATTTATTTTCTACATAAGATCGGACAACGGACGCTGTGCCTTCCGGACGCAGCGTCAGTGAACGGTCGCCGCGGTCCTGGAATGTATACATTTCCTTTTGGACGATATCCGTCGTGTCACCGACACTGCGCTGGAATAATTCCGTGTGTTCGAAAATAGGCGTGCGGATTTCCTTGTATTGGTAGAGCCTGCACAAGTCGTTGATTTTTTGTTCGACTTCCTGCCATTTGGCGGATTGGTCGGGCAGCACGTCATACGTGCCGCGTGGTGCTTGAATGTTCATACTCTCTTCACTCCTCTATTTTTCCATACAAAAAAGCTCCCGCCCCTTGCTTTACGCAAGGGACGAGAGCCTGTATAAGCTTCCGCGGTTCCACCCTAGTTGATGCAAAAAGATGCATCCTCTCATTCCGGGTAACGGCCGGTTCCGTTTTTTCCTAATAAGCGGCTTACGCTTTTCAGAAAAAAGCCTCGAAAGTGTTTTTCGTCGCAGTTGTCTGCAGGAAAGTTTACAGCCTGAGACTTTCCCTCTCTTTTCAGCCAAATCATGCAATTACTTTCTCCGTCGTCAGCAAATATATAAGTATAATAAAGAGAAACTTCACTCAGTGGGGATTCTTTATCCCCCACTGAGTGTTAGTTGACCCAATCGGACTTTTACGGGCAGTGGAGCTCCCTCTTTTATAAGCGGGAGTCCTACTGCCCGTTAAAGCGGGATAAATCAATCTTAATAACTCCCCGATAGCTTGTCAACCTTTTTGACACAAGGCGCCCGTTTTTTGATACTATGGGAGAGAAGTTTCTTTAGGGGGAATGGCATGAAACGCAAATGGTTCATCGTACTTATTTTATTCTTTTTATTCATAGCCGGCAGCTTGCCGCTGCTCGATAAAGATCATGCATCAGCCGATACCGGCAGCGTCGAAATTTCCGGCACTACGGTCAATGTCAGAAGCGGCCCTGGATTGTCATACAGCGTAACCGGCGACTTGGAGCAGGGACAGACGGCTTCCGTCATTTCCAAAGAAGGCGACTGGCTGGAAGTCCGTGTGGATGACAAGGAAGGCTGGATCGCTTCCTGGCTGACGACATCCAAGGATGAAGAACAAACGGCATCCGGCCAAACAGCCGTATCTTCGGTCAACGGCCTGAACGTCCGTGCACAACCCGATCTCTCAGCAGCTGTGCTGACGAAGATGAAAGCCGGAGACGAGGCTGAAGTGATCAGCGCAGCAGGAGACTGGCTGGAAATCAATTTCCGCAATACCCGGGGATTTGTCTCCAAGCAATACATAAGCGTGGCTGATGGAGCACCCGAAACAGATCAGCCGGCTGACGCCGAGAAAACAGAGGAAAAGAAAGAGGCGCTTTCCAAAGTCTCATCTTTTGAAATTGCCGTCAGCGCATTGAATGTCCGTTCAAAACCTGACCTCAGCTCGAAGATCCAACAGACAGTCAACCAAGGGCAAGTCTTCCCTGTCGTGTCCATGAAAGGAAATTGGGTGGAAATCCAATTGGCTGAAGGCAAAAACGGCTGGGCATATGCATTCCACGGCCAATTATCCGACGAGACAGCCGAAACGCGCTCGAACGATACACAAGAGTCCGTCACCATCCTGACCGACGGTACAAACCTGCGGACCGAAGCGACAACTGCATCTGAAGTTGCCAGCCGCGCAGATGCCGGAGATAACTTGCCGGTCCTCGATAAGCAAGGCGAATGGTATCAGGTTTCATTACCGGATGGCCAGGCCGCCTTTGTTGCTGAATGGGTCGTGTCTTCAGAAGACGCGATCGCAGAAGAAGAGCAGACAGAAGTGCCTGACCGCAAGAAAGGCACCTTGAACGGTATCACCATCGTGCTCGATCCGGGCCATGGCGGAAATGACGGCGGTACCGTCGGCGTCCGCAAAACAGAAGAAAAAGAATTGACCTTGAAGACGGCAGAAACCCTGTCCCATCATCTGAACGCAGCTGGAGCTGAAGTCGTCATGACCCGGCAGTCCGACACCTATGTCGACCTGCGCAAGCGCGTTGCCAGCAGCCAGCAGGCTGGAGCCGACGCCTTTGTCAGCATCCACTATGATTCCACCGACGACAGCAGCATATCTGGATTCACATCCTATTACCAGCACGATTACCAAAAAGAATTAGCCGAATACCTCAACTCGGGACTCGGCGACAAATTGACCCTGCATGACCGCGGCGTCCAGCACGGCAATTACCTCGTGCTCCGTGAAAATCAGCAGCCGGCCGTGCTCGTCGAACTTGGCTTCCTCAGCAATTTCAACGAGGAACGCGTCCTGACCACTAAGCAATTCCGCGAACAGGCGGCGCTCGGCCTCTACACCGGCATCATCAACTACTTTGATGCGCAGCTGGGCGAATAAAAAAAGCACGGAGAAAATATTCTCCGTGCTTTTTTGTGTGGATTTTTGTGTTTCGTGCATATTTCTTTCCGAACGTGCGCAATATCTGCTGAGCGTGCGTATTTTGAAAAAAGCGTGCGTATCTGGCCGCGAACGTGCGTATCGTGCGGGAAGTAGGGATAAGTTGGACAAACCAAAAAGAAGCACAGGCTAACTCGCCTGCACTTCTCCTCAAATTTCTATTTAGATTCCACCAGGATCGTCACGGGGCCGTCATTGACCAGCTGGACGTCCATCATGGCGCCGAAGGTGCCGGTTTCGACAACCAGGCCATGACTTCGCAGCGCCTCGTTAAAGGCCTGCCAAAGCGGTTCTGCCGTTTCCGGCCGCGCCGCCGAGATGAAGCTTGGCCGACGCCCTTTTTTGACATCGCCGTAAAGCGTGAATTGGGAGATCGACAGGATCTCGCCCCCGTTGTCGAGAATCGATCGGTTCATCTTGCCTTCTTCGTCTTCGAACAGGCGAAGCTGAGCAATTTTGCCGGCCAGATAATCGGCATCTTTCTCTGTATCTTCATGGGTGATGCCGACAAGCAGCACATAGCCGGAGCTGATGGCGCCGGTTATGTCGCCTTCGACCGTCACCGATGCTCCTTTGGATCGTTGCAGAACTACTCTCATGCTGCCTCCTTAATTCGTCACACGCTGGACCGAGTAGACATCGGGAATCGATTTGATCCGTTCGACGACGCGGTTCAGGTGCGAGATATGCGGAATCATGATCGACAGATTGATCGTCGCGATCTTGTCTTTATCCGCACGGCCGCTCACGGCGGTGATGGTCGTCTTCGTTTCGCTGACCATGTGCATGACTTCATTGATCAAACCGGTGCGGTCGTATGCCTGCACTTCAATGTCGATCTGGTACGATTTATTGTCCGGCGACCCCTCATTCTCCCATTCAACCGGTATCAGACGGTCGTTTTCTTCGGAGTGGATGTTCGGACAATCGGTGCGGTGGACGGAAACGCCTCGGCCTTTAGTGATAAAGCCGATGATGTCGTCGCCCGGCACCGGGTTGCAGCATTTCGACAGGCGGATCATCATGTTGTCGATGCCTCGGACGATGACGCCTGATTCCGTCTGCTTTTTCGGTACATTGGATTTCATTTCAACGGTGATTTTTTCAAGTGCTTCTTCCTGCTCACGTTTTTTGCGCATTTTTTCTGCCAGGCGGTTGACGACCTGTTGAGCCGTAATTCCGGTAAAGCCGACCGCTGCGTACATATCGTCTTCGCCTGCAAAATTGAATTTATCGCAGACGCGCTTGATATTTTCGTTCGTCAGCACTTCTTTGATCGGGAACTCCTGGGATTTGATCTCTTTTTCGATCAAGTCCCGGCCTTTTTGGACATTGTCTTCACGCAATTGCTTTTTGAAGAATTGCTTGATCTTGTTTTTCGTCTGCGTCGATTTGGCGATTTTCAGCCAGTCACGGCTTGGACCGAAAGATTGCTTCGACGTCAAAATTTCCACGATGTCTCCCGTATGCAACTCCGTATCGAGCGGTGCCATCTTGCCGTTTATTTTGGCGCCGATGGTTTTATTGCCGATTTCCGAGTGGACACGGTAAGCGAAATCGATTGGGCAGGAGCCTGCCGGCATTTCGATGACGTCGCCTTTTGGCGAGAAGACGTAGACCATATCGGAAAACAGATCGTATTTCAACGATTCCATGAATTCTTCCGCGTTGTCGGATTCGTTCTGGAAATCCAGGATTTCACGGAACCACGACAGGCGTGAATCGACCGAGCTTTTCGGCTTGTCGATGGTTTTGCCTTCTTTATAGGCCCAATGCGCCGCTACCCCATATTCGGCGATACGGTGCATTTCTTCGGTGCGGATCTGCACTTCCAGCGGATCGCCTTGTGGACCGATTACGGTCGTGTGCAGCGACTGGTATAGGTTCTGTTTCGGCATCGCGATGTAATCCTTGAAGCGGCCCGGCATCGGCTTCCATGTGGAATGGATGATGCCCAGTACCGCATAACAGTCCTTGATGCTTTCCACGGTGATGCGGACTGCCAATAAATCATAGATTTCGTTGAACTGTTTATTTTGGATGGCCATCTTCCGGTAAATGCTGTAGATGTGTTTCGGCCGGCCGAAAAGATCCGCCTTGATGTCGACTTCGTCGAGCTGTGTGCGGATCTCACCCATAACTTTATTTAAATATTCTTCCCGTTCGGTCCGTTTCTTTTTCATCAAATTGACGATCCGGTAATACTGCTGCGGGTTCAAATAGCGCAATGCCGTATCTTCCAGTTCCCACTTGATGGTATTGATCCCAAGCCGGTGCGCAATCGGGGCAAAGATTTCCAAGGTTTCATTGGCTTTGATGCGCTGCTTTTCAACAGACTGGTATTTCAGGGTCCGGAGATTGTGCAGACGGTCAGCCAGTTTGATGAGGATGACACGGATGTCCTGTGCCATCGCCACAAACATCTTGCGGTGGTTTTCCGCCTGCTGCTCTTCTTTGGACAAATACTTGATCTTGCTCAACTTGGTCACGCCGTCGACCAGCATCGCCACTTCTTCATCGAAATCACGGACGATGTCTTCCCGGCTGACTTCCGTATCTTCCACGACATCATGCAAAAAGCCCGCTGCCACAGTGGCTGGATCCATCTGCAGCTCTGCCAGGATCCCGGCCACCTGCACCGGATGCACAATATACGGTTCTCCGGATTTCCGGAACTGTCCCATGTGGGCATCGTACGCAACTTGATACGCCTTCTTAATCGTTTTCACATGATCGGCATTCATATAAGACGCAACCATCTCGAATACATCTTCAGCTGTTCTCACTTGATCCTTCGCCATAATTGCCCACCTTGCTTTAAATTTTTCCAAAAGTATATCTTTCTATTATAAAAAACAAAGTGGTTAAATGTAAAGCTTTGTTAGCCCTTCTCCATCACTTTAATGAATTCACGGAGATAATCCGGCAGATCCGGTGGCCGGCGGCTTGACACCAAGTGCCCATCCACCACCACGGCTTCATCCAGCCACTCCGCGCCGGCATTGACCATATCATCTTTTATGCCTGGCGTGCTGGTGACTTTTCGGCCATTTAAAATATTGGCGGAAATAAGCACCCACCCGGCGTGGCAAATTTGCCCGATCGGCTTTTTCTGGTCATCCATATGGCAGACCATCTCCAAAACTTCCGGAAAGCGGCGGATTTTGTCGGGTGCCCAGCCGCCTGGAACAAGAATCGCGTCGTATTCCTTGGCGAGCGCTTCGCCATAAGTCATATCCGATTTTGCCGGAACGCCGTATTTGCCGATATAATCGACACCTGCCTCCTCTCCTGCGATGTCCACTTCTGCCCCTTCTTCACGCAATCTTAAAATCGGATACCAAAGTTCCAGATCCTCGAATTCATGGTGAATGAAACTCAACACTTTCTTTCCAGTCAATCTCATATTATTGCCTCCTCGTATAGTTTAAAGTAAATGGCTGCTACGTTTTCTGACACTCTCCAAACGGACCAGTTCGCTGCCTTTTCCGACAGCCACCGCCTGTTCGGCAGAACCCAGGCAGATCAAGTTTTCCACCCGCACACTCCGCGCGCTTTGTTCGCCACCGGCGATCGACACATCAGCGCTTGCCGTTGTGAAATCCCGGATGACGCCATTGGTCAACGACACGCATGCGGCGCGGTATTGAATCGCGGCAGCGGGCTGCTTTTTATAATCAGTATCGGGATCTCCTATAAACAAAAAGCGGTTGATGGCGACATTCCGATAGCCGGACACCACCAAACTTCGCGGTGGCGACCCTTCGTAGAGGGATGTTTCAATAGGTTCGATGGATACCAGCCGCTGCGCTTTTATATTGAACGCTGACCGCGATTCAGGATCGTCTTTTTTATGATGGCCGATATGGCGGAAATTGAACGACCGGTTGTCGTGGACCGATAGATGCCCCGAAATATAGACCCCTGATGCTGCCGAGGAATTGGCGTGGGCTTTGATCTCGATGCCTCCGAAACAGCGGGTGCTGGAATTGTCGACTAGCCAAACGTGGCGGGAGCCGTCATCCACTTCAAAGCCATTGGAGTTGGAAAAGCCAGCTTGATGCGCCCGGCCGCTCGGGTCGCTGAAATGCGAATTGGAGACGAAAATATAATCGCTGTGATGCGTCGTCAGTCCATCATCGCCAAAACCGGAGCCGGTGACGCCGTCGAGCCAGACAAACCGGCTGCCGCCTTTGCCCCGCAGCCCGTCTCCGGCGTAATTATAAAGAGGCGCCGTGATATCGAAGCAATGCAGGCCCGGATTGAGCGCGTCCACGTCCTTGACCCAGCCATAGGTGACGTGCGCATAGGTCAGGCAGCTGGAATGATTGCCGCCTGCGCTGGTGTTCTCGACTTCGCCGAGGCGTTCGACATGCCAGTCAAGCGTCAGCTTCTCCACGGAAATATTGCGGTTGCCCGACAGGTGATGGCTATTGGTCAAAAGCCTTGCCTTCCGCGGCGCTTTCGGATGCAACTTTATGGTGGTACGGCCTTTCCCCGCTCCGATCAGGCGGGTCCACGACGGCAGCCGAAGGCCTTCTACCACATAAACGCCTGCCGGCACCTTTACTTCGACCGCGCCTTTGCCGAAAGCTTTTTTAAAAGCTTCGGTGCAGTCTGTTTCCCCGTCGCCCAAAGCGCCATAATCCCGGACGTTGACGCGGCGCTGGATGGTTGAATCCAATTTGCGGTATTCACTGTCCAGCCGTTCTTTCCATTCCGGATAAAGCCGCTGTCCGGACACACGGGTCCCAAAGCCATGTTCGTCTTCGGGAATGAATTCTTCTGCGAATAAAGACCATAGTTTCTCAGTGAGGCTGGATTTCCGCCGGGCATGTTTGCTGACGGCAAAATCTTTTTTGATGGCGTTGAAGAATTGTTCTGTCTCGCGGGTGATTTTCTCTAGAGGTGTACGGTTGTCCAGGTAGTGGTCAATCCATGCAGCATTTAATCGGGGGTTGTGCTCTTTTTCCAACTTCATATTCCGGTCACCTCCTATTTGTCTTTACTGTGTCCATACCCTTGATGCAAGAAAAAAATCCCTCCACCCGAAAAGGCGAAGAGATTCACTATTAATACTGCATTAATGTCGTTACATCATAGCCGTCTAAATTCTTGCGGCCGTCTAAATAAGTCAACTCGATCAAAAATGCGCAGCCGACTACAATGCCGCCCATTTGTTCAACCAAATTGATGGTCGCACCGATCGTGCCGCCTGTCGCAAGCAAGTCATCGGTGATCAAAACGCGCTGACCCGGTTTGATGGCGTCTTTATGCATCGTCAATACGTCTGTTCCATATTCAAGGCCATATTGGGCACGGATTACTTCGCGCGGCAATTTTCCTTCTTTACGGACTGGGGCAAAGCCAAGTTCAAGCGCATAGGCAACCGGACACCCGATGATGAAACCGCGCGCTTCCGGTCCTACGATAATTTCAGCATTCACTGTTTTTGCGTATTCAACGATTTGATCCGTCGCATACTTATAGGCAGTTCCGTCGTCCATCAACGAAGTGATGTCCTTAAACTGGATGCCTGGTTTCGGCCAATCTTCAACAATAGTGATGTACTTCTTCAAATCCATATTTCTTCCTCCTTGGCAGACACTTTCGCATCGAACCACTCTTTTAAATCTTTATAAGATGCATACAAAAGCTTCTGCTCCAGTGCAATCTGCTGCTCGCGCTTCTTGTAGATCGGCGCTTCCGACAAATCCTTTTTGCTCGGCGATTGTGCAATCTCGGTAATGCCATTGTTAAGTGTAACAAAACCGAGTTCAAAAAACACCTGCAGCATGAAAAATAATGATTCACGCGTCCAGCCTTTATGTTTTGCCAGCTCGTCGCAATGTTTATTGAAATCAAAAGTACCGCGTTTCTTCAGGAAAGCGAACAGCCATTTAAACTGCTCACGCGTCGGGATCTGCTCAAAATACTGCGAATCCTTGGCATGGAAATGCGCATAGATCCGCTGCGGTTTCAATGTCGCGAGAACCGAGGCCAACTGCTCTTCCGATTCCGGAAGGTCCAACAGCACCAAGTGATGCTTGTTGCCTGCCAATGAATCCAATTTGTCAGCCATGCAGATCGGCTGTGACAGAAACGACTGGAAGATAGAAGGCGTTTCTTCTTTGAAAGCCAAATATACCTGGTTTTCCTGAGGAATGAGCTTGGACCAGCGCGATACTTGGCGAATGCCGCGGATATCAAATAATTGCCATTGATCCGTGCGGACATCCTCCACCATCAGCTGCGGCTTTTTGCGGCCATTCCACTCATTGATCTGCAGATCGCCGATGACGTCTATTTTGACGTCCGGTGTCAGCTCGTCACCGACTGGTCCGATGCCGAAACCGACAGCGTCCAGCGAAGCTGCATGCTGCGTCAGTTCCATTTTCAAATGGTTCTGCGCTGCACCGATTTTACGGATCGACGCCACTTTGACGCCTTCCAGATAGAACTTCGGCTTGGCGAAGCCCATGCCGAAAGGGGCCAGAAGACGCATTGATTCAATGGCCGTGATGTCGATTTCATCCAGGCGAAGCGGGATGTCGATTTCCACGACCGGCAAGAGGTCTTCTTCCGTTAAACTGGTTTCCGCCTGTTTGTTGAGACGGTCACGCAGATCATCGACGTCAGATGCTTCGAGCGTCATGCCGGCTGCCATCGGGTGTCCACCGAAATGCGGAAGGATGTCCCGGTTCTTAGCCAGTTCGTTATACAGATGGAAGCCTTCAATGCTGCGGGCAGAGCCTTTCGCTTTTCCGGTATCCGGGTTCAGCGACAGGACGATCGACGGGCGGTAGAATTTTTCAGTCAGTTTCGACGCGACAATGCCGACAACTCCCGGATTCCAGCCTTCCTGAGCGACCACGATCACGCGCGGAGACCCGTCCGGATAACGCTGTTCCACCTGCTGCATCGCTTCTTCTGCAATCTGCTTGACGATGGCCTGGCGTTCTTTGTTCAAGACGTCCAGTCCGGAAGCCAGTGAACGCGCTTCCGCCGGGTCTTCCGTCAAGAACATCTGAACCGCGGGATCAGCGTCTTGAAGCCGTCCGATTGCATTGATGCGCGGACCGAACATGAAGCCAATCGTCTCTTCCGTAATGTCCTGCTGCTTGACGCCCGCCACTTCGCATAGCGCCGCAACCGCCGGGCTCGGCGAATCGATCAGCGCCGCCAGTCCTTCTTTGACAAATAAACGGTTTTCGCCGTGAAGCGGAACCAAATCGGCAACGGTACCGATCGCCGTCAGTTCGATCAGGTGATCCGGCATTTCTTCATAAAGGGCATGTGCCATTTTAAAAGCTACACCGACTCCGGCCAGTTCCCCGAACGGATAATTCCCTTCAGGATGGCGCGGATGGACAACCGCCAAAGCATTCGGCAAGGTTTCTCCGATGTCGTGGTGGTCGCTGATAATGACATCCATCCCCAACCCATTGGCGAAATCGACCTGTTCGATGCCTGAAATGCCATTATCCACCGTGACGATCAATTTTGTGCCATTATCGAAAGCCTGTTGAAACAATTCCGTGTTCGGTCCGTACCCATGCTTAAAGCGGTTCGGTATCATAAAGGACACATCTGCCCCTAAATCCTGCAAAACAGTCATCATGACCGTGGTGCTTGTCACACCATCTGCATCATAATCGCCATAAACTACAATTTTCTCCTGGCGGTCGATGGCTGCGCGAATGCGTTCCACTGCCACATCCATATCCTTCATCAAATAGGGATTATGTATGCCGCTGACGTCCATTTCCATAAACACGCGGGCTGCTTCCACAGTATCCAAACCGCGCGTCACCAAAATCTTGGCCAATACGGATGAAATCTTCAATTCCTTTTGGATTTCCTGTACTGCCTGTTCGTCCGGCGTCGTCAAACGCCATCTTTTTTTGGATTCAATCATCGTATCACTTCCTCACCGGTTCATTATACAGTAAAAAATCGCAGACAAAAACCTTTCGGCAACTGCACCGAAAGGTTCATTTTTCAGATTTCCTCTTTTGTCCGCTCTTCGCTGGTGACGACTTGAGCGTCCGGCACCACACCAGCTTTCTGGTATTCGCCGATTTCGTTCTGTTGGGTCGCGATCAGGTTTTCTTTGACCGCCATCTCTTTCTGCAGCGATTTTATTTTGCGCTGCATCTGGTAGTTGCGAAGGATCGCCAGCACACCGCTGAGCAGAAACCCGAGAAGCGCAGAAGCCAGAATCACCAGGATCAACGGCCATTCAGCTTCGCCGAATACATAGTTGACAGGCACTTCATCCACATTGACAACGGCAAACACCGCAATGATGACTGCAAAAACAAGTCCGATTAAAATAAGCCATTGTAATTTCATCGTATAGTCTCCTTTCAAACTAATAAAAAAATGGAACAAGGTCATAATAACTATACCCTGTTCCAATTCCAACCTAAACTTATACGACAGGCTCGTCAGAACCCCATTTGCTTTCTTGTTCTTTCTTCTCGATGTCGATCGGTCCTTTTTTCTTCAGCTCGCCTTTCTTCAAAACCAGCCATAACTGGGCAGCGATGAAGATCGAAGAATACGTACCGGCAATCAACCCGATAAGCAACGCGATGGAGAAGTTGGTGATCGATGGTGCACCGAAGATCAACAATGCGATGACCACCAGCAGCACGGTCAATACTGTGTTGACGGAACGGCCGAGTGTTTGGCGGAGCGATACATTGACCACTTTCTCCAACTGTTCGACAGAATCGATTTTCTTCATGCGCTTCATGTTTTCACGGATTCGGTCAAATGTCACGATGGTGTCATTGATCGAATACCCGACAATCGTCAGGACAGCCGCAATGAAGGTGATGTCCACTTCCAGACGCAGAAGGCTGAAGATGGCAACGATGAAGAATGCATCATGGATCAATGCGACGACGGAAGCCACACCCATACGCCATTCAAAACGGAAGGCTACATAGATGATGATGCCGATTGCCGCAATCGACAAGGCATACAACGCGTTTTTCGCGAGTTCCTGGCCGACTGTCGGCGATACAGTCGAAACGTTCGGCTCTGCACCGAACTCTTCTGTCGCTACCGATTTCAGGCTGTTGATGTCTTCCTGGCTAAATTCCTCGTTATAACGGGCTACCCCGATATTGGATGCATCACCCGAAATGACGATGTCATCCGTTTCAAAGCCGGCGCCGTCCAGGAAGCTTTGTACTTCTTCTTTCGTCAATGCCGCTTCTGAAGTGATTTCTACACGGGTACCACTTGAGAAGTCAATGCCCAGATTCAAGCGGAACACGCCAATAACAGCCATCCCCGCCACAATCAGAACGATCGAAGCCAAAAAGAATTTATTGCGGTTGCCCGCAAAATCAAAACGGTCAAAGCGGGTTGAAAGATCCGTGATTTCCAACTCTTCTTCTCTTGCATGGATGGCCGATTTCTTCAAACCGAACAACCCGAATTTATTGTCCAGCACACCGCTGTGGACCCACAGACCAAGCAACAGGCGAGATCCCCAAACAGCTGTCAGGAAGCTGGCCAAAATGGAGATGATCAATAATGTCGCAAATCCTTTAACCGAGCTTGTCCCGTAATAGAACAGCACGACGGCCGCAAGCAATGTCGTGATATTGGCATCGATGATTGCGGAGAAAGAAGAACGTGCGCCGACTTTAAACGCTTCTTGAACCGATTTCCCGACTCGCATCTCTTCACGGATCCGCTCATAGGTGATGATGTTGGCATCTACTGCCATCCCGACACCCAGCATGATCGCCGCGATTCCCGGAAGCGTCAGAACGCCGCCGATCCATTCGAACACCAGCAGGATCAGGTACACATACGCCGATAACGTAACGACTGCGACCATACCCGGCAAGCGGTAATAAACCAGCATGAACACCAGCACTAATGCGATACCGACAGCTGCAGCGACCATAGTCTGGTCAAGCGCCTGTTCACCGAACTGGGCGCCGACAGAAGTCGAATAGATTTCTTCCAGACTAACCGGCAGAGCACCGGCATTCAGGATGCCTGCCAGATTCTGTGTTTCTTCTACAGAGAACGATCCCGAGATTTCAACGGATGGTGACGAAATCCGCTGCTGGACACTCGGTGCCGAGACGAATTTCGGATCCGCCTTCATGCGTTCTTCCGCGAAGGAATCCACACCTTCCTCAAAATCCAGCCAGATGACCAAGACATTGTCCGGTGCCGGCATCTGGGAAACTTCTTCTGTCACTTCGGCGAATTTGCCGGGATCATTCAATTCCAGCGTGACAATCGGATTGCCGTTCTGGTCGAAAGTTCCGGTTGCGCCGCCTTGCTTCAAATCATTTCCCGAAAGCAGCAGATTGTCTTCCGCGTCACGGAAAGTCAGATTCGCTTCCGTCGACAGCAATTCACGCGCCGACGACTGGTCCTCGACTCCCGCCAACTGGACCCGGATCCGGTCCTCCCCTTCAATCTGGATGACCGGTTCACTTACACCGAGAACGTTGATCCGGTTCATCAACGCGTCCGTCGTATCCGTCAGCACACTTTCTGTAACTTCCTTGCCATCTAAGGTTTCCACTTCGTAGAGCACTTCAAAGCCGCCCTGCAGGTCAAGCCCTAACCGTATGTCTTTTGCGATGGGTAAACTCGTGGTGCCAATGATTCCTATCAGTACAATAACCAGTAAGAAAAAGGCAATGATGCGACCTCTTGCTTTCATATGTAAACTTCCTCCTCGGGTGTGTAAAACATAAGCACTATCATTATGAAACAGCCGCTGATTGCTGTCAAATTGAACTTGGTGAGTTGAATAAAAAAACAGTTTTCATTGTATGGAGAATTCGCTCCAGGCGGACAAGGCATTGGGCGAAGGCAGTTCGGACAATGCCTTTGCGACGAAGCTAGCGCAGCGATGCAGGAGCAGTATTATCGCAACTCGCTTTACTGGAGCATGTGCCGCCTTCCACTCTTTCTTCTAATAATCATGCAAATACGAATTAAAAAATAAATATATGATTTGTAAATAATAGGATATGGAGCGAACCAGCGGAGACTCCCGCGGGCAAGCGAAGTGCCGAAATCCACTCGGGCATTAGCCCGAGTTAGTTCGGCGCAAGCCCGTAGGAAAGCAGAGCTGGTTTGCGGAATATCCATTTCAGAAAGGTAATTTTTATAAATAAACTAATCAACTTACTTCGGTTTTTTCGGAGATGGACGCAGGAGGTGCTCGATGTTTTC
The DNA here is from genome assembly GCF_020023385.1 of Planococcus circulans. GTDB lineage: Bacteria > Bacillota > Bacilli > Bacillales_A > Planococcaceae > Planococcus. Next base: position 152,279 of record NZ_JAIQCL010000005.1, read on the forward strand.
GAGTGTGCTGTCGTCGTTCCAGCGCGCCTTCTTCAACGCTTCGACTTGGTGGTAGGCCAGAAAGTCGGAAGCGGTCATGTCCATGATGTCGTTGATCATTTCATATAAGTGCATATTGCTTATATTTTTTTTTCGCCATTTTTTCTTGATACAAAAATCCCATAGGTCTTCTTCGGTGAAAGTATCGTATTGGAAATAATGAAATTCGCTGCATTTGCTTTGAAGCGCCGGCAATACGAGTTCAAAATGATCTGGATAACTCGTCATGCGTGTTCTCCTTTCCCTTGTACTGTATCCATTGTACCCTGTAACTGGAAAATTTAGAATAAGGACATTATTTTTAGTTAAAAAAAACGCCTTCAGGTTCGAAGGCGAGCTTTTACATTTTAGATCATCGATTTTGCTGATTCGACTACTTTAGCGATTGCTTGACGCTCAAACTGCAAGCGTGTGCCATCAGCTACAGTGATGTAGACAGTTGCATCGTCCACTGCATCAACAAGGCCGTGCAAGCCGCCGATTGTTACAACGCGGTCGCCGCGTCTCAATTCAGACTGCATGTTTGCCGTTGCCTTCTGACGTTTTTGGGCAGGACGGATGATGAAAAACCACATTAGCAAGAACATTAATAGTAAAGGTGATAACGCAATTAAAGTTTCCATTATTCATTTTCCCCCTTTCACTTTCTCTATTCTCGTACAGACTCAGAAATTTTTAGCATTGGGTTTATTGAAACCGTAAGCTTCAAAAAATTCTTCGCGGAAATCTCCCAGACGGTCTTCGCGAATCGCTTGACGCACCTGTTCCATTAAGTTTAACAGAAATTGCAGGTTATGATAACTAGTAAGCCTAATTCCGAACGTTTCATCTGCACGAATCAAGTGATGGACATATGCACGCGAATAATTTTTGCATGTATAGCAATCGCATTTGTCGTCGATCGGTCCGAAATCACGCTTGAAAGCAGCATTCTTGATGTTCAACCGGCCCGTACTGGTCATCAATGTGCCGTTGCGGGCAATACGTGTCGGCAGGACACAATCGAACATATCGATGCCGCGGATTGCACCGTCGATCAAGGAATCGGGTGAACCGACGCCCATCAGGTAACGCGGTTTGTCGGCAGGCATCAACGGCGTCGTGTATTCAAGTGCACGGTTCATGACGTCTTTCGGTTCGCCGACGGACAGACCGCCGATTGCATAACCGGGGAAATCGAGCGAAACGAGGTCCTGGGCACTTTGCTTGCGCAGGTCTTCGAACTCGCCACCCTGGATGATGCCGAACAGGGCTTGGTCCGATTTGCGTTCATGCGCTTCCAGGCAGCGTTCCGCCCAGCGCGAGGTCCGCTCAACGCTGGATTTCATGTATTCGTGCGTCGCCGGGAATGGCGGGCATTCGTCAAAGGCCATCATGATGTCAGAGCCCAGGTCGTTCTGGATCTGCATCGCTTTTTCCGGGCTTAAAAACAGCTTATCGCCGTTCATATGGTTGCGGAAATGGACGCCTTCTTCTTTGATGTTACGGAATTCACTCAACGAAAACACTTGGAATCCACCGGAATCGGTAAGGATCGGACGATCCCAGTTCATGAATTTATGCAGGCCGCCCGCTTCTTTGATGATGTCGTTGCCGGGGCGCAGCCATAAATGGTAAGTGTTGCTGAGGATGATGCCGGCGTTCATGGCTTTCAATTCTTCAGGTGACATGGTCTTGACCGTCGCTTGCGTCCCTACGGGCATGAATGCCGGCGTTTCGAACGAACCGTGCGGCGTATGGACGATGCCCAGGCGCGCGCCGGTTTGTTTACAGGTCTTGATGTGTTCATACGTTACTGCTGCTGTCATTGGTGATTCTCCTTTTTCTGTGGTTCGATGAACATCGCATCTCCGAAACTGAAGAAACGGTAGCGTTCATCAACGGCTTGTTGATAGGCGGTCAAAATGTGGTCACGGTTCGAAAGAGCGCTGACCAGCATGACCAACGTCGATTTCGGCAAATGGAAATTGGTGATCAAGCCGTCGATGGCTTTGAATTCGTAGCCCGGGAAAATGAAGATATCGGTCCAGCCGCTGTCTTCCTGCAGCTCCCCACCGAACTTCTGGGCAACCGATTCCAAGGTGCGCGTCGATGTCGTCCCGACAGATACGATGCGGCCTCCCTGTTGTCTGGTTTGATTGATCAAATCGGCTGTTTCCTGGGTGATGCGGTAAAACTCCGAATGCATTTCGTGGTCTTCGATCGAATCGACCGATACGGGACGAAATGTTCCGAGTCCAACATGCAGTGTGATAAATGCGATATTGACGCCTTTGGCACGGATCTCCTCCAACAGCTCATCGGTGAAATGAAGCCCGGCTGTCGGTGCTGCAGCACTTCCCCGCTCTTTTGCGAAAACAGTCTGGTAGCGATTCTGATCTTCCAGTTTTTCACGGATATAAGGCGGCAGGGGCATTTCGCCCAGTTGGTCCAGAATCTCGTAGAAAATACCATCGTAGATCATTTTGAAATGACGGCCGCCGTGGTCCAGGATGCCGGTGCATTCTGCACGCAGCAAGCCTTCCCCAAAAGAAACGACCGTACCGACTTTCACTTTCTTCGCCGGTTTAACCAAGGTCTCCCAGACATCGTCTTCGATCTGCTTCAAGAGCAATAGTTCGATGTTGGCGCCTGTGTCTTCCTTGACGCCCATCAAGCGGGCGGGAAGCACGCGTGTATCATTAAGGATCAATGTGTCGCCTTCATGCAGATGTTCGGTAATGTCACGGAAATGGCGGTGTTCGATGTCACCGGTGGTTTTATTCATGACCAACAGACGGCTCGACGTACGGTCAAGCAACGGCGTTTGGGCAATCAATTCCTCCGGCAGTTCAAAATCAAAATCCTGTACATTTAAGGTTGTGGGTGGTGTGTTCAATTTAGTCATTCAGGCATCTCCATTTTAAAGTGTTCGTAGGCAAGCTGCGTTACGGTGCGGCCTCTCGGTGTACGCTGGATAAATCCGATCTGCAGCAAATACGGTTCGTAGACGTCTTCGATCGTCGTCGACTCTTCCCCGATGCTCGCAGCAATGGTATCCAGGCCAACCGGACCGCCGCGGAAGCGCTCAATCATGCCCGTCAATAATTTATGGTCAATATGGTCCAATCCAAGCGGATCGACCTGCAGCATTTCCAGTGCCTGCTCCGCCATCTCCATGGTGATGGAGCCGGTTCCGCGCACTTGCGCATAATCGCGTACGCGTTTGAGTAAACGGTTGGCGATACGCGGAGTCCCGCGGGAACGTCGGGCGATTTCGACAGCGGCATTCGGATGGATATCCGCTTCAAATAATTTTGAGCTGCGCATGACGATATCCGTCAAAGCTTCCGTGTCGTAATAATCGAGGCGGGACAAGACGCCGAAACGGTCGCGCAGCGGCGCAGATAAAGCACCTGCACGCGTCGTTGCCCCGATCAAAGTGAAGGGCGGCAGATCCAGCCGGACAGAGCGTGCGGTCGGCCCTTTGCCCACGACGATGTCCAGGCAGAAATCTTCCATCGCCGGATACAGCACTTCCTCGATCGAACGGTTCAAGCGATGGATTTCATCGATGAACAGCACGTCTCCAGGCTCCAATGACGACACGATCGCCGCCAGATCACCCGGGCGCTCGATGGCCGGTCCACTGGTCATTTTGATGTTGACTTCCATTTCATTGGCGATAACAGCAGCGAGTGTGGTTTTCCCGAGTCCAGGAGGCCCGTACAACAGCACATGGTCCAAACTTTCCTGGCGCATTTTCGCGGCCTCGATGAAGATCTGCAGATTGTGTTTGACTGTATGCTGGCCGATATACTGGCCCAGCAATTGAGGGCGGAGCGATTGCTCAAAGCGTTCATCGAACTCCGATACCTCACTGTCTATGATGCGTTCTTCCATGCCGTTCGCCTCCTTTCATCAGTTTTGTTTAAGCAGCAGCTGCAAGGCTTTTTTCATGAAGCCTTCTGTATCCAGATCCAAATCCCGCAGCTGCGGTTTGACTTTGGTGATTTCGCGTTCCGAATAGCCCAGTGCTCCCAGTGCCAGCATCGCTTCTTCCAGTTCTCCCTGGTCGTTCGACAAGAGTGTGTTCGTTTCTTCCGGATCGAAAGGATCGCCGAAAAACTCGGTCAGCTTGCCTTTCAGATCCAGAATCATCTGGCGGGCCGTCTTTTTGCCGACGCCCGGGAATTTCACCAGATAGGATTCATCTTCCCGTTCGATTGCTTCGATGACATGCTGCGGCTGTCCGCTTGCCAGGATCGCCAGCGCGCCTTTTGGGCCGATGCCTGACACCGAAATCAGCTTGCGGAACAATTCCCGTTGCTCAAGTGTCGGAAATCCGAACAATAGCTGCGCATCTTCCCGGACATGATGATGCAGGAATACCTGCAGTTCGTCCGAGCCGAACGAGTACGGATTCGGCGCAAAAATCTGCCAGCCGATGCCCTGCTGTTCTATCACTAAATATTCAGGCGTTATGCGTGTAACCTTGCCTTTTATGTAATCGTACATGGACAGTCTCTCCTTTAATTCAACTTAACGATTATACCATATTCGGCTGCTTTAGACGAAATAAACCCGTTGCTATTCGGCACATGTTAAGATAAAGATAACGAGTCGATAAGCGAGGGATCCACATGAAAAAATTATTCGGCGAACAGCGGCGCCAATTCCTGCTGGAAAAAATCAAAGCTTCGGCACAACCGATGACCGGCAGCGAACTTGCTGCGCTTACGAGTGTGTCACGCCAGGTCATCGTCGGCGACATGACCCTGCTGAAGGCAAAAGGCGAGCCGATTCTCGCCACCAGCCAGGGCTATCTGTATCTCGCTGACCGCGCCATACAAGAAGCCAGCCGGCGCATCGCCTGCCGCCACCAGCCCGAAGATACCGAACGTGAACTGAAGCTGCTGGTCGAGTCAGGCGTCACGGTCAAAGACGTCTCGATCGAGCATCCAGTCTACGGTGAACTGACAGCCGGTATCCATGTCGCGAACGCCCAGGAAGTCGAAGCCTTCATGAAACGCGTCCACGACACAGGCGCCAGCTATCTGCTGGAACTGACAGACGGCACACACCTCCACACCATCACCGCATCAGATCACGCAACGCTTGAAAAAGCCGTCAGCGTGATGCGGGACAACGGATTTTTGCTGGAGGAAACTGAATAGGATTTGATTGAACCCATGATTCCGCATTTTGCGGGGTTGTGGGTTTTTGTTTTGAATGTTTACGTGTAGGAAAGGCAAGTTGAACTACGGAGTCAGCTTTTACAAAACGCTTCGGTCGCATAGGGCATAGCTACGCCTGGAGAGCAGGATTCGCTATAGAGTCTATAAATCACTTTTCCTTCTACAAACTTAAAGCCCCGCAGCGTTTTCGCTGCAGGGCTTCCATGTTTTATTTATACGTATAATACGAACCTAAAGTTTTCACCGTACAGCCAAGTGCAGCAAGCTCTTCGAAGGCGCCGCGCATCATGGCGTCTCCTTCGTCTGCCAGCACATCCGCGATGAAGAAATAATCGCCGAGGCCGGTCTTCAAAGGACGCGACTCGATTTTACTCAAGTTCAAGCGTCTCCAAGCAAAGACGGACAAGATCTGGTGCAGGACACCCGAGCGGTCGTCGTCCGGCGGCGTGATCATCAACGTTGTTTTGACTTGATTGTCATGCGCCGGATCTGTCAGCTTATGGTCCGATTTCGACAGCACGAAAAAGCGTGTGTGGTTAAAATGGAAATCGTGGATATCACGCTGCAGAATGTCCAACCCGTATTTATGGGCGGAGAATTCATTGCCGATAGCCGCAATATTGCGTTCCGGCAATTCAGAAACCATTTTTGCCGCAGCAGCTGTCGAACTGTATTGTTCCAAAGGCGTGTTCTTATATGTATAAAAAAGGTATTTATGGCATTGCGCCAATGCATGTGGATGCGAATAGATCGCTTCGAATGCTTCCGCGTTGCGGTTTTCAGGGTGTACCAGCAAATGCTGTTCGATCGGCGATAAGACTTCAGCCGTCACATACAATTGCGCTTCATGGAATAAATAATCCACTGTCAGTGGAACAGATCCTTCCAACGCATTTTCCAGCGGCACGACAGCGTAATCCACGCTGCCCTCTGCCACTGCTTCTATGCATTCGGGGATGGTTGTAAATGGCACCAGGGTACCTTCAGGGAAAACTTTTTTTGCCGCAAGGTGTGTAAATGATGCTTCCGGCCCTAAATATGAGATTCGTTTATCAACAGATTGTCCAGTCATTTAAACATTCCTCCATTAAGATGATCCACTTGATACCACATCAGCCGACTCGACAAAATCGAGCTTTTTCAGCTGCTGTAAAAACAGGTCCAAATCCCCTTCCATCGCCGTTACGTCCAGTGACAAGGTAACATTCGCCCGCCCCTGGATCGGAATGGTCTGGTGGATGGTCAAAATATTGCAGCCGTTTTCAGCGACTGTCTGCAGAAGTGTCGCGAGCGTCCCTGACCGGTCCTCCAATTGCAGGAAAACCGTCAGGATCCGTTCTTTGACAATCGAATGGAACGGAAATACAGCGTCCCGATATTTATAAAACGCAGAGCGCGAAAGACCTGTCTTGTTGACCGCGTCCATGATGGAAATGCGGTCATTCTGCAGCATTTTTTTCACTTCGAGCGTTTTTTGCATCGCTTCCGTCAAAACGTCTTCACGCACTAAATAATACCGTTGTTCCGAAATATCCTTCATTCAAGCTACCTCCGCATCAATCCATAAATTCAAATTCGAATTCGAGCAGGCGAACCGTGTCGCCATTTTCCGCTCCGCGTTCACGAAGCGCATCGTCGATTCCCATACCGCGCATCTGGCGGGCAAATCGGCGAATCGAATCTTCACGCGAGAAGTCGGTCATCTTGAACATCCGTTCAATCGCATAACCGGACAATACGAATGCGCCGTCAGACTCACGCGTAATGTTGAAGCCATCTGCATCGGATTCGTGTTTGTAGAGAACCGTGCTTTCTGAATCTTCTTCGGCCTCGTCGATCAATGGGAATTCCGGCGTCACTTCAATCACATCGGCAATGGCGAACAACAGATTGCTCAGGCCTTTGCGTGATAATGCTGAGATCGGAAAAATGCGGGCATCTTCCGGCAACTTTTCACGGAATTTCGCTAGATTCTCTTCAGAATCCGGCATATCCATTTTGTTTGCAACGATCAATTGCGGACGTTCCGTCAACCGCATATTGTATTGCTTCAATTCTTCATTGATGGTGACGTAATCCTCGTAAGGGTCGCGTCCTTCAAGACCTGACATATCGATGACGTGGATGATGACACGCGTCCGTTCGATATGGCGGAGGAATTGATGGCCAAGGCCGATTCCTTCGTGGGCGCCTTGGATCAAGCCTGGAAGATCGGCCATGACAAAGCTGCGATCGTCTTCCGTTTCAACCATGCCGAGATTCGGGACGATTGTCGTGAAATGGTATTCAGCGATTTTTGGTTTGGCAGCGGAAACGACCGATAACAACGTCGATTTTCCGACACTTGGGAATCCGACAAGTCCGGCATCCGCCAACACTTTCAATTCCAGGATGACATTGCGTTCAAAGCCCGGTTCGCCTTTTTCAGACAGCTCCGGTGCTGGGTTTGCAGGCGTCGCAAAACGTGAGTTTCCTCGGCCTCCGCGTCCACCTTTAGCGATGATTGCTGTTTGGCCATGCTCCACCAAATCGGCAATCGTTTCGCCAGTTTCGACGTCTTTTACGACTGTGCCCGGTGGAACTTTGATGAATGTATCTTCAGCTTTGGCACCGTGTTTATTGGCGCTCATGCCGTGTGTTCCGCGTTCGGCTTTAAAGATCCGCTTGTAGCGGAAATCCATCAGCGTCCGTAATCCTTCTTCAACGATAAAGATGATATTTCCGCCTTTACCGCCGTCACCGCCGGCAGGTCCGCCGTCCGGTACATATTTTTCGCGGCGGAATGCAACCATGCCATCCCCGCCGTCGCCACCTCTAACATAAACTTTTACGTGATCGACAAACATATTATCCCTCCATCTGTGCACGAACAGCTATCATTGTGCTGTCTTCGCTGCACTCTTTTCGTACCATAAATCCCGGTGTTTCCAAAATGTCCAAATCCAGCCAATTTCCCGGACACTCAATTTTCATTTCAAAAGATGCCGCACTCGAAGTCAATGTAATCACGCCATAAAAAGCCTGATAGGGTGACAGGCGCCCTTTGGCGGATTCAACGAAAGCCTCCAGAAAACGCCGAAAGTCTGCATCAAACTGCACAGGTGCTTTCAACGCCGGGCACTCCACTCGAAAATTAAAGCCGGGAAAGCGCCAATTTGCAGTCAACAGCCATTCTTCTGTCAGCGGCAGCCCGATATCAGCCAGCCGGCTGGCATGCATAGCCGCTTCGGCATGCGAACGAATAATCGCCTGTGCCTCCTGGAGACGGCCAAGGTCCAAATTCATTTTGATCAATTGCAATTCATTTAAAAAATCATGGCGCGCATGCCGAAGCGATTGTGCCACTGTAATTGTCTTTTCCATAAGTCACGTCCCGGTTCAGCTTCTTATTCCAGTATACCAAGAGTTTGGAGTAAATTCCTAAAATAATGCGTAGAGCCTGTTCTCGGATCCGCGCTTATAAATTTCAAAAGAAAAAGGACTGCGAAAGCAGCCCTTTTCGTTTTGTATTAAGCTTCTTGTGCAACTGGATATACGCTAACTTTTTTCTTATCGCGTCCGTAACGTTCGAAACGTACAACTCCGTCGATTTTAGAGAAAAGTGTATCGTCTCCGCCGCGTCCAACGTTCTCACCTGGATAAATTTTAGTCCCGCGTTGACGGTATAAAATTGAACCACCAGTAACTTCTTGGCCGTCTGCACGTTTTGCGCCAAGGCGTTTAGATTCAGAGTCACGTCCGTTTCTCGTTGAACCTACACCTTTTTTGGATGCAAAAAACTGAAGATCTAATCTTAACATTCTGTCCCACCTCCTAAGCTGTGAAGGTTATTTTAATATATTCTTCATAGTCTTGTTCAATCGTTTTCAATGAAACAATCATTGCGCGCACAAGCAGTTGAACCTGCTCGTCCGTCTTCTCATCCAGGTTCTCCGGAAAACCGACTTTTAAAAAGCCACTGTTTGCCTGCTGAATGTCAGGTTCGATTCCCGTCAGCTCCATGATGGCGTTCACCGCTCCAAATGAGACAGCGGACGCTCCAGCACATACGAGGTCTTGCCCATGTTCAGCATAATCCGCATGGCCTGACATTTCAAATGACGAAATGCGTTTTGAGGTTTCTTTTACAGTTACTCGTATCATTCTTACAGGTTAATCGCATCGACAGTCAATTTAGTGTATGGCTGACGGTGACCTTGTTTTTTGTGATAGTTCTTTTTAGCTTTGTATGTGAATACTGTGATTTTTTTCTGTTTGCCGTTTTTTACAACTTTAGCCGTAACAGTAGCTCCTTCAACAAAAGGAACACCCACTTTAGTATTTTCTCCACCTACAAATAGAACTTTGTCAAATGTGATGACATCCCCAGCTTCTCCGTTCAATTTCTCAACGTAGATCTCTTGGCCTGCTTCAACTTTGATTTGTTTTCCACCAGTTTCAATAATCGCGTACATATCCTTGCACCTCCTCTTAGATTAAGACTCGCCTATTCAGGTGACTCGCCGGAGCGAATTCTTAAAGCAACCTGATTCGAGCGGTTGCAGCACGGTACGCTACAAACATAACATTAGAATAATACCACGGGAGAACCCGTGGCGTCAATAGAAAATGTAAGGTTTCGGGAAATTGCTTGCTGGCAGCTGATGGATTTATTGTGAGGTGCGGTGTTTGGCTCGTGAGGTGCGGTACTCGTGGTGCGAGGTGCGGTCTTTCGTGTTTGAGGTGCGGTTATCGACTCGCGAGGTGCGGTTAAGCCCATTTGAGGTGCGGTCAGCGATAAACGCGGCCGAAATACGCATGCAGCAGCTCCCGGTTCTCGACAATCCGGCGCTTTCCGCGCTTTTCGCTCCGCGGAGCCGTCTTCTCCAACAACCGGTACAGGATGTATTTATCTTCCACCCCGAGCAAACGGTAAGCAAGCTTTGTGTCGAGTTCGCAACCGAACAGCACGGCATATTCCTGGAGCGCGACTTCATGCGCATCCCGCGAAGTAAATCCGCAGACGCCGCAATTCCATTTGCGCTCCTGCCACACCAACGGACAGCAGCGGCAAGTTGGACAGCTCACACCGTGGCGCAATGAATCGAAGGTGATGTTATGGCGCTCGAGCCAGTGGCGGCTCGAATTGCGCGCCGGTAAGCTTTCTAGTTTGGCAGCGAGCACCGCCGAATCGAAAAGTTTCGAGCCCTTCGCCAACTGCTCAAGATGAAACGGCAAGTAGTCGAGTGAGATGACCGGATACTGCTTGGGCGCTTCCACCACTTTTCCGGAGCGGCTCGCGAGGACGATGACGCCATGCACCGGGACGCCGAGAAAGCCGCTGACCGCACGAACTGCCCGGTGCAGCTGCGCTTCCGGATTGCGCATCCCTTCCCTGCGGCCGTCGACGATTCGGTGAAACTGGAAATTCACAGAGTCGAAATAAAATTCCCCGACCATATTCTTCACTTCCAGCACGCAGACAACTTCCGCATGAACCAGCAGCAGATCGATTTGCGCCGTGCCATCTTTATAGGGGACGTGCACATCATGCAAAAATGCCGTGTCCCCCGGCAGATCCAATTCCCGTTTCAATAAAGCGGCCGTTCGCTGCTCGCCGCTGGCACCCGCCAGTGCATTCCTTAATTCCGATAAAACGGCCGACTTCGCTTCATGCGCTGCCGGCAAGCGTTCCGCTGCAATCATCCCTGCCAATAAAAAATCGTTCATACAACACCTCCCCAAAGTTTTAAAAAAGCCCCCGCTTCGAAAGCGGAGGCTAAAAATTCTTATTTCGTGAAAACAGCTTTGATTTTAGTGAATAAACTTGGCGGTGCTTTTTCCATGCTCATCAGCGGAACCGATTCCCCGAGCAGGCGGCGCGCGATATTGCGGTAGCCCAGTGCAGCGGTGTTGGATGGATCCATGACGATTGGCTCACCTTTGTTTGAGCTCGAGATGACGCGTTCGTCGTCCGCGATGATGCCCAGCAGATCGATCGACAAGTGGGTCGTGATTTCATTGATGTCCAGCGCTTCTCCCGCTTTCATCAAATGTGGACGGATCCGGTTGATGATCAGACGCGGAGCGTCGATGTTCTCTTCCAGCTCAAGCAGGCCGATGATGCGGTCCGCGTCACGGACAGCCGAAATTTCCGGTGTCGTCACGACGATCGCGTGGTCTGCTCCAGCGACGGCATTTTTGTAGCCCTGCTCGATTCCGGCCGGGCAATCGATGATGACGAAATCATAGTCTTTCTTCAGTTCCGTCACGAGTTCCTTCATCTGTTCCGGATTGACGTCGTTTTTATCGGCCGTTTGCGCAGCCGGCAAAAGGTACAGCATGTCTTCAAAGCGCTTGTCTTTGACGAGTGCCTGATGCACTTTGCAGCGGCCTTCCAATACGTCGATCAAATCATAGATGATGCGGTTCTCCAACCCCAGGATGACGTCGAGGTTGCGCAATCCGATGTCGGTGTCGATCAAGCATACTTTTTTCCCTTGAAGAGCCAATGCAGTGCCGAGGTTGGCGGTTGTCGTCGTTTTACCGACGCCTCCCTTGCCTGATGTAATTACGATAGCTTCTCCCACACTAGCTTCCTCCTTTAAACGTTGAAATTTGCGGACGGATAAACCGCAATTCCTGCAAACGGTCAATGATGATGGTGCCGTTTGTATGTAAATAAGCACATTCCATTTCCGGTTGTTCCGAAAGACTGGACAATTCGTCTGTCATGGTTTCCAATTCGTTGTCGATCTTCAATTGCGTCGCTTCCAGCCAGGATGCGGCAATGACGGCGTCGCGGTTGCCTTTGGTTCCGGCATGCGCCGCACCTTTCAGCCGGCCCAGCACGTAAACGCTGCCGCCTGCTTCCACACGGCCGTTCGGGTTGACGTCGCCGATGACGACCAAGTCGCCTTCAGCTTTGATGACTTGCCCCGAGCGCACGATGCCGACATACGTTTCCGACTGGCTTTCGCGGATCAGCTGATCGCTTTTTTCGACGGTCAGGATGTCGCTCGTCGTCGCGACCACTTTCAGGTGAGGATTGGTGCCGACGACTTCGCTCAATTCCTGGATCTGGCTGTCGGTGCAATAGCGATTATTCAGATGCACCGTCACTTCGGTATCACTGTCCAGCGCAGGATCCGACACCTTCGCCTTCAACTCGGCCAATAGATCCGTGTAGGCACATTGGTCATCGAGATACAGCACAAGCCCTTTATTTTTCCCTTTAATCGTAACGAGATTCTTCAAAAAATGTGTCACCTGCGCTTTCATTAATATAACCCTATCTTATTGTCACGCTCCGATAATTGCGTGACCATCACCGACTTGAACACCCAGCCGAGCATCACCAGGAAAATGGAGTTGGCGACCATCGTCGGCCAAAGCCGCGTCGATAAAAATGTGCCGAGCGGCATTCCCGTCAATGAAATCAGCAGGAAAAACTGGTAAAGCACAAATTCGAATATCGCCAATAAAGCGAGTGTCAGCAGCGTCGACGTCAACAGATTCCGGGGAATCCGCTTGAAAACGAATGCTGCCGCCAGACAAATGGCTGGATACAAGAAAGAATATAATCCAATAATATCAATGTAAAAGACATCATACAAGAGCCCGAAAAATAATCCATAGAACATGGCATGCTTCAGGTCATAATAAAGCGTCAGGAAAATCAGGAACATAATGAGGAAACGCGGCACGATGTAATTCAGTTCGCCGCCGATATTGAGCGGTGAAAAAAGGCCGAAAACCGGTTCCATGAAAAACAGGACGAGACAGATCAACGGGATGAGGAAACGGATCATGATTCATCGTCTCCTGTCACGCCATTGTCTTCACCGTCCACTTCCGGCATGACCCGGTCCGCGATGATGACGTGGTCCAATAAGGAAAAGTCGGCTGCCGGTTTGACATAGGCAAGCTTCGTCAGACCGAATTCATCGATGGTGATTTCGGTGATGGTGCCGATCAGGATGCCTTTCGGGAAAATGCCGCCCAGTCCGCTGGAGATGACCTGTTCGCCTTCTTTCAGCTCGATATCAGCGTCAATCCGTTTCAAGAGCAGCTCACGGCGCTCGGCATCATAGCCTTCGATCAGGCCGTAGACATCCTTCGCCCCGCCGACGACCATCGCCGAAACGCGGTAATTGGGGTTGAGCGTGGAAATCAATTCCACCGTGGATGTGGTCGGTGTCGTCAAGGTGACTTTGCCGATCAGGCCGCTGGCGGTCATGACTGCCATGTTCTCCGCCACTCCCTCATTGGAGCCGCGGTTCAAAATGATTTTTTCTTCCCATTGATCCGGATTCCGTGCAATGACGGTCGCCTGGATCGGATTGTAATCGCGCAGGTCTTCTTCTTTCCCGACGATTTGTTTCAGTTCTGTGTTTTCAGAACGCAAGTCCTTGACTTCAGCCTGCACGCCCGCAAATTCTTCTAAGCGCGTTTTCAGATGCTGGTTTTCCTCAAATGTGTTCAATAACGAATCGACATTATCAAAAATTCCAGTGACAAAATGAGCAGGGCGTGAAAATACCGACTGCCCGGCTCCAACTGCATCTTTTATGATTTGTTCCGGCAGCGACACATTGCCGCGGTCACGGAGCGAAAAAGAAATTAAGGCAACGAGCAGGATGACTCCCAACAGCAGCAAAATCAGCCGCTTGTTCGTTAAAAGCTGTGGCATATCGCCATCCTCCTTATTTTATTGATAACTGGCGGCGGAATTGGTCCATGTTCTCCAACGCCTTGCCCGTGCCGAGTGCGACACAGTCCAATGGATTTTCGGCGATGAACACCGGCATGGACGTTTCAGCTGAAATGACGCGGTCGAGGTTCTTCAGCAAAGCCCCTCCACCGGTCAAAACGATGCCGTTTTCCATGACATCCGCACTTAACTCAGGCGGTGTCTTTTCCAGCGTAGCTTTGACGCCTGCGACAATGGCTTCAACCGATTCACTCAAGGCTTCCGCAATTTCGCCGGCAGTGACCTGCAAGGTTTTCGGGAATCCTGTCAGCAAGTCGCGCCCGCGGATTTCCATGGAAACGTCTCTTTCGGATTCTTCCATAATACCGGCAGATCCGACTCCGACTTTCAAGGCTTCAGCTGTCCGTTCGCCAATTAACACATTATAGGTTTTGCGGATATACTGGGTGATTTCCGTATCCAGTGCGTCACCAGCGACGCGGATCGATTCGCTTGAAACGATGCCGCCCAGTGAAATTACTGCAACTTCTGTCGTTCCGCCACCAATATCGACGACCATACTGCCCATAGGTTCCCAAACCGGCAAATCTGCTCCGATCGCCGCCGCGAAAGGCTCTTCGATCGTAAACGCTTCACGCGCGCCGGCTCCGCGGGCAGCGTCCAGAACGGCCCGCTGTTCGACGGAAGTGATGCCATAAGGGACGCAGATCATGACGTTGCCGGTTTTCCATTTGCTGCCGACTGCTTTTGACGCCTCGACAAGATAATGGCGGATCATCGTAAGGGTCGTGTCGTAATCGGCAATGACGCCGTCACGCATCGGACGGATGGCGACGATCGACGCTGCCGTCCGGCCCATCATGTTCTTGGCCTGGCTGCCGACTGCGACGATTTCGCCGGTCTTTTTATTTTTAACGACAACGGAAGGCTCGCGAAGAACGATCCCTTTGCCTTTGATATACACCAATGTATTCGCAGTACCTAAGTCAATTCCTACATCTTTCGAACCAAATCCAAGCACAGGTTTTCTTCCTTTCTGTAACAAGCCGGTATTTCGGCAATTGCGTTGACACAATACCACTCATTATAGACGAAAAGAAAAAAAATAAACAGTGCTACATGAACCCCTTTTCTTTCAGGGAAATGAATTGGTGGTCTCCGATGATGACATGGTCGAGCAGTTCGATGCCGATGATGCTGCCGGCTTCCACAAGCCGTTTCGTGACATCGATGTCTTCCGGCGAAGGCGCCGGGTTGCCTGATGGATGATTATGGGCACAGACGATCGAAGCGGAAGAACGCCGCACAGCTTCGCGGAAAATCTCACGGGGATGGACGATGGAGGCATTCAGGCTGCCGACGAAAATGGTCTGCCGGTGCATCACCTGATTTTTGATATTGAGGAACAGCACCACAAAATGCTCCTGCTTGAGGGAAGTCATATCGGCCATTAAATAGGAAGCCGCGTCTTTCGGGGAACGGATGGTGAATTTCGCATCGGTCTGTTTCGAGGACAACCTTCGTCCCAGCTCGACCGCGGCAAGCAGCTGAACCGCTTTTGCCTGGCCGATGCCATTGATCGCCACCATCTCTTCGATGGTGGCATTCTTCATTTCCTGAATTTGCTCGAAATGCGTCAGCACGCGGTTCGCCAAATGCAGCACCGATTCCTGCCGGCTGCCGGTCCGCAGCAGGATCGCAATCAGCTCCTGGTTGGACAAAGCCGCAGCCCCCTGGTTGATCAGGCGTTCACGGGGGCGGTCGGCAATATGGACATCACGGATCATCAACGGCGTTTCGTTCAGCATCGGACACCGCTCCCTTCCAGGGAAATAAAACCGGCAGCCGCAAGTTTTTGCGTCAACGCCGCAACCGGCAAGCCGACCACCGCGTTGTAATCGCCCTGGATCTCTTTGACGAACAGTCCGGATACCGTCTGGATTCCATAAGCACCCGCTTTGTCATACGGATCTTCCGTTTCAACATAGGCATCAATCCACGCTTTCGGCAACTCATAGAACGTCACTTTGACTGCTTCGTGAAACGACAGCTCACTGTTGCCTTGCACGACCGTCACCGCCGTGATCACTTCGTGCGTATTGCCCGACAGTTTCTGCAGATAGCTTTTGGCCTGTTCTTTATTTTTGGGCTTGAGCAAAATCTCGCCATCCAAAACGACGATGGTATCGGAGCCGATGACGACAGCTTCTTTCTGTCCAGCTGCCACTTCCTGCGCTTTTTGCGCAGCGCATGCCAGCACATAGCCGAGTGCCGTTTCGAATCCTTTTGGATCGGGTTCATCCGTGGTGCTCGGAATGACTTGGAAACTGACGCCAAGCATGCCAAGCAGTTCCTGGCGGCGCGGCGACTGTGAAGCTAAAACGATGGGGAAATCGGATTTGAATTTCATGTATGGTATCTCTCCTTTTTCAAGAATCATACCATTTGCAGAAAGTCGTTAACAAATGGCAATAAATGATTTTTGCCAAGATATGAGGGATCAAAAAATGAGATTTGGCTGGTTCCATCCCTGTAAAGCGCTGCATAGAGCTATTTGTAATGCGGATTTGCAATAGTTCGGGTTGGCATTCCGAATACAACTATACTTTCGGACTCGCAGGATGCGAATTTTACAATAAAAAAAGATGAAGCCTCAGCTTCACCCCAGAAAATTCATATACCAAGCGAGCATACCGTCTCCCCAGAAATAGACGATGACGGCTGCGGCCGCAATCGACGGGCCGAACGGAATCGGCGTCTTGCGCCCTTTTTTTGTGACGCGCAGTTGGATGATGCCGACGATGGCACCGATGAACGATGCGAAGAACAGGGTCATCAAGGTGCCGGCCGTACCAAGCACCAGTCCGATGACGAAGAACAGTTTGATGTCACCCCCGCCCATGCCACCTTTAGAGACGACGGCAATCAGGAACAACAAGGAAAATCCTATCGCCGCGCCGAGCAGGCTGTCCCACCACGGGTCAAGCGGAATCGCGATGCGCAAACCGAGCAGCACCACCGCAAACGGCAAGAGCACTTTGTCGGGAATCAGCATATAGGCGATGTCCGATACGGTGATGATGACCAGCATCGAAACGAACAGGATCGCGACGATCAGCTCGGGCGTAAAGCCGAACACCAAATACGATGCCACGAATAAAACCGCCGTGACCGCCTCCATCAGCGGATAAACCCAGTGGATTTTCGAGCCGCATGTCCGGCATTGGCCTTTCAGGAACAAGTAAGAGAACACCGGCACCAAGTCGAGTGCGGTCAAGCGCCGCTGACAATTGGTGCAATGCGAAGGCGGATACGCGATGGATTCCTTTTTCGGCACGCGCAAGCCGACGACATTGAAGAACGAGCCAAAAACCAGCCCGAACAGCGAGAAGAAGACAGAATAAGTAAGTACCATAGAAACCCTCTTTGCTATAGTTTTTTTGTGGTTGAAGAAATCGCTGCAGGCGGACGCTTTCCAAGAGATGGACCAAAGGGAGTTTGGTCCATCTCTTTGCGACGAAGCTAGCGTAGCGATGCAGGAGCAGTGTTTCACCAATTTGCCTGCTTAGAAAACAGTCGCCACCTTTCGCTCTTTCTTCTATTTTTCATAAAGTTATAAAAACAAATACTTACTCGTTTTTTATTGAAAGAAAATTCTTGAGCTGATCCAACAAGTATTCTAGCGCCACCGCGTCCAACCCACGACACTTTGTTGGAGAAACAGGACTGAATGGATGGTTTTACAAGAGACGGGCCAAACGCAGTTTGATCCGTCTCTTCGCGACGCAGGAGCAGACGGTTTTCGGCATCTTCTGTTCTTTTTTTATGTAGTGGGAAAAATTATTTCTTAGGTGATAGCCGAAAAACTCTACTATTGTTCAAGTTATACGACTATCTCAGCGTCGGCGCGTCCAACCCGTCATAATGCCGAAGAAACAGAACTGAACGGATGCTTTTCGCAGGCGAAAAGCGGGGAACAGAGCTTTTGTTTGCGGTATAACTGTTTTATTTGCGGAATACTCGAGTTTGTTTGCGGAATACTCGAGTTTGTTTGCGGAATACTGAGTTTGTTTGCGCGAAATCATCGTTTGTTTGCAGAACGGCCAAATTCTATCAAAAAGAGAGAAATCACAGTGATTTCTCTCTTTCTTCTATTCCTCATCTGAAGCTGCGGCGTTTTCATCGATGTCGACTTCAAGATCCACGTCTACGTCTGCGTCTTCTTCGGATTCTTCCTCTTCAACTAGAGCCGTGCCGTCATTTTGCGGCAACGGATTGACTTTGCCAGCCGGCGCCGGGGCGTCGACTTTCGGCACGGTGTCTGCGAGTGCGATCAAGTCCGGGCGGAAATACGCAGAGAAGGTCAGGTTGACATCGAGCGGTTCGCCCACTTGGTCGGCCGAAGTGACTTCTTCGTTGGAGCCAAAATCGACGGCTTCGACAATCATGATGCGCTCCATCGCTTCGACTTCTGTGATGAACGTGGTGATTTCTTTGTAGTCATCTGCTTTGATGGTGACAGTCGTCAGAACTTCCTGAAGGTTTTCAAGGCCTTCGACCGGCACCGGCAATGAAACCAGGCCTTCGGTGATGCCGATGTTGTCGATCAAGGTTCCGGAAATCAATTCAGCCTGCTCGATCTGAAGGACGATTTGTTCGGTCAAGGACTCGACGGACACTTTTTGCTGCAGGTCGCTGGTGCTGATCTTCTCGCCTTCCGGCAATTCCTTCAGCTGTGTCTGCAGCGCAATCAAGACGTCGCGTTCTGAGCTCAATGTCTGTTCGGCCTGCAGCCTTGATTCCTTGGCTGGTGCGTACAGGGTGAAGTAGGAATACGCTGCGAGCGCCAACAGGAAGATGATGGATAAGACGATCAGGCCTTTTTCTTTTTGGCTTTTCGATAAACTGCTCATTGGCCATCCCCTCCCGTTTCTGCTGGAGCGGTTTCAGCCGGTTCGACTGTGTCGGCGGGTGCTTCCGTTTCGGTATTGACTTCAACATCGACATCCACGTCTTCGGCAGGTTCTTCCACCACTTCTTCTGCCGGTTCTTCGACTGCGGCTTCCCCTTCAACGGGAACTGCGGTATCGTCTGTCGGAATGCGCTCGTCGACAAAGATCAATGTATAGCTTGCTATGTAGCGGGGCATTTCTTCAATAATCGCTTTTTCGATGACCACGCCTTCTTCAGTGGTTTCAGCCGTGTCAATTTCATTTTGCGCGACACTGTCCAAAGTTGCTGACTCGATCAGTTCCGACGCTTTCAGCTGCGCCAAATAATAAGCGGCCTCGCGTGCGGTATCAAACTGGACTGACAAGATTGCCTGATCCAGTCCGGTATAGGAAAAGCTTTCAAAAAAGCCGCGTGCCGGCAGGATGGACACCAATTCCTGTAGCAGCGGAACCGTATCGAATTGGTAGCTTTCCGCCCAGTCGACAGTCGCTTTCAATTGCTGTTCTTCATTCATGCCCTGCGCCGCTTCCAATTGGGTGCGGATCGCCGCTTGTTCAGAAGCGACCTGCAAGGATTGCGCAGCGAGGACTGCCTGTTCCCGTTCATGGGAGCCGGCTAGAAACGCCAAGACCACCCAAACGATGACGGCTGCGAATAAAATCGAAATCGCCGCAATCAGAAAAGCGGGACGATCCCGTTCCTTTTGCGGCAATAGGTTAATATCAACCAACATAAACTGTTACACCTCTTTCAGCGCAAGACCGATGGCCCGGTTAAAGCGTCTTGGAACATCTTTTTCGTCGCCGCACGGAATGACGTCGATGACGAGCGGCAGGACAGGAATCTGAAAACGCATTTCCAAACTTTGCTGGAAAGATTCCCAATCGTAGAATTCACCGTTGCAGATGATTTTTGAAATGCCGATTTCGCCGCTGTTCATATTGTAGCGATAAAAATTCGCCAGTTTTTCAGCTTCGATTTCAATCGTCTCCATCACAGCGGTACGGTCGACCGAGTAGGGATCTTCCACTTCCAGATCGACCGGCCGCATGAACATCGGGAAATGTTCATGGAAAATCGACACGGTCATCTTTTTCGACTGCAGGTCGATGAGCATGATGTGCTCGTCTTCCTGGAAATCATGCTGCAGGTAGCCCAAGCGGTAAAGGGCAAGCGGCGTGATATCAGCCACGACCGCTTTTAATTTTACCTGATCAAATACGTCCTCGTAAGACTGCATGACCGATTCCTTGGACGCGATGATGATCGCTTCCGGCTCTTCTTCTTCCGGGTGGTACGGCACCACATCAAAGACGGGATCTTCAAAGGGCAGGTAAAGCGTCGAACCGATTTCAATGAAAAAATGGCCTTTCAGTTCATCGGCTTCGACATCGTCGGGGTAGGGTACTTTGCGGATGATAACGAATTCGTCAGGGGCGAGGAAGCGGACTGACTTCTTAGAGAGACCCCACTGATTGACAGCCTTATCGAGTACCGAGGCCAGCGCTTCCGCGTCGACGATCTTGCCCTCTTCGATGATGCCTGCAGGAAGAAGGTGTTCTTCCGCGCAATTCAGCTCAATCGGCAAAGAGGATTTCAAGTCGACATGACGGATCGCGTCTTCTTCTATTGTAATGGTGACGACGCGTGCTTTTCTCGATAAAAACGATAAGGCCATTTTTTCAGCTCCTAATATTTCTAACTATAACAAAAGAATTTAATTATTAGCGTGTAACTGTTATGTTAGCAGTGCCGGCTCCATCATCAGTATTGTTAGCTAAAGAATTAATTTCATTTTTAGAGGCACCACTAAAAGATACTGTAACACCACTAATAACTGCTTCCCCGGTAATCTCTCCATTTGTAATAGAAAAAGCACCTGCAGCTGACTCATCTACATCTGCAGTCGCTTCATTATCTTCTGCAGTTGCGAATGCTCCAACGCCATCCAGGTAATCTGGTACCATATCATTCGATGTAACTGCAGTAGTGCTAGCTACCTCTTCATCTTGCACATACATTTCATATGCACTTAGTGCATTTAAAGCATCAGATTTTATAGTCCCTACTCTACTATTATCAATAATATTCCCAATCGCCGGAATAGCAATTGCTGCAATAATCGCGATGATAACGATAACCGCCAAAAGCTCGATCAGCGTCATCCCTTTTTCGTTGTTGAGTTTCTTCTGCAAGTATTTTTTCATTTCTTTTCCCCCTATTTTTTTACTTTTATATACTACTTTGAGTACAGCTCAATTATAACAATAGTACCAATTATAGCAATAGCCTTTTCTTGTTTATTTACAAAATATTTTAAAGCGAATAGACATAAATAACCTACAAATTGTCTACGTTCTGGAACATTTCAAACATCGGCATCATAATAGCCAGTACTATAGTCCCGACTAATGCAGCAAGGAACACAATCATCAACGGCTCGATCAGTGCCTTCAGGCGATCGGTCTCGGCGTCCACTTCTTTTTCGTAAAACTCAGCTACTTTACTGAGCATGTGATCGAGTGAACCGGTCTGTTCTCCGATGGCGATCATATGCGGAATGAGCGGTGGGAAGGCCCAATGCTTGCGCATAGGCTCGGTCAACGAGCCGCCGCGTTCGAGCGAATCACGCGACGATAAGATGACTTTCGACATGACAGCGTTGCCGACGACTTTTTCGGTCATCGTCAAACATTGCAGAATCGGCACCGAACTGGAGAACAGCGAGCTCAAGGTTCTGGTCAAACGGGCCAATGCTGATTTCTGCAGGATTTTGCCGAAAATCGGAATCTTCAACAGCATGGTGTCGAGAATCATATTGCCTCTTGGATCCTTGCGCATCAGCCAAATGACTGCGGCAATCGCGAATGCTCCAAGCAGCAGCAAATACCAATAGCCCATGACAAAGTCAGAAGCTCCCATAACGATTTGCGTAATCATCGGCAATTCTCCCCCGAAGCCTTCAAACATATCCGCAAACATCGGAACGATTGAAGACAATAGGAAAATGACGACACCGATCGCCAGGATGCCAACGACGACCGGATAGGACATGGCTGAAACCACTTTTTGTTTGGTCTGGTAGGCTTTGTCGTAATGCGTTGCCAGACTTTCCAGCGAATCATCAATATTCCCGGACATCTCCCCCGCTTTGACCAAGTTGATCGTCAGCGGTTCGAAGATTTTCGGGTATTTTGCCAGCGAGTCGGACAAGGAATTTCCTTTCCGCAGCTCTTCGGCGATTTCCGACAAGGCTTTTCGCAGCGCTTTGGATTCGACCTGCTGGGACAGGATGTGGATCGAATCGACGATGGTCACGCCCGCGCGCATCAAAGTCGAGAATTGGCGCAGGAACATGATGAACTGGTCGCGTTTGACAGGGTTGCCGATGACGATGTCTTTTTGCAATGTGGTTGCCGGCATTTCATGGATTTCGATGACGCGTATGCCTTCATCGCGCAGTTTTGCGACGGCTTCTTTCCGGCTGTTGGCGACAGCGATGCCGGTGCGGATCTTCTTGCGGTCGCGGCCTTCGTATTTGTAACGGGCCACGTTATTCCGCTCCTTTCAAGTATGGCTGGGCGATTTCCCGCGTGATTTTGCCTTTTTTCAACAGCTCCTGGACAGACGTTTCCATCATGTGCATACCGGACGCCCGGTTCGTCAGGATGACGTTCGGGATCTGGTGGACTTTCTCGGAGCGGATCAAATTGGCGATGGCCGGATTGGAAATCATGATTTCGGTTGCGGCGACGCGGCCTTTGCCGTCAGAAGTCGGCAGCAGGCGCTGGGAAATGACCGCTTTGATGATGCCGCCGAGCTGCGTCCGGATCTGTGCATGCTGTTCGTGCGGGAAGACGTCGATGATCCGCTCGATGGTCGATGCGGCACTCGACGTATGGAGCGTCCCCATGACCAAGTGGCCGGTTTCAGCAGCGGTGATCGCGGTGGTGATCGTTTCCAGATCCCGCATTTCACCGACCAGGATGACATCCGGATCTTGCCGAAGTGCAGCACGCAGGCCATTGGCAAATGAATTCGTATCAAAGCCGACTTCGCGCTGGTCAATGACCGAGGTGCCGTGTTTGTGCATATACTCGATTGGATCTTCCAACGTGATGATGTGCTTGGTCATGTGTTCATTCATGTAGCGGATCATGGCGGCCAGTGTCGTCGATTTACCGGAACCGGTCGGACCTGTCACCAAGATCAATCCTTGGTGCGTATCCGCCAATTTTTTTAAGGTATCCGGCATCTGCAGATCGTCGATTGTGGGAATTCGGGACGGAATGGTCCGGAACGCATGGGAAATGGAACCGCGCTGATGGAATGAGTTGACGCGGTAACGCGCCACACCGGGAATCGAGTAGGAATAATCCATCTCGCCTTTTTCCAGGAAGGTGTCCCATAAGGATTCCGGCATCAGCGCTTTGGCGATCGCCATGGTGTCGTCCGGCATCAGTTTTTTGTCACCGAACTGGATCAAGGTGCCGTTCATCCGGAAAATCGGAGGAATACCGGTGGTCATATGGATATCGGAAACATTCCGCTCTTTGGCTTCAGTCAATACATGGTCGATGAAAGTTGTCGTAGTCATATTAGTCTGTCATGGCAACGCGAAGTACTTCTTCCGTCGTTGTCATGCCCTCCTTTACTTTTAATAAGCCGTCGTCGATGAGGAAGATGGTTTTATTTCTTATCGCGATTTCACGGATTTCCGCTGCGGTGCCGCCGCGGTTGATGACGTCTTTGATGGCTTCGTCCACCACCAGCACTTCGTGGATCGCCATGCGGCCTTTGTAGCCACTCATATTGCATTGCGGGCAGCCTTTGCCGCGTGCGATGGTGTCGATCTGGATGCCGCGCTTGGCGAAAATCTCTTTTTCGCGAACCGTCGCTTCCTGTGTTTCACGGCAGTCACGGCACACGCGGCGTATGAGACGCTGTGCCACAACTGCGTTCAAGGAAGCTGTCACGAGGAAAGGCTCGATGCCCATGTCCATCAAGCGGGTGATTGACGCAATTGAATCGTTGGTGTGGATCGTGCTCAGCACCAAATGCCCAGTTAGTGAAGCCCGTATGGAAATGTCAGCTGTTTCCTTGTCGCGGATTTCCCCGACCATGACGATGTCGGGATCCTGGCGCAAAATCGACCGTAACCCTGCCGCGAACGTCAAACCGACATTGGCGTTCACTTGGATCTGGTTGATGCCTTCCAGTTGGTACTCGACCGGGTCTTCAACGGTGATGATATTGACTTCCTCGGAATTCAACTTGTTCAGCGCCGCATACAAGGTCGATGATTTCCCTGAACCCGTCGGACCGGAAATGAGGATGATGCCGTTCGGTTTGTCGATCTCGCGCATAAAGCGTTCCATGTTCACATCGTTAAAGCCAAGCTTCGAAATATCCGTTAGGTTTTGGCTCAAGTCCAAAATCCGCATGACGATCTTTTCGCCGAAAACGGTCGGCAGGGACGATACGCGCAAATCGATGGCACGGAAATCAACTGTGGTCTTGATCCGGCCATCCTGCGGAATGCGGTTTTCCGTGATGTCCAGGTTCGCCAAAATCTTGATGCGTGCCGTGATCATCTGCTGCATGGTCTTCGGCAGGATCCGCTCGGTGCGGAGGGTGCCGTCGATCCGGTAACGCACCAGGATGCGGTTTTCCTGCGGGTCAAAATGGACGTCGCTGGCTTTTTGCGAAACGGCGTTCGACAGGATCTGGTTGACCAGCCGGACAATCGGCGCATCCAGGTCGTTCAATTCACTTTGCTGCTCTTCTGCCATCTGCGGCAATTCTTCCAACAGTTCATCATACGATTCTTCATCGTAGTATTTTGCAATGGTTTTGACGATGTCTTCTTTTGAAGCGATCGTCGGTTCGATCTGGAAGCCGGTCGTCAGCCGAAGATCATCAATGGTGATGAAATCCGTCGGGTCGTTCATGGCAATAAACAGCCGGTCGCCTTCAGTTTTAAGCGGTACCAGCAGTTTGCGCTTGGCGAACTCCTTCGGCACCACATTGAACAGCATCGGATCGAACGGATAGCGGAACAGCGAGACATGTGGAATGCCGAGCTGCACTTCCAGTGTTTCGATCAATTGCTGCTCGGTGATGATGCCGCGCTGGAGCAAGGCATCACCCAACTTCTGATCGTTCTGTTTGCCGTTCAGCGTTTCCTGCAAATCCGCTTGTGTCAATAACCCTTGTTCGACTAAGATGTCGCCTAACCTTCTTCTGACAATCGCCATTTCGATCTCTCCTTCCTTGCACTTACTCTGTTACGATCTTGCCGCCTTTATCATAGACCGGTTTTTTATCGGGTTTATCCGGATCGGTTGCCGGATCAGTTGGTGCCGGCACGTCGTGTGCGCCGTCTCCGTCCCTATCGATAAAGCCTGGTTGGCCGGTTGTCGGAACTTCCGGAGTAACGGTGCCGTCGTGGACACCATCGCCATTTTCATCAATAAAGCCTGGTTGGCCGACTGTTGGAGCGGTCGGCGGTACGGTTGTTCCGTCATGGACACCGTCTCCATCGGCATCGACAAATCCGGGTTGCCCGGAAGTCGGCGGTGTTGTCGGACCATCATGGATCCCATCGCCATTCGCATCCACAAAACCCGGTTGTCCCGCTATAGGCGTCGTCGTGGTACCGTCATGGATGCCGTCTCCATTGGCATCGATGAATCCAGGTTCACCGGCGACTGGAACTGTAGCTTCCGGCGCTGCAGGCTGCGTGAGTGGATAGACTTCCACACGGTGGACTGGCGGATAAAAATCATTCGATACCGTCTCGACTTCCAATGGTTCATCATCTTCCAGAATCGTCCGGATGACATTCAGCCGCTTGCCGGACAAGCCTGTTTCTTCGACTTTATTGCCACTCGTGACAAATGCACTGTATTGCTTGATCAAGCGCGGCTGGATATCCGTTTCTTCCGTAATGCCGATGGCGTAGGAATAGACGAACGGATAACCGCTGATGGATGCGTTCACTGAATCGCTGGATTTCGACAGATTCAACGTGAACGAACTGTCATTCGGATTGGTGAAGACAAAGTCGATTGCAAGCTGGCGGTTGATCGCCGCTTCCTGTCCAAGCGGAATCGAAGCGGGAACCTGTGAACCGATGCTGCGTTCATCTATTTGGAAATTGGTCTGCAGCAATGCGCCATAAATGGCTGAAGCGATTTGCGTCAGCTCCCCATCACTGATATCTGTCAGCGGAAGCTCCGCAATAAATTCAAGAAATGAAAACTGTGTTCCCGGTGCTAATTGGATGCCGTCCAGGGCATCGATGACCGTTGAACTGTTGAGGCTTGAGAAACTTGCCGGAAATACCACATCCGACACTTTTTCACGGGATAAGCTGAGGCTGTCATCGCTGATTGCTACATTCGTTTTTGTCTGCCCTACCTGGAGTGCTGTTTCCAGCTTCTCATTGATAGCTTCTACGTCTGCTTCCGAAAAAGCGGCGACGGGGAAATGCTCGGCTAAGAACGCCCCGGTTGTATCCGGCGACAGCTGGAAAACAAAGCCGTTCTGCGAACCGGTCTCTGCACTGCCCACTGTTTCATCGAGTAAAATCTGCGCATTTTCCAGTGGGTACTGTTCTGTTGCATCCTGGTAAGTGACATGCAGTTCAGCATCTGCGCGCCAAGTTTCTGACTGGCCGGCAAACAGCATTTTCGCTGAGGCCACTTCCATATTGGAAACATCGGTCGTGCCGATATACGTGTTGTCGCCGAATTCCTCTGTCGGAAACAGCCAGTTATCCACAGCATAAGCGCCCGCATTGGTCGCTCCGAATACGAATAGCGCTAAGCCGAAAACGGCTGCAAAAGTCAATCCAAATAATTTATTGTCCACGGGTAATCTCCTCTCGATCGGCATCAATCGACTGCATACCGAACGGTTTCGGCTTTTCTATTGGTGCTTCAGCAACAGGCGTTTCTTCTGTTGTCGCCAAATAGGTTTTGGTGTTTTTCTGCTTTTGCTCGCGGCGCTCTTCCATCATGCGCTGCTTTTCGTTTTGCTCTTTTTCGACCAGCTTCATGAAGATGAAAGCGGCCAGAAACGACACACCCAGCAAAGCCAAAGCCACGATGTACCAGGCATACGCTCCCTGCATCAGTATCGCAATCCCGGCAGCGGCAAGTCCGCCTCCGGCAATGGTCATCCGCTTAGCGAGCGGCACCTGTTTGAAAAGTAGGTAAGTAAGCGGCAAAACCACTGCCGCCAGAATGATGAAAATCAGTATGCGTATCATAAAAGTCCTCCTAATGCCTTGTTGTTTTTCGTATTAATAATCGACTTCAAAATCAAAATTTGTATCGACAACTATGGGTGACGAGATCGGAACGGTTTGGGTGCTTTTGATGGAGATGCCACAATTCTCCAGGAACGTAGCATAATTGATATTTCTTTTCACGAACAAAGCGGTCCGTTTTTCCGCATCCAATCCTGTAAGTTTAAATGTCTTTTCAGGAACCGCAGAATAATAAATAATCATTCCGCTGTTCGTCACTTCAATAGTAGAAGCCAATCGATCCAAATCCGCTTGACGAATTCTGTCTATATCCATACAGAGCCTTGAGTAGTTGTCGATTTGAAATTGTCCGCCTACATACAAACGTGAATCACTGCCTGCATCATTTCCGAGGACCATCAAATTGGTATAGTACAAGTTTTTGATGTTACCTCCAACATTCATTTCTTTTAAAACAATCGTTTGTTTAGACATATTTTTCCCTAAGTTGTTCATGTTCTGCTCTGTGGTTAACGTACCACTGATGATCAGGTTTCCATTCACCAAGTTGTTCATATTGGATGTTGCCCCCGTATCACTTGCTTTTACTACAACATTAGTTCCTAAAAAATCAATAGAGTTGCAGTTGGATGTACAGACATTCTTCTGAAAATCATCTACGTGTACCCAAAAGTCAACTGGATTTTTTCCAGCTGCCGTAACTTTTGCAATAAACGCGGATAGTTTTTCGTCGCCGGTCATTTTGCATTCATATGGTGCAATCGCTGTATTTGCAATGACGCTTGCCAGCAAGGTATCACAGGATTGAGTAGGCGGAGTCAATTTGAAAATATCCTGATAAGTAGCGTTTTCATTGCCTGAAATGATTTCTTGATCTACATTGTAAACTTCACCCGGATTCAAAAATGAAGTTGGAATAGTTACAGTAAATAAAGAGTTTAAGGTTTTAGGAGAACTCAGTGACGTCCCTTTCACTTCCATTTCCACTTCTAGTTTGCCCTTGCTCACTATGCGATCGATTAACACGTTGCTAAGCAATCTAAGTTCATTATCTGTATAAGTGACGTTCATCAACTTCCATGTTTCTGGAGTGTATTTGGTTTGGGTCGAAGTGAACGGTTCCGTAGGTACTCCGTTGATTTTGATTAATTCATTGACTTTAACCAGAATTTTTTCCACATATAGCCGCTTCATTTGAAGGTCGATATTTTGTTCCCACGCTTTTCGTTCAGCTGAGGTATCACAGGCCGTTTTATTGCTCGAATACAAACAAGCGACAATTTTATCCAGCTCCAAGCGAGTCTGGTTTAATACTTCTTGCTTGATCAAATCAAGTGATCGTTCGAAATCGGTTGAATAGTAGAGGATACCCATCTCAGCAGCGGCTACCGATTGATTGGAAAGATCAACTGTCTTTTCTTGTTTAGCGTTATTCAGAGAACCAGATATAAAAGCTACAGAGATACCCATTACCAAAACGACTAGCAATAAAACGATAACTAATGCGTAGCCCTTTTCATTTCCCTTGTACTTCATCGCTCGCTCCCCTTTAGCCCTAATTGGTCAAAATCCTTGTTAGAGTCGTTTTGACTTCAACCGACCTTGTAGATTTGATAGGGTCGGCAACTTTTAAAACCAAATCTACATGTTTGTTCTTTGGATCGATTTTCGTTGACGGATCCCAATTTGCAAACTCTATGCCATTAATTGTTCCACTGTAAAGGTAGTTAGTATCTGTCAAGTTCATGAACCCTTCACATACAATAGCTGCTCCAGAATCATTGCAAGTCTTTATTTCAGGTATAGCGCCGCTTGTTCTCAAATAATAATAGTCATTTTTCCGGTGTTTATTGGTGAGTTTGGTTACTACAAGGTTTGCTTCTTGCTGCAGCTGTGTTTTGCTGGTTTCTACCGCTGAGTGTTTAAAAGCAATTGACAGTGTAGTCCAGGCAATGGACGCTATGATAGAGACCAGTACTAGCCCAGCAAGCAATTCGACTAAGGTGACTCCTTTTTGATTCAACTTCAACTTATCCACCTCCCGGCTTTTTAGCCACATACCGGATATAAGAATAAGTCTCACTACTCATGTGATAACTTCCATTAAGGGAACTTTTGTTACTAAAAACTTTTAAATGAATTTTGTGCAATTTAGTGCGATCACCTTTTGCACATGGAATTTTGCTTCCCACTCCACTTGCAGCTGGATCTTTAAATAAAAAAGGTTCGCACTGGAGGTAAACATCCATTTCGTAGCGATACTCACCTTCTTTCTTATAACGAATAAAGGAGGCCATGGTATACGGTGTTGCAACAACCGAATTTTCACTATCTTCGATGTACCCTAAAGCTTGCATCTCTGTTTTTATTTTTTCTTTAGAAAGAAACTGAGGTTCCAGTGATGTTGGATCGGTCGGACTAGTGACTAAAATTTTTTCCCACTTAGACGATGTTATAGAAGAAGCCATCTCCTGCCTCGCCAGGTTCATGGTATCCAGTTTGGTTTCTGTTTTCGCGTTAAATAAGGTCATTTGAGGGAAGATGGACATAATGCCGACGAACAGGATGCCTAATATGACCACCGCTGCCAATACTTCGACTAAGGTTAATCCTTTATCATTCATACTCATCGGCTTCACCTCCTCAAACGTACATGAATATATACCTTTTTATTCCTATTAAAAGAAACTTTTTATCTAAATATCAACTTAGCTACATTATTACATTCTTTCCGCCCCATTGAACAGTGTTTTATCATGAACTTCAAAATTTATTGTTAAAAATAACAATAAAACTCTTTTCAAAATAGGAAAAAAGACTACAGCAGGAAATCTCTCCTGCTGTAGTCTTATTTTGAATAGGCCGCTACTTTATTGCGGCCGGCTTGTTTGGCTCCAATATACAAGGCTCTATCTGCATTCCGGATTAGCGACATGCCTTCATCGCTGTCTTCCGGCGCAGTGGATACCCCGATGCTTAAAGTGATGTGGACAATCTGTTTGCCCCGGTCATCTCCCAGATCACTCTCAATGAGGAATTCATGTTTTTCGATGCGTCTGCGCAAGTTTTCAGCGAGCAGCATGGCCAGGTCCTTGCTGTAGTCCGCGAGCAATACTACAAATTCTTCACCACCGTAACGAGCGATGGTTCCTTCTTCGCCGATTTCCTCTGTGAGGATAGCAGCCAGTTGAACCAAAATATCATTGCCGCTTTGGTGGCCGTAGCGATCATTGATGCTCTTGAAATGATCGATGTCCATCATGATCAGCGACAGCTGCTCCAGATTGCCTTTATGCATATCTGCGATACAGCTTTCCAGACTTTCATCCAAATAGCGGTAATTGTATAATTTAGTCAGTCCACAACGTTCGCTTTTTGCGATGACTTTTTGCATATAGCTGGTTTTTTCCAGCGATACGGCAAAATACGTACTCAGGATTTCCAAAATCTGCAGCTGATGCTTAGTAAAAGCGTATCTCTTTCTCGATGCCAATACCAGTACGCCTTCTGTTTTGTTATTACGGGCAATCGGCGTAGCCATCAAGCTTTCCGTATCTTTCGGAAGGTTTCCGGTGTTCAGGTCCCGCCACTGGCTTTTTTCGTCATAAATATAAGCCTCATTGGTGATGATAACTCTGCCGGCAATTCCTTTATTATAAGGAATCGAAGCAATTTTACGCGGCTGCAGCTGATTGTTTTCATAAATCCGCAGCATCTGTTGCTGGCCATCCCGGTAATCGATGACATAAGCGTATTCAACTTTAAACATCTTAGCCACCTGCACGACAAACTGGTCGAGCACTTCATCGGTTTCCAAGCGGTCAGCAAGCTGATGGCCAATGGCTCCGGCTCTTTTCAAATCAATATTCACTTGTTCGGAGCTGGTGTAGCGCTTCATGACAGCGGCCATGATAAAAAATGGAACGCCCAGTAAAACAAGTGCCGGAACCCCAATATGCGATTCAAAGATGTACAAAGAAACCGCAAATGGGAAAATTACCAGCATCAAGGCAAAATCCCAGATGGCATCGATAGAAAAGAATTTGCTGCGATTGCCGGTCGTATAATCATATAACTTATAGATGACTTGATTGCTGACAACGGAAACCACTTGGAATATCAAGCCGTAGACAATGACATGCGACAATTCCAGGGATCCGATTTGACCGCCAGCACCGATATAAGCGAGTCCAGCGATGAGGGAAACCAGGAAGAACATCAATGAGTTGAATGGAATCCGAAGCGATTGTTCTTCATTCGTCCGGATTCGGTACAGCACAATCAGCATCGAGGCTTGGGACACCAGCATTTCGATAAAAAGGCCATACTTCAGGAACAAGGCCACCGTCACCCATTGCACCAAAAAAGTCGAAGCGCCGTTGATGTTCATCGGCATCAAGCTCATCAATACAAAAAACAGCACATACGCCAGTAAATTCCACGGGTCGGCTACAGATGGCGGGAAGAAATGATAAACAAGCACAAGGCCAGCTGGAACTATTATGGCCCATAGGCACCAAAGAATTTTTTTTCGTGTTAAATTTCTCCCCATGCCATCTTCCCTTTCTGAAACGAATTAAATGATGTTCGCGCTATTCAAAGACTATGCTTGATAATGCTGAAAAAAGGATTTCGCGGTATTGCGCAATAAAACGAGAAGATGCAGTGAACCTGTGACTATAGTCACTTCTTCTTTGTAGCACACAGGTAATATATCACATAAATTTGTAATTGTCTTTCTTTTACTTTTACTTTCATCAAATAATATTTCGGCTGGCAACGCACGTTCATTATCAAAATCAATAAAGGTGAAATGATCGCTGACCGTTTCCAGTTTGCGCAGGACACTTACATAATCCTTGTCTTTGAATATCCCCATGACGATGTGGACCGGCCGCCCTGGAAATGTATCATTTATCGTCGCAACCAATGCATCGATGCTCGCCTTGTTGTGGGCGCCGTCAAAAATGACTCCTGGATAGACTTCTTCAAACCGGTATGCAAGTGTTGCGGATTCGAGGCCGAGCAACGCTTTGTCTTCATTGAAATCCAGTCCAAGCAGTTCTTTAGCCGCTTCCATTGCCAATGAGGCGTTTTTTTGCTGATGCGGCCCTTTTAACTTCAATGGAACAGCAATATTCTGGGTAGGGCATATTACTTCGGCGTGCAGGCGGTCAGCCGTTTCCTGAACGATTTTCATAGCCGGATCCGGCAGCTCGCCGATGACGACAGGCTTCCATTTCTTAATGATTCCTGCTTTATGGCGGGAAATTTTTTCTATTGTATCCCCCAGAAAACGGGTATGGTCGATAGCAATCGATGGAATAATGGCAATTTCGGAATCGATGACATTGGTGCTGTCAAGCGCTCCACCCATGCCGGCTTCAATGATCGCAAAATCAGGCGATTGTTCCTGGAAAACGACGAAAGCCGCAGCTGTCAACAGCTCAAAATCCGTCAAAGGCGTTTGTAAGCGGCTTAAGCGTTCCATGACTTGGCTAAGTTCAGCCGGACTGACGGGTTCCCCGTTGATCTGGATTTGATCGTGAAGATCTTCAATGCAGGGCGAATAGAAATTGCCGACGCGATAGCCATGCGCTTGGAGGATGGCTGACAGGAACGTAGCTGTTGATCCTTTTCCATTGGTTCCTGCCAAATGAATGAACCTGCCGCTCTGGTGGGGATTCCCCAGCTCTTCCAGCGCAGCCGTTATGGCCTCCAGTCCCGGATGGATCGCCGAATCTGTATGTATATTCCATTTGCTTTTGTATTGTTCAAGTCCAATTATCATAAGAAGCCTCTTTTCCGCGGTAAACATGATACACTTTTTGAGTATGATTATAGCACGAAGGTGGAATGGATATGACGAGTTGTTGGGTTATTTACAACGGAAGCCTGGTTTCCGATAAGTTTGCAGACCAAGCCAGGCTTGTCGCCGAAGCTGCAGAAAAAGCCGGCATCGCCGTAACGATCAAGAAAAACTACGAAACCGTGATGGATTTATCAGTTAACTTCAGTATACCTGATTTTGCAATATTATTGGATAAAGATATCTTGCTTGGATATTTTTTGAAGAGTCGAGGCGTACCGGTCTATAACGACCCTTCCGTCATCGATTTATGTGATAATAAAGCCACACAATACGTCCAGCTGGCTGCAGAAGGCTTGCCGATGCCACGAACGATTGTCGCGCCAAAAGTCTACCCGAATTTCTCCATTATGGATTCCGGTTATTTCGAAGAGATCATCGACCGGCTGAAGCTGCCGATGATCATCAAGGAAGGCCATGGCTCATTCGGCATGAAGGTCTACTTGATCGAAACCGAAGAGCAGTTCTACGAAAAAGTCGACAGTCTTCGAGGAATCGATTTTGTATTTCAGGAGTTCATCGCTACGAGCCGCGGCCGTGACATCCGCGTCAATATTGTCGGCGGAAGGATTGTCGCTGCCATGTATCGCCATTCGGACACCGATTTCCGCGCCAACATCACCAATGGCGGCGTAGCTTCACCCATCGAACTGACCGCAGCCCAGCAGGAACTCGCACTCGCAGCCGCTCAGGCAGTCGGTGCAACTTTCGCCGGAGTCGATCTGCTGTTCGGCGAAGATGAAGAGCCCTTGGTATGTGAAGTGAATGCTGCCGCCCATATCCGCAATATCCTAAATGTCACGGGAGTCAATGTCGCAGATGCCATGATTGCTTATATACTGGAGGACTTAACATGAAACTTCTCTACGAAACAGCGGATGCTGAACGCAACTATGGATTTATCGAAGAATTGCAGCGCTTTGGCGATTTCGGGCTGGTCCAATGGGACGACTGGAGCGAAAAAGGCCAAGCAATGCTTGTGGATAAGTTGCAGGGTGAAACTGTCCTGTTTCGCGCTCGGCACCCTGAAGCTGCCCGGTTTCTGGAAGACCAAGGCATCCACCTGGTGAACCGGGCCGAAGTCAACCGCATCGCCAACGACAAATGGCAAAGCTACCAGTTGTTCCTGTTGCTTGGTGTACCGTCAGTTCCGACCCACCGGGAAGCGACGGAATTTCCGTGCATCGCCAAAACAGCTGACGGTCATGGCGGTTCGGAGGTATGGCTCGTTGATAAGGCTGAAGACATTCCAACTGCCGCTTCCCCACTTATTTTTCAGCCAGTCGTTGAGCACCAGGCTGATGTCCGCGCCTATGTCATTGGCACAGAAGTCGTCGGTGCCGTCAAACGCAGTGCCAAGAGTTCCTTCAAGGCCAATTACTCACTTGGTGGGAGCATCGAGAAAACCGTCCTTAGCGCCGCGCAGGAAAAAGATGTTCTGCGGATCGCTCGCGCTTTGAACAGCGATTATATCGGCATCGACTTTCTGCTGCTCGAGGATGGTCGGCACCTGTTCAATGAAATCGAAGATCCCGTCGGTGCCCGTTCCTTTTACGAAACACATGATGAAAACATCGCCGAGCTATTAGTGGAGCATATGCGGAAACTTGAAAAGTATGCACCTTTCCGGCGGGAAGATCGGCCGAAGTAGTAGCTGTATAAATCGTACTCGTTTTTTCACCTTTAGATATTCCGCAACACAGCTCCTAAAAGCCCGGTGCTCCTGCATCGCTGCGCTAGCTTGCCCGCGGGAGTCTCCGCTGTGTTGCTCCATATCCTTTAATAAAACAGCAAAAGAATTAGGCTCACATTTTTCTTATTGTATTTTAGCGCCGGCGCGTCCCAGGGCTAAGCGAAGCAAAAAGACTGGCGTTTTTTACCTGGCTTTTTGCGGGAGCTATGCCCAAAACGTCCGAAGCGGTGTATAAAATTTCGCTCCATAACTTCAACATCATAGTTTGTAAAATGCCGCTAAACCGCAAAAACCGCTCTCCCATTTGGGAAAGCGGTTTTTTCATCTGTTACAGGTTCTGCAATTCTACAATGCGTTTTTCAACCGTTGCGTGTTTTTCCACGTAATCGGCTTGCTTCGCACGTTCTTCTGCAACAACGGCTTCAGGTGCTTTGGAAACAAAGCGTTCATTCGACAACTTACCGCTGACGAGTTTCACTTCTTTCGCCCATTTTTCCAGTTCCTTGTTCAGACGCGCAAGCTCTGCATCGATATCGATCAAGCCTTCAAGCGGCATGAACAACTCAGCACCGGACACGACAGCTGACATCGACTTTTCAGGAGCTTCGATGTTTTGGCCGATCGTCAATGTTTCCGGGTTGCAGAAACGTTCGATGTACGCTGCGTTCGCTTCAAGTACGGCATGCGTATTCGCGTCTTTCGCTGAAATCGTCAATGGCACTTTCTTGCTCATCGGCGACTGCACTTCCGCACGGATGGTCCGTACGGAACGGATGACATCCATCAACAGCTTCATGCTTGAAGACTGGCTTTGGTCCGTCAGGGAATCATCCACTGTCGGCCATGCGGCGATTGTGATCGATTCGCCTTGATGCGGCAGGTTCTGCCAGATTTCTTCCGTGATGAACGGCATGAACGGATGCAATAGGCGCATCGTGTTATCCAGTACATAGGCAAGAACCGAACGCGTCATTTTCTTCGCTTCTTCGTCTTCGCCGTATAATGGCAATTTTGACATTTCGATGTACCAGTCACAGAAATCGTCCCAGATGAAGTTGTAGAGCGAGCGTCCCACTTCACCGAATTCATAGCGTTCTGCAAGTTCCGTCACCTGTTCGATGGTTTCATTCAAACGGGTCAGGATCCATGAATCCGCTACGGATTTCTTGCCGGACAAATCGATTTGGTCGTACGTCATGCCTTCCATATTCATCAACGCGAAACGGGAAGCGTTCCAGATTTTATTGGCAAAGTTCCAAACGGACTCGACTTTGTCGTTCGAATAGCGGAGATCCTGGCCAGGTGATGAGGCGGTCGCCAGGAAGTAGCGCAGCGAATCCGCTCCGTATTCCGAAATGACATCCATCGGATCGACGCCGTTGCCGAGCGATTTGGACATTTTACGTCCTTCCGCGTCACGTACAAGACCATGGATCAACACGTCTTTAAACGGTTTTTCACCAGTGAATTCAAGCGCCTGGAAAATCATGCGGGATACCCAGAAATTGATGATATCGTAACCCGTAACCAAAGCATCGGTCGGATAGTAGCGGCTCAAATCATCATTTTCTTCCGGCCAGCCGAGTGTCGAGAACGGCCATAGGGCAGATGAGAACCACGTATCCAGAACGTCTTCATCCTGCGTCCAGTTTTCAGCGTCAGCCGGTGCTTCATGACCTACGTAGATTTCGCCTGTTTCGTTATGGTACCAGGCTGGAATCTGATGTCCCCACCAAAGTTGGCGCGAAATACACCAGTCGCGGATGTTTTCCATCCAGTGCAGGTACGTCTTCTCGAAACGATCCGGTACGAAGTTGACGCCCGCATCTGTTTTCTGCGCTTCCACCGAAGCCGCAGCTAAAGGCTGCATGTCGACGAACCATTGTGTCGATAGGTAAGGCTCGACAACTGCCCCGCTGCGTTCTGAATGGCCAACTGAATGCAGGTGCTCTTCGATTTTGAATAGAACATCCATGTCCTGCAGGTCTTTGATGATCTGCTTGCGGCATTCGAAACGGTCAAGCCCTTCGTATTTTCCGGCGTTTTCGTTCATCGAACCGTCTTCGTGCATGATCAGGACGCGTTCCAGGTTGTGGCGATTGCCGATTTCAAAGTCATTCGGGTCATGGGCAGGCGTAATTTTAACAGCGCCGCTTCCGAATTCCATGTCTACATAATCGTCCGCAACAATTTCCATTTCACGGCCGATGATCGGAAGGATGACTTTTTTGCCGATTAAATGCTGGTAGCGCTCGTCTTTCGGGTGAACCGCTACGGCTGTATCGCCAAGCATCGTTTCCGGACGGGTAGTCGCGATTTCAATGTGGCCGCTGCCGTCTGCAAGCGGATAGCGCATATGATAGAACGCACCTTGTACGTCTTTGTAGATTACTTCAATATCCGAAATGGCGGTTTTCGTCGCCGGATCCCAGTTGATGATGTACTTGCCGCGGTAAATCAGCTTTTTCTCGTATAATTTCACGAATACTTCGCGCACCGCTTTCGACAAGCCGTCATCCAATGTGAAACGCTCACGGGAATAATCGAGGCCTAAGCCCAATTTTGACCATTGCTCACGGATATGGCCAGCGTACTGGTCTTTCCATTTCCATGATTCTTCAAGAAATGCTTCACGGCCCAAATCGTAGCGTGAACGCCCTTCTTCTTTCAGCTTGCCTTCCACTTTCGCCTGCGTCGCGATGCCGGCGTGGTCCATTCCTGGAAGCCATAGTGCATCAAAGCCCTGCATGCGTTTCATACGCGTCATGATATCCTGCAAAGTTGTATCCCAGGCATGCCCTAAATGCAGCTTGCCGGTAACGTTCGGCGGGGGAATCACAATGGTATACGGCGTTTTGCCGCTTTCCGGTTTCGCTTCGAAGAATTTGTTGTTGACCCACCAATCGTAACGCCCTTTTTCAATCGATTGCGGATCATACTTAGTCGACATCTGTTCAGTCATTGGAATTCCTCCTTTAATTTCTGGCACAACGCAAAAAACTCCTGTCGTCTGTAAAGGACGAAGGAGTTTTTCGCGGTACCACCTTTATACACAGGTCCATTTTCAGACCTGGCTCTCAAGTTTCATAACGGATGTTAAGTCCGGTTCCCGCTACTCTGTTCACGGCAACTGCTCCGAGGTGACATTCAAATATGTGTCCATGAAAGCCTCTCACCAATCAGCCTTCTCTCTGAAATGCACGCACATTCTACTATCCTCTTCAACGCATGATTATCTAATTACCCTTATTGTACTCAATATCCGCTTTTAGCGTCAAGTTTTTTTACAATGAATGATACAAGCGGCGCCGCCACCAGCAGGATGAAGAACAAACGGAACAGCTGGAAGCCGGTGATGAGTGCCACATCTCCTCCAACGGCGAGCGCCGTGATCGCCATTTCCGCGATGCCGCCGGGTGCTGCACTTAAGAAGAAGTCGAGGAATATGTATTCCGGCAGCCAAGCCGTTAACACGAAGGCAATCAAGACAGTAAAGCCGATCAGCAGGATATTATTCAAAACAATCGCAGCACCCAAACGGAACGTCAGCTTATCGCCGATCCCTTCCATCTGCAAGCCGAGATTCGCTCCGATACACACTTGTGCGATCGCAATCAACCAGTACGGCATATCGATCAGGACATCGCCTGAAACCGTCTGTACGACGGCCATTGTGAGAATTGGCGCCAGCAGTTCAGCAGCAGGAAAGCCGATTTTTTTCATGCCGGCGTAAAGCGCCCATCCGACAACGAACGCCATAACGAATAACAGCGGTGAAAACGCAAAGAGCTGCTGCTCCATTTCCCCTGCGCCTCTGCCGTTCAGAAAAATCGTCAGGAACGGCACAATGGTCACTACCATGAAAATCCGGATCGTCTGTATCATCGTCACGACGGTGATGTTCGCTGACTTGACGTCTTCTGCAATAACCACCATCTGCGCCAAGCCGCCGGGGATCGATCCAAGCAAACTGGTCGCCAGGCTTTCATGGACCATGCGCTTGAACAATAAGCCGAGCCCAATCGACAGCGCCACGACCGATACCGTCATGAACGCCATGTACGGCAAATCCACCACCATCAACAGCACTGCATCCCGCGTAAACGAGGAACCGATCTGCACACCGAGCATCACCAGCCCCACTGTCCGCAGAATTTTTGGCCAGTATAAAGGGATTTTCGTAAATTGATTGACCAACAGCAAGGCGAACATCGGCCCAAGCAGCCAAGGCAGGAACATCCCGGCCACTTCAAACACCGCTCCCGCTGCCGCCGCTATGAGCGCGGTCATAATAAATGGCCTCACAATCATCCCTCCTTTTTCCAAGCGCTGCTATTTCTTTCTATGTTACACGAAAGACCTCCATTCGTGGGCAGTAGATGTTATCCACCCGCAGTCTTTCTATTTATCAATAACCGAAAAAAAGCGCTGGAGCATCTGGATGACCCAGACGCTTCAACGCTCTTAACTATTTTTAATTAACGAACTTACCTAATGTCCACAAACCCTAAACTATTCTGTAAAGCCAGTACATCTTATATTACTTCTACCTAAAGGATATGAAGCAACACAGCGGAGACTCCCGCGGGAGCAGTGCAACGATATAGAGGAAATCCACTCGGGCGTTTAGCCCGAGTTAGTTCGGCGCAAGCCCGTAGGAAAGATACGACCGAAAGGAATTCGGGCCGTATCTTTGCGACGAAGCTAGCGCAGCGATGCAGGAGCACTGGGTTTTTAGGAGCTGTGTTGCGGAATATCCTCAAATAAAAATACCATCAAACTTTATTAACGTGCCAATTTAGCGAATACAGTATGGAATGCTTCCACGGTTTTTGCAATATGCTCTTCCGTGTGGGCAGTCGATAGGAACATGCCTTCAAACTGGGACGGTGGCAGGAAGATGCCTTCTTCCGCCATCAAGCGGTAATAATCCGCGAACAACTCCGTGTCCGAAGTTTTCGCCATCTCGAAATCGACTACCTCTTCGTTTGTGAAGAAGAACCCGATCATCGAACCTGCACGGTTGACGGTATGCGGGATATTGTATTTCGTCGCCGCTTCACGGAAACCTTTTTCAAGCTGGTCGCCGCGTTCGATGAACACGTCGTAACTTTCTTCCGTCAGACGGGACAACGTCTCAAAGCCTGCACGCATCGCCAGTGGGTTACCTGACAAGGTTCCAGCCTGATAGATCGATCCGCTTGGTGCAACCTGCTGCATGATTTCACGTTTGCCGCCGAACGCACCGACCGGCAATCCGCCGCCGATGACTTTGCCGAGACAAGTCATGTCCGGCGTTACGCCGAAATAGCCTTGTGCGCAATTGAAGCCGACACGGAAACCGGTCATGACTTCATCAAAAATCAAAATCGTGCCGTTTTCGTGCGTCAAATTGCGGAGCTCCATCAAAAAGCCTTCATTTGGCGGCACAACGCCCATATTGCCCGCAACCGGTTCTACAATAACGGCAGCCAGATCGTCGCCGTATTCCTGGAAAGCCATGCGGACACTTTCAAGGTCGTTGTATGGAACGGTAATCGTATTTTTAGCGATCGACGCTGGAACACCCGGTGAATCCGGCAAACCCAACGTCGCGACGCCTGAACCTGCTTTGATCAGCAGGCTGTCGCCGTGGCCATGGTAGCAGCCTTCAAATTTCAAGATCTTATCGCGGCCGGTATAGCCACGTGCTACACGCAATGCACTCATCGTCGCTTCCGTGCCTGAAGATACCATGCGGACCATTTCAATCGAAGGAACGCGTTCCATGACCAATTTCGCCATGGTGTTCTCAAGTTCAGTCGGTGCGCCGAATGATGTTCCAAGCGCTGCCGTTTCCTGAATCGCTTTGACGACTTCCGGATGGGCATGGCCCAGAATCAGCGGCCCCCATGACAGGACGTAATCGATATACGTATTGCCGTCGATGTCTGTGATGGTCGCTCCGCTTCCGGATTGCATGAAGATCGGATCCATATTGACCGATTTAAACGCACGGACCGGGCTGTTGACGCCGCCCGGCATTAGTTTTTTAGCTTCTGTGAATGCTGCCGATGATTTTTCGTATGTCATTTAGTTCCCTCCAACCAGCGTGCTGCATCTTTTGCGTGATAGGTCATTACGATATCCGCTCCTGCGCGCTTCATGCTCAATAAGGTTTCCAAAACGATTTTCTCTTCATCGATCCAACCGTTCGCCGCTGCCGCTTTGACCATGGCGTATTCGCCTGAAACATTATAAGCGACAATCGGGATATCGAAATTATCGCGGACTTCGCGGATGATGTCCAAATAAGACAATGCGGGTTTGACGATCATGAAATCTGCGCCTTCTTGAACGTCAGAAGTTGCTTCACGCAAAGCTTCCATGCGGTTTGCCGGGTCCATCTGGTAGGTTTTACGGTCGCCGAATTGAGGCGTTGAGTGAGCCGCTTCACGGAAAGGACCATAATAAGCGGAAGAATATTTGACGCCGTAAGACATGATCGGCGTATTTTCAAAGCCTGCCTGATCCAAGCCATAGCGGATTGCAGCAACAAAACCGTCCATCATATTCGATGGGGCGATGATGTCAGCTCCTGCTTTTGCCTGAGATACTGCAGTACGCGCCAACAGATCCAAGGATTCATCGTTCAGAATAACGCCGTTTTCGATGACGCCGCAATGGCCGTGATCGGTGTATTGGCATAGGCATGTATCAGCGATGACCACCAGTTCCGGATGGCGATTTTTCGCAAAACGGATCGCTTCCTGCGTGATGCCATGATCGTGATAAGCTTGTGTGCCGACTGCGTCTTTTTCGTTCGGTACGCCGAAAAGAATGACAGAAGGAATTCCAAGATCCACAACTTCGTCCAGTTCTTCACCCAATTTATCCAGTGAATAATGGTAAACACCTGGCATTGATGAAATCTCATGTTTGATGTTCTCGCCTTCAACGACAAAAATCGGATATATGAAATCCTCTTTATGTAAGCTCGTTTCGCGGACCATCGACCGGATATTGGCAGAACCGCGTAAACGGCGGTGACGGTTAAAATTCAATTCTTTCATTTCGGTAAACTTCCTTTCGCTATTTCATTGATGACTTCCAGATAAGTATATTTTTTAGGAGTGAAATCCACAGTTCCGCCGTTTGCCTCAATGGCCTGTTTCGTTACATGGCCAATGGCAGCGGTGCGGATATCCGACCAGTCTCCCCCTGCCTGCCGGTATGCCGACACGGCAGAAGGGCTGGCGAATAGAATGATGACATTTTTCAGGTCCACCAGTTTTTTTGCATTGTTTAAATTCATCACGGTATCGTAGACCGTCCATTCATCCACTTGCATATGCATCGAAGCAATGGTGTTTCTCGCTAAATTGCCTTTGATGAACAGGCAGTTGACTTTGCCGGAAACCACCGGAAACTCCTGGATGAAATGATCGGCACTAAAAACCCGTGGAATAAAGTCAACGGTGTAGCCATGCTGCTGCAGTACGGCAGCCGTCTGGTCGCCGACAGCCGCAATTTTCGCCGTCACATTTTCACCAAGCTGGCAAAATGCCTGCGCACTGGTCCGGCTTGTGAAAATCAACCAGTCGTAGCCATTGAGGTCCGGCTTGTCCAACTGACGGACTTCAGTGGTGACGAGCGGTAC
Organism: Planococcus circulans; assembly: GCF_020023385.1. Taxonomy (GTDB): domain Bacteria; phylum Bacillota; class Bacilli; order Bacillales_A; family Planococcaceae; genus Planococcus. The sequence goes on from NZ_JAIQCL010000005.1 coordinate 194,616, forward strand.
ATAAAGCGTCTTTGCTCCCAGAGATTGTGCAAGGTGAACCGCTTCCTCCGGTTCTCTGGAGCCGGTGAAAACGATGGTTTCGCCTTGAAGCAAAAGAGCTTTCTCAGACATTGCTCTCAGCTTTAACGCGTTGAATCAAGTCGTAGCCGCCTTGTGCACTGATTTTCTCAGCCACTTCACGGCCGGCTTCGACCGGGTCACGGCTGATCGCTGTTTCCTTGAACACCTGATCCGCTTCGGGTGAAGAGATCAATCCTGTAAATGTGATTTCTCCATCCTTCACAGTTCCATATCCAGCAATCGGCACTTGGCAGCTGCCATCCATATCACGCAGGAATTTGCGTTCTGCATTAACCGCCAAAGCTGTTTCTTCATGATTAAGTTTAGCAAGTTCAGCCAACAGTTCTTCGTCTTCTTCGCGGCATTCAATCCCTAACGCGCCTTGACCGATAGCCGGAAGGCACTCGTCGACTTCCAGGAATTCTGTCACCAAATCATCTTTCCAGCCCATCCGCTTCAATCCGGCTGCTGCTAAAATGATGGCGTCAAAATCGCCCGCCTTCAATTTTGCAAGACGTGTATCGATGTTACCGCGGATCCATTGGATATCAAGGTCCGGACGCAACAGCAAAAGCTGTGAACTGCGGCGCAGGCTGCTTGTTCCGACAACTGCTCCAATCGGAAGGTCCAATAATTTCACATGGTCGTTGGCGATGTACGCGTCGCGCGGGTCTTCGCGTTCTGGAATACAGCCGATCGTCAAGGTTTCCGGTAATACAGAAGGCATATCCTTCATGCTGTGGACAGCAAAATCGATTTCTTTATTGAACAGTGCCTGTTCAATTTCTTTGACGAAAAGACCTTTGCCGCCGACTTTTGACAGCATAACATCAACAATGCGATCGCCTTTCGTGACGATTTCCTTGATTTCAAATTCAAATGGCGATCCCGCCGCTTTTAACTTATCGATAAACTGGTTGGTTTGTGTCAACGCCAGCTTGCTTCTTCTTGAACCTACAATAATTTTTCTCAAATGAATCCTACCCTTCTTTAATACCAAAAATGAAATTCAGATAATCGGCTGCCTAAAAAGAAATTGATCAGCAGCAGTAAAAATGCATACGTATGGGCCAGAGCGTAATTCATCCCATTCAATGAACCTTTGCGGTGCCACCACAGCACGAAGCTGTAGACCACCAGCAAGATGAATGATCCAACGATCTTCATGTCGAATATGGAGAACGTAGCAAGCGAAATAAATGCCCATTGCAGCCCCAGCACCAACGACACGAACAGCAGCGAAATTCCGACGAGGATTGAAATCGTCATGAATTGCTGCGTTTGGCCAAGTGATGGCAAATTTGCCCATTGCTTGGTCCATTTTTTCTGCTTCAGCATTCTATAGAGAATCATGTGAAGCGCCGAAAAAACGAACGACAGGGAGAAAGCCACATAGGAAAGAATCGCGAAGCTGATGTGGATGAACAATAATTCCGATACCAATGCTTCCCCTACAGGCGACCGTTCAATCTGGACCGGTGCGAACGTATGGATCGTCATGAAGATGAACCCGATGATATTGATGAAAAATACAGCAAAATCAAAGCGGTAGAAAATCCTCAGAACGAGCGACAGCGTCACTAAGAGCCAGGCATAAAAGTAAATGCCTTCAAACAAAGTCAATATCGGGAATCGCTGGGTCTCGAAGATATACAAGCCCAGGAAGATCGTTTGCAGTACCCAGACAATGCCGAGCAAGCTCATGGCGATCCGGCTGGCTCTCTTCTCTTTATATAAGTAGTCTATAAAATAAAAAACAAGGCTGACAGCATATAGTATAACCATAGCTTCGTGCAGCCTTGCCATTGTTATATCAGCCATCCCATTCCCCTTCGTTTCCATAGTTAAAGGCGTTCCGTCTCTACATTTTAACATATAGATCCGAAAACGCCTCTTTTAGAAAGCTTAAAATGAATATTTGGGAGTTTCAGTTGTTGATTGCTGGGTTTGAAGAACGGCTTTATCCGTTTTCTTTTGTGGTGCTTTCGATTGTTTTTCTATCTCTTGCTCAACTTCATCTTCAATACCGAAAATTTGCATGAATAATTCCAATTGCTCACGTGATTTAGGCGCTCCACCCATTTCCTTCGCCTGCAGAATCGGATCTTTCAACAACTGATTGATGATCGATTTGGTATGTTTGTTGAGAATTTTCTTTTCACGGTCAGTCAAATCCGGCATTTTGTTTTCAATGCTCGCCATTGTCTCAGCCTGTATGCCAAGTGCTTTTTGACGAAGCGCAGAAATTACCGGTACGACGCCAAGCGTTGTCAGCCAGTCATTGAACTGAAGAGCTTCCTGATCGATCATGGTCATAATTTGGCCAGCTGCGCGTTCACGCTCTGCCAGATTCGCTTCCACAATCCCCTGCATGTCATCGATATCATACAGGAACACATTCGGCAATTCGCCGATGCGGGGATCCATATCACGTGGAACTGCGATATCCACCATGAATAACGGTTTGCCTTTGCGAAGCTTCTCTACAAACTGCATCAACTCAAGGTCGATGACAAAGTCTGCTGATCCCGTTGAGGAAATCAGGATATCCGCTTCAAGCAAGGCACATTGCAATTGGTTCAAGGGCTTCGCTTTGCCGCCGAATTTGCCGGCAAGCAATTCTGCCTTCTCGAATGTCCGGTTGATGACCGTTACGCGGTCAGCCCCGCTTCCCTGAAGGTTCTTGATGGCCAATTCGCCCATTTTTCCGGCGCCTAAAATAACAACATGTTTGTTTTTAAGCGTGCCAAAAATCTTCTTGCCGAGTTCAACCGCCGCGTAAGATACAGAAACTGCATTTTCGCCAATGGCTGTCTCAGAATGCGCTTTTTTCGCCAACGTTACGGCCTGTTTGAACAGTTGGTTAAACACGGTTCCTGTCGTGCCATATTCTTGGCCAGCAAGGAAACTGCTTTTCACTTGCCCAAGAATCTGCGTTTCGCCCAATACCATTGAGTCGATACCAGCCGTTACACGGAACAAATGTTCAACCGCTTCGTCCTGTTCATAGACAAATAAATACTGAGAAATGGCTTCTTGGGGCAGGCCAAAATAATCAGCAAGAAATTGCTTCACATAATACTTTCCTGTGTGAAGCTGGTCCACGACCGCATAGATTTCCGTCCGGTTACAGGTGGAAACGATCACGTTCTCCAATATGCTTTTTTGTTCTTTTAGCGCCTGCATCGCCTGTGGCAGCTCATGTTCTATGAATGAAAGCTTTTCGCGGATCTCCACGGGTGCAGAGCGATAATTCACCCCGACTACTAATGTATGCATGGGTACAAAACACCTTTCACGTTCAATATTTCCTATAAATTTAGTATACCACTTATTTTGTTTATTATGCTTTTGAAATTGTGAACAAGGCATGAATATAAGGCTTATTTATAATTATTATAAACTAATAGTAGCAAAGGCTTTTGTTGTCTACAAGTATAACGCTCTTAGTCGGAATTACCTGTTAACTCAGAGGATTAATAATGGGGAATTCTTTTGTTTAGCGGGAAAAATTCGCTCCAGGCGGACGCTTTTCTATCATTAGCCATTCTCTTTCTCGTTGGTACGCTAAGCATCTGGAGCAAATCAGCGGAGACTCCCGCAAAAGCAGCATGGCAATCTCCAACAGCCACTTCACGAAGCTAATGCATTGATGAACAAATATGGTTTTCAAAAGTTAGTTTGCGGAGTATATCATATCAAATTAATATATCTTACAAAAAAGCGCAGCCCGGAGGCTGCGCTTTGTTTCGTTACATTCTGCTTTCGATTTCTTTCCATGCTTCGTCTTTGCCCAGTCCAGTTTCGGATGAGAAGATGATCAATGGATCGGATTTGTCCATGTCGAGCGCAGTGCGGACAATTTTCTTGTGCTTGTCCCACTTGCCTTTAGGGATTTTATCCGCTTTGGTGGCGATGATGATGCATGGGATTTCAAAGTGCTTCATGAAATCATACATGGCGATATCGTCTCGGCTTGGCGGGTGGCGCAAGTCGACGATTTGGATGACAGCGCGCAAGGGTTCGCGGTCTGTGATATAGCGTTCGATCATCTTGCCCCATGCTTCACGTTCGCTTTTCGATACTTTGGCATAGCCGTATCCTGGAACATCGACATAGAACAGCTTTTCTTCGATTTTATAGAAGTTCAAGGTCTGTGTCTTGCCGGGTTTGGATGAAATGCGGGCCATGCTTTTACGGCCGATCATTTTGTTGATGAAAGACGATTTACCGACGTTCGAGCGTCCGGCTAAAGCGAATTCCGGCAGGCCGTCTTCCGGATATTGATCCGGACGGACGGCACTGATTACTAGTTCTACATTGTTAACCTTCATTCAATTTCTCCTTCTAAGGCAATTTCCAATGCCTCATCTGCTTGAGAGACCAGTTTAAAGGTCAACTCTTCGCGGATTGTTTCTGGGATATCTTCCAGGTCACGCTCGTTATCAAGCGGCAGGATGATGGTCTTGAGGCCTGCACGGTGGGCACTCAAGGTTTTTTCTTTAATTCCACCGATTGGCAGAACGCGTCCGCGCAGCGTAATTTCACCGGTCATGCCGACTTCGCGGCGGATCGGACGTTTCGTCAAGGCAGATACCAGCGCTGTAGCAATGGTGATCCCCGCTGAAGGGCCGTCTTTTGGAACTGCGCCTTCAGGGACATGGATGTGAATATCGTGCGACTCATGGAAATTCGGATCGATTCCAAGAGATTCGGCACGGGCGCGGACAAACGATAAAGCCGTCTGCGCAGATTCCTTCATGACATCGCCCAATTTACCGGTCAATTGCAGTTTGCCTTTACCAGCTGATAGGGACACTTCGATTTGAAGCGTATCTCCCCCGACCGTTGTATAGGCGAGTCCTGTTGCGACGCCGATCTGGTTTTCCGTTTCAGCCATGCCGTAACGGAATTTGCGTTTGCCAAGATATTCTTCCACTTCCGCTGCACCGACATGAACCTGCTCTTTCTCTTTCGAGATGATCTGCTTGGTCACTTTGCGGCAGATGGAAGCGATTTGGCGTTCAAGGCCACGGACACCGGCTTCACGCGTGTAGTAACGGACGATATTAAGCAAAGCTTCGTCGTTGAACTGCAGCTGCTCGTCCGTTAATCCATGTTCTTTCAATTGTTTCGGTGCTAAATGATTTTTTGCGATCATCTGTTTTTCGACTTCGGTATAGCCGGCAATCGAAATGACTTCCATGCGGTCGCGCAATGGTCCTGGAATGGACCCAAGATCATTGGCAGTCGCGATGAAAAGCACATTGGAGAGATCGTAGGTTTCTTCAATGTAATGGTCACTGAACGAATTATTCTGTTCCGGGTCCAACACTTCCAGCATCGCAGAAGATGGATCGCCGCGGAAATCATTCGACATCTTGTCGATTTCATCCAGCAGGAAAACTGGATTCACAGTACCCGCTTTTTTCATCCCTTGAATGATCCGGCCCGGCATTGCACCGACATACGTCCGGCGATGGCCGCGGATTTCCGATTCATCACGGACGCCGCCGAGTGAAACACGGACGAAATTGCGGTCCAATGATTCAGCAATCGATTTCGCCAGAGAGGTTTTACCCACACCAGGAGGTCCGACAAGGCAAAGAATCGGTCCGCGAAGTGAGTTGGTCATCTGCTGAACAGCCAGATATTCCAACACGCGTTCTTTGACGCTTTCCAGTCCATCATGGTCCCGGTCCAACACTTCTTCAGCGTATTTAATATCAAGGCGGTCTTCTGTCGCTTCTGACCACGGAATCGTCACTAGCCACTCGATGTAGTTACGGATAATGCCGCTTTCCGCAGCTGCCGAAGGCAATTTTTCGTAACGCTCCAATTCCTTGAACGCCACTTTTTGGGTGGACTCCGGCATTTTCGCATCTTCAATCCGTTTTTTCAGATCGACTACTTCAGCTGATTTGCCGTCTTTGTCGCCAAGTTCAGTTTGAATCGCCTTCATCTGCTCGCGCAAATAAAATTCTTTTTGAGTTTGTTCCATTGCTTTTTTGACACGCTGGTTGATTCGTTTTTCCAGATCCACTACTTCCTGTTCACTGTGCAGGCGCGTAATCAGCAATTCTAAGCGTTTGCTGATATCAAAAGTTTCCAATACTTCCTGTTTGGCAGCCACTTTCATGGAAAGATGGGAAGCGACCATGTCCGCCAAGCGGCCCGGTTCTTCAATATCCGCCACCGTATTGTAGGTTTCCGTGCTGACTTTTTTCGAACTCTTGCCATAATTCTCAAAATGCTCCAGCAATAGACGCATCAGGGCATCCTGTTCTGCGTCTCTTTCTGTTTCATCCGGGAATGAAGTCACTTCAACAACGGTAAAGTTTTCGGCTTCCTCATAATTGTTCATTTGTCCGCGTTCCAAACCTTCAACCAGTACACGGATTGTGCCGTTCGGCAATTTCAGCATCTGTTTGACGTAGGCCAAGGTACCGATTTTATGGAGATCTCCTTTTTCCGGCTGTTCTGTGCTCATGTCTTTTTGAGTTGCCAAAAAGATAATATTGTCTTCCAGCAACGCCTGTTCCAGCGCTGCGATGGACCGTTCACGGCCGACATCTATATGCAACACCATCGTCGGAAATACAAGAAGCCCTCTCAACGGTAATAAAGGTACATTTTTAGTTACTTTTTTCTTAGCCATATGGAAGTCACCTCCGGGAATATTTTCAACATGAATCTGCAGCGCCCAGCTATGTATATAACCTTAAGCACTGCTTTTTTCGCTTCCGCACTTGAATTGTCGAGCCTTGACAGGTGCTTTCGCTTTTCTTTGTCCAGCTCTAGCGCCTAGAACCCCGGGGTCTTAAGTCCGCTTGCCTGTGCGGCTGAAGAAACGCCGCTTCGACAAACTGCCTTAAGCCTGTCGGTTCTAAACAGGCGCTTCCGCTTTTCGTTGTCCAGCTGCAGCGACCAGCTCCTCGGGATGTAAGCCACTCCGGCTGTGCGGCTGAAGAAACGCCGCTTCGACAAACTGCCTTAAGCCTGTCGGTTCTAAACAGGCGCTTCCGCTTTTCTTTGTCCAGCTGCAGCGACCAGCTCCTCGGGATGTAAGCCACTCCGGCTGTGCGGCTGAAGAAACGCCGCTTCGCCAGATCGTCTTACACCTGTCGGAGCTAAACGGCCGCTTCCGCTTTTCTTTTTGTCCAGCTCCAGCGGCCAGCTCCTCGAGTCGCTTCAGCCTTGGCCGCAATGGCTGAAGAAAGCCAGTACCGCCAAGGCTTCCAGCGCTTGTCGGAGCTAAACGGCCGCGTCCGCTTTTCTTTTTGTCCAGCTCCAGCGGCCAGCTCCTCGAGTCGCGTCAGCCTTTCCAGCAATGGCTGAAGAACGCCATTACCGGCAAGGCTTCCAGCGCTTGTCGGAGCTAAAAGGCCGCTTCCGCTTTTCTAATAAAAACGGACCAACTCCAGAACGCGCGGATGCGCACGATCAGAGTCAGCCCGTATCATCCTTTTGATTGGTTCAACTGCCACTCAGTGAGATTTTTTCCACTGGGTGAAGTTCCACTCATTTACGCGGATGTTTTCTCATTATTGCCTTTAACGTATTCTGAGCCATCTTCTAAGATCAATTTCGGCTGCACGCTATCCGCAACGGTTTCTTTTGTAATGACACATTCAACAATATCTTCACGTGACGGCAAGTCAAACATGACTTCTAGCATCGTGTTCTCGATGATTGACCGCAGTCCGCGGGCACCAGTTTTGCGTTCGATTGCCAGTTTTGCAATCTCAACCAATGCCTCAGGTTCGAAAGTCAATTTGACGCCATCAAGCTCCATCATCTTCTGGTATTGCTTGATCAATGCATTTTTAGGTTCAGTCAAAATTTCGACTAATGCCTTTTCATCCAATTGCTCAAGGCTTGCCAATACAGGCAAACGGCCGATGAACTCTGGAATCAAACCGAATTTCAGAAGATCTTCCGGAATCAATTGGCTAAGCAATGATTTGTCGTCCAATTCTTCTTTGTTCGGATCTGCACCAAAACCGATGATTTTATTGCCGAGACGGCGCTTAATGATTTGGTCCACTCCATCGAAAGCTCCACCTACGATGAACAAAACGTTCGTCGTATCGATTTGGATGAATTCCTGATGAGGATGCTTGCGTCCGCCCTGAGGTGGTACGCTTGCAGTAGTGCCTTCCAAAATCTTCAGAAGGGCCTGCTGTACGCCTTCACCGGAAACATCACGTGTAATCGATGGATTCTCGGATTTACGAGCCACTTTATCGATTTCATCAATATAGATAATTCCTTTTTCTGCGCGCTCCACATCATAATCTGCAGCTTGGATCAGCTTCAATAGGATGTTCTCCACGTCTTCACCGACATAGCCGGCCTCCGTCAATGAAGTTGCGTCTGCAATGGCAAACGGTACGTTCAGAATACGGGCCAAAGTTTGAGCAAGTAACGTTTTACCGCTTCCTGTTGGTCCGATTAGGACGATATTGGATTTCGACAACTCAACATCATCGATCTTGCTGTTTGAGTTGACGCGTTTGTAGTGGTTATAAACTGCTACAGCCAATGATTTTTTGGCTTTTTCCTGACCGATTACATAACCGTTCAGAATGTCCAGAATTTCTTTTGGCTTAGGCACTTCTTTAAATTCTACTTCTTCGTCCGTACCAAGCTCTTCTTCTACGATTTCCGTACAAAGCTCAATACATTCGTCACAAATATAAACACCCGGTCCTGCGACCAGTTTACGAACCTGCTCTTGTGGTTTGCCACAAAACGAACATTTTAAATGCTCTTTCTCGTCATTGAATTTGAACAATGTATTCACCCCTATTCAAGCCATTATCTTACAAGATTATCGTAATTGTAGCAACTAATTAGATTCACCGTCAATTCTTCGGCAATGTAGGTCCAAAATCTATGTTCTATGTAGTGGAAAACAAGGTGCGTTTCCGCACCTTGTTTTCTTATTTGTTATGATGTTGCTTATGTGTTATTCAGAGATTTTAGCGTTTTCCACTAGGAATTCGACTGTGTTCTGCATGCGGATATCATTTTCAAGCATTTCAGTTCCACCTAAAGCTGTTTTGATCTGTTCAATGTCCATGTTGAATTGACCAGCCATTTTTTCAAGCTCTTTGTCGATGTCTTCTGAAGTGACTTGCATGTTTTCAGCTTCAGCAATTGCTTCAAGTGTCAATGAAACGCGTACGCGTGTTTCAGCATCACCGTGCATTTGCTCACGAAGTGCAGCTTCGTCTTGTCCAGAGAACTGGAAGTACAATTCAAGGTTCATCCCTTGTTGAGTCAAACGCTGTTCGAAATCGCTCATCATGCGGTCCATTTCTGAATGGATCATTGCATGAGGAATGTCGATTGTTGCGTTTTCAGCAGCTTTTTGTACCAATTCGTCGCGAAGTGTTGCGTCAGCAGCAGATTTCTTCTCAGCAATCAGGCTATCTTTCATCTTCGTGCGAAGTGCTTCCAGGCTTTCAACTTCAGGGTCGATTTCTTTAGCCAACTCGTCGTTCAATTCTGGAAGTTCCTTGCCTTTAACTTCGTTTACTTTCACTTTGAACGTTGCAGCTTTACCTGCAAGTTCAGCAGCGTGGTATTCTTCCGGGAAAGTCACTTCTACGTCTTTTTCTTCTCCAGATTTCACGCCGACCAATTGTTCTTCGAATCCTGGGATGAATGAGTTTGAACCGATTTCAAGAGAGTAGTCACTGCCTTGTCCGCCTTCAAATGCTTCTCCATCTACAAATCCTTCGAAATCGATAACAGCTGTATCGCCTTCAACGATTGCTTCGTCTTCTTTAACAGTCAACTCAGCCAAACGTTCCTGCTGCTCTTTCAACTGGTTTTCGATATCTTCATCAGATACATCAGTATCAGGTTTTGATGCTTCAAGACCTTTGTATTCGCCAAGCTCAACTTCAGGTTTTACGATCACTTTCGCTGTAAATACAAGCGGCTGATTTTTTTCGATTGTTTCGATGTCGATTTCAGGGCGGTCAACTGGGTTGATCCCTGCTTCTTCAACTGCATTCGCATAAGCGTCAGGCAGGATGAAGTCTAAAGCGTCCTGGTAAAGTGATTCAACGCCAAAACGTTTTTCGAACATTTGACGAGGCATTTTCCCTTTACGGAATCCTGGTACGTTGATTTCTTTAACGACTTTCTTAAACGCTTTATCAAGACCGGCGTTTACTTCTTCTGCAGGAACTTCGATTGTAAGAATCCCTGTGTTACCTTCTTGTTTTTCCCATTTTGCTGACATATTATAAGCCCTCCAAACATTTTCTACAAAGTCATTTTACGTTTTATACGAATTTTGACAACTTCAATATTATAGCACACATGTCCACAGGTTCAACTATTTCTACCCATTGCGCATTTCAAACCATAGTTCAGCCTGCTGGATCAACTCCAGCAGCTTTTCTTCTTCATGAAATGAAGTCAATCCACTGAACAGGCCTTCCGTGTAATCCATGTAGCCCTGTGCCACTTCCGCTTCACTGTAATCATCCCAAATGAACGGATACAGCAAGTAAATATGGCGTTCGAACAATTCCTTCACCAGTTCCAGGCGCGTCGGATCTTTCGCCAATGCATCTTCAATAATAGCCGTTATTTTTCGGATGCGGACGTTATTGACAGGATCCGGCAGTTCACTGATGTTGAACGTGCCGGTGTAATGGAATTTCTGAACCTTAACTTCCGCTTCAATCTTTTCCTGAAACAGCATGAATAATATGTATGTCTTCGTCAACAAATCGGCTTCCGGATGCTCGATGATCGCCAGAAGCCTCTTCTTTAAAGCTTGATAGGAAGTCGTTGGCAGATCCAGGATCAACTGCTCCTGTTCAGCCGGGTGCAGCGCCAGAAACGTATCAATGGCATAAAGGGATGCATCCACCTTCTCGGATGATGCATTCGCTGCGATGCGCTCGTTCAAGTCACGCAATTGCTGGAACTGCTCAAGCCGTTCTTCCGGCAATACTTTTTCTTCTATTAATACCTCGATCATCTTTTCCGCTTCTTCAAATTCGCGGACTTGCATTAAAATACTTATGTATAGCTCCATCGTCTCCAGGTAATGGATCGGACCGACCTTCAATAACTCCCTGCATACTTCCAGGGCTTCTTCAAATTCCCCAAGTTCATACAGACAATAAGTGTAGCCGCCTAAAGCAGCTGCGTGCTCAGGTTCATACGACAGCACCTGATACAGGCTATCCCGCGCGTCCTCGTACTTTTCTTCTTTCAGAAAAGTCATTCCTTCAGCCAGCAGCCGATTCACTGTCGTCGGAAAGACAATCACGTTCCCCTTGCGTTTCAAATCTCTGTATTTCTTTCGCATCCTACCACCTCTTTTGTATCTCATAATCATAACATATTCCCTTTTGACCTAAAATAAAAACCTTATTGCATGGATAATGTTTCCGCTCACCACATGGGTTTATGTTCGTTGCTCAGCTCCAAGGATTTTGGGATGAGCGCCATTGCCACAGCAAACAGCACAAGAATCATTCCGATTGTGTAAACCATGGGAAGGTCGAAGATTGCAGCGAACGGCAACGGCAATAAAATGATCCAGTTCAAGAGAGTCAGACGCTGCCTTGATTTTGCAGTAGCGTATTGATCGCTTCCGCAATGGGGACAGCGCATCGCTCCTCTGATTTTCCACGAGGCTTTGAATGATTGCTTCCGGGTCCACCGGGTTCCACAGCTTTTGCATATTGGCATAGAAACGCCTCCTTAGTTATAGTACGTAACGGGTGGCGTTTAGTTTCAGCGTTTCTTGAATCAGCGTTGTCGGATGAGAGGATTGGCTGCTGCGAGTGCCTCTGGTCTCACCTTTACACGAAAATAAAAAAAGCCGAACCAAGAAACCCCTTCAGGTCATTGGTTCAGCTAAAAAATACTATTCTATATTTTCCAGCGCCTCGAGAATCGGCTTTTCGAACACGGGGGCAAAACTCCGGGAAAATGTAGCGGTCATATGATTGGCGTCAAAATGCGTGACGACATTACCGACTACATAATGACAGTATTCCCCATCACAGAAATAATCCGTCACATCCATCGTTGTGGCATTTTCCGGCATATAGTCCACCTCGGATATCGGGTTCACCTCTCGCATGATATCTGCTTGCTTGGCTTTGCAATTTTCCGGTTCGTTTTCGTTTTCACTAAGGCACGTCAAAACGTGCTGTTTATACCAGGGCGTATCCCGCACAATAAATAACGGAATGTCCTGGTCTTCAAAATACTTCCAAGCTTCAATGAATCCATCAGATACTTCATCAAATTCTTCCTGTTGGCTTCCGACATTCCCTACAGTAAACAATAGATCGGGTTTATTTTCCGCTATTTCGGCCTTCATGTTTGCGAACCATTCCTCACATTCAGGGAAATCCGGATCCACTTCCTCCGTAAAGCGGCAGCTGCTCTTCAGGTAAGTGACGATTTTCAAATTATGCGTTTTCCCTAGTTCATCAAGCATCGGCTGCCAGTGGGCAGAATGGGATCCGCCGACAAGTGCCACCGTATAATCATAATCCGTCAGGCTGCCGTATTCACAAACCTTCGCCTTAGTGGTCACTTTCCCCACCATGCAGCGTTCTTCATAAATCACTGATCTGTCTATTTCCGCTACCTCTAAGCTCGGAAGGTACGGCTCATCAAATTCTGAAAGAGGTGTCAAGCGGCCGTCCTGCATATATGTGACTGCCCCTGGATGCGTGTCAGCACTCTCACTTAACAGCTCTGAATTGATTTCCGGCAGCGCCAAAGCCTGCTCTTCGTACATAGTGGCTGTAATCCAGATAAGGCCGGAAAAAACGACGATGATGCTGGCTGTCTTCCAAACGGACAACTGGATCTTTCGAATCGGCAACTCGAAGCCGTAAATTGTCAGGTAAGCAAAAATCGACGCGACCAGCATGATCAGCAAGCCGTGAGCTAGCGAAACCGTTTCTGCTTCAAACAAAGCGTAATAGAAAATTAGGAGCGGCCAATGCCATAGATAAAACGCATAGGAGATGCTTCCGAATTTTACTAAAGGCTTCCAGCTGAGCAAATTGAAAGCGCTGAAGTTCGTGGAGTAATTCCCTGCCACAATGATCAGGACAGCGGATAATACCGGCCATAGCGCCGCGTAGCCCGGGAACAGCTGGGATACCTGCAGGATAATGGCACAGCTGATCAGTCCAATCAACCCAAGCCAGCCGAAAATCCAGGCAAGCCGTGGGGAAATCACTAACCTATGGATCGTCAATGCCAAAATGCCGCCAATCCCGAATTCCCATACCCGTGTAAAGGTATGATAGTAAGCGAATGGCTGATTGACCGTGGTCAGATAAACTGAATAGCCGAAGGATACGACCGCAATTACCGAAATCACCAGGATCAGCATACGTTTTATGTGAGTACCTGAGAAAATCCGCAATAAGTTGATGGCCACAAAAAAGACCAACAGCCAAACTAAATAAAACTGGAATTGAATACTCAATGCCCAAAAATGCTGATACGGTGAGGCCGTATTGTTCTGTGCCAAATAATCGACCGAATCGACCGCAAGCCGCCAGTTCTGAAAATAAAATACAGAAGCTAAAAACTCATTCAAGTTTTGCTGTTTTGTGAAAGCCGGCATTATGTATAGACTGGCGATTAAAACCGTTATACCGATCAGCCAAGCCGTAGGCAACAACCGCTTCAACAACTTTACAATATAGGAAAAGTACAAGACCTTTCCGTTTTTCCGATACATCGACAGTAACGATGTAGTGATTAAAAAGCCTGATACCACGAAGAAAACATCCACTCCGCCCGATACCCGATTAAACCATATATGATAAATTGCCACTAATATCGCTGCGATTGTACGCAAGCCTTCCAGTTCGGGTCGGATACGCCTTTTAGTTTCCATGTAATTCTGCAACTCCTTGCCTTTTATAAACACATAGATATAATGGTATCATATTTATAATTTTCTGCTTTATTTTCTGTAAATTGCATTTATTTAAAGCGGAATTACTTCTTCCCAACCAATTTGGATGAAGAAGCAAGTTGCTCCCGAATATCCACTTCTATTCGTAAAAAGAAAAAAGAACCCTCCCCGCCGTTCACTGAACGATGGAGAGGGTTCTCTTTGTACTATGTACATTCCTATAATGTCCCAGGAGGGATTCGAACCCCCGACCGACGCCTTAGAAGGGCGTTGCTCTATCCAGCTGAGCTACTGAGACCAAAGCTTTCTTAGAGTCCAGACGGTGGCGCCTGCTGTTGCGGACGGCTTTGCTTTTCTAACGAAAGACAATTTTAATTATAGAAATGATTTAAAGAAAAGTCAATGCTATTTTAAAAAAACATTAAAATTAATTTCAGCTGATTTATTTCTGTTCGTTCAGCCAGTCGGGCATGCTTTCTTTCAATTGGCGCAATGCATTCCCCCGGTGTGAGATTGCCGCTTTTTCGTGAGGCTGGAGTTCGGCCATTGCTTTGTCCAGATCCGGCACGTAGAAAATCGGATCATAGCCAAAACCATTGTCGCCCCGGCGCTCATGAAGAATCGCCCCTTCACAAGATCCGGAAAAGGTTTCGGTTTTTTGTCCAGGAGCTGCTACTGCGAGCACACAGCGGAAACGCGCTGTACGTTCGCTGTCAGGCACGCCACTCAATTTTTCAAGTGCTTTATCGATATTTGCATCGTCGCTCTTAGCGGCGCCTGCATAGCGCGCTGAGTAGACACCCGGTTCGCCGTTCAAGGCATCGATTTCCAGCCCGCTGTCATCCGAGATGACGGGAATGCCGAGTGCTTTGGATACCGCTTCCGCTTTCAGGATGGCGTTCTCTTCAAACGTCACACCTGTTTCTTCCACATCCATATCCGCTGCCACGTCCAAAAGGGTCAGCACTTCATAACCCAGAGGTGCCAGCAAGGTTTCGAAATCCTTGGCTTTGCCTTTGTTTTGAGTTGCAATTACTATTCTTTTCATAGTTGTGCAGGCACCTTTTCACCAACGCGAGCAGCAATATCGCCCAAGGCATCACGCTGCATGTCGATCAATTGGCTGATCCCCGCTTCCCCAAGGTCCAGCAATTCAGTAAGCTGAGCGCGTGTGAAAGTCGACTCTTCCCCTGTTCCCTGCAATTCCACAAAATGACCTGCCCCTGTCATGACCAGGTTCATATCCACTTCCGCACTTGAATCTTCGACATAATTCAAGTCGAGGATCGGTCCGTTTTCAGCAGATATACCGACACTTGTCGCCGCAAGAAAATCCGTTACCGGGAATGCCGGAAGATCTAATTTGCCGATAGCCATCGTCATGGCGATGAATGCACCTGTAATCGATGCTGTACGTGTTCCGCCGTCTGCCTGGATAACGTCGCAGTCGATCCATAAAGTACGCTCACCGAGCTTCTCCAGGTCAACCACAGCACGCAATGCGCGGCCGATCAAACGCTGGATCTCCATTGTGCGTCCTCCGATTTTACCGGCAGATGCCTCGCGGCGGTTCCGGCTGTTGGTGGCACGGGGCAGCATGGAATATTCTGCGGTGATCCAGCCCTTGCCCTGCCCTCTAAGGAATCCTGGAACTTTATCTTCAATGGTAGCGGTACAGATGACTTTCGTCTGCCCTACTGTGATCAATACCGAGCCTTCCGGGTGAATCAAATAATCGACGTCCACTGATACGGGACGCAGTTCGTTCGTTTGTCTACTATCTATGCGTGTCATAAAATTTCCTCCTTGTATATGCTCAAATAGCTTACCATATTTCAGTGATAACGACAAAAACCTGAGGGCTGTGAGCCCTCAGGTTTTTGGAAATCGAATCGAATGGATGATCGGTTCATCGATCCCCAGCCATTTGTGGATGATGGAGCCGAAAATCTGCGTTGATCCCGATGTATAGAAATGATGCACCGGCGGCTGCTTCCATTCTGCGAATTGTTTTTTATAGCTCAAGTAACGCTCTACATCCTTTGCCGTTTCTTCTGCAGATGACAGCACATGTACTGTGTCGCCTAAGACTTCTTCGATGAAGCCCTGCAGCAACGGGTAATGCGTACAGCCCAGAATCGCTGTATCGAAATCCTCATGGGCAATCGTCGCAAGCGTATCCTGAACGATCCGGTGAGCGAACTCGCCTTCATATTCATCACTCTCGACCAAAGGGACAAAGCGCGGGCATGCCAACTGCACGACGTGCGATGAAGAAACCAATGACAGGATGGCTTTTTCGTATGCTCCACTCTCGACTGTTCCCAGTGTGCCCAAAACGGCGATTTTTTTCGTCGTTGAAGATTTGATCGCAGCCCGTGCCCCTGGAAAAATAACCCCGATCACGGGGATCGGCAGATTTCTCTGCAGGGAGTATAGCGCTGCGGCTGTTGCGGTATTGCAGGCGATGACCAGCATTTTAATATTCTTTTTCATCAATGCATCGGCCATTTGCCATGTATAGGTCCGCACTTCCGACAGCGGACGCGGTCCATACGGGCATCTGGCATTATCACCGATATAGTAAATCTGCTCATTCGGCAATAGTTTCATAATTTCTTTTGCGACGGTAAGTCCACCGACTCCTGAATCAATTACTCCAATTGGCGCATTCAACGTCATCGCCTCTATCCTATTTCATGTTTTTATGCAATTTCTCAAGTAAAGCTGCAAATTGTTCCGCTTCTTCTTTTGTAAAGTCCGCTAACACGGTCTGCAGGTATTCCTGGCGTTTTTGGATAACTTCTTCGATAACCCGTTCGCCTTCTTTTAATAATTTGATCCGGACGACGCGGCGGTCCTGTTCTTCACGGATGCGCACAACCAGCTCATTTTTCTCCATGCGGTCAACCAGATCGGTTGTGGTGCTGAACGCCAGATACATTTTATTCGACAGGTCGCCGATGGTCATGTCTCCATGTTCGAACAGCCATTGCAGCGCGATGAATTGAGGCGGCGTAATTGTATAGGAATTCAAAATTTCCCGGCCTTTTTGCTTGATGATTCCAGAAATATAGCGCAGTTCCTTTTCCATAAAGGCGATGCGTTCTAATTCATGGCTGAAGCCTTGCTTGTCATCATTCATTTCCAGTTACCACTCCTTGAAAAACCTTCTTCTTTCTATAGTGAAGGTTTTTTATTGATATAGCAAGAGCTCCCTTACTTTTTTGCAGCAGCCAATTGCTCTGCCCGGAGCATTTCAATGTCCTGTTCTGTCCACGGATGCCCTTTGCCGGTCTGTTTTGAGATCTGGACAATCGCCCCTCTTCCGGTAAAGCAGGTTTCCCCTTTTTCATTGACCGTCCAGTAATGAACATCAACCGAAGACGTGCCGACGCGCGCAATTTTGACATGGACATCCAGTTTTTCATCGAAAAATACTTGCTGGACAAAATCCACCTGCATATCGGCTACGACCGGAAACAATTCGTTACCTTCCTCAAGCCAGCGTTGCATCATGCCCATCTCTTTCATGAACTCGATCCGCGCAAACTCAAAATAAGCGATGGGCACCGTGTTGTTGACATGCCCGAACATGTCCGTTTCAGAGAAACGCACCTGCACCGGAGCAGAAAAAGTAAATTCCCGCCTCCATTGATCAAAATTCTCAATATAACTCGCTTTCATAGGAAACCTCCACTAATTCAAACTCTTCATTTTCTTAGTATATCAAAAACTTCAGGAAAGGGCAGGAAATTATGTAGACTTTACTACGCTGCTCTTCCTACTCACTAACAATAGACAAAAATAAAAACCCCGCCGCAGCGGGGTTTCCATTAAATACTAGTCAACCATTCTGTCGCTTCCGAAGAAGTTGCGGAACATTTGAACAGTAGTGTCGCGGTTCAAGGCTGCGATTGAAGTTGTCAAAGGAATTCCTTTAGGACAAGATTCTACACAGTTTTGAGAGTTACCGCAGCTTGCTAATCCGCCTTCACCCATGATCGCGTTCAAACGTGCATCGCGGTTCATAGAACCAGTCGGATGAGCGTTCATCAAACGAACCTGTGAAAGTGGTGCAGCTCCGATGAAATCGGACTTATCGTTGACGTTCGGGCATGCTTCAAGACATACGCCGCAAGTCATACATTTAGATAGTTCGTAAGCCCACTGGCGTTTGCGCTCAGGCATACGTGGTCCATCTCCAAGGTCATGCGTACCATCGATCGGCACCCATGCTTTAACTTTCTTCAACGAGTCGAACATACGGCTGCGGTCAATGACAAGGTCACGGACAACAGGGAATGTTTTCATCGGCTGAAGACGGATCGGCTGTTCCAATTGGTCGACGAGAGCAGTACACGATTGACGCGCTTTGCCGTTGATGACCATTGAACATGCGCCACAAACCTCTTCCAGACAGTTCATGTCCCAGTTTACAGGAGTGGTTTTCTTCCCTTCCATGTTGACAGGGTTACGGCGAATTTCCATCAATGCCGAAATGACATTCATATTCGCCTTATATGGCAATTCGAACTTTTCCCAATACGAATCTTCATCCGTAGAGTTTCTGCGTTCGATTTCAAATAGTACCGTTTTTGCTGCTTCACCCATGGTAAATTAGCTCCCTTCTATATTATGCTTTTGCTGAATAATCACGTTTACGCGGCGGAATCAACGAGGTGTCGACTTCTTCATAATGGAAGATAGGTGCATCAAAGCCATTAAATTTCGCCATCGTTGTTTTCAAGAACTCTTCATCATTACGTTCCGGGAAATCGGGTTTGTAATGAGCGCCACGGCTTTCGTTACGGTTAAGTGCCCCGATTGTGATCACTCGTGCTAAATGTAGCATATTTCGCAATTGACGTGTGAACATTGCGCCTTGGTTGCTCCAAAGCTGAGTATCGGTGATGCTGATATGGTTGAAGCGCTCAAGCAGTTCCTGGAGTTTTTCATCCGTCTTCTGCAAACGATCGTTATAGCGTACCACTGTTACATTGTCGGTCATCCATTCGCCTAATTCTTTGTGAAGAACGTAAGCGTTTTCTGTGCCGTCCAATGCCAGAATTTCTTCCCATTTGCGTTGCTCTTCTGCTTCAGCTTTGTCGAAAATAGCTGAAGGAAGGTCTTCTGCCAATACTTCAAGGCCTTTAACATATTCAAGAGCGTTCGGTCCTGCGACCATACCGCCGTAAATTGCTGAAAGCAATGAGTTCGCGCCCAGACGGTTACCACCGTGCTGAGAGTAATCACATTCACCCGCTGCCAAAACGCCAGGGATGCTTGTCATTTGGTGGTCATCGACCCATAATCCACCCATTGAATAATGGACAGCCGGGAAGATTTTCATCGGTACTTTACGAGGGTCATCACCTGTGAATTTCTCGTAGATCTCGATGATTCCACCTAATTTGATATCCAATTCTTTTGGATCTTTGTGTGAAAGATCCAAGTAAACCATGTTCTCGCCGTTAATGCCGAGCTTCTGGTTAACGCAGACATCGAAGATTTCACGTGTTGCGATATCACGTGGAACCAGGTTTCCGTATGCCGGATATTTTTCTTCAAGGAAATACCAAGGCTTGCCGTCTTTGTAAGTCCAAATACGTCCGCCTTCCCCACGAGCCGATTCTGACATTAAGCGCAGTTTATCGTCTCCCGGAATCGCTGTCGGGTGAATTTGGATAAATTCGCCGTTTGCGTAGTATGCCCCTTGTTGATAGACGATGGAAGCCGCTGAACCTGTGTTGATGACGGAGTTCGTCGATTTCCCGAAAATGATTCCCGGTCCACCGGTTGCCATGATGACAGCATCCGCACGGAACGAATTAATTTCCATGGTCGTCATATTTTGAGCCGTGATTCCTTTACCGACGCCCTGCTCATCAAGAACAAGACCAAGGAATTCCCAGCCTTCATATTTAGTGATCAGTCCGCTCACTTCATAGCGGCGAACCTGCTCGTCCAATGCATACAACAATTGCTGCCCAGTTGTAGCGCCGGCAAATGCTGTTCTATGGTACATCGTTCCACCGAAACGACGGAAATCCAAAAGGCCTTCCGGTGTACGGTTGAACATTACGCCCATACGGTCGAACATGCGGATAATTCCGGGTGCTGCATCCGCCATTGCTTTTACGGGACGCTGATTCGCAAGGAAGTCGCCTCCGTAAACAGTATCATCAAAGTGAATATCCGGGGAATCCCCTTCACCTTTTGTATTGACCGCTCCGTTGATCCCGCCTTGTGCACATACTGAGTGGGACCGTTTAACGGGAACGATTGAAAATAAATCGACGGGAGAACCTGCCTCTGCAACTTTAATTGCTGCCATCAAGCCGGCAAGGCCACCACCGACGATAGAAATTTTGCCCTTCGCCATGTTAGTATTCACTCCTCTTTTAGTTCACCAATGATTGAAACATTCTTAAACGAATGCAAACAATGCTCTGATACCAATGATCGATAATACAATAAATACTAGAAGCGTGAAATAAGTTGCGTTTCGCTGTGATGCTTCGGACTGTGTAATTCCCCATGTAACAAGGAATGACCAAATTCCGTTCGAGAAATGGAAAACTGCTGCCAACACACCGACGATGTAGAAGGCCAACATGAATGGATTGCTTAAAATGTTTTCCATCATATTGAAATCAGCTTCTGCTGCTGCTCCGATCGCGACTTGGAATCTTGTTTCAAAGACGTGCCAAGCGATGAAGACTACCAGGAAGACCCCTGTATAACGTTGTGCGACAAACAAAATGTTGCGCATATAGCTATAATGCCCAGGATTGTTCTTCGAAGTAAACGCTATGTATAGACCGTAGAATGCGTGATACATGAGCGGTAAATAAATGACAAATATCTCCAGGAAAATAACGAATGGAAGATTTGCCATGAAGTGAGATGCATTATTGAATGCCTCTACCCCTTGTGTAGCAAAATGGTTGACGATTAAGTGCTGCGTTAAGAATAAACCGATAGGAATGATCCCCAACAATGAGTGCAGCCTGCGCATTAAAAATTCACGATTGTTATCCAAAATTTTACCCCCCTCAAAACATTGATTGGCAACTTTCAAAGCTAACGATATATTACGAAAGCACCTGAAGCCGCACACCATCATGATACATTAATATGACATATTTATTGTACTCTCCCCCTTTAGGAGCGTCAAGGTACCGAAACTCTTTTGAACAGATAGTTACTAAGTATTTTATTGATGAATTACGCCCTATCTGCAATAAAACAGCTTGGAATGTAACCGTTTTAATAGAATTCTGACAAAAAGCGATTCTCTAATTGAGAATCGCTTTTTGACCCTAATTCATCGTATTGTAGTGATAACAGCATTATTGCACTATTGCTATTGAGAATTTGAACAAATTGTGAATTTTATCACTTACTATTATTATTTGGCGGATGTTGCCTTTTTACTTGAAGAGCTGTGCATTAAGAAGACTGGACTTCAGACAGACCATAGGCATCATGTAAAGCATTCGCCGATTTTCTCATATCTGATTCCTGCACCACTACTGAAATTTTGATTTCGGAGGTGCTGACCATTTTCACTGGAATCTCCTGGCTTCTTAAAATATCGAACATCCGTGCAGCTACGCCCGGATTGGATACCATTCCCGATCCCACAATCGACACTTTCGACAAACCGACCTCGACGTTCAGCGACAGGAAGCCGATTTCATCTTTTGCGTCTGTGAGGACACGGCGCGTTTCTTCCAGGCTTTCCTGAGAGATGGAAAATGAAACCGATGGCGGAAATTCATCACTGATGCTTTGGACGATGATGTCCACATCAATCTGATTTTCAGCAAGTTTTGTAAATATATTGGCGAGGGAACCGTTGAATGGTTTTTTATAAGTGACGGTCACACGCGCGATTCCGGGTTCAAATGCAACACCTCTGACGATTAAGTTTTTCTCCACAGTGATCACCTCTTGTATGATTGTGCCAGGCTCATTTGAATAACTTGCTCTGACGGATAATGGTACATGATTGTTTTTTGCGAACTCGACGGCGCGTGGATGCAGGACCCCTGCCCCCAAATTGGCGAGCTCCAGCATTTCGTCATAGGAAATCTGTTCCAGCTTGCGTGCACCTGTGACAAACCGGGGATCCGATGTATAGACACCGTTGACATCTGTATAAATTTCGCATTTCTCCGCTTTTAAAGCTGCGGCCAGTGCAACAGCCGTCGTATCAGATCCACCTCGGCCGAGCGTGGTGATATTGCCGATTTTATCGACTCCTTGAAAACCGGCCACCACACAAAAATAGCCATTTTCCAATACACGTTCAAGACGCTCTGTATGGATTTGTTCAATGCGTGCATTGCGGGGCACGGATTCTGTTTCGATTCCCGCCTGCCAACCGGTAAAAGATAAGGCTTCATGACCCAGCTTTTTGAAGGCCATCGCCAAGAGCGAAATGGTGATCTGCTCACCAGTGGCCAGCAGCATGTCCATTTCCCGCTTTGGCGGTTCAGAAGAAATTTCCCCGGCCAGCCCGAGCAGCGTATCGGTCGTCTTGCCCATAGCCGAAACGACAATGACAACCCGTTTGCCTTTTTCTTTTTCACGGATGGCCCGTTCAGCCACTCCGATGATCTTTTCCGGAGTTGCGACAGACGTCCCTCCAAATTTCATGACGATTGTTTCCATTTCATCCACTCCCACATTTAGTATGTGGCCCTCACTATGACCGGCAGCAAAGCCGGCCACAAAAAAAGGCAGTTCACCGCAACCACGGCAAACTACCTCTTTCATCATGTACGAAAAACGTCCATGTGAGATAGCCCTCCAGAGATTGACTCTGACAGCTCTGCATTTCTTAAATGCAGAACCAGCATGCGCAACAGCAGTAACACGCACACTTCGGCGACCGCCCCTTTCACCATTCATCTCAGATTCTGCAAATCTCCGAATGCTTACTATTGACGTTCGCGCCTCTATCATCACTTTTCCAAGTGATTCAATTATTCTATTACGATAACACGTTAAGATTCGCTTGGCAATGTGTCTTCCCCAAAATGCTGACTGATGGACAACGCCAGCGCTTCCGGCATTCCCGCCTCTTTGATTTCTTCGACAGAGGCTTCTTTGAGTTTCTTGACAGATCCAAAATGCTTCAGCAGCTGCTGTTTGCGTTTCGGTCCGACTCCTTCAAGACCGTCGAGCGCCGACTGGATCGAATTCTTGCCGCGCAGCTGACGGTGGAAAGTGATGACAAAACGGTGGACCTCATCTTGAATCCGCTGCATCAGATAGAAAGCTTCACTGGTCCGCTTGAGCGGCACAACTTCAGCAGGTGACCCATACAGCAATTGGGAAGTTTGGTGCTTTGCATCTTTCGCCAGTCCCGCAATCGGTATCGATAAACCGAGTTCGTCCTCCAGGATTTCGCGCGCCGACTCCATCTGGCCTTTTCCTCCATCGATGACGATCAGATCCGGCAAAGGCAGACCGTCTTTCAGGACTCGTGAATAGCGGCGGCGGATAACTTCGCGCATTGCTGCATAATCATCGGGCTTGGAAGCATTGCGTGTTTTGTATTTCCGGTAATCCTTTTTGGAAGGCTTGCCGTCGATGAACGTAATCATCGCAGATACCGCATCGGCTCCTTGAATGTGGGAGTTGTCGAATGCTTCGATGCGCAAAGGCGTTTCGATGTTCATTGCTTCTCCCAGGTCTACGCAGGCACCGATTGTCCGTTCTTCCTGGCGCTCGAGCAGCTGGAATTTCTCTTTGATGGCAATTTCGGCATTTTTCTTAGCCAGCGCCACCAAATCTTTTTTCTTGCCGCGCTGGGGAACCAGTACCCGGACTCCAAGCCATTCTTTTAACATCTCCGGATCATCCGCTTCCGGCAACAGAATTTCACTCGGCTTGACATGGTTGGCCTTTTCATAAAATTGCCCCAGAAACGTCAAAAACTCTTCTTCTGGATCCCGGTAGAGCGGAAACAGCGAAACGTCGCGTTCAATCAGTTTGCCTTGACGCACAAAAAAGACTTGTACGCACATCCAGCCCTTATCGACTGCATAGGCAAAGACGTCGCGATTGGTGAAATCGTTCATCGCCATCTTCTGTTTTTCCATCACGGTTTCAATCATGGAAATTTGGTCGCGGTATTCCTTGGCACGTTCAAATTCCAGGTTCTCTGAAGCTTCGGACATCTTCTCGACCAATTGCTGCTTCACTTCCCGGAATCCGCCGTTCAGGAATCTGGTGATGCCGTCGATCATTTCCTGATAGGTTTCCTTTTCGACAGGCTTGACGCAAGGAGCCAAACATTGCCCTAAATGATAGTACAAACAAACCCGATCCGGCATGGTATGGCATTTCCGCAATGGATACAGACGATCCAACAGCTTTTTCGTCTCCGCTGCCGCGTAAGCATTCGGGTAAGGGCCAAAGTATTTTCCTTTGTCTTTTTTCACCTGTCTGGTTGTAATCAGCTTCGGATGGCGCTCTCCCGTGATTTTCAAGTACGGATAGCTTTTGTCATCCTTCAGCATAATATTGTATTTAGGGTCATATTTTTTGATCAAATTCAATTCGAGAATCAACGCTTCTTTATCTGAAGAAGTGACGATATATTCGAAATCCTCGATTTCATTGACCAAACGCTGTGTTTTTGCATCGTGGCTGCCCGTGAAATACGAGCGCACGCGGTTTTTCAAAACTTTCGCCTTACCGACATAAATGACGGTATTCTGGCGATCCTTCATCAAATAGCAGCCTGGTTGACCAGGCAATACTGCCAATTTATGCTGAATCAATTCGTTAGCCATCTTTTATCTCACCCTATTAAAAAACCGGGCACCATCGCTGGACCCGGTTAAGAATTATGCGTGTTTTTCAACCAATTCAGCTAAAGCTTCTTTCGGTCTGAAACCAACCACTTTGTCAACTGTTTCTCCGTCTTTCATCAACAACAAAGTCGGAATGGACATGATGCCGTAGTTTCCAGCTGTTTCCTGGTTTTGATCCACATCAACTTTTACGATTTTAACTTTATCGCTCATTTCAGCGTCTAATTCTTCCAGCACTGGAGCGATCATTTTACATGGTCCGCACCAAGTTGCCCAAAAATCTACTAAAACGAGTCCTTCTGATACTTCTTGTGAAAAGTTCTGATCTGTTCCGTGTACGATTGCCATGAATAATTCCTCCTTATGATTGAACCAAACTATATACAGAGTATAGCATGTGCTAAAAACACTAGCTATTTTTTTGCCTACTCTTCCAATACCCGGCAACTGAGGGCGTTAAACAGAAAACGGCGGCTGGCCCAGTGGACCCGCCGCCATTCAAAATTACATTACTTTCTTGAATTCTTCTGTCAGCATCGGGATGACTTCGAACAAGTCTCCGACAATGCCGTAATCCGCTACTTTGAAGATGTTCGCTTCCGGATCTTTGTTGATCGCCACGATCACTTTCGAGTTGGACATACCGGCCATGTGCTGGATTGCGCCAGAAATACCAGCTGCGATATACAGGTCAGGTGTAACCACTTTGCCTGTCTGACCGATTTGAAGCGAGTAATCGCAATAATCCGCGTCACAAGCTCCGCGTGATGCCCCAACAGCGCCGCCAAGAAGATTCGCCAATTCCTGCAACGGCTCAAATCCATCAGCACTCTTAACTCCACGGCCTCCGGCTACGATGACTTTCGCTTCCGAAAGATCGACGCCTTCAGATGATTTGCGCACTACGTTTTTGATGATTGTGCGAAGGTTTGTAATATCAACCGACAACGAACTGACATCGCCTGAACGTTCCTGTCTTTCAAGCGGTGCAATGTTGTTCGAACGCACGGTGATGAAAACGATGCCTTCTTTCAGCTTCACTTTTTCAAATGCTTTACCAGAGAAGATCGGGCGGATGAATACCGCCTCATCGCCTTCGCCTTCAATGTCCGTTACATCCGAAATCAATCCGGACTGTAATTTGGAAGCGATTTTCGGAGCCAAATCTTTGCCGACTGCCGTATGGCCGAAGACAAGACCTTCCGGATTTTCCTGTTCAACGACTGCCATGAATGCTTGGCCGTAGCCGTCCGATGTATACGATTTCAAATGCGGATGTTCAACCGTTACGACGCGGTCAGCACCGTATGCAATCAGTTCAGCGCCGAAATCTGCAACCGAATCACCGATCAGAACACCTACTACTTCTCCGCCGCCAGAAATTTTCTTAGCTGCTGCAATTGCTTCAAATGAGACATTACGCAAAGCGCCTTCGCGCGTTTCTCCTAAAACCAATACTTTTTTCGCCATAGTCCGTTTACCCCCTAAGTAGATGTGAAAAATGTTCCCGCCTTTACGGGTTAGATAACTCCTAGAAATCATGAAGGTTTACTTAATATTTATACTGAACTAATATTTTTTCAATTCAAATTTTATTACGGATATTCCGCAAACAGCTCCGCTTTCCTGCGGGCTTGCACCGAACTAACTCGGGCTGGCCCGAGTGGATTTCGGTACTTCGCTATCCCGCGGGAGTCTACACTGATTTGCTCCATATCCTAGTAATTTAACAATCTAATTTTTTATTGCTCTAATTTATAAAGCATCATAGAAGAAGGAGTGGAAGGCGGCGACTCCTGCGGGAAAGCGCGTCCAGGTGAGACCCCAGAAGGCGCTAGCCTGAGGAGGCTCACGGACCGCCCGCGGAAAGCGTCCGCCTGGAGCGAGTTCTTCCTATGACTCCTATGCAAAAATAAATAAACTAAAACTTCTTTAAATAACCTTCGCTTCGTTGCGCAGCAATCCTACCAGTTCTGTTACCTGGTTGGAGATGTCGCCTTCAAGAATACGGCCAGCCGCTTTTTTCGGTGGCAGGTAGATTTCGATTGTTTCTGTTTTCGCTTCTACATCGTCTTCTTCGATATCCAAATCATCCAGTTCCAATTCTTCAAGCGGCTTTTTCTTCGCTTTCATGATTCCTGGAAGTGATGGATAACGCGGCTCGTTCAAGCCCTGCTGAGCTGTTACCAGAAGCGGCAATGATGTTTCCAATTCTTCCGCATCCCCTTCGATATCGCGGACGATGGTAACCGTTTCGCCTTCAATGCTCAGGCTGGTGATCGTTGTGACATAGTTGATGCCAAGCAAATCAGCAACACGTGGTCCGACTTGGCCGGATCCGCCGTCGATTGCTACGTTACCCGCTAAAATCAAATCAGCTTCTTTGTCTTTTAAATATTCAGCCAGTATGTACGCAGAAGTAAACTGGTCCATTTCTTCTATATCGTCTTCCGTGTTGATCAAGACCGCTTTGTCAGCGCCCATTGCAAGAGCTGTACGAAGCTGCTTCTCAGCCTCGTCGCTGCCGATTGTGACTACTGTCACTTCGCCGCCGTGTGCATCACGGACTGTGATTGCTTCTTCAATTGCGTATTCATCGTATGGATTGATGATGAATTCCGCGCCGTCTTCCTGGATTTGTCCACCTGAAACGACAATTTTCTCTTCTGTGTCAAACGTACGTTTTACCAATACATAAATGTTCATGAACGTAAACCTCCCAAGTATTATTTCCCTTTAAATTGTGCTTCACGTTTTTCCAGAAATGCCTGGATTCCTTCTTTTGCATCCTCCGAAACAAAAACAGTTCCAAAAGATGCAGCTTCAGCATCTACACCTTCATGATAAGACGCAGGCTTTGTGTACTGCAGCATCTGAATAGCCGCCTTCACAGAAACTGGACTTTTCTTCGCAATCTTGCGCGCGATTGAAAGCGTTTCCGAAAGTAGGTCTTCTTCTGCATAAGCACGGTTAGCCAAACCATATTGAGCAGCTTCCGTTCCGGAGATCGGATCGCTCGTCAACAGCATCTCTGCTGCCTTCGCTGCCCCTACATATCTCGGCAGGCGCTGTGTTCCAGCAAAACCGGGAATCAACCCTAGTTGAAGCTCCGGTAATCCCAGTTTAGCATTTTCAGTAACAAATCGCATGTGGCAACTCATTGCCAATTCCAAGCCGCCGCCTAAAGCCGCTCCATGGATCGCCGCGATGACTGGCTTATGGAAAGTTTCGACTCGTTCAAATACTTCCTGGCCACTCGCTGATAATTTTGAAAATTCTTCTCCTGAAGATACTTGCGTAAACTCCTTGATGTCAGCCCCTGCAGAAAAGAACCTTCCTTCTCCGTGCAGGACGATGACGCGAACCTCTTCATCATTCTCCACTTGGTTCAACAATTCATCGACTTCCAAAATGAGTGAACGCGACAGTGCATTTGCCGGTGGACGATTAATCGTCGCGACAGCTACTCCATCTTCTTTTTTCCAACTGATAAATTCCATCCAATGAGCCCCTTCCCTTAAGCCTGCATACCTTTCAGCAGCAAACGCTGAACTTGTGGTGCGAGTTCGACTAAATCATATTTATGATCATTCATGACCCATGTAGTGATGGTCTCATCCATTGTACCAAAAACCATCTGTCTGGCTAAACGAATATCCATTGCTGCATCAAATTCGCCATCTTCCATGCCTTTGACCAGAATCTTGTCCATCAACTTCAAATATTCACGCAGTACATTATTGATCTTCATACGAATTTCGTAATTTGACTGCCGTAATTCAAGCTGTGTGACGATCGCCAGATGGATGTCACTGGCCAATAATTCAAAGTGGCTTTCAATCATAAGGCCGAGCTTGGTCGATGCATCCAGGTCGCGGGAGATGATTTGTTCCAGCTTACTGACGAACACGCCCATCTTTTCCTGAAATACAGAGATCAGGATGTCTTCTTTGTTTTTGAAATACAAATAGATCGTTCCGTCGGCCACACCTGCCTGTTTGGCTATTTTCGAGACCTGCGCCTGATGGTAGCCATTTTCAGCGATGACAATAACTGCCGCATCAATGATTTGCTTATATTTCGGCTTATCTTTTTTTACCAAGTTGTCACCACCCAAAAAAATATGAAAATATGAATGGCGATTCATTCATATTTTCATATTATAGTTTATTCGTTAAAGTGTCAAGTTTTTATCCGATTACGATGTGATTGCTTCGTCTTGCTTAGCGATCTCTTCATCCACCAACGAACGGCGCAGGATTTTTCCGACTGCAGTTTTCGGCAGTTCTTTGCGGAACTCATAAATACGCGGCACTTTAAATGAAGCTAAATGCTCCCGGCAGTACGTATTGAATTCTTCTTCTGTTACATTATAGCCTTCTTTCAGCACAATGTATGCTTTTACCGTTTCACCGCGATACGGATCCGGGATACCGGCAACTACACATTCCTGCACGGCTTCGTGCTCATACAACACTTCTTCGATTTCGCGCGGATAAATATTGAAACCACCTGCGATGATCATATCTTTTTTGCGGTCGACGATAAAGAAATGGCCTTCATCATCCATATAGCCAAGGTCACCAGTCAGCAACCAGCCATCTACAATTGTAGCAGCGGTTTCTTCGGGTTTATTCCAATAGCCTTTCATCACTTGAGGGCCTTTAATGGCAATTTCACCGATTTCACCGTTCGGCACGGGATTCGTCGTACCTGTCTGGAAAATCTTGCAGTCGGTATCCGGATACGGTAAGCCGATCGAACCTTTCGTCCGCTCTCCCCATACCAAATTCGAATGGGTAACCGGAGACGTTTCCGTTAATCCATAGCCTTCCACCAGTTTTCCGCCAGTCAGCTTTTCGAACTTTTCCTGTACTTCCGCTGGAAGAGGCGCCGAACCGCTTAGGCATGCTTCAATTGAAGACAAGTCATATTTGCCGATATCGGGGTGGTTCATCAATCCGATATATAGAGTTGGGGCTCCCGGGAAAAGAGTCGGTTTTTGTTTGTTGATGGTCTTCAAGGCCGTTTCCGGATCGAACTTCGGCAACAGCACCATCTTATTGCCTTGCATAACGGATAGGATCAACACCGTCGTTAAACCATAGACATGGAATAACGGGATGATTCCGATGATGGTCTCTTCGCCGTCTGTGGTTTTATACAGCCAGCTGTCGCACATCGTCGCATTTGAAATGATGTTCTTATGCGTCAGCATAACGCCTTTCGGCGAGCCTGTAGTGCCTCCTGTATATTGCAGCAAAGCCAAGTCTTCTTCAAAGTCAAATGGAGTTTCCTTAACAGTCGGTTGAGCAGTTTTCATGATTTCAGTGAACAGGTGATTAATGCCTCTGTGCTCGACTTTTACGGTCATGCCATACTGTTTTTTCTGAATGAATGGATAGACCAGATTTTTCGGGAATGTCAGGTAATCCTTGATGCCCGTGACGATGACATTTTCCAGATCCGTTTCCTTCAATACCTTCGAAATCCGAGGGAATAAAATGTCCAAGCCGATAATAGCTTTTGCACCTGAATCCTTCATCTGGTAGGCGATCTCTCGCTCCGTATATAACGGGTTTGTCATGACGACAACGCCTCCCGCATAAAGGATTCCGTAAAAGCTGATAACCGCCTGAGGACAGTTCGGCAGCATGATCGAAACTCTATCGCCTTTCTTGATGCCCAGTTTTTGAAGGTAGTTGGCGAACTTCATGGAAGATTGATAAAGTTCTTCATATGAAAGTTCCTTCCCCATAAAATGGATCGCCACTTTTTGTGGGAATTTTTCATAAGCTTTTGTTAAATATTCCTGTACAGGCATACTTGGGTATTCGAGCGTATGCGGAACTTCCGGTGGATAATGTGCAAGCCAAGGCTTTTCTGTCATTCTTTAGACCTCCTATTTTTTTTTAGAATCGTGCGAATATTCCTATTTTTAATTATAGAGTTAAATGATACCGCTTTCAAACTTTATTTTTATAAGTTGAATATAAATTTTAAAAGATGGATTGTATGTGTCTTAAATTCAAGAACTTTCCTTTTCATTTCCTGGCGATCGATAAGAATATAAATTTACTCCAACAAAAAAGCCAGCTCAAAGGCTGGCTCTGTCCATTAGAAAATGAACAGAAAGATGACTCCCACAATCAAAAAGATTGCACAAAAGACGAAAAGAATCTTAATAAGGTTTTCCACGACATCCAACTCCTATTGAATACTGGCTCCGATGACAAACGACAAACCGACAGAGATGGTCATTGAGATAAAACCGACAGAACGGTTATCCTGTTCAATTTCATCATCCACTTTAAATTTAGGTGTCAGGAACTCAAACAGAATATAGGCGAAAATCAGTAAGGTAAAACCGAATAATCCCCAACCGATCATTTCAAACAAAGAGTTATGCTGTTCGATGGAAAACCGGAAGATATTGGTCACGCCAAAAATCTTTCCGCCTGTCGCCATCGCCACTGCAAGATTCCCTTTTTTGATTTGTTCCCAGTTATTATATTTTGTCACCATTTCAAAAATCACCATGGCGACGATCAAGCACAATACCACCACACTGAAATAGCCGGCTGACTCCACCAGCGGGTGTGTCCAAAATCCAGTCTCTGTCATTTCTTATGCTCCTCTGCGGAAACTTACTTTAATTCGGCGACGGTCACACCCGAGCCGCCTTCACCTGCTTCACCAAAACGATAATTTTTCACTCGTGGATGTTTTTTCAAATACTGCTGGACGCCTTGGCGCAGTGCACCCGTCCCTTTTCCATGAATGATCGAAACTTGATGATAGTTTGATAATAACGCATCATCAAGGTATTTTTCAACACGTGCAAGTGCATCTTCATAGCGTTCACCACGTAAATCGAGTTCCATCTTCACATGGCTGTCCCGGTCTTTCAATGTCGCCATGGTCCGCGTTTCTTTCTGCTTTTCCGGTTTGGTATAAGACAAGTCGGATTCAGGCAATTTCATCTTCAAAATGCCGATTTGAACAATCCACTCATTTTTGGAAACTTTCTCGACCAAGGTCCCTTTTTGGCCGAATGAAATCACTTTGACTTCGTCATTGGCTTTCAAGGGCTTCGCCGCATTGTCTTTCGCCGCTTTTTTCAGGATGCGGTTTTCCGGCATGGCGTTTTCGAGGCGTTTCTTCGCGTCGATCAGTTCATGTTCTTTTACGGAAGAACTTTGATTCAGCTGCATTTTACGCAGATCCGAGATGACAGCTTCTGCTTCTGCTCTGGCTTCTTCGACAATTTTACGCGCCTTTTCTTTCGCTTTTTCTTCCAGCCGTTCTTTTTGCTGCTCATATTCTACTAATTGCTGAGCCAGCTCTTTTTTCAGCTGTTCCGATTGGGATAGAACCTCTTTGGTCCGCTCGGCGTCCTGCTCTGCTTCACGGCGGCTCTTCTCGAGCGAGGCGATCATCGAATCGACGGCTTTGCTGTCAGTTCCCGTAAAGCTCTTGGCATGTTTGATGATATGCTCCGGCAAACCGAGGCGTTTGGAGATTTCGAAGGCATTGCTTCGGCCAGGAACACCGATCAATAGACGATAGGTCGGGCTCAATGTCTCCACATCAAATTCCACGCTGGCATTCGCCACGCCCGGCCGGTTAAAGCCATATGCCTTCAATTCAGGATAATGCGTCGTCGCAATGACGCGTGCACCTCTGCCATGGACTTCATCCAATAACGAAATGGCCAGCGCTGCACCTTCCTGCGGATCCGTTCCCGCTCCCAGTTCATCGAAGATAACCAGTGAATTCTCATCGAACTTGGTCAGGATGTCAACGATGTTGACCATATGGGAAGAAAAAGTACTAAGGCTTTGCTCAATTGACTGTTCGTCTCCGATATCTGCGAAAATCTGATCGAATACCGCCAACTCCGAACCGTCGAGTGCAGGTACTGGAAGTCCGGATTGAGCCATCAATGTCGACAGTCCCACAGTCTTCAAGGTTACCGTCTTCCCACCTGTATTCGGCCCCGTTATGACGATTGCGGTAATATCTCCACCGAATTCGATGTCATTCGGCACGACTTCGTCTTTCGGAATCAATGGATGGCGGGCTTTCCGCAAGTTGATATAGCCTTCTGTGTTCATCGTCGGCTTAGTGCCTCTATGGGCTGCACCGTATTTTGCTTTTGCCAGGATCAAATCGATTTCACCCAGCACTTCAACCAAATTGAATAATTCATGGGCAACTTCCTGCACTTGCGCTGAAAGCATGAGCAGGATCCGATCGATTTCTTCTTTTTCCTTCATCTTCAGGCGGCGCACTTCATTGTTTGCCTGTACAACTGCATCCGGTTCGATGAACAAGGTCTGCCCTGAAGAAGATTGGTCATGCACGATACCGCCGTAATGGTTGCGGTATTCCTGTTTGACCGGGATGACGAAACGGTCATTGCGTATCGTGACAATCGAATCCGACAACATTTTCGATGCATTTTTTCCACGCACCAGACTTTCCAGGCGTTCCCGTACGCGGCTCTCCTGTGTCCGCAATTGCTGACGGATCGAGCGCAGTTCTGAACTGGCGCTGTCCAAGACCCCACCATTGTCATCAATACAGACATTGATGGCGTGTTCAAGAGCTGTCAGAATCGGCATCGATTCTTTCTTCTCCAGAAAATGCGGAATCTGAATCACCGCTTCTTCCTGAATACTTTCGAAAAACTGGCGCAGGATGCGGCTCGCTCGGATGGTCGATGAAACTTCCATCAATTCCATTGGGCTTAGGCTTCCGCCGATTTGTGCTCTTCGTGCATGCAGGCGGATATCGAAGATCCCGCCCATCGGCACATTGTTTTTAACACGCAATACTTGGGCGCCTTCGTCCATCTCTTCGAGCAGCCGGTTGACTTCATTGATGTCTGTGGATGGCAAAAGCTTATCCACATGGGCTTTTCCGAGTGACGAAGTACAGAAACGTGCCACTTCATCGCGGATTTTATAAAATTCAAGTGTTCTTAATGCGCGCTCTGCGATCATTGAAGAACCTCCTAACGTTTCAGATAAATTGATAATGATATTGCAAAAGATAACTCTGCTTCAATTAGACGAAGCGATATAAGTTGAACTTATGAATTTTCTTTTTAACTTAATAAGAGTGAATTAACGAAGAAAGTGCTCAAGGCTGATGCTTTCCGCGGACGAAGCGCTGAGCCTCCTCGTCGCAAGCTCCTGCGGGGTCTCATCACTCAGCTCTTCCGCAGGAAAGGCATTGGTCGAAGCCTGCTGAGACCAAGTCTTTGCGACGAAGCTAGCGCAGCGATGCAGGAGCACATCTCTGCCCTTCACCGCCTTGCACCCTTTCTTCTAATCGTCTTCACTAACAGATCAACAGAATATGAAGCAAACCAGCGGAGACTCCCGCGGGAGCAGTGCAACGACATACAAGAAATCCACTCGGGCGTTTAGCCCGAGTTAGTTCGGTGCAAGCTCATAGGAAAGCGGAGCTGGTTTATGGAATATCCAAAACAGAAACGATTCTATTTAAATTATTAGTCCAACTTATATATTTTTATTTTTTCTTATTCAAAAATGCTTTGAATTTTTCCAGCGACCATGTATTGACGATGGTGTCTTTTTTCAGCCAGGCTTTTTGGGCATGCTTGACACCGGTTTCCATGACTTCCAGGCCTTCGATCGCATGGGCATCCGTATCGATGGCGACAGGCACACCTTTTTCCTGTGCCATGACCAAATACGGTACTGCAAGATCCAAGCGGTACGGACTGGCGTTCAATTCAACAATTTTGCCGTACTCCTTTGCCCAATCCAGTATCTGTTCGACATCCGGATCATAGCCTTCGCGCTGTCCGACGATTCTGCCTGTCGGATGTGCAATCATGTGGACATGCGGATTTTTCATGGCCGTCAAAATGCGATCCATGATCTGTTCCTGCGGTTGCTGGAAACTTGAATGGATGCTGGCAATGACAAAGTCCAATTGTTTCAACATGTCATCATCAAAATCCAATGTGGCATCCGGCAAAATATCCATTTCGGTACCTGACAGCACTTCGATTGTCGGGTATTGCCCATTAATTTCACGGATCAGTCCATGCTGCTCGGTCAACCGTTCCGGCGTCAGGCCGTTTGCAACCTTCAAATACTGTGAATGGTCGGTAATGACCATAAATTGATAGGATTTCGCTACGCAAGCTTCAACCATTTCCTTCAATGAATTGGCTCCATCCGACCAGGTTGTATGCATATGCAGATCGCCTTTGATGTCTTCAATCGTCACAAGGTCAGGCAATTCTTCCAATCGGTCAAGTTCCCGTCCGTCTTCACGCACCGATGGCGGAATGAAAGGCAGGCCGAAATGTGCGAAGAAATCGGGTTCGGATGTAAATGTCGTGACCGTACCATCTTCCTGCTCGACGCCGTACTCGGAAATTTTCTTGTTCTGCGATTTCGCCAGCTGCCGCATTCTCACGTTATGATCCTTCGATCCGGTGAAATGATGCAGCGCGGTGACGAATTCTTCAGGTGCCACTAAACGGAAATCGACGTCAATCGGCTCCAGCACATCCACGGTCACTGAAACTTTCGTGTCTCCCGACGCAATCGTTTCCTGTACCGGCAAGGCTGCCAGCAATTGCTCTTTTACGCGTGCGGGTTCAGCTGTCGCGATGATGAAGTCCAGATCTTTGCTGGTTTCTTTTGTGCGGCGGAAACTTCCGGCAACAGAAAACTCGGTGACTTCTGCAATGGTAATCAGAACATCTTCGATGAACGCCACCGTTTCTTCTGTTTTCCAGATTGGCTGGCGGTCCGGCTTGGTTTCGAAGTCATTCAATTCTTTCAGGATCTTCTCTTCGGATTTCGGGCCAAATCCCGGTAGTTTCTGGATTTCTCCATTCAAACAAGCGGCCTTTAAGGCTTCCATCGAATCGATGCCCAGTTCCTTGTAAAGTTTGGCAATCTTCTTGCCGCCCATTCCCTGAAGCTTCATCATCGGGACAAGGCCTTTCGGTACTTCTTCCTGAAGTTCTTCCAGCACCGTGGACTTGCCGTCGTTGATCAGTTCCAGAATGACGTCCCCTGTTCCTTTGCCGATGCCTTTCAGCTTGGTGACATCTTCGATTTCGTCCAGACTGCGCTGATCCAGTTCAAGCGCCTGTGCGGCTTTTCGGAAAGCCGATACTTTAAACGGGTTTTCCCCTTTAAGTTCCATGTATAACGCAATTTTCTCAAGCGTTCTGATGATAATCTTCTTATTCACCAAGAGCCCTCCTCATTTCGATTAAAAAAACTTCCCTCGTAAGAGAGAAGTTCCTACTACATATAAATATACCACCATTCTTTTACTTTCTCAGAGAAATAAGGCGTATGCTCAATCATAGACTGGGCAATCCCTGAATTCTCCAACTGGTTCTGCACGACATCCACAGGAAGCAGCGCGAACACATAGATGAAAATAAAGAGCAGTATGTAAGCTTCAACAAATCCTAAAACCGCACCCAAAATTTTGCTGAAAAAGCCAAGAACCGGCAAAAACTTCAGGAAATCGAACATGGACGCCAGCAACTGCAAAGCAAACTTCACCACAAAGAAAATTATAGCGAATGCCAATAATTGATAGAAAGTCTGATCCAAGTCCAACTGGTCTACGACAAGCGTAAACTGGGAATTTTCATTTATCGCTGGGTAAGGAATCCACAGCACAAAGTATTCGGACAAGGGTTTATAATATTTATAAGCCACGACCAAGGCAATAACAAATCCGACCATATGGATCAGCTGGACGACAAATCCTCTTTTGGCGCCCACGATGATGCCACCGATCAGTAAGATGATTAAAAGTATATCAAGCATTCACGTCAACCCTTCAGTTTTTTCAATTCATTTTCTAATTGTTCAACTTGCTCTTTCAGTTTAAGATAGTCATGTACCGCATTCGATGCAGTCAAAACGGCAAGCTTTGCCTGGTCCAGCGATGGATTCAAGGCATTGATCTCGCGCATTTTGCTGTCGACGATCGACGCAACGAGACGCATGTGTCCTGAAGTTTCAGTACCGACCATTTTATAGGTGTTGCCATAGATGTCAACGACCGTGTGAATTTTATGTTGCTCTGACAATGCAATATCCCCCTTTGGAATTCTATAGACCATCATACCATGAAAACAAGCCGATTGTGAATCAAAGAAAGGTGACTCGTCCATGTCAAATACAGTTCTGAAACTCCCGGAGGAAAGTATTCTCCAAGTGATTTCACATTACCAGAAAAACAACATCCAGACCAAGAACCCATACGCCAGGTTCAGTGCCAAACTGCCGGATACGGTCGTGACCGTCTACACTTCAGGAAAAGTCATGTTCCAAGGAAATGGCGCCGAACGGGAAGCAGCAAAATGGGGTGCGGCATTGCCGGCGACGGAAAAGACCGTATCCACTAAAGGCGACAAACTGCCCGACGGCTTCGCCAAATTATCCGTTCTCGGATCCGACGAAACCGGCACCGGCGATTTCTTCGGCCCGATCACAGTGGCCGCCTGTTACGTACCCACAGACAAAGTAGAGCTTGCCCATGAACTCGGCGTCAAAGATTCCAAGCAGCTCACCGATGCGTGGATGCGCCAAGTGGCACCCGATCTGAGAGAAGCCTTCGCCCACAGCGTGCTGACTTTGAAAAACGACAAATACAATCAAGTACAGAGCCAAGGTTGGTCACAAGGAAAAATAAAAGCATTGCTCCATAACCAGGCTCTCAAACACGTACTGAGCAAGATCGCGCCGGAAAAACCGGACGCCATCCTGATCGACCAATTTGCGGAGCGCGGCATTTACTACAAACACATCAAAGAAGAACCCGAAATCATCCGCGAGAACGTCCTGTTTTCCACCAAAGCAGAAGGTCTCCACGTTTCAGTCGCCTGTGCTTCCATCATTGCGCGTGTGGCTTTTCTCGAAGAAATGGATCGCATGAGTGCTGAAGCCGGCGTCACCTTGCCGAAAGGTGCTGGAAAAATTGTCGACGAAGCGGCAGCGAAGATTTTGCTGAAGCATGGCGAAGCGTATCTGAAGAGCTTGACGAAGGTGCATTTTGCGAATACAGGGAAGGCGAAGGTGTTGGCTGGGAAGCGGCGTGGATAGACGAATAACCCCTGGAGAAAATTTCTCCAGGGGTTATTATTTTAATGATAAATCGTATTGAGCTTGTTGTTCAGTGACCAATTGTATACTTTACCGGTTTGTGCGACTTCTACGGGGTCTGGCCAAGTGACGATGCTTTCGCAGCTTTTGGTATACCCTGGAAAGCTTTTATAGGCTGTAGTCAATGTTTTAGAAGCACCGATATATGTGTTGCCGATCACATGAATTTTAGCGTTCGGATTAGTTGTTATGGACCCTTTAATATAAGCATCCCCGTATACAAGGATTAGGCTATAAGGTCCTAAGTTAACATTCCCTAAAATGGTCAGGTTACCTTGAACGTAAATACAAATAAAGTTATTCGAATAGACACCGCCGCCGATATATAAGTCTTTTTCAATCTTTAGAGTATCCCCACTATTTCCTCCTCCGGCAAGTAAAGCATTGTTAGATGGCAAAGAATTAATAATGAATGATTCAAAATGATAGGAGGTTCTTTGAATTGGAAAGGGACCATCTATTTCCACAAACCCTTTCACATCTCCAGATGGAGGATAGGAAGTAATCGGTGCTTGACCAGTGGTGTTCATCGGCTTGGCTGGAATAGCGGGCCCTGTTGCAGGGTTCACTTCAGTTACCACAATTGTCGGAGGCGTCACTTCCATGCTTCCCTCCACTAATTTTGTGGTGCCACTTTCTGCTATTCCAGTACTCTTCATGGTTACGGTAATCTTTCCGGAATCGCCCGTGGAACATCCAGTAAGCCCCGCCGACGGCACTTTATAAGTACTTCCGTTCCCACTCTTTTGAATGCTGCCGATATTTTTGATTTTTGTGCAAAGCTCTTGACGACTTTTGGCTAATGCTGTAGTTGCTCCTGTTTGCGTGGCCGTAAACTTATAAAGTTCTACAGTTTCTTCAACCAATGCTTGATAGTGAAGCAAGCCCATTTCTGCATAATGACGAGCCTGTACCTGATCTTCTTTTAACGAAAATTGTTTTGAAGCATTGGCATTCATCAGCAACAAACCCAGCCCTAAAATTGTAAAAAGCACAACGAGGAGCATCACAAACAATAAAGCATAGCCTTTTTCATTAGTTAACCGTTGCATCTTACACCCCTAATTCAATTTACTGAATGCCGTTTGGATGACAAACTTCTGATCGGCTTTTTTTATCGTTAATTTCAATGGAGACCTTTTATCCCGACACAACGTCGCTCCTTCAGTTAACTCATACTCATAGCCTTCTGAAATAATGACACCATCCATCTTTAATTGAGCTTTATTAGATGCTACTGTGATTTTAATCTGTTGATCGGGTCCGCATTTAATGGCAGGCACTGCCGATACGAGTGAAGGGCTTTCCAAATAGTGACCTCGAATTCGTTCTGCAATCAGGTTGCCTTCCTGTTGAAGTTCCTGACGTGAGGAAGTCCGATCTGCAGAATTCGTTCCCGTTGATAACACGGATATAATTCCAACCACAATAATTCCCATAATCGCTAGAACTGCCAATAGCTCGACTAATGTAATGCCTCGTTGGCTATTCCATCTCATAATACATTTCCGTAGTAAACCCTGGCTCATTTGTTCTCGTTCCAGCAACTGCTTTCACCGTGATTTTGGCGTGCTTTAAATTTTTAGTAGGCCCGTCAGATCTCACTACATCAATCTTATATTCTGGATAAAGATCTTTATAATCCAGATTATTTTCTCTAACACTTGCAACTACATCTTCGGTAACTTGAACTGCAGTTAATTTTTCATTATTGAAGGTAGTAAACTTCGCTGATTGTGTGAAAAAACTCATAAAACTCACCAGCACGATCCCCAAAATCACCAAAGCCGCCAAAATTTCAACTAAGGTCAATCCTTCTTCTTTTTGACTAACTATTTTCATAATTTAAGCCTCCGCTTAGATTTTTTACTGATTTTAATATTATCGGCTACTTCATTTTAATATTATCATAGGTTTTGTATAATAATGTATATATTTTCTATTAAAAGTAAATATTTTTATTATATATATGAATCCATTAAAAAAGAGCAGAATCGATTAGATTCTACTTACGAAAATAATTTACTGATTCTTAAAATTCCTATCTCTGTTATAACAGATGACGTAATTGATAATTTTTGTAGGAGTTTGATTTCTTTAATCCAAGATGTTTCCCAATAAAGAAAAAATGAAAAGGTGCATATATATAGATGGTTAGGTAAAAAATATTAAAACTCGATATTTTATTTATAATCAATCAAAGGATCGTCTTCCAGTTCCCAAAATGCTACGCTAGGAACTGTGGGTGTTGTAATAGGTTGCTCCAATCCTGGATTAGCACACGGCAGCCTATTTGCTATATTAGCTTGATTCTGTGACATAGATCCAAAGGGATTTGCTATTTTAGTGATGGTTTCTCCAGCTATTTTGTATACGTTGCCTTTAACATAGATTTTCATTTTCCCTATTTTTGGCGGCAATGAAAAGCCGCTTGGCAGGAACACATTGCCGAATACATACATTTCATTATTTGGACTGGTGCTTCCCAGTACCTGAGGTAAATAGGTATCTCTATAAACGACCATAGACAATTTATTTACGGATTCCATGTTCTGCTTAACCACGAGATTTTGCCCAACAGCAATACATGCGTGGTTTTGGACATCGATTTCATTTGACACATACATATTTTTATCCACTTTCAAGGTCGCTCCATTGCCCCCATTCACAACAAGATTATCCATTACCAAGCTATCCTTAAAGTGCAAGCTGTTTTGTTTCATTTCTATCATAGTTACTTCAGTAAATTCTTGGATGGTTTCATGGGCATCTTTACATTTCTTTTGACCTGATTTGTCACAACTTTTGTTCCAAGTAGTTAGTTTATCTGCATTAGTAATA
The DNA here is from genome assembly GCF_020023385.1 of Planococcus circulans. Taxonomy (GTDB): domain Bacteria; phylum Bacillota; class Bacilli; order Bacillales_A; family Planococcaceae; genus Planococcus. Next base: position 235,469 of record NZ_JAIQCL010000005.1, read on the forward strand.
GGTTTAGTAGGTACTATCGGAGATAAAGGGGTACTACTTCCATTTCCAGGAATATGGGTTCCCTTATTTTTAACAAAGTAAGTAGCTGTAATTATTTTTTCGGTATCCAGGTCTCCTTCACTCTTGCTTTGTACTTTCACTTCCAATGTTCCGCCTCGCTCGATACATGAATTGCCTGAAGACCCATTTCCCGCAACTTCGTACTTAGAGTCACTTTTACTATCAGCATTTACAATTTGTAACAAAGGCTCAATTTTAGTACATTTCAAATCAGTGGTATTGGCACTCACTACCGTCTCCAACACGTTATGATAATGAAGGATACCCATTTCAGAAAGATGACGAGCCTCTACTTGCTCTTCTTTTAAGTTAAACTGCTTTGATGCATTTATGTTCATTGTTAGTAACCCCATACCAAGTATTGTAAAAAGAACTACAAGCAGCATAACCATCAATAGCGCATAACCTTTCTGATTCTTTAAGAAATCCATAATTACTCTCCTCACCGCAATTTACTGAACGTTGTATCAATTTCGTAATATTGGCCATCAGCATCCAAAATTGTCATTTCAAACTTAGTATCGAAATTCGGATCTATTTCAGTATCCGTAAACCTATACCTGTATCCTTGTGAAATAGGTCTTGAATCCAATAGTAAGATTTGCTCCCCATTGCTCTCTTCCACACTTAAAACAAATACCTGATTATCTGATTTCAAATATTCGCTTCGAAGAACTTCAACAACCAGATTTGCTTCCTGCTGCAGCTGTTGTTTTGTGGCGGTTTTATTTGAAGCTGTTGTTCCTGTTGATAAGACAGAAGCTATGACTATGACAATAATGCCCAGAATAGCTAAGGCAGCAAGCAGTTCGACTAATGTGATTCCTTTTTCATTCTTCATGACGACACCTTGAAGTACATCTGTGTTGTAAATTCAGGCTCATCAATCCCAACATCATCCGGAGAATTTACTGTAATAACCGCTAACTTTAAATCTCCTGGCCCAGCTTCAATATATATTTCAACTAGATGATTTTTCTTATTGAAAACCTGGTCATTAGTGTATGTACCAATTCTTACTTCAGCAACTACTTCTTCCGCTATCTGTACATTCGTCAATTTCTCATTATTATGTGCCGTAAACTTCGCCGATTGTGTAAAAAAACTCATCACACTGACAAGCACAATTCCCAGAATCACTAAAGCTGCCAATATTTCAACTAACGTCAACCCTTTTTCGTTTTGCATCAGCCTCTTCACAAGAGAACCTCCATTAATTATGATAGTTAAATACTATCACATTTTATCCTCTATTAAATTAAAAAGACCTATAAAAAGTAAATTTTATGAACCAGTTTACTTACTAAATAAAGAAAAAAGGATGAACCCTGTGGGTTCATCCTTTTAACTCATTACTATCGAATCAGATTAGCTTCTAAGCTCAGCGCCGACTTCCGTCAAGGCTGCCATTACTTTTTCATGTGCATTGATGACTTCTTCGTCCGTCAAGGTCTTCTCAGGATCGAAGTAGGTCAAGGAGAAAGCGACTGATTTTTTGCCTTCTTCCATTTTATCGCCTTCGTACAAGTCGAATACGCGGACGTCTTTCAATAGCTTGCCGCCTGCGTTGCGGATGACGGTTTCAATCGTACCCGCTTCGACGATTTTGGAAAGGACCAATGCCACATCGCGTGACATGGATGGGTAGCGCGGCACTGGCGTGTACACCAATGCTTCTGTTTCCAGATTCAACAGCGTTGCCAGGTTCAGTTCCATGACAACCGTTGTTTTCAAGTCGCGCGCTTTTTGTTCGGTTGGATGCAATTGGCCCATAACGCCGATGCGTTGGCCGTCCAGCATGATGAATGCCGTTCTGCCTGGATGCAGATCATCCATTTGGCCGCGTTCGAATGTTAACTGGACACCGAGTTTATTGCCAAGACTTTCGACGATCCCTTTCAGGACGAAAAAGTCGACGGGCTTTTTCTCACCCTGCCAGCTGTTGTCGAGCCAAAGGCCGGTCATGGCAACCGCCAGATGCTCCTGCTCGTTCAATAATTCGTCGTCGCCTTTCAGGAAGACCGAACCGGTTTCATACAAAGCCACTGAATCCATTCTTCTAGCCGTGTTGTATGTGACAGATTCCAAAAGATGCGGTAGTAGGCTTTGGCGCAGGATGCTGCGCTCTTCGCTCATCGGCATCAACAGGCGCGTCGTTTCCGTTTCTTCCAAAGCAAATTGCTTCGCCGACTTCTCGGAAGTCAGTGAATACGTCGTCGCCTGCAGCAAACCGGCGCCTTCCATCAAATTGCGGGCAATGCGGCGTTTTGCCTGGTAAGGCGTCAATCCGCCCGGCGTGGTTTCCGCTTCCGGCAACGTTGCAGGAATTTCATCATAGCCATACAGGCGTGCGATTTCTTCCACGACATCTTCAGGAATCTGGATGTCCTGTCGGCGCGTCGGCACAGAAATAACCAATTGCCCGTTTACTGCGGCTGTGTTGAATTTCAGGCGGTTCAAAATATCCAGCATGTCTTCAAAAGCGATTTTCATCCCAAGACGGCTGTTAATGAAATCCGGTGAAACTTTGACGATTCTCTCTTCTTTATTCAACTCGTCGAATACCACTGATCCAGCCAGCACTTCCCCGCCGGCAAGTTCGGACAGCAATTGTGCTGCGCGTTCTGCGGCTGGAATGACGCGGTTTGGATCCACACCTTTTTCATAACGCGAGCTTGCATCACTGCGAAGGCCGTGGTCTTTCGATGTCTGACGGACAGAACCTGATGCGAAATAAGCGGATTCGATGACAACAGTTGTCGTCGAATCGCTGACTTCCGAGTTGGCACCACCCATGACACCGGCAATCGCCACTGGTTTTTCGCCGTTGGTGATGACCAGATGATGACCGGACAATTTGCGTTCAGCATCGTCCAACGTCGTTATCATTTCGCCTTCTTTAGCGTGGCGAACAGTGATATTGCCGCTGTCCAATGCATCGTAATCGAATGCGTGAAGCGGCTGGCCGTATTCCATCAAAATATAGTTGGTGACGTCGACCACGTTATTATGCGGACGGACGCCGGCTGCCATCAAACGCTGCTGCAGCCACATCGGCGACTCCTGCACTTTGATGTTGCGGACCACTTTCGCTACGTAGAGCGGATTGGCTTCAGGTGCATCGACATTCAATGTCAGCATGGATGCTGCTGTGTCAGATGCTTCTTTGTAGCTGATTTCAGGAAGTTGCACTTCTTCAGAAAGGATCGCACCGACTTCGTAAGCGACTCCTAGCATGCTCATCGCGTCTGCGCGGTTCGGCGTTAAGCCTAGTTCCAGCACCGTGTCATCCAAATCGAAATTGGTGATGACGTCAGAACCGGTTTCCGCGTCTTCCGGCAACACGTAAATTCCTTCAGCGTAAGCTTTCGGCACCAGTTTGCCTTCAATGCCAAGCTCCTGCAACGAACAGATCATGCCATGCGATTCTTCTCCACGAAGCTTCGCTTTTTTGATTTTGATATCGCCGGGAAGTGTTGCTCCAGGACGTGCCACGATGACTTTCTGGCCAGCAGCGATGTTCGGTGCACCACAGATGATCTGTGCAATTTCTTCACCGACGTTGACTTGGCAGATCGATAGTTTATCCGCTTCCGGATGTTTGACGCAAGACTCGACATAGCCGACGACAATATTTGTCATGCCGTGCGAACGGTCAATGACTGCATCCACTTCGATGCCGGAACGCGTTATTTTTTCACCCAGTTCGGCGGGTGGCAATTGTTGTGTATTTACATAGTCTTTTAACCAGTTAATGGATACGAGCATAGTTTATTTCCTCCTTAAAGTTCTGTACGTTGGAATTGGGATAAAAAGCGGACATCGTTCGTATAGAAATGACGGATATCCTCGACGCCGTATTTCAACATGGCAATACGCTCAGGACCCATGCCGAAAGCAAAGCCAGTCAGGCGTTTCGAGTCATAGCCGGCCATTTCAAGAACATTCGGATGCACCATTCCAGCGCCCAGAATTTCGATCCAGCCTGTTTTCTTGCAAACGTTACAGCCGCTGCCGCCGCATTTGAAGCAGGAAATATCCATTTCCACTGAAGGCTCCGTGAACGGGAAGAAGCTCGGGCGAAGACGGATTTCACGGTCGTCTCCGAACATTTTCTTGGCGAATACGGAAAGCGTCCCTTTCAGGTCGCTCATGCGGATATCTTCCCCGATGACCAATCCTTCGATTTGCGTGAACTGATGCGAATGCGTCGCATCATCGCTGTCGCGACGGTACACTTTGCCCGGACAGATAATTTTGATCGGCTCGCCGCCTTTTGCTTCCATCGTCCGCGCCTGTACCGGTGATGTGTGTGTACGCAGTAAAATATCTTCTGTTATATAGAAGGAATCCTGCATATCACGTGCGGGATGGCCTTTTGGCAAATTTAAGGCTTCAAAGTTGTAATAGTCTTTTTCCACTTCCGGGCCTTCTGCAACTTCATAGCCCATGGAGATGAACAGGTCTTCAATTTCTTCCACAACGCGCGTCAACGGATGCGAGTTGCCTGTTTTGACAGGACGTCCCGGCAACGTGATGTCGATCGTTTCGCTTTGCAGCTTCTGGTTGATCGCTTCCTCTTCCAGAATGACCATACGGCCTTCCAGCTGAGTTGTCACTTCTTCGCGAACCACATTGACCAATGCGCCCATTTTTGGACGTTCTTCAGCTGGGAGTTTCCCCATGCCTTTCAATAAATCTGTAATCGGCCCTTTTTTCCCGAGATACGCCACACGGACGTCATTCAATTCTTTAACGTTTGAAGCTTCGGCGATCTTTTCGAGTGCCTGTGTTTTCAATTCCTGCAATTGTGCTTCCATTCTTTTCTCCTCCTTAGACAGTAAAAAGCCCCGTCCCAGAAAAGGGACGAGGCATTATTCGCGGTACCACCCTAGTTATCGCCATACAGCAATCACTCATTTACATAACGGCTCTTCACCGGCCCATCTTTACAGCATCTCTACTGGTCCCGTTGGGCAGCTCGCGGGGTGAACTTCTGAGGCGTTTACATATCCACACTTCCAGTCAAGGTGCGGAATCTCTGGGATGTAAGGGCGCAACGTACTTTTCCCGTTCTTCGCTTTTACTTCTATTTACTTTATCATTATACGAAAGTTCACGATTTTTATCAAACTTAGTTTTTCGGCACCAGGCTGTACAAAAGAATGCCTGTAGCAACTGCAACATTCAGGGATTCTGCGCTGCCGTAAAGCGGCACCATCAAATTCTGGTCTGTCTGTTGCAGCAATACTTGATCGACGCCGCTGCCTTCATTGCCGACAATCAACGCGAACTGTTCATGCGTTTCCGCTTCGTGAACCGGCGTTGAGTTTTGCAGCGCCGTCCCGAAGATTTTGATGCCGTTGGCTTTGGCCTGTGCGGTCCAATCGATCAATTCCCCTTTGACGACGGGAATCTGGAAATGCGATCCTTGCGCCGAACGGACGGTCTTCGGATTGAATGGATCTGCACAGCCTTTTCCAAGAATCACAGCATCGATGCCGCTCGCCGATGCAGTGCGGATCATCGTACCGATGTTGCCCGGGTCCTGGACAGCATCGATCATCAGGAGCTTGGTCCAGGATTTCTGTTCGTCTTCCGTAAACTCAGGCTGCGCACAATGCGCGAAAATGCCTTGCGTATGCTCGGTTTCCGATATTTCCTTCGCCACAGCAGCTGTCACGGAGTAATGCGCAACGCCTTCAATATCCCAGTCCGCTGGAATGTCTACACCTTCACGGACAATCAACGACTTGATAAGGTCTTTTTTCTTCAATGCCTCTTCCGTCAAATGAAAGCCTTCCACCAGGAATTCCGCAAATTTATCGCGCTCTTTGCGGGTCGTCCCGAGCTTTTTCCAATGCTTGACGAGTGAGTTTTGGTTCGATTCAATTCTTTTCATTACAGGATCACGCCTTTATTTCAGAGTAGTTCAAGTATAGCATACAGAAAAGCGGAAGCGCCCATCTAGCCCCGACAAGCGCTGGACGCCTTTACGGTAATGGCGTCCTTTGCAATTGCTGGAAAGGCTGAAGCGACTCGAAGGGCTGGGCGCTGGAGTCTGGACACAGCTTAGATTTCCCTCGTGAAGAAATCAAAGCCGAGAGCAGTCAAAATGCCGAACGCCAATGTCCAGACCGCAATGCTGATGGTCAGCCAAACGGTTGTGTTCTTTTTCGTTGCCCCCAGCGTCATCCCGATGAATGCTGCGATATGGGTACCGATCAGAATAGGTCCGAGCATGGCTAGGCCAGGCAAGCCGTACCGATTCCAAATTTGTTTCGCGCGTTCACTTTTTTTCGTACTGGCTTTTCCTTTCGCTTCCTGGCGTTTGTTGTACCAGATCTGGAAGCGGTCGAAACCGATGATCAATGCCAACACCGTCAGCATATTGCCCACGAACGCCACTATCATCACCCAAAACGGCGACAAGCCCCAGATGATGCCAAGTGGAATTACTAGAGCGATTTCGAACCAGGGAATCGCGGCTCCCAAAAAGACCAGCAAATATTCATAAATCATTCGGTTTCCTCCTTAAAATGCTTACGGATTTCCAGATAGTAGATTAGGTATTGGATTAGGGCAATCAGCAGAATTCCCCAAACGGTAAACAGGTTTGGCAATGGAGAAAATATGGCAAACACCGCTAGCATCGGCAGGCTCCAGGACATGAACGTGTAGACTTTCTGAGACGCTTTTCGTGTAATATACGTCATTCCCTCGTCCTGTTCCAGGTATTCAGGAGGCCGGATTGAGAAGGCAGAAACTTTCTGCGTCGGATTCTTTCTGTTATGGCGTGTCAGCTGGAAGATGAAACCTGCCAGCAATAAAATGTAAAGTGCGGCTGCCCCCACAGCGAAAAATCCGGCGATGGGTCCAAGCTCTATTGAAATGCTCTGCACCGTTTCTGTATTGACTATTTCTGTCGCCGGCGAACTGACGCCATAGGCGAACATCCCCAGCACCACAATAAAACCCATCATCCACAACGGATACTGCATACGAAAATCATTTTTCATTGCTATCCTCCTCCAGCCAAAATAATTCATTGACGTTTGTTTGAAGCGCCTTTGCCAGCTTCAACGACAGCGTGATCGACGGGGAAAATTCCCCTTTCTCAATAAACGCAATCGTCTGGCGGGTGACGTCGACTTGTTTGCCAAGATCACTTTGCGTGAAACCGTATCGAGCCCGTAGTTCTTTTACGCGGTTCTTAAGCATCCGCTTCATCCTTTCCAATGAAATGTTCGGTATATAGTACAAAATGTACACTATACTTAACATTTAGTCAAGTATAGTGTACATTTTGTGAGTTATGATCCTTCTAATAAACATTTGTTTGCGGAATATAGGCGTTTGTTTGCGCTAAGTCGCGAGTTGTTTGCGGAATACCGGCTGTTGTTTGCGCAATCCGGCAATTTGTTTGCAGAACACATAAAAAAGCTTTTCACCAGAGGCGAAAAGCTACTGTTCCTTCTTTAATTGATACGTCCGGTTCCGCAATGCACCGGCGGTTTCGAGTTCGAAAGTCGCCAATAGTCGGGAAGCCGTATAAGGAGACTCCAGCTTGCAGAATTTCCGGAGCTGCTGGTTGCTCAACTGAGGATGGATCAATGAAAAATATTCCTGAATGGCCTGTTGAAGAGCTTGCGGGTCCACCGTATGGCATTGTCCACATATCCATCCTGCTTTGCGTTTGCGCACCATCGTATGTTTTTTACAGTTTACACAAAGAACTCCTGACTTCAGTTCGTCGGCATCGATAAAGTATAGCTGGCACAAGGGCTGCCGTTTATAAGGAGTGTGGAATTTTTGAAGGAGTTTATCGATTTTCGCTAAATTTTGATGCGTAGCTTCTTGAGGGAATGTGTGAAGGATCTTGAACAAATAATCGACCAGCTGATAAGTTTTGCATACATAGTTCGTCGCAGGTTTAATCATGAACTCACAATTTTTTGAGGTGAAAACAACGATGCCGTCGATCGGAAAATTGATCTTATGCCGCTTGAAGAATTTATTTAAAAAACGGATATGCTTATTCAATTGGATTGTCGGATCTTCCATGACGGTTCGTACACCATCCAAATCGACTCGCGAGAACTCTCCCGTTTTGTCATCAAAATACAACTGACCGCTGATGTTTTTGGATTCGACGATGATTGCACCGCGTTCAGTCAGCAACAATCCGTCCATCTGGATTTTCCACTCACCCAAAGTTAAACAGATATTTCGCAGGAACCGATGATTTTCTTCCGGACTGAATTCGATGAATTTGCGCTCGAGCCTGTCCTCTCCCCGTTTCCCTGCAGCTGTCCTATACAGTTCAATTTGAATAAATTGCCGTTGCGGATGGTTTTCCGGCAACCGGTATAACAGCCTTTCCAACGACTCCGCTTCCGACAGCAAAACGACTTCTTTCTTGTTCATTGAGCACCTCCCAACAGAATATCTGAAGTATAGCATTAAGCGATTCTTCTTTCCCTAATAGATTTACCTGATTTCTATCACCTTTCCGGAATTCATAAGAACAAAACACTTGAACGGATGCTTTTCGCCAGCGAAAAGCGACTGTTCGAGCTTTTGTTTGCGCTATATTGGGTTTATTTGCGGAATACACGTGTTTGTTTGCGGTATACGCTAGTTTGTTTGCAGAACAGCCGCAGCCACTAAAAAAACCCCTTCACCGACGCGAAGGGGTTCCACTTATTTATTCGAATGTAATACGGGCTACTGTTTCTTTATCAAGCTTTTTGATCACTTCGATGATCAGCTTCACTGCATTTTCATAATCGTCGCGGTGCAGGATACCTGCGTGCGAGTGGATATAGCGTGTCGCTACGCCGATCGCCAAAGCGGGTACGCCGTTTGCCGTCAAATGGATGGATCCGGCATCTGTTCCGCCGCCGGCAATCGTTTCGAATTGATACGGGATGCCAGCTTCTTCAGCAGTGTCCACAACCAGCTCACGCAATCCGCGATGGGACACCATTGAGGCGTCGAACAGCAATAATTGAGGGCCCTCGCCCATTTTGCTGTTGGATTCCTTGCTGGTGATGCCCGGTGTGTCCCCGGCAATGCCTACGTCTACAGCGAATCCGATATCCGGCTGGATTTGAGCGGTCGCCGTTTTAGCGCCGCGCAAACCGATTTCTTCCTGGACCGTACCCACTCCGTAAACGACGTTCGGATGGTCGACGCCTTTCAACCCTTTCAGGACGTCAATGGCAATCGCACAGCCGATGCGGTTATCCCAGGCTTTCGCCATCAGCAATTTTTCATTGTTCATCACTGTGAATTCGAAATACGGTGTGACCATGTCTCCTGGAGTGACTCCCCATTCCTTCGCTTCTTCGCGTGTCGATGCACCGATGTCAATGAACATATCTTTGATCTCGACAGGCTTCTTACGCGCTTCCGGAGTTAGGATATGCGGCGGTTTCGAACCGATTACGCCGGTGATTTCCTTGCCGCTGCGTGTCGTGACGGTTACGCGCTGTGCCAGCATCACCTGTGACCACCAGCCGCCTACGGGTTGGAATTTCAAAAAGCCTTTTTCATCGATTTGAGTAATCATGAATCCGACTTCATCTAAATGGCCAGCGACCATGATCTTGGGTCCGTCCGCCAGCCCTTCTTTTTTCGCAATCAAACTTCCCAAATTGTCTGTTTCAATCGAGTCGGCAAATGGCGCTATGTATTTTTTCATGACTTCACGCGATTGGCGCTCATTTCCGGGAATGGCGTTCGCATCCGTCAATTCTTTTAACATCAATTGTGTTTCATCCAAATTAGACATTATTTCGACCTCCTAAGTAATTCATTGCTTACCCATTATAGTGCAATTCTGAACAGTTATCAAAACATTCATTCGATCAATAGCCGTTATGCTGGCGGTCGTAATTGGTTTTGTTCTTTTGGATATAAGCTTCCAGCACTTCATCATAAGTGAATTCCAGCGCCAGCGCCAATCCCCCATAGCAGCTCCAGATTTCCTTGAAGTTGGACATCGAATAATTCTCCAGAAATTCCTGTATGGCTTTTTGCGTCAGCAGGAACAATTCCGTCAAATCTTTATCTGCCACTGGGTCCGGCCAAATCTCCAGCGAGTTCAAATCTTTTTCGATCCCAAGCGACAAAAGGAAGTGGATTGAATCGACGTATTCCTCCAAAATGACAGATCGCTCAGAAGGGCCTTTCGTGCTCCAAAACTTAAAGCAGCGCGTTTCATTCGCCAGTTCCGCCAATTCCACTAATAAAGCCAAGCCTTTTTTGCGAAAAACATCTTCATTGATTTCCTGGTTTGATTGAATAAAGCGATCCAGTTCTTCCTGCATGGTAAACAATTCCTTCAATTTCATAAAAATCTCTCCTTTTAATAGAATAAATCTTGAAACCAAACTACTTTTCACTCGTATAATAACTAGTAGGACTATGTAACTTAGGAGGTAATTCAAATGGCTTTTCTCATACGCCTCATTGTACTGGCATTGATCATCTACTTATTTTACCGATTGATCCGCTATATCGTAGATCCGAAAAGGAAATTGGATGCCGCTCTTGAATCCGGAACCTATTATTTTCTTGATGACGTGAAAAATGTGCAGAAAAACTTTTTCATCGCGCTTCGCGGCGTGTTGTTCGAAGGCGAAAAATACTTGGGCACTACTGAAAATTCATTCGAAGTGGTTTCCATTTTTGTATGGGTGGAAAACCCCGATAAATTGCAGGGCTTCACGAAAGAAGATTTCCAATTTCTCGAAAAGGAAATCTTGATGAACTATCCGGAAGCCCGCATCAACTGGAAAAATCCGATTGAACGTTTAATGAAGCAAGAAGAATGACTTCAGCGCTTACCCAGTAAAAAAGTTCTGGTAGCTCCAGATGAGAATGGCAATATCCAGCATCGCCAGCACTAAAAAGCCGATGCGGAAATTGGTATGCTTCGTTTTATGCCGAAATACCATCATGCCCAAATAGGCGCCGATGCCGCCGCCGAAAATCGCCACAGTCCACAGGTTTTTTTCCGGAATCCGCTGGCCGCGGCGTTGGGCCTGGTGTTTGTCGACCTTCATCATTACAAATGCCATCACCGTTAAAATCGCAAAATAGCCAAAGATAATCAAAAACATCGTGTTTTCCTCCATAAGAAAAGACTGACGAAGATTCGTCAGTCTTTTTTATTGTTTCGCTAAACGCCTGAGCATTGCAGCTTTCTAGTTGTGTGAGGGTCTATGGGCTGCTTTGGACAGGCGCTTATGCTCTTATTACGGTCCAGCTTCAGCGCCTAGCCCCTCGGGGTCTTAAGTCAGCTCATCTATGCGGCAAAGAACGCCGCTTCGATGGGCCACCTTAAGCCTGTCGGGCCTGGATAGGCGCTTACGCTTTTATTACTTAGCTACTGCTTGCTTCGCTTGGTCAACCAATGCTGTGAATGCAGCTGCATCAGATACAGCGATTTCAGCTAGCATTTTGCGGTTGATGTCGATGCCCGCAACTTTCAATCCGTGCATAAGACGGCTGTATGAAATGTCGTTCATGCGAGCTGCTGCGTTGATACGTGTAATCCATAATTTACGGAAATCACGTTTTTTGTTGCGACGGTCACGGTAAGCATAGTTACCTGACTTCATTACCTGTTGGTTTGCTACTTTGAAAAGGATGTGCTTTGCACCATAATAACCTTTTGCTAATTTAATGACCTTTTTACGACGCTGGCGCGTCACTGTTCCACCTTTTACGCGTGGCATATCACATTACCTCCTGCTGAATATATAAAATTCGATTTTTGTTCGGTCTTGTCCAGACTCCAACGGGCCAACTCCTCGGTCTTAAGCTGCCCTTCCTGTGCGGCAAAGACGCCGCTTCGGAAGTTCATCTTAAGTCTGCCGGAGCTGAACGGCCGTTTTCGCTTTTCGTTTTTACTTCATGTTATAGATTAATGATTTGATGCGCTTCAAGTCGCCTGAAGAAACTAATTTCCCTTTGCGAAGTTTACGCTTTTGCTTAGTTGATTTGTTTGCAAATAAGTGGCTAGTATGTGAGCTGTTGCGTCTTACTTTACCAGTACCCGTTTTTTTGAAACGTTTTGACGCACCGCTGTGGCTTTTCATTTTCGGCATTTCGAATTCCTCCTAAACAATGATCTCTTATTCTTTTTCGTTGACTGGTGCAAGCATCAAGAACATGCTGCGACCATCCATTTTAGGGCGCTGTTCAACCGTAGCAACTTCTTTGCACGCTTCTGCGAAACGTTCAAGTACACGTTGTCCGATTTCTTTGTGCGTAATCGCACGGCCTTTAAAACGAATAGAAGCTTTCACTTTGTCGCCTTTTTCAAGGAACTTGATCGCGTTGCGAAGTTTCGTGTTGAAATCGTGATCGTCAATTGAAGGGCTTAAGCGTACTTCTTTGACGACTATCACTTTCTGATTTTTACGGATTTCACGATCTTTCTTCTGCTGCTCAAACTTGAATTTACCATGGTCCATGATACGAGCAACCGGCGGCTTAGCTTGAGGAGCCACAAGAACAAGATCCAAGTTGACACGAGCTGCAATTTCAAGTGCTTCGTTACGTGTTTTGATGCCAAGTTGTTCACCGTTTTGATCAATAACTCGCAACTCACGTGCACGAATACCGTCATTTACATTAATGTCTTTGCTAATAGTAATCCACCTCCGGATAGTGTCGCGAATAGCTTAAATGTGTGAACCGGCCGAACCGGTTTACAGGGTTCCGATCAAAACAAAAGCGGATGGACCACAGAGGTCCACCCGCAAATATGACAACACGCTTCTTTCTGCGTGTAAAAGTCAATCGTGTATACCTGCCAACAATCGGTCGATCAGGTGAGAAGCGGGTGCTCCTGCTTGCACATATAAGTATTCTATAACCTTATTCATAGTATCACGTGCCTTAGGACCTGTCAACCATTCTAGCGAAGTTCGCTTTGAACCAGTTTCACAAAGTCCTCGAAAGGCATGCTTTCGGATTTCTGTTCGCCGTATTTACGGACATTGACCGAACCGTCTTCCAGTTCTTTATCGCCGATGACGAGCATATAAGGCACTTTCTGCATTTGTGCTTCGCGGATCTTATAGCCGAGCTTTTCGTCGCGCTCGTCGATATCCACGCGAATTTTGTGGTTCTGCAATTTCTCCTGCAGCTCTTTTGTATAAGCACTGTGTGCATCGAGCGATACCGGAATCATTTCCACTTGAACTGGCGCAAGCCATGTCGGGAATGCCCCTTTGTATTCTTCGATCAAGAATGCGACAAAGCGCTCCATTGTCGAAACGACTCCACGGTGGATAACGACTGGACGATGCTGTTTGCCATCCTCGCCGATATACGATAGGTCAAAACGTTCCGGCAGAAGGAAATCAAGCTGGACAGTCGACAATGTCTCTTCTTTGCCAAGAGCTGTCTTCACTTGAACGTCTACTTTCGGTCCGTAGAACGCGGCTTCGCCTTCAACTTCTGTATAATCGATTTCCAGCTCATCCATCGCTTCCTTCAGCATGGCTTGTGCACGGTTCCACATTGCATCATCGTCAAAGTATTTTTCTTTATCCGCTGGATCACGGTAAGACAAACGGAATGAATAATCTTTGATGTCAAAATCCTTGTAGACGTCAACCACCAGATTGACGACGCGTTTGAATTCTTCTTTGATCTGGTCTGGACGGACGAAGATGTGAGCATCATTCAATGTCATTCCGCGGACGCGCTGCAATCCGGACAAAGCACCCGACATTTCATAGCGGTGCATCAATCCCAGTTCCGCAATACGGACCGGCATCTGGCGATATGAATGGATGCCTTGTTTGAAAATCATCATGTGATGCGGGCAGTTCATCGGGCGCAGCACCAATTCCTCATTATCCATTTTCATGACTGGGAACATATCGTCCTGGTAATGATCCCAATGTCCGCTTGTTTTATACAATTCCACGCTGCCCATTACTGGAGTGTAGACGTGGTCATAGCCCAAACGCTCTTCTTTATCGACAATATAACGTTCGATGATGCGGCGGATTGTCGCGCCTTTTGGTAGCCACATCGGCAAACCTTGTCCGACTTTTTGAGAGTTCATGAATAAATTCAGTTCTTTCCCGATTTTGCGGTGGTCGCGTTCTTTCGCTTCCGCCAGCATTTCAAGATGAGCTTTCAAATCTTCTTTTTTGAAAAAGGCAGTTCCATAGATGCGTTGAAGCATCTTGTTGTCGCTGTTCCCTCTCCAATAGGCACCAGCAACGCTCAATAATTTAAACTCTTTCAATTTGCCTGTTGATGGCACATGAATGCCTCGGCAAAGGTCGAAAAAGTCACCCTGTTCATAGATGGACACTTGGTCATCTTCCGGAATCGCTTCAAGAAGTTCCAATTTATACGGATCCTCAATAGCCGCGAATCGTTTTTGTGCTTCTGCACGAGTCACGTCATGGCGGATGATTTCGACATTTTCATTGATGATTTTCTTCATTTCTTTTTCAATCAACGGCAAATCTTCTGAAGTGATCGCAGTCTCTGTATCGATATCATAATAGAAGCCATTTTCGATAACTGGACCGACACCCAGCTTCGCATCCGGATACATCCGCTTGATTGCCTGTGCCAATAGATGCGCAGTGCTGTGGCGCAGAACTTCCAGCGCCTCATCTGATTCAGGTGTGATGATGGCGATTTCCCCATCTTCCTTCAATGGTGCACGCAAGTCGACCAAATTGTCGCCAACTTTTCCGGCCAATGCTTTTTTGCGCAATCCCGGACTGATGGATTGTGCGATTTCTTCAGTAGTTGTGCCTTGTTCAAACTCTTTTACTGCCCCATCAGGGAATTTTAGTTGAATCATGTCTGCCATGCCAATCTCTCCTTTTAATTAGATCTGTTGGAAATGCCTCTGCCACAGGGTCTGGCCGGGCATTTCCGTTTTTCGTAAGCGGCCGCTTCCGCTTTTCATTGTCCAGCTCCAGCGGCCAGGTTCTCGGGTCATAAGCCAACCCGACTATGTGTCAAAGAACGCCACATTGCCGGTCTGTCTTACGCCTGTCGAACCTTGACGGCCGCTTCCGCTTTTCTTTTTTCTCCACACAAAAAAGCCCCATCCCAAAAGGGACGAAGCTTTAGCTCGCGGTTCCACCCTTCTTCTATTCAAAACGGACAGATCCGTTCGGAATGAAGCTCTGCATCGGCTAACGGGCCGGTTCCGTCAGCTGTTACTGAGGAGACTGTTCACAGCTGCTGCTCGAAGGGGGTAAGCGGGATTGCCGGTACTTAAGAAGCTTGCAGCCAAGGGCTTCTCTCTCTGAAAGTCGTACAAATCCGCTCATGTCCTTGTCTAGGCATGTAAAATCTTGGTTCGATTGTTTTTACTATAAACCGAAACGCCGTAAAACGCAATAGTTCCGGAGCTTAATTTCGTCGGTTGCGGCCGTCGAGCTTAACCGGTGTGGTCAACGCACGGATCCGCTCCATGATGCGCGCAGCTTTCAAATCTTCTTTTTCGCCGCGCTGTGAATAGGTCAGATGGTATTCCAGTTCGGAATAGCTGAAATTCGAAGACATGAAAGTCGGCAGTTTTTCGGACATCCGGTAATGAAGGATCGTCCCCAGAACTTCATCACGGGTCCAGCTCGACATCGCTTCTGCTCCGATATCATCAAGCATCAGGACATCCGCTTTTTTGACGTAGTCGACTTTTTCCTGCAAGGTCTGGTCACCGATCGCCTGTTTCATTTCACGCATGAATTCAGGAACGAAGACCAGTACGGATTTAACATTGATCTCCGCCAGTTCATTAGCTACTGCACTGAGTAAATACGATTTGCCGATGCCGAATTGCCCATAAAGGTATAATCCTTTTTCAGGCAGGTTGTCAGGGCCAGTCGCCTGATCCAGGAAATCACCGACTGCGCGGAATGCTTCCATGCGGCTATCATCCAAATCAAATCCGGATAGCGTCGCCTGCATGACTTCTTTCGGCATATACATGCTGTGGATCAAAGAAGAAGCATGGCGTTTATTGTCGTTGACGTCTTTCAAGCGGCATTTGGTGTAGGAGATGCCGATATTTCCCCGTTCCAACACCAGGTTCGGTTCAAAGCCTTTTAGATGGTTGATGCAAGCGCCCAGGCTCGGGCATTTATTGCAATCATGGGACTGGTCGATATACTCGTATAGCTTCCCCAGTCCTTTATCGATGGTAGCTGTGTCAATTTCCTCTGCATGGTCTTCCAGGAATTTTTGGACACCTGGGTGTTCCAGCACTTCTTTGCGCATTTCACTATAACGCTCAGAGAAAGCAGGCGCATTGACCACACGTTTTAAGGTTTCGCGAATCGGTTCCATTTAACCACCTTTTCCTTTCTTAAGCGCAAGTTTCGCAAGAAGTTTTTGCTTCTCCACTTCCAGGCTTTCGTTTCTAGGCTCTGCCTTGGCGGCTGGCGCCTCATCTTTTTTATGGAACCATTCCGGCAGCTTTTCTTCACGCACCGGTTTTCGGTTGCCATTGCCGGTAAACGGTTTGGCCACTGTTGTGGGCGAACCTTCCGACTTCCATTTCATATACTGCGTATGCTCAACTCGCGCAAGCTCCATCGCTTCTTTAGCAGTGGTGACGTTCTTCCGCAGCCAATGAGAAGCGATTTTTTCCACATAGGCCTTGGTCAGTTTCATATCAGTGCGCAGCAGGACATATTGAAGCAATACATTGACGACAGCCGGCTCCATGCCATGGGTGACGACCAATTGATTGGCAAGCTGGACATCTGCAGGCAGCGGTTCACTGCCATCTGCAATATCGCGCAGGACTTGGATCGGCGGTGCTGTCTCCAAATAAACAAGCAATTCGTCCTGTTTTGTTTTCGGTGTTTCTTCTGTCAGCTTCGGCGCTTCTTTATGCACTTGGACGAGCTGAGGTGCAGTGGTCGAAACCGTCAGCTTATAATATTCGGATGCCGATTTCTTCAGGCCTTCCACCGTCAACGTATAATCGTCTTCAATGGCCAGCAAGATAACCTTTTGCATTTCCAACGGCCCCCATCCATACAGGTAAGCCAATTTGGGGATGAACTCTCTGATGGTTGCAGTCAGTACTCTTTTCGGAACAAGCTGCTCCGATAACCCTTGCCGGAGAAGTCCGAAATCAAAATCGGAATCGGCTTCATAGCCGCCTTTTTTCCGTCCCTGCAAATCCTGCTTTTCAGCGGGATAACCCGCTTTCGCATGAACCGGTTGGAAAATATCCGTAAAGGTCCGTGATACTTCTTTAAAATCAGAAGGAATTTCATTGTGCACCACAAAACGGTCCCGTACCCGCCGGTAAGACGTTTCGCCAATTTTACTGAACAGGAACATCGATAAGAGTGGATCCATAAAAAAGGTTTTCGGATCGAGCGGCGGACATAATTCATAAATGAAGCAGCGGTCGCCAGTGTCTTTCCGGTAGGTTTTCAGCAATCCGATCGCTTCCAGCTGAATTCTTGCTTCGAAGATTTTTGAAATGGGATTTCCCAATGTGTTCATCAATGTATAATGGGTGGTTTCATCCTTGGACGCTTCCCCTTCAGCCCAAAGCGTCAAGTAGAAAGCGATGGCTTCTGCGCCGACCATAGGCTGATACAGCAAAGTCAGCAGCTGTCGGTCGTAATTCGAAAACGGATAAGGCAACCGGATGCGATACGGATCAGCAGGCTGGAGTTCTTTATAAAATGCAGTCATAAGTCACCGCCTAGTCGATTTTCTTGTCTTCCGGACTTTTATTCAGCAAATCCTTCAGTTCGTCGATAAAAACAGTGATGTCTTTGAATTGGCGATACACAGAAGCAAAGCGCACGTAAGCCACCTCGTCAATTGCTGCCAGCCGGTTCATGACCAACTCCCCGACCTCTTCGGATTTCACTTCCGGATTGCCCGCTCGGCGGAGGTCTTTCTCAATCGTAAAGACCACTTCTTCCAATACTTCCAAAGATACAGGCCGCTTTTCACATGCGCGAATTAACCCACGCAAGACTTTTTCACGGCTGAACTCTTCACGCGAGCCGTCTTTTTTGACGACAATCAGCGGCATCTCTTCCACTTTCTCAAAAGTGGTGAAGCGATATCCGCATGATTCACATTCCCTGCGCCTTCTGATTGACTTCATTTCATCTATTGGCCGTGAATCGACAACACGTGTGCCGTTATGTTGGCAAGCTGGACATTTCATTTTGACATCTCCCTAAATTCTCTATCTAGTGTATCTAGTATAACAAAAATTCTTTGGGAAAATAGAAAAAGCAGAGGAATTTATCCCCTGCTTACTTTTTTTTGCTAAATGGATTATACAGTTACTGAAACTTTGGATTTCTCAACACTGACTGGACCCATACCGCGCGGAATTTCGACAAGCTCGCTTGAGGTTGACCCTAGCGCTTCTGCGATATACTTTGCTGCAATTGTAGGATCTAGGTCACCGCAAGTGTAAACATCTACACTGGCGTAGCCGTGTTCCGGGAAGCTGTGGATGGTTAAGTGAGATTCAGAGATGATCACAACTCCGCTGACACCTTGTGGTGCGAATTTGTGAAAAGCTACCTCTCTTACTTCAGCTCCAGATTTGAGTGCTGCATCAACAAAAGTTTGTTCGATAAAATCCATATCGTTTAATTTGTCAAAATCACACTGCCAAAGTTCTGCAATTACGTGACGTCCCATTGTTTCCATGGTTCGTTTTCCCCCTTTGATATCATTTTGGTTTTTGCGCAAAATATTCAAAGTTGACTACCACGGGGGAAAGTTAGTCCAAAGAGGTCCTAACCCTTTAAGCAGTCATGTGAATAAAAAATCTTACGCTCCTAATTCCGAGATGCATTGTGGAAATTCAGAAGTGGTAGCCGTTTTTCAACTACGATTCATAGTATAAAACGGATTAATTGTAAATGCAATAATAATATCTTATTAATCCTGAATTTTTTTCAGTAAATTTTCCATAAAAAACCCCAGTACTCCATTTGAAAGCGGAGTACCGGGGTGATTTGCCTTATTTAGAAACTAGCACTAAAGCCTTCGCGACTTTTTTCGTCAAATCGATGACACGTGCTGAATATCCCCATTCGTTGTCATACCAGGCCAGAACTTTCACTTTTCGGCTGCCGATGACCATTGTCGACAACCCATCAACAATCGCCGATTTCGGATTGCTGTTGAAATCCACTGAAACCAATGGCTCCATCGTCAAGCTCAAGATTCCTTCCAACCCATTTTCTGAGGCTTCTTCATAAGCCTGATTGATTTCCTCAATCGTCACATCTGTCTCCAAGTCGACAACCAGGTCAACAAGGGAGACATTTGGAGTTGGCACCCGCAACGCCATACCATGCAGTTTCCCCTGCAGTTCCGGCATCACCAGTGACAGCGCTTTCGCGGCACCCGTAGAAGTAGGAATGATTGATTGCGCGCATGCACGTGCACGTCGAAGATCTTTGTGAGGGTTGTCCAGGTTCTGCTGGTCATTCGTATAGGAATGGATGGTCGTCATCAAGCCGTTTTCAATACCGAATTTGTCATGAAGCACTTTGACGACCGGTGCCAGGCAGTTGGTCGTGCAGCTCGCATTGGAAATGATGTCATGCTTATCGATATCCAATTTGTCGTCGTTGACTCCCATGACAATCGTGATGTCCTCTTTTTTCCCGGGAGCCGTCAAAATCACTTTTTTAGCTCCTGCCTCCAAATGAAGAGCAGCTTTTTCACGAGCGTTGAACTTTCCGGTTGCTTCGATGACGATATCAATACCCATTTCTTTCCATGGCAGATTCAATGGGTCGCGTTCACTTACCAATTGAACTCGTTTCCCGTTAACAATTAATGCATCTTCCTCTGAAGATACGTCACCAGCGAAGGTGCCGTGATTTGTGTCATACTTAATTAAATGCGCAAGGGTCTCAGCGGGATAAGTGGCGTTAACTGCCGTAATCGTGACATCATCCATCATTATCGCCTGTCTGAAAACCATACGGCCAATACGGCCAAATCCGTTAATTGCAATAGAAACTGTCATGTAGGAGTCCTCCGTTTATAATTAAGTTATACTCATGTTTTTAATTTCTTATATAGTATAACACAATTAACTATTTAGAGAACCTTAAAACAACAGATCTTTTATTCTTTTTCAGGGCGTGCCTGCCAATTCTCCAAAATTCTGTTTAATTGCCATTTCGTTTCATCCAGTGTTCCGTTGTTGTAGATGACAGCATCGGCTCCATCTTCTTTTACGGACATGGGCAACTGGGAACTGATGCGTGCCCGTGCTTCTTTTTCTGAAAAGCCATTCCGCTCCATTAATCGGCTGAACTGATTTTCTTCCGTCACGCTGACAACCAGAATTTTGTCTACCAGGTGCTGCAGGCGACTTTCGAACAGTAACGGAATGTCCATAACGATTGTCTTGTAGCCTTGCGCCAGAAATTCTTGGCGCTGCCGGTACATTTCCTGACGGATTGCCGGATGGATAAGATCATTCAATATTTTCCGGCTGGCCGGATCGTTGAAGATGATTTCCCCTACTTTTGCCCGGTCCATCGTCCCGTCTGCTTGGATCACGTCGGGGCCGAACGCCTTGGCAATCTGCGCCAGGGTGTTGGAGCCCGGTTCTACGACCAGACGGGCGACTACATCGGCATCAATGATCGGATAACCTGCATTTTTCAGCATGTTTGATACAGTACTTTTTCCACTGGCAATACTGCCTGTCAATCCTATGATCATCATCCATCCTCATTTCTGGCATGCTGGGCAATAGACTGAAGCCCGGCCTCCGATTTTTAAGGTCTTCGTCATCGTACCGCAAACCATGCATTGTTTTTTTCCGTACATAGCGAAACGGTTTTGCATACTGCCCGATTCACCGTTGATATTCCGGTAATCTGAAATCGTACTGCCCCCCGCTTCAATGCTTTCCAGCAAAATGGCGACAATCGCTTCAAATAAAGCCACTTTTCGTTTCTTGCTGATGCGGCCGGCTGAACGCTTCGGATGAATCTTCATCTTGAAAAGTGCTTCAGTAGCATAAATATTGCCGCAGCCCGAAATGACCTGTCCATCCATGATGACTTCCTTGATGGCCTTGTTCTTATACTTCGGACTTTCTGCCATGATCAGGAAATGATCCAGCGCTACGGCTTCGAAAGGCTCCGGCGCCATCAGCAGCAAAGGCGGAAAATCTCCCTCTTCCTGCAATACCCTCATTTCCCCAAAACGGCGGATATCAGAAAACGCCAGAAGGTTTCCATCGCTCAAGGTCAGCACCACATGGACATGTCGCCGGAATTTATCCTCCGAAATGGACTGGAGCTGGTCGACATAGAACCAGGCTCCGGACATCCCTAAATGGTTGACCAATAAAAATTCGTTTTCATTTCTTAAGGTAAAATAAATATACTTGCTCCGTCGTTCGACACGGATGATTTGTGCCCCGACCAAGCTTTCGATGAAACGATCGGCTTCCATCCGTTTGATGATCGCTTCTTTGCCGTTCGTTTTGGAAACACGGATGGTCTCTGAAACGCTGACTGCCTCTATTTTTTTCCCAATGGAAACAGGGCGGATCTGCCGAACGACACCTTCCACTTCCGGAAGTTCAGGCATATCGTTGCCCTCCTGTCATTTAGTATCGTACCAAGTATCGCCATGCGCGATGTCTACTTTCAATGGAACGCTCAGCTTCACTGCATTCTCCATCACTTGAGGAACCAATTCCATCAGCTTGTCCAGTTCTTCCGGCGGCGCTTCGAATATCAATTCATCGTGCACTTGCAGCAGCATACGCGTCTGCATGTCTTCACGCTCCAACGCGGCATCCATATCGATCATCGCTTTTTTGATGATGTCGGCTGCACTGCCCTGGATCGGCGTATTCATCGCAGTGCGTTCTGCAAAGCTGCGCAAATTGAAATTAGAGCTGGTGATGTCCGGCAAATAACGCCGGCGATTCATCAAGGTCGTGACAAACCCGTCACGCTTGGCATCCGCTACTATGTTGGTCATATAGCTTTTGACGCCTGGGAAGCTGGCAAAATAACGTTCAATGAATGCTGCTGCTTCTTTGCGGGTGATATTCAGGTTTTGGGACAGGCCATAATCACTGATGCCATAGACAATCCCGAAATTGACGGCTTTTGCTGCGCGCCGCATGTCTCCGGTCACTTCTTCTTCAGGGACATGGAAAACATCACTGGCGGTTGTTGTATGGATATCGCGGTCATCCTTAAAGGCTTGGACCAAGCGCTCGTCTTCCGACATATCTGCGAGGACACGCAATTCGATCTGGGAATAATCAGCCGCAACCATCACCCAGCCCGGTTCGGAAGGTACAAAAGCTTTACGGATTTTACGGCCTTCTTCAAGGCGCACAGGGATGTTCTGCAAGTTCGGATTGGTCGAGCTGAGTCGGCCGGTCGTCGTCAGTGCTTGCTGGAAACGCGTATGGACTTTGCCGTCCTTATGAATCTCTTTCAACAAACCTTCTATATAAGTAGACAGCAGTTTGCCCAATTGGCGGTACAGCAGAATATGCGAAATGATTTCATGCTGGCCTTCCAGTTTTTCCAGGACATCCGCTGCTGTCGAGTAGCCTGTCTTAGTTTTCTTCAATGCCGGCAATCCCAGGTTTTCAAACAGCACCACACCTAATTGTTTCGGGGAATTGATGTTGAATTGCTGTCCGGCCAAACTGTAGATATCCGACTCAATTTTCTCCAGCTTATGGGACAACTCCTTGCCCATTTCAGATAATTGGTTGCGGTCGACCATAACGCCTAGTGATTCCATTTGGCCCAAAACCGTCGCAAGTGGAAGCTCCAATTTATCGTATAGATCGAATTGCTCGTTTTCTTCGAGTTTTTCCATGACCAGCGGGCGCACTTTCCAGATGGTGCGCGCTTTTCTGGCAATGTGCTCGTTGAGGATTGATGCTTCAGGCACCTTCTTCTTTGCACCTTTTCCATAAATTTGTTCATTAGTCGAGACATCGGCATAGCCATATTCCTGGACGATGCTCGCCATATCGGTGTAAGTCAACGATGGGTTGACAATATAAGCACCCAACATCAAGTCGAAATCGACGCCTTTCAATTCAATGCCGCAGCGCAGAAACGCTGCCGTCGCTGCTTTGGAATCCGCCATGAATTTTTTCTTCGACGGGTCTTTGAACCAGGCACGAAATTCCTTCGACTGCTCAACCACATCCATCGGAATTACATAGGTTTCCGATTCTGTGGACAACGAAACACCAAGCAGGTCGCAGCTATGGTAATGCTCGTCGTAAAGCTCCAGATGTACCGCCATCTCATCTTTCAAGATGGCTGGATCAATACTGGTCAGCACCTCGAATTCCAGCTCTTCTTTGACGGTTTCTTCAGCTGTGTATTCCATTTTTTCCAATAAAGATTTAAACGCCAGCTCATTCCAAACCTTCACCAATTCGTCTTGGTCGGGTCCTGCATAGCTCAATTCCTCGATTTTGATGTCGATCGGTGCATTGCGTTCGATTGTCGCCAGCTGTTTACTGATGTAGGCAAGGTCTTCATTGGCAACCAATTTTTCTTTCATCTTGCCTTTTTGCTGGTCAATGGCTTCGTATACTCCTTCAACTGAGCCATGTGCCGCCAATAGTTTCAGCGCTGTTTTTTCGCCCACACCCGGGACACCGGGAATATTATCGGATGCATCGCCCATCAGGCCCTTCATATCGATGATCTGGTTAGGCGTAAGGCCATACTTCTCTTTAATGTGCTCAACCGTGTACTTCTCGATATCGGTGATGCCTTTCCGCGTTATGTAAACCGTTGTGGAAGGTGAAGCCAATTGCGTCAAATCTTTGTCTCCTGAAATGACCACCACTTCGTCGCCTTCCCGCTCCGCTTCCAGGCTCAAGGTACCGATGATATCGTCCGCCTCGTAATTTTCCAATTCGTAGCGCTTGATCCGGTAAGCGTCGATCAATTTCTTCAAATAAGGAAATTGTTCCGACAGCTCAGGCGGCGTTTTTTGCCGTCCCCCTTTGTATTCACTGAAGGTCTTGTGGCGGAAAGTCGTTTTCCCCGCGTCAAAAGCCACGATCATATGCGTTGGCTTTTCTTCCTCCAATACTCTTTGGAGCATCATCGTAAATCCATATACCGCATTCGTGTGAATGCCGCTTTCATTGGTCAACAGCGGCAAGGCGAAAAAAGCACGATACGCCAAACTGTTCCCATCTAATAAAAGTATTTTCTTTGCCACAAAATTACCCCTTTCCATAAAAAAAGCCGTCATTCCCTTTATTTTACCACGCGGGCAAATAGAAGAGAAATGACGGCCGCAGCCTTATTCGAAATTACCCGATAGGATATCCGCGTATGGTGAATCCGACGGCAGAATAATCACCGTATCATCGCCGATTGTTTTCTTATAGGATTCCAGTGAACGGTAGAGTTCATAGAATTCCGGATCTTTCGAAAAGGATGCGTTGTAGATTTTAGCAGCTTCCGATTCACCTTCCGACTGGATCAGCGCAGCTTCCTTGCGTGCAGTCGCAATCACTTCCTGCGCTTCACGGTCAGCCTGTGCTTCAATTTCCTGTTTCTTTGCATCTCCTTGAGACAGATAATCCTGAGCAGTGGACTCACGCTCTGAAATCATCCGCGTATAAACAGATTGCTCATTTTCTTCCGGCAGATCCGTTCGCTTAATACGGACGTCCAGCACTTGGATGCCATATTGGTCGGTTTCCAATAATTCGTTTACTTTTGCTGTGACATTATCGTTCAAACTGCCACGGGAAGAATTTTCATCGTTGATGATTTCATCGTAGTTCAATTGTCCAAGTTCTGTCCGCACTACCGAATAGATAAATTCCTCCATCCGGCTTTCGGCATTGACGATCGTCCCGGCATTCGAAATCAAATCAAGCGGATTCACCACATGCCACACTGCGTAATTGTCGATGATGATTCGCTTTTTATCTTTCGTGTTGATTTCCGCTTCTGAAACGTCATACGTCATTTGATAGTTCGGCAAGGTTGTGACACTTTGGATGAACGGAACTTTCATCTTGATGCCCGGCTCTTCTTGGATCTTCACCACTTCACCAAATTGGCGTACGACCCGGTATTCATTTTCCTTTACGATATACACATTTGTCAGGAAGATGAGAAGAAGAGCGAATGCTACAACCAGGCCGACAATCAATTTCCAGTATTTCTTGAAATCAATCGGATCTTTCGGTTCTTTTTTCTTTTTCGGTTTCTCGTATGGATTGTATTTCTTTACTTCAGTTAGGGGTTTGTTCGGTTCCATCAGTTGCCGCCCCCTTCTTCTGTCTCAGCCGCTGGCGGAACCGCGGTCTGGAGTCCATCAAGCGGCAAGTATTTCATCGTGCCGCCTTCATCGTTCATGATGTACAATTTAGCGTTCGGCAGGACCGACTCCAATGTTTCCATAATAATCCGTTGTTTGGTGACTTCCGGATTGCTTTCATACTCCACGAACAGTTTATCGAAAAGCGCTACGTCTCCAGTCGCCTGCTGAATCCGTGAGACTTTCTGTCCTTCTGCACGTGAATTGATGGCCGCTTTTTCTCCGAGCGCTTCATTGCGTTTCTGGTTTTCGTATTTTCTCGCTTCATTGATTTTTGTGTTCATCGTTTCACGGGCATCTGTTACATTGGTAAATGCTGCGCGTACTTCTTCGTTCGGCAGCTCCACGTCTTGAAGTTTGACCGCCAGAACTGTAATGCCGATATCGTATTTCTCAATTAATGAAGCAAGCAGATCGCGTGTTTCCGCTTCGATTTCCGCTTTACCGGATGTCAGTGCATCATCGATCAGCGAGCTGCCGATAATGGAGCGGATCGAGGCAGATGTTGCGTCATGGAGAATGTCCTGAGGCGCTTCCGCATTGAACAGGTATTTTTTTGGATCGGTGATTTTCCATTGGACCACCAAATCCGTCAGGACGATATTTTCGTCTCCTGTGATCATCTTGGTTTCCTTATCGAAAGCCACGATCTCACCTTCTTCGTTTTGGTTATAGCCGAATTGCAGGCTATAGGTTTCTTTTGACAGGATCTCTGCTTTTTGGATCGGCCAAGGCATCTTGAAATGCAATCCTGCTTCGGTGACGGTTTCATTGGCTACACCAAACGTAATGATGACCGCCTGTTCCGATTCATCTACTGTATACCAGGAAGTGAAAACTGCGATCAGCAGAAGAATTCCGGCAATAGACAAACCAATCACTGCCAGCAATTTTTTTGTCGTCATGATGGGTCCCCCTTTTTCTTGTTACCCATTAATACGGAATGATATGGAAATAGTTTCATAAAAAAAGAAAAAGAGCCCGGGGAAGGGACTCTTTTTCAAATCATGCGGTTGAAGGGGGTTCTATTAAACCTTACCACCCGACTGTGAAGCTGGTGTTAAGCTTCTGTAAACTTACCATTGATTGTTCTTATACTTCTTGTAATAATTCACCTGGCGCGCTAGAAGATAGACTTTACGCTTCAAATGCTTATCTTTTTTATAGAAGAGCGGATTGCCATATTGGCCTTTTTTGATCAGACGCTTAATGTCTTTCTGCACCGCTTTGTTGTCGACGAAATTGCGCAGCACCGCTTTTGGTACGACAGTGAACAAGAAGTCTTCATTCAAATACGTCACGGGTTTATCGGTCTGATAAATTAAATCGTCGACAAAATACTCAGCCATATTATGTCCAAGCGCTGTTACGTAATAGCTTGAGCGCCCTTGGCGAATATTCACTTCGAACACTTTGAATTTGTTATCGCGTGCATCGTATTTCAAATCGAAGTTCGCAAAGCCATTGTAACCGACGGCTTCCAGAAAATTCTGCAGCTTGACCATCATGTCTTTGTCAAAACGGGTAATCAGCGCTGTGTAATTCCCGATGGCCGTAACTGTATGCTCCTGCAAGACCACCTGCGCAAAAGTCACCAACTGCGTCTTCCCTTTGGAGTTCGCATAGATGACTGAATCCCACATATACGTGTCATCCCCAGGAATATAATCCTGGATGATCAATTCATCGCGGTACCCGCCTGCTTTGATCTGCTGGATCACTTCGTGCATTTCTTTCGGGCTTTCGACTTTATAGACTTTCTGTTGGCCCGCAAACTTGTTTCTGCTGTACTCGATGCCATTGCTCGGCTTGATGATGACCGGGAACATCATTTCTTCTTCAAATGGGACTTTCGAATTGCAGTCATAGAAGAATGTTGTCGGTGTCTCAATGCCATGCGCTTTGCAAAGCTCATAGAAATTCGCTTTGACCTGCAGCTGATTCATCAAATCTTCATTAATATAATTAAAGACATAATGCTCGCGCAAAATTTTCGCATTTTCAATGATTAAGCGTACATAAAGATCGTTCGTTCCAATCAGCAAAAGGGTTTTGCCGGGAGCTCTGTACTTATCCGCAACATCGATCAGGATATCGGCGAACTGGGAATCGTCTGCCAATCCCGGATGCAAGTCAATCGTTTCGGTAATGGTGCTAAGTGAAGTGAATGATAAATGTTCTTTACCGATCAAAATCGGCTTGATGCCATATGCTTCGTGAAACGAAATGGCCATGTTATAAGCGTTCATGTCTGTTCCGACGATAATCGGTAAAAATGGGTGTTTAGTTTCCATACTTTCCTCCTAAATTAACTAGCCAAAGGCAAATAGATAGTAAATGTCGTGCCGACCCCAACTTGGCTGTCGACTTCCACTTTTCCATGATGCGCCTCGATTAAGTGTTTAACAATGGACAGTCCGAGGCCGGTGCCGCCTGAATTTCGGCTGCGAGCTCGGTCGACACGGTAAAAACGCTCAAATAACCGGCCGATTTCCGAGCTTTCTATTCCGATTCCTTGGTCTTCCACTTGAATGACGGCTTGCTCGTCTTTGACGAAAAGCCGGATGGTGATTTCGGTATGATTGCTTGAATATGTAACTGCATTGATCAAAAGATTCATAACCACTTGGATTAACCGGTTTGCATCCCCTAAAACAGTCACGGGTTTCACTTCCAGGTTCAGCTGAATGGACTTTTCGTCGAGCTTCGGCTGAATCATTTCCACTGCCCGATTTATCGCAGCCTTCATGTCGGTTGGCTGCGCATTAACTTCAAAACCACTCTGTTCTACATTGGATAAATCGAGAAGATCATTGATGAGCATCTCCAAACGATTGCTTTCCGAATGGACAATCTCCAGAAACGACAACAAAGTCTCAGTATCCTGGTAAGCCCCATCCAGCAGGGTTTCGGAAAACCCTTTAATGGATGTTACGGGTGTCCGAAGTTCATGGGAGACGTTTGCCACGAAGTCTTTGCGGATCTGCTCCAGCCTCTTCAATTCCGTAATATCATGAAAGACGATGACAATCCCCAGCCAGCGCTCGTGCTCTCCAATAACAGGGGCTCCGTAGACATTCAGGTTCTTCAATTTAAGCCCTGACAAAAATTCTATCTGAGCCCGAGAATGGGTTTCCATCATGAAGACATTTTCGATGAAATCCTCTAGTTCAGAAGGGACATGTATTTCTTTGTAGAATTTTCCCAAAGTATTTTCAGTAGATAAACCAAATTCATCCAGAAAGGGTTTATTGACAAGGGAAACGGCTCCTTGCTTGTCGATCATAATCAATGCACTGCCCATATTTTCAATCAGTGTTTTTAGGCGCTCCTGCTCCATGCCCCGTATTGCAGTGATTTCCTGAAGATTCCGGGCCAGCACATTGATGGTTCGGCTCAATTCGACACTGCCCAGTGCATTGGACTCCGAGGCACGCGCCCGGTAATTGCCTTTGACCAACTCCATTGCGGTTTCAGTGGCATTTTCAATCGGCTGAATGTTCACTTCGATGATCCGGCTTCCGACAATAGCTGAAAAAAATAAAGCAACTGCAAATGTCAAAAATAGGATCATCCAAATATCGGTCTTGTCTTCGGCGCTTTCATAAATTGGCAGCACTTGAAGCATGACGATGAACAACCCGGCCAACATCATTCCGATCCATACCAACAGGGTGGCGAGCAGACGATGCCGAAAGGATTTCATGAACTTTTCGGCTCCTCGAACTTATAGCCCAGCCCTCGAATCGTCTTAATGAATGTCGGTTTTCGGCTGTTTTCCTCTATTTTATCCCGCAAATGGCTGATATGGACATCGACGATGCGCGTATCTCCCGCAAAATCGTATTTCCACACAGCACTCAGCAGCTGATCACGCGTCAATACCCGATTTTTGTTTTCCATTAAATACACCAGCAACTCAAATTCCTTCGGTGTAAATTCCAATTGTTCTTTATTGAGGAAAACTTCAAATCGATCAGGATAAACATCTAACTTCCCGAGAGAAATCGGTGCCGAGGAATCCTGTTGTGGCGTCGGAACGTTACTGGCTCTTCTCAACACCGCTTTGATGCGCGCCACTACTTCCCTAGGACTGAAAG
Organism: Planococcus circulans; assembly: GCF_020023385.1. Taxonomy (GTDB): domain Bacteria; phylum Bacillota; class Bacilli; order Bacillales_A; family Planococcaceae; genus Planococcus. The sequence continues at coordinate 265,006 of NZ_JAIQCL010000005.1, forward strand.
GTTTGGTCATATAATCATCCGCTCCCAGTTCCAAGCCCAATACTTTATCAAACTCATCGCCTTTAGCCGTCAGCATGATAATCGGTGTATTGACTTTTTGCTGGCGCAGCGATTTGCAGACTTCCACCCCGTCCATCGACGGCAGCATAAGATCCAGAACAATCAATGAAGGATTTTCGCTTAGGGCCAGTTCATATCCCTGTTTTCCGTCATTGGCGATAATGGTTTCAAAACCCGCCTGAACAAGGTTATAGGAAAGTAAGGTCGCAATTGAATGTTCATCTTCGATTATCAATATTTTCTTCAGCATTTTACATCCTCCACACTCAGTTTGAAACCCCCATTTCAAACCGCGTTAGATATTGCCTGTTGCAGGAGTCGTCAATTGTTCCACTACTTGCGGTGGATTAGCAGTAATTTGTCCTTGTATCGCGATATCGCCAGTTTCATCGATTCCTTCAACTTGGACAATTATCTCATTGTGTTTGATATCCACTTCAACAACTTCCAACAGAAAATCGATTGTCGCATAATGATGGACAGGTTTCAAAAACTTCAGCTGCTGGCCGGTAATATAAGAACCGGGACCCGGTATATATTTGGAGACCGCAGAAGTCAGGATGCCCGTCAGCATGATATTCGGCACCACCGGCTTTTCGAAAGCGGTCTGCGCCGCAAAATCGTGTTGAATATACAGCGGATTGCTGTCATTTGTCAATCCCAGATAAAGAAGTAGATCCTTGTCCTCAATCTTTTCTGTGAGTTTCAATTTCTCGCCGATTTTGATGTCTTCCACTCGCCGGCCTAATTTCCGCTTTTTCCCAAGCAACAAACAACATCCCTCCATTTTCTTGATATCTCTATAGTATCAATTTAGCCAATGAAAGTGCAAGCGCCTAAGGTAGCAGGAATAGGGTGTGCATAAATGAAAAACGGAAAAGTAAGCCTGTACTCAAAAAAACGGACAGGAAAATTTCCTGTCCGCCTTTAAGGATTATGCCAATACTTTCATTACCGCTTTCACTGAATCCGCTGATTGGTTCAACAATACTTTTTCTTCTTCATTCAAATCGATTTCAATGATTTTCTCAATCCCGGCTGCTCCCAAAATTGTCGGTACACCCAGGTAAATGCCATCCAATCCATACTCACCTTCCAAATAGGCGATGGAGGGCAGGATGCGGCGCTGATCTTTGATGATCGCTTCTGCCATTTCAACCAATGATGCGGCCGGTGCGTAATAAGCCGAACCGTTTCCAAGAAGGTTGACGATTTCCGCCCCGCCTTTTCTGGTGCGTTCCACAATTTCATCCAAGCGCTCTTTGGCGATCATCGTCTCCAATGGAATTCCGCCTGCGTAGGAATAACGGACGAGTGGCACCATATCGTCCCCGTGACCACCCAATACGAATCCTGTGACGTCTTTAACCGACACGTTCAATTCTTCTGCGACAAATGTTCGGAAACGGGCCGAGTCAAGTACGCCAGATTGTCCGATTACACGTTCTTTCGGGAAACCCGATGCTTGGAAAACCGTATAGGTCATTGCATCAACCGGATTCGTCAGGACAATGATAGTCGTCTCCGGAGAATACTTCACAATATCCGCTGTAACAGCTTTCATGACTTTCTGGTTGGTTTGGACCAGATCATCACGGCTCATGCCCGGCTTACGCGCAATTCCTGCAGTGATGATCACCAGGTCTGAGTCTTTGGTGTCTTCGTAATTCGATGTACCTGATACGCGGGCATCAAACCCTTGAACTGGACCAGCTTCGGCCATATCCAATGCTTTGCCTTTTGCCGGATTTTCCATAGGCGGAATATCCACCAAAACAACATCGCCCAATTCTTTTTGAGCCAACAGGAATGCCGTCGTTGCCCCTGTAAAACCTGAACCGATCACTGAAATCTTTTTGCGTTTGAATGTCATGAACTATCTCTCCTTTAACAGTAGTTGAGTGGAAGTGTTGCATCTACTTTCTATAGTCACTTAGCCCGCTTCGGAATAAAGCAAAGACAATTGCTCCTGCGCAAGCTTGAAGGCAAGCGGCGCTATAAAACAGTTATATAAGTTGAACTAATGTTTTATATTAGCTGATACTCCGCAAAACAGCTCCGCTTTCCAGCGGGCTCCCGCCCAATCCACCTCGTCCGCTGCGCTCCCTGCGGTGTATCGGTCGAATCGCTAAGCCGCAGGAGTCTTCGCTGTTTTGCTCCATATCTATGAGTGTTCTCCAGCACCGGTGCGGCTCAGGACGAGAGGGGGCACTAAGATGAGTGTGTTTCTCGGCTTATCGTGTGAACTAAGATACGCCTGAAGAATTTGGTTNATGAGTGTTCTCCAGCACCGGTGCGGCTCAGGACGAGAGGGGGCACTAAGATGAGTGTGTTTCTCGGCTTATCGTGTGAACTAAGATACGCCTGAAGAATTTGGTTCACCTTTGCGACAGAGCTTGCAGAGAATCATTGTTCTCTTCTCTTCCCTAGCCGTCGAATTGGCCTATAACTGTTACTTCTTTAGTTCAACTTATACAGTTAGAAAGATGTATGTTTACTTTCTTTACCCTAAAGGAAATAGACCAAAACAGTGTGGATTCCCAAAGGAGCACCATTGCTCCATAAGAGATGGCCTCTAGCGAAAACCATTAATCCATCGTTTAATTTTTGGCTATCCCATTTCCATTTGAAATAGTCGATACAAAAAAAGGAGGGGAATCCCCCTCCTTTTCTTTAACTCTTATAGGTTTTTGATCAATTCATCAGCAAACTCAGAGCATTTCACTTCTGTAGCGCCGTCCATTAGACGTGCAAAGTCATAAGTTACAACTTTGGAAGCAATTGTTTTCTCCATAGAGTTTGTGATCATTTTAGCAGCTTCTCCCCATCCTAGGTGCTCAAGCATCAAGACGCCTGAAAGGATTAGAGATGAAGGGTTTACTTTATCAAGGCCAGCGTATTTAGGTGCTGTTCCGTGAGTTGCTTCGAAAATCGCATGTCCAGTATCGTAGTTGATGTTCGCTCCAGGAGCGATACCAATTCCGCCTACTTGAGCAGCCAAAGCATCAGAGATGTAATCGCCGTTCAAGTTCATTGTCGCAACAACATCGAACTCGCTTGGACGTGTAAGGATCTGTTGCAGGAAGATATCAGCGATTGAATCCTTGATAAGGATTTTGCCTGAAGCAAGAGCTTCTTCCTGTGCTTTGTTCGCAGCGTCTGTACCTTTTTCATCTTTGATAGCATCGTATTCGTTCCATGTGAAGACTTTATCGCCGAATTCCTGCTCTGCTACTTCGTAGCCCCAGTTTTTGAAAGCTCCTTCAGTGAACTTCATGATGTTCCCTTTATGAACAAGCGTCAATGACTCACGGCCTTCAGTAATTGCATAGTTGATTGCAGCGCGCACTAAGCGTTTTGTTCCCTCTTCTGAAATCGGTTTGATGCCGATACCTGAAGACTCAGGGAAACGGATGTTTTTAACGCCCATTTCATCTTGTAGGAATGAAATCAATTTCTTCACTTCATCCGAACCGTTAGAATATTCAATGCCAGCATAGATATCTTCAGTGTTCTCACGGAAAATAACCATATCTGTATCTTCAGGGCGTTTAACCGGTGAAGGTACGCCTTCGAAGTAACGGACTGGACGCAGGCAAGTATACAAATCAAGTTCCTGGCGAAGTGCTACGTTCAATGAACGGATACCGCCGCCGATTGGCGTCGTTAAAGGTCCTTTGATTGCGATCAAGTACTCGCGGATCACGTCAAGAGTTTCTTCAGGCAGCCATTCACCAGTTTCGTCGAATGCTTTTTGTCCTGCAAGAACTTCTTTCCAGACAATTGATTTTTCGCCGTTGAACGCTTTTGTTACCGCTTCTTCTAAAACGCGTGATGCTGCGTACCAGATGTCAGGTCCTGTTCCGTCACCGATAATATATGGGATTACTGCATTGTTGGGAACGTTCAAGACACCGTTTTCTACTGAAATTTTTTCGCCGTTAGTCATGTTTAATTTCCTCCTGTGGTCAAAGTCATAGGGCTGCACAGAGTGCAAGCCCTATGAGTTATATTTTTTTCTTCATGATGATAAAACGCTTCTTATCTTTCTTCAACCGGCACATACGTCTGCATGCCAGGCCCGATGTATTCCGCACGCGGGCGGATCAGGCGGTTGTCTGCGTACTGCTCAAGGATATGCGCCAGCCAGCCGGATGTGCGGGAAACCGCAAAGATCGGCGTGAACAGGTCATGTTCGATGTTCAGGCTGTGGTAGACCGAAGCCGAGTAGAAATCCACGTTCGGCGGAAGGTTTTTCTGGCCTGTGACGATGTCGTCGATTTTCACCGACATGTCGTACCATTTTTCTTCGCCGCGGATCTTCGTCAGTTTCTGGGACATTTCACGCAGATGCTTCGCACGCGGGTCGCCCTTGCGGTAGACGCGGTGGCCGAAGCCCATGATTTTCTCTTTGTTCGCCAATTTTTCGGTGATGACCTTCTCTACGTTGTCGACCGAGCCGATTTCCGTGAGCATCTTCATCACTTGTTCGTTGGCGCCGCCGTGAAGCGGGCCTTTCAATGCGCCGATGGCTGCTGTCACGCCGGAATAGACGTCAGACAGCGTCGCCACTGCGACACGCGCCGTGAACGTCGAAGCGTTCAATTCGTGGTCGGCGTGAAGCACAAGGGCTTTGTTGAAGGCTTCCTCTTCGATCGCTTCCGGCAATTCGCCGGACAGCAT
>NZ_JAIQCL010000006.1 GCF_020023385.1 Planococcus circulans
GTAAGTGTGTCATCAATGATCGAGCTGATGGCGGATTGGGTCGCTACTACACCTTCTAAACCTTTAGTTGTTGTCATAAGAAAAATCTCTCCTCAGTAATTTTTTTAAGTTTGGGCTGACCCGATTATGGCGATGCTCTGATTTGCAGGAATAATCAGTTAAGCGTTTTCATTTGAATAATTTCGACATGTTCTACTGGGTCAATACCGCTACTCGGGGTAACTGTGACTATTCTGTGTTATTTATTTACTTTAACTTATCTGCCTGATAAAACAGTTTTAAATGGCTGTGATTGCTTATATATTGTCTAAAGCAGAATAATGGATGTTTAAAAGAGAGTATTTTTACGTTCGAGATGAATTCATAACACAGAAAAACCAGTAAAACAATGGAATTTATTTTTTCTGTAATATTTCGTTATTTCTCAAAATTTTTTTAGACAATCAAACCTTACAGCCGCAAGGCTTGATAAGCAGGAAAATAAGAGTTTGAAATTACAAATTTAAAAAACGCTCTTGTGTTATTTTGGAATAACATATATTCTCTGTAGAATCGCTTCTCAGCTGATGAAGCAGATAAAAATGGTTTAAAGGAGGACTTTTGATGAGTAAAACAAAAAACAGATGGCTGATTGCTTTGGCAGCCATAGCGATTCAACTTTCGATCGGGGCGGCTTATGCATATAGCGTCTATACAACACCGATCAGCGACGAAATGGGATGGGCACCTAAAGAAATTACATACGCCTTTACGATCATGATGGCACTCGGTGGTATTTCGGCAGCCTTCTTCGGAGGATTTGTGGAAAAGAATGGCCCTCGAAAGTCAGCAATTGTAGCAGCATTACTATTCGGTTTCGGACAAGCCGGCGCAGGATTTGCCGTTCAAATCGATTCGTTGGTATTATTCCTGCTTACATATGGCTTGTTAAGCGGTCTTGGCTTAGGTGTAGGCTATATCGCACCTATCTCTACCCTTGTTAAATGGTTCCCGGACCGCAGAGGATTGGCTACTGGGATGGCAGTAATGGGCTTTGGTGCCGGTGCATTGATCACCGCTCCGGTTGCTGCAAACTTAATGGGATCATTTGGAGTCAGCACTACGTTCTATATCCTAGGAATCAGTTATTTCATACTGATCGTATTGGGTGCATCCTATATTGCCCCACCGCCGAAAGACTGGATGCCAGCTGGTATGCAGCAGGCTATCGATTCCGGTAAAAAAGTAATGAAAAAAGATTTAGCGCAGTTGTCGGCTAGAGAAGCCGTGAAAACACGCCGTTTCTGGATGCTTTGGTCAATGATGCTGATTAATGTCAGTGCCGGCATCATGATCATTTCAGTTGCTTCACCAATGTCGCAGGAGATGATGGGACTTTCAGCAGCTGGTGCTGCTACGTTAGTAGGCATCATGGGAATTTTCAATGGTGGAGGCAGACTAGGATGGGCTGCACTTTCCGATTACATCGGACGCCCAACAATCTTCACGATTTTCTTTGTACTGGAAATCGCAGCTTTCACTATGCTTCCGAACATCACCAATGTACTAATCTTCCAAGCATTGATTTTAATTATTGTCAGCTGTTATGGTGGTGGTTTCTCCAATCTGCCAGCGTATATCGGCGATTTATTTGGAACCAAGCAATTGGGCGCAATTCACGGCTACTTATTGACGACATGGTCACTGGGTGGCATCATCGGACCGGCAATCGTCTCGCAGATCCGAGAGCGGACAGACAGCTATGTGCCAGTGTTCTATGTCTTTATTGTTTTGGCATCTATCGCATTCCTGATTTCTCTGTTGATCCGTTGGGACATTAAGCGGGTTGAGGGGCTGCAGGATCCGAAAAAGGAGAATGTCTCTCCAAAAGGACTTAACTTACAAGAAGGAAATAACTAATAAAATTGATTCTAAAGAATCAATTTTAACTTAAAGAAAAATGAATAATTAGTAGCGTGTTAAAATAAAATTAATTTCACTCAATTACTACAGATGAAACAAAAAAGTCGCATCCAAAAACCTTAATGGGTTTCGGATGCGACTTTTTTATAGTGAAATTTCCAAGGAAACTGAATTCCAGCAGTAGTTATAGAGAGTGGAAGACGAGTCCAGAGTAAAGGAATCAGATGGTGGAGAATTCTCATTTTTTTTTGACTAATAATCCTAGTTCAATCACTCAATTTTCCAACACCCAGATAATCATTTTTTCATTACGAAAATCAAATGTCTGCCACTCTCTCTGTCCTGCCGGTAGGAGAAGCCTTTCGGGCTTGAAAATGTGCAGGTCGGATCAATTGAGATCTGTTCAGTTGGAACACCGGCAAGCTCACATTGCTTTTTTACCGTAGCCTGGTTGTCGATATGGTATTTGTTTGTGGCATTATTAAATTCTATAAATTCGCTGGCATAGCCAAGCAGATCGAACTTCAAGTAGACATCCTGATCGACTTCAAACTGTTGCTGGCTGATGGCTGCTCCAATCTGGATTTCTATATCGGAAGGCTTGCAGTTTTCAACATGGATCAACTGCTGAAGCAACTTAAGCGTAATTTCTTTGACCGTGCCTTGCCAGCCCGAATGGACAACGCCGACCATTCCGGTTTTCCTGTCACGGATGATGACAGGTACACAATCAGCTGCAAAGCTGCACAACACAAGTCCGCTCTCGTAGGTATATAAGGCATCCGTAGCGGGAAAAGCATCCTCCGCATCATATGCACCACGGCCTTTGTCCTTGCTCGACACACGCTGGAAATTGGCGCTGTGGGTCTGTTGCGTACAAATAAAATCGGCGAGCGAAACATCCAGGAGTTCCGCTAACTTCTTTCGGTTCGCCAAGATCGTTTGTGGATTTTCACAGGCATGTAAGGCCATATTGTTGTGTTCAGGTTCCGCGATATCTTTTTCCGTCATTCCGGATAGGAATTGTTCATCATTTACATATATTTTTGCTTTCATTTTCATCACCTTTCCTAAATATAGAACAATAAAAATTGGATGTACAGGGAAGAGGGAGACCGGATTGGAGTTTGGATACAAAAAATAGCCCTGCCGCTGCCAGCAGGCAACGAAGGACTATCTTTCAGGTATTCTTATACCAATGATGCCGGCTTAGCGAGAGCTTCATCGACAGAAACAAAGTCAAACCCAAGGTCTTTGGCGACAGCTTCATACGTAACACTGCCGTTTGCTGTGTTGACACCCAGTTTCAACGCTGGGTTTTCTGCGACTGCTTGTTGAACGCCTTTATTGGCCATCTGAAGTGCATAACCGACTGTGACATTCGTCAAGGCAATCGTTGATGTGCGTGGAACAGCGCCAGGCATATTCGCAACGGCGTAATGAACCACTTCATGTTTTACATAAGTTGGATCATCGTGTGTGCTGATGCGGTCTGTCGTTTCAAAAATTCCGCCTTGGTCGATGGCGATGTCTACAATAACAGAACCCGGGTTCATGGATTGGACCATTTCTTCAGATACCAATTTAGGTGCTTTAGATCCTGGAATCAATACAGCGCCGATAACCAGATCGGATTCTTTGACTGCTTCTGCGATATTGAATGGATTGGAAATCAATGTAGTTACATCAGTTCCAAAAATATCATCCAATTGGCGAAGGCGTTCCGGGCTCAAATCGATGACAGTCACTTGCGCGCCAAGGCCGATCGCCATTTTCGCTGCATTTGTTCCTGCAACACCGCCGCCGATGATTGTCACTTTGCCGCGTTGTACACCCGGTACTCCAGATAATAGGATTCCTTTGCCGCCATAAACTTTTTCAAGGAATTGAGCGCCGACTTGAGCAGCCATTCTTCCAGCTACTTCACTCATTGGCGTCAATAGTGGAAGCGTACGGTTTACTGATACCGTTTCATAGGCAACTGCAGTTACTTTGCTGTCAACCAAAGCTTGTGTTAACGCAGGTTCCGCTGCAAGATGCAGGTAAGTGAATAACAAAAGGTCTTCACGGAAATACTTGTATTCAGAAGCAACGGGCTCTTTAACCTTCATGACCATTTCTGCAGACCAGGCTTCCTGAGCTGTTTCAACCATCTTCGCACCAGTCGCTGTGTAATCAGCGTCTGTAAAGCTGCTTCCAAGACCTGCACCTGCTTCGATGATGACTTGATGTCCGGCTCTTACAAAAGCGTCGACACCAGCTGGAGTGATGGCCACTCGGTTTTCGTTGTTTTTGATTTCTTTTGGAATTCCAATAATCATTTTTCTTCCCCCTATAAAACGAATAGTGTAGATATCCATAAGTATAGCGGGAAGCCTATGATTCTTCATTGTATGAAACAAAGAAAGAAAGCGGTTTCTTTTGTGAAATTTCACAAAAAACTATTTGTTGCCCAGTTTTCGGGCTTTCAAATCCAAGTATATGCCCATTTTTTCATGGACATTGGTCATGCGGATTCCGCCTATTTCCGAAATTCGTTTAATCCGGTAATGAAGCGTATTGGTATGGACAAACAGTTTTTTTGCAGCATCGTTCATATTGCTGTCCTGCTGGATAAAAACTTCCAGTGTTTTCAACAGGTTGGACTTGTGCTGGTTATCATAGGCTTCAAGTTTCGCAATGGCTGGATGTTCATAGCGTTCGGTACGCAGATCTTTTTGCAGTTTTTCCATATACCTGAAAATCCCGAGCTGGCGAAAATGGAACACATCCTCCAGTTCCTCCGGAAAAAAATCTTTCATCTTCAACACTTTTTGCGCTTCCTGATAACTCGTCTCTACTTTGACGAAATCGCTGTAACTTGTTCCGGCACTTCCTTTGACGCCAGAGATTGAAAAACGATTGGCCATTTCAGAAATAAAGAATGCAATAAAGTCTTCAAAGGCTTTGTCATCGGATTGTGACGGATGGGGAGAAGCGATGAGGATCAACTCCTCCTCCATGACCACCAAAAAATGATTGGTGATCTTTTGGCTAGTTGTAATTAAATAGGAAATCTGCTCTTCCATTTTTCGTGTAATACTTTGATCGAAACGGAAGGCGAGTACGGTGAACCGATCTGGTTTTTTCAGATTCAACTCATCGAATTTATCATGGATTTCTTCTAAGGTTTTATATTGGCCGGTCAAAAGCTTCCAGAGGAAATCCTGGTAATTTTCTTCTTTCCGCTTGCGGTTCTGATGCAGCTTGGACATTAAGGGGGTAGCAGCGGCAGCGGCATCCTTCAACAAATCCAATTGTGCATCAGTCAATTTCTTGCCGCCTTCAACTACCCAGATATACCCTAGAATTTCATTGTTTTTCCGGATGGCAATCGCGACGCGGTCACGAAGTCCGATGTCTTCAATGTGAGGGATGCGCAAAGCCGAATCCGATTTCATCAATTTGGGGATGACACCTTCTTTCCAAAGGCGATTGATGACTCTTTCGGGCACACGCTGTGAGATGATGGTGCCGATGCGGGCAGAATCGGTATCATCCTCATGGGAGCTATACGCATGCAGCCGATGGTTTGTATCTTCGATCGTAGCTGGGCACAGCAAATTTTCCTGGATGCTGTCGACCAATTCCTTCAGGTCAAAGAATGATTTCTTAAATGGATTTTCATATGGCATTTCGTACATGGAGCAGCTCCTTTGACGGTCTTTTCAACTCACAACCGTATTCATTGATCTCTATACTTCAGTATAACGAAAAACAACATCTTACTCTAGCAGAGTTGGGGAAGCTGAGTGTATTTGTACAGAAAATAACAATTGGTGCTGATGCTTTATATCTTTTTTGGCAGGGTATAGGATAAAAAGAGATGGTTTTTAGAAATGGGGAATACTGGTTGGGCGCAGCTGGCGATAATTTAGTCGGGGTAAGGGTTTTATGGAAGAACTTGAGGGGGTGTATATCATGCCATTGGAAATTGTACGAGAGGATATCACCAATGTGGAGGCGGATGCGATTGTCAATGCCGCAAACTCGGAACTGCAGATGGGCGGTGGGGTCTGCGGCGCCATTTTTCGTGCAGCTGGCGCGGAACAATTGCAGAAAGCCTGTGATGAAATAGGGCATTGCCCTGTAGGAGCCGCGGTTTTTACCGATAGTTTCCAGCTGCCCTCGAAATATATTATCCATACAGTCGGACCGATTTGGCAGGGTGGCTATGAGGGAGAAGAAGAATTATTGCGTTCCTGCTACCGTAATTCATTGGAGTTGGCGAGGTCACTTGATTGCGCATCGATCGCGTTTCCACTGATTTCTTCAGGAATTTATGGCTATCCGAAAGAACAAGCCAAACAAGTTGCTGTTTCAGAAATAGAGAAATTTATACAAGAGCATGAAATGACGGTTTACTTGGTGTTGTTCAATTAATGAACGGATAATTCACATCGAAAAACGGAAAAGATGAAAACAAGCCGCAGCTCCTTTAAGGAGCCGCGGCTTGTTTGGAGAGTTTAGAGCTACATTATTTCTCTACAGAAGTGAGAATTTCTGTGTCAACCAACGGAATGGCATACTTGACATCAGCCGCGGTTCCTAACGGGTAAGGGTTAAGCCGGAAATGATCAATGGCATTTCCAATGGCTTGTGCATGTTCGTGCAGCTGTAAATCAGCAAAAGAAATATAATCGATGGACAGCAGGGAGTCGGAAACCTCAATTAGGCGGACAGCCTGTTCATCCAGCACTGCCGCAAGCTGAAGGAAGGTCCAGTTTTCACGTGCGGCTATGGAATTGAAGTGGTTATGGCCGTTGACGTATAGACCGGTACCTTGTTTTTGGGATAGGATGTCCCACATCGGAATATCGGGATGGATGCAGCGCTTATCTTTGGTGGAGTTTTTGGTGGTGCCGTGGATTGGATGGTGCCCGAATACGATCAGAGGCCGTTTGTCGGTTTCTTTAACCACCGCCGACAGCCAGTCCTGCTGGAGCGGATCCATGGTTCCGCCCCAATCGGCGTAATTTTGTTCCTGTGCAGTATCCAAAAATGCCAGAACAACTGAAGCGGTTGAAACTTGATGGAAACGATGCTGGCGCGTAATGGCCAGTACTTCTTTCCGGGTCATCCCGTAGACATCATGGTTACCAAGAACATGCTTGAATGGCTTGCCGTGTTTCTCGATGATGGAATAGACATCTGCCAGTTCGTCCTTTGTGCCGAAATTAGTCAAATCACCGATCGATACATAAAGGTCTGCTGGAATTGAAAAGAATTCTCTCAGGAAAACCTCGTAAAATCTTTTCCGGTCCCTTTCGATAAAGGAATAGGACTCTTTCAAAGCCGGATAATGCAAGTCACCGATAACCGCAATTTTCATCTGCTGTTCCGCCCCTTTCAATCTTATCTAAATCCAGTATCCCAAAAGATTGTTGAGCTGCTTTTAAGCAGATGTTAAGATTTACATTCCGCTCAATAAGGACATTATTTTGCTTTAAGGATGCCGCTCTCTACGAGATTGTTTAAGGCGCCGATATTTTTAAACCGGAAATAACCACTCAATCTGTTCAAGTCTTTTTGGGTCCAAGCTGTATATGCTGTACTCAACTCATAGTCCTGCTCGAGTTTCAGCACCAAAGTTTTGGCGAATTCAATTTGTTTTTGTGTCAGTGGCTTTTCCTCACTTTTAGCTTTATTGGCGGAAAGTTGCTTGGTGACTTCGGAAGGGGAAATGATGGTTTTTTGGATAGCTTCGGTATAGAATCCTTTTTTTATCCAGGATAGATCTTCCCGTGTCAGGCTGAACCATTCGCCTTCAAGGCGCTTGTCTGAAAAATGCTGGTGAAAGGCGCTTTCCGTTTGATGATGATCTGCAGTTTTAATAAGGAAAATCAATTTGTTTTCAAATGGGAGTTTGACATTGAAGACATTCATTCGTCTGTCGATTTGCTTGGTTTTGCCTATTTTAAACGAGCCGGTCATGTACTCCTGTACGAAATATACATAGCCGGGAGCTTTCCCTGGCTGTGCAGGAAGTTGGATGATCCGATCAAGTTCCTGTTGATTGGATTCAAAAAGATAAATTTTGTTAGAGTCTATTTTAGGGGATGAGATTTGCGGGATAGGATTTTCTGGTTGTTTTGCAAACTTACTGAAAAAACTTTTGAACATGAGTGATGCCTCCTAAAGGCCGATTGAAGAATCTGGGCTTTCCATTTATTATAATATAAGTAAGCTGGTTTTAGAGGATGTAAATGTGAAAAATGTAAATTACTTAACTATCCAGGATATGTTTGGAAGATGAGTCTGAAAAATCTCTTGAATGCCTAGTGGAATTACATAGAAAATCTTTGCCTCTTTAAAGTTGTGGCAAGGTGGTTGTGTCTTAAAAAAACACAGCGGGAATTAGGCGTACATCAATAGTTTAAAGAGAATTTTCAGCTGCGAAGTGGTAGGGAAGCAGAATGGAATCAATTTTCAATTCGAAACCGATTTCAAAAGTAAAGATATATCAGCAGATCTTTTATTGCTATTCAATTTGCTTTAGACAATCGTATCGTAGTGGAGGGATCCAGTAGAGCTAACTCTTTTTAAAATTATATGGCTTAACTCTATGCGCCTACACATATAACCGTTCTTTTATTGCGTTCTTGAAAGCTTGACACAACTGGGTTTTTCTTTTTTTTTTGAAAAAAACAATGAAGAGGGGAGGGGACTTTAGTGAAGAACCAACCGAAAATAGAAATACCAGGTTCAGTTCTTGAGGCATTTCTGAATGCTGTCTCTGTACTGGTCTTTTTAATGATGTTCGTCTATCTGCTATTTCACTATAATGCGTTGCCTGACCAAGTACCGAGCCACTATAACGCTGCAGGTGAACCCGACGGCTGGGGCAGGAAAACGGAGCTATTTCTTCTGCCGATAATCGCAGCAGCATTATGGAGCGGTATGACAGTTCTTGAAAAGTATCCGCATAGTTATAACTACCTAAACCTGACAGAAGAGAATATAGAGGCACAATACAGTAATGGCCGGTTAATGATCAATGTACTGAAAAACGAAATCAGTATCCTTTTCAGTTTCATCACTGTCCAGTCGGTTCGAGTGGCTACGGGTGCTGCAGATGGTCTGGGGAGCTTCTTTATGCCCGTCTTCTTGACAGTAATACTAGTCACAGGTATTTATTTCATCGGACGCATGCTGCGAAATTAGTTTTTCCACATCCAAAGCATACTATACACAGTTGCGCACAGATAAAGTAGGTTATCCACAGTGTCTGAAAGTTGTTAATATTTTGGTAATACAGTCGTATCAACAAAATAAAAGGTGAAAAACCATCCTAACACAGTCGTATTAAAAAGATTGAAAATTATTATTATTCTGATAATATAAAGCTATGCCAAAACTTATCGATTCAAACGAAAGAAAACAGTTAATTGCCGAAGCCACTTGGAAAATCATGCTTGAACATGGGATGGAAGCGGCATCCTCACGGAATATAGCAAAGGAGGCCGGTTTGTCATTGGGTGCATTGCGTTATTATTTTTCATCTCAGGAAGAATTGATGCTTTATGCAGAAGCATTGATTTTTGAACGGCTGACTGATAAAACAAGTGAAATATTCCAGCAAGAACAGACTCCGCTGGAGAAAATCATTGCTGTGTTGATGGTGTTTCTGCCTGCTGCTGATGAGCTGGAGGTTGAAGCCAAGGTCAGGCTGATCTTTAAGCTTCAGGGAGGACATAGCAGGAAGGGATACCGCGAAGGTCAGGATGTAGCCATGCAGGCGATCAAAAACGTTATGTCTAATTTAATCTTACTGAATTTGTTGAAGAAAGAGCTGGACGTTCCGCTTGAAACAAATAGATTGATCAACCTGCTGGACGGGATGGTGTTGGATGCATTGGTCAGGCCCGAGTATTCGGGCAGGGAACAGCAACGGAAAATGATCGTTTATCATTTGCAGGGGATCTGCAAGGAACCGGTCGGCTGATAAAATATGTCAGCGGCGAAGACACCTCTCCTGTCTTCGCCGCTGGCATTTTGTTTTGCATACTTATAAATGATTACTCTTGTGAAAACTGATTATTCAGAAAAAACTAACATTTTTGGCTAGGAATATGCTACCATTTAAATAAAGTCTTAGGGTTTTCCAGCTTGCTATTCTTCCTTCCTATAGAAAGAGGTGAGAACCGATGTGGCAACAGAACATCAGGATAAGCTGAACAGAAGCAGTCATCCAACACCTAACTTCATAGAGCATACGGCATACGAACTTCATCATGTAAGTACAAACCTCATCATTTACCCTGTTATTTTTTGTGACTAATATCAGAAGAGAGGGATTCATATGGCTGAAGGTAAAAATCGTGCACGGATCCAACGTTTCGGAAGTCATTTAAGCGGGATGATCATGCCGAACATCGGCGCGTTCATCGCATGGGGACTTATCACGGCATTATTCATTCCAGATGGATGGCTGCCTTACGAGCCGCTGGCGGCATTGGTCGGTCCGATGATCACGTATCTCCTTCCATTATTGATCGGCTTTACCGGTGGACGGCTCGTCTATGACTTCAGGGGCGGCGTACTGGGTGCGACTGCTACGATGGGCGTTATTGTTGGTGCTGATATTCCCATGTTCCTCGGCGCCATGATCATGGGGCCGTTGGCAGGTTATCTAATGAAGAAAGTGGACCAGCTTTTCCTGGACAAAATACGTGCCGGATTTGAAATGCTCTATAATAATTTCTCAGCTGGCATCTTGGGTGCAATTCTGGCAGGCATCGCGGTACTCGGAGTTGGACCGATTGTTAACTCCCTGACCAATAGCCTGGCAGCAGGAGTTGAGGTCATCGTCAATAACGGGCTTTTGCCTTTGGCGAGCATCATCATTGAGCCTGCCAAGATCCTGTTCCTGAATAATGCGATCAACCACGGGCTGTTGAGTCCGCTTGGAGTTGAACAAGCGGCATCGAATGGCAAGTCGATTTTGTTCCTACTGGAGACCAATCCGGGACCCGGACTCGGGATTTTGCTGGCTTTCAGTATTTTCGGAAAAGGGATATCCAAAAGCTCAGCACCTGGCGCAGCCATTATCCAGTTTCTCGGTGGTATCCATGAAATCTATTTCCCTTACGTTCTAATGAAGCCACTATTGCTGTTGGCTGTCATCGGCGGTGGGATGAGCGGTGTTTTCACCTTTGTCCTGCTGGATGCAGGATTAGTGGCCACACCATCACCGGGCAGTATTTTTGCCCTTCTCGCTTTGACGCCGCAAGGAAACTACGTCGGCGTGGTACTCGGTGTAATTGTTGCCGCAGCCGTCTCGTTCACTATCGCGTCGCTTGTCCTGAAAACCACCAAGGATGTGGAAGAGGACCTGACAGCTGCAACCGGTAAAATGGAGGAAATGAAAGGCAAAAAGAGCACAGCGGCTGGATACTTGGCGCCTCAGGCAGCCCAAGGACCGACAGCCACTTCTGATGGAGATGTCCTTCAGGAAGGCGCTGTAGTGACTTCCGACCCTCATATGAAAGAAGCGGATCAGGTGCGTCGTGTCGTCTTCGCCTGTGATGCGGGTATGGGGTCCAGTGCCATGGGCGCTTCCTTGCTGAAAAATAAGTTCAAGAAAGAAAACATTGATATACCGGTCACCAACACCGCCATCAGCCAGTTGCCGGACGATGCAGATATCGTTGTCACCCACAAAGATCTGACGCCGCGTGCAAAAGAAAAATTGCCGCAGGCGGAACATATTTCAGTGGAGAATTTCATGAATAGTCCGGAATACGACAAGCTGGCACAGCGTTTAAAAAAATAAGCACTGATAGGAAATCATAAAAAACAAATCGGGAGTGATGATGATGGCCAAAGCAGTATTGAAAAGGGAAAATATTAAATTGAATGTCCCCATATCTACGATGGAGGAAGGAATTCGGTATACCGGAGGAATCTTGGTTGATAACGGCTATGTGGATGCAGCATATGTCGACAAAATGCTTGAACGGGAAGGCATGGCTTCCACTTTCATGGGGAATAGCCTGGCAATTCCCCATGGCACAGAAGATGCCAAAGCCAACGTCCTGGAAACCGGCATTTCGGTAGTCACTGTACAGGAAGGAGTCGATTTTGGCAGCGGCAATATCGCAAAAATCCTGATCGGCATTGCCGGAAAGAACAATGAGCATCTGGAGATTCTCTCCAATATAGCGATTGTCTGTTCAGAGGAGGAAAATATCGACAAGATCCTCAATGCGACTTCGGAAGATGAGATCATGGATTTGTTCAGTGAGGTGAGCTGAATGCAAGCGGTTCATTTCGGTGCTGGCAATATTGGCAGGGGATTTATCGGAGCATTATTGGATGAATCGGGTTATGAAACGGTTTTTCTCGATGTCAACGGAGCGGTCATCGATGAGCTCAATAAAAAACGCCAATACAATGTGAATTTACTGGGGAAGGAACAATCCGTCCAAACGGTCAAAAACGTCCGGGGCATCAATAGCCAGACGATGCTCGACCAAGCAGCGGAAGCTGTCAGCAAGGCAGATCTGGTGACGGCTGCCGTAGGGCCGAATGTGCTGTCAGCCATTTCCGGGTTGATTGCCGAAGGATTGAAGATCCGGTTACAGGCCGATCCGGAACCTTTGAATATAATAGCCTGTGAAAATATGATCAACGGAAGCTCTGCCTTAAAAGAACATGTCTATAAGCATTTAAGTGAATCGGAACAAAAGCAGGCGGATAAACTATTCGGCTTCCCGAACGCTGCGGTCGACAGGATTGTGCCTGACCAGTCCAATGAAAACGTGCTGGATGTTTCGGTTGAACCTTATTTTGAATGGGTGGTGGAGCGGCCGGCTGTCAAAGGCAGCGTTCCTGATATTAAAGGCATCACCTATGTAGACAAATTGACCCCTTATATAGAAAGAAAATTGTTCACCGTCAATACCGGTCATGCAGTTCCTGCTTATTTTGGCCGCTACAAAGGCCACCAGACGATTTTCGAAGCGATGCAGGATCCCGAAGTGGAGAAACTGCTTCAACAGACGCTGGCAGAAACAGGCGAAGTAGTAATCCGTGAACACGGCTTTGACCGTAGTGAACATGAGGCGTATACCCAAAAAATCATTGAACGCTTCCGCAATCCGCATATATCTGATCATGTTACGCGTGTAGGCAGAGGGCCGATCCGCAAGCTGGGCAAAAAAGACCGGTTGCTGCGGCCGGCGGTCCTTTATCAGCAATCCACCGGCAAAGAACCGGATGGCCTTGCCACAGTAATTGCGGCCGCTTTGCTATACCGCAGTGAAGAAGATGCAGAAGCAGTAAAACTAAGTGGAATGATTGCTGAAAAAGGTTATGAAGCGGCATTTCGGGAAGTTTCGGGAGTGGCGGAAGGCGACCCTTTAGTGTCCGTAGTGATGAAGAAACTGGAGTTAATGAGATAAAGAAAAGACAGCCTTGGTTTTCACCAGAGATCTCCCTTTTGTCTGTAATCCGCATATTCGCTGCCGAGGCAGCATCTCGAAGTGTGTATAAGCGAAATATATTTTAAAGAATTTTGATTTGTTAATAGTTTATTCACATTTGTTCTGTATACTGAGACTATGAAAAAGTCTTGGAGGTTGATGAAGATGAGCGGAACCTTATTTTATGTGAATCCCAAACCGAAAACAGCCCGTGAGATTGTTGAAAGCTTGAAAATCCGTGGAATTAAAGCGGAATTGTGTAAAAAAGCGGCCTGTTTGTAAGAAGTTCAAAAAAATCTCCAATGCCTGTATGGCATTGGAGATTTTTAGTTGGACTGGAAAATTTCAATAACTAAGCGCTTTTTCATACATCCATCTTTTTAAATTGCCGATTGAATTAAAAGAGATGGCTTCTCCTGTCCCCTTATGTTCCGCTTTCACGATGACGTCAAATTCATTGGGAGTGAATGACCAGCCATCTTCCACTAAAGCGCGCGCCATCTTCACAATCATGCTCGAGCCTTTTATTGAGTCTAAGTTCATTTTAACCATCTCCTTTTCTCGGTAGTTGCTTTTCATTATATTCTATTTGTCAGAATTTTAAAACTTTTATTCTCGAGATAAATGATGAAATAGGTTTATGTGTGTTTTATTCTATTCCCAGCACTTTAAAAATCCAAACTTTACTTCTTGGTTCTGATTAAAAGAAGAAAGGCTTTGTCACAGAATTGTGACAAAGCCTTTCTTACGGAGAGAATACAATCCGTTTTGTGCAAACCCTATTTTTCTTTAGTCAACTGGCTGACGATGACCTCGACGACTTTGTCGATATAGGGGTCTTTGCTGGTTTTCAGTAAGGCAGGCGCAAAAGTGCGGTACTTCATAATTTTATAGTAGCCGTACATACTGTCTTCCAAGTTTATGTTTTCATCTTCCAAAAATGAAGAGTTCAGTATTTTCCGCAGAGCGGCGTCGTCCTGAGCAATGATCAAAGAAGGATTAAGAAGATTGAAATCCCCATCGATCATGCCGTTTTCGTAAAAAGTATGAAGTGTTGAAATCCGTTCGTTTGCGAGCTTCAGCTTGCGTTCATATAAGGAAGGAAGAGTTATTTTCAATTCATTCAAGTAGATTTCAGAGGCGTAGACAGCGGAAAAGGCAGCCTGTTCAAAAACAGTCGGAAATCTCTGGTTATAGGCAAAACGTGGGTTATTGATGAAAGCATTGGTGTTTGTCAGGTAATCAATATAGATTTCGGTGACTTCCAGGATGATGTCTTCTTTTGATGCGAAAAAGTTATATAAGGAAGCCCGGCTGATTCCCATCAAACGTGCCAAATCCTGAATTGTTAAGGTGATGAAGCCTTTTGTCCGAACAGTCTCCATAATTTTCTCGGCATAGGACCGCCGCATTATCCGCCGCTCCTCCGGAGAGATTTTCCGCATACAAACACCCCCATCTTGTGAAAATTATAACACAGGAATCGGATCGAGACGGTCTATTTTTCAGGGTAATTTGTTTAGTTTGGCGGAGGAATCGGGTAAAGGGTTAGGGTGCAATAATAATAGACTGATTTAAACTGAAATGTCTAAAGTCAAGAAATGGAGATGAACAGATATGACAATAGATAAAACCGCAATCGTGACAGGAGCAAGCAGTGGAATAGGGCAGGCTACCGCAAGGGAATTGGCTGCCAAGGGATATCATGTCCTGCTCGCTGCACGGCGCGAAGACCGACTGGTGGAACTGAAAAAGGAAATTGAACGTGATGGCGGATCAGCGGATTATAAAGTGACCGATGTGACTTCGGCTGATGAGATGAAAGCTTTAGTGGAAGCCGGTTTGGAGAAAACCGGTAAAATCGACGTGCTGGTGAATAACGCCGGACTTATGCCGCTATCATTTATGAATAAATTGAAAGTCGACGAATGGGATAGAATGGTCGATGTCAATATCAAAGGTGTCCTTTATGGGATTGCCGCAGTATTGCCGGTTATGGAGAAACAAAAATTTGGACATATCCTCAATGTCTCTTCAGTGGCAGGACATAGCGTTTCCAAAGGCAGTGCCGTATACAGCGGTACCAAATTCGCTGTTCGTGCCATTTCAGAGGGACTGCGCCAGGAAATCGACCCATCACATGAAATTCGCGTGACGATTGTTTCACCGGGTGCGGTGGAAACAGAATTGACCAGTACGATTACGGACGAAGATGTTTTGACTGCCTTTAAACAAGGCGGAGAGATGAAGATGCTTCAAGCACAGGATATTGCTAATGCAATCGCCTATGCGGTGGAACAGCCGGCACATGTCGATGTCAACGAAATCCTGATCCGCCCTAGACAACAGCCGTAAACTTTAGAGAATGGAGACGATCCAAATGAAAACCGATTTTTCGAAGATTTATATAAATGGTGAATGGACTACCGGCTCAAGCGACAGCCAAATGAAAAACACCAATCCTTTCACTGGAGAAGAACTGGTGACAACTCAAGCTGCTGATAAGAATGACTTGGATGCTGCTTATAAAGCTGCAGCTGAAGCGCAGGTGGCATGGTCGAAAGAATTGCCTCAGACCAAGCGGGCAGTCATCGAGAAAGCGTTGGAAGTGATGCAGGAAAATAAAGAGCTGATTATCGAATGGCTTGTTAAAGAAGCCGGCAGTACCGTCATTAAAGCGACTGTCGAGTTCGGAGCTTCAATCAATATCCTGAAGGAAGCGGCGACTTTCCCGTACCGCATGGAAGGCAAAATCCTTCCTTCCCAGCAAGCAGGCAAGGAAAACCGGGTATACCGCAATTCCTTAGGTGTCATCGGCATCATCAGCCCGTGGAATTTCCCCTTGCATTTGGCGATCCGTTCCATTGCGCCGGCACTCGCAACCGGCAACGCCGTAGTCATCAAACCGGCAACAGACACTCCGGTAACCGGTGGTTTGCTGTTTGCCAGCATTTTTGAAGCAGCTGGATTACCGAAAGGGCTGCTAAATGTGGTGGTCGGACGCGGTTCAGAAATTGGAGATGACATTGTCACACATCCGACGCCGCGGCTTATTTCCTTTACTGGTTCAACGCCCGTTGGAAAACGCATCGGTGAACTTGCCGGTGGTGCATTGAAGAAAACGGCGTTGGAACTCGGTGGAAATAATAACTTCATAGTCTTGGGGGATGCTGATGTGGACCAGGCTGTGGATTCCGCCTTATTCGGCAAATTCTATCATCAAGGCCAGATCTGTATGGCCATCAATCGTATTTTTGTCCACCAGGATATTTACGATGAATTCGCAGAGCAGTTTATTGCCCGCGCCGGAAAATTGAAGTTCGGTAATCCGGCAGAGCAGGATACTCAAGTCGGGCCACTCATCAACCGTGAACAGGTGGACCAGATCCTGAAAGACATTGAAGCGAGCGTCGAACAGGGTGCAAAAGTACAGCTTGGCGGCAATGCTGACGGCAATGTACTGGAGCCGACTGTGCTGACAGGCGTGACGAACGACATGCCACTTGCAGAAAATGAAATATTTGGTCCCGTAGCGATCTTGATCCCTTTCAACAGCGACGAAGAAGTGGTTGAAATGGCGAATGCTTACCCGTTTGGACTCAGTGGAGCGGTTCATTCCGCAAACATCGAGCACGGTACGAATATTGCTCATCAGATCCATACCGGCATGATCCACGTAAACGACCAGCCGGTCAATGATGAAGCGCATATGCCGTTCGGCGGAGAAAAAGATTCAGGACTTGGCCGCTTTAACGGCGAATGGGTGCTTGAAGAGTTCACTACCTTAAAATGGTTATCGGTTCAGCATCAGCGCCGTGAATACGGGCCATTTGTCAATAACACAAAAAACTAAACAGATCATGCGACGGCAATCTCGAAAAAGGGATTGCCGTCTTTTTGTGCTCTGGAATGCAGAGAGCCGTCCAAGACACTTGCTTTCTTCTGCACTGAAGTTCCATTGGCAACAAGGGAAACAAGCGCGAAAAGTCGAATTCTATACCATACAGAAAAACACAGAACAGGAGCTGAGTAGCTTGGCCGGATTGTTTCCGAAACTATACGATGTAGCAATGAAACCACTTGAGAAAACACGTTTTGAGAGGATCCGTGCGGGCCTTGTCAGGAAAGCCCAAGGGCGGGTTTTGGAAATCGGTTTTGGAACAGGCGCGAACTTTGGCTATTACAGAAATGTCGAACGAGTGGATGCGATCGAACCAAATCCTGCAATGGCTAAACAGGCAATAAAGCGGATTAAAAAGACCCGAACCCCTATTTATGCATATCAGGCAATAGCGGAAGAACTGCCGTTTTTCGACGATAGCTTTGACACGGTAGTTGCAACTTTAGTGTTCTGCACCATTCCAGAACCCGAGCGGGCACTCCAGGAAATTCGAAGAGCGAGCAAGCCAGGCGCGAAAATTCTATTATTCGAACATGTTAAAATGGACCAAAAAATGTTGGGGAAAACCCAAGAAGCTTTGACGCCTATCTGGAAAAGAGTATGTGATGGATGTCATCTAGACCGGGATACACTCCAACTGGTGAAGGAATCCGGTCTGCATATAGAGAAAGTCACATCCTATTATGGCGGGCTATTTCTAACGATTGAATGCCGCAACTCTCAATGAAAATCCGTTAAAACAGGGCAATCAGAAAGCTTATGTAGAAAGAAGGCGCTGAGCGTGGCTGATTTTATCCGCATTGTAAAGGCTTCCGAAAACAATTTGAAAAACGTCTCTGTTGCCATTCCAAAACAGCGATTTGTTGTGATCACCGGTCCATCCGGTTCAGGTAAATCGACATTGGCGCTGGATATCATCCAACGGGAGAGCCAACGGCAGTACATGGAACTGAATGGCATGACCACCAATTTCATCAATAAACCGAAAATGGAATCAATCAGCGGGCTGTCACCGTCCATTGGCATCGGCCAGCAGCAAACCACCAACCACAATCCGCGTTCTACAGTCGGTACGGTGACGGATATGTATACGTATTTGCGGGTCATTTATGAAAAATTGGGGATGCGGGAATGCCCAAATTGTCATGAAAAGGTCAGACGGCCGCCGGAGCTGGATGAAGAAAGTGAAATGATGCCTTGTTCAGCTTGTGGCTTCCATATGAAGAATTTAAAGAAGGCCCACTTCTCCTTCAACACCGTTGAAGGGGCATGTGAAGCCTGTTCCGGCTTAGGGAAAAAGCTGGGGATCCGTGCTGAGCGGGTGGTGGATGAAGGGAAAAGCTTGAACGCAGGCGCTGTGACTGTTTGGAATGCTGCAGTCACTGAGTATTACGGCAAATCGGTTGTCGCTGCGGCAAAGCATTATGGCTTTGTGATTGATAAGGATCTGGCAGTGGAAAACTGGACAGCTGAACAGAAAGATCTTCTATTGTATGGTGTGGAGAGTGAGGAGTTCAAAAAACATCATCCGCAGACACCATCTCCCAAAACAGTCGCGAAAGGCAAGTTCGAAGGCGTCTTGACCGGATTGTGGAGGCGCTACAACGAAAAAGGCGGCAACTTAGCGGAAGCCGATTTTTTCTTTCAGCAAACCTGCCAGGAATGCCAGGGAACCAAGTTGAAAAAAGAAAGCCGCCAGGTAACAGTGGCTGGAAAATCGATTTCCGATGTGTCGCAAATTCCAATGGATGCAATACTTGCATGGGTGGAAGAAATCTCTCTGGGCTTTGAAGCGAATGACGAGTCAGTCGCGTCTTCATTGGTCTATGAACTGGCAGAAAAAATCAAGCGGATTATCCATGTCGGCATCGGTTATCTGTCGATGGAAAGGCAGTCGTCTACATTATCCGGAGGAGAAGCGCAGCGCCTTCGGCTGGCAACCATCCTGGGTTCCAGTTTGACGGGAGTGCTGTACATACTGGATGAACCTACAGCCGGGCTCCACCCCAAGGATATTCAGGGCTTGGTCGATGTCTTGAAACAATTACGGGAACTGGGCAATTCGGTCCTGGTCATTGAACACGATGTCGACGTCATGAAGCAGGCGGACTGGATTATCGACCTTGGGCCGGGAGCGGGAATTAATGGCGGTCAAATTGTGGGAGAAGGCACATTGGATGAATTGATGGAGCAACAGAATTCCGTAACAGGTGCTTACCTGAAGGAAGAGCCGCCAGCAATAAAGATGCGTCGAACCGGAAACGGGCGCCATGTGGCTATACACAACGCCTATAAGAACAATTTGAAAAACATCACCGTTGCATTCCCACTCGGGTCATTTATTGCCGTTACCGGTGTATCGGGTTCAGGAAAATCGTCTCTTTTGTTTGGCATTCTGGCCGCCAGTGTCGAAACGGATCATATAAAAGAGGGCTACGATGAGATTACCGGAACAGCAGAACTCAGCCGGATGGTCACCTTTGGACAATCCGGATTGACCCGGATGCAGCGTTCTAATGTGGCAACGTATACAGAAATCTATACATTATTCCGGAATCTGTTTGCGAAATTGCCGCAAGCGAAAGAAAGAGGGTTAAGCGCAAAGCATTTTTCGTTCAACACAGAAGGTGGACGCTGTGAGCATTGCCTCGGCATGGGCTATGTCTTTACACCGATGTATTTTCTGCCGGACCTGGAAGTGATTTGTCCGGTTTGTTCAGGCAATCGTTTTAAAGAAGAAGTGTTGGCCGTGACGTATAAAGGCAAATCCATTTCGGATATCCTAAATATCAGCATTGAAGAAAGCAGCGTCTTTTTCGCTGACCAGAAAAAGATAATATCCACTATCGAATTGCTTTGTGAAGTTGGGCTCGGCTACTTGACATGGGGCCAGACGCTTACCACTTTGTCAGGCGGTGAAGGTCAGCGTCTGAAATTGGCTAAGGAATTGAACAGAAATGTCAAAGGTGAGACACTCTACATTTTAGACGAGCCTTCTACCGGGCTTCATCCAAATGACATTAAAAAATTATTGATTTTGCTCAATAAGCTGGTGGATGAAGGCCATACCGTTATAATTGTCGAGCATAATATACAAATCATCAAACAAGCCGACTGGGTCATCGACCTTGGTCCTGAAGGTGGGAATGGTGGTGGCCGCATTATTGCCGAAGGAACGCCTGAAGAAGTAAAATTATGCAAGAAATCCTACACCGGGATATACCTGTAATGGTGATTTGACTGAATCCAAGCAGCAAAAAAATCTGAATTTTCCTGTTAATTTTGAAAGCTTTTAATTGACAAAAAAACATCATTTTCTATAATTATTATTAGAGAGAGCGGCAAATCACTCACCAGCAATTTAGAAGGCAAAGGAGGGATAATCGGTATTAGCAGGAAGACAGCAGTCGTTGGGTAAAGCAGATTTTCGTAGAGCATTTCAAAGTGATGTTCCATTAAAATTTTTTCGAGGGGAGAGTTTGAAAATGAGACTTTTACCAAGAAAACGGGAAGATTTTTTCCCAAGCCTTTTTGACAGCAATTTTGAAATGGATGTTTTCGATCGTTTTTTCAAAGAAGCCAATTATCCTCAAGTAGACATCAAAGATGCCGACGACCATTATGAAGTGGAAGTGGATGTACCAGGATTCAAAAAAGAAGATATCTCAGTTGAATACAAAGATGGTTATCTTCAACTTCAAGGGAAGAAGGAAGAAAACAAAGAAGTAACAGAAAACGACGGCCATTATATCCGGAAAGAACGGTCCTATGGCTCTTTCAAGCGAAGCTTCTATGTTGGTGACGTGGAACAAAACGAAATTTCCGGATCTTTTAAAGACGGTGTTTTGATGATTCAGGTTCCTAAATCAAAAGAAGACAAGAAGAAAGACGAAGGGCACCAGATTTTGATCGAGTAGCTTCATGTAAACTATATGAAAAGACCGAAAAGCCAAAAGGCTCTTCGGTCTTTTCTCTGGCATTAAGGAAGATTCCGGTATTCACGTTCAATATATATCGATAAATCTTCCGCTGCCTCTCCTGTGATGCTTTCAAAATCCTCTGTAACTTCCGCCATCAATCCCCTGGCTGCAGCTTCATACAAAGAAACAAGAACAGGACCGAACCCTTTCGGTTCGTCATAAAGTTCCGCGAATTCCTCATTGCTGAGCGGATCGTAGAAAATTGATGTTCCGCTGATTTGTGAGAGCAATTCGGCAAGTTCAGTCATAGACCACGCTTTTGGTCCGGTCAACGTAAACTCATTGCCGTGCAACTCCTGTTTCAACGCAATTTGAACGATGGCTTTTGCCAGATCCTTTCTGGAAATAAAAGAAATTCGCTCGTCACCAACCGGATAAAGAATTTTTCCCCGTTCGGCCAGTTCCGGCAGATAAGGAGGCAGGGGATCAGAATACATGCCGTTTCGGATATAAGTGAATGGAACTGATCCGGATGCCAAACGGCGCTGGACATAGCCGAAAAATGGGCTCATTTTAAACGGGTTATTGCCGTGGTCAGCCATGAAACCGATAAAAATGAATTGTTTGATCCCGGTTTGTTCAGCAGCCAAAATCGCATTCTCGAATTCCATGATTCGTGCGACGCTCGGGAACGTAAGACTTGGAATATAGATGAGCACATCTGTACCCTTGAAAGCATTTGCCATTGCTGATTCAGAGCGGTAATTCGCCTGTTTTATTTGTATTCCCTTTTTTTGGAAATGCAAAGCTTTTTCAGGATTGCGCACTGTCAGCACCAGATTTTTTGGATCCATGTACTTTAATGCTTCTTCGACGATTTTGACACCAAGATGGCCGGTTGCAGCGGTGATGTTATAGATCATAAGGATTCCTCCAGTCGTTCTGTTTTCTACCTACAGTTCTATTCCCGATTTTAACCAATAGTGAACTAATTCCTTGTTACATGCGTTTTGTATATAGCAGATAAAAACGGAAGAACTTTTTAATAACTTCCAGGCTATGCGTAGTTTCCAGCTGACTGTTGCTTTTTCGGAATTAGTAGAATTCAAGCGTAAGATTCTTTTCCGTAGCCAAGGACACGGAGAACAGCCCATGAAAAGAAAAGATTTTCCTGTAGCGGGAAGTATAGTAAGGTAGGTATACGAAATATGTAAAAAGGAGACAGGGGATGGAAAAAACTACCGATACACATCTATATTTGCGGATCAATGAACAAGACAAAGCCGCGCTCGAACAATTATACGACCGCTATGAAAAAATCCTTTTCTCTTTTCTATATAAGATGCTGGAAGATCGCGATCTGGCTGAAGAGGTGTTACAGGAAGTATTCATTAAGATCTGGCGCGGCAAAGGGGTGTACGATGAAAGTAAAGGGAAATTCACTTCCTGGCTTTTCAGAATGGCACAAAATACAGCCATCGACTTGATACGGAAACGCAAAAAACCGACCGTGCCGATTGAAGAGGCGGCTCAGGTGGCCAGCAACGATGCGCCTGTTGCCGAACAGGTGGAATGGCAGGAAAAGAAAGGGCAGATCGAAACGGCTGTTCAGCATTTATCCATTGAGCAGCAAAAAATGATCGACTTGTTTTATTTTAAGGGGCATACCCATGAAACGATTGCAGATATGTGCGATATTCCACTCGGAACTGTGAAGAGCCGAATAAGGCTTGCGTTAAAAAAATTAAAAACATCTCTGCATGGGTTGCAGGAAAGGGGGGCTTACGATGACTAACATGGATTGTGACCGTTTAGTGGATTATTTGAACGGAACGCTATCAGCAGACGAAATCCAGCAATATGAACATCATTTGAAAACATGTACGGAATGCCAGGAAATAGTAGAAGCGACAGGCGAGCTCCCTTATCTTGCAGATCCGGTGGAACCGCCGGCAGGCATGAAAGCGCGTATTCTGTCTAATGTATTTGAAGAAGAGCGAGAACAGGATGAACCGCCAGTGGCCTTGAAGCCGGAAATGGCCGCCATACCGATGCACAAGCCAAAAAGAAAGCCTGGCTTATGGAAGCCGCTCCTTGCGGCTGTACTCCTCGCATCCTTACTGGGCAATGCCTATGCTTTCTTCCAATTATCAGATCAGGAAGATGCACCGGAAACGGCGATCGAGTCTATTGAGCTGGAGCCGAATGAAGCATTTGAGGGAACCGCAACCGCAGCGATGATTGAAGAAGAGGGTTCGCTCAATTTAGTTGTACAAGCCGATCGATTGGCAGAGCTGGAAGACAGCCAGGTTTATCAGGTGTGGTTGATCAAGGATGACAAGCCGATACCGGCAGGCGCTTTTTCACCCAACCCAAATGGTGAAGGGGCAAGCTATTATCAGTTGGATGAAAGTTCAGCCGACTGGGATACGATTGCCATAACGTTGGAACCTCAGGCAGGAAACGAATTGCCCGAAGGTGAAGTTATACTGAGTGCAGGAATTTAACTGGCCGCTTTAGCGGTCAGTTTTTTTTATTTGATTTTTTTTAAGTAAATGTGATCTAAATGTAAACGCTCTCCGTTATGTCTATGAAACTATAAAAAAAGAGGAGAGATTAAGATGAAATTAAACAAATGTCTATTAGCACTTCCACTATCATTAGCCTTATTAGTACCCACGGCGGCATTGGCGGACAGCCACGGCCATGCGACTCCAGCTAGCGAAACGGCCATGGAGTCAAGCACAGCAACGCCGGCAGCGGAATTGCGCATCGCACTGGATACCACATTGACCGAACATGCATTCCTGGCAGTCGAAGCGATGAGAAAAGGCGTTGATGGCGCCGAAGATTTCGAACAGGCTTCGGGTGCATTATTGGCAAACGCTGACGATCTTTCAGCGGCTGTCGGTTCTGTCTACGGGGAAGAAGGCGCAGCACAGTTTGACGAGATCTGGAAATCCCATATCGGCTACTTTGTTGATTATGTAACAGCAACAGCTGAAGATAACCAGGAAGGCAAAGAGCAGGCGTTGGCCGCTTTGGAAGAATACAAAGTGGAACAATCAACATTCTTCGACACTGCAACGGGCGGGCTTCTGCCGGCAGCAGCGGTTCAGGAAGGATTGGATATGCACGTCGATCAGCTGATTTCCGCTTTTGATGCGTATGTAGCGGGCGACTACGAAACTGCTTACTCGCTTGAACGTGAATCCATTCACCATATGAGCATGTTCGCGGAAAGCCTATCGATAGCCATCACGACACAATTCCCAGAGAAGTTCGATAACACGAATCCGGATACACCAGCAGCAGATTTACGCGCTCAATTGAACATGACATTTACTGAGCATGCCGGACTTGCCGCAATGGCAATGCAAGATGGTGCCGATGGGGCTGAAAGCTTTGAACAGGCTTCTGCTGCATTGATCGCCAATGCAGATGACTTGTCTGCAGCAGTGGAATCTGTCTACGGAGAAGAAGCAGGGGCGCAATTTGAAGAAATCTGGAAATCCCATATCGGCTACTTTGTGGATTACGTTGTAGCGACAGGTGAAGGCGATGCAGCAGCACAAGAGCAGGCAAAAGCTGATCTTGATGGCTATATTGTCGAACAGGCCGCTTTGCTTGATGCAGCAACAGAAGGCCGTGTACCGGCTGATGCATTGGAAGAAGGATTGACGGCTCACGTCGACCAATTATTGATGGCTTTTGACTCATATGTAGCAGGCGATTACGAAACAGCTTACAGCTCGATTCGTGAAGCCTATGCACATATGACAATGCCAGCAGCTGGATTATCAGCAGCCATCGTCGACCAGTTCCCGGAAGAGTTTGGCGCAACTGAAATGCCTTCAGAAATGCCGGCAACCGGTATGGGCGGCACAGCGGATACAGGTACGATTCCATACCTTTGGATCTTAGCTGGGCTAATGCTTGCAGGATTGACAACAACCCTTGCTTTGCGTTTCCGCAAACAATAAAGCAAGAAAGTGAAATGTAAACAGAGAACAGCCCTGAAGTCGTGAAACCCGGCTTCAGGGCTGTTCTTTTTTTGCGTTCTGTAAAGCATCCCATACTCGTGATGTTCTTAGCTGATAAAAAAATGTCTTGAGGACCTCAATAAGACTATATATTGTTTTGGATACCTGCTACTATTTAGAAAAGATTAAGGACTTATTACCTTTTCAAGCCTGCAGATTTTCTATAAATGTAAAGTGGGGGTATCGATGAAAAGCACAGTTAAGCAATTCCTTATGTTAATTTTCAGTTCGTATCTTGCCTATTTCCTTATTCTAAATCAAGGGCTGATTGGGGGATTGATGGTTGCGGGCACGTTCCTTCTAGTCTGCACAATCCTTTTCTTAGCCGGTATGATAGGGGCCATAAAAGGAAAGTTGAGATTCTTGAAGCTCAAGAGTATCAGCGAAGCAGTCGGAATGCTGATTTTTTCATCCATCCTATTTCTTGTGGTGCTGGTAGTGGCCGTCATCAATTCTTTTGTCGTCTTTACAACCGGAGACGACAAGCAAGCATCAGATGACAAAGTCAGGCTGTTCGCCTCGACAGTTTTTCAAGTTTCCTCACAAAAAGAGTTGATGAAGACCGAAAAAAATGGGGTCATCTATTTTTATTCTGAAGAAACCGAAGCTGAAATCGCTAAAATGGATGAGGTTCTCCAACGGGAACGGCAAAGCTTCAATTCGATTCTGGGCACCAGCGATGAAGGTGGATTGACAGTCGAGTTCCATGATGATTACGGCTCTCTTGAATCCAGCTATGGTTCGGGGGAAGTCGCCGGGTATTATAACTTAGGCAACAAAAGCATCCACCTGGTTCCTACTGATGAAAACTGGGAACTGATCTTGGTGCATGAATACTCCCATTACCAGAGCCATCTTTTCTCCAATCAGTATAGTTTGCCGATTACACGGATTCCTTCCTGGTTTGAAGAAGGCATCGCCGATTATTTTGCGGATGATTCCAGTGGTTGGTATGACCTGAAAACTATTGAACTCATCGATTTCCATGATCTCGACAGCCAAGAAGAGTATGACAGTTCTGCTTCAGCTAGTTATGATCCATACGCTCAGGGTTTTTTGGCGGTGGAATCACTGGTGGATGCTTATGGAGAGGGTTTCATTGTGGATTTATTGAAATCCAGATCCACCAGTACATTCTATAATAAGCTGGAAACGATGATCGGTATGGAAATTGAAGAATATCAGGACATCTTCCTTGAAAAGATGATTGCGGAACAAGAGCAATTGGATGAATGGTACGAACTTTCCCATATACAATTCGAACAGAAAGATTATGAGGGGGCTGAAAAAACAGCGACGGCCATCAAAGAAGCTGGAGACATTTATGACAACGATGCAGCGGATTGGATGCTTGTGGATATCCAATTGGCTCGGGGGAATTTCATGGAAGCTGCAGATTTGATGAATCGGAAGATTGCGGCAGACCACGCAGATTTCCTCATTGATGACTTGTTTTTACTGGCGGAAATTTACTTGTTGATCGATCCGCAGCTATCGTTGGAGTCAGCTTTACAGGCAGAAAAATTACAGGAGGATACTGAATTCTATTTCTATGAAGAAGACCTGATAGCCATTTATGAAAAAATAAATTCCAGTAAAGCAACAGAAGGCTATCGTCAGCTTTTGGATGAAGAATGGCTTTATAATCCCTATGTGCTTGATCGTTTAAATGAGAAGTTGGACAAGGAGTATCCAGGTGAATTTTAACTGTTGCGGAGTAGCGAGTATGCCGGTGCTTTTATATCCACTCATTCAAATCAGGAGAACCATGCCTTAATTGAACATGGCTCACCAACTGGAAAGAAGGAATACGATGTGCAAGATGCTGCTGACATCCAACGGTTTTTTTACCGAAGGGATTAAATGGAAATTCTTATCAGTATTGCCGAAGCCCCCATCAGAAATCAGAGCGGTTATCATCACCACAGCTTCTCCACAGAAAGAGTCGAGCAAGTCTGCAATTAAAGCACAAAAAGATTTGTTTGAAATGGACATTTGCCATGTCGCTTTTTTTGACTTCGAATATGAAAATCCAACAGCACTTGAAACGTATGATGTCATCTTTTTGAACGGGGGAAATCCTATTCAACTTCTTTATCGGATGAAGATAAGC
Source organism: Planococcus circulans (assembly GCF_020023385.1). GTDB lineage: Bacteria > Bacillota > Bacilli > Bacillales_A > Planococcaceae > Planococcus. The sequence goes on from NZ_JAIQCL010000006.1 coordinate 27,345, forward strand.
GGCGGCATAAAGGTCCTCAGAAAACTTGCTCAACAAGATACGGTCTTTATCGGCGCGAGTGCCGGTGCGATGGTCCTTGGGGGCACTATCGAGCTGGCTGCTTTTTTTGCGCCGGAATTGAATACACCAAAACTGACGGACTTTAATGCCTTGAACCTTACTGACATCCTCCTTTTCCCCCATTATGATCGGGAAGACCTTTTTCCTGATGAAGTGGGGAGAACGATAGAAGAACGGATAAAACAATTCGAATCCATAAAACGAGTAGCAGTATCCAGACTTAAGGACGATGAATATTTGTTGTTCGACTAATGTTCCATTAAAGTGAAGGTTCTGCTACACAGAAAAATAGAGAGTATCCAAAACAGGCCAGCCGCTTCCCGAAGTGGCTGGCCTGTTTGATTTCAGCAGAAAATTCTAAAACGGACAGATGCCGTATTTTACAATCAAATTATAAAAAAAGATTGCATTGGAAACTTCAAAAGGATATGATGTAAAACGTAACAGTTACAGTTTGTAAAATACATAAAGTTTATTTATAGAAGAGCTTAAGAAGAAAGTTCCCTTTTTCTCCAAGCTGTACAAGGAGAGAAAGGGAATATTTTTAATTTACAAACCGTAATAATTACACTTGAAAAAGGGGCGTGTTCATTGATGAAGAAGGTATTTGGATTACTGTTTATAGTAGTAACGCTATTCTTAACCGCATGCACATCAGGTGCAGCAAATCAGCAGGAAGAGGACCGCAAAGAACTTAATTTGCTGTTCAACTTCGCAGCACGGTCGCTGGATCCCAATGTTGACAGCAGCTATGTACCATTGCGCGCAGGAATTACAGAGACTTTGGTGCATTTGAATGACGATTCGCTGACACTTGAACCGTGGCTTGCAGAAAGCTGGCACAGTGACAATGGACAAGACTGGACAATTCAATTGCGCGAAGGGGTCACGTTCCAAAATGGCAATCCACTGGATGCGGAAGCCGTAAAAGCTTCACTGGAACGGGCGATGAAGGATAATGTGGCTATTGAGAATGCTTTGCGGATCGAGTCGATGGAAGCTGATGGACAGCTGTTAAGGGTGAAAACAACCATGCCATTTCCTGAATTTCCTTCCGAACTGGTTCATCCTAACACTTCGATTATAGATATTACTGAAACCGATTATATTAACCGGCCGATCGGTACTGGTCCGTTTGCCGTCGAATCATTTACCCCTGGAACGGCAGTCGATCTTGTCCGGTACGATGATTATTGGGATGGAGCTGCAAAATTAGAGGCGGCACGCTTTTCATTCAATGAAGATGCCAACGCTAGATCGCTTGCACTCGAATCAGGAGATGCGGACATTTCATTCCGCCCAGAAGTTGAAAGTTTGGAAAATCTGGAGTCGGTTCCGGGTGTAAAAGTCGAATCGACCTCCACTTTCCGGGTACACCAGATGACGATGAACCTACAGAGGGAATCAATGAAAGACATCAACGTGAGAAAAGCTGTAGATGCACTGATCAACCGTGATTTGATTGCAGACACAATTTTAAAAGGACATGCAGAAGTGGCAGAAGGTCCATTTCCTTCGACTTTCTCATTTGCCCCGGATTATCCTGAAAAACAGACCGGACCTGAAGCAGCCAAAAAGCTTTTGGCACAGGCAGGTTATGAAGAAAAAGACGGCGTAATGCAAAAAGATGGAGAACCTTTAGTATGGACAATGCTGACTTACAGTGCTCGTGCAGATTTGCCATTGATCGCCCAGGTGTTTCAGTCAGATGCCAAACAATTGGGCATAATTGTAGATATCCAACAAATTGAAGTGCCGGAAGAATATATGGCAGCCAACCGTGATTGGGACTTGACTACCTACAGTAATTTAACAGCTCCACGCGGAGACGCAGGCTATTACTTAAATGCAACTTACCATCCGCAGGGAGCTTTGAACTTTAGCGGAGCTGCTGATGATCAGTTGACTGCTTTGATCGATGAACTGAATTTGACAGTAGGAGAAGAAGCGCGTTCAGTCATTGCTGAAAAAATCGCGTTGTATGTGGATGACCATGTATACAATTCGTTTATCCTGCATCCTAATACATTAGTCGCTTACAACGCCGATAAAGTAGAAAATTGGGTTACGACCCGCAGCGAGTATTATATGTTGACCAATACCCTGGATGTGAAATAAATGGCACGGATTTTATTGACAAGATTTATCGAAGTGGCAGTTTTTCTCTTATTAATTACTTTTGTTAGCTTCCTGTTTGCAAGGCTGGCACCCGGGGATCCGGTGTTGTCGATTTTGCGGGTAGATGATGTATCGGTGACCGCGGCACAAGTGGAAGAGCTTCGTGAAGACATGGGATTCAATGAGCCGCTTTTAGTCCAGTATGGCGAGTGGTTTGTGAATTTTGTGAAATTGGATTTTGGGGAATCCTATTTGACCAACCAACCGGTTTTGGAAATGCTGGTAAGCGGGCTTCCGGCGACATTGGAATTGACCGCAGGAGCACTGATTGTCATGGTTCTCATCGCTCTGCCTTTAGGATCGCTCGCAGCCCTTTACCGGGGAAGCTGGATTGACCACGTCAGCCGCTGGTTCTCACTGTTCGGCGCCGCTGTCCCAAGCTTTTGGCTTGGACTTTTATTAATTGATCTGTTTGGCGTCCGGTTGAATGTGCTGCCGACGATGGGCAGGGACGGCTTTGTTTCCATCCTCTTGCCGTCCGCAACATTGGGGCTTGCCATTACAAGTGTTTATGTCAGGCTGCTCCGCTCCAGCTTAATCGATTCTTTAAGCAATGAGTATATAAAAGCAGCCCGCTCGAGAGGAATTTCCGAAATTCGGATTTTTTTCACTCATGCACTGCGGGCTGCTTTACCGCCGGTGATTACCGTATTTGGTGTCAGTTTGGGAAGTTTGATCGGTGGAGTGGTGGTCATCGAGGTGATTTTTGCTTATCCAGGAATTGGTAAGATGGTCGTAGAAGCCATTAGAAGCCGTGACTATCCCGTTATCCAAGGCTATCTGTTCATCATGGCCATTATTGTATTTGTGGTCAACAGCCTGGTTGATCTCTCATACCGCTATTTAAATCCGGAAATCAGGCTAAAGGAAAGGAAGGGGAATTGATGGGCGCTTTCCCGATCAACTACAGTAAATTAAATTGGAAGACAGGTCTTTTGCTGTTATTGCTGAGTCTATTGGCTTTGCTCACCACCTATACTTTTCTATTCTTAAAACATGATCCGGATTTTGTTGATTTAGGCTCTAGACTTTTGCCGATGAGCTTTTCGCATCCATTTGGAACGGATCATTTGGGAAGGGATGTGCTGACGCGCATTTTACTTGGAGCACAACTGACAGTAGGGTATGCATTTTTGGCATTGCTGATAGCGGTAGCCATCGGCCTGCCGATTGGTTTGATTGCCGGATACAAAGGGGGCCTGCTCGAACGCGTACTTATGCGAATTGCCGATACATTTCTGGCTTTTCCGGATACCATTGTGGCGATTGTCTTAAGTGGTCTGCTCGGACCGGGGATTGAAAATTTACTGCTCGCTATCGTTTTTGTGAAATGGGTCAATTATGCACGCCTTGTCAGAAGCACGGTGGTAAGTGAGCGTCAAAAAGAGTATATAGCGATGGCGAAAATCAACGGCTTGCATGACGGGAAAATTATTCGGAAACATCTTTTCCCCCATATCATCGGCAATGTGCTGGTTCTTGCCAGCCTGGATATGGGGAAAATCATTTTATTGATTTCGTCCCTATCCTATATTGGGCTTGGCGCTCAACCGCCGGCTCCTGAATGGGGAGCCATGCTGAATGATGCGCGCCCTTATTTTCAGTCCATGCCTTCGTTGATGGTTTATCCAGGTCTGGCCATTATTACGGTTGTGCTGATTTCAAATGTTCTGGGTGATTATCTGCGGGACAAGTTTGATGTGAAGAAGGAAGTGCGATCATGAGTTTATTGAAAGTCCATAAACTGACAGTCGAAACAAAAGATCAACAAATCGTCAAAGAAATCTCATTTGAAGTAGACCCAGGGGATTGGCTCGCTATCGTTGGCCAGAGCGGAAGCGGCAAAAGCATGACTGCATCTGCCATTGGACAATTACTGAAGCCCAATCTGCAAGCCAAAGGTACGATTGAGTTTAACGGAGCCAATGTATTGGCCATGACTTCCAAAAAAATGAGAAGCATCCGTGGAAATAGGATTTCCTATATTTTTCAGGATTATCAGAGTTCCTTTACGCCATTCTTGACCATTGGAAAGCATTTTGATGAATACCAGCGAACGCATCTCCGGATGACAAAAGCTCAGCGCAACAAGAACACACAGGAGGCATTGGGCTCTGTAGGACTTACAAAAGACTTAGTAAGCCGCTACCCTTTCCAACTAAGCGGTGGACAGCTGCAGCGCACCGCAATTGCGTTAGCATTGCTGCTTAAACCTGATCTGGTGATTGCGGATGAACCGACGACAGCTCTGGACAGCATTTCATCATTCCGGATTCTTCAACTGCTGGCAAAGCTGCAGGAAGAGACGGGATGCGCCATTTTGTTTATCACACACGATCTGCGGCACGCAAGCAAATACGCTGACCGTATACTCGTGATGAAAGAAGGCCATATTATTGAGCAAGGAGATCAGTCCACCATTCTCGAGTTTCCGAAACACCCATATACACAAGCATTGGTTGAAGCAATTCCGGTGTTAAAAAAGCCGGAAAATCTGCATGACAGGAGGTCGGATGAGAATGTTGATGAAGATTAGCCATGTCGATAAATCATTTCCGAACGGCAAACAGGTATTGAAAGATATCTCCTTTACACTGGAAAAAGGCCAATGCCTGGGAATCATCGGAGAAAGCGGCTGCGGCAAAAGCACATTGGCACGCTGTCTTCTGCAACTTGAAAAAATAGATGCGGGAGAAATTTCCATGAACGGCTATATGCTCCATAATCAAACCGATAAAAGTCTCAATCCTTTCAGGAAGCACATTCAGGCAGTTTTCCAGAATCCCTCCGCTTCGCTGAACCCGAAATTGAAAATAAAAGATTCGCTGATGGACCCCTACCAGCAATATGGCAGCCAGAAAGAGTTGCAGCATTTCAATTTTACAAGCAAAGAAGACTATATTAGCCAATTGCTGGAGGCGGTTGAACTTCCTGCCCACCTTGCAGACTGTTATCCGCACGAACTGAGCGGCGGGCAACAGCAACGCGTGACTATTAGCCGAGCCATCAGCATAGAACCCGAAGTCCTCATACTTGACGAACCGACTTCCAGCCTTGATGTGCTGTCCCAGGCTTCGCTATTGAAATTGCTGGAGAAACTTCGCCGGCAATTTTCACTTTCCTACGTTTTTATATCCCATGATTTAGCGGCCGTTGCTTCTTTAAGCCAGAAAATGCTGGTGATGGAAGAAGGGCGCATCATTGATGGTTTCAGAAGTGATGAGATTTTTTTGCAAAACCGGCATCCTTATACGAAAGAACTGGTTTCCATGTTTTGAAGAATAAATTCTGTACTGCCTGAATATATTTGCTAATATGGCATATGGCAGTAATTTTTCAAATTAATAGTTAGGAGCTTCAAAATGAATCATCGTACATACCTTGCTCTGGCGATTCCATTGACACTATCAACTATCACCACCCCTTTGCTGGGAGCTGTCGACACGGCGGTCGTTGGTCAATTGCCGGACCCCGCTTTTATAGGCGGTGTTGCCATCGGGGCAGTGATCTTCAACACACTATATTGGCTTTTCGGCTTCTTGCGAATTGGAACATCCGGTTTTGCTGCACAGGCGAATGGAGCTAACGATTCCTTATTAGGGACACTTGCCCTTATTCGGCCATTGATTATTGCGCTTGTTGTAGGACTCAGTTTCTTTCTGCTGCAGAAACCGATTGAATTTCTTGCGTTAACTTTGCTTGATCCTGCTGAAGACGTCTCTGCGCTGGCATCCGACTATTTCGGCATCCGAATCTGGGGAGTACCGTTTACTTTGGTCAATTACGTCATCATGGGTTGGTTAATCGGCATGGCGCGCATTAAAATATCAGTGATGATACAGGTTTTTATGAACTTGCTGAACATTCTGCTGGATGTGATTTTTGTTTTTGGTTTCGGCTGGGGAGTATCCGGAGTCGCCTCTGCCACGTTGATCGCTGAAGTAACGGCCTGTCTGTTCGGACTTTGGATCGTTTGGAAAGGAACTTCTTATCAGTTCCAGGTGCCTTCAATAACACTGGTCACCGATGGATCTTCCATCAAGAAGATGATGGCTGTCAATCAGGATTTATTTATCCGTACGCTCTGCCTGCTTACTGTTATAAACTTGTTCACTTATAAAAGCGCGGCATTTGGCACAGAAACATTGGCCGCTAATGCTGTTCTGCTGCAGGTTCATTATTTAATGGCTTATTTTTATGACGGAATTTCCAATGCTTCAAGCATCCTTTCCGGAAGAGCGGTTGGTTCGAATGATTCCAGACTTTTTAAAAAAACGATCAATTTATCATTTCAATGGGCCATTTACTCCTCACTGTTGCTGACTGTGAGTTATTGGCTTTTTAGCGAATCCTTATTTTCGTTTTTCACCTCGATTCCTGAAGTAATCGAATTGGGCGGAATTTATGGAGACTGGCTATTGCTGTATCCTTTAGTCGCAAGTTTTGGCATTGTATTATACGGCGTCTTTACAGGTGCTACCGAAACAGCACATATCAGAAATTCGATGCTTTTCGCATTAGGGGTATTTTTGCTTGCCCTCTGGGGAGGGGTCCCAATTTTACAAAATCATGGACTATGGCTGGCTTTTATCTTGTTTAGCCTTGGCAGATCTGTTTTTCTAGTAATGTATATTCCAAAGTTGAATTTATTACAGGGTAAATCCCAATAGATACATCGTCTAAGATGAAATCCTGCTATTGACAAGCAAATATTTTTGTTCTTTGACATCTCCTCCAAAATAAAGTACATTATCATATGGACGAACAATAATGATGGTATATTGAAAAATCATTCGTGTATAGGGGTGTAATTTATGGAAAATGTGTTTGATTACGAAGATATTCAGTTGGTTCCTGCAAAAGCGGTGGTGGAAAGCCGATCAGAATGCGATACCTCGATTGAATTCGGTGGACGGACCTTTAAGTTGCCGGTCGTACCTGCAAATATGCAGACTATTGTAGATGAAAAAATCGCCGGATTTCTGGCTGAAAATAATTATTTTTATATTATGCATAGATTTGAGCCTGAAAAACGCTTGGCATTTACAAAAGACATGCAACAGCGCGGACTTTACGCTTCCATAAGTGTCGGCGTAAAATCGGAAGAGTATGAATTTATCCAACAGTTGGCTGATGAAAAAATCACGCCGGAATACATTACAATCGATGTGGCTCATGGCCATTCGAACGCTGTGATCAAGATGATTCAGCATATCAAGAAATTGGTGCCAGACAGCTTTTTGATCGCTGGAAATGTCGGTACACCAGAAGCTGTCCGGGAATTGGAACACGCCGGAGCAGATGCGACGAAAGTGGGCATCGGTCCCGGAAAAGTGTGCATCACCAAGATTAAGACAGGGTTCGGTACAGGCGGCTGGCAGTTGGCTGCACTTCGCTGGTGCGGAAAAGCGGCGAGCAAACCGATCATTGCGGACGGTGGAATCCGTACGCATGGCGATATTGCCAAATCGGTACGTTTCGGTGCTTCAATGGTGATGATCGGTTCTCTTTTTGCGGGGCACGAGGAATCACCTGGACAAACGATCAATCAAGACGGCAAGCTGTTAAAGGAATATTTCGGGTCAGCTTCTGAATTTCAAAAAGGTGAGAAGAAAAACGTCGAAGGCAAGAAAATGTATGTGGAATACAAAGGATCGCTTAAAGATACGCTGGTGGAGATGGAACAGGATCTTCAATCTTCCATTTCATACGCTGGAGGAGACAAGTTGCTGGCGATCCGCAATGTGGATTACGTCATCGTCAAAAACTCCATCTTCAATGGCGATAAAGTCTACTGAATCAGTCCAAAAGCCCTCAATCCGTCGATTGAGGGCTTTTTTTCCGTTTGGAAGAGTTAATGAAAAAGATGGTGAGGGAAACAGCCAATACTGCGCCGAACAGGATGTACTGGATGGTGACTGGGACTGCTTGGGTAAATCCGTAAACTGCAGCCAGTTCCAAAAGGACAGCCGGTATTTTGCCGATGGTGCTGGCGGTAAAGAACAGTCTGCCGCTGATGCTCGTCAAGGCTGCACCTGCTGTCACAAATCCGGATGGCATGAAAGGAAGCAGCCGCAGCAGAATCACCAGGCTGAAGACGCGGGTAGTCGGCTGGTCCTGGAACTTTTGCCAAAAGGGGTGCCGCAGCCATTTTGGGTCTGCTTTGGAAAATCCAAAGCGGTACAGGTAAAATCCAAGAAAAGCACCGATGATTTCACCGGAAAAAGTTAAAACTGCACCGCCGTAAAGGCCGAAAGATTGGATATTGACGACTGTGACAAGGACACTTGGAATAAATCCGACGGCTCCGACTGATAAATTGACGGCCAGGAGAACCAGAAATTCCACTATGGTGGATAAAGACTCGATAAGCGAGGCCCCTTTCTTAGAGAACCAGTGTTTACTATACACAGCAACTCTTTTTAGATTCATTTTAACACAGCTGAAAATTAGCTATTTGAGGTTTGCGAGTTCGGTCGGTAAAGTTTTTTAAACAGAAAAAACTGCGTAAAATCCTTTTTTTTTGCTGAAAACACGTTTTATTTTTTGTAAAATGGATAAGGAATAGTAGATGAAAAAGAAAGGAGGAGGTTTGGCGAAAGATGAATTGACAAATCATTTCAGTCGTCAGAAAAGCCATTAGGCTGGGCATAAGCAGTAAAATTTTTAGAGGAGGAACTATTCATGAAGATTACCGACATCATGACGAAAGACGTCGAGACATGTGCACCGGAAACGTCCCTTCAGGAAATTGCATCTAAGATGCTGGAACTCGATGTAGGGTCCATTCCAATCAGCGACGGCAAACGATTACTTGGAATCGTTACAGACCGCGACATTGTCACACGTGGAATCGCTTCTCAAATTTCATTGGATAGCCCTGTATCACAGATTCTGACTTCAGAAATGGTCACTGGAACAAAAGATATGTCTATCGAAGACGCTGCTGATTTAATGTCCGAACATCAAATTCGCCGACTTCCAATTGTTGAGAATGATCAGTTAGTAGGGATCGTATCATTGGGAGACATTGCCGTAAGAGACCAAACAGACGACAATGCCAGCCTTGTACTGGAGGAAGTCTCCGAGTCAGAAGACACAGAGCTGCATTAAAAGAAGAAGATTCGAAAGAAGCATGTCCTTGGTGGGCATGCTTCTTTTTGTTTCGTATGAATGTGAATCAACGAAAGATGGCCAGGTATTCGGTTGCATGTTTAACCTTCGTTTTGTGCTTTTACGTCTGCTGCCGACTAGGGGAAAGTTCCTGCAGATCCACCTATCATTATAAATTCAGGATGGTAAAATAAGTATGAGAATTGATGAGTACAAGAAGATTTATGACAGTTTTACTCATCAGGTGATTGAAGATAAAAAGAGGGGGAGTTAGATGAAAGATCGAATCCTGTTCGCAATTATCATATTTTTCGTCTTAGGATCGAGTGTCACCAGCGGCAATGATTCCATAAACCAGACGGCTAAGTCGATATTCCATGGATTTGGCATGTTTACTCTTGGGTTGATCGGAATTTATAGTTTTTATAATGTATTCGAAAAAAGGCGGGCAGAAAGAAAGTTGGATCATAAAAAATAAAAGCAGAAATTACTGCAGCTTGACTCTTGATTTTTCCATCACCGCCATACATAGCTGAACGTATTGATAAGGATCGCAACAAATCAATTATTTAATAGGGGTGGGCATTTGAGAAACCAAAAGCGAATTCGTGATTATGGAGTAGAAATCGGCAAGATGAAGCCCGGTGTGCTGAACGCCATAACAGATGTAGAAGGTGTTTCCATAGGGCATGTAACTTTAAGTGAAGGCGATATGCAGACCGGTGTGACAGCAATCCTGCCGCATCAGGGAGATCTGTTTCATGAAAAATTGATTGCCTCGAGCCATGTCATCAATGGCTTCGGAAAAACGATGGGGACGATACAACTGGCGGAATTGGGTACGTTGGAGACACCGATTGTTTTGACTAATACATTGAATGTCGGGACGGCAGCCAATGCCGTCATCGACTATATGCTGGAGAAGAATCCGGATATCGGCAACACGACCGGCACGGTAAATCCAGTGATTGGCGAATGCAACGATATGTTTTTGAATGATGTCCGGGGCCGTTTTGTCAAAGAAGAGCACGTTCGGCAGGCACTTGACAATACCGCTGTTGAATTTGAAGAAGGCGCAGTCGGAGCAGGCAGAGGTATGCTGTGCTATTCGCTGAAAGGCGGCATCGGCACCGCTTCGCGCATTATGGAGCAGGAGCATGGAACCTATACGATAGGTGTACTGGTGCTGTCGAACTTCGGGATGCTGAGTGATTTGACGATCGACGGCAATCCCATCGGCGAAGCATTAAAGAAAAATATCCAGCAAACGCATAAAGAAGAAGACAAGGGCTCTGTCATGGTCATCGTGGCCACCGATCTTCCGTTATCTGAACGGCAATTGAACCGGATCCTTAAACGGGCGGTAACGGGGCTTTCGCGGACGGGATCCATCATCACCAACGGCAGCGGAGAAATCGTACTGGGTTTTTCAACTGCCAATAAAATCCCTCATGCCAAACCGGAAAAAACCCTTTCGATCGAAACCATTCATGAAGACGATCTGGATGAAGCCTTCCGCGCTGTTGGGGAAGCTGTGGAAGAAGCAGTGCTCAATTCATTGATCACTGCAGAAGCGGTTGTTGGACGTGATGGCAATGAAAGACCAGCACTGAAAGAATTGCTAGAAAAATATGCGATGACTTTAAAGGACCTTTAATCGGGTTCTTTTTTCTTTTCAGCAAAGGGAAGAGCTCGATAAAAACAAAATATTGCCTGCTGATTAAATAGTTTATTTGAATAATACTTTATCTTCTGGGCTGAATACACTTTCTAGACAGCGAGCAATACAAAAGAAAATAACTATCGAATTAAAGATATCCAAGTATAGAAGAATACAGTGAAGAAATAGAGAAAAATAGTTTTTGGAAAAATAAGGTTGCAATAAAAATACTAAATTAACGTTAAATTGTTTACAATTTGCATAATCCATTGTAGTCTATGAGTATTATGAAAAACACTGAATTTCAATTTAATAGTAAATTAAATGGGTTTAAAGACTGTTAATACGACTGACTATTTTCAAAACAGCAAATTATTTTTAATAATATTTTGCTTGTTCATTCTAACGGGAAGACGAGAGGATGGAGTATATGATTAGTGCACAACCGGTAAAAACTTTGACTGAAATTCTGGAGAATATATTGGAAGCACCGGTCGAGGTGTTTGGAGATCTTCACGTAGTGAATAAGCAGAGGGAGTTAGCCATCAAAACAGGAAATTCCACTTTGTGCTTTAAAATCGATTACGAAATTACGTTTCAAAATATCCACCAGCAAGGCAAGATGCTGAATAAAGCCGAACTGCTTTTATTGCCTGAAGAACTGCCCGTGTTTTCCTCAGCGTTGATCAGCCAAAGTGTCTCATTACCCACCAATTACACACAACGGTTGGTTATGGAAACGGATGTCTTTTGCTTATACATGGAGTCCCAAGAACTTCCTGAACTTTTTGCCGAACGTTTTGCAGCCGCATTAAAAGCTGTCATTAATTGATCTTTTTGTCCGGATCGTCAAACTTTGATACCCACAACAGAAAAGAGGGTGTTCTTATGAATGGGAAATGTTTATCATGCATCTCGGCAGTCCTCTTTTTATTGACCATGCTGCCCTTGTCAATGGCAGCGATTCACTGGTTCTATAAACCACTTGAAATTTTGCTGAGCCTTCACCTGCATCTGCCTTGCGTGTTGAGCGGTTTGGGGATTGTGGCAGCGATGATCGGCGCAAAAGGAGATTTGAGGTTCAATCTTGTCTTATTCAATGTGCTGACGCTAAGTCTGTACCTCATTTTTTCTACAAGTCTGCACTCTATGTAAACCCGGTTGCTTGCTACTGAAATATCGTACGAAATTACATGAACTTCTAAACAAAAAGATGGAATGCAGTGCATATTTGCGCAGCGTTCCATCTTTTCGATTTAATGTGCAATAATCGGCCTTACCCATAGTTTGGAAAAATCGACATAGCCGAAATGACTGATGGAAATATTCATTAAGTCAACAGAAAAAGGAATTTGACGCTTTTCATAATACAAAGTCAGCATGATGGAGGACTCGATCAGATCACGTTCAATTTCCAGATTTAAGGCCGTCCAATTTTCAAATGGCGTTTCAGCATACAGCTGCATGTAATCAGTAAATCGTGGTTGGGATTTCATGATAGCCGCCAGCGGAGAATAGCCGTTTGAAAGAAAATAGAAAAACGAGAAATTTTGGTTCATTTCAAAGACCTCTCCGTGAACAAAAAGGTCGGCTGTTTGGTCGTCTTTGGTATCCATCAGTTTGTCCCGGAAAGACAGCCATTGGATTTCGACAGGAATGCCTTCGCTTTCCAGAGCTTCTTTCAGCCAGCGGGTAGCTCCGTTGGTATAGTTTGCCGCTTTAATGATCAATGGCTGTTCAATGCGCGGACATACAGGCTTTGGCTGTGTATAGGCTTGTTTTTGTCCGATTAAACAGCTGTGGTGATTGGGCAAGGCACGCGGATGAAACTCGCCGATTTTATGGCGGTGTTTGGCGATGGCATAGTGGACATACTCACGTACTTCTTTCCGATTGATGGGTGAATTCCTGAATGCATTTAATATGACCACCCCAAACCCTGAATCGCTTTCTACTTGAAACGTCTCATTGGTCTGTTCATTCGCTGAAGAACGATAGGCAAAGTCGAAATCCTCGGGTACCTGGAGGAATTCGACGATGTCGAGCAGCGGCCGTTCACGGAAGTATCCACCGAATGCCATCAAGGTGGTTTTCAGCATGTCATTTTCCGTGACATAAAAGCTGCCGGTGCCGATAGGGTTCAATGGTCCTTCTTTATAGATGCTGGAATTGATCATGCCGAGCATATAGAGGCAGTAGCTGCAGCCATTTGGAAATGAGATTTCAAGAACATGTGGGGAGATTGCTTTTATGGCTGTAATCGGCTTCCAAAGATCCGCGTAAGAAGCATCCGTACGCAGCCGGTTTAGGCATTCGACTACATCTTCTGAAGTCAAAAAAGAGCCATCGTGAAAACTGACTTCTTTCCTGAGATACAGCCGAAGAGTAGTGGGGGTAAGGTCCCAACTATGGGCCAGCTCCGGAGAAACGTCTCCGTTTGCATGGACTGACACCAAACGGCTATAGACATTGGAAACCATATTTGCACTTTGGACATCTGCCGCTTCCAATGGATGGAGCGTCAGCAACGGATATTTCCGCGGGATGATCAGTTTATCTTTCTGGCTAACAGCGTTTTGGACATAACCGAAGTTGGACCGGAAGTGATGGAGCAGACGCAGCCTGACTTCCGGTGACCAGTCAAACAATAGGTATTTCCCGGCCGCTTCGATGGACTGCTCTTCAATCAGGTGAAGCAGCTGTTGTTCATATACTTCTTCTACATCCCGATGCCACTCTATATGGGAAGTATTTCCACGGCCACGGCCCGACGTAAAGGTGAACCAGCCCTCATCAGCCCATTTACGCAACAGCCGTGCCGTTTGTTTATTGCTCAATTGAAGTGAATCTGCCAGCTCATTTTGCTTGATGTTGCCGGATGGGATCGCTTGCCATAACGCCAAAAGGGATTTTTCCATAATGCCTCCTTGTAAAAGTGGACATGATTTATAAAATTGTCTATTTTTAGTATCTTTCGTCTAGTTTAATATACATAAGACAAAGGAGGTTGACAAGATGAAATGGAAGGACTATCCACAAAATATTAAAGTGCGTTTGATTACTTCATTCTTTAACCGGGCTGTCGCTTCAGCCGTCATGCCATTTATGGCATTGTTTTTTGCCCAGGAGATGAGCAAGGTCTGGGCAGGTTCTTTTTTGATCATCACCGTTTTCATCGGTTTTCTTGTCAACATGATCGGCGGCTATATTTCTGATCGCTTCCCGCGAAAAAGAGTGTTGGTGATGACCTCTTCTCTGAGCGCTGTCATGTTCCTGTTGATGGCGATCAGTTTGTTGCCGGATGAAAAATGGATTCGCCTGTTTGCGCTCGCCTACGTCATGTTTATCGTCACCAGCAGTTTGGGCAGACCGGCGATGCATGCCATCATCATCGATTCGACAACTCCGGAAAACCGTAAAGCGATCTATGCCATCGATTATTGGATGATCAACCTGTCGATGGCCATCGGTGCAGCACTCGGTGGCTTATTGTATCTGAATCATCAGATTGAATTGTTTATTCTATTGACAGTAACAGCTGCCAGCTTGCCGATTGCTTATCAGATTTGGCTGAAGGACGAACGCGTCCAAAGCTTGAAAAAACAGCATCAGAATGTGGTGATCGATCTGCTGCAAAACTACAAAGTTGCTTTCCAGGACCGGCCTTTTGTGAAAGTGGTGATCGGTTCCATGTTCATTTTTTCAGCGGAATTTTCCTTGAACAGCTATATCGGCGTCCGGCTTGCCGAGAGCTTCGATTCTTTCACCATCGGGGATTTCGAGGTTGCCGGAGTCCGGATGCTGAGCCTCTTGAATATCCAAAACATGCTACTGGTCGTCTGTATGACATTTATGGTCAATAAATTCACGGACCGATTTTCCAAACAGCATGTCCTCTTGACCGGATTGTTGCTTTACAGCATTGGCTATGTCACGATTACATCAGCGAACAGCTGGTACCTGCTGCTCCTGTTCAACTTTATCGGGACAATCGGCGAACTCGTATATTCGCCGGTGCGCAATGCAGAGATGGCGAATATGATACCCGAAGACAAGCGGGGTTCGTATTCCGCTTTCTCCAATGTTTCATTCAGCGGCGCGGATCTATTGGCCCGCTCCACCATCATCATTGGTGCATTCCTGATTCCGACAATGATGTCTGTCTATATCGGCGTCTTGTTGATGATCGGAACGCTCCTTGTTTACACGGGCCTGTTTGTCAGAAAATCGAAGAAAGAGCAAGTGGCCGAACCGGAAATCGTTTGATCTCCACTACTTTAGCAGACAAATGAAATGCCAGGAGGATGAGCATGATGATTAGAAAAGCAGTTCCAGCAGATGCGGCTCAGTTAACCACACTCATGAAGCATGTGGAAGAATCGAATTTGATGCTGTTTGAGCCGGGAGAACGAAAAACCACTGCCGAACAGCTGAAGAAACGCCTTGGTGCTGCAGGGGATGAGTCAATCGTGCTGGTGGCAGAAGAAGAGTCGGAGTTGACAGGCTATTTGTTTGCGATGGGCGAAGGAGTCAAACGGAAACGGCATTCCGTTTATGTGGCGCTGGGCATTAGGCAAAACGAGCGGGGAAAAGGCAGAGGCACCGAGCTGTTTCTGGCGTTGGAGCAATGGGCCAAAGAAAAGGCGCTTCACCGCATTGAACTTACCGTTCTCGAGCATAATAAAGCTGCCATTGCACTATATGAAAAAATGGGGTTTCAAGTAGAAGGGATCAAGCGGGATTCTATATGGATTAACGACAGCTATGCCAACGAATTGTATATGTCGAAACTGCTCTAGGTCATAGAGCGGCAAAGGGTTCTATTACCACCAGTAAAGTCGGTGGCTATAGAACCCTTTGCCGCTTTTTAGGAAATGAAGCGAGAAATGTGGAAATAAGACGATATCTTATGTTTATATACTAGAGGTATGTAAAATATTGTAGTTTATCTGTATTTTTAGACGCAATGATTGTAAACTAATAAAGAATGTTTTTACGGGGAGTTGGATAAATGGATTCGTTGCTTTTTTTCTTTCTTGAAAATATGGCGTTGATCATCGCGCTGCTATACCTGGCTTTAAAAGCTAAGGAATTATTATTCCCCGATTTAACCGAATCAACATTTTTATTGGTGTTGAGTGTAGTGTTCATCGGATTTTTAACGTTTTCAGTCATGTACAACCCTTATATCCACGAAGGGATGAGGCTTGACCTGCGGGAAGTACCGCTTTATTTCATCTCCTATGTGGGAGGGTGGAAAGTAGGGATTCTGTCTGCTGTGTTCCCGTCGTTCTACCGCTATTCGCTAGGTGGTCCAACCGCAATAGAAGGTGTATTGCAGACAGTGGTGTTGCCGGTCATCATCGGCAGCTTGTTCCGCGATAAGAAGACCGTCAATAAGTTTTTTGCCTTGCTGGATATCAAGAGAATGGTTCTGGGATTGCTTGTATTCGAAGTCCTTAAATCGATAACGATGCTGGTAACTACACCGGCAACGATTTTTATAACACTATCGATGATGTTCTTTTCGATGGTTGCTGTATTGGCCATGGGATTGATCGCAAATGGGGAAAATCATCACATCCTCGTCCGCAAGGAACTTGAATTTTATTCGAATCAGGATCCGATGACACAATTGCCCAATATCCGCTATTTCCGAAATAAAGTTCAAATGCTGGTGGCGCAATATGTCCCAGTGGCTATTGTAATGATCGATGTCGATTACTTCAAAACCTATAACGACACGCACGGCCACCAAAAAGGGGATGCTGTGCTCCGGTCGATTGGCCAGCTGCTGCGGGACCATACACGAAAAAAAGATTATATCGCCCGTTATGGCGGTGAAGAATTCATCTTTTTTATCACCGATCCTCTAGATGATGCGGAAGCACTGGAAATCGCTGAAAGGGTTCGGGAACGGATCGAACAGTATCATTTTGAAGGTGAAGAGCTGCAACCTGAAGGCAAGCTGACTGTATCTATGGGAATATCCTTGAATTCCTACCACAAAACGCTGGATCAGCTGATTGGCGAAGCCGACCAGGCACTTTACCAATCCAAGCACCATGGAAGAAATCAGGTTACCGCTTTTTCAGAAACCGAGGAAAAGGAATCCGTGAATGTGTAGAGTGAAAAACTTATAGAACCGGACAGCCGTCTTTTCTCAAAAGCGGCTGTCTTTTTTTAGTGAAAGCGAGACCTTAAACATAGAAGCATGGAAAATTGGGTAGAGGGGGATAAAGAGGAAACCTGGCTCAATGGACAATGGGCTTTCCAATTAACATAAAAGACGGGAGGAATCCAGATGGAGCACAATCTGCAGACGGGATTAGCGTCTATGGAGACAATAGTCGTCATCTTGCTGTTCTTGGCATTTTTGCTGTACCCACTTGCAGCAGCTTTGACGAGCTTGCGCTTAAAAGCGTGGCCGCTCCATCGCTATTTTTTATGGAGCCTCGGTGTTTTTTGCATCGCAGCCGTCTTTACAGGGCCATTGGCGGATATAGCGCATGATGATTTCACTGGACATATGTGGACACATCTGCTGCTTGGCATGCTGGCACCTCTACTATTATTGCTGGCCATGCCTATGACTCTGCTGTTGCGGTCCCTGCCGATTTCTGCAGCAAGAAAGGTTACTTCAATTTTAAAGAGCCAGCTGTTTCATTTGTTGAGCAACCCGATTACCGCATGGATCCTCAATACCGGCGGGTTGTATATGCTGTACATGACGGATTTATATGAGCTTATGCACCGGTCGCTGATTGCTTACGGCCTTATCCATCTGCATGTATTTCTAGCAGGCTACCTGTTCACTGCTTCTATCCTCTATATCGATGTCACAAGCCATCGCCTGGGTTATTTGTTCCGTTCCGTTGTTTTGATCGTGTCGTTGGCGGCTCATAAAATCCTTTCAAAACTCATCTACGCCTATCCGCCTGACGGTGTGCCAAGAGAGCAAGCCGAAGCAGGAGGCATGATCATGTATTATGGTGGGGACTTCATCGATTTGGTCATCATCGTCATCTTTTGCTGGCAGTGGTATAAAGCCACTGCTCCGAGGAAAAGTGAAATGGCTGAGAAGATATGAAGCGTACGGGGAAGCTGTTTCGTCAGCGCGTCTTATGCCTTTCGGAGCTAAACGGCCGTTTCCGCTTTTCTTTTTGTCCAGCTCCAACGGCCAACTCCTCGGGTCATAAGCCACACTGACTATGCGGCAAAAAACGCCGCTTCGTCAGCGCGTCTTATGCCTTTCGGAGCTGAACGGCCGTTTCCGCTTTTCTTTGTGTCCAGCTCCAACGGCCAACTCCTCGGGTCATACGCCACACTGACTATGCGGCATAAAACGCCGCTTCGTCAGCGCGTCTTATGCCTTTCGGAGCTGAACGGCCGTTTCCGCTTTTCTTTTTCTCAGGCAAAGTCTCTTGTTTTGGGTTAAACTAGAGATAAGCGTTTGGATTCGAATAATCTGCTCTACTACATAAGAACGAATGAATTTAAGCATCACCATTATTAGGAGGCAATTCATGAATAGTTTTATTGTTATGCAAGGAGAGACTTATCAGGCAGAACGCAATGCGGGGGTTCTTTGGACGCCGCAGATCGACAAATCCGGCATGGTGCCGCATTCGTGGAACCGGATGCAGGAATTGAAGAAAGGCGATATTGTGTTTCATTATGTAAAAGGCTCCTTTATGGCCATCAGCCGAGTACGGGAAGATTGCCATAAAGGCACGAAGCCGAAAAATCCGGATGAGCAGCAGAATGGACATGAAGACGCGTTCGTGGCACACACTGTCTATCGCGAACTGGATAAGCCCTTGTCAGTGAAGGAATTCTTTGCGGAGATCGAGCCTTTATTGCCGGTGAAGTATTCCGCGTTCCAGGAAGATGCCAGCGGCAATTCAGGCTATCTGTATCCCTGCAATGAAGAACTGGCGATGAAGTTTCTGGAGCTGATCAGCTCGTTGAACATTTTTACAATTGAAGTGGAACAGTTGGAATTATCGATGGAAGTGATCAAAAAAACGGAGCACAATCCATTGCTGGGGCTGATTGCCGAAGCGGAACTTGAAATCAAAACTAAAATGCGCAGAGGCAAAGAACAATTTCGGGAAAGTTTGCTGCCGCAATGGAACGGCGAATGTCCGCTTTGCGGCATCGGGGTCGAAGAGGTTTTAAAAGCGACCCATGCGAAGCCGTGGAAGGACAGTTCGGATTCAGAGCGATTGGATCCGTTCAATGGCATTCTGCTTTGCGCTAATCACGCTGCCTTGTACTCAGCAGGTTATATTGCCTTCACCGGTGGGGGAAGGCTCCATATTTCGAGCCGGATTCCCGAAGAAGACTATCCGGTATATAGATTGCGTAAGAGCATGAAAGTTCCGGTCTCCCCGGAGCATGCGCCTTATTTAAGGTGGCATAAACGGATTGTTTTTGCAGAACCGAGAAAAGTGAAATTGCTGACAAACCAGGAACAATAGATTTTTTTATCTGTCTATAGGCGAATGGAATATGCTACACTGAAAACAAGTGAATAATCATGCAGAAAAAAGGTGCTGATTCGTCAGCATAACAGGGAACCCGGTTAGATTCCGGGGCTGTTTCCGCAACTGTAAGTGCGTATGAAATAAGAAAATGCCACTGTTCCGATGACTAGTCATCGGGACGGGAAGGTTCTTAGAGTAAATCGATGCACAAGCCAGGAGACCTACCTTTTTTTGAACGTATTTTTACTCTTCGGAAGATAAGGGAATCATACGGCAACGTTTCTATTTTTGACTGCTGGAGTATGTCTCTGAATAGCTATGGCGCCGCCCTCTTTTTGAGGGCGGCTTTTTGCTGTTTAATGAGAGCGTTCAATGCAGTGATTTTCACCAGACAAAAGTGAGGTGAAATGATGAAGAAAGACATGCGTTACCTATGTTATCCATTCATGCGGGAATCCGCCTCTACAGTGGACTTTGAAATCAGAACAGATTCATTGACCACACACATCGGGGAAGCCCTGGCGCTGACAGAAGATGTAGCTGCAGTTCAGCGCGACCTGCAGATTCTCCAGCCGATGGCCTATCATTTGAATGGCTCAGTCCGAGGGAAACTGGCTATCCGGGATGAAGATTTGATCGAGTTAAGTAACATGTATGATTATTATGTCAACTGTACAAGGGACAAAATCGACCACTTCGTTTTGCCTCAAGGGACTATAGGTGCTTGTGTCCTGCATGGATGCCGTAGTGAGGCGAAAAAATCTGTCCGCGCCTTGCATAAAGTAAGCTTGGAACGTGAAGTTCCGGAAATCCTTTTCAATTACGCCAATCTTTTGGCGAATGTATTCTTTACCATGGCTGTTTATGTCAATCAACACCACGGCGTGGAAGAAATTCCGTTTGTCAGCAAGTCCTATCCAACCAAAAAAACCAAAAAGAAAGAAGTGGCCAACTAACAATGAAAATTTCCCTATTCAAGTACCTATCCATCGGAGCAGTGGCATTAACGCTCGGCGCCTGCCAGTCAGACACATCCCAAACAGCTGATTCGGATGCAGCAGCTGAAGTTGAAGAACAGGCAAGTTATACCGTGACGGATGACCTGGACAAGGAGCTGACTTTTGAAGAAGTTCCTGCTACTGTCGTGTCATTGATTCCCAGCAATACTGAAATCCTCTATGAAATCGGAGCTGGAGACAAAGTGGTCGGTGCGACAGATTACGACAACTACCCGGCTGAGGCAGCCGAAGTGGAGCGTGTTTCCGATTCGGTGGCTTTCAATGCCGAACGCATCATTGAACTGGAACCGGATGTGGTCATCGGTTATTCGACAGGTGGACCGACCGGCTACGACGAATTGGAAGCAGCCGGCATACAGGTATTTGTCATCGAATCAGCGGAATCCTTCGACGACGTTTACGGAGACATCGAGCAAATTTCAACTGTAATGGGCTTGGAAGACAAAGGCGAAGAAGTGATCGGGGCCATTCAGCAGCAAATTGAAGGCGTACAGGGAAAAGTAGCAAGCGTGGAAGAGAAAAAACAGCTGTATTTCGAAATCAGCCCTTCACCGGAAATCTATACAACAGGCCAGAAGACTTTTCAGCAGGAAATACTGAATCACGCCAATGTCGACAACCTGTTTGGCGATTTGGAAGGATGGCCGCAGATTTCTGAAGAAGAAGTCATCAAACGAAATCCGAAAATCATTGCGACCACAGTCTCTTATATTGATGACCCAATCGGCGAAATTAAAAGCCGCGAAGGTTGGAAAGATATCGAAGCAATCCAAAACGATCAGGTGTTTTTCCTGGACTCCGATATCACTTCCCGTCCGGGACCAAGAATCGGAGATGCTGTCGAGCTGGTAGCGAAAACAGTATATCCCGAAGCTTTCGAATAATAGTGAAAACCCCGCTCAAATATGAGCGGGGTTTTCTGATCCATTCATAGTAGAGGCTGTTATTGGTGCTGTTTTTCAAGCACATCCAAATCAATGCCGAATTCTTCCTTCAATACACTTTGTTTTTCTGCAGCCGACAATTCTGTCTTTTCCTTTTTCCCATTTTCAGAACGCGTCAGCTGACTGCCTGATAACGTCACCCGGCCATTTTCAGTAGCCCGTGTAACTAGGTCATCATGGGTAAAAGGAGACTCCTGTGAAACCTGGTTGAAGACACAGCCTTCGTGAAAATCAGCCAGCTGTTTTGCTTCTATGGAAAATCGGTATAGTGTTTTCTCCGTATCTTCGGTTTCACGAATCAAGTCGTAGTAGACTTCATCAACGTGTTCAACACGGTAAGTGCCGCTATGGTCTGTATGCCGTTCACCGCCGAGCGGAATTGGGCTGATGGTGGAATCCCCGAATCCAGCATCAACCAGATAGAGGGTATCGAGCTCAACGAGAATCGCTGCATGGGTATCGGCTTTCGACCATGTACCGTCGGGTTTTTGTACAGTAGCGGAAATCAGTTTTGCATCAAATCCCAATTCATTCAGCAGCCAATGGAACAAACCATTTATTTCGTAGCAATAGCCGCCGCGGTGTTGATTGACGATTTTGTCGTAAATGCTATTGATATTTAAATAGATCGGCGTCCGGCGGATAACATCCAAATTTTCAAAAGGGATATTCTGCATATGCAAAGACTGCAGCTCAGCCAAGTTCTGCAGGTAATGCTCCTGTACGGGTGAAGCTTTGAATCGCTTAAGGTAGTCGGTGGTATTCATATTTATTATTCATTCCTTTCGGTTAGTCGAATGGGTATATATTTTATTCTGTGAAATAAACATTCATTCATTATAATAAAAGAGTGTAGAGTTTGCTCCTGCGTGGTATAGTGAATAAGTATGTGAATTTAAAATGAATATCACAAACTGAATGACTGTATGAATGCTGTTCAAAAAAATAGGAAGCAGGGTGATGGATTTGGTATCCACTACGGATGTTGCTAAGCATGCAGGTGTTTCGCAGACCACGGTTTCACGTGTGTTGAATAAACCCGATCAAGTGAAAAAGGAAACTTATGATAAAGTGATGGCTGCTGTAACTGACTTGAATTATTCGCTGGATGGGAATGAAGAGGCAGTTCCAATCATCGAAAAAACCAAATCAATCAGCCTGATTGCCGGACCATTGGATGACCCGATTTTCATCGGTGCTGCTCCAGCTATTATCAACTATGCAAAAGAACGGGGCTATCAAGTAAACGTTCATTTTGTTACAAAAGAGAATGAGTTGGAGACTTATGACGCCGTTTTGTCCAGCAAAACCGATGGCATTATTTTGGCTTCCGTACTCCTTGATGATGTAAGCCATAAGAGACTGGTTGAATCAAATATCCCATTCATCCTGTTGAATTCGAACCATCCTGGTAGCCAACACTCAATTGGCCTGGACAATATCGAAGCCGGATATCTTGCGGCCAGCCACCTGCTTACCGCCGATCATCAGGAAGTGGCTTGGGTGGGGGGACCTTTAAATAGCTCCACCTATAAAGACCGGTTTTTAGGCTTCATTCATGCGCTTCAGGAAGCGAAAAGCAAAATACGCAAAAAACGATTGGTGATTACCGATACCGATAAATCTTCTCTCTATGCAGTTTATCAGGATCTGCAGAGTTTGAAGAAAAAACCGACGGCTATTGTGGCGGCTACCGATGAAATTGCCATCCAGCTGTTGGATTTCTATCAGGAAGACGGATATCGGATTCCGGAAGACATCAGCATCATCGGTATCGGAAATTCAGAAATCGGTCAGCATTCAGCATTCGGACTGACTTCTGTCGGTTCAGCCGATAGCCTGGCTAATCTAGGTCAGGAAGCCGTGAAAAGACTTTTTGATATCTTGACGCTCGATCAAGATGAAGCCTTTCATGTAAACCGGGAAGTTCTTCTTTATGAGCGCAAGACTACTGTTCACGGATAGGTGATGAAACTGTACGGAATGCAGGATTCATTTTCTGCATCCATTATAGTCTTACCCTGAAAGGAACGGAGATTAACCCATAATTAAAAAGCTGTACTGGCAAAGATGCCGGTACAGCTTTTTTCAGTGAGTAAAAACCCACGGCAAAGTCCGAGATACGGGTTCATTTCTTTCATTCTGTTCTGCATAAATGGATGGAGTTGCTTATTATTTCATTTCTTTATGCGTAAAGGGACACTTCCCCTGTATCGGTTCACTGTCGTCGCCGATGAAAAATTGCTTCCATTCGTTATGTTCAGGGTCTCCGAAATGGCTGATATCCGGGTGTGTCGGCAAATGATCCCATGCCTCTACACGCTGCCGCACTTTATCGCGTGACATGACGCCGCCTTTTTCGGTTCCTTTTAATCCTTCAAAGATGCGGCGGGGCTGGAATCCTAAAACCATTGCGTTGCCGAGGTCCCGGGTTTTCCGTTGTTTATAAGCCGGTGTATTGCCGAAGATGAAGATCGGCTCTCCCTGGAAAGTGAAATCCCATAGATAATGGTCCGGGTCGCGTGGTGCTTCTTCCGGCCATTCCATTTCATCTTCATCATGCAGGTATTGGAGAATATCCCAGAATTGCTGGCGGTAGGTTTCCAGTGAACCTTCTTCCTTGAATGGTTCAACAAAAACAAACAATCCATGCCGCTTGTGTTTCGGATCATTGAATAGCGTCAAAAATGATTCAACGGCGGCAGGCAAGTTGCTCCAGTCGTCTTGGGTGATATAAGCGTAGCGCAATTCTCCCTTCAGTTCGCCGCTCATCCCGAAATAACATGGAAAAGTCTTATCCGTTACGGTTTCGTGAAAGGTTTTGTATTCGGCCAGCAACCATTCAGGCAAGTCTGTCCGTACTGAAAAATCTTCTTTCGTCAATAAAGCTGAGTGGGTTGTAATCATCAAATATTCCTCCATATGCATAAAATAGCGTCTTCCTTCTACTTCCCTAAGAAACACAGGACAAAACAAAAACGGCTGAGAAAAATCACAGCCGTTTCATCAATTGAATTAAAAAGCTCCGGAACCGCCACCGCCGCCTCCGACTCCACCGCCTGCAGGCATAGAGCCTGTCCCGCTGGCTGAAGCACTGGTGCTGGAATTCGCAGCGATGAAAATACCCGTCAAGAGGACTGGATTGTAGAACACGCCAAACTCTGCAAAAACAGATTCACTGTAGGCATTGGTGAAGCTCTGCGTTTTCGGATTGGCCGATTTTTCGTCCGCTCCCAAAACGTAGGCATAGGCACGCATTTTTTCATCCTGCGTCAAGTTTTCCCAGTCTGAAGCATCCAGATTTTCCATGGCAGTACGCAGTTGTTTCCATTCTTCCCGTATCTCGTGGCCATCACGGGTAATCGGGGAGTAGAAGCAAAAAGCGACAAAACCGATTCCAATGAAGAGAGAAAAGAACATCAACGGCAATAGATCCATTACCCCGAAAAAGATGCTTGCTGCAAATAAGGCAAGCCCGATCAGTCCCACGGTCCAGCGCAGCAACGGGTGCTTGCCGTATAGGTCATGTTGCTTCACTTCTTCGACGACGCCCTGCTGCCAGGCCGTGATCGATTCGTTATAGGAAGAGTGGTTCAGTTCGTTATTGGTATAGGTTTCAAGATCCTTGGTTGCAAAAGTTTCGCCATCCCCGACTTTATCGAATAATAAGTCGATCAATGTCGCCTCATGCGCATGTTCCGCATGGCGATCGATCAGCCGGAAGTGTTCTTCCGACAATTGCTCTACATTCTTTTTGCGCACCAGTTCCATTAAGGCGGCTGCTGTTACGGCAGGCGTCAAGATGGAGGATTTGGTGAAATACAAGGTCGCCGGAATACTCATTTTCTGTTTGGGCACGAAGAAGGCGCTTGTACTTGGTTTTGCTTGCTGTTTGGTTCTGCGCGCACGGTTCCACCCCCAGGCGGCAAGTGCAAGCAGCAAAGCCCCGGCCCCCGGAATCAGTCCATTGCCGATGAGAGAGCCGGTGTCCCGTCTTGCCGCAAAAGCGATGGCCTCATCTTCCAAACGTTCTTTTTCATCTGCCAATTCCCCGCGGATAGATCCATCCTGCTCGGGAAGGGCGGGGAAGAGCTGAGCGTCAAAGATGACACGGACATCTCCGTTAGATCCTTCCGGCACGCGACCCATATCGAAGCGGACCGCTCCATCGTCCTGCAGGCTGCCTGTTTGATAGGCTTCATCATAGCCGACAAAATCCGTTTCTTCGGAAGGAGCGGGAGGGGTGACCGTAATGGTCATTTGTCCGTAATCACTTTCGTTGCGGTCATCGAAGAACGGCCAGTAGAATTCGGCGCCGTCTTCGAATTTGTCCACAGCATCCTGGATTTCGTAGTGCAATTCGATGGTTACGGTTTCATCTTCGCCTGCACGGAAGACCTTGTACAGATCGCCTTCCCGTTCGACTTCCAATTCCTGGCCGTTTTCATAACCGCTGAACTTTTGGATCGAGCTTCCTTCTTTCGGAGCGATTTCCCGTGTGATGCCGTTGAAGTCATCTTCAAATTCATATGTGTGATGTTCCACCACATCCACGGTGCCGTCTGTGTTCACCTGTGCATCGATAACAACTTCAGCAATCGAGAACTCGACGGCTAATGCCTGCAAGGGAAACAGCATGAGAACCAGCAGCGTCAAAAAACAGATAAACGGTTTTTTTCTGTGCATTTCCATCACCTCTTTCTCTATTTACGAGAATCTCCATAAAAAGTTTCAGAAAGAACAATCAGCGAAGAACGCCATGAGGCAAAATTGCATGAACGCCTTTGACCCCATTGACGACTTGGGTGACATGCAGATCGACTGCGACACTCGATAAGGCAGTCGCTTCTGTCCGTGAAATGCTATAGAGCTGTTGCATAAACGAAATCATTTCAGCTAAAGCGACAGCTGCAGCTTCGTTCAGGTCTTCATTGAATCCGAATGTAATCCATCCGGCGGGTGTGTTTGCACGCGGCATCGATAATGTCCTGTCTTTATGGAGAATCAGCGTGATATCCGCGAGATCCATCGGGCATTCAATTGCAGTTCCGGAACTTTCCCCATCACCTTGAAGGGCGTGGCCATCTCCCAGTGAAAACAACGCACCCTCCACAGATATAGGCAGAAATAAGCTGCTTCCCGGCACCAATTCCTTGCAGTCGATATTGCCTCCGAAATACGCAGGTGGTTTTGTCGGAAAAGTTCCCGCTTCCTTTGGCGCTACGCCCATCAACCCTAAAAAAGGGGACAAACCGACTTTGAATTCCTGCCCGGCGAGTTTACAGCTGCCCGTCATCCGTGCGGCATCGAGCCTCCAATCCACCTGCAGCCGTCCGCTGTCTGAGATGCCCAACTTGTCATTTTGCCAAGCCGGGAGACCGCCTGCCCAATTGCGGCCGTACCAGCCTGGGATGAGTTTATTGGTGCGCACTTCAAGCACCATGCCGGGTTTCGCACCTGCAACGGCAATCGGGCCAATGATTGGATGTGCGAGCTTTTCTTCGTTTTCACGCGACGTGAAAATCGTCCGTGCTTCAGTTTCGGCTGCCGAATAGCCCCATTGGATATCGATGGTCTTCAACTGGATGGTATCGCCTGAATCGACGGTTAGAATCGGGTTATAATCCCGGTTAAAGGAAGAATGAAGGTGCTTTGAATCGAGTGGAATGGAATGAATCACAGAACTGCCCCTTTCTATTAAACAAACTTTCTGTCATTACGGTAATTATAGCAATGAAGCTGGCAATAAAACAAAAAATGGCCTTGCTGACCTGAAGAATGAGGCGACGGAGAACAGGCACACAAATTTTCCTGAAAATAAATAAGCGGCTGAAACCCTAAGGTTCCAACCGCTTTGTCATCTAGTCAATCTCTATTGCTTAAGTTGGATATGGTTAATCCTGATGCCATTCCATTAATACCTCACCGATTTGACGATGATTGATCACCAGGTCGGCATAATCATCAAGCGGCGTGGCTTCCTGATTGACGATGACCAGTTTCGCACCGTGTTCCTTGGCGATGAGCGGGAACTGATTGGCTGGTGTCACGGACAAGGAAGACCCGAGAACGATGAATAATTCTGCACGGCTTGCTTCGTCAAACGCCGACTCGAATGGCTGTTCCGGCAGCATTTCCCCGAACAGCACGACGGAGGGGCGCAAAATGCCGCCGCAATTGCAGCGGTATGAACCGTCGAGAAACGCTTCGCTGTTGTAGGAGGTTCCACACGATTGGCAATGGACCTTCTGCAGCGTGCCGTGCAGTTCTGCCACATTTTTGCTGCCGGCCTGTTGATGGAAGCCGTCGACGTTCTGGGTGATCACCGACTGGATCCGGCCTTGCCTTTCCCATTCCGCTAAAATGCGATGGCCGTTGTGCGGACGGTATTCCTTTACACCAAGCACACGCTTCCGGTAGAAATCGATAAACTCGTCAACATTCCTATTCAGCGCTTCGACACTGGCAACCTGGCTGGGGTCTTTTTGCTGCCATAAGCCCTGATTTGCCGAGCGGAAGTCAGGAAGCCCGCTCTCCGTCGACATGCCGGCACCGGTAAAAACCACTGTATGTCTTGAATTGGTCAGCCAGTCTTTAATCAACAAAACCACTCCTTTTTTGAATACCCATTTTACCGGGTTGGCCATGCCCGTTCATCTGCTTCAATAACACCCAATAATTTGCTGCGGCGTTGCTGCAGCTCTTCATAAGCTTGTAGATAATCTTTTTCCGGCATCAATGGGATTCCTGACTGGCGAAGAAACTCAAAATCAGGAAGAGATGGATTGTGTTCCGATGGACGATAAAAGGATTTATTGAGCGTTTCCAAATATTGCTGGACGCTGGAGCGCGCATTTT
The DNA here is from genome assembly GCF_020023385.1 of Planococcus circulans. Taxonomy (GTDB): domain Bacteria; phylum Bacillota; class Bacilli; order Bacillales_A; family Planococcaceae; genus Planococcus. The sequence continues at coordinate 55,666 of NZ_JAIQCL010000006.1, forward strand.
TCAAAAGCAGCCTGTTGGGGTGGTGTTCGGCAGGTATACTGTATTTAATGAGGCTCAGCGTTTCGTCCAGAATCGCAACGGCTGTCGGCATGGCAGATTTTTTGCTCACTGCATGATAATAATGCAACACAGGATAAGCAATATGCTGAGTAGTCAAAGAGCCCAATTGCTCCGAATAAGTATCCAGCAATAAATCGAAATCGTGGAAGTCGTCTCCATTCCATGCGCTTTCGACCAGTTCCTCAGCGGTTTCACCCACACCATGGATACTGGAAGCGAAAGATCGCTTCATCGTAACTGCACTCAAGATAGAGATTAAGTAAGTGACACCAAAGGTGATGAACAGCATGCCCGTGCCGGTAGCAAGAACAGAAGCGATTTGCCAAACTCCTTCTTTCGGACTGAAATCACCGTTGCCCAGCGTAAAGATCAAATAGCCGGCAAAATAGACGCGGTCGAACCAGGAGATCGGGTCGGTTCCGCTGGAAGGCGAGATTGAATCCGCCAATCCGGCGAAAATGAGTGTCCAGCCGCTCCATAACATGAAAATCCACATGGCCAGCGTGGCACTCAAAACAAAAGGACCTGCTAAACTCAATGCTTTCGAGTGGTCTCCCGCGATTGCTTTGACCGTTCTCCAGACCAATGATGACAAGCGGTCTGTAACCGGTCCCGCTCCACCATCGATCCATAACGTGGTCCACGTGAAATCGATGATGCACAGGACAATCAGCACGATTCCTGCGATTAAGTAAACCATATCCATTGGAGTTCCTCCTTATGTATATACTAAATGAAATATTGAAAAAACAGCCTTGTTTTTTATGATAATGCCTACAGTTCAAAATGTAAAAAAAACGACGTTGCCTGAGGCTTATTCAATAGGTCGAGTGCCGAAATATGTTAAAATAAGAGAGAAAATCAGCAAGAAGGGACGTGCAGCAGATTGGTTAAGATTCGATCCGGTGCCCTTTTTGGAAGAGCACCTTTTCTCGCTTCGAAAAAAATTAAAACCCCACTTGATATAGAAAATATCGTCATACTAGGTGATTCTGTGGCTTACGGCTATGGCACCCAAGGCGGCATCGCCAATTATTTGAAAGAAACCTTCCCATCAAGCCGCATCACCAATCTCGGCATAAATGGATTGACCAGCAGCGGGCTCGTCCAAAAAATGCGGACAGGCTCCTGGCATAAACCGCTCGAACAGGCGGACCTGGTCCTGTTGAATATCGGCGGAAATGACTTGCTCCGCGGATTCCGAGACGGCGGAGCAAAAGGATTAATTCGGCAGTTCGCCATTCTGAAACGGACTTACCGCCAAAACCTGCTTCAAATATATGCATATCTTCGACAGGCCAATGACCAAGTCATTATCGTCCAGAACAATCTGTATAATTCCATGAAAAAGGATGTGCAGTATTTTGGCTTCACCAACCTGCTATTCCGTCTTTGGAATACAGCAATCGGCGAAAAAGGGGTCATCGTTTCCAAAACTGATGCGATGGGGAAAAACCCATCCATCTGGCTTGATTCCATTCATCCGAATGATGAAGGCTATAAGTTGATGCATGAATTATTGCTCCATACGCTTTCGACAACAGGATTCACCATCCTGCCGAATAAAAAATAAGCAATTGATGAATGATGAAAGTACAGGGTATTCACCCTGTACTTTTTTCTTTTGCTGAAAAGATTGAAGGATGTTCTCTCTGCGAGGATAATAGAAGTATAAATTGATGTATAGAAGAAAGGGGAAGAGGATGAAGAAATCGGTCATTTTATATTCAGTATGGGCAGTCCTTTTTCTGATTTTACAGGCCTGCAGCCAGCAAGAGGACCAAGAGGAGCGTGTACAGATGGATGAACTCATTGGGAATTGGGAAGGGGCGATTCAAGTGCCGGGTCAGGCATTGCCGATCGCCGTCGAGTTTGACGGGGCCACTGGAGCGATTTCAATTCCTGTACAGGGGATTCAAGGTTTCCCCCTTTCAAACTTTGACTTTATCGATCCGGATATTCACTTTGAAATGAGTATTCAAAATCAATTGCTGGTCTTTGATGGGGAGCTTTCGCAAGACACCATTGCCGGCACATTTACACAGCAAGGACAATCTTTTCCGTTTGAACTTTCCAGAACGGCTGCAGCTGAGGAAGAAGCAGGAACACGCGCAGAGATAGAAGTGGAGGGAGGGGGCATGACAGCCCTTATACTGACACCTGAAGGCGAGGGGCCGTTTCCCGTCATGCTGTTGCTGTCAGGGTCCGGACCCACCGATAAAAACGGCAACTCCCTGATTACTGTCGGAAAAAACAATAGTTTGAAGATGGTTGCTGAGGCACTCGCTGCAGATGGAATCGCCACAATCCGCTGTGATAAGCGCGGGATTGGGGATAATAGTGGCTTGATGGTGGAAGAGGAAGCTCTGCGGTTTGAAGATTATATCAAAGATGCTTCCGCGTGGATCGGCTATGCCCAATCACAGGAAGGATTTTCCTCTGTAGGGGTTATCGGACACAGCGAAGGATCTTTGATCGGCATGATTGCGGCAGAACAACAGCAGGCAGCATCGTTTGTTTCATTGGCAGGTCCAGGGCGCCCCGCTGATGAAGTCCTGATGGAACAGTTAAAGGAGCAGTTGCCTAAAAATCTGCTGGATGAAGCGCACAGCATTTTAAGTGAGCTCAAGAAAGGGCGTCTGGTCGAACAGGTCAGTCCGGAGCTCGCCAGCATCTTCCGGCCTTCGGTCCAGCCTTACCTGATTTCCTGGATGGCGTATGATCCCCAGGATGAACTGAAAAAGCTCGACATGCCGGTCCTGGTCGTTGGCGGGACCACTGACCTGCAGGTGCCTATCGGTGATGCAGAGCTGCTGGAGAAAGCGCATGATCAGGCTGAATTGCTGATCGTCGACAACATGAATCATGTGCTGAAAAATACCTCTACCGATCCAACGGAAAATCTGGCAAGCTACGGCAATCCTGATTTGCCCCTGGCAGAAGGACTGATGGAAGGGATATTGGAATTCCTGAAATAAACCTGAAACGCCTTCCGTAAGCCGGAAGGCGTTTTTTTCAGTTGAAACGAGCGGATCATTTATCGGGACACGTAGTTGGAAATGGTTTTCTTGTATTTCCCAAAAAAGATTGACTATTTTAAATTAAAATACTAATATAAAATATACTTCTAGTTCCAGAAAGAAGAATCTTGATATGGAGATATAAAGGGGGAGGTATAAAAAAGAAGGAACATTTTTTGTTATATCGAGAAAGCGTTTACAACATAGAATAGGGGTGCACCATGTTTACATTTTTGATTTCCATCGTCATTTTGGTGGTGGCATATTTTACATACGGTAAATTTATCGAAAAACTGTTCGATCCGGTCGAAGCGAGAAAGACGCCGGCTTACGCGAATGCGGACGGTGTGGATTTTGTTCCGATGAACAAGCATAAGAACGCGCTGATCCAATTATTGAACATTGCCGGTACGGGGCCGATTTTCGGTCCCATCATGGGTGCGTTATACGGCCCCGTGGCATTTCTGTGGATCGTCATCGGCTCGATCTTTGCCGGAGCCGTACACGATTACTTGACCGGTATGATATCCATCCGCAACAAAGGTGCGCATATTCCGGAGCTTGCCGGCAAATTCCTGGGGGCTGCTTCGCGGCACATCGTCAACGTTTTCGCTTTGTTGCTGCTGTTATTGGTCGGTACGGTATTTGTCACGACACCGGCATCGCTGCTGTCGATCTTACTGGATGGCAAACTTGCAGTCGGCATCATCATCGTGTTCATCTTCATCTATTATTTCCTGTCGACAATCTTGCCGATCGACAAAATCATCGGCCGGCTTTATCCATATTTTGGTGCGGTATTGTTGATCGGAACAATCGGTGTCGGCGTTGCACTATTGTTCTCTGAGTACAAAATACCGGAACTGAACTTTACGAACATGCATCCCGGCGAGTTGCCGATCTTTCCGATCCTGTTCTTTACGATCACTTGCGGAGCGTTATCCGGATTCCACGCGACACAGTCACCGATCATTTCCCGGACGGTTGAAAAAGAATCCCAGGGCCGCTATATCTTTTACGGCATGATGATTGCAGAAGCCATCATCGCTATGATCTGGGCCGCCGCCGCGATGAGTATTTTTGACGGTCAAACGCTAAGCGGGCTGATCAATTCCGGAACGCCGTCAGCGGTTGTCAACGAGGTGTCCATGACGCTTCTTGGTGCTGTAGGCGGTACGATTGCCGTTCTCGGCGCCATCGTATTGCCGATCACTTCTGGCGATACGGCCTTCCGCGCTGCGCGTTCGATCATTGCGGATTACATCAAGATCGATCAAACGAAACTGATGAAACGCCTGCTCATCGCCATACCGCTTTTCATCATTTCAGCGGTCCTGACGCAAGTCGATTTCAATCTGCTGTGGCGTTATTTTTCCTGGGCCAACCAGGCGACGGCAGCGATTGCCTTATGGATCGCCACCATGTATCTCTACATTCAAGGCAAGAACTACCTGGTGTCACTTGCGCCAGCGATTTTCATCACCTATATGGTATTCGTCTATATACTCAACCAGAAAATCGGTTTTAATCTGGATCTGAACCTGTCCTTCATCATCGGTCTGGTACTTACCGGCATCATCATTGTGATGTTCTACACCAAAGCCAGAAAAAACCGGAAAGCGGAAGTTCAGACGGTCGCAACGGTCGAATAAAGAAAACTTCATCACGGGAATCTATGACTCCCCTTTACCGCTAAAGCAGGCTCAAGCAGCCTGCTTTTTTCTTTGCCACTCACTTGCTGAAACCCTTTTTGAGCCAACAAAAATAAAAAACTCTTTATTTATCCTGTTTTTTTGCTAAAATAAGAAATTGAGATGATTAGAAGCTTTCATAGAAAAAGCCGGTCGCTCTTAAAAAGGGAGGAAGCGTCAATTTCTAATAATTGGTTATGGTTGCCGGTATTGATCTTTATGATGAATGGTTTCCGCTACGCAGAAATAATGATGCATAGCAGCTTGAATACTTATCAGGTCACCTTTTTTTCATTGAGTATCGTCGGCATCGTATATTTGCTGTGGGTAATTTACAAAGAAAAACTAGTACGCAACAAACCAACCGGTAAGCGGCATTTTAAAATCTGAATAGCGGTATAAAAACGGCTTGCCCCATTTCTACTTGGGACAAGCCGTTTTTATGGTTTCTGGTTCAAATAGGATAATGTTCATCCTCAAGCAAATCTTTCAAAGCCTGTTTTTCAAGGTTGATTTCGCTCATTGTGCGGATGCCCATGCGGCGGATCAGCGACAGCGGTGGACACCAGCCCTGAAGTGCATGCTGAAGCATGAATGCACTGACAGCACCGCTGAAGTAAGCCCATTTTTTGTCGACAGTAAGGGCCATGATAGAAGAAGCCAGCGCAAGGGAAGCCATATTGACTTCCAAGACACGTTCGGTATCCCATTCTTGTTCCAGCTCAGAAATGCGTTGTTCGATCGCCTCAGGATCTTTTCGCTTGAATGTGTTGATGCGGGCTTCGGTTTCCCGTTCGATTTTTTGGTTGATGTGATCGGGCGTTGCGTTATTGACCTTCGACTGGGTCGATGGCAGTGTTTCGATTTGCGCAGTCATATCGGATTCCTCGCTTTCGGTGTTTTTACTAGTATAAGTTGAACTAATAATCTTCGCCTGGTGATATTCCACAAATCAACTTCGCTAGGAAGTTTGGATTATTTACTCTGCTTCGAAGCTAGCGAAGCGATGCTGAAGCAGGAGTTTTACAACTCTTACTTAGGAACTCTATCCAAAGCGACTGAAGCAATGCGTAAAAGCTAGATTCTTATATAGTATTCCGCAACGGGCTCCCGCTAAACCTTTTTGAAGGATAAATCTCTTTCCGTTCCAAGCGGAATCGGCTGCATGGGGTGCGTGAACACTAGCTTCAATGCTATAATTGCAAGACCAAAATGAAAGGTTGCCAAGCTTGGAATCGGTCCATCCAGTCTGGCAGGAAAGGGGGAATAGGCATGATACGCGTATTGTTTGTTTGTCTCGGAAATATTTGCCGATCCCCGATGGCAGAGGCTGTTTTGCGTGAGCAGCTGGACCGGCAGGGATTGTCGCATAAAGTAGAAGTGGATTCAGCCGGTACCGGAAACTGGCATGTCGGCAATAATCCGCATCCGGGAACATTGAAAATCCTGAAGGACAATGCAATCCCCGCGGATGGCATGAAAGGGCGCCAGCTGAATAAGGATGATTTCGACAAGTTCGACTATATCATCGGGATGGACCAAACCAATATAGCTGATATCCGCTCGATGCTCGGCCAGCCGGAACACCCGAAAATTCTTCGTTTCCTGGATTTGACCGACCACCTGAAGGATGTGCCGGACCCTTATTACACAGGGGATTTCGAAGAAACGTATGAACTGGTGAATGATGGCTGTGAAGCGCTGGTGGCGAAAATTAGGAAAGACTATGAAATCTGATAAAAAAAACCATCGAAAACGGCTGGAGATTCATTTTCAGCCGTTTTTTATGATTCTTCGAATTTTGCCCAGACCTCAGGAAGCAAGTCCGTCAGTTCATGCGCCAACAGGGTGTGGGGAGAGCGGCTCCGAGTCCATTCGTCTGCGCAGGCTCCGTGCAGATGAACGGCGTTCAGCACCGCATGCTTCCAGTCGCTGTGGCTGCACAGCATCCCGAGCATCATGCCGGTCAGCGTGTCTCCGGTGCCTCCTTTGGCGAGGGCGCTGTTGCCGGTCGGATTGGTCCACGTATCGCCGTCCGGAAAAGCCGTGAGGGTGTTTTTGCCTTTCAGGACAATCGTGGCGCCTAATCTCCCAGCCCATTCAGCAGCGTGATAAGCCCGGTTTTCTTGCAGTTCGCGTACATCGACGCCAGTGATGCGTGAAAACTCAGCTGGGTGCGGGGTCAAAATGACAGGAGCCTCACGCTCGGGGTAAGAACGCCTGCTCAAAGCACCCGCATCGGCAATCACAGGAAGCCCACTTTCAAGAAGGACGCGCACGGCATCTTCTGTCAATGCGTCCGGATTAGTACCGGGTCCGATTGCCGCTGCCCGGTAGACATCGATAGATTCTTTTTTTTCTGCGATCCGCCGCATGCCATCCCGCAGATAGGTGGCTTCGGGAAGACGTGGGACAATCATCGCCATCGCTCCCGCTTCTGTTGCGATGACCAGCTTGCCGACACCGCTCCGCATAGCGCCAAGTCCGGCGAGAAGTGCAGCGCCTGGCATTTCTTCAGTTCCAGCAATCAATAAAGCAGTGCCATAGCTTCCTTTGTGGCTGTTTGCGCCTCTTTGGGGAAGTGCCGCTTTTACGTGTTCCGCCGTCCAAAAAGGCGGTGTACCAGTTGGTGGGGCCATTCCTGCTCTCCTCCTGTTCGTTGAAAAAATTATATTTTATTTACTTATAGTTTCTAAGTTACTCAAGAATTTCATGGATTGCAAAATATTCGTCAAAAAAACCGGGTGTTCTGATAATTCGAGGAACTGTTTAGTAATCCAGCCCATGAAGTATGAAAGTGCTATAAAAGAAGTCAGGAAAGGACACGCTGGTTTTAACTAATGTACAGCGGTCCTGAAAAGCAGATCCTATTAATGGGCAGGCAGGTGAATTGAATGATAGAATATTCTTATTATGACTTAAAGTTCGATAAAGCAAAGGGGATGGAAAGAATGGAAGACAAACAACCGATTCACTTGAATGAACGCATGCACCTGATCGACGGATTTGACTTGGGGTTGCCGGAGCGGACGGGTACTTATGTCATCGACGAAAAAGAACTGACACTGGTGGATACCGGGCCAAGCCCATCGGTCAAACACGTAAAAAAAGGACTGGCAGCGCTTGGCTTTGCCCTGGAAGACGTCAAATACATAATCGTCACCCATGTCCATTTGGACCATTCCGGCGGGGCGGGTCTTTTATTGCAGGATTGTCCAAACGCCAAGGTAGTGGTCCATCCGAAAGGCGCACGGCATCTGTCCGATCCAAGCCGCCTGATCGCGGGGGCACGGATGGTGTACGGTGAACAGTTCGATCAGTTATTCGCTCCGATTGTCGCCATTCCGGAGGATCGTCTGCTCATTAAGACAGAAGGCGATGGACTCGAAATCGGTCCTTCGTGCACGCTTGAATTCTGGAATACCCCAGGACATGCCAACCACCATTTCAGTATCTATGATCCCGTAAGCAACGGGGTTTTCGCCGGCGATACAGTGGGGATCCGCTATGACCAATTGGTTCGGGAAGGAATTGAGCTGTACCTGCCTTCGACATCGCCCAACCAATTCAATCCGGAAGCCATGCAAAACGCCATTAACCGGTTTTCTGCCGCAAAGCTGGATGCCATCTATTACGGCCATTTCAGCAAATCCGACCAGCCTGAACAAGCGCTGCGCCAATCCGAGGAATGGCTCCAGGTTTTTCTGGAAGAAGGAAAAGCGGCAATGGCTGCACAACTAGCACCTGATCAATTGGCCGAGCGTATGTTTGACCGGGTTCAGGCTTACTTAAGAACCCAAAACGTACCGGATGACCACGAAGTCTATCCCTATATCCGGCTGGATATGCAGGTCAGTTCCATGGGGATTCTCGATACCTTGTCAAAGCAGCAACAAGTTTAGACCTGTGCATTTATGCACAGTTTTTTTTGTGTGACCCTTCGCGTCAACCCAAAGATAAGGAATCTGGATTAAAGAATTCTGGAGAGGGGTATTCTAAATGTAACCACAATCATAAGGAGGAGCCAGAACATGAATAAGGATAAGAAGAAGAACGCCGAAGAAGAGGACAAAGAAGAATTCACCGGTACTCCTGAAGAGCAGCTTCCTGATTTTGAAGCGGAAGAGCAGACAGACCGGCAAGAAAAAGAAGAAAAAGAAGAAAACGATACGGATGAATAAAGTTATTCATGTACTTTTTCAAAATTAGGAGATAGAAAGAGGCGCCGGGCCTATTTGTTCGGCGTCTCTTTTGAAATCGCCCCAGAATACATCTTTAAAATATTCATAAAAATTATGAATAATAAAGAATGGCCTGAATTTTCTATTGAATATTCATTATAATTATTCATAACCCTTTTTTATTTTTAGGCTGTTTATTCCCCGTCCTGTTAGGGGTAAAGAAAAAGCGTGCAAGTTTTTCGTTGAAACAATAATGTATGGGACAGATTAGTGAGAGGTGGAGTTTTACATTATGCAAGTATTGACAGAAAAAACGGCTTTTATCACAGGAGCGGGAAAAGGCATCGGCCGCGCAACGGCGCTGGCTTTGGCGAATGAAGGGGTCAATGTTGGGCTGATTGCGCGTACAGAAGCGGATTTAGCAAAGCTGACTGCTGAAATCAAATCGCTTCGTGGACGTGCAGCATATGCAGTAGCGGATGTTTCCGACTTAGAGCAGGTGGAAGCGGCCGTGAAAAAATTGACGAAAGAACTTGGAACTGCAGATATATTGATCAATAATGCGGGAATCGGCAAATACGGCCCGTTTTTGGAATTGGAGCCGGAGGAATGGAAACGGGTCATTGACGTTAACTTGATGGGCATGTACTACGTCACGAGAACTGTCCTGCCGCAGATGATCGAAAAAAACAGGGGAGACATCATTAATATTTCCTCAAGTTCAGGTCTGCGCGGAACAGCTGGATCGAGTGCCTATAGTGCTTCGAAATTTGGTGTGCTGGGAATGACGGAAGCTTTGTCGCAGGAAGTCCGCAAGCAGAACATTCGCGTTTTTGCTTTGACGCCGAGCCGTGTGGTAACGGATTTGACGCACAAGGAAGGCGAAACAGCTCAGGAAAAAGAAAAGTTCATGCAGCCGGAGGACCTGGCGGAATATATGGTCGCGCAGTTGAAATTGCATCCGCGGATCTTTATTCCAACATCAAGCCAGTGGGCAACCAACCCTTTTTAAGCAAAAGAAAACGAGCCAGGGAAAAGATCCCTTGGCTCGTTTTTTATTTTGCGGAAAGTTTCTTAACATAATCTTCAACTTCCTGGGAAGTACTGAGCGCCAGGATCTGGTCTGTATGCTGGGCCATTTCCGCTTTGGAAAGTTTGCTGATCTGTGAACGGGCTTTCAGAATCGATGAAGCGCTCATCGAGAATTCATCCAGACCCAGTCCGAGAAGGATCGGGATCGCAATTTCGTCCCCGGCCATTTCCCCGCACATGCCGGTCCATTTTCCTTCGCGGTGAGAAGCGTCAATAACCATTTTCACCAGGCGCAAAATCGCCGGGTTGAATGGCTGATACAAATACGACACACTTTCATTCATGCGGTCAGCGGCCATCGTGTACTGGATCAGGTCATTGGTGCCGATCGAGAAGAAATCCACTTCTTTGGCGAAAGTATCCGCCATGACAGCGGTCGATGGAATCTCGACCATGATGCCGACTTCAATCGATTCGCTGACTTCCACGCCTTCAGACTGCAGTTTCGCTTTCTCTTCCAGCAGCAAGGCTTTCGCAGCGCGGAATTCATCGACTGTCGCAATCATCGGGAACATGATTTTCAAGTTCCCGTGGACGCTGGCCCGAAGCAGGGCACGCAGCTGCGTCCGGAACATATCCGGCATTTCCAGGCACAGGCGGATTGCGCGCAGGCCAAGGAATGGGTTCAGTTCTTTCGGCAAGTCCAGGTAGGACAGCTCTTTGTCGCCGCCGATGTCCAAAGTGCGGACTACGGTTGGTTTGCCTTGCATGCCTTTTAAGACAGCGGCGTAGGCTTCAACCTGCTCGTCTTCTGTCGGGAACTGGTCGCGTCCCATATAAAGGAACTCCGTGCGGTACAAGCCGATCGCTTCGCCGCCGTTATCGACGACGCCGGCAATGTCTTTCGGCGTTCCGATATTGGCACCGAGTTCAACGGCTTGGCCATCCGCAGTTACGGTGGCTTCGTTCTTCAATACGGCCCATTCCGCTTTTTGCTGGTCATAGGCCGTTTGCTTGTTTTTGTATTCTTCGATGACGCTGTCTTCCGGGTCGATCAGAATCGTCCCATCCAAGCCATCGACGATGACCGTCATGCCGTTCTTTATGTCGGCCATCGCCGTTTTCGCGCCGACCACGGCGGGGATTTCCAGCGTCCGCGCCAGGATCGCCGAATGGGAAGTGCGTCCCCCGATATCGGTGATGAAGCCTTTGACGAACTCGGCGTTCAATTGAACGGTATCGGATGGGGTCAAATCTTCCGCGATGATGATGACTTCGTCTGAAATCATGCTCGGGCTTTGGATCGTGACGCCTAACAAGTGGGCAAGAACCCGTTTTCTGACGTCACGGATATCCGCGGCGCGTTCTTTCATATAGTCATTGTCCATTGCTTCGAACATGGAAATGAACATATCCGTCGTTTCCTGCAAGGCGAACTCCGCATTGACTTTGTCCGCGGTGATGCGCTCGGTAATCGGTCCGACCAGTTCAGGGTCGCTCAGGACCAGCAGGTGAGCGCCGAAAATCGCCGCTTCCTTTTCGCTGATCTGTTCTGCGGTTTTCTTTTGGATGGCTTCCAGTTCGGTGATCGATTGCTCCAAGGCGGAAGTTAATCGCTCCAATTCACTGTCGGTATCCGAAATCGTCCGTTTGTCAACATTCAATTCCGGATTTTCCAAGCGAAAAGCTTTAGCGATGGCGATGCCATTTGATGCTGCTATTCCGGACATTGTTTGTGTCATTGGTTTGAGATCCCTTCTGCTTTCATGACGTCGGCCGCTTTTTCGATGGCTTCGTTTTCGTCTTCGCCATCAGCTGCGATCGTGACGACTGAACCGCTTGGAACACCCAGGGACATAACGCCCAAGATGGATTTCAAGTTCACTTTTTTGCCTTTGTGTTCGATTGTGATATCCGATTTGAATTTTGACACCGCTCCAACTAATGCGGATGCCGGACGTGCGTGCATACCTGCTTCATCTGTAATTGTAAATTGTTTTTCGACCATGATTGATTTCCTCCTTTTGTAGGTGCAGCCATTTATGTATCCACTGACCGATTGTGACGGGTTTTGAGTGAATGTAAATTTTAAAATGGCGTTTTTTGATTGCTTATGAACGATTATGATTGATTGTGGAAGCGATTTCAAGTATTATCTATTTAACAGAACTTTTACTCTATTAAAAAGAAGGTGAGAACTTGCTGACCAACGAACGTCATGCCTATATTCTACGATTGTTGGATGAAAAGCAGACAGTCAAAATACAGGAGCTGGTGGAATCCACCGGCGCATCAGAATCGACCATCCGAAGGGATTTGACCGATCTTGAACATTCCCGGAAATTGGAACGCGTTTTCGGCGGTGCCATTTTGCCGGGACAAAATCTGATGGAACCTAGCATATCGGACAAATCCACACAGTTTCTGGAAGAAAAAATCAGGATTGCAGAATTCGCTTCTTCACTGATCCAACAGGGAGATAGTATTTTCCTGGATGCGGGCACCACGACCTTCCAATTGATTCCGTTTTTGAAAGACAAAGATCTGGTGGTCGTCACCAACGGATTGACGCTTGTTGAAGCCCTTAATGAACAAGGCATCACGACCTATTTGACCGGGGGCTTGATGAAGCCCCGGACCGGAGCTTTTGTCGGCTCCCATACCATCTCTGCTTTGCGGAACTACCGCTTCGACATCTGTTTTCTCGGCATCAACGGCTTCCATCCGGAATACGGCTACACCACACCGGACCCAGAGGAAGCAGCTGTCAAACAGATGGCCAGCTCCTTATCGCGAAAGACGTTTGCGCTCGCTGATCATTCCAAAGCCAATAAAATCAGTTTTGCCAAAATCATGGATTTGGATCGCGCCACTTTAATTGTAGATGAAATTTCCAAAGAAGCCAATGCTGGGCTCCAAAAAAAGACAATAGTAAAGGTTGTGGCACCATGATATACACCTGCACAATCACGCCTTCCATCGATTACACAGTTTATGTACCCGAATTTGAAAGCGGGAAACTGAACCGCTCCGACGAAGTCTATTACTATCCCGGCGGAAAAGGCATCAATGTCTCCCGGGTTTTGAAGCGGCTTGGTGTCTCTAATCGGGCACTCGGTTATGCCGGAGGCTTTACGGGACATTATATAGAGGAGTTTTTGAAAAACGAAGGCGTTGACACCGATTTTATCAAAACGGGGGAAATCACCCGGATTAACGTCAAAATCAAATCGGCTCAAGAAACCGAGCTGAATGGTCCAGGGCCTAATCTGAATGCCGCCCAACTGGATGCCCTGACGGAAAAAGTACAAAATATTGCTGAAGGCGATTGGTTCGTGCTGGCAGGGAGCCTGCCGGGCTCTATCGCCGCCGATTATTTTCTGGAACTCGCGGAAATCTGCCAAGCCAATAAGGTCCGTTTTGTATTGGATACTTCAGGGCCTGCGCTGGAAAGCCTGATTACCGCCCCGGTGTTTCTGGCAAAACCCAATCAACAAGAGCTGGGTGAACTGTTCGGTGTGGAAATTACCACAGTGCCGGAAGCATTCCGCTACGCAAAAAAACTGGTGGAGCGCGGCACGGAACATGTTGTCGTTTCCATGGGCGGGAGCGGTGCGCTGCTTGTCACAAAAGACCAGGCTTTAATCGCCAAAGCACCTCAAGGAACCGTGGTCAACACCGTTGGTTCCGGCGATTCACTGGTGTCGGGGTTCATCGCGTCCTACGCCACCGATCAGAACGCGGAGCTCGCTTTCCGCTACGGAGTAGCCAGTGGGAGTGCGACCGCTTTCCGGTCGGATTTATGCCGCAGGGAAGACGTAGAAAGGCTGCTTGACCAAGTAAAGATTTATCCATTCGAAGAAAAGGGTGTGACCACATGAAAATCACTCAGCTGTTGACAGAAGAAACCATCATCTTAAACCTTACTGCTGCGACAAAACAAGAAGTACTGGAAGAACTTGCCGGCCAATTGGAGCGCGCAGGCAAATTGGCCGATAGACGTGCGTTCACTGCAGCCATACTCGAACGCGAAAGCCAAAGCACCACCGGCATCGGAGACGGCATCGCCATCCCGCACGCCAAGTCGGCGGCGGTGAAATCTCCAGCCATCGCTTTCGGTCGTGCGCCTGATGGACTTGATTTTGAATCGCTCGACGGCCAGCCGGCCAATCTGTTCTTTATGATCGCCGCTACTGAAGGCGCCAATGACGATCATTTGGAGGCGCTGTCACGCCTCGCAACTTACCTGATGGACAATCAGTTCCGCACGAATATTCTCGCTGCGCAATCCAAACAGGAAGTCTTGCAGGTGGTGACCGATAAAGAAGCTTCCCTGGAAGAACCGGAAGAGGCAGCTGAAAACATCCCCGTCGACAGCACGCAAAAGAAAATCCTGGCCGTCACGGCGTGTCCGACTGGGATCGCGCACACGTATATGGCCGCTGAAAAATTGAACGAACGCGCAAAAGAGCTGGGCATCGCCTTGAAAGTGGAGACCAACGGCTCGAGCGGCGTGAAAAACCGCTTGACCGATGAAGACATTGCGGGAGCGGATGCCATCATCGTTGCAGCCGACACGAAAGTGGATATGGGCCGTTTCGACGGCAAACCGGTCATCCAGACCGCAGTCGGCAAAGCCATCTACGAAACGGACAATCTGTTGAACCGTGCCGTAACCGGAGATGCCCCGACCTATAAGCATGACAAGTCGAAAGATGAAGCGGACGCCGGGGAAACCAAAGGCGGGTTTTATAAGCATTTGATGAACGGGGTCTCGAATATGCTGCCGTTTGTTGTCGGCGGCGGGATTTTGATCGCTATCTCGTTCTTCTGGGGCATCAACGCCTCCAACCCTGACAGTCCTGAATACAATGAATTTGCGGCCATGCTGAGCACCATCGGCGGTGGCAACGCCTTCTTCTTGATGGTTCCGGTACTGGCCGGCTTTATCGCCATGAGCATTGCCGACCGTCCCGGGTTTGCGCCGGGTATGATCGGCGGATTGATTGCCATTACTGTCACCGGTGTAGAAGAAGCAAGCGGCGGTTCGGGATTCCTCGGCGGATTGATCGCCGGATTCCTGGCCGGTTATGTGACGCTTTTGGTCAAAAGAGCGTTTGCGGGTTTGCCCGATGCACTGGAAGGCTTGAAACCGGTGCTGTTCTATCCGGTCTTTGCGATTGCCATCACCGGCATCATCATGATGCTCGTCAATCCACAGCTGACGAAAGTCTATACGACCATTTCCGCTTTCCTTGAAAGTTTAGGCGGCACGAATCTGGTGCTGGTCGGTTTGCTGCTCGGCGGCATGATGGCTATCGATATGGGCGGCCCGATCAACAAAGCGGCCTATACATTCGGCATTGCGATGCTGGATGCGCAGAATTTCAATTTCATGGCGACCGTCATGGCGGCCGGAATGGTTCCGCCGCTGGGCATGGCGATTGCTACGACACTTTTCAAAAACAAATTCACCAGACCGGAACGTGAAGCCGGCAAGACCGCTTATGTGCTGGGTGCCTGCTTTATCACCGAAGGCGTCATCCCGTTCGCTGCAGCCGACCCTGCCCGCGTCATTCCGGCTTCAGTAGCTGGAGCGGCGGTCACCGGTGCCATGGTCATGCTGTTTGACATCGGATTGCGCGCTCCTCACGGCGGCGTGTTCGTCATCGGCCTCGTCGATGGAGGGGTTGCCAGCATTCTGATGTACGTGGTGGCCATTCTGGCAGGAGCGGTCGTTACCGCACTTGTCGCTGGCTCATTGAAAAAACGGGTTCCCGTTGCCGCATAATCAACAACCGCTTCAGGGCGTAACCTGGAGCGGTTTTTTTGAGTCATTTAATGCAAAATAAATCTTAGCGGCAGCGGTTTTCGCGTATGTTTTCAAACGGAATGGGGTATTGAATACTACGATGCAATTAAAGAGTCCGGAACCAGTGCACTGGGGAAATTGATCGGGAAGAGGTGAAAAGTCTCACAGCAAGTATGCAAGTTGGCCGGCAGTTGCTATTATCTAATGGTTATCCAAGAAAAGGGGAATTACCAGCGGATCTTCCGTTGTTTCAAGCGGGAGTTCTGCAGACCGTTAAACGGAAGAAATACAAAGAAAGGAAAAAAGGACCGGAAGGAGCGGCTGGCGATGAAAACGGCAAGAAACACGGATTTTTTCCGGCAATTCAATGGGGCTTTCTTTCAGGGAGACCGCCAATTCATAGAAGAGAGCATTGCGGAAGACATCGTTTGGACCATAGTGGGGTCAGAACCGATCAAAGGCAAGCAGGCATTTCTCGATGTGGCATTCGGCGTGGATGATGGCTATACGGACATGGAATACACCACCGAGCTGTCCTTGACCAATGGCAGAGAAGCGGCGCTCAAAGGAAAGATGATCCGAAAAGGCAAAGGGGATGTCCCGAAAATTTATGCCTATTGCGATTTTTATGTATTGGACGATGAAGATGAAGGCAAGATCAAAGAAATGACCACCTTTGTCGTCGAATTAAAGGAATAACCGATGTGTGGCAGCCCCTGATAGCCATAGGGGCTTTTTTTGATGGCAAAATGGGGTTTGGGTTTATAAATGTAATTATCTACATAAGGCTAATACAAAATGAGTTCAAAACAAGCTTTTACGTTAAAAAGAGGGTATACATCAGGAAAACTACTTATGAAGGACGTGTCTGGATGAAAATCACGCATTTGGATCATTTGGTCTTGACGGTGTCATCCATCGAAGAAAGCTGCAGATTTTATGAACAGGTACTGGGTATGGAAGTGATTCGTTTTGGGGAAGGGCGGACTGCGCTGAAATTTGGCAATCAAAAAATCAACCTTCATGAAACAGGCAAAGAGTTCGAACCGAAAGCGGCAACGCCGACAGCAGGAAGCGGGGATCTTTGTTTTATTACAGAAAGCTCAGTCAAGGAAATCACAGCCCATTTGGCTAAACTTGGTGTCGAGATTGAAGAAGGGCCTGTCAAAAGGACCGGGGCTCTTGGGAAAATGGATTCGGTCTATCTCCGAGATCCCGACGGCAATTTGCTAGAGGTGTCGAGCTACTGACCGAGTAGCTGCTAAAGTAGAGGTTTTATAGATGAGCCTCAGGTGACTTTATGGTAAAATGAAGAAATACACGATTGACTAAAGGGGTGAATAAATATGACCATCGTATGCTTGGTACGTCACGGAGAGACCGATTGGAATGCACGAGGAAAAATTCAAGGAAAAACCGACATTCCGTTGAACGAGGCAGGTGTCCAGCAGGCAGCTCAATGCGGGGCGTATTTATCCGACTCCAACTGGGATCTGATCGTCACGAGCCCATTGCAGCGCGCCCGTCGTACTGCTGAAATCATCAATGAAACATTGGATTTGCCGCTGATTGAAATGGAAGAGTTTGCGGAGAAGCATTTCGGTGATGCAGAGGGCTTAACCTATGAGGAGCGGGCACTTACTTTTCCGGACAGGCATTATCCGAATCAGGAAGACAGTGAGCTATTTGCTGAACGCCTGGCACAGGGGTTGAAGATCATCAACGACCGTTACAAAGAACAGCGCGTGCTGCTGGTTTCCCATGGCGGTGTCATCAACGCCATACTTGGAGAGCTGTCGGACGGTGAAATCGGTTCCGGGAAAACCCGCTTACTGAATGCCTGCCTCAGCCACATCCATTTTCATGAAGACAACTGGATCATCCGAAACTACAATCAGATCAGCCATCTCGAAAAAACAGTCAGCAAACGATAGGCAATCGAAAAAAAAGCAGCAAGACGCAAAACGTCTTTGCTGCTTTTTATTTTTTCCCGGCCGCTGCTTTGTCTTTGTCCATGCGGTAAACATAAACAGCCAATGCCCCCATGAATAGAGATGAATTGAACCAGAAAACGAGATCGCCCAGCGCTCCACTGAACAGCAGGGCATTTGCGGCAGTTATCAATTGCATCGCAATTATGAATAAAATCAATATGGTCGCGGTCTTCACCGAATCACTCCGTTCCTTTTCCCATTATAAAGGTGCTGGCGATTATTTCAAGTGAGCGGAAATCCGGAGAACTCGAACAGGTATGCCACAGTCCCCTGAAACAGAAGCAACCGGACGTGAATCTTTGGGGCAGGAATGGGATAATGACTGAGAGCAAGTTAGACCGAAGGAGGAACACCCATGGTGAAATGGAAAGAAGAAATGATGATTGATGCCGATATCGAAAAAGTCTGGAGTTTGTTCCGGGACGACAACATCAAAAAGCTGATGCCGAAAGTCGAGGAGCATATCCTGCTGGAAAACGATAATGACCAGCTTGGCGCCAAACACGCACAAAGCTATCACGAAGGCACTCAGCTGCAGACCTACATCATCGAGACCGTAGGCTATGCGGACAGTCCGGATAAAAAACTCAAACAGACACAGTTTGAGATGGGGCAAAGCTTCACAGTGTTTTATTCGTTTACGCTGGTGAGGGAAGGGGAAAATCGCACAAAGTTCATCTATGAAGGCACCAATAAAGGCAAAGGCTTGATGGGCAAAGCGATGCTGCTGTCGGGCAGCAAGAAAAAACGCCAGCAGACCGTCACCACGTTCATGGAGCGGGTAAGGGATGAAGCACTGAAGCTATAGAGGGGAGCGGGGGAGATGATCCAGTGGAATGAACAACGGGTGATCAATGCGCCAATCGATAAGGTGTGGAGCTTGTTTTCAGACGAGCAACTGCAGACGATTATGCCGCAGCTGGAAAAACATCAATTGCTCGAAGGGCCGCCGAACCGGGTGGGATCCAAGTATGCACAGCAGAACCGGATGGGCAATCGGTTGGTCAGCTATGTCATGGAAATTACCGCTTATGAAGATTTGCCGGCGTACAAACGCAAAGATATCAGTTTTGTAGCAGCTGGGCTGTTCCGCATCTCGCTGTGTTTTTCCTTGACCCAAAAAAGCAGTGATCAGACCTTGTTTGTCTACAGCGGCTCCAATGCAGGTGTCAACCTGGTTGGAAGAACCTTATTGAAGCTGGATCCGAGTAACAGCAGCCGGCAGGAAGTGGAAGATTTGATGGCGCGGGTGGCCGAGGCGGCGGAGTCATGAAACTTTACATCATCGGCTCAGTCGGGAGCGGCAAGTCCACCATGGCGCGCCGGTTGTCACATGCCTTAAGCATTCCGCATTTTGAAACGGATAATTTCGTCTGGCAGCGGCAGGAGGGCGGAGACGTCCGTAATGCCGAACCTGTCAGAGATGCGCAGTTCCTTGCGGCAGTCACACAGGAGGATTGGATTATCGAAGGCGTCCACATCGGTTGGACGGAAAATGCGATCAGGTCTGCGGACATGGTGATTTTCTTGGACATCCCTTATCATCAGAGAACCTATCAATGTATTCTCCGTTATTTGAAACAGCGGGTGGGGGTGGAGCGGTCCAATTACAAGCCCCGTTTATCGATGCTACTGAAAATGTTCAAATGGAACCGTTATTTTGAAGAAACGATGAAGCCGGTATTTCTTGAAAAACTCGAATCGATACCTGAAAAAACACGGGTCCTTAAAAAACGTAGACAAGTCAGTGAATTTCTGGTCGAACAGATCCGAGAGTAGGGAAAATGCTTTTTTTAATAAATATGTAGTAAACTACTTAAGGACATATCATTAAAATTCAAAACCGTCTACAAGAAAAGAAAATCTGTATGAAAAGAAACTTGAAAGCTTTATACTTTTACCGGTTTAAAGCTTTGCGTGACAGAAGCCGGCCGTATTTGTATCATGAAAGAAACAGATAGGGAGCCAGAGGGGGAAAAGAACATGCTTAAAGTCTATGAAAAAGAACGGGTGCTGTGCGTTGAAGGGATACTCGAAGAAACCCGAAGCAAAGTTTTCGTCTATCTGGTTGACGGCATGCTGATCGATACCGGTGCCGAAAAGCTGCAGGAAGAATTGATCGGCTTTTTCAATGAGCACACGTTCGACCGGGTCGTGCTGACACATCATCACGAGGATCATACCGGCAATGCGGCTTGGCTTCAACAAAATCGGGAGATTCCATTCTTTATTCATCCATTGGGATTGGAAATTATAAAAGAAAACGGGGAGTACCCGGAGTACCGGAAAATTACTTGGGGCAATCGAAGCGCATTTGACGCACAACCCCTTGGAGCGCGCGTCCGCTCCCGCACACTCGACTGGCAAGTGATTCATACACCAGGCCATGCAGACGACCATGTCGCTTTGTTTCATGAGGAATCGGGTCGTCTTTTCACAGGGGACTTATTTGTCTCACCGAAGACGCGTGTCATGATGAAGACTGAATCGGTCGCACTCATTGCAGCGTCATTACGCAAACTATTGGCGCTGCCGTTCACATCGGTATTTTGCAGCCATGCAGGCTTTCTGGAGAATGGACGTGCTTTGCTTGAGCAGAAGCTGCATCATTTGGAAACCCTTCAGCAAACAATCATCGGGCTTTATGAACAAGGGCTGGCTTCAAGCGACATCAATCAACAGCTTTTTCAAAAAACGTATCCCATCATCGAGTTTTCGAAAAGGGAATGGGACACCATCCATATCGTCTCTTCTGTAATCTCTGATTATGAGAAGAAAAAGAACCGCCACCTCAGTCCACGTGCGACTACCTTAGGAATTCTCAGAAAAGGTGATGCAATTCTCCTGGAACAGCAATTTAGACCCCATTCAGCCGGTACCGGTCCATTTTACCGGCCACTTGGCGGCACCATTGAACTTGGGGAACCGGCCGCTGTCAGCTTGAAAAGGGAATTCAAAGAAGAGACTGGCGCAAGCATCCGCATTGTGCGCTACCTGGATGTGCTGGAGAATATCTTCACGCTCAAGAACCAGGTCTTCCATGAAATTATCCTTTTCTATGAAGTCGAATTTGAAGAAGAGGCTCTCTATCAGCAAGAAGAGTTTGATGTAACCGAAGGAGGCAAAACGACCAAAGCGAAATGGGTCACGCTCGATGAGCTGGCACTTGATGAAACGACGTTATACCCCACAGGCTTGCTGGAACTGATCCAAAAAATGCCGGTGACGACGGGGTCAAAACCGTGATCGGCCAAATTTCTCGGCATCCGCTTTTCTGAGTGATTCAGGTCTATCCGCCTAAAGATTTGATATACTGAAGAAATAAAGCTCACCTATTGCTGTCGAGGATTGGTGATGAAAGGAGAGTGCCCTTCATGATCTATTTCATTATGTTGATGGGACTACTGGCAGTGGCCTTTTTCATCTATTATGTGAGTGGCCGTTTAATGGGTTCGCAGATCAACTTCACCAAACGAATCCTGTCTGTCCTGCTGGGGGTCAGCTTGACGACATTTGTCTACTGGTATTCCTATTTGCGCTACACGGATGTTTTAAGTGAAAATATCGCTATTGCAGTTACTGATGCCAGCGCCATCATATGGATCGGCAGCATGCTGTTGATTTCAATGCTGTTCTACCTGTTTTTCGAGCTTTTCGATCCCATAGAACTGGGAGAACGAGGAGAGCGCATCACCGGACAGAAATTCATCATCCAAAGGTTGAGGCATCGGTGGCGGCGCCAAAAACGCTTGAGCCAGGTACTGGAGATCGCTGTCCGAAACGGATTTTCCCGAACCATCCGCTATGCGCGCCACCGGGAAAGCAACCGGGATTTCGCCATCGCGTTCCGTGATACGCTGGAACAAAGCGGCGGGATCTTCATCAAGTTCGGCCAAGTCTTGTCGACGCGCACTGAGCTGTTTTCACCGGTTTTCATCGAAGAACTGGAAACGCTGCAGCAGGATGTCAAACCTTTGACCAGCGATCAGGTCAAAACGATTTTAAACAATTCCTTATCCGCGAGTGTCGAAGACGTGTTTTCGGAATTCCATATGGATCCGCTTGCGGCCGGCTCGATCGGGCAGGTGCACCGGGCTGTCTTAAGGAAGACGCAAGAAGATGTCGTGATTAAATTGCTGCGGCCGGAAGTCAAAGGCATTATGCGCAATGATTTGGATATTCTGGTTGAATTTGCCGATTGGGTCGCCAGCAAATCCAAATGGGCGGAAAACATCGGCTTTCGTGAATTGGCGATCGGTTTTGCGAACGGCTTGCGTGAAGAAATCAATTTCGGCATCGAGACCCGCAACACCATTCAAGTTGCCAACGCACTCAAAAAAAGCGATTACCCGGTCAAGATCCCCCATGTCTACCGTGAATACAGCAATGATAATTTAATCGTCATGCAATATTTCAAAGGGAAAAGCATTTCCCGCGGCCAGGAAGTCTTTGACCAATTTCATATCGACCAGAAGGAATTCGGCCGCACCATATTGTTTTCATTTTTCGAACAAATGCTGTTTTCCGGAATTTTTCATGCCGATCCCCATCCCGGCAATATCTTCATCGATGAACAGGACGGGAAACCGATTCTCTTGGACTTCGGTGCCGTCGGACGGCTGGCCGCTCCTCAACAGGATGGCTTGAACCTCTTTATCATCGGCGTCCAGCAAAACGACGCAGAAGTCATTTATGATGCCATCAATGCATTAGTGGAAGACAATAGCCAAATTGAACGCCAAAAGCTCGAACAGGCGATTGGGCAATTGCTGCTGAAGATCTCCTATGTCGACAAGATCCCGACTGATGAGCTCATCCATTCCATGTTCGACATTGTCCGTGAATTCGGGTTGGCGTTCTACCCATCCGTGGGCATGGCGCTTCGGTCCTTGATCAGTCTGGACAGTACGCTCCATACCATCGATCCGAAGTTCGATATGTTTACAGAAGCCAAGGTCTTTGCGAAAAAATACAAGACTGCCGTACTGAAGAAGCCCTTCACTGAGCCGCGTGAGACCAAGCAAAAAATCGAAGAGGAATTGGCGTTGCTGATCCCGGAAATGATGAAGTTGCCGAAACGGGCTGATCAATTGATCCAGCGCATTGAAGGCGGCAAAATCATCCTGCACCATGACGTGTTCTCCGACAAGCACAATGCCAATTTTGTCCTACAGCTGTTTTCCCGATTCGTGCTGCTCATGTCCGGTATTACCTTTGGGCTAGTATCAGCCGCTCTATTAGCCATTGCACAGTTCATCAATACCCAATATGCGGTCTATTTGAATACAGCCGCCTATACCGGATTGTTCCTGTGTGTCATCCTGTTGGTCCGTCTGTCCATCCAGGCGATACGCGATATGAAACGAAGCACGACATAGAAGAGATTATATCCTGAGAAGGGTATAATCTTTTTTATTTTATAGAAGCTCACACTTTGTGGATTCTCCTGAAAGCCGAACAACTGAACTGAAATTCACCTCCCTGGTAATGACTGGATATCATTGGTACTATTCAATTCTGATACAAAAGGAGAGAAAATCTCTTTAACAGTAAAAACATGTAAATTAACTGTAAGGAAATTGAAACCGTTTTCCGTTTTATTCGTATTACTACTTAGCAAACAGTTAACACCTTTTACTGACTATAGGAGGAGGGATTTTATGTATTATTTTAAGGACAACGAACATGCATCGATGAAAAAAACTGTTGGTCTAGTGTTTTTTATTTTCGCCAGTTTGTTGATTGCGGGTTGTTCAGCCAATGGCACATCAGAAGGCGGCGGGACAGAAGCCGAAGAATCGGTTGATAAAAATGAACAAGCGATCCGGACTGTTATTGAAAAGGAATTCAATGGTCCAGATGAGAAGTACAATGAATTATGGGATGCAATGGGGGAAGCTCAGGTTTCAGAAAAATATGTTGATGATTATGATGCCTTTCTAGAATCAAGGGAATACCAAGACCTCATGAGTTATATGGAAGAAACTTATGCATCCTATTTTACAGAGAACGGCTATGAGACCTTCAAAAATACATCCGCTTTTATGTATTCTGGATTTGATCATGATTATAACTTAACTACTTCTGCCATTGAAATTGTTCAAAATGAAAATGAAGCAACGCTATACGACATTACTTTCCAAGTTGCATACACAGATGAAGACGGGGAATCCAGTCAATTCAATTTTGAAGGAGAAGCAATCACGCCTGAAGAAGGAAAAATCGGGAAGATCGAATACTTGGATGGCTATGAGGACGGACTGCGTCAAGCGCTGGTAAACAATGAAGAAAAGTAGAGAACTATGGAACGCTTGTGAAAACCAACTACATGCAGAAAAGAGAAACAGCCACAAATTTGAGTGGCTTTTTTTGATGCGTATAGGAGGATGGTGTCTCCGGCACTCATTGATTGACATATCGAACAAATTCGATATACAATACGTTCATGGATAATTTAAATGAATTAGAGGTATTTAAAGCTTTGTCGAATAAGACCCGTCTGGATATCTTGAAATGGCTGAAAGAACCTGAAAAAAACTTCCCGAAACAACAGGCGCATTTGCCGAAGGAGGTCAGCATCAAAGGTGGGGTTTGTGTTGGGGACATACAGGATAAAGTGAATTTATCCCAATCCACAGTTTCGCATTATCTGTCGCTCATGCAAAAGGCAGGACTCTTGGAAGCAGTCAGATATGGGCAATGGACGTATTACAGACGGAACGAAGAGACCTTGGCTAAAATTGCAGAATTCGTGAAACAGGAGATTTGATTCCGAATTGGAGGCAAATCTCTGTCAGTTTTATATATCGATTTTTCTAGATATATCTATATTTTAAATTCCAAACTTTTGTGAAAGAAGAGTAGGGGAATCCGCACGATAAATAAAAACAGAAGTTGGAGTGAACCGTTTTATGGCTGCACATGTACGTGAAGATCTATTAACGACGAAACAAAAAATATTAGCATTTACCTTAACTTTATTGACCTTTGTGATGGGAACCAGCGAGTTTGTCATCGTCGGGTTATTAAGTGAGGTTTCAAGCGATTTGAATATCACACTGGCTACAGCAGGTTCGTTGATTTCAGGATTCGCCATCGCTTATGCAATTGGAACCCCCTTATTGACAGCTTACGTCAGCCGTTTCCCGAAATATCCGTTGATGCTCTTATTCATTTCGATTTTCATCATCGGCAATGTCATCAGTGCATTGTCGGGTTCTTATGAACTGCTGATCTTATCACGTGTTTTAACAGCTGTTGTCAGCGGAGTGTTGATCGCTTTATCGATGAGTATTGCGAGTGATACCATGCCGGAAGCCAAAAAAGGGGCGATCATCGCCCTTATTTTCGCCGGCTTCACCATCGCCAATGTGCTGGGCGTGCCTTTAGGGACGTTCATCGGACAACTCGGCAACTGGCAGCTGACGTTCTGGTTCACAGCGCTCTTGGGTGTCATCAGTTTGATTATCAGCATATTCATCATTCCGAAACATTTGCCGGTCGAGAAAGCATCCGCCAAAGAGCAATTGAAATTATTGACCAACCCGCGGATGGTGCTGGCGTTCTTTATTCCGACGTTCGCCATTGCAGGAACTTACACGGTTTATACGTATATCACTCCGATCTTGGAAGAAGGGCTGGGAATCCAGACAAAATACATCAGCATCATTCTTTTGGGCTATGGGGCGTTTTCCATCCTCAGCAATGTATTGGCAGGAAAAATTGCCAGCCATAACGGCATCAGCAAGCTGCGCTTTGTGTTTATCGCACAGGCCATCATCTTAGGGTCGCTGTTCTTCACGATGCAATCGACCATAGCCGGGCTCGTCAGCATCATGTTGATGGCGGTCATGATCTACGTCATGAATGCGACGATTCAATTATACTTGATGAACCTGGCAGCCGTTTATTTTCCGGCTGCGAAGGATTTCGCTTCTTCACTCACACCTGTAGCCGTGAATATCGGCATCGCACTGGGAGCGACACTTGGCGGATACGTCGTCGCAAACGGCAGCTTGGTCCACTTATCGTGGGTCGGCGGACTGTGTGCGCTGATCGCATCCGGTTTGGCATTCGTGAGTTATCGTTTAGACCAAAAAGATGAGACGGTGACCAAACCTGCATACCAAGGTTCGAACCTATAATTCTTAAACACTCAGCGGTTAGTTGGGTGTTTTTTTTGCGTTTTCAATAACTTGGAGCGTTCTAAGCAGAATCTATCATTCAATGTAGCTTACGTGATATAAGAGTGAGACGTTTTTTGGAGAAGGAACGATTGGTTATTCTGTGAAGGACGAATTGCAGCAAGTTCTAGAGATTAATAGTGAATAGCGCCGTACAGTTAATGATGGATTGGATGAGCATTTGCTAACGATAAAGATGTTTTTAAAGGAGCTGATGAGCGATGCCAGGCAAGCAAGCTTAACTAGCACTGAATGTTTTTTAATCGATGAATTTTGAAACGACAGCGCGTCTAAGATATATTAGTGGATGCAGTAAGTTTTAAGAGATGTATAACGAACGTGAAAACAGCGAAGATGGAAGGAGAGCCGACAGCAAAAGGCCTCTTTTCTTAAAATTTAATTTAAGTAGACATAATATAAATTATCGGAAGTAACGTCTCATTCAATAAGTATGC
This sequence comes from Planococcus circulans, assembly GCF_020023385.1. Taxonomy (GTDB): domain Bacteria; phylum Bacillota; class Bacilli; order Bacillales_A; family Planococcaceae; genus Planococcus. The sequence goes on from NZ_JAIQCL010000006.1 coordinate 82,094, forward strand.
TTAAGACAGTGAGACGAAACCGATTTTTTCGGTATTTTTGGCGGTTTTGACTCATTTTCCGGTTTTCCGTTTATGGTCTGTTTTTTCGTCCGGTTTATCTAAATCTCATCTTTACTCTAAACTTATAGCATCTGCTTGCTGAAGAATTTTTCTAACGACAGGAAAACTCTTCAGCAAGTTTTGTTTTACAAATCCAATCGCAATCCCGTAAACACAATTCGTATCGATCATGAGCCGAGTTTACGGTTCCTGACGCACAATCCGCTTCACTACATCACCAGCAAATTCCACCGGTGTCCGTCCAGATCCGCAAATCCTGCGCCGTACAATCCATCTTGCTCTGACGGTTCGGCAAACACGAATCCGCCTGCTTGTTTCACTTTGCTGATCGTCTCATCAAGTTCTTCTCTAGTACCTACTGAGATTGAAAACAATGCTTCTGTCGACTGATTGGTATCTGCCAACTCATTGAGTGAAAATCGTTTAAATCGCTCCTCCAAAACCAGCATAACGTGAACTTGGTGATTACCTACGACCATTCCGATCATTTGGTTGTTTTCTTGTCCCTGGTTCATGATCTCAATGCCGATATTGCTGAAAAACTCACTGGATTTACGCAGATCTTTAACGGGTAAATTGATCCAAAGCTCTTTCACGGCATTTCACCTTCTTTCTGTGCATGGATTCGAGTGTTTCTTGGCAAAACCACTGTCTGATTCCCTCCTTTGCTCCATTATTTACTTAGAGTTTAGCTTAATTTTTAGAATATTCATATCCAAAACCCTCTATTTCCGGCAAAATGAAGACCAAATCCCCTCCTGAAGTTGCTGATTTCGCTTCTCCCGTACTTACAGCCCAGCTTTGAAACCATTTCTTGTTTCCAACGTATGTAATTCATGGGACGCGTTCTAAGCTCAATAAACCATGCAACAGCCACTACTCTGGAAGTTAAGGAGAATTGATGATGAAAAACAACGCAAGAGTCTATTTAAGAGCGATCGAAGATGAAGACATGGAAAGCATTTACCGCTCTTGCCAAGACGAAGAAACCTTGTATATGACAGGCACCCGCACTTCTTTTACACTCGACAGCATCCGGGAAAGCCATCAGCAGTTCAGCCAAGATCCAAGCCGTTATGACTTTGCGATATGTTCAACGGCGACCCACGAAATTATCGGGGATCTGGCCATCCTGGACATTGACCCGGACAATCACAAAGCCGGCTTTAGAATAGCGCTGCACAGCCGAAATAACTGGAACAAAGGCTTTGGCACTGAAGCAACGCAACTTGCCCTGGCTTTCGCTTTCGAGGACCTCCAGCTAAACCGCCTGGAATTAGAAGTGTACTCGCATAACGTCCGTGGCATCAAAGCGTATGAAAAAGCAGGATTTAAACAAGAAGGAACTTTAAGGCAGTCCCTTTACCTGAACAATAGCTATTCCGACGAAATCCTGATGGCCATGCTCCGGGAGGATTACTGCAGCCAACTACATGCAGGCGTCCGGTAGAAACATAAATAATCTTGTTCCCTGTTCTCTGTACGGGCCTGCAGAAATCACTTCTTATCGATTCTTGTATTTACTCGCTCTTTTTTATCGAAATTTACCGGTATTATACAGAATTTCTTATCAATTCTTGTTAAACTAGAAGAAAAGCAGAAATGAGCGATTCTTTTGACTGAAACGATCCATTCCACCTCAGAAACGTACCTGTTCCATTCTATCCAGCGTTTTGTAATTCCGCACGGTGAGCCCAGCCATCAGCCGCTCCACCGCCACCCTGACACGGCGGAATTGCTGCTGGTGACAGAAGGCTGTGTCCGCTGTAAAATCGGCACGCAATCCTATTCCCTCCCTTCCGGTACGGCTTTATTCGTGCCTTCGGGGTCCTGGCATGAAATGGAGTATCCTGCTGTACCAAAGCAAAGGGGATACCGGCTGTCGTTTACTCCGCCTCATTTAAAATCCGCTCTCATGGCTGATGTGCCGCAAGTGATCCATGTTGACGACCTTGCCGGAATAATACCGCTGTTTGCACGGCTCCAGCAGGAAAACGCTCAGCCACATCCAGACTCCAGGATCACCCATCACTTGGTCGGATTGATTTTAGCGCTGTTAGAACGGTCCACAGACACGCAAAACTCCATTGATGGTGAAAAAACAATCCGACTGGTTAAGATTTATATGGAAGAACACCATTGCCGCTCCCTGTCGCTCGACGACCTTGCCGTACAGTTCGCCATGAACAAGTACCAGCTGGCGCGCCTCTTCAAACAGCATACCGGTATGAGTCCGCTCCAGTACCTCATCACCTGCCGTATCCATACGGCAAAACAGCTGCTTGCCACAACTGAAACTGCTGTGGCATCTATCGGTTCACGTGTCGGCTACAAAAGTGCTACCCAATTCCAAGCAGCCTTCAAGAAAGCGGTCGGCATCACCCCCAGGCTTTACCGGCTCGACTCTACGAAAGAAAGTTAAAGTCAAAATGACCATATTTTATTTGTTAAATTAAAAAATAAATGGAAGTTGTTTGAAGGATACGTTATCATACATAACAAGCAGTCATATTATTGCACAGAACGACAGAAAGTTAGCTGTCAGGCTTCACTAGCTGTAAAACAGTATTTGTTCAACTCAATGGAGGTTCAACTTATGGAATACGATAAAAACAATCTAAAATCCTCCAGTATTGAAAAAATGTCTTTGTCCAACGATTTACTGTATAAAGATCTCTTTGATGGTATGGTCCACCAAGCACCTATCAGCATGTATATAGTAAGAGGTTTGTCTTTTTCCTACGTCAATCAGCATTTCTGTGAATTGATCGGCTATAGCGAAGAAGAGCTGTTGAACGCCAACGTCACGCCCAATACCCTCATCCATCCGGAAGATTTGGCGATTATCCAGGCACGGATGCTGAATAGCAATAACTTGGACACCTATGCACGTTACCGTGTTCGAGTCTATAGAAGGGACGGACAGTTGCGCCATATTGAAATACATTCGACTAAAAAGCAATGGCAAAATGAAACCATTTTGTGCGGGACCGTTATTGACGTCACAGCCGAAGTCACAGCCAATCTTTTGGTAAAAGAAAACGAAGATCGGCTGAACTCCCTATTCGTCCACAATCCGGATGCAGTCTTCACTTTCGATCTGGAGGGGAATTTTAAGACGGCCAATCCGGCATGTGAAACCTTATCCGGCTATTCAATCTCAGAGATCCTTCAGTTGACGTTCAGCCCGATGATCGTTTCAGAAGACCTGCCCACTGCCCTCCTTCATTTTCGTAACGCCCTGAGCGGCATTACAGAAACCTATGACGTCGCCATCATCCGAAAAGACGGGAAAAAGCGGAATCTCCTGGTGACCAATTTTCCGATGAAGGCAAACGGCAACATTATCGGCGCGTACGGCATTGCCAAAGACATCACCGATGAACTCTACTATAAAAACCTGATGGAAGAACTGGCATTTTTTGATCCGTTGACCCGGCTGCCCAACCGCAAATTATTCGAAGACCGGGTCAAACAGGCGATTGAAAACACTGCTGGCGAAAAATGCCAACCTGCCGTGCTTTCTTTGAACTTGGATCGCTTTAAATTCATCAATGATTCGTTCGGCCACCAGTTCGGCGATGAATTTTTAAAAGGAATCGCACAACGGCTGTTGGACAGTGTTAATGGATGTGATACCGTGGGAAGGTTTGCGGGCGATGAATTTGCGGTGCTGCTGCCGAACCTCGATCAACAGGAAGTTTTCCATTTGGCGGAACAGCTCCATGAATCGCTGGCGAAGCCATTTGAAGCACTCGGCCATGCCGTCGCCATCTCGGCAAGCGTCGGCATCGCGTTCAGCATCGGGCCGGAAGAAACCTCCAATGCACTCATCAAAAAAGCGGACGCCGCCATGTACTACACAAAAAAATACAAGACCAATCAGTACACGGTCTATTCCGAAGAACTGGATCATCAATCTGCATACCGGCTGACCATCGAACGAGAGTTGAAATCGGCCCTCACAAAACAGGAAATGGTGCTGCATTACCAGCCCATCATCCAGTTGAAGAGCGGCAAGCTGAGTGCGATGGAAGCCTTGATCCGTTGGAACCACCCGGAATTGGGCTTGGTGCCGCCGGATATCTTTATCCCGGTAACCGAAGAAACGGGACAAATCGTCTCCATCGGCCGCTGGGTGCTCCACACTGCCTGCATCCAGAACAAAGCCTGGCAGGACGAAGGCTATCCGCCCATTAAAATCTGCGTCAACATATCCACGATCCAGCTTCAGCAGCCGAATTTCGTCCAGACGGTAAAAGCGATACTAGAAGAAACTGGATTGGATGCCAAGTGGCTGGAACTGGAAGTGACGGAAAGCATTTTACTGGTGGACACGGACTTGCTCAAATGCAGCTTAAACAGCTTGAAAGAGCTCGGCGTTTCCATGTCCATTGATGATTTCGGCACCGGCTACACGTCCCTCAGCTACTTGCGTCAGTTTTCCTTTGACCGGGTAAAGATCGACCGCAGCTTTGTCGAAGACATCAGCAAAAATTTGAATGGCAAAGCCATCACCGCCACCATCATTTCCTTAGCGCATCAATTGAACATGAGTGTCGTAGCGGAAGGCATTGAAGAACAAACCCAATTGGCTTTCCTGCAAGGGGAAAATTGCGATGAAGGCCAAGGCTATTATTTCGGCCGTCCCCTGCCGGCAGAATTGCATAATCTCTCCACTCTATTCAATCAATGAATAACCTAAAAAGCGGCCGGTTTTTTCTACCGGCCGCTTTTTGCGTTGTTCTGTTTTATTTTTATAATCAGTAGAGATGAAACCTGCCTTCATCATTAAGAAGGCGGTGCACTGTCTTCCACAAAAGCGTCGATGACCACCGGTTTGCGGCTCGCCTTGGCTTTTGCCAGCGCATCCCGCAGCTCAGTTCTTGTCTTCGCAGTATAGCCTTCCCCTCCGCAGGCATGGGCAAATGCCGCAAAGTCGATGTTCGCCAGATTGGTCTGTGTCGCCTGATTGCCCATTTCTTCCTGTTCGTGTTCAATGAGCTGGATTTTTTGGTTGTTGAAGATGACTAGAATCATCGGCAAGTCGTATTTGACTGCCGTGACAAAGTCTTGCATGCCCATCGAAAAGCCCCCATCGCCGAGCAGGGACGCGACTTGCTTGTCGGGATACGCCAGCTTCCCGGCAATCGCCCCCGGCAACCCGCATCCCATGGTCGCAAGCCACGCCGACACGACGAGCTGCTGCTGGGTCAATTGCAGGTAGCGCGCTGCCCACAGCGTTACACTGCCGACATCGAGTGACACCACCGCGTCGCGCTCCAAAATGGACTGCACTTCCGCAATGACGTGCTGCGGCTGCAGCTGGTCCGTTTCCTGCGCCATATCCTTTTGGAGGGTTTCGTGCCACTGTGCACGTTTTTCCTGATACTTCAAGAGGAAAGCGTCTTCTTTCTCCCCTAAATGGCCGGTCAGCCAGGCAGCAGCCGGTGCCAGTTCCCCGACCAGTCCCACCAGCACCGGGTAATACTTGCCGATGACTTTCGGATCGACATCGATTTGAATGGCCGGTGCGTCGTCAGGCAAATACTCCCGGTACGGAAACGCGGTGCCCGCCAGTATCAACAGATCCGCTTCTTTCATGGCTTCTTCAGCTGGATCGGTGCCGAGCTGCCCCAATTGGCCCAAGTTATGTGGATGGTCGTCTGGAATAATGCCTTTCGCCGGAAAAGAGGCGATCACGGGCGCTTTCAGCTTTTCTGCAAACGCCAGAACTTCCGAGGTGCCGCCGGCTGCGCCTTTGCCGGCCAAAATGACCGGTTTTTTCGCGGCCTGCAGCAACTTCAACGCGTCCTGCAGGTCTTCTTCATGCGCCCGGATGTTCGGTGCGGCATAGGCAGGTGAAGTCAGTTCTTTATCGCGCTTGATTTTGGTGCCGAACAGATCATCCGAGACGATCAGCACCGCCGGCCCTTTTTCGGCATAAGCCGTCCGGATGGCCTGATTCAGCATGTCGGGCAACTGTTCCGCCGTTTGGACGCGGCGGTTGTAGACGGCAACTTCCTCAAACAGCGACTCCATCTTCAGTTCCTGGAAGCTGTCCGTTCCAACCAGCTCGCTGCTGACCTGCCCGACGATCGCCAGGACGGGAGTCTTGTCTTTTTGTGCATCATACAAGCCATTTTGAAGATGCACCGCTCCAGGACCCGCAATCGACAAACAGATGCCGATCTTGCCGGTCAATTTCGAATAGGCGGACGCTGCAAGCGCTCCGGTTTCTTCGTGGCGGATTTGAATAAAGCGGATCACTTCATCTTTTCGCAGCTCTTCCATGAATTCATTGATGGAGTCGCCCGGCATCCCGTAGATATGGTCCACTTTCCATTCTTTCAGCAGTTCAACGACATAACTTCCAGCTGTCCTGTCAAACATGGACATCCCTCACTTTCAAAAAGTTAGGCATAAGCCCTTATCTCTTGCTCATACCTCCAGCCGGTGAGTGTTAAACGTTTGGCAATAAAAAAAGAGCCCATTGCCGCAGGCAGCGGCAAAAAAGCTCTGTTCTTAGCTGGAATCCTTCTTATAATCCCGGTAAAACCGTTCTTCCCGCCTTTTATCGACCCAGCTCCAGATAGAATAGATGACTGCCGCAATACCGACGACCAGCAATGAGGCATAAAATACGAAGTCGAAATCCATCTCCCGGACCACGACTTCGTCGACGCCGGCCAAATTCAACTGGCTGTAGGTGATGCTTTCATAGCCGATCCACCAAAATGCCAAAGGCAAGCCGGCCAACAGCCCACCGATCAATGAACCCAAAAATTTTCTCATGAACCTTTTCCCCCTTTTCAGCAGTCAACCGATCTCTTGGCATTTCGGTTACCCTGTTCTTTCAGGCGGCTGCGCCGGATAAGCGTAGATATGCTTGAATTTCCCGCTGCCCGGATGAGCTTGGGGCGCTTTCCCAGACAGCGCGATGTCCACGTGGATGCCTTGACCCTCAAAGAACGCCTGCAGCTTGTGTTGCGCTTCCCTAAATGCATGGTCCGGGTGTTGTGCCTGCAGCCGGAGTTCAAGCGTATCTTCCCTGCGCTGGATCAGCTGAAAGCGGTCGATCGATTCGATGTCGGCCATTACAGACTGCAAGGCAAGCGGCGCGACTTTGCGGCCACCTGAAAAGCTCAGGATTTCATCTGTGCGCCCTTCCAGTTCGATCCAGCGGCTTGGTTTGCCGCACGGACAAGGCGCGCTGTAGACGGTCGCTCGGTCAGTCACGGCGTAGCGGATAAACGGCTGCGTGTAATTGAACAAATTGGTGATCAGCAATTGTTCCGCTTGAACGCCGTCAGCCACTGGACGGAAGTCCCCATCCACCGCTTCGACGATCAGCCAGTCTTCATTAAGGTGATAACGCCCTTTCCGGCATTCACAAGCGATCGTTCCGGCTTCTGTGCAGGCATAAGTCGACTGGACCGTGCAGCCGAACGCCTCTCTGAGCTCTGTCCGCAATTCGCTGCTTAGATGTTCACCGCCCGCCATGATCAGCACCGGTGAAATGGCAAGCTTCCCGCTCCGCTTATAGGGCAAAAGCAGTTCCAATGCCGTAGGGTAGCCGCCGAGGAGCGCCGGCTGAAAAGCATTCAGCTGGTTGACGATTTTGTCGGTGTCTTGCCGCACATCGACGATGACCTGGTTTTTCTTCCACGGCATGCGCCGCTGGTTATAACGCACCGTCCCGTTGCCGAGGTAAAAGCCGCCATCGACGAACAGACCCGCTGTGCGTTTGCCGCTTCTAAGAAACGCCTGTAAATCTTCCCGTTTGGCGACAGCGCGCAGTACCGCGATTGCCGACACGACATTCATCGTGGTCTTGTCATACAGGACAATGGCTGGATGTCCCGTAGAACCGGAGGTGGTGTTGACCAGGTAGCGGCCGTTCAGCTTCCGCCCGATGTTGTCCGGATTTTCCATAAACCGCTCCACATCTTGTTTCGAGACGGAGCGGTCGGTGAGCCAGTCATCAAAGTTCGCCATCAGTTCCTTCTTCTGGGTGACGGGCAAATCGGACAAGCGGAGCGGCCCGTCAAGATGTGAAAGTTTCCTCTGGAAATACGGGCTGCGTCTAGCATGTTGCACGAGACGCGCAAGGCGCTTTTGCTGGAGCGCTTCCAGCTGTTTCCGGTTTAGCTTCCGCGCGCGGTGCGTCAGGCGAAGTGCGGTGAGAAGTCCCATCCCTTTCATGCTGGTTTCTCCTTTCGGAAGGTCGGATTTGTTGCTACCAGTTTACCATGCGGCGCCTTCTGCGGCAGCAACACATTAAAAAACTCATTTACTGCGCAGCATCATTGTGCTTTTTCCCGGTCCATGCACCGACCGCCACTATGCCGATCATGACTGTCCAGAAAACCACCGTCCACGGCAGTGAATGGGGGAAATCATGCGGCAGCAAGCCGATCTTTTCGTGGGACAGAGTCAACACACCCAGTTTCACACCGACCCAGCCGACCACAATGAAGGCGGCGGTTTCCAGCGTCGGATACCGCTCCAACAACTGGACAAATTTATGGGCCGCAAAGCGCATAATCACCACACCGATCAATCCCCCAGCAATCATGACGGAAAATTGCCCGCCGTTGATGCCGCCAATGGAAAACGCTCCCCAATGCGGCAACGTCATAGCCAGTGCGACCGCCGCAAGCATCGAGTCCACCGCAAATGCGATGTCCGCAACTTCAATCTTCAATACGGTGGTCCAGAAACCAGAATGGCTTTTGTGCCCACTTTCCAAGACGACGTGGTGTTTCCGCTGGTCGTGGAGGTGCTTCGCCGCGATGAAGATCAGGTAAAACGCACCGAGCGCCTGGATCTGCCAAATGTTGACCAGCAAAGTAATCGCGAAAAGAGCCAGAAACCGGAACAGAAACGCCACCGACAATCCGTAGAACAAGGCTTTTTTCTGCTGCGGTTTCGGCAAATGCTTGACCATAACCGCCATCACAACCGCATTGTCAGCAGCAAGCAAGCCTTCAAGGCCCACCAGCACCAAAAGAATCCATGCATACTGCAGCACTAACACATCCATCGCCGTTCTCCTCCTTCTTGAAATCAAACAAAAAAGACCCATGCCTAATTAATTAGGCAAAGGTCTCGCTGAGCATTCGTATCTGCCATCACAACCGATGATGACGCATCATCATGTCCTGACGATTGTGAAAGAGGTGTTCCTCCAGCTACTCCCCCTTGTCTGCGGGGAATTCATATAGGTGGTACCTGTTTAAACCTGTGGCTCTTTTTCCGTGAGACGGAACTCTTTGTTGGCGTTCAGCTCTTTAATCAGTTTATACCACCATTATGATGCTTATTAAACAGAAAAACAGCGTTTTCGAAAGAAAAATTAAGTGATGAACGGCGCCCATATGCCATAGGAAATTTGAAAGACCCATAACCTCTTAGCTGAGGTCACGGGTCTTTCGATCTTCATTTCATACACCCTCTGGGGATATTCCCGCCCCTTGGAACTTCAGGTGTACGCACTCTTTAAATCCCGCCATTTACGGGCCTTGCCTTGACCGCTTCAGGATCCAGGCCATTTCCGAGTGAGCCATAGACGAGCTCCGCCTGAGGATCAATCAATTCTTTCCCATTGTAATAAACCCTCGGCGTTTTCCATAATGCTTTTAAAGCACTCGACATCGGCATCTCGTGATAAAGACCGGGCCAGTTATCCTTTATTTTTTCTTTCACTAACGGATAATACTTCGAGCTCATACTTGGAAAGATGTGATGCTCTGTGTGGTATGAAAAATTAAAATGCAACACGTCAATCCATTTAGGAACCGTCACCGATAAGGTGTTTGCCAGTGGATCATTTACAGGGACGTGTGGATTCAATCGATGATTCGTCGAGATATACCCCATCACGATGGCATTCGCAATCAAATGCGGAATCAAGAAGATAAATACCCAATTGCTTATTCCTACAAAGAAGATCAAGCCTGTCCAAACAATCCAAGGAATTAAAAACTGGATCCAGACAGCAACCCGTTTTTCAGGCTGAAACTCTTTGACGTAATTGAAGAACATTCTCGTAGAGTGCAGCGTGAATAGGAAGCACAACGAGAAAAACTCCAGAAATGCACGTACTGAAAAAGGCAATCGATAAATAAGTTTCAGCGCAGGCTTTCGGTCCAATTCGTCTTTTGTCATCCAGGTATCCGGATCTTTTTCTTCATTTTGCGTATGGACATGATGGGTCATGTTATGCCATTTACGCCATAGTCTTGGACCGGTAAGCAGGGGGAAAAAGAAAACAGCCCCTAATAAATTACGCAACCCGGCTTTTTTCACTACTGTTCCGTGTAAGATTTCATGTCCTAAGAATCCCATGGCAGCGAAACTTGTACCAATGACAAACGAAATGGCGATGTTTGCAAGAAACGGTAAATCATATAGTCCAATCGCCAACATTCCAGCGATGGTAATGATCAAGTAAGCGAGCCCGCCGAGTAGACGCCCTGGTACCGGTTTAAACGCTGGTTTGGGCAGGTGCGGCGATACTTTAGACGCGTACCAGCCAAATGAGTGGTATTCTTTATTCATTCTTTTGCCTCCAATTACTATGCTGTTACTTCTTCTCCGATGACTAGGTATAACCAAAAACTGGGGCAGTTCGAAATAATTGCGAAAGAAACAATGATTGAACGTATAAACAATCCTCATTACAGAGTCGTTCTGTACATCCAAGCTTCTTTCTATGCTTCACTATAAAGGTTACTCTTGCAAATTCATAACCTTTTCTTTATTAATTTATCGAAAAAAGCTTCAGGCAGAGTGATCGCCTGAAGCTTTTTTCCTCCATTCATGCGAACTTTTGAGCTTACTGCAAACAAAAAGTGCTCTACCGCAAACAACTTCGCCTATACCGCAAACAAACGGATTTATTGTGCAAACAAACACGCGTATTGCGCAAGCAACCGATTACGTCGGCAGCTTTTTGTGTTGGCGCATAAAATTGAAGCAGCTACTTACAGTTATTTTATCTCAATCGATGTCGAAAAGAGTTTTTTGCAGATAAAAATGGTGAAATATAGGGAAATGACTGGTTAAATCTCTCGGCTCCACTCTTCATCTTCCAGGATTTCACCTGTTTCAGCGACATAGGACACGATAAGCTGGCCGTTTTGCAAAATGCCTTCATCTTTTAAATAAGAAATGAATTCAGTGAAATGTTCCTCGTCATCCACTATTCTTTTCCTTGGTAGATTCAGTCGGACAGTGGGTTCGAGATTATAATCTTTAGAACTGCCGACATTGAGCGGATCGATAGTTAAGGAAGCTCCTATCTCATCGTTAATACACATAAACGACAGCCGATTCTCCAAAAGCTCGGTGGACGTATTGATGCATTTCCTCTTCAAGTTCATTTGACCATGTATCAGAAACATACGTATCCACCATCTGTTCTGTCTCAGCATCCGGATACACCAGAAACTCTGTATTGCTTCGGATATCTCGTACCTTAGCAGCGTACTCGAATTCGAAATTTCCCATATTGTCATACAGCGTATCGTAAATTTCAAAATCATCATTGAAGTTTGCTGGCAAGTATCGGTCTGCTTCTCGCCGTATCTTTTCTTCTCTATCAGAATCTGGTTTCATGCTTAGGTTAAATGATATGGCGAGCACTGTTATGCCTAGAAAAATGATGCCTAAAATCACAAGAATAATCTTCACGGCTTTTCTCACTTCAGACACGCCTTCCTTTTTAGCCTTCGAACTTCCGACTGTCACCTTCTGGTATCTTCCATGTTTTTTGATATTCAATCAACCAACAGTCCTGATAAACCCCTTCATGCAACTCATTCTTGACAAGGATTTTCACTTTTTTAAACCCACTTTTTTCATAACATTTTATAGCCCTCACATTTCTGATCTGAGGGTCCATAACTACCCGGTCTGCTTTTTTATGTTCAATTAGAAAACTAACCAGTGATGTAACAAGCAATGTTCCAATGCCTCTATTCCAATATTCATTCTCACCTATAAACTGGTCTGCACCATAAATATTCTCATCGCCATACCCATATTTTGCTTTTGTTTCATCATCTAATTGATAAAATTGAAGATATCCTATTTCGTTACTGTCATACTCTACTATGCACTTGAATTTCTGATCACTGGAATTATAAAAAACTTTAGTAACTTTTTTTAAATCAAACGGATTATCTCTTCCTTCATAAAATTCCAGAACTGATGGGTTTGAAAGCCATCTCGCTAACAGGTGATCGTCTTTTTCTTCTAAATTACGAACCTTTAAGTGCCCATTTTGAAACAATAAAATAATCCTCACTCCCAATTCAAAAGACTTTTCAAAACTATTCATGTTTTTTTCATGTAATGCGTATCTATCGTGCAGAAATCCAACCCTTCTCTAACCATCTGGACGTCTCTTTCCAATGAAGGTAAATGATGAGCGGAAGGATGGCAAGCTGTCATTTTATACCGATGATCTACGTTTTGATATGTATAATCGATAGTTGCATGATTACGTGCTTCTCTATCTATGAGCCTGTTTGTAAACGTAATTTTCCCAGCAGCGCCATGGCTAGATACCCCGATAATGAGTTTTTTGTCCGCCACTTTTATCCTCTTTGCTAGTTCGTGAATAAATTGATCCATTATTCTCCTCCTTTCAAATTTGTTGTCAGCTGATTTGAATACCAGGCTAAAGCCTCTTTTAAATTTTAAGGCCAATTCCTCTTTTCCCTTGATAGAGGATTCAATGTCATACGGGAATTTCTGACTCAAACGTCTTTTTAATTCTCCATATTCTTGCCTGACAACGGAATGAGTGAGAAGATAATCCTTAAACGATAAATGCCTTTCAATTTCTGGACTACCGATTTGGCAAATAAGGACAACCACTGTTCGTCGTATGGCAAAACTATAATTTCCGCATAATTTCTTCCTACTCTGGCTAAATTAGATATTTTAATCTCTCTTAATAATATTACACAGCAATAACTAATTGTTTAAGGTCAATTTCTCTTCAAAATGCTCTCCTCTTCTTTTAGCCATTACAGTCTTAAAAACAACGATCCCCAGCAGCAAGAAAGTGAATGAACCTATCAATCCAACTGGTCGTATTGAAGTCAATTCTGCTGCCAAACCGATTACGACAGTAAGTACGATAATGAATATTGCTTCAACCATACTAAATAAGCTGCTAAACCTGCCCATCATTTTCACTGGTACATTGTTCTGATAGAACTTCAGATATCCGGTGTTGGCAAAAGTGATTGCAATTCCAATCATAAAAGTTCCAACTGCAGCACTGATAAAACCTTGCGAACTGTAAAGTGCTGTATACCCTGCTGCAGTGAAAACAGAGCCAGCCCCTATTAGTAGGTTGACTGCTAATTGATTAGAAAAGACGGTGTTGATGAATGAACCCAAAATAATCCCCGTTCCAAATATACTTAGCAAGAATCCATAATTGGTGTCTGACATTCCGATAACTTCTTTTGCAAAAGCAGCTTCCAATGAATCTAAGGCGGTCATAAATATCGTCATTCCGACAAAAAGAAGATAAACCTTTAAAATAAACGTATGAGTATGACTGAACATATAGACTACTTTAAAATCCTCTTTTATCATCTTCCAAGAAAGTTTTTCGGTTTCAGTTAGGACTGTTTGTAAATCAACATTTGGCAATAACAGCATGATGAACGCTGACAACAGTAAAGCAATGGAGTTTACATATATAGCTGTGTATGGTGTACCCATCCAAAATAATAAGCCAGCTATTGCAGGACCGATTAATGTTCCACATGAATTTATAAAGCTTTTTAACGCATTGAATCTTTGCCGATTCTTCACTGGTATTAATTTCGTCATATATACCAATGAAGTAGGTTCAAACATGGCACTTCCGATATTGATGATAAAGACAATGCCATAAACATAGAACAGCGAAGGAAGCACAGGGATCAAGGCAATGCACAGGGCACGTGAAATAGTTAACCCAATCATAAACTTCCTCGAATTAATCCGGTCTATCAGGCTTCCCGCCCATGAATTAGCGCAAATAGTCGCAATCGGTCCTAAAATATACAGCAAAGCGATCGCTAGAGGAGAACCTGTTTCATTTAGAATAATCAAATTCAAGGCAATCAGATAAACCCACGCCCCTATATTTGAAATACCGATACCACCTAACAATAATAAAGAACACTTCCAGTTTCTCATCGTAACCCCTCCCCACTGAATTTTAGCCAAACAAAAAATCCCACCCCCAAGACAATTGTCTTGGGGACGAGATTACTAAAATCGTGGTGCCACCCCTATTTGTTAATACGTCACCGTATTAACCTTATTCGGTACAGCCATGGAAAATTGCGAATACCTTAGCTCTATAACGGGAGCTCCCGTCCCAACATCCCCCGAAATCAGGTTCCTTTGTGATGCTCAGAGGCTTGTTTCGATAACGTACTCCTACTCCTTTCCACCAACCGGAGCTCTCTAAAAAAAGTATTTAGTCATCTACTGTTCTCGTCAACGCTTTTCATTTTTTATTTCTATAATATTACTACAACTTTACCAAACTAGTAAATGCTAATTTTCTGATAAAATAGATACGCAATAAATAAGTATGATAGAAGCAGAAGTTAACATGAATTATTACTATTCAAGTATTCCATAACTGCAGCAACACGCTCTTCGACTGAATAGTCGCCCTCGATTCTTAGTGCTGGGCAAGACAATTCGGCTATCCATTGTTCATGCAAGGCTTTGCTCCTGACTTCCATGCGTGCATGGTCATACAGGGACGCCCACTCGAGAAAAGCTTGCGACTCTTCGTATCTGTTGCCACCAGCCAGTGCTTCCTTTCCGTACCGTTCCATTTCCCTCTGCAGTAATCTCGCAAGTCTGATTTCCGATGGAATCCACAAGAAAACAACCAGGTCAAAGCAGGGTATGAAGCAGTCTCCCCAGCCAGCTACAGCTCCTGATAGAACCCACTCATCATCTCGCAACAAATCCTTCCTGAGCATTTCCTTTCTTTCAGGGACTGGTCTTTGTTCTGTATATTTGTTTGTCCAAAAATAGTCATCTGTATCAAGGTGAGTATGCAGCAGAACTTTTGCCAACGAGTTGCCGAGTGTCGATGTTCCTGATCCCGAAGCTCCCAGAATATGAATTTTGCTATTCATCATTTTTCCTCCAATAAAAACATTTGGAAGAGAAAAAACTTACATTAAGTTAATGAGACGCAAAAAGCTCGGTGAATTAGTTTGTGTGCCAGGCACATAAACTAATTCTACAGAGCTTTCCGGCTTATTTTCCGCTCATCGATTCAGCAATAGTACCCATCAATAAAAGCAATTCAATTTCATTTTCTTCGATCGGGATGAAAACCTTGGTGAATGCCCGCAGGTTCAATTCCTGACTACAAAGGGTTTTTATAACCTATTATTGTTTGCTGTAAATAAGCCGTTTTTAAAAAGACAGCCACAATATGGCTGCCTTATGTGTTATAAATTTATTTCCTTCAGTTTCTCAACATCCAGGCACAACTGAATAATTCAACTCACAACCTTACTAGCTGCTCCATTCAAAACATATTTGTATTCAACCGAAGCATTGAGCGAATGAACCACGGTGCAATACGTTTCGCTTGATAACTTGATCGCCCGCACGACCTTGTCTTCTGGCAACTCGCCTTTAATATGATAAGTGATGGCTATATCGGTAAAACGCTTAGGGTGCTCTGATGCACGATCTCCTTCAATATCTATGAAGAATTCATCGATTACCAGTCGCATTTTATTTAATACATAGACGATGTCCATTCCGGTACAAACAGCAGCGGCGTGCAAAAGCACTTCTGGAGGCCGTGCCCCTTGATTTGAACCGCCACTTTCAGTGCCGGCATCCAACAATACCATATGGCCGGATTCTGTCATGCCACTAAACGCCATCCCGCCTTGCCAATTTAAAACAGCTTTCATGAAGACCACTCTCCTTTTCATGCAGGATTGGGCTTATTCAATTAAAGCCCCGTTTGTCTAATTAGCTGCCATCAACTTAGAATAAACTAAGGCAATTAGCAGAGTTAATAAACAAAGAAGTTAGTTAGAGTGAAAAAATAACATCTCCAGCTGACAGCATTCATTTATTCTTTATTAACCTACTTTTTTGAATATCCTAAAACCTTACCTTCAATTGCTTCCAGCGATAATTCTCCGAAGTCCTTACTATCTGTTCCTCTCCACCATTGATCTACTAAGACAAAAACTGCTTCGCTTGATACTTTTACAGGTTCCATTGAGGTATTGAAATACTCTTCTTTGGCATCCAGATTCACCCAAGTTATGAATTCTGTTTTAGAAACTTCTTCATCTGTTGTCCAAGTTCCTTCTTCAATGTTTTGCTCTGCCATTTCAAAAAAGTCAGCCTTGCTGAGTCCTCTATCTGTTGCAACCCCATAAAACGTATCAAGTTTTTTATCGTCCACATAAACCTGACCCTCACGAATTTCCACAGTTTCACCTGGTAAACCTACTACTCTGGCAATAGAGTGTTCAGGTAATTGCGGATTTTTATTAATAGCAGATTCAGGTGTTTTGTAATACACCACATCTCCGCGGTTAACTTTTTGGTACCCCATTTCAACTACTAAACTGCTGTGAATAAGGGTGTCATAATCGTGATTTCCGCGATCCATAGTGTCTGAGCTCCACTCGACTAACCTGGTGTTCTCTTTAGCTTCAACCAATTCAATATGTTTAGTTTGATTGTCAGTCAAAACTTCAGATTCAGGAATTGCTGTTGCTTTATTTATCTCTTTTGTGCTTTCTTCCATTGAACAAGCGCTCAAAAATAGAACAATTCCTATCCACAATGACTTTTTCACCGCCAACCTCCTCCTTTAAATCATTATACCCAAATTTCCAAATTCCCTTTAAAATAAATTAAATTTTCTGTTTTTGGTTATTGCGAATTTTAAATTCATAGTAATATTTACTAATTCATTCTAAATAGTAACCTATACTAAATTCCCTCAAAAAACACCTTGATAAATAACAAGCGTATTTTTCGAAGCAACTTTCCAATCCGCAAATTGATTGTATTTCTCAAAAATCAGCTTGTGAAAAATCTTTTTGAAACACTCCAAAGTTTTCACTTCCAACCTTTCAAACTGAAGGTAACTACACTTTTGAATATGATTTATTGATAGAAAGCGTTGGTAGAAGTACCGTTTACGAACAAAAAGAAGAGATACCTGATTCACGAGCCTCTTCACCCACTCACCAAAGCCACTCTCCTTAGTCATTTTCTGCTGAAAATTCTTTGTTTTCCATCTTGATAGGTTCCCTTTTTTCATTCAGAAATAAAACGTTGTTTTCCACATCTACTTGAGAAGTGGATCTTGAAGTGATGAACCATACCTTCACCCCTGATAGATCAGCGTCCGATAAAACGTCTTCAACTCCATATACAGGAGACACGTTGTCTTTTCGGACAGTGCTGCCCTGTGCTGTATATGCAACTTTCTTATTTTTGATCAGTCCGAACGTAACTTCCAAATACCAAGGACCTATTGCATAAGGAATTTCGTTATCTAAGTCCGAACGATAGATATTCAAAGGAGTGGGAATGACTTCGAAGTCTTTATATATATTGAATAGGCGCTCTACTGCCATAAAAGCAATTGCCACATCTCCATTTCCATCAATGAGAAGTACTAAATCATTCATCGGCAAACTCAGGACATGGCCATCTGTCTGCTGTCTTAGTTCTTCCAAGGCACTTTCAGGTGTCTTATGGTAGTTTTCATGTAAATAGGAAGCTGCAGCTCCTAAACATAAGAGAAACAGACAAACCAGTACAAAAAGAAAGATTTTCTTCATAAACTTCCTCCTTAACTGCTTGTCTTAAACAGCCGGCTAACCGAAATGCTGATAACGCTATTAATTAAGGGATTAGCGGATGTGTAAATGCAAACTACTGAATATTAGAAATAGTTTAAGTTATCAAAATATGTTAAAATAAGTTAATTGATGAGAAGGAGGGATATTTTGTTTGAGGTGTTTGTAAAAAAAGTTAATTCTGAGATTGTGATTAGATGGCTATTAACAAAGATCACAATTCCACTAGCTGATATTTTAGCAGTTGCCACGGATGATACTTATGCTGGAAAAGAAAAAAAGGCAATAAGAATTGGAATGCCCTATGGCACAACTGATCGAGTCGTTATCCTCACAAAGGAAAATACTTATATTTTATTTACAACCAACTATTTAGCGATACAAAAAAAACTAGACTCGTACATCAATTCAATTTAATAAATGGACGATTAAAAACTGGTTGCGTTTTCGCGCATTCGGTTTTTTGCTTTCCGATTGCTCGTTTAACTTATGACAGAAGGTAAGAGTTTTAATCAGAAGTTTCCTCCCCTACTTCTACTTTACTGCACTTATTTCTTTCACTTTAAACAATTTTTTGTTGAACATAGGCCACTTCATTCAACTTTGCTTTAAATAAACCATCATTTTTTTATGCATTCGTAAAAATACACTTCTATTGACTTGCTCCGACACCCCTCTCTACTTTAAATCCATGCAGTTTCCTCTCATTTCAAGGAGAACATATGAAATTCACTTCATTCTGCGTCCTCTTCAAATGTACTGATTAAACTCTTCGCAGATATCCTCTATCAATTTATCCGCTTAATAAGAAATTAGAGGAGGTTGGGCATGAAGCTATTTACCAAATTCGCGTTTTGGCTGCCATTTTTCAGTTTTTTGTTAATTCTATTCGAATTATTTGCGCAACCATCAAAGTCACTTGTTTTTACAGTAATAGATCCTGTATTCGGGTATATCCGATCCATGTTGCCGGAAACTATGAACTCGCCTTCCTTTCTCCTGCCTCTCCACTTTCTTCTGGCGGTAGTTTATGGATCCGCGATTGATGTTTTGATCAAAAAGTTACAGGAATTACCACACAACGAGTAATTCCTGCAATAGTCTCCAGAGAGAAACCGTATAAAAAATTCTTCTACAGCCCAATCTTACAGTTCATGAAGTATCCTTACCCCAAAACAGGAGTGAAGAATGCTGACGTCCCCTGAACCAATCGTTTCCCGCAAGAAAAACCTCATCCTTAGCTAATTGAACGTTTCCAGTGGTCAGTGAAAACATCTCCTTCATGGAATCTATGGATAGATAATTTTAGAGTATTCTTCTTGTAAGGCGTGATGAATATGGATGAAAAAGACTGGCGAATTATTACCACAATATACGAAGAAAAAAATATAACCAAAGCGGCGAACAAACTTTTCACCTCTCAGCCGGCTATTACTTACCGTTTATTACTTACCGTTTAAATCAATTGGAAGAAGAAGTCGGTGTTCGACTCATATGGCGTGATAAAAAAGGAATCAAATTCACTCCTCAAGGAGAATACATTGTACAGTACGCAAAAGAAATGCTTGTAAAGCTCCAACAGACAAAAAATCATTTGCTTAATACAACCGAAGAGTCTGCTGGAATGATCCGCTTGGGAGTTTCCAGTAATTATGCCCGCTTCATCCTGCCCGATGTGCTCAAGGAATTTTCCGAGAAATACAGCAACATCCAGTTCAAGGTCTTTACAGGCTGGAGCTATGAAGTGCTGAAAGAAATAGAACAGGACAAAGCTTCTGGAAATAGAAGCACTTTCCTACCAATCGGAGTGGTTCTAAAGCTATAATAAGGGCATGCTCACCATGACAAATACAATCGAAGGTGGTATGAATCCATGCATACTTTTCGGAAATATAAAAATTCACATTTACAAGTTCCGGTCAAAGCACCCTTACATTTTAATGGACAGACTGGAAATGAAGAGATGGCAGTGATGAGTGAAAAGCTGAAGAAAATTTTTGTGGAAGCGAAGCAGCAACAACGCGAGGTGGTTTTCTTGTGCATCGGATCGGACCGTTATATCGGGGATTCACTCGGTCCGTTAATCGGCAGCATGATGCTGGAGAATGGAATTTCCCACCCTGTTTACGGCACCTTGGAAGAACCGGTTCATGCATTTAATTTGAAGATCGTCTTAAAAGACATCTATATGAAAAGTGACAATCCGTTGCTGATCAGCATTGACGCCAGTCTGGGGAAAAAAGAACAAGTAGGCGATGTGCTATTCAACGAGGGGCCTTTAGTTCCTGGAAAAGCCCTTGAAAAAATGCTTCCGGCAGTAGGCGACTATCACTTCCAAGGCATCGTCAACTACCTCGATCCGTTTCCCAGTTCCCAGTTCCTGAATGATACCCGCCTCCATACGGTCATGAAACTGGCCAAGCTGATTACGCAGATTATTTTAGACAGCGACAAAGAAAAATAAAAAAGGGATTCCGCCATTCATGGCGGAATCCCTTTTTGGTTTAAATCGCTCCTGTAATAAATGCCACCACAATGATGGTGATACAGCATATAAAGGCCCATTTAAATGCAAACTTCTGCAGTTCGCCGATGTCCTTTTGCACCATGCCGGCAACCAGAAGCGTGGAAGCGACAAGTGGGCTCAGGAAGTGAATCGGCTGGCCCAAAACAGATGCTCGGGCAATTTCCAATGGACTGACGCCATAAGCGGCTCCCGCCTCTGCCAAAATCGGCAAGACGCCGAAATAGTAGGCATCGTTTGAAAGCGCAAACGTAAATGGCATGCTGGTAATCGCCACTACCAACGGATAAAACGAACCGACTGAAGCCGGAATAATGGAAATCAACGAATTGGAGATGGCATCGACCATTTGGGTTCCGGAAAAGATGCCTGAGAAAATACCGGCTGCAAAAACAAGAACGACTACGGTAATCGCATTTCCGGCATGAGCCAAAATCCGTTCTTTTTGAAGAGCTAAATTAGGATAGTTGATGGTAGCTGCCAAGACAAAACCGATTAGGAAACTGATTGGTGCCGGCAATAAGCCCATCACCAAAATCGTCATAATGGCCACGGCCAAGATCAAGTTGAACCAGATCAGTTTCGGCCGTTTCAAGTCGTTTTCCACAGCCTGAGTAGCGGCTACCTGAAGCATGCTTTCTGAGGCTGCGGGAATCTTTTCCACTGTGATGATGCCAAGTCGGACCCGTTCTTTTTTGCCCATCAGATAAGCCACGCCCAAAATACTGAGCATCCCTGCCAGCATCGTCGGCAGTATCGGAATAAAGAATTCGTTGGCATCCAGCCCAAGCGATGCAATGGCCCGTGTTGCCGGTCCGCCCCACGGCGTCATGCCGCTGACGATACTTACAGATAAAATAGAGATTGTCGCTAAAACCAACGGATTCATCTTTAAACGCAGATAAAGCGCCAGCATCGCTGAAATGGTGATCATATGAGTAGTCGTTCCGTCGCCATCCAAAGACGCAATCATTGCAATGACGGCTGTACCCAGTGCAATTTTTACCGGATCCCCTTTGACAACTTTCAAGACTTTGTTGATCAACGGATCAAACAAGCCGGCATCGATCAAAATTCCAAAGAACAAAATCGCGAATAACAGCAATGCCGCGGAAGGAGCAACTTGCTTCAATCCCTCCATCATCATATCCCCTAGCCCCGACCAAAAACCTCCGATTAAAGCAAAGAAAATTGGAACCACTACCAACGCCGCCACCGGCGACATCTTTTTCGCCATAATCAGATACGTAAATGCAACAACCATTGACACCCCTAAAAATGTAAGAATAAGAATTCCCCCTTTGAATGTATTCGCTTACAAATAATATAAATCTGCTAAGATTCCCGATTACTTAACAAATTGAATTAGTTATAAGAATATTCCATCTATTAAAATAAGTAAAATAGATAAATTTTATTAGAAATGAATAAAAAAACTTATAACCTATTGTCTGTCTAATCGGTCAACTTTCAAAAAGAGGGGTGGGCATCAAGAAAGTCGATGAATGTTCGCACCGTCGATAATTTTAAAAACTCCTGGTTGTACATTAGCCAAGTATCCCGGGTCACCGGTTCTCCATTCTCGTAAAACAAGGGATATTTGTAGAGCTCATCTGAAGGGCGAAGACAAATCTCCGGCAAAATGGCGATTCCAAGATCATTTTTCACCATTTCTTTGCACGTTTCCTGCCTGTCCGTTTCCATTGTAATCATCGGAGGTTCAATATAACGATTATGCCACCATTTGCTGATGATATCTTTTAACGAACTGTCTGTTTTGTAATTGATAAAGGGCAGTTCCGGCACTTCCTCCAGATTTACTTCTTTTTTAGAAATCAAAAATAATTGTTCCGTCTGCAGCAAAGTCTTCGATCCCGTCCAATTGTAATCGCCGCGCAGAATTCCCAGATGAACGCCTGAGGAATTGAGAAGTCCCATTACGTCTGAACTCCATCCCGTGTTTACACTGAACTGGACGTTTGGATAAGTGGTCAAAAATTCCTTCAGCAACGGAGGCAATTTGTATTGAGCAAAATTACTTGAAACGCCTAAACGGATTGTGCCACGGATTTCCTGCTGCATATTTTGAAGATAATCTTTTGTATTTTGAAGCTTTGTAATCATTTCTTCCGCGTATTGAGCTAGATAAATCCCTTCTGAGGTCAGTTCAATCCCTTTTTTCGTTTTGAAAAAAAGTTTTGTTCCAACTTCTTTCTCCAGATTTTTTAAACGGTACGTTAAAGCTGGCTGTGAGATGTATAAACGTTCCGAGGACCGGCTAATATTTTTTTCTTCATATAGTATTTGCATGGCTTCCCAATCTTTTTCGTCCATTTCAATCACTCCAGTTAGGTTATAAGTTTTTTTGATAAGTTATTGTTCAAAATATCTATTTCACTTATGAACCAAATTACCATATTCTATTTTTAGAAGCAATAGAATTTTCAGAAAGGTGGTTCATCCGATGAGAGTACCAATTGCCGTGATGCGCGGTGGAACCAGTAAAGGAGTATTTATCAATTACGAGGAAATGCCTGAGGACCGTTTGCTTTGGGATAGCTTTTTATTGGATATTATGGGAAGCCCCGACCAGCGGCAAATTGATGGCCTAGGTGGAGGAAACTCCCTGACGAGCAAAGCAGCAATCATCAAAAAGTCGAAGATGAAGGATATCGATGTGGAGTATACCTTTGCACAAGTCAGTATTGAAAATCAGTTGGTTGATTTTAAAGGGAATTGCGGGAACATTTCTTCCGCAGTTGGTCCATATGCCATCGAGCAAGGATTGGTTGCAGCATCTGCCCCTATGACAGCCGTCAGAATCTTTAATACCAATACACAGAAAGTGATCATCGCTGAAGTCGAAGTGGAAAATGGGCGGGTGAAAACAGAAGGGCAATGCGAAATCCCTGGTGTTCCAGGGACCGGTTCCCCTATCTATTTATCCTTTACAGATGCGCAAGGCGCCGTCACTGGCAAGCTGTTCCCGACTGAAAATCCGATTGACCGGATTGAAACAAGAAACGGCCTGCTTGAAGTATCCATTATTGACGTCGCCAACCCTCTGGTTTTTGTGAAAGCAGAAGATGTAGGGTTGACCGGGTCGGAATTGCCGCACGAGTTTACTGTGGAAAAACTAAGGGAATTAGAAGAAATCCGTTCAGCAGCAGCTGAAATGTGCTTATTTTCAACTAAAAAAGAAGCTACAGTGAAATCGCCCGCAGTGCCTAAACTTACGATAATCGCTCCTCCTGAAACCTATTTGGATGTTAATGGTGTTGAGCGGAAAGTAGATGAAATGGATTGTCGAATTCGAATGATGTCCATGCAAAAACCCCATCAGGCATTGGCAATCACGGGTGCTATTTGCACAACCGCGGGAGCCTTTTTAACAGATACCATTTTAAATGATGTTATCCAAGTCGAAAATACTGTGTTGCGCTTAGGCCATCCATCAGGGATCATTGAAACGAAAGTAGACTTAATTGCCGGCCATATCAGCAATATAAAAGTGGTGCGCACAGCTAGATTGATTTTAGAAGGATATGTTTATACGAAAAATAACTATGATTACAGAGAAGCTTTGGCCTGACAAAACACCTATCATTTTTTGGATCATTTATCTATTTGTATGAGAAACCGAACCCAAATGGCATCCGCTTATTAAAAAGCGGCTGCCATTTGGGTTTAATTTCATTTAAGGATTTCCCTCGTTCTTATTCCAATTACCGAAATCAAGTACTTCTGATAAACTCCTGAGAGGTAAACTGATTTTTTATTAGACCCTTTTTCAGAATCTCTAAAACCAGTGTGTTAATGCACCTTATTATATGGAGAGAATTAGACAATTTTTTTTCTAATAATCCTATAGTATCAAGCTTCTGAATGTACCTCTTTTGCTAGTAAGTTACATTCATAGTTAGTTTTTCGGGTATATTGTTCCTTAAATGCTTAGGAAAGGTCAACGAGAAATGCTATAGTCAAAAGGGCCAGAAATTTCATAAAATCGGCCATAGGCTATTTGAGGAGGCGTTCATTATGACAAACAACATCACCGTTACCATCAATGAGTACAAGGGGATAACGCCTGTTTTTGGCAAGTAAAAAATGTAGTGAATGGCATTTAAAAATGTCGCTTGCCAAAGCACCTTTTTCTACGTATTCAATTTTGCAGTAAAGACTCTTTCATCCGATGGCTCGGGCCTTTAAAAACAACCAAATGGGAATGGTGAATCAACCGGTCTATGACCGCTTCGGTGAGGATCGGGTCACCGAATACATGATTCCACTCCCCAAACCGCAGGTTTGTCGTGATAATTAGACTTTTTCTTTCGTAACACATGCTGATGACCTGAAAGAGAAGTTCGGCTCCTTGCTTATGCAAGGGAATATAGCCGAGTTCATCTAATTGAAGGGTACCGTCGGCACCTCCGGCAGCTGTGAGTGACTGAGTAAGAGATTCGTTTTTCGTTCCTCCCGCTGCTGAATTTCCTGCTCCATGAGCTTGAGGAGGAATTCTTCATTTGAAGTCGCTTCAACCTCCTGATAGTGCTGCCGAATCCAACTCAGCTTTAATCGCTTGGCATATTCTTCAATCGTTTGCTCCATCAAGAGGCACCTCCTTTGTCAAAGAGCTGGTCGTAATTGCCCGCGCCTCTGATAATTGCAGGCATGGCTGGAACTGAACCTTTACGAATCTCAATTTCTTTTCGGACGCCTCGGCCATTAATCAGCTGGTAAAAGACCTGCTTGATTGAGTCGACTGAAGGATGTCCGTGTTCAGAGGCTAGGGAAAGTGCTTCTGTCGCAACGGAAAAGTCATGCTCTTTTAACAAGACGGATAGAAGCCGTAAGGCTTGCTGCTTTTCAGGGACGGTACAGGCTTCCAGGTATTGTTGCCAATTTTGCGGAAGCTGTTCATAGAAGCTGGTATACTTGATTGCCATTGGCCGTTTGGCCATTAAGTTTAAGTAAGGCTGCCATTCCATTGATTTCTTCTTTTCACCGTAAAGCCGCACATGACTGATGATCAATTCTTTTTCCGGCGTCATGATGTCGATGCGGTTATAGGAAACCTTAGCCAACACTTTGCTTTTCGCAAAGCGTGGTGAAGTCGAATAAAGCCGGTTATCCACTTTCAGGTAGCCGTACTTATCGGCCTTTCCAGATTCAAGCCGGACACATTCAAACGCTTTTTCCGGCAGTTGAAATAAAGCTTCTTTGTCCTCTTCATAAAGTGCCGTAAGGTGTTCTTCCTTCACGTAGTGCTTCCGGTCGCGATCCTCTTCAGCTAATTGCCAGAATGTGCGATTCAGACTTTCCAAATCGCTAAATGGCAATTCGGGCAATAAGAAATTGTTCCGCACGTACTTGACCATGGCTTCTACATGTCCTTTTTCATTGCCACTCGCTGGATTGCAGAATTCCGGGGAAAATCCATAATGAAAGACAAAGCGCTGAAATTCATCCGTTAAAACTCTTTCGCCATGAGGCAAGATTTTCTTTACCGCTGGTGTCAAATTATCAAAACGAATAGCCTTCGGGACACCACCTATGTAATGGAAGATTCTTTTCAGCCCTTCCAGGAAACACTCGCGATTTTGAGATCGGAACACTTGAAAATAAAAGGTATTGCTGTAGGGAAATGATAGAACCAAGTAGGGCAGGTCAATGACCTCGCCGTTATGTATAAAAGGCGCTTCTCCAAAATCCACTTGTGCCGTCCCTGGTTTCGCTTCCAAGGGCAAGGCAGCTTCTGCAGCTTCACCCAACTCTTTTCTTCGTCGACTTACGTAATCGCGTACCGTACGGTACGACCCTTGGAAGTTGTGCTCTTTCTCCAACTGATCAAACATTCGCTTGGCGGTGCGTTGGAATTTCTTCTTTTTCTTTGAATCCTCCAACAGCCACTGGTCTAAAACTGGTTTGACAACTTCCATCACTCGGGCTTTTCGCCGTTGTATCTGCTTTGGCTCGTTCCAATCTTCTTGATCTGCGTATTTCTTGATGGTTCGGAAATCAATCCCCATCTGCTTCGCTACTTCCGAATAGGAACGACCTTTCAGATTTACTTCTTGTCTGATATAATTTACGTCAGTCACTGTCAACACTCCTTCTACCTCCCTGTAATTGTTAGCCCAATCACAGAGAGTTTAAATGTATGGGATGCTGTTGACAAGTGACTTTTTTTATTCAATCAGTCTCGAGAGAGACTACATAAATTAACTGCCAAAGACTACATTTTTAGAATGCCATAAACAATAAATGAAGGTGAAGATTTTGATTCCCAAGATTTTACCATGGAAGATTCACAATGAATGCATTTTTCATCAGTAATTGCGGGCGGAAATAATGAATATAACTGGGAAACGCTTATTTCAATCTTATACTCGTCTAAAATCTTTGAAACCTTTTCTCCCTCATAGTACTTTTGCATGAGCTCAACTATCTGTTCTTCCTTTACATGTGCAATCCTCTTATCAAGGTTAGAAAAATCTATATTCTCCATTAGTATCTCCAATTAAGACCCCTCCAAAATAAAAAACATCAGTTCGCTTCTATTAATTATAAACAAAAGAAAGAAGTCCGGCTAATTCCCTCTATAATTAACCAAATAAAACTTGCTGTTAAGAAGCTTTTATATTGAATAGCGTCTTACCCTTTCCATTTTTACCGTATTAAAATACGAAACTCCTATCAAAAGGGTATCGAATTAAAAATTACATTGCTATACATTCTCTTTCTTTTTTTAGCTTTTGATAATCAGTGAACCACTTTTTTGCAGGAAAAGGACGAGAAGATGCTTTAAATGTGCATCTTCTCGTCCCCCTGTGTGGTTTAATTTATATAATTGCTTCTGATAATCCCTTATATGTTAACTTTCTTAGAATTGAAGGCATAATAAACTATTGCTGATTGTTACAGAAACTATATTCATATGAAGGAACTCTTACGGCAAGATAAAAGCATCAAACCAGGTTTTATATTGCACTGTATACATAGACAGCAACAAAAAAGTGAAAAAGATTAGCAAGAGTATTCAATGTAATTAATACCAATCTTATTTTACCGCCCCTTCCGCTTATAGCGAATACTAATCCAATCATAGAAAATATGAAGGGGAAAAAGAGGCTTATTCTTGATTCAATGCCAAAATCGATAAATCCATAGTTGGTAAATTGAGCCGATAAAAAAGGGACGACTGACAAGAGAAAGAAGAAAAGTGAAAGTAAGGACCGAGTATTCTTAGACATATGAACCTCCTTTCATTCTTTGTCTGAACAAAGTTTTAGTTGTATACATCTCAAATTTTTTACAACCCATTTATTTCTACTCCGATCTCTCTTTAAAACATATTGAGTCGGCTCTTCATGGCAGTTACTTACATTCAAGTGAAATATCCTACTTAAATATTTTAAATGACTCCATACATTCCCAAATAAAGTGTAATTGCTCCAGAAATAATAATGAACCACTTAAACAACAGGTAATTTACCATTGGAGGCAAAGGCGTGAAATCTCTAAAAACATGGAATTTATCCGTTTCTAAAACTGCCTTTTTAGTAAATACAAAAATCGCCATGTATATAGCGAAAATACCAAATAAAGTAATTAATATAGACCATATTAGCTCCTCATTCACTTATTAATCCCCTCTTTTTATTCAGATTTTTAACGATATCTATCTACTATTCTACTTAAAACTGGCTTTATTGCTTGATAAAATGCGTTATCAGATTTACCGAATAAAGATAGAAATTGATTTTCAGCCAAACCTGCAGTACTATAATTACCTGCTTGTCCAATAGCATAAGCAAGTGGGGCTAAATTAAATGACAATATGGCCGTCTCCAAGGATCCTAATGTAGCAATGGTTTTAATTTTATCTACTAAACCAAATCCAATAGCTCCTGTTGCAGCGCCTCTAATTGCTGTAAGACCTAATGCTCCTTTGTCTATATGGCTAGAAGCATTATTAACTCCATACTCCGCAACAAGCTCTAAATAGTAGGACATGATATTAATAAGAGCTCCAACTACTGCCCCCATTACAATTTGTGCTAAATTACCATTTGGATCGTAGTTCATCACCGGATTATTGTTTGCGTAACTATACCCATTTTGAGTCAATGGATTTTTTGTCTCTCCAGCTACAGGATCTGCTGCCAAGAAGACACCTTCTGCTGCATTGTAGTAACGGGCAATCAGGTAATAGTGATCGGTCTCTTCATCATATCGGTAGCCTGCGTAACGGTAAGGGTTCGCTTCTGCCAATGCTCCACTTTGGGACAGAATATTCCCCCAGGCATCATAGCTGTAGGAAGCGACTGTTTGACCGGAAGCGTTGGTCAGTGCTACAACGTCGTAATGGCCATTCAATACATAGAAGTACGTCTGCCCATTAGTAGTCATGGTCTTCGGAAAGCCACGCTGGTCGAAACTGTACTCTGCCGTAATAGTACCCGCGGCGTTGGTTTCAAACAGTACTTCAATGCCTTGGCCATAATGGTAATTTGTTCGGACGCCTCCGATGGTTTTGCTGGTGCGGCGGCTTTGTTCGTCATACGTGTAAGAAGCGACCAGTTGTCCGGAAAGCGTTTTGACGGTTTGAAGTTCATCGAACTGGTTGTACGTATAGTTGAATCGGTCGTCTTTGATACGATTCCCGTTTGAATCATAGGTAAAACTTACCCCATCTACGGAAGTTAGTTCATTGTTGTCATTGTGGCCGTAAACGGTCCGAGTGGTTTGCCCATTCTTCACCGTTTCTGTTTCCAACCGATTTCCCACTTTGTTGTATTCGTAGATTTCTACTGTCCCATCGGCCAGCGTCTGGCTCTTTAGTTGGTTCAGTTCATCGTACGTGTAGACTTTATTCCCGTTTGTCGAGGTGACGGTTTCGATATTTCCATTCTCGTCATGCGTAAAAGCTTCCGACAGAATGGACGTAGTTCCTCTTTTGACCGTCAAGTTCAACAATTGCTCAGCATCGTCAAAATTGAACCCCGTTTGGACGCCATTGCTATACGTAATAGAAAGTGGAAGTCCGACCGGTTCGTAACCAAACGTTACCAGATTCGTACCATTGCGGTTGATTTCCTTTAACTTGCCTGTTTCCGTAAAATCATACGATTGCGTAAACGAAGTGGTGCTAGATTTACCGATTTGAGAAGTTAATTCATTAGCATCATTGTAATTGTAGTCAACCGATAGCGTGCCACTTGTTTCAAGGTCCAGATTCTCATTGGCATCATAGGCAAAACTTTTTAGGTTTCCGGTTGAGGAATCCGTAATGGTTTTCACATTTCCATTCTTATCGTAGGTCATACCCCATTTTTTAACGCCATTTGCAGATATAGATTGCAGCTGATTAACGCTATCAAATGTATTGGTTAGATTCGTTCCGGAAGGCTTCATCGTTGAAGTAAGATTTCCATTATGATCATATCCCAACGTCGTAACCTCTCCCATGGGCATCGTACGAGATTTCAACTGATTCTGCCCCGTATACGTGAAAGCAGTCTTTTTGCCTTCTGCATTGACAACCGAAAGCAAGTTTCCGTTGCCATCGTAAGTGTAAGGAGAACTCCCACCTTGTGCATTTGTGACCCCTTTCAACAAGAGTTGCTGATCGTAAGCAAAAGATGTACGGTTTTGTTTAGCATCCAGTTGTGAAGTTACGTTTCCGAACTTGTCGGACTCGGTTTCTGTAATACGCCCCATCGCATCTGTACCAGATGTCTGATAATTGCTGCCTGTGTCATAGGCATACAGTTTTTGTGTGCCATCCGAAGCGGTGGTTGACATTCTATTACCATAGATATCGTAGGCTTGCGTCGTGATGTTGCCATCCGCTTCGGTCATATCCACCATATTTCCTTTGGCATCATAATTCATTGAAGTCATACCCTTTGAATTGGTTGCCGTCTTCAAATTGCTGAAATTGTCATACGTATTCGTGCGTTGAATCCCTTTAGCATCTGTTGAATTTAGCAGATTACCATTTGCATCAAAGAGACTTTTCGTAATTTTGCCTTCCGCGTCCGTGAATTGCGTTGGGTTGAGATTGGCATCCATGGTGTCCTGGCTTGATGTTCTGCCTAATGGATCGGTACTTGATTGGACACCATAATGATTATTTAAAGTCAGCTTTGTAACCCCGCCATTGGGATCGGTTATTTCGGAAGTGCGATTCGGTAAATCATATCGGTACGAAGTGACCGGAACACCAGTTCCAGATGGAGATGGTTGCTGAACAGATTGAACAAATGCACCACTATAAGTGATCTTTGTTATGTTTCCATTGGGATCGGTAATCGTGCTCATTTTCCCACTTGCATCATAGCCATAGAAAGTCGACAGGTATATCGTAGCGTCTGTGTATTCACGTACTTCCCGAAGGTTGCCGGCCGTATAATGATAGGTATATCTTTTCCCTTCAAACGCCACGCTTGAAATGCCCGCGCTGCCCTGTGTAATCGTCATTTTTCTTCCAGAAGCATCGGTCACACTAATAATTTCCCCTTGATCGTCATATGCATATTGAATTTTATTGCCATTTCGATCGAGTTGATAATCAAGTTGATAAATGGTGGAATTTGTTTCATAATCGATTCGTTGTATGGACCTTCTGAACAGTGAAACATCTCCACTCTTGCCTGTTATCTCATATGCTGTGTCTGCTATTTCAACCCCATGGCTAATTCTAGTGACCGGTACTTCTTTAATACTCCTATAAATACCAGGAGGCCCTATAAATTTCTTTGCCACGGCATCATAGACAAAGTCATGGGTCGTTCCATCTCGATCGGTATAATAGAGCAAGTTGTCTTCCGTTTGTGTAATGCTTTCCGATCCAGTAAACGACCATCCTGGCCCGAACGCATCAACTTCCGTAGACTTCGAGTTGTAAATCCGTTCAAATGCCATGCCTGAATTTCCTCGGCCACTGACATTGATATCACTGAACTGAACCACACCGTTGCCTGTTCCTACGTTGACAGCTAGGCTTCCCTTCGCTACCTCGTGTTGATCAAAAGTCCAATAGGATTCGAGTCCCACTCGACTTGCCGATACATAAGTGATGGCTAAAACAGGAGCGTAATCACTGTTACCGATATCGTTGCCGGAGATAAATTTTTTATAAGTTTTGATGCCTTCATTGTTTGCTTTTAACAGCAGTCCTTTATTGGTATATGGCTTGCCAATCCAACTTTGGATCTTCGCGGGTGGTATTTCCCATTTGTAATTTATACTTAGATCGGTAAGGTGTCCCACATTCGCGGTGTCCATAAGTGTACTGTCGTAATCTCCACCATTTGCAGTCCATGGATTAATCCCGTCGCGTTTGGACCAGCTAGCTCCTGCCTCTGTCCACGTATTGGTCACCTCATGCAAGTCAACAAGTATATCTGTATCATTCCAAACGGTTGCTAAACGCAAGTTCAGGGTTGCATCAAGGACCTGCGTACCTGCCGGAATTGAAGTAAGATCAAAATTCAACAAGGATCGGATTTTGTTTGTCGTCATGGAATTTTGATGAAGGCCAACGCCTAAAGTTGTTTCAGATCCTCCTGTATCATTGGGGAAGTAACTCCGGATGTTGGTATCATCTACATTTGCTAGTGTTTGGACCTTCACCACGGTCGGATCAATCACGACAGGATAAACGCGTTCTTCACTTTCCAGCCATTCCCGATTAGGGATGAGGTCAACATAAAGTTGGTTCTCCCGTTCTACAATCTTCATCTCTACATCGTAAGAAAATGCCTCCTCTGCAAAAGAAGTTACTTCTGGATTTTCCTTATAGCCTTCTGGTTTGAATGAGTCGTACATAAAAGGCTTGTCAAGATAGAACATGCTTTCCTTGGTTTCTGAATGGCTGAACAAGATACGTCCATCTGCTTGCGCCTCATAAGTTAGCCCAGTTAAATCCAAGGAAAATGAGAAGGATATAGGAGTGCCAGCTTCTGGTTTCTCTTTTAAAATAATATCTTCTTTTATACGATCGGTTCCCACTGTATATTTGACATCGACATTTGGGTATAGTTCGGGATAGACAATCTCATTTCCCGTTATTTCTGCCACGGATTCTCTTAAGTTATCCTGTGTCGTTGAAGGAGCTGCTGATTCTGTTCCAACAGCAGTCATCGCTACCGAAACATCTCCATTTTTGATCTCTACCAACTGAGTGTCCTCAGTTGCTTGTTCGCTAAAACTCGTTTCCAATGAATTGGCTTTGTTGACAAACCCCTTACCGGATGTTGCCGGAACAAGCGAATTGTCAATTGAGGTCCATTCTTTTTTATTTTTTTCTTTAAAATGAATAGGATTCTCTGAAATTTCCGTGGTAAAAGTCCCGTCAGTATTCTCAAAGGTCTTCGATTTTTCAGAGCGCATAGAAACAACTTCATTACCTTTACTTCCTGCAGATGGATTATCTGCTTGTGTTAAAATTTCTGTAGTAGGCTCTTGTGCTTCGACTTTTTCAGTTCCTATGTACTTCATCGGCAACAAGGTTATAAGTAGTGTTAACACCACCAACAACGTAATCCATTCTTTTCTTATTCTTCTTTGCAACCTGTTCAATTCCCCACCTACTCTTTCTTTTTTTTTGAAAAAATTACCTGTTTATTATTGTAAATAAATTTATTACAAATGTATGTATAATTAACAGTAAAATCTATTTATTTATTTTAAATATCCTAAATATGGTAATAACTATAGCTCTTTAGTTTTATTAAATGATAAGTAATTATTATTTGATAATATTTTTCTTTAATTTAATTACTCACTTATTTATTACCAAATGTTTAAGCATATATAAGAAAAATCATTTCCCTCTAATCAGTTTTAAATCGCAGTATTTATTCCATCTATATTTTTTGTTGTAAAAGAAAAAGGAAAAATGCTATAAAAAATGTAAATGAGAATTGTGTATATATTTTGATTTTTAAATGGTGCAGTTCCTCTTGAAGGAATCAGTGAAGAAGATGAAGAATTGCCGGCTACTGCAAGAAATGATTTCCAATTTGTTTTTGCAGACATGGAATTGGCTGCCTTAGGCGCTGGGATACTATTGTTTAGAAGACGCTCGATGGCTTAATAAAAAAACAAAAAAGCCGTATCTTTGCATACGGCTTTTTTGTATGTAGCTATTGGTTTGATTAGAAAGTGAGGTGCAAGTCTGCTCCCTGAATAAAGTCTATATAGCTATTCTTATTGTCGTTCTTGCAATGATGGGCTTTTATAGCTTCCAGTGGTGACAAAGTCTTCAGGACACTGAGACGGTTTCACTGGCTGAAATTGAAGGCTGAAACAATGCCGGGCCAGAAGAGGCTACAGAATCTGTCCAGCCTTCGCTGAAGAATTCTCTTGAAAAGGTTTAAGTACAGCCAGCTTTAATGGGTGATTACTTGGATCAATATCAACTCGGAGAAGAAGTTGGTCGGGTTGGATAAAGTCAAACAAGGCAACTCTATTTTCCTGGAGTATGAAAGATAGCGATATGAATATAAGGTTGAAAAAATGTGGGTGACCAATGCTGATGACCGAACCGTTATTGTAGATACAAATGAAGCGACTCTAACTTTGGCGACTTGTTATACGTTTGATTAAATTGGGTATGCTCCGGAACGTTATATCATTCAAAGCCAGCTTATAGGTGTACAAGCGATTTAGAAGTTATATTTCAGCTAATTTGTTGAAACCAATTGTTATAAAAACCGTAAATTATGGTATCTATTTGGAAATGAGGAATTCGACAATGAGCATTCAAGGAGTAATAGCTTTACTGATTTCTATATGTGGGATAGGGTTTGCCGGTTTTTCCCTTCTATCCAAAACAGCTTTTGAAGAAGTTTTTATGACAACAGAGCAAAAAATAAAACAGCGATTGTTTGCCTTACTTGCGGCTGTGCTTTATTTTACGGTTCTGTTTCCTTTTTTGTACGTCGCATGGGGAATTGTCGTGAATAATGTGGAGCTTGCGTCGATCAATTGGGAACTGGCTACAAGTATTGCCGTCAACACACTGGTGATCAGTGCCTTCATATTAGGTATCGGCATGAAAAAGGTAAGTAATTTCATTACTAAAGAGAAAACCATGTACAAAGTAAATATTGCGGATTTAGGAGAGGTGTACTTAATCAAAATGTTAGACCGAGAGACATGCATTTGTTCTCCAGAAGCGGATCTGGACTTAGACGATCTGAGTGAAGAGACTTTTTTAGTCAAAATGGATGATTTAATGAAGTTACCCATATTAAAAGAGATTGTTCCTGTGCCGACTCGCAGCATTTACCAGAAACTTTTCAACTGATTAAAAGCTAGCTGCACTTTTGTGAAACAGGTTGATTTTGAAATTATCTTCTTCTCCTTATAATGAAGCGTTTTTATAAGGACACCGTTATAAACCAGAAGGAAGAGGAAATGCTTTTTAAGCATTTCCTCTTCCTTTTTACTTCAATTTAGTTTTCTTTCCTGCTGCTTCTGATAAGTCCTGATATGTAAACTTGTGTCCATTCGAAATTCGAGCATTAAAACCTAATAAAGCAAGCTTTTGAATGTATCATTTTTTCTAATGAAAAGAGTTTCGTTTGGTTTTTCCTTGAAATCAATAGAATCAGGGATTTGAATATAACTTACTTCATAAATAAATACATTCAGCGGTTGATATTAAATATTGTAAAGAAAAAATAATATACTCTCTTTCGCAATTAAATTAGGGAGACTAATTTTTGAAGGCAACTTATCCATATTGATGATCTCGCAAAAAGTAATATTACGAAAACAAGTTGCATTTAAAATGTAGTATTGTCTAGTCATTTTGGAAAAAGTTAATCTCTTTGCAACTTACTTTTTTAGAAATATTTCACAATCCATAGGGGGAAACAACAGTATGTGCATAAACAGTATGTCCTCCTCTGCCGAAGGAAATCCAAACATCCGTCGGTGTCGAAGCCCATACATCATGGATAACTAAATTATAATAGTACCGCAAATTTTGAGTGGTTTCTTGATAGCTTTCAGTACCTACTAAAGTAACTGAATGTCCCACTTCACTATCCCCCTCTGTATTATAACTATCCAAATGAATAAGAGCTGGCCTTTTGGCAGCTATTTCATTCGACATATTAGCAAATGACGGAGCGCCTCTTCGATCGGAATTCGCATTGGCGTATCTTTCCTGCATATATCTATCTAAACCTATTTCTAGGTTCTCACCTGACGTTCCTCTAATTGAATCTGTGTTCATAAATGTATGTAATCTAGAAATAACAGAAGAAGGCGTATTGTCATAAGACATATTAGGATAACCATTTGCATCCCAATACATCACTATATTTCCAGAAGCTACAGGAGAACAATCATTAGCTCCAGGATAATGACCATCTATATAGTCAGGAACCCCACTGATCTTTCTATAAATACGATTTACTACGGAGGCAGTCGATACTTCACCATCACTTACTATAGATTCTTCATGAAGAAAAGAAATATATTCGCTGTACTTTTCCTTTTCTTTAGTCTTAATTTTTTCTTTAATACTTTCATCTAATAATTTGCCAGTACGCAAATCCGTTAAATTATTGTTCTCATCTTTAATTCCATATTGAACGGGACCTTGTAAACGCTAAACTAGACTAAACAGTTTTCCACAAATAACGGTAAACAGATTTCACCAAATAAGACTCAACAGTTTACTGATACTGATGCACTTTTAATATACTTGAGAGAGTCTATTGAAAGTGAGGAATGAGGAGTGGAAAAGTTTATGATTTACAACGAGATTCACCAACTTCGCAGCGCAGGCTTTTCAAATAGCGCAATCGCTAAGAAGCTAAAGATATCCAGAAATCGGGTAATTGACTACGGAAATATGACGCCCGAGGGGTTTTGTGAATTTGTTCTGTCGCTTCAAAATCGAAATAAGAAATTGGATCCGTATCACAAGGAAATTGTCAGTTGGTTAAAGGAACATCCGGATCTGACAGGTGCACAAATTTTTGATTGGTTGGAAGAGCGACTGGGCGTGAATACGATCGCTGAAAATACCGTCAGGAATTATGTGAATGAGCTGCGTGAGATTTACCACATCCCCAAACAAGCATCAGAGCGGACATTCAGTGCGGTGCCGGAGCTACCTATGGGGCAACAGATTCAAGTGGATTTTGGACAGAGGAATGTACTGACAACTGATGGTACGATGAAGCGTTTGTACTTTATTGGATTTGTGTTGGCGCATTCGAGGTTCAAGTATGTGGAGTTTCTGGACCGGCCCTTCCGGGCAAGCGATCTGATACATATGCATGAGAATGCCTTTCGTCACTTTGGGGGCATGTCCCGAGAAATTGTCTACGACCAAGACCGTTTATTAATCGTAAGTGAGAATTCTGGAGATTTGATTATGACGGCCGACTTCACCAAGTATCAACAGACGCGCAAATTTCAAGTCTACCTCTGCAGGAAATCCGACCCACAATCCAAAGGGAAAATCGAACAAGTTGTAAAATACGTCAAAAATAACTTTGTTAAAAACCGTACGTTTGATAATTTAATCGATTGGCAAGAGTCTTGTATGAAGTGGCTGGAACGGACGGGGAATAAAAAAGTCCATCATAATATCAAAAAAAGACCTTGTGAGGTGCACGCCCTGGAAAAGCAACACCTGCAAAAGGTCTCTGGTACTTACATTTTTGAAAAAGTCTTCACTTCGAGTATAACAAGAGATATTCAGCATGACAATGTCATTCGTTTCGGCTCAAATCGTTACAGTGTGCCTCGTGGCACTTATCGTAAAGGCGCGCCAAACATCGCGCTTATGTTCAGACGGATAACAACTACCTGTACATACGCCTGCAGGAACAGGGGGAAGTTTTAGCGAAACACAAATTAGCGAAAGGTAAAGGGGAAGTCATTTCAGACCCTTCTCACCGTGAACGGAATCAGACCAAACGAGATTTATTAATCCAACAAATTCAAGACCAATTGGCCGATACTGAATTGAGTAACTGGTTCATTGAGCGATTGACCGAACGATATCCACGCCATTTGATCGACCAACTGGAAGTCGTGCTTTCCGTCATCGGAAACTACCCGGACTATGTCGATGATGCGCTGATTACGTTTAATCGACTTGAGATGACGAGTGCCAATGAATTACGGGACATCGCTATCTCGTTAGAGATAGAAAGCCAAAAGAAACCAAAAAAAGTTGGCACGATCAACGAGAAGTACAAAGACTTTGTGGCACCTGAACGGACTACGGATATTTACCTCTCTGTCCTTCAAGGAGGTGTAAATCGATGAGCCATCCCTACGAAGGATTACAAGAAAAATGCCGAACCTTGCGGTTGGCAGAGACGGCCAAAGAATTGCCGAATTTTCTTCGCGAAGCTGAGGCGAAGGGATGGACCTATCACGAGTTTATCCATGAAGTGCTTAGTTATGAAACGCGTTGCCGAGAACGAAAAAACAGTGAAAAGCTC
Organism: Planococcus circulans; assembly: GCF_020023385.1. Lineage (GTDB taxonomy): Bacteria > Bacillota > Bacilli > Bacillales_A > Planococcaceae > Planococcus. The sequence goes on from NZ_JAIQCL010000006.1 coordinate 120,061, forward strand.
ATGAAATGGGCAGAGTTCCCTGAATTACTGACATTTGAAGATTTCCGCTTGGAGGAACAAACAGCCATCGGCGAAAAGCAGCTGAATGTATTAAAGGAACTTTCCTGGATCGATGACTGTTTCACGTTGATCATGATGGGACCGACAGGCGCCGGCAAGACTCATTTATCGACTGCATTAGGTATCCACGCCATCGAGCGTGGGTATCAGGTGTCGTTTATATCGATGGAGCGTCTCATTTATGTACTGAAATCTAAAGATTACACGAGCAAGTCAAAAACCAGATATAAACGGATTGCCGCTTCTGATCTGATCATCATTGATGATGTCATGTACATGGCTTATGAGCCTCAAGAGGCTCATCTATTTTTCCAATTCATTTATGAACTGTACGACAAAGCGGCCTTCATATTAACTTCAAATAAAGGTCCAGGCGAATGGGGAAAATTCTTAGGCGATCAGACCTTAACAACAGCCATCTTAGACCGCCTGCTTCACCGAAGTGAGATTCTTACGTTCGACGAGAAGCAAGACAGCATCCGAATGAGATACCGAAAAACGTTATTTAGCAATCAAGGTGTTGAGTCTTAATTGGGGAAAACTGTTTAATTCTACTTGACGGTTACAGACCTAGATAGTAAAGAAGTTTTTCATCCTTCTCATATCCTGGATATACACTTCCAAAAGCAAATTCCACCACTGCATCTTCATTCTCAAGAAGTACATCGACTATCATATAACCCGCTATCGTTTTATCACTTTTATTATTAAGCAAAACCATATATTTCGTATCTTTTTCATTAATATCTTTCATTTTTTTTACCTTGCTGACTTCAACATCATTAAAATTAGAATCTCCTATTGCAATACGTTGAGCTACTTTCGCATTGACAATCTCTAATACATCATTATTTTGAACAGAGGTTATACTTTTATTTGAATCAGCTAGGACCTCCGCATTGTAATTTCCAGCCAATAGAATGGATGCCAACATTAAACCTGTAAAAGTTTTTTTAATCAATTTAATAGCTCCTTTTGAAGTGAATTTTAATAACATTAAACAAAAGAATTACTATTTGATTATATATTCAAACTTTTCTAACAACAAGACTTATTATTTATTTTTTTTACAAAATATGTTTTAAATTTACCTTTAGAACTAAAAAATAATGTTTACGTTCATTTTAGTTAATGATAAACTTACATTACTTGTAGAATGTTATTTTTTTTGGAATAATACATGAATTTAAACATGGAAGGGACAAACCTTAATGAAAATGAAGTTGTTAATATGTTTAATGATTTTATTATTCTTTATTTCAGGTTGTACTAATGACTCAATCGATCAACCTGTTAATGATGCCACTCTCGGCAATCCAACTCCTGAGGAAAGATTGTTAGAAAATCCAGATGCAGATATCATAATGATTGATAACGTTACTTATATTAAAGCAGAAGAAATAGATGGGAGAATTGAGAGTGATTTAGCTATAGGGGAAAAAGTACTTGAAGTTAAAATGCAATCCACTAATGCTTCTGATTTTAAAACTGGAACTGCTTCTAAGTTGCCTGTTGGAACAGAAATATTTAAAGCAAAGAATCCACGGTCCGGTTATATTGCTGTAGTTAATGGAGAAATGAGATTGTACATCTCTCGTGGTGAAGGTTGAAATGGTAAGACTGTTTAGCCCACTTAAGATAATATAAATTTTTTAAATAAAATGAGGGTGTTCTATAAATCCCTAAAATAAAACTGCTGAAGAAAAATGATTGATTTTTCTCCAACAGTTTTTGTTTCGTATGCGGTTTTCTCTGAAAGCAACTTCAGCTACAGTTACTTCATCTGGTTTTCAAGCTACTCGTACTTTTTCTCCAGTTCTTCAATTCTAGATAGATGTTTTCCGTCCGATTTTCTCATAAATCTAAGAATAGAATAAAAGTTTCGCCCCAAATAGACCTAAATATTTTTTCGCTGTAATAGAGGGATACGCTCGGCGCTGGTGCATCGGCAGACCATCGAGCAGCCAGTTCACCTGGCGGGAAGTGTTGAGCAGCGGCTGACTGGACCCGTGTTCCTGTCGAACAACCTTTTTTCCAATCGCCGGTAATAGCGCTAAATGCCATTGTGACCCTAGAATAGAATCTTGAGCTTGTCTTTCTTCCGGTTACAGAACACAAAGAGCCTGTTGGAGAAGGAATCGAGCTGGAACAGTTACTAGAAGATAACCGCCAATCCGTCGATTGACTTTTAAAGGTCTATTGGTTCAGCGGCCAAATACACCTGTTCGACAATCCGGCCATTCATTATAATTGGTCAAGTGTCCGAAGCGAAGAACCTTCATTAACAAGTCGCTCTGGAAGCCACTCATTACCTCAATTTCCACATTTTTTTCAACGTAATCGTATCACTCGAAGGTCCTTTCACCAGACAGAAGACCCAAACGGTCTCTTGCAATTTTTTCGATACAGGAGACTGCTTACGCAGTCAGTATTTCATGGTGTGGATTTTGATGTTCTTCTTCTCGCATCATTGAACCAAAGACTCTCCGCTTTTTAATCTAAACCCACTGTTCCTTCCAATCGATAATATTACACTGAATTCACTATACCTTATAGAAAAACCGTTCGTAAAAGTACACTTTTACGAACACTCTAAAACCATCTGAAAAATGCACAAAAGAACGTTCGTAAACATAGCAAAAGACTTTACGAACGTTCGCGAATTTGCATACACATTTTCGAACGAATTTCAGATAAAATTAGGAAACTGATTGTTTTATGAGTTTAATTTGAAGATATTTTTAATCTCTGACTAATAATTTCAGCCTATGAAAGCAAGTAAAAAGGTATCGATTAAACTAGTAGAAAATATAAAAAACAGGAGCGGAAGAAAATCTCTTCCGCTCCTGTTTCAATTCAGCAAACTGCATACTCGCACCTGCTTGAATATTATTTAGTATTCTCTGCAACTTTCTGCTTGTGTCCGGTCAGTCCGAAAAAGGCGAGCAGGCCAAGAACTGACGTGCCAAATAGGATGGCGCCCATCGGAACAGCCGAAGTTTCGTTGATGCCGACCAGCGGTGATACGAGAGCACCGATGACAAGCGGCAGCATGCCGACAACCGCACTGGCACTTCCCGCCCGGTGTTTCTGGCCTCTCATCGCCAGGGTGAACGAACTGGTAAAGATCATGCCGATCGCGATCATGTAGATGAAGATCGACGTCACCAGTGAAGCGAGCGGCCCCTCGATGATCGTCATGACCAGCAGTACGAACGTTGCACTGGCTGCCACGATGACTGCGCCCTGTAAGAGCCGGTGCTCAGAAACGATGCCGCCGAATTTACCGATGATAAAGCTTCCGATGATCATTGCGATGCCGTTGATGCCGAACAGCACACTGAAGGTTTGAGGCGAAACGCCGTAAATCTCCTGATAGACGAACGGCGTCCCGGCGACATAAGCGAAACTGCCGCCGTGGACCAAGCCGACCACCAGGGCATAGCCAATAAAGGGGCGCGCTTTAAACAGGCTTCCCATCGTCCGGACGGAGTGTCCGATTGAACTGGGCATGCGGTCTTTCGGTGGCAAAGTCTCCGGCAGGCGGAAGATGACGACGATGACCATGATGACACCAAGCAAACCGAGGAAATAAAAGATGGTTTCCCAGCCCGCAAACGGCAATGCCAAGATGCCACCGCCCGCAATTGGAGCGGCCATTGGTGCTACAGCGTTGATGACCATGAGCAATGCGAAGAATTTCGTCATTTCACGGCCGGTAAAGATGTCGCTGACCACGGCTCTGGAAAGGACCACACCGCCTGATGCGGTGAATCCTTGCAAAAAGCGTGCGGCGATCAACGTTTCGATGTTCGGGGCCACTGCGCAAAGTACGGACGACAGCGCAAACAGGATGACCGAGATGATCAACGGTTTGCGCCTGCCGACCGCATCACTAAACGGTCCGACGACGATTTGCCCTGCCGCAAGTCCAATCAGGCAAGCCGTTAAGCTCAGCTGAACGAGCGAGACGTGTGCGTCCAATTCGTCTGCGATCGCTGGAAATGCCGGTAGATACATATCGATATTCAGCGGAGCCAGTATGCCCAGCATGCTGAGGATCAGGGCCAGGCCGAGCCGTTTTCTTCCTGTGGGGTTCTGCAACATTTTGAGATAACACCTTTCATTTCTAAATAAATCCTTATTAACTATACAATATTCCGGCGAAAGGTGTAATGCTCTATGGAAAACAATCCGTTTCAAAGCAGAATTTCTTCATCTGTTTTCAACGGAAGCCACTCAGATGCGGGTTAATTTCTAGTTTTTTCAGGCATTAATTCCACAGCGAGCAGTGCCTGCTCTTCAATACTGGCGAAATACAGCATGCCGCACAATTCTACAACTCCGGTGACGGCGTGATAATCAATGCTTGAACTTTGGAGATCAAGCAGGCAGTTTCCCTTTTCATCGAAAAGCATGGCCCAAGCGGTTTTAGCGCCTTTTGGCTGCAGACGTTCAGGCACCCGCCACAGCAGCTTTCGCAAAACTGCGGGCGCCGTGCCCAGCCGGTCAAGTAAAGGGTTGCGGTTTGTCATCATGGCTACCCAGAACGTGCCGTCGCTCAGGCGAGAGATATTGTCTGGGAACCCCGGCAGATTAGCCGCAAGGATTTCCCTCTTTCCAGCATTGCGTCCTTGTATCCATAACCGGTTGAGCCGGTAGCCATCCGTTTCAGCAAAAATTACGGCCTGTTCATCATTCGACAGCGTGATGCCGTTGGCGAAATACAACCCTTCGAGGATCACTTCGACGCGTCCCTGTGGATCCCGCCGGAACAGCCGACCGGATGCCCGGTGTTCCATCAATGCGCCTGTATACTGCTCGAAGTCATAGCGGTTGCTGGATTCCGTGAACCAAATCGTCCCATCCCCTGCAGCTGTAGCATTGGAACAAAAACGCAGCGGAACTCCGTCGACATACTGGACCAGCGTTTCAATCACACCTGTCTCCGGATCTAGACGGAGCAGACCTTTCTGGGCGTCGCATATCAGCAGATGCCCGTCCGGCAGAACTTCAAGGCCTAAAGGGCGGCCGCCCGTATCACCGATCGTTTCCTCCTGATGCCGCTCCATGTCGATGCGCAAAATGCGTCCATCTTCCACGCCGCAGATCAATCGCCCCTGTCCATCAACGACAACATCTTCCGGTCCGTAGCCGCTGAGCGGAATGCGCCAGGAACGCTGGAAAGGTGTCCGGCTGTATTTGTGTGCGGCACGCGGTGGTGCAGGCGGCAGTTTCCGTCTCACCGGCTCCAGTGCTTGTTTTGGTTCAGGTTTAATTTGCGGAAGCGTCGGCCGCCCGGATTTCGTGAATACATAGGATGCCGCAACGGAATAGGCATGAATAGCCGCACAATGTTTTTCCTGTTCCTTCTTTGTTTCCAGAAAAGCGGATGAATCAAGTGCTTTCCGGAATGCAGGAGCATCCGCCGCACCAAGAACGAGCATTGCTTCATAATTACCCATAGATGCATTCCGTTTCTTCTCGGATGTCTCGAACAATTGATAACGGACTTCCGAAAAACTGGGCACAGCTGCAATCGCAGGAGCCAGACTGTTTTGGATGAATGACTGGAAATCACGCAGCCGGACGGATGGTTTCCTGCGGATCAGCACGATTTCCCGGTAAGTTGCTTGTGAATGGCAGGTTGGATGACGCAGCATTCGGCAGTTTTTCAGACGAGCCTTATAGAGCGCCCTATCGGCGAATAGCGTTTCCCCATAACTACCCTTCAGTTTCCTGTGCCGTTTGGCTGCGGCTGTTTTCAAAACATACTCTTCCATTCCATCGATTCCGTATCGCGGGTGGACCACTGTTTCAACTCCAGAGAGTGCTGGCCAATGTCCAGGCTGATTCTTGCAGAAGTGATGCTGCCGGTATTCGAGCACACCGTTAATTCGCGCTGCTTTTTGTGCATAAGGACCACTCCAGGCATCCATTCCCTGTTCATGCGGAAAATCTCCGCGCAAACCAATCAATGCTGTTACCGCTTCAATTTTTCGCATGCCAATCACTTCCATTCTATTTGTATGCGGGTAGCCGCATGAATGAATAAAAACTGATATTAGTTGGGCTGCTGAATGATTTTATACCAACTTTCAACTTGCTGGTTGTCTACGTATGTCCGGATCTTTTCCAATTGAATCTTGAGATCTTCCAAATGCTCGAAAAAGCGCGTCCCTTGTCCCAAGAGCACCGGCGCAAAACAGATCTGTAGCTCATCAGCCAGTTTGGCCCGAAGCAGCTGCTGGCTGACATTTGCTCCCAACACCAGCACATCTTTGCCATTTGCTGCGGTCTTCGCCCGGCTAATAGCCGATTCAATGCCATTGGTCACAAAAGTGATGGACAGTTTATCGTTTTCTTTTGGGTGTTTTTCCGGCGGATGATGGGTCAATACAAACAACGGCACTTGAAATTCATAATGGTCAGCGTAGCCATCCGGATCGCTGGCCATGTCGAAGCTATTGCGCCCCATGACGACAGCCCCAGGAAACTCATAATGTGGCTGGTAACTTTCATAAAGTTTGTCTATTCTTCCATCGCGGTCGTTGACGAATCCATCAAGTGAAACAATCATGCCAAAATACACTTTTGTCATTTCGATTCCTCTCCATTCATTTCTCGAATAAAGTTCTGTACGTCAATCAAGTCTTCTGGACTTCTGGAAATCACAATAAATTCATCGTCATCCACTGTTAGCAAATAGCGATTATTGTAAAAACCGATAAAAGAAGATTTCTTCCCTCGCGTGATGGATCGAATATAGGCAAGAACATCGCAAGGACTTTGCTCAGCTGAAAACACGATAGAAAACTTTTTTTCAATTCTCTCCATTCATTGTATTCCCTCTTTCTATAAAATGGCTTGAACTGATGCATATCGTGACCTTAACTTGACCATACCTGTTTTTCCATTTTTATATGCCCAAATGGTACAAGAATAATTTATCTTTTTCCGGTCGGTTGTTTTAGGTGTCCTATCCTCGTTTTATTTTCGCTTTTGCTGATTTTCTTGTTTGCGGTTTTGATTTTTGTAATAAATCCTTAAGTAGTTTATTACATTTATATTAAAAAACATGTGATTCTCTATTTTTCAAAGTCGGCTCATTTTTAGACCTGTATAAATAGAAATGCACCTGACTAATAGAAGCTCAAAAACAGCAGAACTCCTCAACCCTTCAGGTGCAGCTTATTTAATTGATATCTCCCAAATAGACCCTATTTCGTTTACCCGCATCAAACTCTTGTATATATTTCCGCGAATCTTTTGGATAGATTCGATACTCCAGTAAATGCTTGACCGCTATCCACTCTATTCCAACTTGATGGCTGTCAGGATTTGTTGACTCGGTTGCATGTTCACTTTTTATTTTGCAGACAAAATAAGTCTCGATTTGATGAATGTGGCGATCAAACTCTGCATATTCATGATTTTTTCCGAGGTACTCACGGAGATGAAGCAACTCCCCGACCTCAACCTGTTAACCGATTTCTTCCAGACATTCTCTTTTTACTGTCTCCGGTAAGGTTTCTCCATGATCTTGCCCGCCGCCCGGAAACAAGTAAAAGAACCCTTCATCATCTACATTTTTTGTCAGCAACACTTTAGAGTCTTTCAAAATAACTGCTTTGGCCGAATTCCGTATAAACATTCTACACTTTCCTTTCCAGCTCTTTTTCAAATGAAATCCACTAACGCCAGCTTATGATCTATTAGTTAAAGCTTTTATGAACTCATCCATGCGCAATGCAATATAAATTAATGTCATTGCTGCGATGGCTAACCAGATTTCACCGAAAAAGACACCCATAATCGCGCCAAAACCGATGTATGTCGCTAATGTTTTATCCATCATGATCCCCCCTTTTAGATATGAATACTTGAATGTTATAGAAAGTAGATTCGTTTCCATCAGTCCAATGCATATCTGTTTGTTTCATGTTGAAGGACTATGCTACGATTAATGCATATAATGAATAGACCATTTTATATCTGAAGGAGTGCTGATATGATTCATATTGTCAATGGCGAATCGGCTGCAGCCGCCCTAAAAAACACGCTTTCGGAAACCACCGATCAAATCATCCCATTGCCAATGGATTTTTCCGTTGGTCCAATCACAGCGATCCACTTGGAAAACGGCGTCTCAATCCGTGCTGATTGGGAAGGTTCTTCATACCACCCACTGAATAATCGCTCTGACGAAGCATTATCGATTTTCCAACGTTCTTTGAAAGAACTGAAGGACGTAAAAAATGGTGAACAGCTAGTCATTTGGACATGTGAAAACGCCTCCGAACAAATCGGGCTGCGCATTGCCTGCTTCTTACTGACAGGCAAACATGTCGGGCTATTCGTAGTAAATACACTGCAAGCCTTGAATGAATACTTGAAGGATCAGGAAATTCAGCAAACCGTCCGGCATTCAGGTGAATGCAATGCCAAGCAACTGGCACATTTTTTTAACTACTCTTCCCTCTCCGTCACAAAAGACATGCGGATCGCATTTGAAGAGGATGGAAAGAACTTGCTTCACAGCACCAGCCAGGTCCTTACCTGGAAAAATGGAGAAATTTTAGAAGAAGCCGAAACCCGTGACGACTCTTTTATCATCGATTGTATAAAAAAACAGGTTGCAGAATCTGCCGGCAATGATTACGTAGACGCCATCCGGGTAATTGGTGAAGCATACGGCCTGTCTGAACAGCCAATCTCTGATTCATGGATCGATTACCGAATCCGCTCATTGATCGAAGACGGACAAGTAGCCTTTATAGGCGGCCTTCAATCGATGAGGTCCTACAAAATAAAAGCGGTGGATTAATACATACCGAAGATACGCTTGAATACTGTTCAGAAGACATTGATTCATAGGTGAACCCTGGATGTACCACTTTTAATACCTATTGAACTATTGCTCCAGAGAAGATAGATTCTTCCTCCTACTATATCCATTTTTTTCTTAACAAGCCATTTATTTCCCAAATAATTAGCGTATAATGGGAATAATCAAACATTTTGATGTACTTCAATCCCCCGAAGATCATCATTCCCGGAAAGGAACATCTTTCATGACCACTCGTCCAATTTAACTCAACCCCTTCTAGAAGTCATTTACCAATTGAACTCTTGGGGGATTTTACGATGAAATTTAATAGAAACTTTAAGTTGCTGCTGACTGGGCAGTCTTTTGCCAATATTGGCGATGTGCTTTACATCGTCAGTGTTATTTACCTGATTTTTGAACTCACAGGCTCAGCCACCGCCGCTGCTTTCGTGCCTTTCACGATCACAAGCGCAATGTTTCTTTCGAACACATTGACGCCTTTATTGATGGAGCGGTTCAACTTGAAATGGCTGCTTGCCGGTTCGCAAATCGGAAAAACGGGCCTGTTGGTGGGGCTCGCTTTCTTCATGCCACAGCTTTCACACGCTAATTACATGGGGCTGTTTTTGGTGATCAGCTTGGTGGCATTGCTTGACGGCTGTGCGAATCCGGTTACCCGCTCGCTTATCCCGGTTTATGTAAAAAACGAACTTCTCTTGAAAGCCAATGGTATAACCGAAACGGTGACACAACTGATCCAGACCGCCATGTGGTTTGTCGGCAGTTCGCTGTTGGTTTGGCTGACAGCAAATGAATTGATCTGGATTACAGCGGGTTTGTTTTTCCTGTCCAGTCTTCTGTTAAGCGGGCTGGATAGAGCCGATTTCACACCATCCAGCAAGCAGGGCAAATGGCAGCAAATCAGCAGCGGTTGGAAAAACGTTTCCGCTTCTCCTGTGCTGAAACGAATTGCTTTGATGGATGTACTGGAAACAATCGCCGGTACGGTATGGATCGCCGCAATCCTTTATGTATTCGTCAGCGAAGCGCTGATGCTTGAAGAGATGTGGTGGGGCTTTATCAACGGCTCCTTCTTCCTGGGATTGATTGCCGGCAGCCTTTTCTGCCTGTGGTTCTCTGGTTGGATTGAACAGAATCTCAGCCTTTTTATTGTCGGAGGAGCGGTCTCCAGCAGCCTGGCAACCTTCCTTTTCGGACTGAACGCTGTTCCGGTACTGGCGCTGCTGCTTTCTGTTCTAGTCGGCATTTTCAGCCAAATCAAAAACATTCCGCAGCAGACCATCGTCCAGACGAGCGTCCCGAAAGACCGGCTGCCGACAGTATTCACGACATTGGGTGCAATCGGAACGGGAACATTCGGCGTCTCTTCCCTTTTGATGGGGATACTGGCTGATGCAATCGGCATCCGTTCCGTCTTTATCTTATCGGGTCTATTGCTCGCACTAGTCAGCTTGATCGCCTATTGCAGCAGAAGCCATTTCCGGAAAACGATAGACCAATAATCAAGCGTAAAAAAAGGAGGTCAGCGGAGACATCCGTTGACCTCCTTTTCATTATGCTTACAAGCCAATCTAAACCATGAATGGGAAGTGGATAAATGATTGATTACCGAATCATTTCAGCAGTGCCTTTCACCGAGAAAATAGGTGAGCTTGTCTCCATGCTGGAATACACAAGGAATGTAACTTTGAATGAAATTTCCGGTCTGACCCAAAACGAATTGGATTACTTGCCGGATGACAGTTCAAATACCATTGCCGCTCTGCTGCTGCATATGGCGTCCATCGAATTTGTGCATCAAGTCATTTCCAATGAAAAGAGGGATTTAACCACTGCTGAATATAAAAAGTGGAAAGTCCCTTTAGAACTGGGAGATGAAGCGAGAGCAACTATAAAAAATCGGCCACTTGAATATTATTTAGTTCAATTGCAGGAGACCAGAAACAGCACATTATCCTTGCTGAAATCCAAGCAAGACAGCTGGTTGCTGGAAGAGAGCCAGTGGGAAAATGGCGGTTCCTTTAATAACCATTATCTTTGGTTCCATGTCATGGAAGATGAAATCAGCCACCGGGGACAAATCAGGACTCTGCTAAGAAATTCGAAGAGATAAAATTATTCGTGAATTATTCTTTTTCGAAATCAAATCTATTTTTCAATTCATAAAAATAGAAACTTTTACAATTCACCTATTCATTCAAACTGAACCATTTCTGGATCTAATGCAATAAAATGCGCCATCCAGCAATCCGATTTTTCTGTGCCAATCTCGTGGTTTCTCAGACAAAGGCGGTTCCTTCCATCCAATCCATCCATGCCGCAACAGCCATTCAGCCGGCTCCTGTTTGAATGACGTTTTGAATTGACTAGATCTTTAAGGTTGATGATGATGGCATCTCTAAGGTCCAGGTGCATTTTATTGTCGTCAATAATGTAAAACCCTTCGGGAATATAATCTTGGGCATCTTCATGGTTCAGCAGGCTGACGTCTGGCAATTCCCTTACTTCCTTTGAAATTTCCAGATGGCATGTACGGCAAATCAGTTTCATATGGATTCACTCCTCGTTTTTTATCGGTCCATTTTAGAGCCGGATAATGCGTTCAACGAAAGGATGAAAAAATCATGTTCTATTTTCTGGTAACCACTCTCGTCGTTTTTATAGCCATTTTATTGATCCATGTTGCCGTCAGTATGCTTCTCGGAACCAGCCAAGAATACCGTTGGGTAAAGTCTTCTGTCATCAGCTTGGTATTTACGCTGATTTTTGTGGCAATCTTAGGCTTCTAACTTTAGAGCAAACACTCTTTTATTCGACTATAGCATCTTTCGAATCAGTTATTAAAAAACGTCCGTTGAATGCCTCTCAGCATTATACGGACGTTTCTTTTTTCATCTACTCAGATCAATTCACTTTCTTCGGGCCGCTCCAGTACATTTCGCGCAAACGGAATTTCTGCAGTTTGCCGGTCGCGGTCTTCGGCAGCTCCTCGACGAATTCGATGGATTTCGGTGCCTTGAAATGCGCCATATTGTCGCGTGTGTACGCGATGATCTCCTGTTCGGTAACAGTCGCCTCCGCATGCAGGACGATGATCGCTTTCGGCACTTCTCCCCACTTCTCATCAGGTACAGCGATGACAGCCACTTCTAAGACATCCGGATGCTTATACAGCACGCCTTCGATTTCCGTAGAAGAAATATTTTCGCCTCCGGAAATGATCATGTCCTTGATGCGGTCCTGGATCTCAATATAACCGTCCGGATAGGTCACAGCCAGATCGCCTGTATAGAACCAGCCGTCACGGATCGCTTCAGCTGTTTTTTCGGGATCTTTATAATAGCCGCTCATGACGACATTTCCACGCGTAATGATTTCGCCCAGTTCCTTGCCGTTCCATGCGACTTCTTTGCCGTCTTCCTGGTTGACGACTTTGGTTTCGCCGTTAAATGCCAGCTCGATTCCTTGGCGCGCTTTGATGGTTGCCTGTTCATCCGGCGTCTTCTCGTCAAATTCCTTTTTCCATTCATTATACAAAATGAATGGCGACGTTTCTGTCAAACCATAGACATGCATCATATTCAATCCAAGCAATTCCTGCGCTTTGCCGATCAATGCAGCAGCGGGCGGAGCGCCGGCTGTCCCCATTCGTGGATTGGTGGTGATGTTGATGGTTTTCGCTTTCGGTTCATTGACCAGCATATTGACGACGGTCGGTGCACCGCATAACACGGAGATTTTATGTGTTTCAAACAGTTCCAAAATCAGCGGCGGATCAACTTTCCGCAGGCAGACATGCGTGCCTCCCGCAGCGGTGATCGCCCAGACGCCGCCCCAGCCATTGGCGTGGAACATCGGCAAAGTATGAAGATAGACGTCGTCATGCTCTACTTTCAGATGGTACAGGAAGTTCGCTGCATTGAGGTAATTGCTGCGATGCGTCAGCATGACACCTTTCGGATTTGATGTCGTGCCGCTTGTATAGTTCAGCGTCAGCATCTGATTTTCATCAATCCTTACTTCAGGAAGTACAGCGTCGCTGTCCACTTGAATAAAATCTTCATAGGAGATCCCATTGATCTTCGATTCATGCCCGTCCACTTCCACGACGATGAATTTTTCAATCGGCAGTTTGTCCTGGATCTCTTCAATCAGCTTGCCGAACTCTGCATCGACGATCAATGTTTTCGCATCGCTGTGGTTGATGATGTATTCCAGGTCTTTGGCGGTCAGGCGGTAATTGAGCGGCACCATGACCGCACCGATTTGGCAGATGCCATAAAAGCATTCCAGCATATAATGGGTGTTCGGCAGCATGACGGCTACATGGTCCCCTTGCTGAATGCCTGCTTTGTGCAAAGCAAACGCCAGCTGGTCGGTCCGATTTCCGAACTCTTTGTATGTAAACGTTTTTTCTTCATCGATGACGGCTACTTTCTCCGGGTAATACTTGATGGCCCTGCGTTTCCAATCGAGCGGTGTTAATGGTGCAATCATAATCTCCCATACCCCTTTCAATCTCTTACTCTTAACATCTGTCTACTTTAGTATAGGAATGCATTTATTCACTGTCAAATGAACTTTCGGAATTTTAGCACAGTTCAACAAAAAGTAAAGGCGAAGATCACTCTTCGCCTTTACGCTTATCTTTAATTCACTTTTTTTCCGCCGCCCCAATACATTTCCCGCAATTGGAATTTCTGCAGTTTGCCTGTGGCTGTTTTCGGCAAAGCTTCCACAAAATCCACGGATTTCGGTACTTTGAAACGGGACATATTTTCGCGTGTATAATCCAGGATTTCCTGTTCGGTCACTTCCGAGCCTTTGTGCAGGACGATGATGGCCTTCGGCACTTCTCCCCATTTTTCATCCGGAACCGCTATGACAGCGACTTCGGCAATGGCAGGGTGCTTGTACAGGACTCCTTCAATTTCAGTCGAGGAAATGTTCTCTCCGCCGGAGATGATCATATCTTTGATGCGGTCCTGGATCTCGATGAATCCATCCGGATGCGTGACCGCCAGATCTCCTGTATGGAACCAGCCATCCCGTATTGCTTCAGCTGTTTTTTCAGGATCCTTGTAATAGCCGGCCATGACGACATTGCCGCGCGTTACGATTTCACCAAGTTCTTTTCCATTCCAGGCCACTTCTTTCCCGTCTTCCTGGTTGACGACTTTGGTTTCCCCATTGAACGCCAGTTCGATTCCCTGGCGAGCTTTAATGGCTGCCTGCTGATCCGGATCCAATTCATTGAATTCATTTTTCCATTCGCAATAAAGGATGAAGGGCGAAGTTTCCGTCAAGCCGTAGACGTGCATCATGTTCAAGCCAAGAATGCTTTGCGCTTTGGCGATCAATGCCGCGGCAGGCGGTGCCCCGGCTGTTCCCATCCGGATTTTCCGTGTCAATTCGATTTCTTTGGCTTTCGGGTCATTGACCAGCATATTGACGACAGTCGGCGCGCCGCAAAGTGACGTGATGCCATGGTTTTCGAACAGATCCAGAATCAATGGCGGGTCGACTTTGCGCAGGCAGACATGGGTTCCGCCGGCTGCAGTGATCGCCCAAACGCCGCCCCAGCCGTTTGTGTGGAACATCGGCAAGGTATGCAGGTAAACGTCATCGTATTTGATCTCCAAATGATGCAGGAAATTCGCAGCGTTCATGTAATTCGTGCGATGGGTCTGCATGACCCCTTTCGGATTGGATGTGGTGCCGCTCGTATAGTTGAGGGAAAGCATCTGGTTTTCATCCAGTTCTGTTGCCGGCACTTTGGCGTCATCCGGCACTTCACCGATAAAGTCTTCATAATCCACGCCTTTGAGGCCCGATTCGCAGCCTTCTACAGCCACGATGATATATTTGTCAATCGGCAGTTCGGCCTGGGCTTCTTCAAGCATCTTACCGAATTCTGCATCGACAATCAGCACTTTGGCATCGCTGTGCTTCAGGATATACACCAGGTCTTTTGTCGACAGGCGGTAATTGAGCGGAACGATGACCGCTCCAAGTGGCGGGATGCCGTAAAAGCATTCCAGCATCGCATGGTTGTTCGGAAGCATGACTGCTACATGGTCTTTTTCGTTGATGCCGGCGTTATGTAAAGCGATCGACAGGCGGTCAACCCGTTTTCCAAACTCTTTGTATGTAAATTTCTTGTCTCCGTCAATGACCGCGATTTTCTCCGGGTAGTATTTGACTGCACGGCGTTTCCAATCGAGTGGTGTTAATGTTGCCAGCATAAGTATATCCCCTTTCATCTGTCAGTAGCTAGACTGTTATATATCAAGTATAGGTAGTGCCCCTAACTGTGTCAATACAGTTTTCGGAATCGAGCAACAATTCAGTCGTATACAAAAAAACCGGCAGCCCCTTTTATCGGGCTGCCGGTTTCAGACTGTAGACAAAGCCTGACCAAAATGTATAACGGTGCATAGTCCCCAAACGGTCTGGCCACTTCGCTTTCCGTGGGCTCAGCTTCAGCCTCCTCGTCACTGCGTTCCTGCGGGGTCTTCAGCTTTCGCTGTCCCACAGGAGTCTTCGTGGCCAGCCCGCTTGGGAGCGTGTTGCTTCAAACAAAGAGAGAAGCTCCTAGTCAGGTTCGGAAAAAATAGTCTCACAAAACCTAGTAAATCCTTCACTCAAGGATCCGGAGCGCAAGGCGGCGACTCCTGCGGGGACAGCGAAGTGCCGANAGCGTGTTGCTTCAAACAAAGAGAGAAGCTCCTAGTCAGGTTCGGAAAAAATAGTCTCACAAAACCTAGTAAATCCTTCACTCAAGGATCCGGAGCGCAAGGCGGCGACTCCTGCGGGGACAGCGAAGTGCCGAAATCCACTCGGGCGCCAGTCCGAGTAAGTTCGGCGCGAGCCCGCGGAAAGCGTCCGCCGGAAGCGCAGGATCCGGTATAACCATGATAAAATGTGTATTCATTCTTTAAATGACATCAATATTCTTTTGTCTACAAGCTCAAACCGGCAGCCCCTTTTATCGGGCTGCCGGTTTTCTATAGTTGCTTCGATTAAATCAGCAATTGCTTTCCGGAAGGCCTTCGAGTACCAGGCCGCCGTCTTTAAAATCAAGCGATACTTCCTCCACCATTGTGCTTACGCGTTCATCGAGCGCCACTTGGATGCCGTTGATTTCCTTGATGATGTCGCCTTGTTCCGGTGCATCCATCGACAGGCCGAATTGCGGTCCGCAGCAGCCCTGCCCCGCAAAATAAAAGCGGATGCCTTGTGCTGTATTTTCTTTCATGGATTCCAACAGCATGTCTTTAGCCGGTTGTGTAATGTTCATTGAAAATCCTCCTTTAATTGGTTACCAATTGCTTCATTTTATCATAGCCGATGCTGTCTTGTGCCTGCCATGGAATCAACGCCGTGCGTTCAGCCAGCTCGCTGCTGACTTTACGGATCCACGGCCATTCGCTCTGGGCTTTTGCCTGCAGGAGCCCTTCGGTTGTGCCGGTACCTGCCAGACTTTGATTGATGACCCAGTTTTTCGCTTGGATCCCCGCACGCTTCAAGTCTTGCTGCAGGCGAGCCGCTTCAAAAACAGGGGTCGCTTCCGGGAGGGTGACAAGCAGGACGTCGGTTTCGTTTGGATTGCGCAGGCGCGGCAACAGGTTTTGGACGCTTTCCGGGATTTCTCCGGTCGACCGTTCCAGCTCCTTGTGATAGGTCTGCGTGGCATCCAGCAGCAATAACGTATGTCCGGTCGGCGCCGTATCGATGATGACGATTTCATTGTCCGCTTTGGCAACCACTTCCGCAAAAGCACGGAACACGGCAATTTCCTCGGTGCAGGGCGACCGCAGGTCTTCTTCCAGGTAAGCACGGGCTTCGTCGTCCATCGGCCCCGCCGCTTCCATGACTTGTGCTTGATAAGATTCAACTTCAAGCTGCGGATCGATTCGGGAAACCGTCAACCGGTCGTTGCCTGTTTCTTCAAAGCGGTCCGCCAGATGCGCGGCCGGATCGGTCGTGGTTAAATGCACCGAATGCCCTTTCTCAACTAAGCCGACAGCGAGCAGCGACGCGACAGTCGTTTTGCCGACGCCGCCTTTGCCCATCGTCAAAATGACGCGGGTATTCTGCGCTGAATACTGGTCGACTATGTCTTTTAAACCAGCCAATTCCGCGGGCATCTGATCCGTATTCAGAACATCCGGACGCCATTCAGGTGCTGTGAAAAGGCGCTTCAAATTAGCGATGCCAGTCAAGGAGAATGCCACGAACGGCAGGCTGTATACCGGCAATGTCTGCAAATGCGCAGGCATCTCTTTTAAAGCCTGCTGGTGCTGCTGGGCAAACGCCTGGGATACATGGTCTTCGTTTTGAATCGGTGAATAAACACCATTCAGGATCAGCACCTGATTTTCGATGCCGATGGTTTGGAGTTCCTGAGACGCACGGGCAGCTTCTTTAAAAGAAGCCGTGTCCGGACGCGCCACCAGGATCAATGTCGTCTGGTCTGGATCAGATAGAGCCTGTACGGTTTTTGCGTAAAGATCCTTTTTGGCATCCAGTCCTGCGAGTGGCCCGAGACACGAAGCTCCGTGTGTGGAGTCATCCAAAAATCCGCTCCAGGCCGTCGGCAACTTCAATAGCCGCAACGTGTGGCCAGTCGGTGCCGTATCAAACAGAATATGGTCATAATCATCCATGACCCGATCATCAGCCAAGAGCTTGGTGAATTCATCGAACGCGGCAATTTCGACCGTGCAGGCGCCGGACAACTGCTCCTCCATCTGATTGACGACCGCTTCCGGCAGTTTGCCGCGGTATGGCCCAACGACCGAGTCGCGGTAAGTTCGTGCCGCTTCTTCCGGGTCGAGGTTGCAGGCAAACAAATTCCGGATGCCGTCAACGGCTTGCGGTTTGTTCGTCAGTTCCATGCCAAAGACATCCTGCAAATTCGAAGCCGGGTCTGTACTGACCAGAAGCACCCGTTTTCCCGAATCCGCTAAAGCCACAGCTGTCGCAGAAGCGGTGGAAGTCTTGCCCACTCCGCCTTTACCTGTAAAAAACAGGAAAGGTGTTCCGCTGACGTGGTCTGGTTTAAATGCCTGGCTGGTCATTTGGCACCTGCGATTTTGACGTTCAGCGGATTGGCCGGCTGTTTAACCGGCTGCAATTCCGTTTTCTCTACCTTGAACCATTCAGCGAACTCCTCGACAGTCGGGTAATCTCCGGTTTTGGCGATTTCGCCATCGATCAGGATCACCGGCAAAGATTCTACGCCTTTCTCGAACAACAGTGCATTGACTGTTTTGTTTTCGACAAAAGCTGCCGGGTCAGTCCCCAGATTAAAGCGTTTGATGTCAAAACCTTTTTTCTCCAGTGAAAAAACAGCGGCTGCTACAGCGGTCAGCTTCGGATCCACTACAGGTCCGCAGACACCGGTATCGCAGCACATGGCTGGGTCGTATATCGTCACTTTCGTCATGAGTCAGTCTCCTTTAACGTTCAGTTTCCGGTTTTGGCAAAGGTTTCGATGCGCGTTCCGATTGCATCACGGACTGTTTGGAACACCGTCCATTTTTCTTCTTCCGTCCCTTGCGCTTTCGCTGGGTCTTCAAAGCCCCAGTGTTCACGTCTGACGTGAGGCGGAGTCATCGGGCATTTATCAGCTGCATCGCCGCAAAGCGTGACGACGAAATCTGCATTATTCAGCAAGTCCGAGTCGATGATGTCAGATGTCTGGTTTGAGATATCAACGCCTACTTCATTCATCGCCTTTACTGCGTTCGGGTTTAAGCCATGCGCTTCGATTCCTGCGCTGTAGACGTCCCATTCATCCGCTAAATGCTGTTTTGCCCAGCCTTCAGCCATTTGGCTGCGGCAGGAATTTCCGGTACATAAAAAATAGATGGTTTTTTTCGGCATAGTGAGTTCTCCTTTTGAGCTGCTTAAAAAAGCTTATGATCTCTAGTATTTTTTCGGTAAGTCGCGAATGCTTTTTCTAGCAGCAATCCACTGGTGCTTCCTTGGCGCGCAAAGCCAAAACTTGAGGGTCCGTGTCTTCAATATGGCTTAAGATGCCTTCAATCAATGGCGCATGCAGTGATTCCTTGTTCATGGAATAAAATCGCCATTGCCCTCTTCTGTTTTCTTTTACGAGTCCCGCTTGCTTCAGCTTGCGCAGATGCTGGCTGATGGCCGGCTGGCTCATGCCGAACATCTCGACGAATTGGCAGACGCATAATTCATTCGTCTCCACCAGTTTCATCATCAACAGGCGGGTTGGATCGCTGACTGCCTTCAGACAAGCCGTGACATCAGCTGCAGATTGTTTTGCCAAAGTCTCCATTAGGATCCACTCCTTCGCGCTTAGTATATAATGATTTCTTTATATAAGTCAATCGTTATAACAGAGGTCTCTTACTAAATCAATTTTTTTGATTTAGTAATTGCATTCATCTCTTCTACCTATTATACTTGATTCATCAAATAAATTTGATTTAAAGAAAGTGGGGATTGGAATGGCTCAACCGCTGGAGGAAAACACTGCAGTCTACATGACGAATGAAATCTATGCCCAAAAATTCAAAGCATTGGCTGACCCGAAACGGCTGGAATTGCTGAACTTGATCGGCCAGAAAGACTCGGTCTGTGTCTGCGACCTGGTTGAGGAAATGGCGATGCCTCAGTCGAAACTGTCTTATCATTTGAAAATCCTGTTGAATGCCGGGCTCCTGACAAAAGAAACCAGAGGCACTTGGAGCTATTACGCCTTGAAGAATGAAGAAATGGAGCGGTTGTTGCCTGAGGAGCTTTATAAATCCATTAGACCACCAAACTGATCAGCAGCATAAAAAATCGAACCTATTATAGAAGGAGTGTATCCCAATGACAAGCTCTCTACCCGTAGCCATCATCGGCGGCGGACCGGCAGGACTGGCCGCGGCCGCCCACCTGGCCCAATATAAGCAAGCATTCGTGTTATTCGAATCAGGCCCTGCGCTTGGCACCCATTTTCTTGAATATGGCCATGTCCGTTTGTTTTCAGCTTGGCGGTATAATATCGACGCAGCATCCAAAAAATTATTCGAACTGCACGGACTGGCCCTGCCTGACCCGCAGCATCTGCCATATGGCAAGGAAATTGCCGAACAGTATCTTCAGCCGCTTGGCGAACTTCCAGAGCTAAAACCGTTCATCCACTTAAACAGCCGGGTCGTTCATTTGCAGCGCCAGGGACTGGACAAGATGAAAACAGCCAACCGCGAGGAAAAACCGTTTGAACTCATAGTCGAAAACGGCACGGGCACACGAAAAACCATTCTTGCACGAGCAGTCATCGATGCAACCGGCACCTGGAAAACCCCCAATTCTGTTGTATCCGGCGGGGCACCTGATGCAGCAGCCGGATTGGTGGATTACGGCATTCCAGCGATTCTTGGCTCCGACCAAAAATGCTTTGAAAACAAGCGTGTAGCAGTGGTCGGGAGCGGCCATTCAGCGATGAATTCCTTGTTGGACCTGGTCCAGCTGAAGAGAGACTTTCCAGCGACACACATCACTTGGATCGTCCGAAAAGACTCTCCAGAACAAGCATTAGGAGGCGGCGACGCTGACCAATTGCCGGAACGCGGTGCGCTTGGCACACAAGTCAAATCGTTGCTGGTTCAAGGGATGATCGATAGCCAAACTTCAACATTCATACAATCCGTCAGCCAACTGGATGAACAGCAAGTCATGCTGGGCGCTGAACAAAAAGGCCGCCAACTTGAGCTTGGCCCATTTGACCGGGTAATCGCCAATACCGGTTCCCGTCCTGATTTTGAACTTTTGCGTGAAATTCGCTATAGCTTTGATCCGGCACTTGAAAGTGTGCCAGCTCTTGCCCCGCTGATCGATCCGAACATCCATAGCTGCGGGACCGTGCGCCCACATGGCGAGCGGGAACTGCGGCAGCCCGAAAAAGACTTCTATATTATCGGCGCTAAAAGCTACGGGCGTGCGCCCACATACCTGATGGCGACAGGATTTGAACAAGCCCGGTCGGTTGTTGCCCATCTTTCCGGCGATCACGAAGCTGCCGAACGGGTAGAGCTGGAGCTGCCGGAAACCGGCGTCTGCAGCAGCAGGCCACTCGTCTTTACAATCAATAGTGCACCGTCTGGCAATAGTTGCTGCTGAGTGGTTTTTATAATTTTGCTTAGCCAACTGAATAACCTAGTCATTTTATTCATCAAACCACTCTATCACACTATGAATAATCCTGTTTATAAAGTAGATCTTTTCCATGGGTTAGATATTGATGAATAACCATCTTGAGCAGTTTACATCTGCAGCCAAATAAAAAAGACTTGTGGCTTTAGTGGGCTCAAGTCTTTTTTATTCATGCCACAAACCATAAGTCTTTTTTATTCACTAGTACGTCAATCTCTTGACCAACCACCAATCCTTCAGCCTGTTGGCTGGTAAAGGAACAATCCAGTAGATAGATTCCCACTTGGATGGTTCCGGTATAAAAGCCATAATTGAATCTCAGTTGTTGAATAACTCCGCTAAGCTGAATAGAGTCTTCAAGCGGATCCTCCTTGAGGATTTTGAGCTGCACCACTTCTGGTCGTAGGATCAAATGGCATGGTCCCCGCTCGATGGTTTCTTCCACCGGAAAATCAAAACTTCGATCGGCAGATATAAATCGGCCTGCTGCCACTATACCTTCAACGCTGTTTTTTAAGCCTAAAAATGAAGCAACTTTCCTGCTCTCAGGGCGTTCATATAAATCCCTGGCTTTGCCTACTTGCAGCAGCGTGCCTTCACTCATCACACCGATCCGGTCCGACAATTGAAAAGCTTCTTCCCGGTCATGGGTGACAAACAGCACCGTGACACGGAACTGTTTTTGGATCCGGCTGAGCAACTCCCTCATTTCTTCCCGGAGACTCGGATCCAAAGCACTGAAGGGTTCATCCATCAGCAGCACTTGTGGATTGGCGACCAACGCGCGTGCTAAAGCTACACGCTGTTGCTGCCCTCCGCTCAATTCATCAGGAAAACGGAGTCCGAATCCTTTGAGCCCCACATGCTCGAGCATCTCTCTTGCATCAGCTAGACGCTGTTTTTTGCCGACTTTCTGCATCTTCAAGCCGAAAGCCACGTTGTCCTCCACTGTCATATGCGGAAACAGCAGCGATTGCTGAAATACCATGGCGAACCTTCTGTCTTCCGGTGGAACCGCTGTTATATTGGCATCTCCCACCCAAATTTCCCCATTGTCTGCCTGCAATAATCCCGCCACCAGCTTCAATAATGTCGTCTTACCGCAGCCGGAAGGGCCCAATAATGAGAAAAATTCCCCCTCATTAATGGTCAGCCCAACCGGCTGCAGGGAAAACGCCGGATCGCTTTTACGCTGAGTTTGTTGGTATTGCTTTTCGATGTTGATGATGCGCAAACTGCTCATATTTCCACTCCTTTAGCCATTCTCTGCGCCGGCTTTCTTATTTTGGTAATATTTTTTCAAGGCGGCATCCATTCCGATTAAGGTCAAGATTGCTATTCCAGCGAAAAGCAGCGAATAGGCCGAAGCGATCGCCGGATCCCCACCGCTGATGAATGGAAACAGCAAAATCGGCAAAGTTACAACCTGCCCGGAGCCGATGATGAACGTGATCAAGTACTGGCTCAAGGAAATCAGGATGCTTAAACTGGCTCCAGCAGCGATGCCCGGCAACAGATGCGGCAGCACGACATGCCTAAAACGGGAAAGCGAGCCCGCCCCGAGCATCCGTGCCTGGTCTTCCCAGTCGATTGATAAGGTATTGTAGCTGATCATGACAGCACGGACCATATAAGGCAAAGTCGGTGAAAGATGTGCCAGGACTACACCGAAAACGGTTTCCGTCAAACCCAGCCGCAGAAACGTCAAATGGATGCCCATGACAGCGACAAACGGCGGAATGACGATCGGTGCAAAAAGCATCGCTTCCAGCAGCCATTTGCCGCGCAGTGGATAACGCACCAGTGCATTGGCAGCCGGTACGGCGAGAAGGATATTCACCGCTGTGACGATAAAAGCAATCAGCAGACTGACTGACACCGCCTGCCAAGTGCCCGAACTCCCAAGCAGTACATATTCCCAGGCACGGAAACTGAATGACTCAGGAAGAATATTCGGCCATTGCCAGCCAAAGGAAACACTGGACAGGATCAAAGGAATAAACGGCAGTCCGATAAGGATGAATAATAGGGTGAATAATATGGATTTCAAGAAAGGTCGGGTCTTAGTCATCAATCCCACCCCTTCAAGACATTCCAGCGTTTGCTGAAGTAATAGACGACCAGCCCAAGCAAAATTGTAAGGATGGCGAGTAGGATGTTGACCGCCAATGCTTCCGGCCGGTCAGCCAACGTACCGCTCGTATACAGCTGATAAGAGTAGACCGGCAGCATGCTCGGATACGTGACACCCAGCAGGAACGGGACTTCAAAAGCTGAAAAGGTGAAGACAAAAACGATAAATGTCGCAATCGTCCAAGCCGGAAGCATCACCGGCAGGACGATTTCCCGGATGAAACTCCAATTGCCGGCACCGAATACACGCGATACATCGCGCCACGACCGGTGAATCCGTGACAGCACCGGATAGATCATCAATGATACAAAAGGGGCTTCTTTCCAGGCATAAGTCAAAATAATGCCCCATCCGAACGGATCATTGACCAGCACGGGAAAATCCGGTATTTCATCGATGAAACCTATAGTCGCCAAAATCTTCGACAAAAATCCGCTTTGCATAAACAGCAGGACGATGATATAGCCGCCGACCAGGTGCGGAATGGTCAAAGGAAGCTGGAACAACCGGTGCCAAACTTGAGTCGTCCCGGATTTCGCCGATTCATTCAACAAATACAGGGATATTGCGACGGCTGCCCCCAATACTCCTGCAATCACTGAAGACAGTGCCGCTACTCGAAGAGTAAGGAAGAGTGATTCCCAGAACTCGCTAGAGCGCAATAAATCCGTGTATGCCGTAAGCTCAAAACGCGTTTCTCCGATAGCGGGAAAATAGCCCAGGCTTTTCAGAAGCCCATCAAAAAGTCCTCCAAAAAACAGGAGGACGATGGTGCCGACGGCTGGCAGCAGCAAAAGATAGGGTTTAGTCTTTTGCCACATTTTCCATCCATCCTTTTTCGATGATTTCGATGTAATCGGCTGACAGCTCCGGAAGACGGTGTTGTTCCAATTCTTCCAATGGCAATGTAGCTGCGCCTAGATCCACATCGTTCATGGCTTGTTGCTGCTCAGGCGATAGTTTCTCCAAATCCAATGCCGACAAATCACCCCAGTTTTCAGGAGACAATTTAGCGGTTTGGGCTTCCGGCGACATCATTTTGTTGATGGCCACCATCGCTCCTGCTTTCGCGGAAGAGTTGAATGGAATGGATAGGAAATGCGTATTGGCGAGTGTCCCGCCTACCAGTACGAAAGTGCGGGTGGATTCAGGGAAGCGACCCTTCAGCACTTCGCTGGCAGCAAGCGCGGGGTCGTAGCTCATGGTCATGCCAATTTCACCGCTCGCAAACAACTGATCCTGCTTGGCCAGGCTTTCCGGATAGGTTTCTCCTTCACGCCATAAATACGGTTCAATTCTGTTCAAGTATTGCCACATCGGTTCAAGCCGTGCTTCAAGGTCTTCAATATCAGCTGCCGGTTGCTGGTATTGTTCGTAGCCGCCAGTTGTTTCATAGAGCACGTGGCGGATAAAGGCACTGCCGGTAAAATCAGGCAAGGCGGGATAGGTGAACTGCCCTGGGTTGTCCTGCACCCATTCAGCCAGTTCGGCCATTGATTTTGGCGGATCTTCCGACTTGTTTTCATCGTGGACAAAAACAAATTGAGCTTTGCCCCAAGGCGCTTCCAATCCATCCACAGGTTCTCCAAAATCGGTTGCAATTTCCGGTGCTTCCGCATCGACATAGTCATTGAAATTCGGCAATTGCCCGCTAAAATCCCCCCACAGCAACTCGTTGTCTTTGGCGGCTTTGAAATTCTCGCCGTTGATCCAAATGATGTCCATGCTGCCTTTGGTCTTGCCGGCTGATTTTTCATCCACCAATTGGTTGATGATATCCTGTGAGTCGTTCATCGGCACACGGTTCAACTCAACGTCATGCTCTTCTTTCAGACGGGGAGCTACCCATTCATCGAGGTAACGGTTGATATTGTCGTTGCCTCCCCACATATACATATTGACTTCCTGTCCTGTCGCCGCTCCAGAAACTTCTTCCCAGTCACTTGTCTGCAGGCTATCTGCTTCTGCCGCAGCACCGTCTCCGGTTTCTTCAGAACACGCGGCCAATGTAAGCACTAGAAATCCTGGTGCCAGTAATGAAAACTTTTTCATTTTTCCACTTCCTAAATGCTTTAATGAACTTCCTGTTATTTATCGAGATTTTGTTTTTTACTCCACCGATTTCGGACGATGATCGGAACCACTGTCAAGACGACGAAAACCACGACTGCCCGAAGGATGATTTGTGGATTTCCAGTGACAAAGCTGCTGCCCAAAAAGTTATAGGCGAATGTCCCTGGTATGATGCCAATCAATGTAGCAAGCGCAAAAGAAGTGAAGCGGACCTTCGCAAAAGCTGCCGTATAGCTGATCAAATCGAAATTGATGACCGGTATGAAACGGAACAGCAAAACGTAGAAAAATCCGTTCTGCTCCATTTGGGATTGGATTTTTCCGGCATTGCCGGTCCATTCCTTGCGAATTAAGCTTTTCCCGAATGTTTTCGCCACATAAAAAGACAGCATCGCACCGAATGTCGCACCGATGATAGTGTAAAGCGTTCCGAGCCAGGCACCGAAAGCCAAGCCTCCGGCAATTGATAGGACGGAGGCCGGAAAAAAGATCAACGGCCTGATCGTATAGATGACGATGTACATGACAGGTGCCCATATGCCAAAGGACAATATCCAGCTGCGAAGATCATTGGCGTCGACATCGAAAACCGAGCGGCTAAGCCAAATGACCAATCCGACGGCAAAAACAGCTAACAGCCATTTCCCTACCTTCAAAGTTGTGCTGCGGTTCATAAGTTGCGCGTGTGTGCTGAGATGCTGAAGTAACGGTTTCTCATTTCATCATAACGCTTCCGGTTGACGCCTGCATCTGAATAGCCTACACGCGAAGCTGAACGGAATTCGATTCGCTGAGCGGCATCATTAAAATAGAACTCGATATCATCCTTGAATCGCATCGTTTTGGACTTGGCGACTGCATAGACGTAATTTTCGTCATTTTGCACAATCGTTACACCTTCATACCCTTTCAGCATGCCGATCAAGTTCTTTTTCGCTTCGTTTTTGGTACCGTTATACGGCCATGCCGGCACATGCTTGTCTTTTGTTTGAGCTTGCGACGAAACCGCATTCGGCGTTGACGGCATTTCCTTCAGACGGCCGTTTTCCACACCGAGTTTCGGCTTGACGTTGTTTTTGATGGCCATGTTGGCGATACCGATTCCAGCTGCAGTGGCGGCTCCATAAATTGCGACTTTGTCCGCCGGCAATTCTCCTGCTTTTGCTTTATTGAATGTTTTGACGACGGGCTGGTTCAATAGATTGTCGACATAGACTTTCTTG
Organism: Planococcus circulans; assembly: GCF_020023385.1. Taxonomy (GTDB): domain Bacteria; phylum Bacillota; class Bacilli; order Bacillales_A; family Planococcaceae; genus Planococcus. The sequence goes on from NZ_JAIQCL010000006.1 coordinate 146,582, forward strand.
CCGATTTTCACCAACACTTCACTGTAGGTCGGATAGGGATGGATGACACCCGATAATTTGCCCATGTTGATGTGCAGCGATTTGATGGTCTGGATTTGGCTGATGATTTCACCGGCACGGTCTCCGAGAATGCTTGCGCCTATTATATAGCCTTTTTTATCCAGAATGATCTTCACTTTGCCAATGCTGTCTTTTTTCGTATTGGCACGGTCAATATCCGCATAATCGTGTTCATAGACGCGAATGGAATCCCCGTATTTTTCACGTGCTTCCTCTTCGGATAAACCCGATCGGCCAAGTTCAGGATCCGTGTATGTACACCACGTGACATGCTCGTAATCCATTTTTCTATTGATCGGTAAAATAGCGTTTTGTGTAGCGGTAATGCCTTGTGCATTGGCCATATGGGATAATTGGTAAGGTCCGACGACATCCCCGATTGCATAAATGCCTTTAGCGGTAGTCTCCATATGATCATCCACCTGGATGCTCTTCGAATCATATTTTACGCCTGCTTTTTCCAAGTCATAGCCTGTGACGTTTGCCTGCCGTCCCAGCGCGACCAATAACCCTTCGGCAGAAACGGTCAGTTCTTTGCCGCCTTTTTCGATTTTCAAATCGATTTGATCGCCTTTTTGCTCCGCTTTAACTGCGGTTGCGCCTGTGTGAATGGTTACACCTTCGTCGATCAGCCGCTGCTGGATCATCAAGACCAATTCTTCTTCATCCTTCGGCAAAATCCGTTCGAATTTCTCAACCAATGTCACTTTCACACCAATGCGGTTTAAAGCCTGGCTCATTTCAACGCCGATCGCTCCTCCACCAAGAATCGTTATGGATTTCGGGAAAGATTTCCGGGTAAAGATGGTTTCGTTGGTCAAATACGATACCTTATCCATGCCTTCGATTGGCGGAACCATCGGTGATGACCCTGTCGAAAGGATGATTTTCTTTGCTTCAATGCGTTCCCCGTCGACTTCCACTGCATGCGGGCCTACAAATTTTGCGTAACCATTGATGAAATCGATGCCTGATTGTTTCAGCACTTCCGGCGATTCGCCTTCGTAGACCTTCTGGATAACGTCTTGAATATCCTTTAATACAACTGAGGTGTCTACTTGCAGATTAGGTGTATATTTTCTGGCGTGATGGACTTCTTCCGCGATGTTGATCAGGGATTTACTTGGAATACATCCGGACCAGGTACACTCTCCGCCCGGTAGATTCTTGTCGATCAACACGACTTTTTTTGAGAATCCTGCCCCTGTAAATGCGGCTGTCAGTCCGGCTGCACCAGCTCCGATTATTGCGATATCATATTTTTTTACCATCTTTACCATTTCCTTTCTTTTCCTGAACTACAATCATCTTATCAAAAAGCTTAAAAAACTTACTCTTAATCAGACTCGGATAGGTAAGATCTTTTTTAAAAAACCGTATTTCGCTTTCGAGTGGGATTACGGGTTTCAATCGGGCTCCTATTATATACTGAAAATATCTTGAAAATGAAAAGGTGAACTTGATGCTCGATACACACGCACGAAAACATGTTCAACCAGTCGTTGAAAAGACGGCTGATGTCTTGCTGAAAAAAGGCTTTACAGCTGATGGCGTGACGAAAATCGCCTTTGCCGTCGGGATGTCTTCAGGTGTTTTCATCTACCTGGACCAGCCTTTATGGGCCGTCTTCGTTCTTTGGTTCTCCGGATATCTCGATGTCGTCGATGGCACCATGGCGCGGAAAACCAAACCATCCTCCTGGGGAACATTGCTGGACATCAGTTTTGATCGCCTGGTGGAGATCAGTGTCATTATAGGGTTAGCTTTCCGATTCCCTGATTCGATGTGGGCATTGCTGCTGTTGAGCGTCTCCATCATCGTCGCAATGACTGTATTCCTGACGGTGGGTGCGTTATCTGATAAGCCAGGCATGAAATCGTTCTACTACCAGGCAGGACTTGCTGAAAGAACAGAAGGCTTTATACTCTTTACCCTAATGATTATTTTTTCAACATACTTAACAGCATTCACGCTGATTTTTTTCGCTGTACAGGTTGTGACGATTTTACAGCGTTTGTCTGAAGCCAAAAGGATTCTGAAGTAGACGGGAGCGGAGTGGGATGAAGGCACTTGTACTGGTCGGAGGCGGACATGCGCATCTGCATTGTCTTGAACAAACAAAACATAAATTGCCGGAAGACTGGCAAGTGGTGCTGATTTCTCCATCTTCCTATCAGTATTATTCAGGGATGTTTTCCGGATATACGGAAGGCGTTTACACGCTCGAAGATATCCGGATCAATTTGAAACGTCTTTGTGACAAGATCGGGGCACTATTTGTCGAGGATCTGATCCACACCATCGATCCGGAAAAAAAAGAATTGAAGGGCATAGATGGCAACGTTTATCACTATGATGCCGTATCATTTGATATCGGCTCACAAACCGCTATTCCAGAGACAATACAAAAACATGTCTCTTCCATCAAACCCAATTACCGCTTTCCAGAGCAGTTGGCACAGCTGCGGGATTCTGCTTACCCCGTGATTGTCGGCGGAGGCGCTTCGGGAGTGGAATTGGCGTTTTCCATTCTGTCATGGAGAAAACAGCAAAACTTGCCTGCCAACGTGGCGCTGTTCAGTTCGACTTCGCTCCTTTCCGGTCAAGGGCTGACAGCCTCAAAGAAAATTGAATTCATTGCTAAGCAGAAATCTTTGCCTTTTTTTACAGATGTCTTGGTTCAAGACGTTGATGATTTCAGTGTCATCACAAGTGCAGGACGTTCGTATCCGCACTCAGGTGTGCTTTGGCTGACAGGACCCAAAAGTTCGGACTTGTTCCGCTTTTCCGGATTGCCGACGGATGGCAGCGGTTTTCTGCTGGTCAACGATACGCTGCAAAGCGTCAAGCATCCAGACATATTCGGGGCCGGAGATTGCATCACGATCGACCGTTATCCGTCACTTGCCAAAAATGGCGTCTATGCGGTGCGTCAAGGTCCAATCCTTTGGAAGAACCTGAAAAACAGCCTTTCTGAAGAAAGGCTGTTGCCGTTCACTCCACAAAAGCGATTCGTTTCCATCTTGTCTACTGGCGATGGCGAGGCTTTCCTTTCTTATGGAAAACAAGCGCTGCATGGTGGAATCCCCTGGAAACTCAAAAAGCATATTGACCTGAAATTCATGAAGCGCTATAAGGACCTCTATGAATAACAAGCTCCTCTCGGGCAGCTTGTCATTCGTAGCAGTATTGATTCAGCGATTTTGTCTAACCCGATGTTAGGAGAAAGGGATTCAACATCATACCGGAATTCTATTTATCCTAAATAGCGATAGTACAAAGCTTTAGCTTCCACAACGTTCTTCGTTCCATGTACCAGGACACGGCCATCTTTAAAAACGACAAGCCGGTGCTGTGCTGTCGAAAAAGACAGTAAATAGGGATTGCGGGACACATTCATCCCCAGTTCTGTTAAAATCCCCTCCAAATTTTCCAAATTCCTGTCCATCTGTTGGGATGGTCGGATTTGCACTGTGTCCCTACCACATAAAATAGCGGTTTTTGTCTGCTTTTCAAAAGAAAGATATGGATAGGATCGATTTAAACCGCAGGATGAACAATCCTCTTTTTTCACTTTATCGACGGTAATGGATGAATATTGATTTTTCCAAAGATCGAACGATACGAGTTTGTTGCTTAACTGAAACGAATCTTCAACCAAAATCTTTAATGCTTCTGTAATTTGTAAAGACAAAACCATTTGCACAGCAGGATTGATGATTCCTACGGTATCACAGGTTATGCCACCCATTGGCACATCCTCCAGAAGACAACTCAGACAGGGTGTTTTTCCCGGAAGAATGGCATAATTGATTCCGTAACTTCCTACACAGGCACTGTAGATCCATGGGGTTCGATGCTTCTGAGAAATATCGTTCATGATCATCCGTATATCAAAATTATCGCTTGCATCAATAATCAAATCAATTCCCTCTACCAGCTGTTCCATCTCTTCGACAGAGACATCTATAACAAATGACCGGACTTCCACTTCAGAGTTGATGCGTGACAAGTGTTCTTTAGCTGCAACGGCCTTTGGAATCCGCTGCTTCGCATCCGCCTCGGTGTAGAGTTGCTGACGCTGAAGGTTGCTCCACTCTACATAATCACGGTCCACTATAGTCAGTTTGCCGATACCTGCCCGTACCAGCATTTCTGCACTGCCTGTTCCCAGAGCTCCGGCTCCCACCACTAAAACATGCTTGTTCCTCAGTTTCCGTTGCCCTTCTCTGCCGATCGGTGCAAAAAGCTCCTGTCGTGAATATCGTCCATTCAATTAAAACTCATTCCTTCAACTGGACTGCTGGCAGTGGCATATCGTTTTTGGGGAATTCGTCCAGCTTCAAATCCCAATCTTCCTGCTTCGATCGAAAATTTCATCGCTTCGGCCATTTTTACTGGATCTTTTGCACCGGAAACCGCAGTATTCAACAAGACCCCAGCCGCTCCCAATTCCATTGCAATGGCAGCATCTGAAGGTGTTCCTATTCCTGCATCCACAATAACTGGAACCTGGCATTGTTCAATTATGAAAGAAAGATTCAATGGATTGATGATTCCTTGGCCGGAACCGATGGGAGATGCTCCGGGCATGATCGCGTGGCAGCCTAATTCTTCAAGGCGCCTTGCCAGAAGTACATCATCCGACGTATATGGCAATACGGTAAATCCTTCTTTCACTAGCTCTTCCGATGCTTTTAATGTTTCAACTGGATCCGGCAGCAAGGTTTTTAGACACCCGATTACTTCAACTTTAACCATGTCACAAAGGCCCGATGCCTTAGCTAGTTTCGCGATCCGAACCGCTTCTTCCGCTGTCTTCGCTCCAGCTGTATTTGGAAGCAAGGTGTATTTTGTAATATCCAGATTTTCAAGGAAGTTAGGTTGTCCTGCTTCAAAAATATTCATCCGCCGAACTGAAAACGTCAATATTTCTGTACCTGACACATCCACGGCTTTCCTTTGTATATCAAAATCAGGATACTTTCCTGTGCCTAATAATAATCTTGATGAAAATTCGTAACCACCTATTTTTAACATAGTCATCCTCCTCCTACAAAATGCACCAATTCAATTTTATCCCCGAAAGAAATCAGAGTTTCAGCATGCTTCTCTTTCCCAACTATTTCAGCGTTCAATTCAACAATGATCACTTTCTGATTCAATTCAAAATGTCGCAGCAGCTCAGTTACCGTCTCCACCGTATTTGGTACGACCACCCGTTCTCCGTTAACCACCAACTTCATTTTCAACACTTCCTTATCAATTTTTTCTTCTGATCAATCGTTCGATACGAAAAGAAGAGAGATCAAGTGATGGTGTTTTTCCTTCAATCAAATCAGCCATCACTTCTCCCGTAATCGGCGACAGCAAGATCCCATTTCTGTAATGGCCTGTCGCGATAAATAAGCCGCTGTAGTCAGGATGTTCACTCATAAAAGGCAAACCGTCCGCAGTTTGTGGACGTATTCCAGCCCAAGCCCCTTCCCATTCTGCTTCTTCTATAGAAGGCACCAGCTTCTTTGCATTTTCCTTCAATAACGAAATGCCTTTTACAGTGGTCTGCGGATTAAATGTATTCGGTATAACGGTTGCGCCTACAATGATTCTCCCGTCTTTCTTCGGCACCAGATAGCAGCCGGAAGTGAAGATCGTGCTGGATAATAACGGCGTTTCTGTCCGCACAGAAAAACATTCCCCCTTTACAGGATGGGTGATAGTCGGTAAACCCATTTTACTTAACAAGACTTCGCTCCATGCCCCCCCTGCCACCACGATATTTGCGCTCATGAAGTCCCCTTCAGATGTAGCGACTCCTGTCATTATGCCCTTAGAAGAGTGAAAGGACTGAACTTCTACATCTTCTTTAATGACAGAACCAAAAGCCTCAGCTGACTTTAAAAACCCTAATGCCAGTTGAGGAGCGGCAACTTGGCCATCTCGTTCTAGATACATGGCTCCCATCACCTCGCTAGATATTGCCGGTTCCCTTCTTCTAGCTTCATCACCCGTAAGCAATTCGGCCCGTTCGTTATTCTGTCTGTGGACTTCCAGGATTCGACGGTGCTCCTGCTGTTCTTTATCGGTTAAGGCAAGCTTCAACATCCCTTTATTGACAAGTTCAATATCAATTCCACTCGCAATCTTCAGCTCATCGGCCAAGCCGTTAAACATCGCCCTGCTGGTCTTCGCTAATAGAAAAAGCGGTCCTTCTCCTTCCAATTCCGCTTGCGCACCAAGCATCCCAGCTGCAGCACCAGATGCTTGACCAGCAAGGCGTCCTTTTTCCAATAGCAACACCTCCATTCCTCTTTTCGCCAAACTATAGGCTATTGAACCGCCGATGACTCCACCCCCAACTACAATTGCTTCAAATGTTCTGTTCATAGAAATCCTCTCCTCATAGCACCAGATAAAAACTTTATTTCGCTAAACAGGAACGATAGGATCTTGCAGCCAGCAAAGGATCTTTCGCTTCGAAAATTCCTGACATTACAGCGATCCCTCTCGCTCCAGAGTTGATAACATCCCCAGTATTTCCGGGCGTTATGCCACCAATAGCAATGACTGGAATAGAAACTGATTCAGAAACATTTTTCAGTAGTTCTAAGCCTTTCGGTATCAGTCCAGTTTTTGATGAAGTCGAATAAATATGGCCACATACTACATAATCAGCCCCTTTCTTTTCGGCAAGTTGAGCTTCTTCAATCGCATGCACCGAACACCCAATCGTTAAATGTGTAAAACTTCTTTTCACACAATCTACCGGTAACGAGTGATAAGCCAATTGAACACCTTTTACATTGGAGGCAACGGCAATATCCACTCGGTCGTTTATGATTATTTTTGATAAAGGTACATTTTTATCCACCAACAACTTCACTAATTCCACTACTTCTCTTGCTGTTTTGCTCTTTTCACGTAGATGGATAAAATCAACTTCACGATGAATCCGGCTGATGATTTCTGCCAGTTGTTGTGGGGGGTGCTTATCAGTTGAGATTATATGCAACTCGCCATCTCTCATATATTGCCTCCTTTTATCGACTTTCGGAAAGTTAAAACAAATGAGTTTAATAACAACATAAAAAAACCACTCCAGCGATGGAGTGGTTTTGGGTATATCTACAGAAAAGATTGGACATACATCAACCACTTCCCTACGCTAGTTTCAACTAGATCAGGTTCAAAGGGTCCGGATTTCTCCATCTCAGTCTCAAAAGACTCCCCCAGTGTTTTATATTCAGTTATTTTGAAAATGCTAAAATCTAAAGTAAGCGTAACATCAACATCGCCATTAATCCAGTTCATCTTGTATTCAATCTTTTAAATATTCAGCAATAGAACAAGAAAAAATAGCTATATCAGACTTTCTGTCTATATCTATTCAGTTCTGACAGGCGTTGAAGCAAGTTTTTTATACCCACACAACAGCAACATACAAGCGACCGTTGCAGCTGAAAATGTACCAAAATAGATGATAGGGGAAACAGCGTACCCGAAAGCTGCAGTACTTTGCAGATTTTCTGCATTTTCCCAGGCTTTTGGAATATTGGGTCTGTAGGTGATGGTTTTTACATAGCCCACGGAAAATACAGCTGCAAAATAAAGAAGATGGACAGTTGCGGCCCCAAGCAAAGCCAACCAAATAGTTTTCATTTTCAACTTCCTTTCTTTTATTCCATAATTTAGTATATCAAGTATGTTAAGTCATGTACATAAAAAGAGTGAATTTTCAACCATCAAATTTGCCGGCAGTAAAATAGCCCTGTTTTCTAAACAAGGCCATTTCGTCATACTTCCCTTAAGAAATGAAGCTTTATCCTTCTTCACGTGAATAGCAATTACTTAAAGCAAAGGCCTTATCTTTGTTGGTTTCTGTCAGTGCCATTGGATTTATCGGCACCATTTTGCTTATTCATCTTCAACGGAATAAAATAATGGTCAATGCCTTCCCACTGGAGTTCGTTGGATAAAATATCGAAACTGGAATGGAAGAAATCTTGTATAGCTTGACTTGGATCCTCAGACCTGACTGCACTTTCCAAGTCAAGGAAGTATTCGCTCAGTTTTTTATCGTAATACGCCGATTTGGGTTTCAGGTTGGGATAAGTTAAATCTTTATAGATGAATGGATAGGGCAATACAAAAAATGTCGGGACATCGACTTTGTCGTCTCCCAACCAAAATCCATATTCAATCATCTGCTCATCAAAAGCCGCCTTTTCGATAATTTTGTCTTCCGGAAATGGTTCCATTTTGTCTTTGATAATCAATAAAGACACATCAAAGGTGCCCCAAAACAATTGCGGTTTCATTTTCCGGCATCTGAGCGGACCTGCAAATCTCATTTGTTCTCGCAACGCAAAATGGAATAGCTGCAATCCCCTCATCCCATCCTTGTGATTAAATGTCAGAGGGCTATTATCTTCATTCAGGTTCTTTTTATAGGCCATTTCCTGCGGTTTTGGATTGATCATGACATTAATGCCACCAGAATTCAGAGCTTCCATTATTTCTTCAAAATAATCCTTTATGGATTTGGAGGATTTCAATTCCAAAGATTGAACGTTGCCATCCACATTGAATAGGATTTGGCTGTTCCTGATGTCCAGATCGAGTTGAAAAACAGCTTTCTTATGGAACAGCAAACCGGTTGAGAAGCCATCAGGTGTAACATTCAGTCCGACGTGCGCCCATTGTGGTTCCTGCTGGGCAGTTTCCAGTTTTATTTTTCCCAGGATCTGTGAAATCAAATGCAGCGTAAACTTGGTATCTGCCCATTCGGTATGTCTGATAATATCAACCTTCATTTCTCTCGCCTCCGGGATTCGTATTAGTAGTTACTATACCAACTAGGGACCAATGAGAAACTCTTATTAAATGGATCTCTCCATTTATGCAGCAAGTTAGATAGAAATCGATCAGGAGAAAATGATCGAGGAAAACAGTAAACAAGTCAGAACATCACAACAACTTATCGATATCCATTACAGATTCGATTTTACTTATCTTTCTTTTAGCGATATGCTTTTACCTAATTAAAAAGAGGCACCCGAATTTTTGAAGAATCCCATTAAACGAAGGAGTGTTTAGTAAAATGGTAAATCAATCACTTATCGAACAATACAAATCTATTCCCACTACCGCTATTTCCGATGCAATGGAAGGGTTGAATAATCTGGATTCGTCCATCAAGCCATTGAAGGATACCTATAAAATCAGCGGGAAAGCACTTACTGTGAAAATGCCCATCGGAGACAATTACAGTGTTATGAAGGCGCTCGATGCAGCCGAGCCTGGAGACATTATTGTCATTGATGCAAAAGGAGACCTGTCGCGCGCTGTCGCAGGCGATTTCGTGATCGGCATGGCCAAAACCCTAGGAATCGCTGGCTTTGTGGTCGATGGTGCCATTCGGGACCTGGAAGCATGCAAGGCTTTGGATTTTCCGATTTTCTGCAAAGGCACAACGATGGCCGCCGGCAATAAGGCTGGCCAAGGCGAAATAAATACGGCAATTTCCTGTGGAGGCGTTTCAGTACATTCCGGTGACATCATTGTCGGAGACGGCGATGGCGTTATTGTTATCCCGCAGGAAAGCGCACAAAAAGTATTGGCCGGCTCACTTGAAAAAATCGAAAAAGATGAACAGCGCGCTGCCTCGGTTTCTGAGGATGTTGCAGCCATTAAAGAGCACTTGAAAAAGCAACTTGCAAAATCGGCGAAAGCTTAACTTGAAATGATAGAGTCTATTTTTTGCAGAATGAAAAAAGCCATTCTCCCAAAACCTTTTGACTATAGGCAAATACCATCCTCTGAAGGGTTAAGCGAGAGTACATAACGGGTATAGCATATCCAAGACATCAATAAATTTAGAGGAGGAAATCATCATGGATCCAACATTATGGCTGTACATAGCGCTCGGAATTTTCGTTCTGGGCCTGATTATCGCAATCGTCGGAGTGGTTATGCTGATATCAGGAATCAAAGAACCGGTGAAAGAGATCAAAGGCTCAGCAAACAACCTGAAAGAGCGTGTTGACAAGCTCAATTTAGAAGCGACTGCCCTTTCGCATACCGCAAATGAATTAAAAGAAGATGTCCAAATGAAATCTGAAAAAGTCAGCATGTTCGTTGATGCTGCGAAAGGCACCATGAATTCGGTTGTCGATCTGAATGCAACAGTCCGGTCGATCACTAACGACATTTCAACACGAGTGGATCGTGACAAGCGGAACATTGCTGAGGTTAATCAATACAGCAACACGGCAATTGGCTTTGTCGATCTTGTTAAAAACCGAAAATCTTCCAAAGCCAGCAACACCACTTATACACCAACAGCTATACCCGACGTCAAAGAGTATTAAGCACTTCAAAAACAGCAACCCGTTGTTCGGAATATCCGGCAATGAAGTGCTGTTTTTTTTTGTTTTTAGGACACCCTTTCCATCCCATCAATCGGTAGGGTTCACATGGCTACCCGGTTTCCTCGAGCTACCGGAAAGAAAGGAATAGGATATCCATGCCATAATAGGGTTTTCCGTCCTTTAGTGTAATTATACGATGTGCAGCAATTTACATAAGTGATTTACTAGTGAGGACACAGATAGAACAAGGGGAGATTTAGAGGGGAAAAAACAAGCAGATAAATAATGAGAGATTCCCATCAATAGAGATACGTCGTCCTCCCCACTGATCTAAATACTTGGATTTCTAATATTCTATAGGGTTTTTCGAATAATCAGTTGTCTTATACATCACCATCGCACAGAAATAGAAAACAGGTGTAGGGAACTTAATATCAATGATTTCCAAAGTAGTATCTTCGAGAAATTCATTGGCCATTTTATCCATGACTTCCTCTTTTCATCCAAATGTCTCAGAATTAATCTCCCCCACCTGAAGGCAGGAGTTTGCCCATCACGCAGCGAAGTACTTTCTATCACCTAACCTGACAGGAGGAAATACTATGGACTTAACATATCAGCATCTCCTTGTAGCAATCGACGGTTCAGAAGAGGCGGGATTGGCCTTCAATAAGTCGATTGGCATTGCCAAACGAAACAATGCCGTGTTGAACTTGATTTATGTCGTGGATCCCCGCACCTATACCGCCGTTAAAGTGCACGGACCCGATGATGACCAAGAATCCTTTAAGTTCGGCAAGGATCTTCTCGAGAGATACAAGACGGAAGCACTGGCCGCAGGCGTGGAAAATGTAAATGCCATCGTCACTCCTGGTTCCCCCAAAAAGGTCATTGCACGGGACTTCGCCAACAAAGTTGAAGCGGACTTGATCGTATGCGGCGCCTCTGGAATGGATGCCATGGAACGTTTTATGTTGGGAAGTGTGTCCCAACATATTGTCCGCCGGAGCCCCTGTGATGTCTTAGTGGTCCGTATCCCGGACCCTGAAGAAGTAAAAGCACAAGTTTAACAGATGGCCGCTATCAAATGGATATATAGTAAGGACATCCTTGAAAATGCTATAGTGTACAAAAAGATACCACTGGAGGAGAAGAGTTATGGATGCCGATGTACAACCCGAACTGTGTCGAGTGGATGATGCTTTAGATATCATTGTGGGAAAATGGAAACCCATCATTCTATTATATTTGATGCAAAACGACACCATGAGATTCAGCGAATTGAAACGCAGTATTCCTGCAATTACACAGAAAATGCTTACGAAGCATTTACGGGAACTTGAAGATGAGGATATTGTAAATCGAGTCGTCTACCCCCAAGTTCCACCGAAAGTCGAATATTCCATCACGGAATACGGACGTACCTTGGAAGACATTTTAGGTGCGATGCATGAATGGGGAACCAAACATAGTGCCCGCGAAAAACAAAATACGAAAAGTGAGATGAGTGGTTAAGCTCATCTCTTTTTTGTATTTTAAAACTATCGCTCTCTTCCTTACTGCACAGCCCCAAAAGATGATGCTTGGTTTTTTTCTATCAATCATTTTTAATAAAACTAGTGATAGAGTATTGCATTTATAATATTCCTAATATTTTCTAATTTTTATCAAAAACCCCTATCTTGCTCTGACTCAATCCTATAAACTAGTAAGACATGGGAATTACTGTCTTTTTAACGATATATAAAAATTTTTTCAAATTTCATTTCAGATCAATTCAAAAACAAAGCATATCAATCAAGAAAACAATTGGGATTTGTCTACCTGCCTACCGTTATTCAACATGCTCTTAGTTGCAGGACTGGCCTATATGAAATCTGCTGAAAAAATAGTAGACTTCCTTTGCAACGAAAATGAATTTCATGCCTACCACACTTGCCGATAAACGCAGGATTCTTAAAAATAAAAATTCTGATTACCGAAAGGAGATTGATGATGATGAAGGATATCACAAAAAAAGGCGGAGAAGATATTTTAACGTCCACCCCTCTTTTTGATTTAATTAAAGACCCCATTTTCTTGATGGAGGAAGCTCACGACTCTTATCGATATATTTACGTAAATCCATCAGCCTTATCCATCATGCCTTCCCAAAATATTATCGGATGCCTGATCGAAGAGATATTCCCTAAGGAATTAAGCGACCGGTTAATCCAACATTATAAAAAAGCAAAAGCTGCTCAAAAACCCATCGAGTTTATCGAGAAAATAGAAACCGGGTTTGGCGAATTCATCGGAGAAACCATGCTTAATCCGATTGAAGCAGAAAATGGCCAATCTCAATACATATTAGCTGTCGTAAGAGACGTCACCGAAAGAGAATATAAAAACAAGGACCTCCAAAAGACAAAAAGAGCAATCGAAATCGAACGGAAAAGATTAAATTCCTTGGTAGAAAACAATGGGAATGCTGTGTTTGAATTTGACCAGCAAAAAAATTTCATCAGCATCAATAAAATGGTCACTGAAGTAACGGGATTCACTGAAGAAGAATTGCTTGGCCAATCGATAGTTTCCTTAATTATTGAAACCGATTTGAAGGATACCATAGCGCATTTTGAAGAGGCGCTAAAAGGGCGTTCTGTGGAATTTGAGACGACTATCTATACTAAAAACAAGCAGATGGCCACTTTCCAAGTAAATACGGTTCCCATCATCGACGAAGACATAGTCCTCGGAATCTATGCCATCGCAAAAGAAATTACTGTGCAGAAAAATACGGAACGTCTTTTGCGTGAAAATGAACAACGATATAAGTCCTTGTTCGATAATCATCCACATGGAATTTTCACATTCGACCGCACCGGCAATCTGAATAGCATCAATGCCGGAACAGAAACCATTACGGGTTACTCCTTGAAAGAACTTCAGGCAAATGCATTTATAGCTGTCGTCATGCCTGAAGAAACAGATAAAGTTCGCCACCACTTTTTCGAATCGATCCATACTAAAAGGCCGGAGCGCTATGAAATGGGCTTCCATAAAAAAGATGGTGATCTAATTGATTTGCAGGTTCTGAATATCCCAATCATAGTAGACGGGGAATTGCTTGGAATCCATGGCATCGTGACCGATATCACCGAAAAAAAACGTGCCCAAAAAGCCTTATTGGAAGCGAAAGAAGAACTTGAAGTCTTTTGGAAAAGTTCTACAGATCCGATTTTTTACATTGATACAAAAGGAGATATCCTGAAAGTAAATCCCGCCTTCGAAGAAACGTTTGAATTTACGGAAGAGGAAATGATCAGGGGAGAAGGCACAATTATTCCACCGCATATGACGTCTGATCAAGACAATATCGTGGAAAGGATTTTAGCCGGAGAAACCGTCAAATTTCATGATACCTTGCGGATAAACAAATCTGGTAAACCGCTGAATATCATTTCCTCCTATTCGCCGGTTCACGACGCAGATAAAAAAGTGGTCGGCGCAACGATTGTCTACAAAAACGTAACCGAGCTGAAAAAAGCAGAACAGGAACTGCAGAAAAGCCAGGAGAAATATAAACTGATTACAGAAAGCACCTTTGATATCATCACCTTGATCGACCTTTCAGGCCAGATTGAATACGTATCTCCTGCAAGCGAAAAAATCCTTGGATATCCGGATCAAACTTATATCGGAAGCCCTTTTACCACCCACATCCATCCTGAAGATGCTTTCGACTTAATAGAAAGTGTAGCTTCTCTGATTGATGGAGGAGAACCGACAACGATTGAAGTACGTTACTTGCATCGGGAAGGCCATTATATTTGGATGGAAGTCTCCCCTACCCCGGTCTTATCCAACGGTGAGTTGAAACAATTTTTCACCATTTCCAGAGATATCACTGAGAGAAGAAGACTTCAGGATAAAGTGGCGAAAATGGCTTTTTATGACCATCTTTCCGGAATCCCCAATCGGCGGACTTTTGATGACAAGTTGAAAAAAGCGATTCATCAAGCGAAACGCACCGGCAAAAAAGTAGGGGTTTTGATGCTGGATGGACGTAAATTCAAACAGATTAATGATCAGTTCGGCCACGATGCAGGAGATGCTGTCATTAAGGAAATGGCCGTTCGGCTTCAGGCGAGTATCCGCTCCAGTGATACAGTTGCACGGCTGGGCGGAGATGAGATGGGAATAATTTTACCCGAAATCGATTCAGTGGAAATGGCAGAAAATACAGCCATACGCATATTGAAATCATTTGAGGTTCCCTTAAACTTCAATGGTTTTAACATTAGAATTGGCGCAGGGATTGGCATCTCCCTCTATCCTGATGATGCAGTCAATGAAAAGCAATTGGTCAAGTACGCGGATATGGCCTTATACGAAGCAAAAACTTCAGATCAGGATCAGTACAAGATTTATAGTTGACGGAAAAAGCCGCCAGCACTTTAACATCCAAAGATAAGCAAATGTCAGCCGAATTTTAAAAAGTCTGGAAGAAACCCGTATACTGGGTTTCTTCCAGACTTTTTTCCGTGCGTTTATGGTCGTTTCAGGAGAAACAATCCCTACTGCTGAACTTGAAGGTAAAACACCATGAACAGGCTGAACGATGCGATTACGCACATTGCACCATAGACCACTCTTCTCCATAAGTCCCCTCTAAAATATAAATTTAATAATAGGAAGTAAAAGATGCCACTGACTAAAATGAATAAAAGAAATTCAGTTTTGTACTCAATCCCGTGAACGAAAATAGCGGCCAAGAGCCCTAGAAATAGAAAAACACCGTAGCTATTTAGAACAGTAAGAATGGTTATTTCTTTCGGTGTATTCGTTTCTTTTTTCGGATGATCTTCCATTTTCATACCTCCTCTTCGTCCACCTTACTTACTTCTTCAACGAAGTAGAATGATTTCCGATATTTCGCAGCAGCAAGATCAGCGATACTGCACAACCAGCAGTGAGTATAATCCACAAAAGAATAAATGGATCCACCACCCCTGTATTGCGATAACTGAGTACTGTCATATTGATTAAGGCCAATCCGTAGGCAGTGGCCTTTACTAATACAACCGAACTCACTATCGGTCCCCAGGATTTTTTTTGCCACAAGAGTATCCCGCTGATGATTAAAGACGGTACCAATAAGGTCAAATCCACCGCAAACACAACAGCAGTTGGATGGCCGGTTTGCAAAATACTTTGGTGGATATGCCCAGTAAAGACAAAATTGAACGACAAGATAATCCACATGCTCCCTAAAAGTATGGCAAAGCACAACATGAATATACTGACGGATTTATAGGGAAGTTGCTCACTGAAGCTCCGGCTGAATGCCTGTGCATCCGTTTGGATCAACGCAAGTACAAAAGTATAGACAGAAACCACGAATAAGGCTGCATACAACAGAAAGAAATTATTAAAGGCCGCTCCAAAAAGATAGAACATATAATTGTAGATCATATACCACAGGGAACCCATCCAAAACAGCCTGCCTCTGTTAGAAGTACGTGATGCAAACAACGACGAAATCAATAACAGTGGCACTGCGATAAACAAAGTCACGATATCATTGCCTCGCCAGGCAGAAACAACGAGTGCATTATCCCGGTAGAGTCCTTCAGAGAACAATCCTCCCCAAGAAGCTAAGCCAGCCATGAAAGAAATTAAAACTGACAGCCATAGAATGGTTTTACTTTTCAAAGCGAACATCCGGAATTCCTCCTTTTCCGATTGAACCCAGTTTTCGTCTCAATGCTTATAAACTATCAGCTCAATCATCAGTCACTCCACAATCACTTCCGAAGGAAGGATTCCAGAGAAATTATCCGGAACATCAAAGGGAATGACACGGACTTGATGCCCTACTTCCAATTCCTCATAAGAACTGATCGCCCCCTTGAAGACCGTACCGTCATTCAGGTGCATTTCATGAACAACCGGTTCTTCTTCCGGATCATCCGTAGGCACTTCTATAATAAAGCTGACATCTTTCTTTTCCGTAACTTCACCTTCATAATCCCCACAGGCCGATAACGCTATCAGGAGAATAACGAGTATACCAAGCAATCGTTTCATTTCCGCCACTTCCTCTTCTTCAGGATATCTATTCACTCAGCGCGACACAGGCAAATTTTAGGTTAATCTTCTACAACGATCGTTTCTGCCAGCTCCTTTTCTTCACTCTTCTTATCAACCCAAACCTCCACTTTGTCCAAGCGCTCAAGTTCATCAAATGATTCTTTTTTTCCTTCTACAATCGTTTCTTCTGTACTAAATACTTCATAGATAGGATAATCAGCTTCAGGGTCAGTAGCTGGAGGAGAGATAATTATGCTCGATTTCTTGACTTCTTCTATATAGCCCTGATAATCACTCGAATCAAATGGATTGCAACTACAGAGAAGTATCGTAGAAAGAAACAAGATCATGAATCTTTTCATTAAATGAGTTCCCTCCTTAAGATTCTCTATATGAAGTTAACATATCTTCGCTATATAATTATCTGAATATTTAGATTATAATAGAACAAAACAATCGTTACATCTATGAATGAATTGTTAGAACAGAAAAATCATGGGAGGTTTTAGCATGACATTGGCATACAAACGAATTTTAACAGCAATTGACGGTTCACATGAAGCAGATTGGGCATTTAAAAAATCGGTAGAAATCACTAAGCAAAATAATGCAGTATTAAACTTACTTTATGTAGTGGATACCCGTTCATTTACGGTCATGACAAAACATGTGCCGGACATGGATGAAGAAGTGTTTGAGTTCGGCAAAACAATGCTCGATAAATACAAAGAGCAAGCTTTAGCAGCCGGAATCCCTGAAGTAAATGTATATGTTGCACCTGGCTCTCCCAATAAAGTCATTTCCCGTGATTTTTCAAAGCGAGTGGAAGCCGATCTTATTGTATGTGGAGCTCAGGGCTTAAATGCAGTTGATCATTATTTAATGGGGAGTGTATCTCAGCACATTGTAAGAAGCAGTCCTTGTGATGTTTTAGTGGTCAGAAGTGACAATCCAGAGAAAGCCAAAGAATAAAAATAGGAAGTTTACTGTAAGGTCTGCAGAAAACTTGACTTTTCTCCACTGATTTATCGAAGTCCGATTAACTTGCCTCTCAAGCTAATCGGACTTTTGTGGTTCTTTCTTCAACAGTTTTCTTCCAATCCATAAAATATCTTGCAAAAATGCCTTCTGCATGTTCTGTAGCTGGTTTGATAATAGGTAGATTCATATTTATCCCTTTAAGATTCATAGAGCTTGTAAACTAAGTCCATCACCCACTATACAATCAGGCGATACGATTCTGTTTCTTCAAGAAAGTCAGCTCTTGTCAGCACCAGCCCTGAAAGTTCTTGCCGATACGAAGTGATGGTTCCATCATGCGTGACGATATAAGCTTTATCTTTTTTCAGGCTTTGACAAAAATCAATAAACGCTTCTGCTAACCGACTGAATTCGCCTTCAGGCAAGACATTGATGCCTGTTTCCCACAATGAAGAAGGAAGGTTTGGCGCTGGATGAAAATGCGGAAATTCTTCTGCAAATCTCCCGAAACTGAGTAGTTCATCACACGGCAATGTACCAGCGGCAGAACGACTCGGAAATATGCGCGGAGCTACCAGAGGATGAACTATTTTCAGGCACTCTATATTCCCGGACCATAGATCAGCCGTTTGAAGTGTTCGTAAAGTCGGGCTAACGATTAAAACATCTTTTTTAGCTAAAGGATGGGATATCCTCAGATCCTTCGCCTGGTTCTTCCCTATCTTTGTCAATGAAGGATTTGCTACATTTAGGCTTTCAGGCAAATTCGCTGTATGCTGCCCTTGTCCGTGGCGAATAAAGACCAACTCCATTTCTTCGCCTCCCATTTTGAAAATGATTGAATCTTAATTTTCGTTCATCAATACTAACTTTTCCGTTTGCCCATCCCATGTGATCTCCACTTCAACCTTTTCATCCTCTTGAACAACAGCACAACCTCCGCAAGAACCATTAGCAATATTTCCGACTCCATTAGTTAACATGACGCCTGTACCTTCGGAATCTCCCGAAGTTGTTTGAAGTCTATACTCTATTACTTCTGGAGCGTCATCGTCGCCGGTGAATTTAACAGTTCCCTTTTCTTGTTGCCTATCTCTATCCAAAATCTCCACAACATAAAATACATCCCAATTTTCACTGCTTCCTGAAAACTCATATCGATCGCTATTCACGCACCCGCTTAAAATAAGCAACAAGCTTACTGGCAAAATAAGCTTCTTCATTCTTTCCCTCTCCTATCCACTATGTTTTTCTACTCCCTTTCTTTTAATATACCAAATAAACCCAATCCATATACGATATAAGTGAATATTCTATCTTTTTAACCAAATCATATATTTCAAAGTCAGTAATTTTCCACAAAAAAATCTCTTTTGAACACCCATTTACATGGCCATTCAAAAGAGATGCTCATTAACTTTCTGCTGCCAACTTGAAGGCTTTGCGGCTTCTTAAGCTAAGCACAAGCCACAACAAAACATTGAAGGCAAGGAAAAACGCTCCGAGCACTGAAAAGCTCATCACAAATGTATCTATTCCATATGCCGAAGACATCGATTCCCGGAATCCAAGCAGTGCATAGCTCATCGGAATAAAATCATGCACTTTCTGGAAGAAACCATTTGTCAGCTCTACCGGGAACATGCCGCCGCTCGCGCCCAATTGAAGGACGAGTAAAATCATGGCCATAAAACGTCCGGGATTGCCAAACGTCATTCCCAAGAACATGATCAGGAACATATAGGTGAGCGATGTCATCACCGAAATTGCGAGGAATTCTCCAAGATGTTCCACTTGTAGATGGAAACCGAATAACATAATAGCGTCTACGATTAATGCCGCTGCGGTTGCTTGCACAAAGCCGAGCGAAAACTTGCTTAGCCACCATGCGGTCCCTGATGTCGGACGCCCTGCCGGCGCATTGATCGGGAACACCAAGTTGAATGACAAAGCACCGACAAAGAGCCCAAGCGACAAAATATAAGGGGCAAGTGCATGGCCGTAGTTCGGTACGTCGCTGCGCTGGTTTTCTGTCGCTTTTGCTGGAGCAGCCAGCATATTGAAGTTGGCGTCCTCCAGTTGGGTACCATTTACGTCGTCCGCTCCCTCGGCTAAACTTTTGGCGAGTTCGGATGAACCTTTTGAAAGCTCACCGATTCCTTTTTCAAGTTCACCTGAACCTTCTGTCAGCTGGTTTGCCCCACTGTGCAGTCCAGCTGAACCGTCAGCAAGTTCTTCCGCTCCACCGGAAAGTGCCGGGACGCCTTCTGCCAGACGACTTGCACCATCTGCCAATTCACCGGAACCCGAATTCAATTGCGCCGAGTTGCCTGCCAGTTGATCGGTTCCCTGTAGAAGTTTGCCGGCGCCTTCCGCTGCTTCTGATACGCCGGTCGTATAAGCCGCTGTGCCTTTTTTCAATTCTACGGATCCTTGCTGCAATTCGTTAGCGCCTTCAACAAGGCCGACTGAACCCGAAGCAAGAGATGAGACGCCTTCATTCAATGAAGAGCTGCCTTGCGCCAAACGGTCGACCGCTTCCGCCAGCTGTGGAAGGTTTGCTTTTGCCTTTTCCGTGCCTGCCATCAGTTTCTCGCTGCCTTGCATAGCATGATTCGCTCCAGCCACCAGAGATGCTGCTCCCGGAATAAGCTGCTCAGTCAGGGTACTTTGTACTGATGCATATCCGCCGAGTACCTGGACCGCTTGGGGATTCACTCTTTCCACAGCACTGTTCAGTTCTGCGATTTGCTCCGGCAATGAACCCAATGATTGGAACGAAGGAATTAGTTGTTCATTCAATTCGGCTGATACAGCGTTAAGGCTTTCCTCAAGCTTTGCAACAGCCGCTAGTTGCGCAGCCGTTTGTCCTTCTATACTCCCACTGACGGCAGCCGACAGCTCTGCTTGTTGTTCTTCAGTTAAATTCGCAAACGCCGGAGCCGCCTGCATCGCTTCAATTGCTCCACTTGGAGACGTTGTCTGCAGTTCGACTAGATCCTGCTGCGCCGCGGCCAAATTCGCCTGCATACCTGCAGCACCCTGCACATTACCTGCGGAAAATGTCCCATTCAATTGGTTAAGGTTCGTCTGAATACCTGCAAGTTCCTGTTGCAGACCGGCAATTTGGTTTGCTTCGGGCAGTCCCTCATCCAATGCATTTAGTCCGTCATGAAGTGCCGAACTGCCAGTCGACAAATCAGCTAGTCCTTCGCTTAGCGCGGCTTGGCCTGAAACCAATTGTTGGATGCCTGATGAGCCGTCTGCCAACTGACTTGTTTGTGCCTGCAATTCATGTAAGCCATTATCCAATTCAGCACTGCCGCGCTCAGTTGCTGAAAGGCCATCACTTAATTGTTCCGCTCCCGGAAGGAGTGAACCGATGCCTTGCGCCAATTTTTCGGAACCCAGGACCAGACTAGCTCCATTTTCATTCAAAGTAGCGGTGCCTTCAGCAAGTCCAGCAACACCGGCCTGCAATCTGCCGACCCCTTCGGTGTATTCAAAAATCCCTTTGTTCAGCTGGTTTGCTCCTTTGTGCAGCTCAGTTGCTCCACGCGCAAATTGTCCGGTACCAATTTCCAATTGCTCGGCGCCTTCATGGAAAGTCAAACTGCCTTCTGACAATTCGAGCAGCCCTGCAGTTAGCCGGGTGTTTCCTTCCTGCAATCGCACAGCTCCTGCATCCAATTGCTCCGCACCGTCCGCCGCTTGTCCCATCCCTTCACCAAGCGTTTCAATTTGTGCAAATACCGCTTTTATATATTCTTTCGTGACGTTTTCAGCAATTTCTTCCTTTATAGCCATAGTCGCTTGTTTACTGACAGCTTCGATGAAAAAGCCGCGGCCAGGATTGGTTTCGTACTGTAGGTTCATGGCTTTTGGTTGATCGGCCATAATAGACGAAGCATTTGCAGAAAAATTCTCCGGAATCGTCAATACCATAAAATATGTTCCGTCTTCCATGCCGCGTTCAGCTTCTTTGGCATCTGTAAAATGCCAGTCGAGTGTTTTGTTTTCTTTTAAATTACCGACCAGTTCGTCCCCGACAGCAAAGGTCCTGCCTTCATAAGCCGCAGCTCTATCTTCGTTTACGACGGCTACCGGCAATTGATCCGTTTTTCCATAGGGATCCCAAGAAGAACCGAGGAAAAATCCCCCATAAATAATCGGGATAAACATCATTACGATCATTGTTCCCAATAAAAGAGGGTTCGAAAACAATTGCTTCCATTCCCGCTTCAGCATTTTCACTTGTCATCATCCCGTTCATTACCGATTACATCACTTAATGTTTCCCGGTTCCAGTTTAAAGTCGGCAAATTGGACGTTCCTAATCCTTCTTTCAAAAGATCTGCTGCTGTTACATTCGAAAAGTATTCAATCAGTAAACGATCTCCCTGGGAAAAAACATTGCGGAGAAGTTCTTGCCCTTTTTGCGCATACTTTCCATCGTGAAAAGCAAGACTGATCAATCCCGTATCCGGATAAAGTTGAATAGATCCTTCCATCGCTTCGATCACGTCAAGCAAGGTAATCTCTGTTGCTGGCTTTGCGAGCGAGACACCTCCATTATTCCCTGATACCGACTCAGCAATTCCCTGGACGACCAGCTTCCTGATGATTTTTTTCATATAGGAAGGAGATACTCCCAGTCTTTTGCTGATTTCATCGGATGCGAGTGGCGCGCTGCTTTCCTGAGTGGCGAGCAGAACGATGGTGCAAACGGCTTGCTCTACTCCTTTTGTCAATTGCATACGTAACACCTCTTTTTCTTCTACTTTGGATATCCATTATGGATATCCGATATCCAATTATAGATGATACTCCTTTTTTCCGGAAAATACAATCGTTGGATTCATTTTTAACATATTTTTAAGTGAAAATATAAAGCAGGCAACCTTATTATTTCGGCTGCCTCCCTTGCTTATAGGAATAAATGTCAGAGCTTAGGATTAATTCTATGTAACAAACTTTAAGGGTTCCCCCTTTCCATACTAGTTGTCATTGTCTTCAAAACATGAAAAGCATCTAAAATTTTATGGTAAAATTAACAAAAAGATACATTAGAGTTTTGAAAAGAATATAAACTCATTCAGAACAATCGATTTGAAGATTCGTATACTTATGATTGGAGGAGATTTGGTGGTTGGAATCGATTCATCTTTTTGGCTCGACTTGCTGTTTGTACTGGTTCCGTTTTTTATACTGACGTTTTTGTTCAACGGCATTATGAGAAGATGGCTAAAAGTTGAAAGACCAAAAATGTTCTCACATAACCATGTTAACGACAAGCACAAAAAAATCGATTGGATCTTTCGAGGGGTATTTATTGCCTTGATGATACTCGGCGGAGCGGTCAATATCAACAGGCTTCCCGAAGAGCCGATTTTGTTTTTGGAA
Organism: Planococcus circulans; assembly: GCF_020023385.1. GTDB lineage: Bacteria > Bacillota > Bacilli > Bacillales_A > Planococcaceae > Planococcus. Next base: position 169,471 of record NZ_JAIQCL010000006.1, read on the forward strand.
CCGTGGGTATTGTTGCTGACGCTTGTAATTATCGCTGAAATCATACGGGCTATTATGGAAAAAAGACATGCAGAAAATCCGAATGCCTATATTTACACTTTAAGCCAGCTTATTTTTATTGTAATTCTATTGATTTCTTTATTTTCAACAAATTGTTGGGGAGTTCTTTAATCATTGGGTATCCCAGTTGATCCTCTCCAAAAACAAATGCCATACTGGAATGAATAGCCATCTTAAGACAGGCCTATTTTTATGTCTGCCATAAGTCCTTAAGATGAGTCACTCCTCGCATTCCGGCCTTCATCACTAAAAAGAAATAAATCTTCTCCCTTTATTATAGGTTGAAAAATTCAGTTAGATATGCTAATTTTAGAGTGACCGTTATATCTATAATGGAAAGAGGGAATTAGATGAGTACTAAAAAAGAAGATTTATTAGTTGCTGCCGAACAGCTTTTTTACAGCCACGGGTTCCATGCAATCGGCTTAAAATCGATTGTCCAAGAAGCGGACGTAGCACTTATGACCTTGTATAATCATTTTGGTTCTAAAGAAGAACTCATTTTGGAGATTTTGAATAGAAGAGAATTGGCTTATTTCACTTATTTGGAAACAGCCCAAAAAGAAGAAACTGGACCCCTCACGAAAAGACTCGCTGTTGGCCATCTGCTCTGGCTAAAAAAACACGCGCCGAATGGCTGCATGTTTCTTCGGGCAAAAGAAGAATTCGGCAATTCCCCGGATCAGTTGATTGTTCAAAAAGTCTATGCCCATAAAGAACAGCTAATACACTTTTTTATCGCGAGCGGACTCTCCCACACAAAAGCCATTCAATTATCCTTGTTATTCGAAGGAGCCACATCTTCAGCTGAAACCATAGATAGTGAAGAAATTGAGCAGGCGACGATGGCAATGGTTCAACACTTATAAGTAAGCTGATTGCTTACTTTTTTTATAAAAATTTTAGAGTTATCGTTCTATCTATAAAGGAGTTGGAAAATATGTGGAAACTTGTATTTCCTGGCATTGCGATGATCGCCGTTACGTATGCTTTCGCTAGATATAGTTTTGGATGGTTCTTGCCTGACATCAGCTCCTCCCTGAAACTATCTGAGAGTCAGGCGGGATATGTCAGTTCATCTGCTTATCTGGCTTATACAATTGCTTTGCTGACTGCCTCCATTTTTATACATCATTTCGGCGCGAGGCGTATGATTCTGTTGTCTGGCACCACCGCCAGTCTAGGCATGGCAGGAATGGCTTTGTCCCAAGGGTTTTATACGTTGACACTCAGCGCATTCTTGGCGGGATTGGGGAGCGGATGGGTTTCCCCGGCTTTTAGCCAAGTAGTGGCGCAGTCGGTCAGTTCCGATCTACAGGATAAAAGGAACACCTGGATTAATACAGGAACCAGTTTCGGCATTTTACTAACCGGTCCTGTTGCTTTGGCATTTGCAGAGCAGTGGAGATGGAGTTATGCCTTATTCGCAGTTTTTGCCATGATTGTTTGCTTGTGGAACGGCTATTCGATTAAAGAGAAAAAACAGGAAACCCGAATGACCCATCAAATTAGGATCAGCTTAAAACCTTTAGTTAAAGCGCGCTTTTTGATCATGGCTTCTATTGGAATCGGGTTTAGCTCTTCCATCTATTGGACTTTCTCAAAAAGTTACATCACTGCTATCCATGGCTTAACTGTAAGCGAAAGTGTTGGATTTTGGACCATCATGGGAGGGGCTGGCATTCTTGGAGGAGTGGCAGGCGCCATCATCCAGTCGATCGGGCTGCACCGCTCATATCTTTTAGGGGTTGTGGTTGTATCGGCATCTATTTTCGGATTGACAAACCCTAATTTTGCAGCCATCTACTTTTCGGCACTTCTCTTTGGGGTCGCATTTATTTTCATGACAGGCCTTTTTATAGTATGGGGCACCCGTCAGTTTCCTGAATCCCCTTCAACCGGTGTCAGTATTTCATTTTTCTCGTTGGGAATTGGACAATCAGCAGGCTCAATAGCCGCAGGGATGTTAATCGAAGGAATCTCCTATCCTTTCGCTTTTATCCTGTTTTCAATCATCGGCCTGCTATTTCTTTTTTGCAGAACGACGATCCTTCCCCTTTCCACTAAGCCAAAGAAGAATGTGGAGATCGCTGTAAAAGAATAATCAGGGGCTTTCATTATCTGTCCGCTCTTTCATTTGTAAAATAAAAAGCATCTATATTTTCTCATCCATGTTTTACCTTATTGTTTAGTGGTAGATAAAGATAGACACCATTCATTATCTACTTAAGGAGAGATCGATATGACGAACATTCCAAATCCTAAAACTCAATACACGACAGATGATTTTCCAAAACAATTTCAAGAGCCACCAGGCCTTCAAAACCAAATGAGCCCCCTTCCGGATTGTGGTGAAACAAGTTACGAAGGATCAGGAAAATTAACGGGAAGAAAAGCGCTTGTGACAGGCGGTGATTCTGGAATTGGTCGAGCGGCGGCAATTGCTTATGCCAGAGAAGGCGCAGATGTTGCAATTAACTACTTGCCTGTGGAACAAACCGATGCAGAAGAAGTCAAAAAATTGATCGAAGCTGAAGGTCGAAAAGCCATCTTACTTCCAGGAGATTTAAGTGATGAATCTTTCTGCAAGGAGCTTGTCGAACAAGCAAACTCCGAACTTGGCGGACTGGATATTCTGGCATTGGTCGCAGGCAAGCAGCAAGCCGTGGAAGACATTTTGGATTTGCGCACCGAGCAGCTTGAAAAAACCTTCCAAGTAAATGTCTATTCCCTCTACTGGACTGTAAAAGCAGCACTTCCACATCTTCCGGCAGGGGCTTCCATCATCACTACCAGCTCTGTTGAAGGTTTTGACCCGAGCCCGATGCTCGTCGATTATGCAGCAACGAAGTTTGCGATTATCGGGTTTACAAAATCCTTATCAAAACAATTGGCTGAGAAAGGCATCCGAGTAAATTCGGTTGCTCCGGGACCGATTTGGACAGCTCTTCAAATTTCCGGCGGACAACCTCAAGAAAACATTCCGGAATTCGGCAAAAGCACACCTGAAACCCCGATTGGACGTGCAGGACAGCCTGTTGAGTTGTCTTCTGTTTACGTATTCCTGGCTTCGACCGAATCCAGCTACGTTACCGGACAAATTTATAGCATAACCGGCGGAATGCCGACTGCCTAAGTGCATTTCCTCAACATGTCAGGAAACTTCCTTGATTTCAATCCATTTTTTTCTTGAAAACAAACCAAACTAAAAGGAGAAGCGATGATATCGCTTCTCCTTTTTAAATTTATGAAAGTCGACTGCTGTCGCTTGCCAAAGATAGCTGTTTGTATTATTTCCGAAGATAAGTCTAGACCTATTACCTGTTGAATACTCTTTAGTGATGCGTTATTCCCCCTTTACTTTGACCAGAATTATAGGTAAAATCTACATATAGCTGTATAAATGGTTTTTTTGATTTCCAGACGATATTTCATTTCGATGAAGTAAATAATAGAATATAATTGAGCTGAGTATTTCGGACAATAGAGCCGGTAAGAACGCCAAGAAGAATGTTACATTCTTTTTGGCGTTCTTTTTTATTTGTTCGAAAAAGTCAGAAAATATCGGTCTGCTGAATTATTCAATCGAGGAGTGCATCTAATGAATAAGGAACAGAACAGTCTGAGCACTACTATCCACTACATAGAAACTTTCTTGGAAGAACATTTCGGAGGGAAACCTGCACAACTGGAAATCACGCTGCGCCCCCCTTTCCTGCTTGTTCACATCACCGGCTTCTTATTGCCTTCTGAAGAAATACTGTTGGAAAAAGGACGGGCCAGACAGATTCGTGAAACCCGAGATATCCTCGTCCGATCCGTAAAAAATGAGCTATTAAAGGGATTCGAAGATCACTTAGGTCTCCATACTGATGATTTGTATGCAGACTGGAATTTAACTAAACAAAACGGATTGTTGATCATCACATTAAAAACAGAAAATGATGAACCTGATTTTTTATGGCCGCAAAATGTGAATCAGGACACATTGAAGGAAATTATTATCTTGAACAGCATCCGTACACAAAAACAGCCGGATCAAACGAACTTTTACTGGCTGAATGAGTATACTCTTTTGATTGAACGCATTGGAGTGCTTGTGGATATCGAAAAACAATTGATCCAAAATTGCGTTACGGAAGAACTGCGTTTGGCCAAACGGCCATTGGAATACCGGATAATCGAACTTTTCAATTTGCAATCCATTTTAAAAAGCCCGGTTGAAGACCTTTTTGTAGACTGGAACTTCCAAAAGGATATTAGTTATATGGTTCTTTTATTGAAAAGGGACGAAAGCCAAAAATACAGATGATCCTGTAGCAGAATTTTGAAAAATGAACGGCTGTCACTCGCCAAAAGGAGCTTTTACTATGCTTGAAGAAAGAACAATCCAAGCCGATATATCAGGGTATATGTCCACTTTGTTGCGAAAACATTTTGGAAAAGGACCCACCTCTGTTTATGTTACCCTCAAAAGACCCTACATTGCTATTCACTTCAGAGGATTTCTCAGTCCGATGGAAAAAATCCTACTCGACCAAAACGAATGGAAACGAGTATTAGAAACGAGAGATTTGCTGCTGAATGCGCTAAAACCTCAAATTCTGGCAGAATTATTGAAAATAACGGAACTGGAATTTACAGAACTTTATACCGATTGGAATATCTCGTCACAAACGGGAATATTCATCGGAATTATGGACGAAAAAGTGACTGCCCAAAATTTGAAGTGGTCAAAAGAAACAGATAGAAAAATGATTCACAAAAAAATAGAAAAAGTAAATGAAGCAGTGGAGCGCAAACCTGGTCTGATTGAAAGCATCTGGTTAAGCAATCGGATTTTGCTGGTAAAGCGGGTGGATATCCTAGTCGGCATTGAAAAGGCATTGATCGCTGAAGGCTACGAAGAAGTTTTGAAAGTGGTTAAGCGTCCACTGGAACGGAAGTTGTTTGGTCAAGCAGGTTTGGAAGAAATATTGCAGCAGCAAATACTGGATATCTTTATGGACTGGGATTTCGATCAGGATTTGGGTTACATTGTTTTCATATTAGCTCCAAATTCCCGTACATAACAGAATAGTAACTAGACTGAACCCCACATGTGATTGCTTCCTTGAAGTGACTCTCATTTGGGGTTCTATTCATTGAATTCAGTAACTTTTCTTTATTTGCTCCTTGGAATGGCCGATTGTTTCCCCTTATCTATCAGTGAATGAATTCTTCCTCAAACCAATCATCCTCTACCTTTACTTCGTTCAAAAAAACAGCAGACATTTGTCTGCTATTTTTCATCTTCTATCGTTAATTCGGTTTCCTGCTCCCATGATTTGAACGCAACCGACCAATGATCTTCCGCAGCATGGTAAGTGACAGAACGGATGGCCGGTATGCCGAACTCCAGCTGGTCAATCCCTTTCAATGCCCGTTTCACTACTTCAGCTTCCGTCAAATCAGCAGATTTCGGTTGATAGGTCGGCAATACTTCCACAAACACAGCGCGTCCTTGTCCCGGATATGATTCCAGAATCGGTCCGGCTGCTTCTATTTTGACACGCTGGCCGACTTCCAACAAATTAGCAGCATCCTTGAATTCAAAGTGGACCGCCGAATAAAATTCATCCTGCCCTCCATTTTCACTGAAGTCTTTTGGTGTAGCTTCAACTGCGAGGAAACGGTCTTCCTCCATATCTATGATATAGCTTCCTTCACTCGATGGCTCAACTGTCATGGCGGGTTCGGGATACTTAACGGTCGGTTCGCCCGGTGCCGGCACCATGATGCCTTCCTGTTCAATCATAACTTCACGTTCTGGAAACGCATTTTTCAGTTCATCAATCTGCGCTTCTGTCAAAAAGTTATGTCCAATCTCGATAGCGCCTGTTATGGTATCTGCAGAAATAGAATAAGAGACGGATTCAGGATTTGGATGGGCTTCCGCCATCGGTTTCACAATTTTCCCTGCCTGATACATCAGGTCATTCAGTTCAGATCGGGTATGGGCACTCTTATAGATGTAAATCGGTTCTGCCAGAATTTCACCAGCGTCGACTTGCTTCTGCAAGATCGCGGCAAGCTCCCCAATCCGCTCATCGGGATTCTTGATGCCTACCCAGACTCCTGACTGGTTTGCGCCGGATGTCTGGTTTTCCAGGAATATAACACCCGCTTTCTCTAGTCCCTCATTTCCTTTGTATATGTCCTCCACCGCCTTAAACACCGCTTCTGCTTCGATTTGCTGAACTGCCATGTCTTCGGCAAGTTCTTCTGTCGGTTCTCCTAAATAACCTTCTTTGAAGTCAGAGGATTCCTTCACAGCTGCTGCCGCTTCGTTGCGTTTTACCGGATCTGCAGTCTGTTCAAGTGTCACAAGAATTTCACGGCCCCTCACTGCTTCTTTATCCCCTGCTCCGCTTGCAGCTGATGGATCCTCTTCATTTGCCAGTGGCTCCTTAAGCGGCTCCTCATCTGTTCCACAACCAGACAATAAAAGCAGCAGGCCGATCAATACGAGAATCTTTTTCATCATTGTGGCCCCCTTTTCTACTGTTGCTTTAAACAGTTAGACGCTTTCTCAGAAAAATGGTTACAATAGGTGTATCGTCCCCAAAACCAGTCGATACCGCTGAGTTCCATAGACCGTTTACCCCGAATTTCTTGAAAGTCCTTCACTATAATTTTTCCGTAGAAATCCTTGTTCGAAAAATTTAATCGCTCAAGAAGATGCTATTTATAAAAAAAGAAAAGAAGATAAGCCTTGAGCAGCCTCTTCTTTCCGTGTTAAGTAAAATTCAAATTGATTGTTTGATCACTTTTGAATTCAATAATTATTGGCTGCAGCTACTGTTCGAAAGTTAATTGCTACAACTTGGGAAGCTCAAGTTAAACTATGAGCATCATTTTCATACACTGGGGGTAATTTTTTAGACCTCTTCATCCGATTGAGTCATTCCTACCGCTTTACGCGCTAATTCCACTATTACTCGACCATCCTATCACTTCCAAAGAAATTGCGGAACATTTGGACTGTGGTGTCCCGGTTCATAGCAGAGATGGAAGTCGTTAACGGGATCCCTTTCGGACAGGATTCTACACAGTTTTGAGCCATGCCGCAGTTTTGGATTCCGCCGGGGCCCATCAATAAATTCAAACGTACATCTTTATTCATTGCACCTGTGGGATGTGCATTCATCAACCGCACCTGAGAAATAGGCGCAGCGCCGATGAAATCATTTTTTTCATTGACGTTCGGACATACTTCCAAGCAGACACCGCAGGTCATGCATTTGGACAATTCATACGCCCATTGCCGTTTGCGTTCCGGCATGCGCGGCCCTTCTCCCAGATCGTGAGTTCCATCAATCGGAATCCATGCCTTAAGCCTTTTCAATGTATCGAACATGGTGCTGCGGTCAACGATTAAATCTCTGACAACTGGGAATGTCTTCATCGGCTGCAGCCGGATCGGTTGTTCCAATTGATCCACTAAAGCGGTACAAGATTGGCGCGCCTTACCATTTATGACCATCGAACAAGCACCGCACACTTCCTCCAAACAGTTCATATCCCATGTGACGGGTGTCGTTTTTTCACCTTCCTTATTTACCGGATTCCGTCGGATCTCCATTAAAGCAGAAATGACATTCATATTCATTACATAAGGCAATTCGAACTTTTCCCAATATGAATCTTCCTCAGTGGAGTTTCTGCGTTCGATTTCAAATAGCACTGTTTTTGCTGTTTCTCCCACGGTCACCAACTCCTTTTTTCTTGAGGATGGGACTGATCCTCGGTTGCTCAATAAACGCATCTACCCTTGGCATTTGCCTATTTAACCGATTAGTTAGAAGGTTAATTACTTTATGATAGCATATATTTCTGAATAGTTAAAAAAATTATTAATCTAGATTTATTACAAAAAAAGCAATCGGATTAGTTCCGATTGCTTTATCCATTATTCATAAAAATTATTTTCGTACAGTTAATTTTCCTGCATAGTTATGTTTTTATGGATATTGACCTGATGCGGGTAGGGGATTTCGATATCATTGGCATCCAGAGCTTCTTTAATGGCTTTACGCAAATGGCGTTCTACTGCCCATTGCTCCCCGCTCTTGGCTTTGGCGATGATCCTCAGTGTGACATCGGATGCACCGAACGCCTGTACACCGATTACATCGGGTCCTTCAACGATCATTTCATTTTCTGCTGCGACCTTTTCACAGGCTGTTTGCAGGACAACAATCGCTTTATCGATGTTTTCATCATAAGATACGCCAATATCCACGAGCGCCTGCATATTTCCGCGTGAATGGTTGCTGACAGTCGTGATGTCCCGATTCGGAATATAATTCAGCGTACCATCGAAACTGCGGAGTTGGGTGGTCCGCAAGCCGACCGATTCCACGATGCCGTCGATGCTTCCGACAGTTACATAATCATTGACATCAATCTGCTTTTCGAGCAACAGGAAAAAACCCGTGACTACATCGCTGACGAGACCCTGAGCCCCGAAGCCGATCGCCAAACCGACAATTCCTGCCCCGGCAATCAGACTCGCTACAGATAAGCCAAATATATTGAATATCGTTGCGACGAGGATAAAGATCAGTGCATAGGAGAAAACATTTTCCGATAAAGTCTGCAGCGTCAATGCCCGGCCTTTTGTGACATCTCCCTTGCCCGTCAATTTAGTGAAAAATCGATTGATCAGTTTGTTTCCGATTGCCCGCACAATAACAAAAGCAATTAAAATACCGATTATTTGCGCCGCAACCAATCCTGCCTTCAACAGCAGGCTTTCCCAATCAAAACTTTCAAAATCAAACAAAAAATCATCCTTTCAATCCATTGCAGTAAAAACTAAAGTTCAAGTTTGCCGCATTTTCTAGACACCTATTCATTTATAACATACATGCATAACCAGTTTCATCCCATAATGGTTCCAGAACTTTCAATCCCACCAGGTTGAAACGGGTACAGGCGCGTTTTCATCCAGTCGAATCGTTTCACCAATTCTGGGAGCCATCAGCTTCACATCACTATCCTTTGCCGCTTTGGACGCCCGTTCTATCGGTTCTGTCCAACCGTGCCGCGCTAGCGTAAAAGCACCCCAGTGGGCTAACATCATCTGCTTGCCTTGTACATCGATATTGGCCTGTACGGATTCTTCCGGAAGCATGTGCGAGTCTGGCCAGCGTTCATCATACTGTCCGCCTTCTATTAAAGCGATATCAAAAGGTCCGTATTTATCACCGATTTCCTTAAAATGCGTACCGTACCCGCCGTCCCCACTCGTATAGAATCGGGTTTGTTCTCCAAGAATGACCCACCCTCCCCAAAGAGTCGAGTTTCGATTCAAAATCCCTCTTCCAGAGAAATGATCAGCTGGCGTTAAAGCCAGCGTCAATCCTTGGAATTCGGTTTCATCCCACCAATTCATTTCGGTAATGTTTTCTTTTGTGACCCCCCACTGGATTAAATGGTTGCCTACTCCATGAGGAGCAAAAAAATGGCTGACCTTGCTCTTCAGTTTTTTTATGGACTGATAATCCAAATGGTCATAATGATCATGCGTAATGAACACTGCATCGATAGGAGGCATTTCGTCTATACTCCCCAGGAAATCTTCACTGTAGCGTTTTGGCCCTATAAAGGAAACAGGGGATGCGGTGGGACCCAGCATGGGATCAACCAGAATTTTTTTATCATCCAGGCTCAGGATAAAGGCTGAATGGCCAAGCCAAGTCAGACTATCTTCACTGCCATTGATTTTATCCCAATCAATTTCAGAGACAGGCAGTTGTCCAGCCGGCTGCTTTTCTTTATCCGTTGTATCGGGTTCCGCAGATGTGGAAGGAATCTCTACGCTGACAGTTTCCATAGTTGAAGGCTGATAGACAAACTTGCCATCTTCATAGTTATCAAAGGTCTTGTATACGTCTTTTTGTTCTTTGCTCGGATTGCTGCCAAAACCGGGATGAATGTTGATAAACAAAATTAAGATCCCTCCCAATGTGCCGATCAGCACCAACATATACAACAGGACTTTTTTGATCTTTCCTTTTTTGCTTTTGGATACAAGCTGTCCATCTCTTTTATTGGATGTTGGATAATCTTCAGAATTCGTCATTATATCTCCCGCCTTACAGCTTGTATTTCGCTTAAGCGTTTTACCATATGGTTGTACTTTATTGAATAGGACTTTTTTTCGCCTGCTTTTCCAGCACTTCCACATAGCCTTCAGAACCGTTAATGCGAATCTTCTGTCCGTCTTTAATGGTCTTCGTGGCGTCCATCACCCCGACCACAGCCGGCAGGCCATATTCCCGGGCTATGACCGCCCCGTGTGTCATCCGGCCGCCCACTTCCGTCACCAACCCTGATAGTGAAATGAATAGCGGAGTCCAACTGGGGTCTGTAAAAGCCGTTACGAGTATATCCCCCCGTTCGATGTGGGCGTCCTCCATTTTCAAGATGACCCTCGCCCGCCCTTCAACGATGCCGGAAGAGACCGCGATGCCTGGAATTGCGCCGCTTGGCAACTTATCCATTTGATAGCTTCCGAAAATCTCTTCTCCTTCTGAAGTCATCAGTCGTGGCGCTTTTAATTTCTCGTAATAGCGGTAGTCCGCTTTCCGCTTTTCAATCACCTGTTGGTCTATGTTCTTGCCGTTGACGGCATCCCGGAATTCCTCAAATGATAAATAATAAACATCCTGCGGCGTTTGGATGCCCCCTTTTTCACAGAGCAGAACAGCTTCTTTCATCAATGCTTGCTTATAAAGAAAATAGCGTTTGATAAAATTGAATTTCGGATATTCACGGTACCCGAGGAAGTTTTGCAGCAAACCAATCATGTGCTTGGTTTGTTTTATTTTTCTCTCGCCCCACGGAAGCTTGGCCAAGCGCTCCAGCAATTCCTGTTCTTTCTGCTTGGCTTTCCGTTTGCCTTCTGCCACTTTGGCTGCATGCGCTTGCGGCTCGAAGTTTTTGATATTGCCCAAGATAACAGGAACCAGAATTGTCGGATCCTCGCTCCACCGCGTTTTCGTAATGTCGATTTCACCCGCACAGCGCATGCCATATTTCTCAAGATACTCCTTCAGAGCTGCACTGACCGCCGCTCCGCCATGCATTTTTTCCAAGTCTTCAAAAAACGTTTCTTTTCGGGGGTGTTCAAAATATGCTTGTACCTCGGGATAATTTCGCACCACATCCGCTACGTCCAGAAGTTCAAGCCCCATTTCGGACGTCACGTTATGGGCCACCGATTGACTAAGGGTGTCTGCGACATTCTTTTCCCCCAGCCATTTTTCCATTTGTTTATTGAGCCAGTTGACCGCATAGATGCCAACCATAATGGCGCCAAAGCTTTCCTGATTGTAAATTTCTTTTTTCAATTGTTCTTGGTCTTCTTCAATAAACTCGAACAATCCATCTCCTGAAACCGTTTGAATGCGCCATTCGAGTGAGCGGATAGAAGCCTCATTATAATTGATGAGCTGACTGGCCAGCCTGCGGTCATTTTTCCGATACAATTTCAGCAGTTCCACCGGAAATCTCCACGTAAAGAGTTCGTTCCCCAATTTATACATGCGCTTTCCTTTCGAGAACGGCGGTTTTCGCTTCATGAAATTGGTCAATGCATCTTTCATCAGCGGATCGTTGCTTCCAAGCGACGACACGATAATCGCCCGCCCAGTAACTGAAGCAAGCTCAGGCGACAAATCCATGAATAGCCGTCCGCCAGCTTGTGTCAAATTGTAATTGGAAAGAAAAACAAAAAACGACATGCCAAGCGGATTGATCGGCTCGGTCATCATCTGCTGGTGCCCGACGGACAGATAGAGGCGATACTTTCCGTCACTCGTTTCCGGCAACGGGTACAAAGTGGTGATCGGCCGGCTTTGCACAATATAGATCGACTCGTCTACCAGGCACCATTCGATGTCCTGAGGCTGTCCGAAATGCGCTTCGATTTTCCGACCTATGCCCTCAAGCGCCAGAATCTGTTCATCCGATAGCGCTTGCTGTTCACGTTGTTCGAGAGGAACCTCCCGTTGTTCCGTTCCACCGCTGTCCGACGGATAAACGGCAAGCTTCTTCACGGAAACCGTCTTTTGGATGATTTGCCTTTCCCGGACTTTGTAATTGTCTGCGGAGACAATGCCTGAGACGAGTGCTTCACCCAAACCGAAACTTGCATCAATCGATACCACTTTGCGGTTGGAAGTGACTGGGTCAGCCGTAAACAGTATTCCCGAAGCTTGAGGAAAAACCATTTGCTGGACGACAACCGATAAATGGACCTTCTGGTGGTCAAAATCGTTTTGGATGCGGTAAACGACTGCCCGTTCCGTAAATAAGGAAGCCCAGCATTTTCGGATATGCCGCAAGAGCTGCTCTTTCCCGTGAATGTTCAAATACGAATCCTGCTGTCCTGCAAAAGACGCCGTCGGCAAATCCTCCGCCGTCGCACTTGACCGGACCGCATAGGTGAACTTGCTTCCCAGCTGTTCAAAAGAGTCGGCGATTTCCTGTTCTATTTCCGCCGGAATTTCCGTGCTTTCGATGGCTTTTCTTAACTTTTCGCTGATCAATCGGATTTCGTCTGCATCTGAGGATTCAAGCGCTGCCAAACGCTCCATTAATTCTGCAGTTTTTGGATTGCCGTTGACCATGCGCTTGTAAGCGGCAGTCGTAATGCAAAATCCTGCCGGCACCCGAATGCCCGGAACTTGCGCCAACTTTGCTAAATTCAAGCCTTTCCCACCCACCAGCAGCAAATCATTTTCTTCCACTTCTTGAAATTCCATCACGTATTTTTGCAAAATGATCATCTCCTTTGCATTTTGCCATCGGTCCCGATTTAACCCCGTTTTACAGTTTACGAAGTAGTTTAAGGCAAAAAAACAAACAACTCGAACTTTTTTGTATGGTTGATTTGACGCAAAAACCAATAAAAAAGGAGTTGTTTGTGTTGAATTAATTTTATCAAAATAGCCTGTCAATTAATAGTTTGTGAACCTTTTCGATATATTTTAATCCCGGCCGTTACCAGAACCATTTCTCTTTTATCGGAATTCTACCGGACTGGCACAAACCCTGTATCCTCCACTAATAGTTGCCCTTCTTCAGAAAGGATCCAGTCAATGAATGGCTGTACGTTGGGATTTTCTGTTCCCGCGGTAATAGCATAAAATTCAGAAGCCAGCGGATAGCTGCCTGAACGGATATTTTTGATGCTCGGTTCAATGCCATCAATGGAAATCAACTTAATTTTCTCATTGCCGACCATCTCGGTGGAATAGTAGCGAAAAGTATAGCCAATTGCATTTTTATAGTTCCGGTAGCTCGCCACTTCCTCTATCATCCCGCCCATCCCTTCAGCTATTTCTTCAGTTTCTGGTTCAGTGATTTTGGTATCTCCCATGAATTTAATGAACATGGTCTGGCTGCCGCTGTCTACAGGCCGCTGGAAAGGACGGATTTCATCATCTTTCCCGCCAAGCGCTTTCCAATTCCCCTGTTCCCCTGAATAGATTTTCCGAATATCTTCACTCGATAAATTATCTACGGGATTGCGGGCATTGACGAAAAAAACAAAGGCTTCACGTCCTATTGGCGTCATTTGCAGTTCAACGCCAGCTTTTTCAGCCGCCTGTATTTGGCCGCTGGAAGGCTCTGCAGCAAAGATTAAATCGACGTTCCCTTCAATGAGACGGCTATAGGCAGATGGAGTTGTCGTAGTAGCGACCGGCCCTTTATAAGGTTCATATACACCTACCGGATAAGTTGCTTCCGCAAATGCTGCAAATAACGGATATAAAGCCGTTGCCCCATCCAGTATCGGCACTTCCCCTTCTATTTGGAAAGAAGCATCCCCTTCCAATCTCGCCAGGTCTTCACTTTCTTTAAATGGCTCATAGGCAAAGAGGTCCACTTCTGTATCGTTCACTTTCTCGAAACTTTCTTTGTAGTAATGAGGAACTGCGAAGGCTGCTCCACCCACTAAAACTAAAGAAATCCAAACAGCCGTTTTTTTGCCGCTTCTGTTTTCTATAATAAAAACAAAGAAAATTATCAGCGCAATGATGATTGCACCAAAGAAGCCAAACAAATGAACATCTCCTGTATTTAAAATATGAAGCGCTCCACCAAAAAATACAAAAAGAATGCCAGCGATGATCAGCATCCCTACTATTGTTTTCCCAAATCCATTCATCTTGCTTCCTCCAATAATGCGTTATTTAACTCAGATTAACTTCGAACTTAAGGTTCGGTTATTCTTTAAATATACCAGTTTATGTAACTAATAAAAGTTATCTTTAACCTTACTGCCTTGCTATGGAATGACTGGTTAAGACAGCTGACCGAAGTTGCAGCAATCAGTCTGTTTTCATATTTAACGACAGCCACTATACAAGATATTGTATCCTCTATAAAATAAGGAAAACGAATAAATGAAGAGGAGACTGTCCAATGTCTAAGACGGCTTTACTAATCATTGATGCCCAAAACGAAATGTTCGACCAGTCGAATCCTGTCCATCAAAGCGGACAATTGCTCGAGAATCTCCAGTCACTGATCAAAAAAGCGCGTTCAGCCGACGTTCCCGTAATTTATGTGCAGCATAACGACCCTGGCCTTGTAAAAGGTACCGACTTCTGGGAAATCCATCCATCAATCACTCCCGAAGAAGAAGATGCCGTTGTCCAGAAATGGACGCCCGATTCCTTTCATGAGACAAAGCTACTGGAGATATTGAAAAATAAAGACATCCAGAACCTTGTAATCGCAGGCAACCAAACTGAGTATTGTATAGATGCAACGACACGCAGCGCCAGCAACCTAGGATTTCACGTGACTCTTGCCAAAGACGCACACGGCACCTGGGATTCTGAAAAGATGAGCGCTGTGCAAATCATCGATCATCATAATGGCCTACTGAGCAATTTTGCCACGTTGCAGGAGACAAACGATATTGAGTTTGTTGAGTAAGACCAAACGAATAGAGTAGGAGTTTTAAAGATACTCTTTCCAGAACTGAATTTTTGGAAGGAGTTTTTCTTCTGTTCTATTCGTTTGATGAATGTATCTTACTTACCAATAAGTTACATTCGTTTAACTAAATTATTTGTCAAATAAGGTTGCTTCGGTCATAGATTCTAAAATTTGATGAGGAATGTCATTACGGACGATGCTTTGAATAAAAGGAGTGTATGGAGAATCTACAAATTGGCCTGTTCTATTGGTTTTTGAGATTTTAAAATTCTCTCTGTCAGAAAGATTCGGTGATAGTGACATTTGGTCAACGAACCTCTTTGTATATCTAACTATGTCTTCAAATCTTCTGGAAGATTTTTCGATCAAGTAAATAAAATTTTCTTGCTTTCGATTATTTTTATTAGTAAAAATCATTACATACCCTATTACCTCTTTTAACCTTCCATCCCAATAGTCATCGAAACTATCCGAATCATTTACTCCAATAATAAAAAAGAATTCAATATTCTCATCCTTGTACAACCGAGAAAAAGAATAACTTTCAAATTCAGCCACTTGTCATTACCCCTTTTGAAATTCAGCCATTCTGTATTTTATCGAATGTAACTTAACTGCACATAAGTTACATTCGATTCCTCTAATTCATTGGTTATTTCTGTTTAGCTCAGCTGCCCATTCTTTAAACCATTCAGGTGGTAATTCCAATTTCGACAAATCCATCTTAAACAGTTCTTTGTGGGAATAGAACTCGTACCAATGCAAATCCCACTGCGCCTCAATATCCCGTGCAATATGAAAAGCTAGTTGATCCTGATCGCCTAAATCTTCTTCATCCCAAGCCATCGTTAAATTATCGCACCACATACAGAAGTCTACTTGGCTGAATTGATTTTCTTCTCTGCAGACTACATTTAAAAGAGCCTTGAGATTTTCATATGAATAAGGACGCTTGATGCTGGTCTTATTCCAACTCCATTCCACACCATAGCCCTCCTCTGTTGAAATGGTATTATCTGCGTATTTATTTTTAATTTTTTACTAATAATACCATATAATAAAGCTGGAAAATATAATCGAAGAAAGATCATCAGAATATAACCGTTCATAAAATAATTCTATACGAACAACAATACGCTGAATGATTTTATAAAATCTTAAAATCCGTCAGTTCCTTATGGCCCTTCAACAAATCCAGAAATGCAGAAAGGGCTTTTGTTCGGAACGGAGATCTTGTCACAATTGAAAAGTCTCTTGTATAAGGCAATCCTTCTACATCCACTACCTTTAAGTCTCCGTAGTGCAGTTCTTTTTTTATCGCCCATTCCGATACCAGGCTGATGCCCATACCCGCCTCGACCATGGCTTTGATTGGTTGTGTGCTGCTGAAATGCATCAGGGACTTGGGTTCTATTGAAAATTGCTTAAAGACATTTTCTGACGCCTCCCTTGTGCCGGAGCCAAGCTCCCTCAATATCCAGGTTTCTTCAATCAGCTCTTCCACTTTTATAGGCTTAACGCGTTGAACCAATGGATGGTCGGCGGATGCGACTACGACCATTCTGTCTTCTGCGAACGGCTCGGTCTTCAATTCCTGCACACCTTTAAAATGTCCTTCCACGATGCCGACATCCAATTGGTGACTGAGCACAAGGCCGGCAATGGTAGTGGTGTTGCCGATCGTGACAGTCGGTTTGATGTCCGGAAATTGCTCTTTCGCTTCTGCGATTATTTGCGGCAGCAGGTACTCCCCGAATGTGTAGCTTGCTCCGATGGCGATCGAACCGCTCGCTTTATTGGTCAGGTCATCGAGAAGGTGGTTCATTTTTGCGTAAAGTTCTTTGATTTCAATGGCATGGTGATAGACAATTTCCCCTGCTTTGTTCAAGCGTACATATTTATTGGTCCGCTCCAGCAATTGGACACCCGTGCTTTCTTCCAAAGACCGGATATACTGACTGACGGCAGGTTGTGTCATATGGAGTTCTTCCGCTGCTTTAGAAAAGTTTCTCTTTTCGATTACTTTCAGAAATACTTCCAGGCGCTGATCCATTTTCTTCCTCCTTCTGTATATGCTTTTACTTATCATAACTATATTAGATACTTATTTTACTAATGTATAGCATTTTTCTATACTTGTTGCAGGAGGTCTTCCCATGTCTGCAAATACCCATAAACCTACCCATTCCAATTCCAAATGGACTTCACCGGCCACAGCCTGGATCGGCGGCGTTCTTTTTACATTTCTATTGGCTTTTCTTGGCTACCTGTTAGCTCAGGTGCCTGGCTTCGACCAGGTTGGGCAACTTGCCTGTGCCATCATCCTCGCGGTTTTTTACCGGCAGATTTTCGGCTATCCAAATGCCGTCCGCTCGGGCATCACCTTTTCCTCAAAGCGTCTGTTGCGAGTCGCCATCATTCTTTACGGACTGAAATTGAATATCGATACCGTCTTAAGTGACGGACTGGGGTTATTGCTGCGGGACATGGTCGTCATCGCCTTCGCTATCCTGCTGACGGTGTGGCTGGCGAAACGCTTTAAAGCTGATAAGACCATCTCTCTCCTGCTCGGTGTCGGGACTGGGGTATGCGGAGCGGCAGCGATTGCCGCAATCGCCCCGATCATCAAAGCAAAAGACGAAGACACAGCCATCGGCGTCGGCATCATCGCCCTGGTTGGAACAGTCTTCGCCATCTCCTACACTATTCTTCGCCCGTTTTTGCCGCTTGACGACATCGAATACGGCATGTGGGTCGGCATCAGTCTCCATGAAATCGCCCATGTGGCGTTAGCCGGAGCACCGGCTGGAGAAGACGGCCTGGCAATGGCCTTGTTAGGGAAATTGGGCCGCGTCTTTCTGCTTGTTCCACTTTGCTTTATCTTCATTTTTCTGATGAAGCGTAAAAACAAAGATCAGAAAACAGAAACTGCAATTGAATTCCCGTGGTTTCTTGCAGGTTTTATCTTGTTGAGTGTGTTGGGCAGCTATGTCTTCGGCCACTCAGTTCCATTTCCGGATGCCTGGCGTGACTTTGTTTCGACATTGACTACATGGCTCCTGACGGCTGCGATGGTCGGACTCGGCTTGACTGTCAGCTTGCGGGATTTGCGCGAACGCGCCATGTTGCCGCTTGCTGCGATGACGATCACTTCCATTCTGCTGTCAGTCATTGCGTATTTCGCGGTTTAGATTTAGTTGCTTTATGATATCAAAAGACGAAAAACCGTTTGCATGTACACACGGTTTTTCGTCTTTTGTAGTTAGATACTATGTACATACCGTTCACCAATAAATCTCATTCATTAAGTTTTTTCCAGTCTATATCTTCTCTTTTACCATTAGATTTAATGCAACAAAGCTCGGAAAGGGACTTGCGTTAATCGAATGGATAAGTATATCTATTCAACTTATTATTAATAGGTATTTAGACTTTATCTTACTAAACAACAAATATTCACTAATAACTAGTAATTATTCGAAAAAATTACTATACAAACACATTAATAATCAGCTATAATAATTTCAGTTTGATGAATAGAAATTGAAAGAAAGGAACAATTATCCAAGTCGTTTTATTATTCAAAGTTTATCAAAAAACAGCACTCATTATATTTAGATCGGGGATACTTCATTGACAATCAAAAAATTCTTTTATACAGCAGCTGCTGTAGTAGTTGCAGCCATGACCATCGCTTCACCTGCATCCGCTTCTTCTCTCCACCCTTTTACTGATGTCGGAGACCGTTACGAAGAAGCAGTAGAGTTCTTCTATATCACAGAACTTATAAATGGGAAAACCACAACAAAGTTCGGTACAAATGAGCCATTAACACGCGGCGATGCTGCGGTCATTTTAGCGAATACGTTATTTTTGGATACCGATACCGCTAAAGATGCAGGCTTCAAAGATTTGAATACCCGTGTTCGTGGATCTGTAAATGCTCTTGCTGAAGTCGGCATAGTTTCAGGCGTAACAAAAACTGAGTTCCAGCCGGGCGCTCCATTAAGCCGTGGTGCAATGGCGAAATTCCTGTCAGTGGCATTTGAATTGGAAGAGTATCAGCAAACGACTCCATTTTCTGATGTTGGCGGAGTCTTCAAACCGTATATCGAAGCATTATATGGCGCAGGGATCACTTCAGGTAAAACGCCTACTTCATATGGAACCTATACCAATATTACACGCGGAGAATATGCCAACCTGTTGTACAAAACAATCGATACAACAACAGATTGGTTCTATTACCCGGAAGCTTCAAGTGTAAAAGTGGTTTCAGCCACTTCTACTGCAATTACATTGACAGAACCCGCTTTGGCTGATTACAATGCGACAGAAATAGCTGATTTCTTCAGCTTCATGGTTGAGTTGGAAGACGGTACTGAAATTCCAGTAAAACCTACTTCGTTCAAATTGTCACCGGACCGCCAATTACTGACGATCGAACATACCAAACAAAACTTAACTGGTAAAGCAGGCAACTTTATTGTTGATGATTATGAGACAATGGTCAAGTCAGCATTTAACTTCAAATAATTGCAGAGTATAGGATTTTCAATCAAAAACCCTGAATGGTTTTCACGCAACAGTGATCCCATTCAGGGTTTTCTAATTTACTTATGTCCAGTACGTTCTGCTCATTTACACTGCACTATCCATTCTTCACGCAATATCCCCATCTTAATGGCATCATAATATTCACCTTCTACCATACGCGCTTTTCGGATGCGGGCTTCCTCTTTCATTCCGAGCCTTTGAGCGACTTTCATCATCCGGTCATTTCCCGACCAAGTGGACATGCCAAGCCGATGCAGATCGGTGAATTCAAACAGAAAATCAATCCATAGCCGGTATGCTTCCGTTCCATATCCACCATTCCAGTACGCAGTGTCATAAATGACGATGCCTGTTTCCAGCCAGCTTGTGTTTTGGTCCACCCAATAAGCGCCGACGTAACCGATAGTTTTTTCATCAGCTGTTATGATGAGTGACGCGGGCACTCCGCTTGCGATCGACTCCTCTTCCAGCCATTTTTCCCGGTGCTGTTCTTTGTTCAGCCGCGTTTCCGGAATATAGGGTCCGTTCCATTTTTTTGCTTCCTGCCGCTTTTCCTCAAAGCGCCAATAATAAAGTTCGTCCAGCTGGGCCGTTGATGCTTGTGTCAATCTAATCTTATCTCCAATGATGTTAACCATGATGAGCTGCTTCCCTTCCTAATCGCTTTCTACCTCTGTTTCAAGCCGTTTCTTCAAGGCAATCAATTCAAATCGTGCAACAGAATTATTGTCCGGGTATTCCAATAAGACATTATTGAAAACCTTTTCCTGCTGGATTTAAACAGTGACTTTTACCGGCACCTGCTTTTCTGGCCAGTTCACCAGAAAAATTCCAGCGAAGATTAAACTGCCACCGACCAATAAAGGCAAGCCGAGCTGCTCTCCTAGCACCAACCAACCTGATAGGATGCCGAACAAAGGAGCCAAAAACAGAAAAGCGCTGACCTTTCCAGAATCGCCTTTTTGCAGCAAATAGAACCACACGGTAAATTGGATGATAGAGGCAGGGATGGATAGCCATAAAAGAATCGAAATGGAGTTGGAATTGATGACAAGACGGGAAGTTTCAAGTAAAGCCGAGCCGACAAGCAAAATGAGGCCACCGAAAAACATCTGGTAAGCAGTCAGCACCCATATATCGAACAACTTGCCCCATTTTTTGATCAAAAGCGTTCCGGCAGCCCAAAAAACGGCGCTCAAAAATCCCAGAAACGTGCCGATTTCAATCGCCAAATGGCTTCCCATCGCAATGAAAACACCGATAAAGCCGATCAGCACCCCCGTCCACTGGACCATCCGGTAGCGGACACCCATCACCAATGTCCCAAAAATTACGACCAGCAAAGGATTCATGAAAGTTAAAATGGCCGATTCGCCGGACGTAATGGTACGCAAGCTTAAAAAAATCGCTCCCATGACGCCAGCCGTTTGAACAGCGCCAATCAGTATCACTTTCCCCCATTCGCCTCGGTGTGCGAGCTGCTTCCTTTTGAACATTCGGACGAAAAACAACATGATGCTCCCGGCAATTACGAAGCGCAATCCTGCTAACAACAACGGCGATATGTAAACTAACCCCATTTTAGCCACCACAAAGGAAGACCCCATCAAGCCGGTCGTCAATATGACCAAAAATGAGAAAATCAGTTTCTCCTTCATTTGCCACTCTCCTTTACCTATAGCTTCTCTGAACTTATCGGGCTGCTGTTTTTCTCTGTTTTGTTGACAGAAAGCGGCTCTCTTCCAACAATTCCCTCCCAATATTTCCAAGCCTGAAGATATGCATGGAAGTTCTCTGGATGGTGTTTCACACAAATCGCTAAGCGCTGGTACAAGCCGATCAGTACTTCCTTGTATAGCTGCTGCCTGTCGGGCAGTGGCAAGGTGAAAACTTCGAAAGCAGCGTCCAGCGCTTCTTTTGTCAGTTCATGCGGCGTCGAAAAGAATGCATAGATCAAATCATCATGCGGCCACCCAAGTACCGGCGTCGGATCGATGACACCTGCGAGCCTTTTTTCATGAAGGATGAAGTTATGGACACCGCAATCGCCGTGGATTAAATAAGGAATAGATTTAGGCGAATTTTGCGTTAGGTCTCTTGTCGATGGTGATACAATACTCAAATCTTTCTTTTTTAGGTAGGCGTTCAGAACTTCTTCAGAAGCCTTCACTCTTTCCATCAAGAATTGTTGCCAGGATCTCACGGGCGCATCCTGCCATCCCCAGCCTTTACCCGAATATACAGGCAGATACTGATTGATCAATCCGCTGACAAGCGCTTGGAGAAGCTCTTTTTTATTACCGCCAGACCCATTGTCCGTGGAACCTGGAATATAGGTATAGGCTATGAATCGATATACGGGATCAACCGCCACAAGTCGCGGCAAAAGTGAAAGGAAAGGATAAAACGAAAGAAATTCCGCTTCTGATTTGGTTACTTTTTCTTCATTTATTTTGACAACGACCGGCATGCCTATTTCCAACCGCAAAAGATAGACTTCACTCATTGTCCCGCCGCTCATAGCTGTGCATTTCCAGTCGGCAGAAGGAAGGATTTTTTCTTCTGTCAAATAGGCCAATACTGTAGAAATTTCCATTACGAGCCTCCGGTCGTTTTCCTAATTGGAATAATTATACCATTATCTCCTGCTCTCAATTTGCACTAATTCATTTATTCATCCCTGTACCCTGCTGACAGTGAAAGACGAAATGTGCAGTTTCTATGAAGTTTATTGTGCTTTATCGATGGTATACAGATAGAAAGAACCCATTTATATGTAAATAATCTGGAAAAGGAGGAAAACACCTGATGAATCCTTATTTGAAATTTGGCATTATGATCGGAACTTCCACATTTTTGATGTACTGGTTGATGTATTTGAATGTTTTTCAAGTTGATCACGTGACGTTTAGTGAGACGAGAGTCTACATGGCCTTGATCATGGGATCCATCATGGCGGTCGTCATGATGTTATTCATGTGGCCCATGTACAAAAACAAAAAAATCAACACTGCGATTCTCGCAGGAAGCGCGGTCGTTTTCGCCCTTTCTTTGTGGCTTGTCCGCAGCCAGGTGCTGATTGAAGACACGGGTTGGATGAAAGCGATGATCCCACATCATTCGATTGCCATTCTGACAAGTGAAAGAGCGGATATTTCAGATCCCCGTGTACGCGAACTAGCAGATCAGATTATCGAAGCGCAACGGGAGGAAATCGCCGAAATGAAAAGGCTGATTGAAGATCTTGAAGATGAGGAGTAACTTCAGTTGATGAGAACAAAAAAAGTCAGGGGCAAGGATGCTCCTGACTTTTTTGTGCAGATAATTTTTCTCATGCATTCGTTAAAATTCTATGTAAAACGGATGGGCCATATCATTCAGACAATATTCAATTCTTTGCCGGAAATTCTTCCAGGTCACCAGTTCCAATGCTAGTGCCACTGGAAAATAGGCAACTTCCAAGCTTTCAGCAGACGTCGTTTCGATGCCTCCGATAGGTTTCGCCAAAAAGAGCGTATTGCAGATGGAATCTTCGACATTTTGAAAAACCCCACAAAATTTCACTACTTCAATCTCTATACCTGTTTCTTCTTTTACTTCCCGCACTGCAGCCTCTTTCAAAGATTCCCCTTCCTCCACTTGTCCTCCTGGCATTTCCCATCCTCTGCGCGGACCTTTAATCAGCAAAATTTCACCTTGATCGTTGAGGACAATAGCTGCCGCAGAAAGGATGTGCTTTGGAGGTGAAGGAGCTGGATATGTTTTTTGGTGTTGCGGCATCAAAAAAACCACTCCCTTATTTCAGCTTCTATACTGTTCCATTTTCCCAATCAATTCTCTTACTGCATTTTTATAGAGACTAAAGCGCTCCCATACTACCGGGACAACCAACTTTTTTTCATTCATTTCTTCCCATTCTGCCAGTGTAACGAATTTCGCGCCGCATACTTCTCCTGCCTGCAATCTTAAATCCGCCAGTTCGAAGTTCTTCGGACTTTTCCACAGATAACTGTCCAAGAAATAAGCATTTTTCTTTAAGCTCCCGAGAAGATGCAGTTCCTGGGGATTTGCACAGAGTCCGGTTTTCTCTTTAAGCTCCCGGACCGCTCCAACAAGACTGGTTTCTCCAGCGGTCACCGATCCGCCTGTACACTCCCACAGCAAAGGGTGGGTCTTGACCCGATCTCTTTGCGTAATCAATAGTTTGCCATCTTCGTTGAAAGTGAAGATTTCCACCACTAGGTGGTATTCGCCTGGCAGCATCGCCTGACCTCGTACATGTTGTTTGCCAAGGGGGGTTCTTGTTCGATCGAATACATCCCAAACTTCCATTCAGTCAATCTCCTTATCTCAATTACTGTCCAGGAACCTCGATTCCGGTAGTGCATTGGCGACAAAAAGAAGAGATTGAGCTGCACCGGCAACCGCCTCTCTCTTTTTTATGCATTAGTTTTTACAGGTTCTTGCGGACGTTTCAATTCCCGATCTTCAAGAGTCCATCGGCAACGCTTTAATTTCCCTCATCGGTCTCGCTTACTTCAATAGATATGATAAGAGTCAGGATTGCCGTTACGATAAGCACTAAAGACATAATTACCAGCATGAGAATCTCCTCCAGACTGAGTTATTTTCTGTCCCTGCTCTTGGAGCCAGCATCAACAGAACCTGATTTTTATCATCCAATCCAGCTCCCGTCAAATGCAGGATACATTAACTGAATTGTCCGTACTATTCACACCTTCATTATAGACCATTTTGGCCTGCAGATTCTTGACCTGCATCAAGAATTTTAAATAAAAGAAAAAACTGTCAAGCCAACAGAGAAATCCGTGTCTTTATCTAACTTGAAAGATTGTTTTTTTTTTGCTGGACATTTTTCCAGCTGCAGGTTTTTTTCCTTGATGCAGCTCAAGGATTTTCACATTCAGTTCCTTTACGATAAAGAACTAGAAAGATCTTCAGCCAATTAGAAAGTGGGCTAGCAATCGTCTATCGGGAAATACGCCGATAAGTCTTCTAAATTATCTGAATATTTGTTACCATAAAGATAATTATGTTTTGTATAGTTTTTAGCAACAAAAAGCCTATTTTCCAGCTTATGAAATATTCGTTATGAAAAACAAGGAAAGGAGGATTTTAATATGAAGAATACGGCTTCTACAAATAAGAACCACAAAGGCCGCAAAAAATATGATGAAACTTCTTTGAGTGGCACGTTTGTTTCCGTCATGATCATAGCTGTCTTCATGATTCTCTCCTGGTTCAGTGTTTTCCTTTTATTTTTAGAACGCAATTAAAAGCATTTTCCAGCAAAGAAATCAGAAAGGGGTTTGTCATTCATGCATATTCATCGTTATGAAAAACTTTGGTTGATTATCGGTTCTCTCATTCTCCTAGTCTTCCTGGCAATTTTAGCAATCCAAACCTTTTATCTCGAAATGGGGCCGCCAAGCCATGCTGAGATGATGGATCCACAAGAGGTACGGGAATCTGAACTCTTCGCAGATGCCGAACTGACAGAAATTGGCGATAACGAATACGAAATCGCCATCGTTGCCGAAATGTTTGCTTTTCAGCCCGGAGATCTGGAAATCCCAGCCGGTGCAACTGTCCACTTCACATTGGCTTCTCCTGACGTGACCCATGGCTTTAAAATCACCGACACCAACGTCAATGTGATGGTCGTTCCGGGACATATCTCGAAAGTCAGCCATACCTTCCACGAAGCGGGAGAATACTTGATTTTGTGCAATGAATACTGCGGACTGGGACACGAGTTCATGGCAAATACCATTACCGTCAATTGAGCTGCTGGCTGATCTGCACCAGCCGCTATTTTCACCATAATCATACGAATAGAAAGTAGGGAAAAAAATGACGCACATAACTGACGTACCAATCCGCCATAAAGGGAAAGCAGTTACGGCAGGTGCCATCGCTGGGATTTCAAAAAGGGATTCCCGCTTGTCCATCGCCAATTTATCGATTGCCTTTATCGCCTTAGTCATCGGCGGTGCTGCCGGTTTGTTGCAGGGCTTTGTCCGAAGCGGTTTTTTGGAACTTCCTTCCTGGATCAGCTATTATGCTTTGCTGACAGCTCACGGCGTCTTGCTGGTGCTGGTGTTAAGCTCTTTCTTCAGTATTGGCTATCTATATGCTGGAACATCGCGGGTACTGGGTGGCCTCGCAGATAAAACAGTGGCTTTCGGATGGGCTGGCTTTGGATTGATGACAGCCGGAACTGTAATTGCCGCATTTTTCATCCTTTCGGGAGATGCCAATGTGCTCTACACATTCTATACACCCATGCAGGCAAATCCTTGGTTTTATGTAGGCCTGGCCTTGCTGGTTGTTGGAATCCTGCTAAATTGTGTGGGTATGTTCATCACCTACCAGAGCTGGAGAAAGCGGAATCCCGGTGAATTGACGCCGCTTTTTGCATTTTTCTCCAATGCCGTTTTTGTTCTTTGGGTCTTTGCGTCCCTCTTCATCGCTGTGTTTGTGGTGGGGATGGTTATCCCTTGGGCGTTTGGCTGGGTCCCGACAATCGATCCCATGATCGGGCGCACCATGTTTTGGGCTTTCGGCCATACGCTCGTTAATATTTGGATGCTGACTTCCATTTCCGCCTGGTATGTCTCAATGCCAAAAATTATCGGTGGGAAGGTGTTCAGTGATTCGCTTGCCCGAGTCGCCGTGGTCATTCTGGTGGTCGCCAACGTACCCGGTGGCTTCCATCACCAGATTCTTGATCCAGGATTGTCCGTGGAATTGAAATTCCTGCATGTCATCCAAACGTTCATGATCATCTTCCCATCCCTTATGACAGCCTTTGCGATGCTTGCTACAATGGAGCGTGCCGGCAGAACAAAAGGAGTCACAAGTTTATTGGGCTGGTGGAAAATCCTCCCTTGGTCCGATGCTCGTTTCTTCGCTTTGATTGTCGCCATGTTGGCATACATTCCGGCTGGACTGGGCGGAATCATCAATGCCAGCAATCAGGTCAATCAAGTTGTCCACAACTCGATCTGGGTCACCGGACACCTGCATTTGACTGTGGGGACGACGGTTATGCTGACGTTTTTCGGAATTTCCTATTGGCTGATTCCTTATCTATCTGGAAGAAAAATGACGAAAACCATCAATCGTTTAGCTCTTGCCCAAACAGTTGTCTGGGCAAGCGGAATGCTTCTGATGTCCGGTGCGATGCATTTTAATGGACTGCTTGGAAGCCCGCGCCGGACGGCAAACACAACATATAACGGACACAGTGCCGCATCGGATTGGGCGCTGTATGAAATGTTGATGGCTATGGGTGGCGTCATCCTGTTTATCGGCATCCTCTTGCTGGTATACATCTGGATCCAACTTGCCTTTATCGCACCAAAAGGAGACACGGATTTTCCGATTGGCGAAGATTACAACAAAAAAGATGCATCCCCGTTGTTCATGGACCGTTGGGCAATCTGGGTTGCTCTGGCGACACTTTCCATCGCCATCGCTTACGTGATCCCGTTACTGGACTTTGCTTCAGGACATTCACCGGGATCTCCACCATTTTTGATGCCATAACGTTTCAAATTAGAAAGAGGGCGATAGAAGTCTGATGAATACAGACTTCTATCGCCCTCTTTCCTATTGCTGCGAAAATTCAATTCGTACGGGTTCAAACCTGAAGCGGATAAAAGGTCGGCTTTTCAACATCCCGGACAACAGAATTTAACGAAAAACACGGTACCTTCTTCATTCGACTGTACATTGATTTTAGCATGATGGCGAGCGGCAATTGCATAAGAGACGCCCAGCCCCAGGCCGGTGCCATTATCTTTCGTGGTATAGAAAGGAGTGCCGATTTTCTTCAGGACTTCTGTGTCCATCCCTGCGCCTTGATCGCGGATTTCCAGTACGACAGTGTCTTTCTCTTCAATATAGGTGCGAATCGACAGCATCTTGCCCGGCTGCATCGCTTCCAAGCCATTTCTGCACAGGTTGATGAGCAATTGACGGATTTCATCCCGGTTCAAGAACATTTCGGGTATCTCCTGCGTCTCGAATTCGATGATTTTGTTTTGGTTGAAGGTATCGATTTCCAATAGAGGTGCGATATCATAGATGATGGCATTTAAATCCTGCATCTTCAATTCCGATGAACGCGTATTTCCCATCGAGAGAAATTCTGAAATGATGGAGTTGGCGCGATCCAATTCATCAATCATGAGCTCGAAGTAAGTAGCGTATTTCTTCAATCCCTGATCATTTGTAAGCAATTGAAGGAAGCCCCGGACCGTGGTCATTGGATTACGGATTTCATGGCTGATTCCCGCAGCCATCTGGCCGATCAATTCAAGATTCGATAAGCGTTTCAGTTCATTTTCATAGTTCTTTTTTTCTGTGGTGTTTTTGCAAAGGCAACAGATGCCATCGTCAAAAGGATAGGCGACCACTTCAAAGCAACAGCCCTCCGCTGATGAAACTTCAAAATGCACAGGAACCCGCTCCGACATCGCCCGGTAAAGCTCACCATGCAGAACGGGATTGAGTGTATCCGAATACACATCCCATATGCTTTGCCCCAACACGTTCTCGGATACTTTTCCTTTTGGTAGATACTGATGCTGGTTGATGTAGATGAATTCCCAGTTCTTGTTCAGCGCGAAGAAACCATCCGTTATGCTTTCGATGACGCTGGTGACTTTGTCGTTGGCAGTCGCCAATTCATTTGTACGTCTTTTCACACGCAATTCCAGTTGATCCATATACGTTAAATTTGAATAGCTGAGGGCTGTCGCATCAACAATGGAATGCGCCAGGTGGACCTGGGATTTTTCGTCCGACTGGAGGGTCTCCATTAAACAGGCAATGGCAATAAACCCGAAAACTTCTCCTTTCGAAATCATCGGAATCAGCAGCAGTCGGCATCTTTCCTCACTCGGTATAAACTTGACTGTTCTGTTGATCATCACTTCATGGATAATGTTTTCAGTGCTTTGATTCGCCTGGATATCCTTCAGTGCATTCTTCCATTCATCTTCTGTCCATTCAGACTCCTTGCTCATTCCTTTAAAACTGAGGACATTTTCTTTCTTCGGATCACTGAGAAAGGCAGCAACATTCGTGCAGTCCACGGTTTTGCCCAAATAATAAAAACAAGTATCCAAGGTTTCCTGGATGGTTGAGCACATGGACAATTCGCGGTTGGCATCGAGCAACAGCTGCTTTTCTGCAAGCAAATGCTCTTTCTGCTTTAAGTTATTGGCGTTTTGAATAGCGACCGCTGCCATATTGACATATGCTTCTACACTTTGTATCTGCAGTTCTGTAATGTCCATGGGTTTTCCACAATCGAATAGAAAGACCAGTCCAAAGAGATGCTCCTCATAAATGATTGGGAGCCCGAGCAGTGAATGGATATTGAATGCAGCGACAGCTGACGGGTCGGGTCGTTTATCCCTCGATGTATCGGGAATATAAATCGTCTGCTTCGTAGTTAAGATGTCTTTAGCGAAGCGATCTGTTTCACTATTGATTTTCTGGGAAGAGATGGCGTGCCCGTTGATGAAATCAGGTTTTCCGGCTACCGCCCTGAAATGGCCATCTT
Organism: Planococcus circulans; assembly: GCF_020023385.1. Classification (GTDB taxonomy): domain Bacteria; phylum Bacillota; class Bacilli; order Bacillales_A; family Planococcaceae; genus Planococcus. The sequence goes on from NZ_JAIQCL010000006.1 coordinate 198,689, forward strand.
CATCAGGCAGATAGATACCGACAGAATCGCATTGAACGATCTCTTCGGAGATTGCAACCGTGACATGCTTTAATACTTCATGCAGTTCCAACTTCGTATTGATGATTTTCGTCAGTTCTGCCAGTCTTGAATATCTACTTTGTTCTTTTAACATAGTCATACGCTCCGCTCTTGATCCTTACGAAATAGTAACGATGATTTTGGAGATTTTTTTTATTTCATGAGGATATGATGTCAGTAGCTTACCATAAATTATTTTGCTTTGGCTGAAATTTTTCACTTAGCGGCTTTGCTTATCTTTTTCCGGAAACAATATGCTGAAGTTGACGAGAGAAGGATTTAGGGTCCTTATGTTGATTTACGCTGGCAAAATAACGTGGTAAAATCTCCCGATCAGTACTCCCTTGCCCCATTGGTAGTCTCACCTGCCTGCTTTAATTGGAAGCTACTTTTATTTCATTATAAACAAAAGAACCGGTTTTTTCGGCACATTCAATTATTTTATACAGTTCAGGTAATTCCCGCCTAGGTTTACTTAAAGCCTTTTCGATATGGGACATATGTCCTTTTCGGTTTTTTAATCTTCTCTTACTGTAAAATGAAAGAAAGGTGTGTGATCTGGATGAGAGGAATCTTTTTTGCCCTGGCAGGCGGCTTTTTCCTGACCTTCCAGAGTGTTGCAAATGCCACAATCAGTACTGGCATCGGTACCTGGCAGGCAGCGACGATGACACAGTTCACCGGCTTTGTGCTGGCGCTGTTGATTGTTGTTATGCTGGGGGACCGTTCGTACCTCAATTTAAAAACAGTACCGCCTCTTTACGCATCCGGTGGAATGCTGGCAGCGGTCGTCCTTTACAGCAACATGACAGCGGTCCACCGGATGGGCGTGACGCTGACCATCGGCATCTTCCTGATTGCCCAGTTGGTTGCGGCAGTCATGATCGACAGTAAAGGCTGGTTCGACATGGCCAAGCAACGGATCGGGCGGACACAGATTGCCGGTCTGTTGCTGATGATTGCAGGAGTCATTGTTCTGAAATGGTGAGGAGGGTGGAAATGGAATTGACAAGCAAGGATTATCTATCCCAATACGGACTGGCGGATTTGTTTCCGGAGCGTGTCCAACAGGTGATGCAGCTGGAAAGTTTAGCAGGTGGAGACCGTTTGCTGTCTCAAGGAGATGATTCCGGCACACTCTACCTGTTAGTTAAAGGAAAACTGAAGATATCCATGCTGTCTCCCGAAGGAAAGCGTTTAATTTTAGCGTTTAAAAATCCTTTTGATTTGGTGGGCGATATCGAATTCATCCAGCAGTGTTCGCTGATCAATACCGTAGAAGCCGTCACAACGACACGGGTCATCCGGATTCCATACGAAGTCTTGCAAAAAGAGATGGCAGACAATCCCGTGTGGCTTAATTTCCTCCTCGAAACCGTAACCCAGAAATTCAAGATGAAATCGCATGCCATGAACTTCAACCTGCTTTATCCAGTGGATGTTCGGCTGGCGAGCTACCTGTTGTCCATGACACCAACACAACCGAAACTCGACTCCACTTCCCTCCTCGATATGGCTGACTTGATCGGCACCAGCTATCGGCATTTGAATCGTGTGCTTAAGCAATTCGAACAAGCTGGATGGATCATTAAAAAACGTGGAAAAATCACCATTCTTGACCGTTCTTCCCTGCTCACTCAAGCCGGTCAAAATATTTACGAATAGGAGAATCTGTATGGCAATCGGCATCTTATTGGCATTACTCGGAGGCGCGTTTGTCTGTCTTCAAAACACTTTCAACGCCAACGTTAAAAAACATGTCAGCGTCTGGTCCACTACGGCCCTTGTCCTGCTTCTCGGATTTCTGGCTTCACTGGCCGCAGGTCTCGCTTTTGAAGGCAGCCGGCTATTCGAATTCCAGGCACAGCCCTGGTTTTGGTTCAGCGGCATACTTGGCGTCGGCGTCGTGGCCTGCGTGACACAGGGCGTCCAGATTCTCGGACCCAGCCGCGCCATTTCCCTGATCATGGTGTCGCAGATTTTCTTTGGCTTGATGTGGGATACGCTCGGATGGTTCGGCTTGGAAAAAGTCGCTTTCACATGGCAGTCCCTGCTCGGCGTTCTGTTGATCAGCGGCGGTGTCCTGTTGTTTCAGCTGGGTCCAAGACTGGAACAGCACAACGCTTTAAAAAGAAAATCCGTCGGGATGGATGGCTCTGCAAGGCGCCCTTTATAGAACCCGTCGGCAAATGAGTGGGATGTTAAACAGAAAAGGAAGAGCCACAGAGTTGCGGCTCTTCCTTTCTTCATTCGATTCAACTGCTGTCACTTCATGTAACGGTATTCCCTCAAGCTGTTTAAATTGAAGATTTCCTGCATTAATCCTTCTCCAATATTCGTTTCCCTGACTTTTTTCCGCTCCAGCTCTTCATCAACCAGCCGTTTTGCGGACAATACATCCGTACCGTTCTGCAATACCTCTTCTTTGGAGTTGAACAGCTGATGCGCCACCAGCTGCATGCCATAGGAGTTGTATAACAGCGTATAGCCGGCAATTCCTGTGGTTGATTGGTAGGCTTTTGAGAATCCGCCATCGATCACCAGCATCTTGCCGTTCGCTTTGATCGGGTTTTCCCCATCGCGTTCCTTGACCGGCGTATGGCCATTGATGATGCGTCCGTAATCTGGATTCAAGTCAAACTCCTCCAGCATCTTACGGCACATTTCCTCATCTTCACGCAAATAATAATATGGATTCTTCCGCTCTTTATGCGTCTCTTTATCTTTGATGAAATAGCGCTCAAATGTCGTCATCTCGCGTTTGCCGAAAAGGGATGAATATTCCCCTGTCCACAAGTACCAGACCATATCGGTCGCAAAGTCATCGGTTTCCTCGGGATGGACGAATGAATGCCGGAGATACCGCTCGAAAAGGTCCAATAGATCCCGGCCGGCATAGTCTTTCCCTTCAATCTCCATCTTCTCCATATTGCCTTCTTCATCCAGCGGTATACAGCCATGGATCAACAGATTGCCGTTGTACTTCAAATAAAGGCTGCCTTTTTTCATCAGGAAATTCATATGTCTTGCCAATTTTTCCGAATGTTGAAGAGAGAACAGCAGCTTATCGATGACCTGCTGTTCTTCTTCCAGCAATTCATCAGGTTTTTCCGGATTGACGGTCGCAAAACAGCCATTTTCCAGTGGATAAGTTTTTCCGTGGATTGTTGCTTCATTTTTTTCATAATCGACTTTTTCAAGCAGCAGCCGGTCTTCCATCGCAAAGCAGGGACGTCTTTTGATGATCGGACTTTCCAATTTAAACTGAATGATGGAAATCGCCTGATGGATTTTAGTGATCTGCAGCTGTTCCTGCTCTGTCAGTTGTTCATCCGCAATTCTTTTCGGACGGAAAGCCGGATTGTCCTCATAATATTTTTCCGCCAAATTCAACAGCGGTCTCAGGTTGATGCCGTAGACATCTTCGATAATATCCAAATTATTGTAGCGCGCGCATATGCGAAGGATATTCGCTAGGCACACTTTAGAGCCGGCAAAGGCGCCGATCCAAAGTACGTCATGATTTCCCCATTGAATATCAACTGAATGATAATCGATGAGTGTATCCACAATCTTATGCGGATCCGGTCCCCGGTCATAGATATCGCCCACCACATGCAGATGGTCCACGACCAATCGCTGTGTCGTGTAAGCCAACCCGATAATCAGCTTATCGGCTTGTCCGAGTGAAATAATCTGATCCACCATTTTGGCGTAGTACTCTTTTTTATTTTTGAACTCGTCCGTTTTGTAGAGCAGCTCTTCGATGATATAGACAAACTGTTTCGGCAAGGCTTTGCGGAGCTTCGAACGTGTGTATTTGGACGATGCATAGGACACGAGCTTCAGCATCCGTTCAATGACCTCTATGTACCATTCCTGCAATTCCGCTTTATTGCTGAAAGTGCTTTTGATCAATTGCAGTTTTTCTTCCGGGTAATAGACCAATGTCGCAAATTCGTTGAGCTCTTTCTGGCTCATTTCATCTTTGAACAAGTCCTTGATCTTCACTTTCACATTTCCCGAACCGTTTCGCAGAACATGCTGGAAAGCTTGGAATTCCCCGTGTAAATCGCTTACAAAATGCTCGGTTCCTTTAGGCAAATCAAGGATTGACTCAAGATTGATGATTTCAGTCGCAACTTTTTCTTCACTATCGTATTTTTGCGCCAATAGATCCAAATATTTTAAGTTCAACATACTACATCTCCTTTCGCGACTCGTTTTATTCTTCTGCCGTTTGGCAAAAAATAAGACGGCTACTGTAAAGACCACTCGTTATTCAGAATGTCGTTAACTTTGCATAAACTAAACATTTACATGCGCTCAATTAAATGGTTTTATTTGGATATAAGACTCACTATACAGCTCTTCTTCGCCTGCAAAAGAGAGAAATGGAAGCCTTCTCTTAGTATTAGAGATACCAATAAACAAAAAGGAGAAAAATAGTCTTTCTATTACTCAGTTTACCGCAGAAACCCTATAAGCTCTAGTGGAAAAAAGAGAAGCCGTCTGAACTGTAAAGAAGCAGCTTAAAAACGGGCTGAAACCCGTCGATAATACATAGAGATTGTCTAGTTCATTAATTCATTTGGAAAGCTGTCTGTATCTTATTCTGCTTTTATATGGCAATTCCTTTAAGTCAAAAAAAGCGAGGAAGTGATCACTGCACTTTCTCGCTTTTTACCTTGTTTAAACTTCGGAAACCTGCTGGAATTCAAAGAACCAGCACCAAACTGAAGATTCACCTTAACCGACAACCGCCACTGGCGGTCGTTTATTGTTTCACTATTCGGTAGTCACAGCTATTGATGTGGTCATGGACCATCCCGATGGCCTGCATAAACGAATAGGTCGTCACCGGTCCCACGAATTTAAAGCCGCGCTTTTTCAATTCTTTGCTGAGCTGGACAGAAAGCGGCGATTGCGCAGGAATCTGTGCATCGGTCTCCCAATTATTGTGGACCGGTATGCCATCTGTAAAGCTCCATAGGAAATCAACGAAACTTCCCCACTCTTTTTGAATGCTTTGTACCGCCTGGGCGTTGGTGCGGACAGACTGGATTTTTGCGCCGTGCTTGACTACAGTATAATTCTCTTTGATGGACGCAAGCTCTGCATCCGACAGCTCCGCACAATAATCAACGTCGAATTGATGGAAAGCTTCCTGATAGGCATTGCGCTTTGATAACACAATATTCCACGATAATCCGGCCTGTGCACCTTCCAGAATCAACATTTCGAAAAGATAGCGGTCATCCCGGCTGGGCCTGCACCATTCTTCATCATGATAGGCTTGCATCATGGCATTGCTCTGAGCCCATAAACATCGATTTCCCACTTAGTCCACCTCGTTCCTGTAGTTGATTCCACTATACCACTGAAGAGAAGTCTCCACTTTATAGACTTTTTCGGAATACTGAAAAGGACGTCCACTAATCGTGAACGCCCTTTCGTCTAGGTCAAACCTGCCATTAGATCAATAAATTGAACAGCAGAGAATCATTATTGAGGTCTTTATATGGAAAACCGTTTTCTGTCATGCGTTTGACAAGCGGCTCGTAGTCCTCCTGGCATTTCAGTTCGATTCCGACCAAGACCGGTCCTTCTTCACGATTTGTCCGTTTCGTGTATTCGAAATGGGTGATGTCATCATTTTCTCCAAGAACCTGCTCCATAAATTTACGGAGCGCTCCAGCACGCTGTGGGAAAGTGACGATGAAATAATGCTTCAATCCCTCGTAGATCAGGGATTTTTCTTTGATTTCCTGCATCCGCTCAATGTCATTATTGCCCCCACTGATGACGCAAACCACGTTTTTTCCTTTGATGTCATCTTTATAGAAATCAAGGGCTGCAACGGATAATGCGCCAGCGGGTTCTGCGACGATGGCATTTTCGTTATACAGCTGCAAAATCGTCGTGCAGACTTTACCTTCGGGCACCAGAGCGATGTCGTCCAAGACATCTGAACAGATGGCCATGGAAAGATCCCCAACCTGTTTGACTGCAGCGCCGTCGACGAATGTGTCGATGGTATCCAGACGCGTCACCTGTCCATTGGCGAGAGAAGCTTTCATCCCTGCAGCTCCGGCCGGTTCCACACCGATCAGTTTTGTCGAAGGGCTGATTCCTTTCAAATAAGACCCGACACCGGATGCCAATCCGCCGCCGCCGATTGCGCAGAACATATAATCGACGCGCTCCTGCATATCATTCAGCACTTCTACCGCAACTGTCCCTTGTCCAGCGATGATACGGCTGTCGTTGAATGGATGGACAAACACCTTTTCTTCCACCGTGCAGTAGTCCATCGCCGCAGTGAAAGAATCGTCAAACGTATCGCCCGTTAATACTACCGATACTTTGTCTCCGCCAAATCGCTTGACCTGCGATACTTTTTGACGCGGAGTCGTCAATGGCATGAAAATCTTCCCTTCAATGCCGAGTGCGAAGCACGAGTAGGCCACACCTTGTGCGTGGTTGCCGGCGCTGGCACAGACGACGCCTTTAGCACGGTCTGCTGCGCTTAGGCTGCGGATGAAGTTATAGGCTCCACGCAGTTTAAAGGAACGAACCACTTGCAGATCCTCACGTTTCAAATAGACATTGCATTCATATCGTGCGGACAATAATTCGTTTTTCTGCAACGGAGTTTTATTGACGACATCCTTGAGCGCCTGGTTGGCCACCATAATCTCTTCCACCGATACTCTAGATAGCTTTACTTCCCTGTCAAGCTCTGTGATGTTGCTCTTAGCCATAGATGTCACCTTCTTATTTTTATTTATCTCACTACTCTACCACATCAGAGCGTTTACTTGGTAAGAAAATTGCGACAATTCAATGAAAAGTTTTTTCCATCTTGTCTTTATCGAACTTAAAAGCAGTTGTAAAACGTTCGAATTGAAGATTGTTGATTATTCATTTTTACAAATGGTTCACCCTTAATATTATTCATTGAATATTTATGAATAATAAATATAACTCAGTTAAAAAATGAATACCTTGAATAAAAAAAGCCCCATCCCTTTGAATAAAGGGTGGGGTTATTCGTATTACTCTTTTAGCTCGACACGGTAGGCGGAAATCACTTTTCCATCTGCCGCTTCATCCGCGATGAAGGAACCGTTCGAATAACGGTCCACATTCTTCAACGAATTCGCAATCAGTGAAATGCGTGCGCCTTTGTCGGTTTCTAGTATGATTTCTTCTTTTCCGGTTGCAGCGACTACAGCAACCACACGGTGAGCATTCGATTTCAACTCACGGAGCATAACGACCCCGCGCTTCGCACGGCTGCCGCTCTCAAACTCCTGCAGCTTCATTTTCTTCGCCGCACCGCGGTGGGTGATCAACACCAATTCCTGCTTCACTTCCGGGTCGATCATAACAGCGGAAACTGCTTCATCCCCATCTTTCAGATTGACGCCTTTGACGCCCCCGGTACGAAGGCCGGTGAGCGGAACTTCCTCCAGTGGGAAACGTAGACCATAGGCTTGCTTAGTCCCAATGAACAACTCAGTTTCCTTCGTCACCAATCCTGCATAGATCATCGCATCACCCGACTTCAGGTTCATCGTCTTAATCGCACGTGAATAACGCTGAATATGATAATCCTTCAACGCTGAACGTTTGACCTGCCCTAATTTAGACACCGTCAGGATGCTGGCATCTGCATCGAAGTTTTCAAACGGATACACTGCAAGGATGGATTCATTGGCATCCAATTGAACAATGCTGGATAAATGCTGGCCAAGGTCTTTCCATTTGATGTCAGGCAGCTCATTGATCGGCTGGTAAACAAAGTTTCCTGCAGTGGTGAATATCAGAATGGTATGCTGCGTATTCAAGTTGCCTTCGAACAGCAGATAATCCGTTTCTTTCATCGCAAAGTCCTTGCCGTTTGAAGCGGCATGCGAACGTGTACTGGTCCGCTTGACATACCCTTCTTTGGTTACGGTCACTACCACTTCTTCGCTTGGAATCATGATTTCGCGTGTAATGGTAATTTCTTCTATTTTATCTTCAATGACGGATCGGCGCGGTTCTGCAAATTGCTTGCGTATGTTTGCCAATTCTTTCTTGATGACATTTTTTAATTTTGTTGAACTGGTCAGAATCCCTGTCAATTCAGCGATCAATTTTTTCAGATCGTTTTCTTCTTTTTGCAGTTCCGTAATGTCTGTATTGGTCAAACGGTATAATTGCAGGGAAACAATCGCTTCCGACTGTGCTTCCGAGAAATCGAATGACTCAATCAGGTTATTTTTGGCATCGCGTTTATCTTTTGAAGAACGGATGGTCTTGATCACTTTGTCCAGAATCGATAGAGCTTTCATCAAGCCTTCCACAATATGCATACGATCGCTGGCTTTTTGGAGATCGAACTCAGAGCGCTTGGTGATGACTTCTTTCTGATGTTCGATATAGGCATCCAGCATCGTCTGTAAAGTCATCATTGTTGGACGGCGTTTGTAGATGGCCACCATATTGAAGTTGTAGCTGACCTGCAGATCGGTATTTTTATACAGATAGCTCAAAATTCCGTTTGCCTGGACATCTTTCTTCAATTCAATGACAATCCGCAACCCGCTTCTGTCCGATTCATCCCGCACTTCGGAGATGCCTTCAAGCTTGCGGTCGAACCGGTGGTCATCAATTTTTTTGATCATATTGGCTTTATTGACTTCAAACGGGATTTCCGTAATGACGATCTGCTCTTTCCCGCCTTTTAACGGTTCCACTCGTGCTTTTGAACGGACAATGATTTTGCCTTTGCCGGTTTCATAAGCTTTACGGATGCCATCCACTCCCTGGATGATGCCCCCAGTCGGGAAATCCGGTCCTTTAATGACAGTCATCAGTTCTGCGACCGTCGCTTGCGGGTTGTCCATGCGCATCAATACCGCATCGAGCACTTCATGAAGGGCGTGCGGTGGGATATCGGTGGCATAGCCGGCAGAAATACCGGTCGATCCGTTGACCAGAAGGTTCGGGAATCGAGCCGGCAAAACAGTCGGTTCCATATCAGAATCATCAAAGTTCGGGATGAAATCCACGGTGCCTTTGTTGATGTCCCGCAGCAGTTCAGAAGAAATAGCAGATAGACGGGCTTCAGTATAACGCATCGCAGCAGGCGAATCGCCGTCCATCGAGCCGTTATTACCGTGCATTTCAACGAGCATGTGTCGGATTTTCCAATCCTGGCTCAAGCGCACCATCGCCTCGTAAACAGAGCTGTCTCCATGTGGATGGTAGTTACCGATGACGTTACCGACGGTTTTGGCCGATTTACGGAACGCTTTATCGTTGGTGTTGCCTTCATGGTGCATGGCATATAAAATACGGCGCTGAACAGGTTTCAACCCGTCACGGGCGTCCGGCAATGCCCGGTCCTGGATAATGTATTTACTGTAACGGCCAAACCGATCGCCGATTACTTCTTCCAGTGGCAAATCCTGAAATCTTTCGGTTTGTGTCATACAAGTTCCTCCTCAGCGTGAATCAAATCATTTTCAAGAATATTGCTGTCTTCTTCAAGTCCGAAGTCGACGTTGTTTTCAATCCATCTGCGCCGCGGTTCCACTTTATCACCCATCAAGGTAGTGATGCCGCGTTCTGCACGTGCACTGTCTTCAATCGTAACCCGGATCAACGTACGGGATTCTGGGTTCATAGTCGTTTCCCATAACTGGTCTGCGTTCATCTCACCTAAACCTTTATAGCGCTGCAGTGTATAGCCTTTACCGACTTTTTGAATCGATGCATCCAGATCCGATTCTGTCCAGGCGTAGTCGACCACTTCTTTTTTGCCGATGCCTTTGGAAACCTTGTATAGCGGCGGAAGCGCAATAAACACTTTTCCAGCCTCGATCAATGGTTTCATATACCGAAAGAAGAATGTCAGCAACAGCACTTGAATATGCGCTCCATCCGTATCTGCATCAGTCATGATGATGATTTTATTGTAGGCGATGTCGTCGATTGAAAAATCGGAAGATACCCCTCCGCCAATGGCGTGGATGATGGTTGAAATCTCTTCATTCTTCATGATTTCCTCGAGTTTCGCTTTTTCCGTGTTGACGACTTTCCCGCGCAGCGGCAGGATGGCTTGGAAGGTCCGGTCGCGCCCTTGTTTGGCAGAACCGCCGGCCGAATCTCCTTCCACCAGGTATAATTCGTTCTTCGAGGCGTTGCGGGATTGGGCAGGCGTCAATTTACCGGACAACAACGCGTCCGATTTCTTGCGCTTTTTGCCGTTTCGCGCGTCTTCGCGCGCTTTTCTGGCGGCCACTCGAGCCTGGGATGCACGAATTGCTTTTCGCACCAAAGAAGCGCTGAGATCAGCATTTTCTTCCAGGAAATACATCAATTTTTGGGACACGACTGAATCGACGATGCTTCTTGCTTCACTGGTTCCAAGCTTGCTTTTCGTCTGCCCTTCAAATTGCAGCATGCCTTCGGGGATGCGGACGGAAACGATGGCTGCCAATCCTTCGCGGATGTCGGAGCCTTCAAGGTTTTTGTCTTTTTCCTTCAGCAAGTTGATTTTTCTGGCATAGTCGTTGAAGACGCGTGTCATGGCTGCTTTTGCACCGGTTTCGTGGGTACCGCCATCGCGGGTCCGTACGTTGTTGACGAACGACAGGATCGTTTCGGAATAGCCATCGTTGAACTGGAACGAAAATTCGATCTCCATTTCGTCCTGCTGCCCTTCGATGTAGGCTACTGGATGAAGCACGTCTTTTTCCTCGTTCAGGTAAGATACAAACGCTTCAATGCCGGTTTCGTAGTGAAAAATGTCCTTTGCTTCTGTCCGTTGATCGAACAATTCGATCTTCAATCCTTTCAACAGGAAAGCAGACTCGCGCAGACGTTCGGAAAGAGTTTCGTAATTGTATTTGGACACGGAGAAAATAGTTTCATCCGGCAAAAAGTGGATCATGGTGCCACTTTCTTTTGTCGAACCGATTTCTTCCAGAGTCGTGGCCGGCTTGCCGCCGTTTTCAAATCGTTGGCGGTACTTCTTGCCGTCACGGTAAATCGTCACTTCCAGAAATTCGGATAAAGCATTGACGACCGATGCACCGACGCCATGAAGGCCTCCGCTTGTCTTATAGCCGCCCTGGCCGAATTTTCCTCCGGCATGGAGAACCGTCAGAATCACTTCCGGAGTGGGTTTTCCGCTTCGGTGCATTCCTGTAGGCATGCCGCGTCCATAATCCCGGACACTGATGCTGTTGTCTTCATGGATGGTTACAGTAATTCTGTCCCCGTATCCTGCAAGCGCTTCATCGACCGAGTTATCGACAATCTCATAGACCAAGTGGTGAAGCCCGCGTGTATCCGTCGAACCGATATACATCCCCGGACGCTTTCTAACGGCATCTAAGCCTTCGAGTACCTGAATTGCTTCTTCGTTGTATGCCGTATTTTGAATTTTAGCCATCTAATTCCCTCCAACAAACATTTGTTCGCATAATAATCTCTCTTAATCGTATTCTATTTTGTAGGCATCTGTCAAACTTCATAGAAAAAGAGCGCTGAGCGCCCTTTAGCAGTAATGCCTTATTTCAGAATGGCGTGTTCCACTTTGATGCAACGGTCCATAATGACTGTGTAACCTGCATCAGCCAAGCGATTGAATACGTCTTCATCAACTACATTTAATTGTGTCCAGAACACTGGACAATCGATTTTCATGAACTCTTCAGCGATATCTTCTAAAAACTCACTTCGCCGGAAAACATTGACGATATCCACTTTTTCTGGAATCTCACTCAAAGAGGCGTAACTTTTTTCACCCAGCACAGTATCTGCTTGCGGATTGACTGGGATGATGCGGTAACCGGCACGTTGCATGGATTGCGAGACGATATGGGAAGTTCGGCTCGGATTCGGACTGAGGCCAATTACAGCAATTGTTTTCGCATTGTCGAGTACGTTTTTGATTTCTTCACGGCTAGGATTGTTCAAGATCATCACCTGTCCTTTTTATTCTATCATACACGAATTCGTCCTGCCTGTTGAATAATTTGCCATCTATTGTTCAAAGAACTTCAGTCATGGTAAACTGATACTACAAAATAAGGTTGTTTTAAAGGAGTTCATGATGACTATACTGCTTCCCATTCTACTCGCTTACCTGCTCGGCTCGATTCCGTCTGCCTTATGGGTCGGGAAACTATTTTACAACACGGACATCCGCACACAAGGAAGCGGAAATTTAGGCGCTACCAACACATTCCGGACCCTCGGGAAGAAAGCCGGAATTGCTGTCACGCTGCTGGATATCCTGAAAGGAACGGCTGCAACGCTGATTCCCCTCTATATCGCAACTGACATTCATCCGCTGCTGCTTGGAGTTCTTGCAGTCATTGGTCACATCTATCCGGTGTTCGCTAAATTCAAAGGCGGCAAAGCAGTTGCGACATCAGGCGGTATCCTTCTTGGCTATCAATGGCCATTGTTTATCATGGCGGTGGCAGTGCTGCTCATCGCTTTGAAGATCACGAAAATGGTGTCGTTGTCGTCTATTATCCTGGCTGTCGTTTTCATCATCTATACGACTTTTTATGGGATCTACACGGGAGATTACCTGTTTATGATTGTCATCTACATTCTGGCTTTGTTCATCATTTTCCGCCATCGTGCCAATATTTCCCGGATCCGAGCCGGAACTGAGCCAAAAATCAACTGGTAAACCCAGTGGAAGGACGTGTGATATGCAGATTAACATCAGTCAAGACGCACTCGATTGGTTTAAAAAAGAAATGGAAGTGGCTCCGGGAGAAGCAGTTCGCTTTTTCGTCCGCTACGGCGGTTCCAGCAAGCTGCAGCCTGGATTTTCATTGGGTGTAACCAAAGATCAGCCGTATGAAATGGCTGTCCAGGTGGAACAGGACCAAGTCACCTACTTTATTGAACAAACCGATGTCTGGTATTTTGACGGCCACAATCTACAGGTCAGCGTCAATGATGACTTACACGAACTTGATTATTCATATACAAAATAAAAAAGCATGAATAATTCATGCTTTTTTATTTTGCAGTTTATTCAGTTGCTCCAGTTGGCCTTCATTTTGCAGGATTGCTTTTTGGCGATCGCCGAACAAGTCAAAATGGGGGTAATTGCCGCGCAAATCCATCCACTCACGGTGCAGACCGTACTGCTTGCCCCATGTCTCCAGCTTATCCAAGTCGCAGCAACCGACTTTGGTGACCGTACTGCATCCCGGAAAGCGCTCATCCACCCAGTAATGGGTCAAAAATGAAATCTGTCCGTTGGCGACTCCCTGTTTCCAGCGCTCCAGCTCGTCCCGCTTAATTCCGAACGCCATCGACAGCCTGCTTTTTGATCTCTTCGTATTTCTCATGCCATTCCGGATAGATTTTCTTGATGGAAACCGGACGGAACGACTCTTTTTTGACTACTACATGCTCGGATGTTGCGGTTGCGGCAATCGCACCGTCTTCATGGACGATTTCGTAGCCGTATTTGGTCCGCAGGCGTCCGTGTTCCTCCACCCAGGTTCGGACATAGGCTTTCTGTCCATAACGGAGAGCCGCTTTATATTGAATGGAAATATCGGTCACAGGAGACAAGTAGCCATCTTTCTCCATGCCCGCATACGTGAATCCCAAGTCTTCGATCAGTTTGGTGCGGCCGATTTCCAGCCAAATAATATAGTTGGCATGATAGACAACCCCCATTTGATCGGTTTCCGCGTAACGGATTTCTATTTCTTTTTCGCTTATGTACATGTCCATTTCACCTCTTTACCAGTATACAAGATATTTCTTCTTTATATAACAGAAAAGGCTACCGGGAAATTTCCCGGCAGCCTTTTTGTGTAGATTTTCTACATTATGAAAATATAACTTTCAGCTGGAGACTTATTGTAAAGACTCCAGCGCCCAGATTCGATGGGAGCTTACGCTTTTCTTATACTTCTAACAATTTGTTGCGTAGCACCATTTGCAGGATGCCGCCGTGGCGGAAATAATCCACTTCCACTTCGGAATCGAAACGTGCCAATACTTTGAACTCAGTCACTTTACCGTCTTCAGCAGTAGCTGTAACAGTAAGGACGTCGCGTGGTTTCACGTCATCAGACAAGTTGACGCTGATGGTTTCGTGTCCAGTCAATCCAAGAGAATCTGCGCTTTCGCCGTTAACGAATTGCAATGGCAGAACGCCCATCATTACAAGGTTTGAACGGTGAATACGCTCATAGCTTTCAGCGATGACTGTTTTGATGCCTAGAAGGAATGTACCTTTAGCAGCCCAATCACGTGAAGAGCCCATGCCGTAGTCTTTACCAGTCAAGACCACAAGTCCTGTGCCTTGTTCCTGATACTTCATGGCAGCATCGTAAATTGCCATTGTTTCGCCAGTTGGCCAGTAAGTCGTGTAACCGCCAGTTGTTCCTGGAGCTACCTGGTTACGGATACGAATGTTGGCGAATGTTCCGCGCATCATGACTTCGTGGTTACCGCGACGAGATCCGTAAGAGTTGAAGTTACGTGGCTCTACGCCGTTTTCACGAAGGTATAGTCCGGCTGGCGTATCTTTGCCGATGGCACCAGCTGGTGAAATGTGGTCAGTCGTGATCGAGTCTGCGAATTTCGCAACTACGCGAAGGTCAGCCAACGGTTGGATCGGAGCCGGCTCTTTTGATAGACCTTCAAAGAATGGCGGGTTCTGGATATAAGTTGATGTCGCATCGAACTCATACAAAGAATCGTCGTTCGTTTCAATCGCGTTCCATGCTTCGTTCTCATTGAATACGTGCTCGTATTCTTTGCGGAACAATTCTGGAGTGACTGTGTCTTTAACGACTTGTTTGATTTCTTCGGTTGATGGCCAGATGTCTTTAAAGAAGACGTCTTTGCCGTCTTTGTCTGTGCCGATCGGCTCAACTGCGAAGTCGATATCCACTGTACCAGCAAGTGCATAAGCAACAACCAGCATTGGAGATGCCAAGTAGTTAGCTTTTACAAGCGGGTGGATGCGTCCTTCAAAGTTACGGTTACCTGACAATACAGATGAAACCAGCAAATCGTTGTCCAGAATCGCTTCTTCGATTTCAGGAAGCAATGGACCCGAGTTACCGATACATGTTGTACAGCCGTAGCCGACAAGGTTAAAGCCGATTTGGTTCATGTAATCCAACAAACCTGAATCGTTCAAATAACCCGTAACAACTTTAGATCCCGGAGCCAATGAAGTTTTCACGTAAGCAGGTGGAGTCAATCCTCTTTCAACTGCTTTTTTCGCTACTAATCCAGCACCAAGCATTACGTATGGGTTGGAAGTGTTTGTACAAGATGTGATTGCTGCAATCGCCAAAGCACCAGTCTTCATATCAACATTTCTGCCGTCTTTGAAGTTAACTGTTGCAGTTTTTTCGATTTCAGCTGCATCAAGTGCAAAACCGTGTGGTCCTTCTTCGCCAGTTACAGCTTTGTTGAACTCAGGTTTCATTTGAGATAAAGGAATCAAATCCTGTGGACGTTTCGGTCCTGCAAGGTTTGGTTCGATTTCAGAAAGGTCGATTTCCACAAGGTCTGTGTAGATCGGATCTTCGTTCTCAACAGTGAAGAACATATCGTTTTCCTGCAAATACTTCTTGGTTACAGCGATTTGTTCTGCATCACGTGCAGTCAAACGCATGTAATCAAGTGCTTCGTCGTCAACTGGGAAGAATCCGCAAGTTGCGCCGTATTCTGGAGCCATGTTGGCAATTGTTGCACGGTCAGCAAGCGGCAATGTTGTAACGCCAGGGCCGAAGAACTCAACGAATTTACCAACTACGCCTTTTTTACGCAATGTTTGAGTGACTTTTAACGCCAAATCGGTAGCAGTTGCACCGTTTGGAAGTTCGCCAGTCATTTTAACTCCGATAACTTCTGGAATTGGGAAGTAAGAAGGCTGTCCGAGCATGCCAGCTTCAGCTTCGATGCCGCCAACGCCCCATCCAAGAACACCGATTCCGTTGATCATTGTCGTATGTGAATCTGTTCCGACCAATGTATCAGGGAATGTTTCGAATGTACCATCTGCATTTTCAACTGCATGGACAACGTTTGCCAAGTATTCAAGGTTTACCTGGTGAACGATACCAGTTGCAGGTGGAACCGCACGGTAGTTATCATAAGCTTTTTGAGCCCAGCTAAGGAACTGGTAACGCTCAGCGTTACGATCGAATTCAAGTTCCATATTGATGCGAAGTGCATCTTCTGTT
The DNA here is from genome assembly GCF_020023385.1 of Planococcus circulans. GTDB lineage: Bacteria > Bacillota > Bacilli > Bacillales_A > Planococcaceae > Planococcus. The sequence goes on from NZ_JAIQCL010000006.1 coordinate 214,999, forward strand.
CCATAGTTATCAACCTGTACAGAGTGGTCAATTACAAGATCCACTGGAATTTCAGGGTTGATTTTGTTCGGGTCTCCACCCATTTCAGCCATTGCTGAACGAAGTGCAGCCAAATCGACGACTACTGGTACGCCAGTGAAATCCTGAAGGATAACGCGTGAAGGCTTGAATGGAACTTCTGCCTCTTTGTTGGCATCTTTGCCCCATTTTGCTAATTCTTCAACGTGCTCGTCTTTGATCACATATCCGTCATGCTGACGCAATACGGATTCCAATAGAACTTTAATTGAATAAGGGAGGCGTGATACTTTAGCGACTCCTGCTTCTTCTAATGCTGCTAAACGATAATAGTTATACGTTTTGCCATTTAGCTCAAAAGAAGTGCGGCTGTTGTGCAAACTGCTCTTTGCCATTTGTGTGTTCCTCCTTTGAATCTTCTGAAAAGGCTCGTGACAGCGCTTTTCTCCTCTTCCATCATACCGAAAGTGGGAGCATAAGTAAATTACATTAAAATTATACATTGTGATAAGTTTTTCGAATGACTATTCTGCGAATCAATCGAGTTTGCTTAATGTCTTTTCCAGCTGCTTGAAATGCCGCTTTTCATGCAATCCGACAAATGGAAACCATTGAAAGAGCGGCACTTTTCCAAACACCGGATGATCCATCGATTTCTGTTTTAACTGTTCAGAGCTGGCGCTTGCATACACTTCATACAATAAATTATGTGAAGCGTTCAAACGCTCTTTCATCTCTTCGAGCGTAACGAATTCTTCAGTCGGCACCACATGTTTCGGTGCCTTCACTTTGAACGACCGGCTGACAGTCAACCCAATCGGTTTTTTGATCGATTTGTGGCTGTCTTCTTTCGTGAGTTCGTGGGACACCCCCCTCGCAATGGTTTTTTCCATTAATTGAAGATGATCCAGAATTTGAATTGGCGACCATTCTTCTGCTGACGGTTTTTGGTTCAGTTTTTCGTCACTCAACCCCTCTACTGCCTGAAGAATCTGGTTTCTGATTTTTGCGTTGTCTTCTTTGAACATCTCAATATCCACCTTCATTTCATCTAAATGCCTATCTCTATTAACATACCCTAATCTATCCGAATTATATACATGAAAGACAACACATTCTGCCTTGTCACCACAGCTTTCCGATAGCCAGAATCGGCAGTTTTCTCCGGTCTTGCCTAATAAGGGAAAATACGTTCTATTTGACTGAATTAATGGTATAATTTAAGGAAATTCCTTAGAAGAGGTGACGCACGATGCCTTACGGTTATGAGAAATTCCGGTTGGACAACGGCATAAGCCCGAACACGGTTGTCCATGAAGTCCAATTGATCCGCTCGCTCTTCGCTTTTCTTCGGCATACCTATAAAAAACCGGTGGAGCCGCATGACATCCGCCCTTCCGATATCCAGCAGTTCTTGCAGGATCAGCATGCATCCGGCATTAAAGACAGCACCTTGAACCGAAAACTGATCTATATCAGAAGATGGTTTGATTATATGTGGCAGATCGGACGCATTCCGAACGATTTCATGCCTAAATTTAAATTCAGTGAAAAACTTGATTTGACACCTTCCGATATCTATTTGGACTATGAAGACCTATTGAAGAAAAAAGACGCCGTACTTGAGGCGGATCATTTATCATTGAATGCCAAGATCCTCTATATCCTATATTTGCGCGGGCTTCGGCTGCGCGATATGGTGGCCATCGATGTGGATAATTTTGATGATCGCAATGGAAAACTGGCATTGGTGGTCGAAAAGAAAGACGGTTATCAATGTCTCCTGAAATTTTCGGACAAGGAGATTCCAGTCATGCTTGACGGGATTGAACGCGCCGTATTCCGTGGCACGCCATATTTGCTGTCGTCCAAAGTGAAAAACGAATACACGATGTTCCAGATGGGATCATTGTCTGATTACACTGAAGCGCTTTCCGCTTTTGTCGGCATGCCGATGCGATCCGGTGATATCCGTTTCGCTTATGTCCACTACCTCTATTCTGTTGAGCACAAAAATCTTGAGGAAATCCAGGAAATTCTGGGTGTCTCGCTCGACTCGGCATCACGTATCCTTAAGGATTCCTTGGTTCGCCTGAAAAGAGGTTCACATTAAAACAGCCTGTCCCGGAATATCGGGACAGGCTGTTTTTGGTTTCCGGTCATAAGAAAAAACCGAAATCCAAAGCAAAATTGAAAATGAGCAAAGTATGGATCACCACAAAAATCATTGCTTGCCGATCTAGTTTCTCTACGTTTTCATATTGCATCAGGACCACCCCTTCTTTATATAATAGTCTGATTATACTGAAAACTAAGTCCTATGGCAAGGATTGTTGCTTTCAGTAAGGAATGATTTAGGTTTATAATCAAGAAAAGGATTGGAGTGGATCACATGAAAAAAGCATTGTTGGTTGTCGATTACACTGTGGATTTTGTTGCGGATGACGGAGCACTGACTTGCGGAAAGCCTGGACAGGCGATTGAAGAAACGATTTGCAGACTGACAGAGGAATTTCTAACCGAGAAAGAACTGGTGGTAATGCCGGTCGATCTGCATGAAAAAACCAATGCATTCCATCCGGAGGCAAAACTTTTTCCTCCTCATAATATAAGAGGGACTGCTGGAAGAGAGCTTTACGGCCGCCTTGCGGAAGTCTATAAAGCGAATGCTGACCACATCATCTGGATGGACAAAACGAGGTACAGCGCATTTGCCGGCACCAACCTGGAGCTGCTGTTGAGTGAACGGAATATTAAGGAATTGCACATTGTTGGCGTCTGTACGGACATCTGCGTACTGCATACGGCAGTCGATGCCTACAACAAAGGTTACAAAATTTTCATCCATGAAAAAGGCGTTGCCAGCTTCGATCAGGCAGGCCACGACTGGGCTCTGCGGCACTTCACTACAACCTTAGGCGCACAAGTTTTATAATTTTTTTGCCCGTTTATGTTTCAAATGTCCTGAATCTGGTTATACCTAGAGTGTAGCAATTATTCATTACATTCGAAAAGGAGCTGGAAAAAATGGGTATTATTTTATATTTGATTATGGGTGGTATCATCGGTTGGATCGCGGGTATGATTCTTGGTAAAGATGTACCTGGCGGCATTATCGGGAACATCATTGCAGGTATCGTAGGTGCTTGGTTAGGTGGATTGATTCTTGGAGACCTAGGTCCAGTCGTTTGGGGCGTAGCTATTATCCCAGCATTAATCGGTGCTTTGATCTTTGTATTCGTTCTTAGCCTGATTATGGGATCTATGAGAAAAGGCCGGAGAGCCTAATAAAAAAGAGTGGACAATGTCCACTCTTTTTTTTGCGTTCAATTGTATTCTTCTTCATACACATTGTAATAATGCAACACGTCAGCGACATACTCTTCACTATGATTATACTGGAAAATTGCGCTTTCCAAGTCCCCTTCGGCGGCACCATTCTGTGACAGGTAATTCGCAGCGCTGTACAAGGCATCCGTTAAATTATAGGGATCCGCAATGCCATCTCCGTTGCCGTCGACTCCATAACCTCCATAATAGGCAATCACATCAAGGTTTGTCTTATCTTCTTCACTGATTTCCCCTTGGCCTTTTCCCGAGCAGGTCGGATGGCTCCACCCCACAAAAGTGCAGGGCATAAACTGAAGATGCCCTTCTGCTCCCACTGGAGACAACAATGGATCCATTCTCGAAAACCTTGTTTCAACCCGGTGATGGGCAGCGAGTAAAGTCCAGGGAATGCTGTAGGCATCTGACGCTTCTTTATAGAGCGGAATGTATTCTTCCGGAACTTCCAGCTCCACTAAGTGGCTGGGTGCTTCTTTGATGGTATCGAATACCGAAGCGGAATTGACCATCGCGAAAACAAGGATTCCGATTGTCATCGTGACTATAGCCGCCGGTACAAAAAGAATCAGGCAACCAATCTTACGCTTCCACCTAATTGGTAATTTTTTCTTTTTCATTTCTCCACACCTATTTTTTATTTGTTTAAGTGTAGCATAAACTTTATTTTATTGCCGTTTCCTGATGAATAGCCGGCAATCTAAAACCCAATTCGTCTACTATATTAAATTTCTTATGATATGATTAACTAGTTGAAAACAGGAGGTGAGTTATATGTGGGAAGACTTTAAAAAATTCGCGTTGAAGGGGAATGTCCTTGACCTTGCTGTAGCAGTAGTCATTGGCGCCGCTTTCGGTAAAGTGGTTTCTTCTTTGGTGGAAGATATCATCATGCCGGTTGTCGGAATTTTGGTCGGTGGAATCAGTGTGGAGAATTGGAGTTATACGTTCAATGATGTTGTTTTGAACTATGGCCTATTTATCCAATCCATTATCGACTTTTTCATCATTGCTTTCTCGATTTTCATGGTTATCCGCATCTTCACCAAGATGAAACGCAAAAAAGACATACCTGCCGACGAAGAGCCGGAAGTGCTGGACAAAACCCAGGAAATCCTTCTCGAAATCAGAGATCTTTTGGGCAAAGAAAAAACCGGTCTATGACCGGTTTTTTACTTTTCTTCAATTAAACTCCGTAAATCAGCTTTAATATCTTCCACTGGTACATTTTCGAAGCCATCGTAATTATTGACGACAACCCCTTCTTGGTCCACTAGATAAAAACTCGTACCATGTATGACCTGGTCGCTTTCGGGATCATTGCGGACAAAGGATTTGAAATTATCTTTCGCAAACTCCGCTATCTCCGGTTGTGTATAGCCGGTAAGCAAATGCCATTTCGATTCATCCGGCACCGAATACTGGGCTAAATACGTCTGCATCGTTTCCGGTGTATCCACACTCGGGTCCACACTGAATGCTACGATTTTATAGTCCTGCAAACCTTCTGCTTCCAGCTCTTCCTGGATCCCGCTTAAATTGAACGTCATTGGCGGACAAACCGTTTCGCAATTTGTGAAAACAAAAGTTGCGAGCCAAGGTGTACCTTCCAGATCCTCTAAAGTAACCGGTTCTCCCCTGTGGTCTGTAAAGGAAAAATCGTCTATCGCAGAATTGCCGCATGCCGATAACAATAGAGCCAAACTCAGCAAAACTGACAAAGAAATATATCGCATAAAAATTGCCTCCACTCTTTCATCATTCTTATCATAGCGAAAGTGTAGAATCTTCACAATACACGTTCCACTGCCATTGTCACGATTTTGTGAAGTCAGGACAGTTTCAATGTAAGCAATGCATCATGAATGGCGACCAATTTCGTCTCCACACGATGCATCAAATAAAAAGATACAAAAATGGGGAATCCGAGTTCCTGAATCCATTGCATCCACTCAGCCATTGTTTTCACTCCTTTCTAACTAAAAAAAGCTCTCCCGAATCAGGAGAGCTTTTTGCTTATACTTCGTACTCCACAATATTCCGTTCGACGATTCGTGCACCTTTTATCGTACCGAGTGGTGAACCTTCCACCTCAAAGATATCCTGGGCAATGATTGCCTGCATTCCAACTGCCAATTCCGCATCTGTGACATTGGCACGCGGCTCATCCACGGTCAACGTAACGTCTTTCCCTTCAATATTCGTAAAAATCAATTCCAATGTTTTAGCCATTTCCTATTCCCCCTTATGCTGATTATTGGTAGATCGACGTTGCGGATTGTTTCTCAATATCCATCAATGTCTTGGTTCCGAAGTTCGTCAATACGGCTGCCGTTTCGAAGATTCCTTCTGCAGCTGCTGTTTCTTTGACGTTGTGGTACGACTTGAATTTGCGTTTCACTTTGCCATTGGCATCCAACCCGTTGTCGTATGTGCAGCGAATGCTGGCGTTTTTAAATTCACTAAAAGCCATGTTTCTCACCTCCTTTCATTCGCTATATAGACATAGTTCAGAAAAAGAGATACATTTTTAATGAATTTCTTTACAAAGCCTTCTATAATAGAAGTAATGGAAAAATGAGGTGAAACAATATGGAACTAAGTGGCTGGTTTTTATGGTTTATCCTATTTTGGGTAGTCGTGCTGGTAGGGCTTTTCGCAATCGGGGGATATTTCATGTTCAGAAAATTCCTCAAGTCCATGCCGAAAGAAGATGGTCTTTCGGATCTGAACTGGGAAGAATATTACGTCGATAAAACCATTCATTTATGGGGCGATGAAGAAAAAGCGATGTTAAATGAGTTGGTGCAGCCGGTTCCTGATTTATTCCGCCCGGTGGCTAAGCAAAAAATCGCTGGCCGAATCGGACAAGTGATGCTTGAAGAAAAAGTCAAAAAGATGAAGCTTGAACATATCATCCGCGGCTACATCCTGGCAACTCCGAAACGTGACCATAAATTCTTAAGAAAAAAATTGGCCGAGATGGAGATTGATGTCCGTCCGTACGAACAATATTTCGAACAGTAAAAAGCGCCATTCCCTTAAATGGGAATAGCGCTTTTATCCTTTGAAGCGATTTTTTTGTATTGCCACAGCATGGTGAGCCGCCATGGCCAAAGCATTCCGAATGCCAGGATCCAGAACATGCCGCCCAGTTCTCCGATATCGATGCTTGAACTTAACACCACTTTTCCAATTACGCGAACCAGCAGAAGCCCGAACAAAATAAAAACAAATGCTTTCGATTGCTTCAAATAAATATCGCCGTCACGGACTTCGAACTTGGAAGTCCAAATCAAAACAGTTGAAAATAGGATGCCGACCGCCAATGCTTCAAAGATCTGCAGAGGCGCAACCCGGAAAAACGGAAAGATGAACATTAATGCACCAGTTGACATGAAAAACGGTGGAAGAATGATTTTCTTGACTGAGGCCGGTTTTTTTGCAGATTTCGAACGGACAAACATTGCGAACAACCCCATCGCCAATGCACCAATGGTAGTGATGATTAAATACACTTCAGTGGGGATTTGATCAAGCATTTAAACTCCCCTCCAACTCATCCAATCTGCGGCGCAACTCTTCGATCGGTACGAACCGGGCAAATCGATGGATTTCCTTGCCTTGCCGGTACAACAGGACAACAGGTGCTGTAAACAGCATCAGCTGGCCTGCCAGCTCTGGTACCTCTGCGGCATTGACCAAGTGGAATGGCAGTTTGTAGTCATTTTCGAATGCTTCGACCTGGGGACGCAAACCTTCACAGACTGAGCAGTTATCCGTTTTGACAAAAAGCAGAAACGACTGCTCTTGACCAATTTTAGCTTGGTATTCTTCTATCGCTGAAATGGTTTCCATCTTTGTCACCTACTTACTATCATTTTAAAATCCTTGAAAATCACCGAAGAACGGGCTCAGAATCCGGATTAAATACGTCATGCCATCGAAAAACAGCAGGATGCCGACTCCAATCATAACATAACCGCCGATATTCATGATCTTGCGGTTATGCTTGCGCAGCCAGCCCATCCGTGTCACGAAGAAGGACAGAACGAAAAATGGAATGGCGAAACCGAGTACATAGGCCAGCATATACCAGACACCAGACCCAGGATTGGTCGCAGCAAGAGCGTAAATAGCGGCAGTAATCGGACCTGTACAAGGTGTCCAACCAGCTGCGAACGCCAAACCGATGATAAATGTCCCTAAAAAGCCGGACGGACGGTTCTTGAACGAGAACTTGCGGTCTTGCATCAGTAATTTAGGTGAGAAGACCCCAACGATCATCAATCCGAATAACACGATAAAAATCGCGCCCACTTGGCGGATCAATTCATCATAGCGGATGAACCACTCATAAAAGAATGATGTACTGAAACCGAGTGCGATAAATATAGTTGAAAATCCTAATAAGAAAAATAATGTATGGAACATGCCCCGTCGTTGCATGACTTTTTTATCGTTCTTGATCTCATCCATAGTCATGCCTGTTATATAAGATAAAAATGCAGGATACAAAGGCAGTGTACATGGCGAAATAAAACTTAAAAAGCCTGCTCCAAAAGCTAAAAATAAATTAATATCAGATCCCACTGGGTATTCTCCTTCCTGTGCTCTTCCCATCTTACCAAATTTCCAGTGGAAACACTGCCTCTGCGCCTGTGAAATCTTTGTGGACAAAATAACAGCCGTTTGATTGCTGAACTGATTGGACCGGCAGTTTCCATCTTCTTTTTGCTGCTCTCAACTCTTTTTTGTTCCTTGAAATAATAGCCCTGCCTATCTGCTCCCTCAAAAATCTTCCGTTTAATTAGGGAATTTTTCTTGCTTCTTTTAGCTAGTATTGATTTTTCTTGTTGACGGTTTTGATTTTTATCCGAAAACCTTTTGTAGTTTACTACATAGTAAATGAAAACAAGCGTTTCCCTCTTTTTAACGATTCTTTTTCCATAAAAAAAGAACGGCCAGAGCCGTCCATTGTTTTTATTCCACAATACTGTTTTGCAAAAGATACATTTTATGGTATAACCCGCGCTGCTGAAGCAATTGTTGATGCGATCCGCGCTCGACGATTTCGCCTTGATGCAGCACAAGTATCAGTTCAGCATCTTGAATCGTACTGAGCCTGTGCGCAATCGCTATGGTCGTCCTTCCGCGCCGCATACGTTCGAGGCTCCCTTGGATCGCCACTTCCGTTTCTGTATCGATGTTTGCCGTGGCTTCATCAAGCACCAAAATCTTCGGATCCGTCGCCATCGTACGAGCGAATGCCACCAATTGGCGCTGTCCGCTTGAAAAAGTCGATCCCCGTTCAGTGACTTTCTGGCTATAGCCTTCCGGCAAAGCTTCGATGAAACGATTCGCTTGCACAAATTCCGCCGCTTCCCGTATTTCCATCTCCGTAATTGACTGATCGTAAAGCCGGATGTTGCTCTCAATCGTTCCATAAAACAGGAATGGATCCTGCAGCACCAACCCCATTTTCCTGCGCAATTCGGCAGTTCGATATTGTTTCACCGACACGTCATCTATCAGGATTTCGCCTCTGTTGAATTCATAGAAGCGCATCAATAAATTGATGATGGAACTTTTTCCGCTGCCAGTGTGGCCGACAAGTGCTACAGTCTGTCCCGGCAACGCCGTAAAGGATATATTCTTTAAGACATCGGCATGCCCGTCATAGGAAAAACTGACATTCCGAAACTCGATTTTCCCATCTTTGATCTTTAACGCCACCTCTTCCTGTCTTGGTGTTTTCTCTTGTTCATCCAAGAGCAGGAAAACGCGCGATGCAGCGACAATGGCCTGTTGAAATATCGACAGCCGCTGCATCACTTGATTGATCGGCTCAAAAAAGCGGTCGATATAAGTGACGAATACATAAATGACGCCGACTTCCACAGTATTCGAAAACGAAGTGATGCCAAAATAGCTCAGCAACATAATCAGCGCCAACGCATAGACAAGATCGATTGCGGGACGCAGCAGCAAGCCGTCGATTTTGATGTTGCGCTTGCCCGCCTGCCAATGCTTGTCATTGATTTTATTAAACTCATCCTTGAGGCGCGTTTCCTGGCCAAAAGCCTGGATCATGCCCATGCCCTGGACCGATTCGGATAATTTGGCGTTCAGCTGCCCCAGGCGCTCCCGCAGATCCTGGTAAAATACCGAGCTGTATTTGCGGTAAAGATAGATGATCCACCCAAGTATCGGCAGCAAGGCCAACGTGATGAGCGCCAGCCGGACATTGAGGAAGAACATGGCGATATAGACGCCGACAATCAGGAATGCACTTTGGATAAAGCCGATCAGGACGGTGACGAACATTTCCTTGATCGCTTCGGTGTCATTGGTGACTCGCGACACGATGCCTCCTGCAGGGGTCTTATCGAAATAGCGCATGCCGAGTCCGTGCACTTTTGTAAAAACATCGATCCGCAGCTGCTGGATGATCTTCAATGCGACTTCCTGAAACTTCAGCATCTGAAAATAACTGATGATGACATTGGAAGTTTGAATAAATAAGTAAGCGGCTGCTAATCCAACAATCGGTCCAGTGGGAAAGGTTCCAGGAGTCAAGTAGTCATCGATGAAAATTTTTATGAGCAATGGTCCCAGTACATCCCCGAATACAGTCAAAATCAGTAGCCCCATAGCCAATGCCAGCATTTTTTTATGCGGTGCCAAGTATTTTAATAGGCGCTTGAAGACGATCCATTGATCCCGGCCGGTCAGCTCCTGTTGTTTTTCGGTTTCTTTGGCCAGCATTACACCTCGCCTCCTTGTTCGACAAGCGCTTCCAGTTGCTGCAGCTCATACATTTCGTAATAACGTCCTTTTTTCCGCATCAGTTCTTCATGCGAACCGATTTCCGCAACCGTCCCCTCATCCATCACCAGTATCTGATGCGCATGCTGGATGGCACTCAACCGGTGCGAGGTGATGATGGTGGATTTCCCTGCCCGCGTCTGTTTCAACGATTTCAGTATGGCTTCTTCCGTCTTGGCATCCACTGCAGACAGAGAATCATCCAAAATCAGCAATTCAGGATCTGTCATCAATGCCCGCGCAATCGAAATCCGCTGCTTCTGGCCTCCGGACAAGGAGACGCCGCGCTCTCCAACTACCGTGGCATAGCCTTCGGTAAAGTTGCTGATGTCTTCGTGGATATGTGCCAATAGAGCCGCATTCTCGACTTCATGCAATTGTGCATCCGGCCGTGCAAAGGCGATATTGCCGGCAATGCTTGTTGAAAACAAAAAATGATCCTGAGGCACATAGCCGATCGCCTGCCGCAAACGCTGCTTTTTATAGGCATCGATGGAATGGCCGCCAAATACAATGGATCCGCTATAGTTTTCGAACTCGCGCAGCAGCAAACGCAGTATGGTTGATTTTCCAGAACCCGTCTTGCCGGCAATGCCCAATGTTTCACCCTGTCTAAGCGTAAAATGAACATGCCGAAGCGCTGCCCGGTCATCACCTGTAAATTTGAATTGCTCCAACGAAAAGATCAGATCGCCAGCCGGATCCTCATCGATGGCATCTTCACGGTCATCGATGTCGATCGGTTCCGCCAACAGCGCACGGATGCGGTCATAGGAAGCCCGGCCGCGTTCCACGATATTGAAGAGCCAGCCGAACGCCAGCATCGGCCAAACCAAAAGGCCAAGATAGGCAGTAAAAGCGACCAGATCGCCGATAGTCATATCACCGTTCACCACAAAATAAGAACCAAAGCTGATGGTCAGGAAATAGCAGATCCCGATGATTGCGGAAATCGTCGGATCAAACAGCGAATCGACGCGCGCCACCCGGATATTTTCATCGACAACACGTTCTGAAAGCCTAGTGAAATCCTCAATATCCTGCTGTTCCTGGCCGAACGTCTTGATGACCTTCATTCCTGAAATGCTTTCCTGCGTCTTGTCGTTCAGTCCGGAAAAAGCCTGTTGTGCTCCATGAAAACGCTGGTGCATCAATTTCCCGTAATAATTAGTCAGAAAGGCCATCAAGGGCATCGGCAACAGCACGATCAACGTCAATTTCCAATCGATGGTGATGGTCATGGCTGCGATGACAAATCCTCCCGTCGCAATCGAATCGACCAACGTCAATACACCTGCCCCGGCCGTTTGCTGAACCGCCTGCAGATCATTGGTCGCATGGGCCATCAAATCTCCGACACGCCGTTTTTGATAGAAAGCCGGGGACATTTGGGTGAAATGCTGAAACAGCCGCTCTCTCAGATTCCGCGCCAAAATAATGGATGAACCGAATATCAGCAGCCGCCACATGTATCTAAGGGCATACATCGCTAAAGCTGCCCCTGCTAAAATTGCCAGCCATTGCAGCAGGTAGGCTGGTGTCAAAGTACCTTGGCTGATGCGGTCCACTACAAATCCAATGATGCGCGGAGGCAAAACCCCTAAAAATGCCACAATGAGCAATAAAAAAATCCCTATGGCATATTGCTTTTTCCGTTCCTTAAAAAACCAGCCCAATTCCCAAAATACACGCATTGCATCTTACCCCTTGCTGATTTAAGTTTTTGCCTTCTTGCTTTCCGCACTGCACGTATGAGTGTTAAAATACTAAATCTTTTTTTATCTTCTGGCGTGTCCGATTCATCTCAATTTATTTTAGCAAAACCTGCCAACTATTGGAAAGACAATAGTTCGATTTGTAAAATAAATCAGTCTTACGGCTGAAATCGCCATGAAGGGTAAATTCAGAATCACCGCAGCGGTCTCATTCTCAAAAAAAGACAAAAAAATAAAAACCAATTTTCCATAGGGGACTAGGAAAATTGGCTTTTATTGACCGAAAGCGGGTACCAACCGCCGACGGCTTTATAGAGATGGACTTTTTACCCGATGAGTTGCTTGGCAAGTCCCAATTGATGATGTACTTGTTCAAAACCTGTGCCGCCCAGTGAGTTTCTTCTCTCTACTGCCGTTCTCGGCATCAACGTATTGTAAATGTCTTCATCGATCAGTGGACTCGCTTCCTTTAAATCAGCGAGCGGTAAGTCTTTCAGGAAATAACCGCGTTGGATGCAGGTAAAAACCAGTTTTCCCGTCACATCATGAGCTTCGCGGAACGGCATGCCTTTGGCAGCCAGATAATCCGCTAATTCCGTCGCATTGGAGAAATCCGAATGTACGGCTTTTTCCATGGAATCCGTGCGAACATTCATGGTGCGGATCATACCTTCGAAGATCGGCAAGGAGCCCATCAATGTATGGACCGTATCGAACATCCCTTCCTTGTCTTCCTGCATATCCTTATTGTAGGCCAACGGAAGGCCTTTCAATGTCGTCAGCAAGCCGAATAGATTGCCATAGACACGTCCGGTCTTGCCACGGATCAATTCTGCCATATCCGGATTTTTTTTCTGCGGCATGATGCTTGAACCAGTTGAGAAGGTATCATCCAGTTCGATGAAACGGAACTCTTCGCTCGACCAAAGGATGATTTCTTCGGCAAAACGGGAAAGGTGCATCATCAACATGGACGAATTGCTGAGAAATTCAAGGATGAAATCACGGTCGCTGACAGCATCCAGGCTATTTTGATAGACAGCTGAAAAGCCTAACAGCTCAGCTGACATTTCACGGTCGATCGGGAAGGTCGTACCCGACATCGCTCCCGCTCCAAGCGGGGAGATATCGATGCGTTTTACCGATTCCGTCAATCGTTCCTTGTCGCGCTGCAGCATCCAGAAATACGTCATCAAATGATGGCCGAATGAAATGGGCTGGGCACGCTGCAGATGCGTATAGCCAGGAACAATCGTTTCCACATGCGATTCCGCCTGTGTGACGATGGCGTCCTGGAAAGCCGTGATGGCTTCGATGATCTCCTGGACACGGTTTTTCAGATACAGATGCATATCGGTCGCTACCTGGTCATTACGGCTTCTGGCTGTATGCAGTTTGCCGCCGACAGGACCGATTTCATCGATTAAATGCTTTTCCAAGTTTAAGTGGATGTCTTCATTCGATACACTGAACTTCAAATCGCCGTCTTGTGCTTTCTGTTTCAGCGTCGCAAGACCGGATAGGATCAGCTCCGCATCTTCTTCAGAAAGAATCTGGCAGGCCGCCAGCATTTTTACATGCGCTGAGCTGCCTTCCAGATCCTCCATCACCAATTTTTGATCGTAGGAAATTGAAGCACCGAATTCATCGACCCACTGTTCGGCCGATTTTTGAAAACGGCCGCCCCACAGTTTGGTCATGATTTCACCTTCTCTTTCAAGTCTTCTGGAACTGCAACTTCTTTCTTGTTGACCATTGAGTTGACGACTGTCGGAAGGCCCCATAATTCGATAAAGCCGACTGCAGATTCGTGGTTGAACGTATCATCCGTAGAATAAGTGGCCAATTGCTCGCTGTAAAGTGAGTTTGGTGACTTACGCCCTTCAATGATGGCATGTCCTTTAAACAGTTTTACACGTACGGTTCCATTGACGAAAGCCTGTGTTTCTTTCAGGAAAGCTTCCAGTGCTACACGCAATGGAGAGAACCAAAGACCTTCATAGATCAATTCTGTCAATTTCTTTTCGATGACCGGCTTGAAATGGGCCATTTCTTTAACCAATGTGATATCTTCCAATTCTTTATGCGCTGCAATCAACGTCATTGCCGCAGGAGCTTCATAGATTTCACGTGATTTGATGCCGACCAGTCTGTTTTCGATATGGTCAATTCTTCCCACACCGTGTTTGCCGGCGATTTCATTCAATTCAAGGATCAATTTAGAGAATGAGTACGAAACACCATTCAATTGAGTTGGAACACCATTGACGAACTCGATTTCAACAACATCCGGAGTATTCGGAGTATCTTCAAGCGCAGCCGTAATATCATACGCTTCTTCCGGCGGTGTAGCCCATGGATCTTCCAGAACGCCACACTCGTTTGCACGGCCCCATAAGTTTTGGTCGATGGAGAACGGGCTGTCCAAATTCACAGGAATTGGAATATTATGTTCTTTCGCATAAGCGATTTCCTCATCACGTGACCAAGCCCAAGCACGCACCGGCGCTACCACTTCTAGGTTCGGATTCAATGATTTGATGGAAACTTCAAAACGCACCTGGTCGTTGCCTTTTCCTGTGCAGCCGTGTGCTACAGCAGTAGAGTTGGTCGCTTCAGCGATTTCAACCAGTTTTTTCGAAATCAATGGACGAGACAAGGCGGATACCAATGGATATTTGCCTTCATATAAAGTATGCGCCTGCAGTGAAATCAATGCATATTCATCCGCAAATTCGTCTCTTGCATCGATCATATAACTTTCAACCGCTCCAACTTGAAGCGCTTTTTGTTTGATGAAGTCCAAATCCTTGCCTTCCCCGATATCCAGGCATACAGCAACGACGTCGTAGCCTTGTCCTTTCAGCCACGGAATGGCCACCGATGTATCTAATCCACCTGAGTATGCGAGTACAATCTTTTTATTCAATATGAAAACCTCCAATGTATTTTTATGCAATGTTTGAAATGAATATACAAACTATATCATGGATTTTTGCCGAGTGCAAGAGATACAACCATAATTTTTCATGAAAAAAAGCAGCTATAGCCGCTTTTCCTTTTCATCATTCGCTTTGTTCCCCGCCAATTGTATATTCATGAGTATCAAGGTCAATCCGAACTTCGGACATTTCCCCTGTTTCCATGTTGCTGAACAGGAAACCGATTTCGTTATCACGGATAATCGGCTGTCCCATCATGATCAACCTTGATAATTGCTCTTGATTGATGAATGCTTCAAGTGCCTCTGATTGTTTGACGGAATCCTCATCTGTCAGGATCGTGATGGTTTCCGCTTCTCCTTGCATCGGAAAAGATTCAGCAAGCGGCCCCTGGTAATCCATGCTGACTTTCATGCCTGTACGGATGTCGCGGACCACCCCGTCGGTCGTTTCTGCGCCGTCGCTGAATTGCACGTCGACATCTTCAGGAATGGTGAAGTAAATATTGTTGACCAGAATGTCTTCTCCACTGACTTGTGTGATGAATCCTTCTTCTGTCATGCTCTTCTGTTCGACCGCCATCTCGGTCTTATCCTCTTTCTCTGATTCAGCAGGTTCAGTTTCTTCATTAGAACACGCTGCAAGCAGCAGGATACCGGCTAAAAATAAACTCCATTTTTTCAAAACGACCCATTCCTTTTCCTGTAGATTCGTGATGTGTAAACATTGATGTTACAATTTTACCTGTTATAAAGAATAGTTGCAATTATCAGCCTTGAAGCTTGGATCGGAGCATCAAAAAGGCGTGTCCGCAGAAAGCGGCAACGCCTTTTTTCTTCTAGGTCTTCACTGGAAATGATCCTCTCTTTAAATGAAGCTTCTTTTACACCTTACTATAGTAGAAGATGCCTTCTTCACCCATTCGTTCAATGATTAGGCCATCCTCCAGCAGATAGTCGATTTGGCCGATTGTTTCCGACAAGGTCAGGCCCAGTTCCTTTTCGTAGGCATGAGCAAACAATTCTTTTGTCAGTTCATAAACTGTACATTCTTCTTCGCTGATTATGCCAAGTGCTTTCATGGCCCGCTGGTGCTGTTTGGCAAGCCGTGCTGTAATCAACTCATCGACATTGCGGACTTCTTCTCCATGTCCACTGTAGATCACGTCCACCGGCATTTTCAATAAACGGCCGAGTGAAGCATTGTATTGAAGCAGCGATTTCGGACGTCCCTGCGCCCGATCGAGCGGCGGCTCAATCAGTGGATTGGATGATACCGCGGCAATGACGTGGTCGCCACCGATCATTTCACGCGTTTCTTTATTCCAAAAAGACAAATGACTTTGTGCATGCCCCAGCGTTTCGAGAACTTCCCATTCGGGATGGCCTGGCAGCGTATCACCTTCATTGATGGACATGTCGAGAGGACGGCTGCCCATCAGGTTCAAGGGACGTTTCATCTTTTTGACCCAAAATTCCAAGTCTCCCGGTACTCCCTCTTCCTTTAACCGCTCCAAATAGAACGCATCGTGGTAATCGAAGAAATTCTGATCACGGCGCAGCCAGGGATCGTTATACGGATGTCCGTATAATCTTGCGTTTTCGAAGCCGTCCACCCAGCCAGCATGATCGGGATGATGGTGTGTCAACACAACCTGCTCTACATCTCCCGGTTCTGCACCAAACTCTTTGAGCCCTGCCTTGAGAGCCAGCCAAGCTTCAGGTGTTTTGGGACCTGCATCGATCAAAGTCAGCATATCGCCTTTGATTAAATAAGAGTTGACATCTCCAACAGCAAAAGGTGTCGGAATAATAATCTTATGTAAAGTCAATTCAGTCATCTCCTTTAAATGAATCACTATTCACCTATCATACATGGAAAACGGGATGCCGTCACTCCTTTAGGCCGTTTGACAAAAGTGGTGTCTATCCGCTATAATTCACTAACATATGTGAGCGAAGATAAAGATCAGTACACGAAGTGATGGTGTAAAGAGAGTGCAGCTTTAGCTGAAATGCGCACCCCCTCTCCTTGGTGGAACCTGCTTTTGAGCTGCCGTGAAAACACGGCCGTTTGTCCGCGTTATGGATATCGAGTAGTGCCTTTTCGGCAAACTTAGGTGGTACCGCGGAAACAAAGCGTTTTCGTCCTTGTAAAAACAGGGATGATTGCGCTTTTTATTTTGAGGAAAGAGAGTGAGTTATATGAAAATAGTCTGTGTAGGGGCCGGATCGATGGCCGAGTCCATGATCCATGGCTGGATCAATAAACGAATCATGAAGCCTGAAGAAATTTCAGTGATGAACCGATCGGATCAAGATCGATTGGAGTTTTTAAGTGATGAATACGGTGTCAATATCGTCTGCCAGGAAAAAACCGAGCTGAAAGACGCTAATTTTATCCTGCTGGCGATGAAACCGAAAGATGTCGAAGCTGCACTCAGCGGCATCAAAGACAAGCTGACTGGCAATACTGTAATCGTATCGGTCGCTGCGGGCGTATCGATTGATACCATCCAAAGGCATGTCGGGAATTTCCCGGTAGCCCGTGCGATGCCGAATACATCTGCAAAAATTGGCAAGTCGGCAACAGGCGTTGCCTGGAGCAAACATGTATCGAAGGAGCAACAACATGAACTGCGGAATCTCTTATCTTCAATCGGCAGTGTAACAGTTGTAGAAGAAGAACAATTGCATGCTGTTACCGGCGTTGCAGGAAGTGGTCCGGCTTATATCTATTATTTTGCAGAAGCGATGACAGAAGCCGCAATCGCCAATGGCCTGTCCAAAGCGGATGCCAAGAAATTGGTGCGCCAAACCTTCGCAGGTGCAGCAGAGATGTTGCAGCAGGAGGATTTTGCTGAATTGCGGATTAAAGTGACGAGCCCGAATGGCACTACCGCTGCCGGCCTTAACTCGTTGGAAAAAAATCACTTCAAGGAAATCATTGGAGAGTGTGTATCGGAAGCTTCCAAACGTTCGCAAGAGCTTGGAAAAGAATTCAAATAAGTTCTTCTGTATAATCTTTAGTTGTATATAGGAGGAGGAAGTCCAATGGCAAAGCTATTTGAACCTTATGTGATTAAAGGAACTACTTTTAAGAACCGCATCGTCATGGCACCAATGTGCATGTACCAAAGTGATCACGAAGACGGTAAAGTAACTGACTGGCATCGCATCCACTACCCGACCCGGGCAGTAGGCGGCGTCGGCCTCATCATCACTGAAGCGACAGCTGTTCAGCCTCAAGGCCGTATTTCAACAAGAGACCTCGGCATCTGGAATGACAGCCACATCGGTGGTCAAACGGAAATTGTCCGTCTGATGAAACAGAATGGCGCCAAAACCGGCATTCAGCTGGCCCATGCCGGAAGAAAAGCCACAATCGAAGGCGAGATTCAATCCTCGAGTGCCATCGCATTCGATGATAATTATAAAACCCCCAAAGAAATGACTTCGAAAGAGATTGAAGAAACTGTCGAGGCGTTTAAAAATGGTGCCCGGCGCGCCAAAAAAGCTGGATTCGATGTAATCGAAATTCATGCGGCGCATGGCTATTTGATCAACCAATTCCTTTCACCATTAACGAATCAGCGCAGCGATGAATACGGCGGCAGTTCCGAAAACCGGTATCGCTTTTTGAGCCAAATCATCGAGGCAGTAAATAAAGTTTGGGAAGGTCCGCTCTTTGTCAGAATCTCTGCACATGATTATAGTGAAGGCGGCATGACACCTGAACTTTATGTGGAAATGTGCCGGTGGATGAAACAGCAAGGCGTTGATTTGATCGATGTCAGCTCCGGTGCTGTCGTCCCTGCAAAGATCCCTGTATTCCCTGGGTATCAGGTGCCTTTTGCCGAAACCATCAAACATCAGACCCCGATAGCGACTGGCGCGGTCGGATTGATCACCAGCCCCTTACAGGCAGAGGAAATTCTCCAAAATGACCGTGCGGATTTGGTCTTCCTTGCCCGTGAATTGCTTCGGGATCCTTATTGGGCATATTCAGCAGCAAAAGAGCTTAAGGCTGATATAACGGCTCCAGCACCTTATAAACGCGGGTGGATATAAGGCGGTTGCAAAATGCTTCAGATTTAGTATACTAAAGGTAACGTAAAAAACCGAATGCGTGAGCATTCGGCCAGCTGTATGCCGCCGCGAGAGCGGTTGGCTGGAATACAGGCTTAAAAAATAACCGTCATTCCACGCCACATGGGACGGTTATTTTTTTTTGTTTACGACCAAAATCATGGAAACGACTAGTGTCAATGCGCTGATCGTTAACCCGATGCTCGTAAAAACGAGACCGAATGATTCTGCAATGGTCATGTCACCACCCCCTTTCCTGGGGAATGGCCAAACCGCCCTCATACAGCTGTACCTTTATTTTATCACAAAAGGAACATATGTTCTATTATTTCCATAAATAATTTTAACATTTACTAAAAAAAGCCATCTTTTAAGGATGGCTTACCTGTTTTTTCCTGATTTTTTTGTCGTGCTGCAACCATTCGAACTCCGAAAAATCATGCGCAATAAATCCGCGGGGGTGAATTCCCTTCATCTGCTTCAGCAGCAGCTTGTCGTCCTCCGGCAGAAAACGCGCACTGATATGATTCATGATCAACGTTTTGGCACCAGCTAGACGAGCTGTCTCCGCCGCTTCATAGACCGTAGAATGGCCATATTCTGCCGCCATTTTTTTAGCGGTTCCATCAAATGTCGCTTCGTGTACCAGTACATCTGCGCCGCGCCCTAATTCTATAGCCGCCTCACAAAAACGGGTGTCGCCTAAAATCGTGACGATGAATCCCGGCTCTTCGGGTTCTGTGACATCTTTGCTGCGGACCAATTGACCCGTTTCGTTTTCTACATCTTCCCCGTTCTTCAGCTTCGCAAGCAGCGGACCTTTCGGAACACCGAGCGCCAGCGCCTTATTGATCAGCAATTTTGGAGGCAACGGCTTTTGGATGATGCGGAAGCCATACGATGGAATCACATGATTCAGCAACCGCGTCTCGACTGTCATCGAATCGTCTTCAACCAATATTCCTTCTGTCAGTTCGTGATAGACGATCGAATACGTCAAATGGGTGCGGCTGAGCGATAAAGTCATTTCGATGTATTCTTCGATCCCTTTAGGACCGTAAATTTCGAGAGGCTCATCCCCTCCTTGAAATGAACGGGAGCCAAGAAGACCCGGCAAACCGAAAATATGGTCACCATGCATATGCGTAATGAAGATCTTTTCGATTTTCCGTGGTTTTACTGTCGTATGGAGGATCTGATGCTGCGTTGCTTCCCCGCAATCAAATAACCATACAGTCCCCCGCTCTTCGAGCAATTTCAATACCAGTGCCGATGTATTGCGTTGTTTCGACGGCATACCGGCACCGGTGCCAAGAAATAATAACTGCATGCTTTCCCTACTTTCTCTCGTGGTCATGATCGTCCAGAAAATCTTTGCTGAAGCTTGTTTTGGAATCGTAATTGGTTTTTTTAATTTTAGTCCCCCGTGATAAAACACTTTTGCCGAAACGCGTCTCCAGTTTGGCCATCAAATCAAGAATCGGTTCTTCTTTGGCATGTTCCTGGAAGTTGAAGATTGACAGTTGTTCCGTCATGTCACCTTTACCGGAAACATTCGAGATGGTCACACCGATCAGCCGAAGAGGCTCCCCGTTCCAATGCCGTATAAATAATTGCCAGGCATTCCGATGAATATCTTCCGCTTTCCAGACTGTATTGTTCAAGGTGACACTGCGGGTCCTGTTTTTCCAGTCAGAGCTGCGGGTCTGGATGCTGACTGTCGGACCCGCCAGTTCTTTCGCTTCCAACCGGTTGGCCACTTTTTCACTAAGCTGGCGAAATAAAACCTTCAATTGCTGCTCATCCGTTTCATCCACCGGCAGTGTGGTGGACGTACCCACACTCTTTGTGTCGTAGATGGAATCAGGATCCACTAGGCGGTCATCCATGCCATTGGCCCGCGCCTGCAGACGGACCCCATTTTTGCCCATTTTTTCCTTGATCAGGCCCTCGTTTGCTGTCGCCAAATCTCCGATGGTGTCAATTTTCAAGCTTTTCAGCCTGGCTGCCGTACTTTCGCCGATGCCGTGCATCTCGATCACCGGTTTCGGCCACAGCAAAGCCTGGATGTCACGTTTTCGTAGAACGGTTACGCCCATCGGTTTTTTCATATCGGAGGCTGTTTTTGCAAGGAATTTATTGGGGGCGATGCCAATCGAACAAGGAAGATCCAATTCAGCGAGCAGCCGCTGCTGGATTTCGTCTGCAATCTCGAGTGCATGCCGCTGTTCCATAAGTTCCGTAACATCTACATAGCCTTCATCAATCGATACCGGCTCCACTTGATCCGTGTAGGAACGCAAAATTTCAAACATCGCCTTCGAGGCTGCCCGGTAACGTTCGAAATTTGGAGGCAAGAGCAGGAGCTCGGGATATTTCCGCTTGGCTTCGTGCACCTGCATCGTCGTATAGATGCCGTGCGCCCGGGCTTCGTAGGAACAAGTGACGATGATGCCTTTGCGTTCCTTCGGATTTCCGGCTATGGCAATCGCTTTCCCTTTCAATTCGGGGTTATGCGATTGTTCGACAGAGGCATAAAAACTATTCATATCAATATGAAAAATAACTCGGCTCGCCATGACAATCGCTCTACTTTCTGTTTTCTTTCAGTGTATCAAAAAAAGAGAGAACATACATCCTAACGGGTTCCGTTTCCTATCGCAAAACATATAAAATGTATAACAATATGACTGACAAGTTGTAAGCTGATTTGTTGGTCTTTTTTTGTTGTTATATCAAGGTTTCCATTCAAATATCACCTTTTTTGTAATGTAATTGACACCCTAATTCGTTAGCTTACAATCAGTAGTGTAAGGCGACAAATTACCTAGCAAATTGCCATACACAAATTTACCAGTAAAAGGGAGATGAAACGAATGAAAATTGAACCAAAGTATCCGAATGCTGAACAGAAAGAATTCAAATTGTCTATGAAAGCACGTAAAATCTTAGAGCATTACTCAGATTACACAGGCTTGACGGAATCACAGGTATTGGAAGAAATTCTTCCCCATCTGTTGAATGACAACGACTTTATCACGCATATCGATAGCAAACGAAGCAACACACGCGTTAAGCGAGAGTTGGGATTATGAGATGGTTAAAATCAAACGTCTTGCAAATCTCACTGACTCTATCTGTTTTGTAGAACCGAACATCCCCTCCTCAGAACTCACACAACGGAATGTCGATTACCCCATCTTGTCAGACAAAAAAATGAAAACAAAATACGTCAAATTTGCATACAGACCTACTCATTTTACTTGGAAAGGCAAAACACACGAAATCCAAGTAAACTTTTGTTCCAATCCATTTTGTAAAAACCATATGAAGCCACAAAAGAAATATGGAATTGGCAAAAGCCAACGCTATTCCATCTCAGGTGCTACCAAAGAACGAAATGTTATCTGTAGCACAGATCCTACCGACCCGAACGGCATCCCAACTTTGAAATGCAATAGCAAAGCTTATTCCAATTGGTCATTAGCAACCGAAATCGAACGATTGATTAGAGTCAATGCGGTTGTGCCACTTGACCCAGCGTATGAATTTCATAAGGATGGCTGTATCAATCACGAAACCTATTTCACAGAACCAAAGACTTTTTACAAGCGTGGCAAAGCATCTTCAAACGCTCAGATTGTCCAGTGTAAGGCGTGTAAGAAATACACGAACATTCTCCGACCAAAGCTCAAACGACCTCCTATCATCAGAAGAGGAACGATATTCTGCCTATTTATGCAGATATGATTATTCATCACATTCCAGTCACAAGCACCTGTAAA
This sequence comes from Planococcus circulans, assembly GCF_020023385.1. Lineage (GTDB taxonomy): Bacteria > Bacillota > Bacilli > Bacillales_A > Planococcaceae > Planococcus. The sequence goes on from NZ_JAIQCL010000006.1 coordinate 237,720, forward strand.
GTCTTAAAAATTGGACGTTCAACATATTATGAAAAGCTGGAATGGTTATATCGCTGTTGTCTGGAATTTTTGGAAACCAGAGAAAAAGCATTTGAGAAAAAAGTGTTTCCAAGAATGTGGATCAACACCGATATGATGATGTATGTTCTTAACAACGTCCGAAAGAAGGGTCAGAAGATTAAATTCAAAAGAGGCAATGAAAAACAATTGCCAACACAAGTTGTTATCTCGACCTATATGAATTCAAGGTATGTATTCCGTGCCGATGTTGCTTATGACCGGGATATTACATTTGATCAGATTGAACTTGATACGCAGATTTACAAAGACGACCATTTAACTGATGAACTTCGGAAGAACGGGAAATTCACTCAACATACCCATTATCCGCAGCTACCAACACCGAATGACAATCAAGCTACTGCTGATTTTAGCCGTGAAATGGTTGAATTGACCAAAAGAAAAGAATACGTGGATGGTCTTCACGTGAGTCACACCTATACCGCAATGGCACAAATGTTTTTAATCAAACAAATGGTTAAAACACCTAAATGGAGATTTGTTAGTGACGATGATAAGATTTTAAAGGCAACCATCAGAAGAATTTTCGCAGAGGAAATGAAAAATGGACAGGCACACTATTTGGTGAACAACTTCGATAAAACATTATCCAGAGAAGATGCTTTCAAAGAGTTCATTGATTCAGCCAAGTATCTCCAAGAATGGGCTGAACTAAACGGCCACCAAAATGAATCCGCATATCAACAAGCAGTTGAATACTTGAGAGAGAAACTAATATCGCATAAATTCTACGAAAGCAAAGTGGCTCCAAACGGACAAATTTATAATGTTCATAAGCCCAACAAAATTGAACATCCAATTGCAATGGCGGACCGAGGATCAAGGTACATTAATGTTTTGACCGATACTTCTAATTTAAGTGAAGAACACTTGGCTAAATTGATTGTTAAAGCCAATGACAATTCGGTTAATACGTTTCTTCAAGAAATCAGAAGATCAATTTCAATCCTTGAAAGACCGTTGGTCACAAGCCGTGGAGATGGAAAAAGTTATATCTATTCAAACCTCAATCCGAAATATGCACAAATGAGCATTACGAATCTTCGAACCTATTACAACTTTTGCAAAACGTATCAAGTGGGTAAGGTTAAACGTGATTCGGACGGTAAAATCATTAAGAATGAAAAGACACCTGCACAGCGCTTAGGCATTTCCGACCGAGTTTATACTTGGGAAGACATTATTTATAAACGTTAAAACTTCGAGAGCTTAACCATTCCTTTGGTTAGGCTTTTATTTTTGGTGATTTTACTTATCAAAATATCAAAATTGGATATAACTATTTAAAGGGTGGTGAAGAGATTGGTAAGTAAACAATATATTTACTTGTTCAAAAATGCTCATAAAGAATTGTTGTACGTTGGAATAGCTGAGGATGTTCAAAGAAGAGTTAAGGAACACAAAAATGATAAAATTTGGTTCGAAGAAATTTTTTATATAGAACTTGCTGGTATTTTAGGAGATCGTTTTACGTGCTAAGTAATAGAAAGAGCTTTTATAGATAAGCTTCAACCTCTATATAATAATGCTCGATTACCTTTAAGAAGTTGGCAAATAGAGCCTAAAGACTTCTTGTTCGATTGTTTTGAAATAAAAAGTTTAAATAATGATGATATACAATCTCTGCAATCGTTAAATGCTGAAAATATAGTAGGCGAAACACAACTAGAAAGATTTAGAAAAGTAGTGCCGATGTCAGATTACCGAATGAAAAAATTTATCGTCATTCTTCAAAATAATGGTTATGTATTTAATGTGAAGTCTAACAATTATTATTCTTATCGACAAATAGATGGATTGGCATTAGAGATGATGAACAATCATTATAATAGATTAAAAAAAGAGAATAACTATACGACAACAGTTGAATTATATAAAAAAATCGCTGAAAAAACCAAGAATTCTTTAATCAGGAGCAAGTTTTGCGAAGAAGGAAGTTTCTGTACGCAAGGTTTTGGAAGACTTTATAGGGTAGACGAAATAGCCTATATACTCGGAGTATCGAATAAAAGTGTTCGGAAATATGCAGACACACTAGAAGGTGAAGGTTATCAATTCAGTCAAAATGGCTCTGGCAAAAGAGAACTTTTCAAAAAGGATTTATTGATAATGAAAAAGTTAATCAGTATTATGGAGAATACAGGCAAATATACCAGAGAAGTTGCAAGAATGATAGTGAATGAAAACGTTACTTAATTGTAGCGTTTTTTGACATAAAAAAATCACTTCCAGTCTATCGGAAATGAGGCATCTGCCGTTCATATATAATTTAACACAGTGGATATAATTTTCGATATCTTTATCCCTGTTTAACTTGAACATTCCTTTCCATTAACCAGTCTGCCCAATCTTCGGGTTGATAGTGGTAGACGAAAGATTCATCCGTTTCTAAGACTCTGTTAATTGCAGATTCATTAAATATGCGTTCAGCATCTTCTTTCGATAGCTTATGTTCATCTATTAATGCTTCGATGATCCAACCTATGAATTCTTAGTGTTCGTTCATTTTGGATACCTCCTTTTGATTAGTGTATACCCATATTTTCTTATTGCAATATTTCATAAAACAAAAAAGCACTCAAATTAATGAGTGCCCAAAAAACCTGCATTGCTGTTTTTGTTGTGGCCTTCGCCCGTATTTCTATTTAGATATTACCTCGTTTTAATTGAAAGTCAACAAAATAAATTAATTTTTTTAAAATTCATTTAATTCGTTAAAAAATCTCGGAAAATTTAACTGGAAGACTTTTGTTCGGATTTCATTAAAAATTTTAGAGTCTAATTCAAGATTTCTAATAAAACCATCTTTAATTATTCTTTCTATCGACACCGTTTTTGTATTATCTAATACATATACCGCTTCTTTTTTAACACCATTATTATCTATGTATTCATATAGATAATAAGAGCTTCTTTCTTTATTGTTCTTAATATCTTTTTTTGCCTGTGCCACAAATTCTTTTGTAGAAGTAGCTGGAAAAACGAATACGCGACCGCTATTTACTATTTCTAAAATTAAAGCTGGATGAATAAAAGAAACTTCTCCTACAGGTGTGAATAAGAAGTTCATTAAATAAACATCTCCGACTTTGAACTGTACAGCATTTGTTTTTCTTTTTGCAAAAATTAATTTATCAATATTTTCTTCCGTCATTCCTTTTTCTCTCATTTTCAAGGTGTTTTTTCGTTCTTTATCGTGTTCTTTTTCTTTCTTCCACATATTTAGTTGATAAGAATAAAAAGACTCAATTGTTCTTGCAAGAGTTTTTGAACCGAAATGTATCATATCATTTTTTAAGTTTAGGGTCACATCATCAAAAAGAGAATGTAGTCTTTCTTTTTCATCTTTTGTTAAATTAACTGTATTTTTTAACTTTCTTAAATCATTTGTATTTATTTTTTTCATAAAAACCTCCCTTCTGAAAAAGATAATTGTTTAACAATTTTGACTAATAATAATGAACAGGATTGAGAAAGCCAGAAAAAGAACAAGAAAAAACGCCACCCGAAGGTAGCGTTAGTAAATCTACGATTCTTTTTCTTTTCTCTTGCTATACATATTTATTATTTCTATATCTTCTTTAGTTAATGATTCAATTTCTTCAATCGACTTTAGTATTTCTAAAAATTGTTTATCGTGGGTTATCTTTTCTTCTCTATTGAAAAAGCTTGTAATCGCAGAAGTTAATGTACCGATGATTCCAATTCCGACTAACATAAGTACTACCGCAAGTATCCGACCAATAGGTGTTTCTGGAGAAATATCGCCATAACCGACCGTTGTTGTTGTAACAACAGCCCACCACAGAGCGTCTGCAAAAGTATTTATAGAAGGTTCAAGAAGCACGATTGGAATAGGAATGATAAAGAGAAGAACCAGAGCAACAATTAACAATTTGTCCAAGCCGTTTGTTCTTAATAATTTATAGACGGGAGTTAAATAGCGTGAGCCTATACCAATTAAGCGGATCACGCGGAACAACCGAATAATACGTGCTGCTCTAAAAATAGAATCGAACGGGATGATAGCAATCAGTTCTAATGGATGTTTCTTTATGTAATCCCATTTTTTTTCGGAGTTTATTAGACGAACTGCGTAATCAATCACAAAGACTATCCAAATGATTCGGTCGTAGATAAGAAATTGCGTATTGTTAGAGAAGGCAAAAAACAGAGAAATAATAACAAGGACAAACATAAGGATTTCGTATATAATATTAATTTTTTTCATCGTATCAACCACCTATGTATAAAAGTTTAACAATTTTAAACAATAATAGCTAAACAATTAAAAAACGTTAGAAAAATGTAAATAAAAAAACACCACCCGAAGGCAGCGCGTGATTATTCTTTATTTTCATTTAATAAGTCCTTAATAAATTGCAAAGAAGAAATGACATTAAATAACCGAAGTGCATCTACCTTTTGCCAATGTTTCGGTTCATCTCTGCCGTGCAACACTCTATGTCGATTTACAAGGTCGTTTCTATCTTTAGCGAAACTAAGAGAACCGAACAACCCATCTGTCATACTATGCACAACAGAATATAATGAAATTTGCTTCAACTTTGATTCTTCATTCTCTGCTTGGGTTACCATCATTTTAATTATCGGACCGCTTCCTAATGGTGAATCGAACACAAATGACATTTCACCCTCAATGATTGTAAAGAGCGTTGGGATCACTAATTTATATTTATCGTCTTCGAAACTATCAAAGCAATCTTGGATTAAATCGTGCCATCTTGGTTCTATATTTTCGATTATTTGATTTTTCGTATAGCCAAAGTTCTTCCAATCGTTCTTTGAGTAGTATTCGTAAAAATAATCGTCTTTTTCTTTCTGAGAAGTCCCGATCATATCATCTTCCAGATAATCACCTAAACTCATTTCGCCAGTTAACGTCCAACCGAATTTAGAGTTATCATTCGTGATTTCTTCAATTCTTTCATAGTCTATCTCAGGAATTTCAATCTTCGGAAAAGATATGTCGGGAATTTTGAAAGTAGTAATTTGGTTAAGTTGTGCAGCTAAACGTGGGTAATCAATTATAGGTGGTTGGAAAACAGAAAAATCGATGCTAGGCAGGTTAAAGCTAGAAATTTCGATTTTCGGTGCTGGAACACGGATAGGTTCGGTGACTAAAGCAATTAATCTTTTTCTATCGGCATCTATTTCGGCGATTTTTTTAGCAAACTCGTTTCTTTCTTCGAATTTCAAACAACCACTCCTTAGGAATTTTATTAGTTCCAGTATAACCCCAAAAATGAAAAAACACCTCATCCACAGAAGTTCTGAATTACCAGAATTTCTCACAGATTGAGGTGTTATTTGTTATACATTTTTACTTACAATTCGTACCGCATTTTTAACTTTTGCGATAGGAGACGGAACCCGTTACATACATCCTGTTCTCTCTTTTTTGAGATGCTTCCCTATTCAGTTTCGAGTTGATTCTTTGACAATTTCAACCAGCAATTCGGTCAACTTTTCCAGTTCCTCGATCGGCATGCGTTCATTTTTCGTATGGATTTCTTCATATCCGACACAAAGATTGACAGTCGGAATGCCAAATCCATTGAAGATATTGGCATCACTGCCGCCACCGCTTGTCAGAATCGGTGAAGGACGGCCGATTTTGGCAGCAGCCTTTTGTGCGATTTCCACGACGGGATCCATATCATCAAAATGGAAGCCTGGGTACATCAACTTGACTTCTGTTTCAGCACGTCCTCCCAGGCTTTCTGCAATCTGTTCAAAAACAGACTCCATATGAGTCGTTTGTGCCGCTAGTTTGTCTTCGCTGATCGAACGCGCTTCCGACAAAATATTGACTTCGTCACACACGATGTTGGTGGCTCCTCCACCTTCAAAATGTCCGATATTGGCCGTAGTTTCTTCATCGATGCGGCCAAGCGTCATTTTAGCGATGGCTTTTGCAGCGATAGTGATGGCAGAAATGCCTTTTTCTGGCGCTACACCTGCATGCGCGGTTTTCCCATGGATGGTAGTCCATAATTTCGCCTGGTTCGGAGCGGCAGTTACGATTCCGCCCACTTTGCCGTCGCTGTCTACCGCATAGCCGTACTTCGCGATCAACAGGGAGGAATCCAGTTCCTTGGCTCCGACCAATCCACTTTCTTCTCCAGCAGTAATCACCAATTGAATATCCCCATGGTCGATTTGCTGCTCTTGAAGCACCCGGATCATTTCGAACAAAGCGGCAATTCCCGCTTTGTCGTCAGCACCGAGAATCGTCGTACCATCTGAATAGACATAGCCATCACGGATTTCAGGCTTGACGCCGACTCCCGGAGTGACGGTATCCATGTGGACAGTGAAATAAATGGCAGGAATTTCGCTCAGGCTGCCACGCAGCGTCGCGATGATATTGCCCGCTCCGTGCCCTGTAACTGCAGCCGACTCATCAATCACGACATGGAAACCCATCGCTTCCAATTTGGTCTGTAAAGCAGCGGCGATTTCGCCTTCATTTTTGGTCTCGGAATCGATTTGCAGCAATTCCAGAAATTCGTTCATCAGTCTTTCGTTATTCATTTAAAGCACCTCTTCTATACTTAAAGCGGCATATTGCCGTGTTTTTTTGCAGGCCGTGTATCTTTTTTGTTGCGCATCATTTCCAATGCCTGAATCAGTTTGATGCGGGTTTCGCGCGGATCGATGACGTCATCGACCATGCCGCGGGCTGCAGCCACATAAGGGTTAGCGAATTTCACGCGGTATTCCTCTATTTTAGCTGCCCGTGTTTCTTCCGGATTATCGCTTGCAGCGATTTCGCGGGCGAAAATGATATTGGCTGCTCCATTTGGTCCCATTACCGCAATTTCCGCATTTGGCCATGAATACACCAGATCAGCACCGATGGATTTGGAGTTCAATGCCACATAGGCACCACCGTAAGCTTTTCTTAAAATGACAGTCATTTTAGGCACAGTTGCTTCCGAATAAGCATATAAGATTTTTGCTCCGTGACGGATGATGCCGCCGTGCTCTTGCTTGATGCCTGGGAAGAAGCCGGTAACATCCTCAAAAGTGATCAATGGAATATTGAATGAATCACAGAAGCGGATAAAACGCGCAGCCTTATCGGAAGAATCAATGTCAAGTCCGCCTGCCATCACTTTCGGCTGGTTGCAGACAAGGCCCACTGTTTCGCCTTTGATGCGGCCGAGTCCGACAACGATATTGCGGGCGAATTCCGGCTGCACTTCCATAAAACTGTCTTGATCGACTACTTGCTCAACCACTTTCCGTACATCATAAGGACGGATCGCTTCATAAGGTACGACATCCGCCAAATCAGGGCGGTAATCGTCTTCTCCTCCATTTTCCAGGCGCGGCGGCATTTCCTGGTTGTTCTGTGGCAGGTAGCTGATCAGCTGGCGCACCATTTCAAGCACTTTTTGTTCTGAATCACCACGGAAATGGGCGTTTCCACTGATTGCTGTATGTACTCTTGATCCCCCAAGATCTTCGGAGGAAATCTTTTCACCTGTTACTGTTTCAATAACCTTGGGTCCCGTAATGAACATTTGGCTCGTCTTGTCGACCATGAAAACAAAATCAGTAATGGCCGGCGAATAAACCGCGCCGCCTGCAGAAGGTCCCATGATGACGGAAATCTGCGGAATTACGCCTGAATAAATGGAGTTCCGGTAAAAAATCTGGCCGTAACCATCTAGCGATAAAACGCCTTCCTGGATACGGGCACCGCCTGAATCATTCAATCCGATGAATGGGGCACCATTACGTGCCGCCAAATCCATGACATTGGCAATTTTTTTGGCATGCATCTCACCTAAAGCTCCACCGAAAACCGTAAAATCCTGTGAAAACAAGTAAATAGGGCGGCCGTTCACTTTTCCGTATCCTGTGACAACGCCTTCGCCAGGACCTTTGGCCATGCCGAAATCTGTGGTGCGGTGTTCAACAAATGGGCTCAGTTCAACAAATGTCCCTTCATCAAGCAATAAATCAATTCGTTCACGTGCGGTCAATTTCCCTTTTTCATGCTGCTTGGCGATACGTTCTTCGCCACCGCCAAGTTCAATTTCGCGCTTGCGGTCATACAATTCATTTATTCTTTCGTAAATATCCATTTTCCCACTCCCAATCACTCTTTTTCACAAAGTTCGTATAATACTCCGTTCGATGATTTTGGATGCAAGAATGCAACCATGGCTCCGCCTGCTCCAGGATTCGGCTTATCGCTCAACAAACGCACCCCATTTTCACGCAGTTCTGCCATTCGTTGTTCGATGTCGACAACTCCAAATGCGATATGATGGATGCCTTCGCCTTTTTTCTCCAAAAATTTAAAAATCGCACCGTGCTCATCCATTGGTTCCAGCAATTCCAGTTTGACATTGCCGGCATCGATGAATGCAACTCTCACTTTCTGAGATTCCACTTCCTCGATTTTCAGCAGCGGGAGTCCAAGTGTGTCTGTGTAGTAAGGAAGGACGGCATTCAGATCCTTCACAGCGATTCCGATATGATCTACTTTTTTCATCCTATTTTCACTTCCTTTTTTGACTTCTCTCTTATTGTACAGATTCAGCATCAAAAACTCTAGGCTGTTAGCGAATATTGTGAATTCAATAGGCGCCCCTCTTCAACTTGGAGCAGAAATATGTTATGATTTACAAAATGATTTGATTGATAAAGGAGTTTTCCATTAATGAGAAACGCAGCTTTCCGCAAGTTTATCGTCTATACCATGATCGGCATCATGGTGCTGTCAAGTTTACTGATGGGCTTAAGCTTTGTAATTTAAATACCAAAAGACAGCAGGAGCCTTAGTGCTCCTGCTGTCTTTTTTAGTTTGAGAAAGTTTTAGTACCTGCGAATGCTAGATAGGGCGCTTCGGCTTTTCTCATTGTCCAGCTCCTGCACCCAGATTCTAGGGT
>NZ_JAIQCL010000007.1 GCF_020023385.1 Planococcus circulans
TGCGGGAGCAGCGAAGCGACGAAGTGCCGAAATCCACTCGGACTGGCGCCCGAGTGGATTTCGGCGCGAGCCCGTGGAAAGCGTCCGCCTGGAGCGCAGGATCCGGTATAAACAGGATGAAATGTGTATTCATTCTTTAAATGACATCAATATTCTTTTGTGTTTAAATTTGTTCAAGCAGTTGAAGCAATTCCTCCAAATGCTGGATTTCATATGTTGGGATGATGGATTCATGGGGAGCTTTTTGCTCCCGGTTGACCCAGACGGAGCGAATCCCTGCTTTTTCAGCACCAATAATATCCGTCATGAGGTTATCACCGACCATCAGCACGTCATCAGCAGAAAAATCGAATTTCGATAAGGCATGATGGAAGATGTCCGGATCTGGTTTGCCTTTACCGAACGCGCCAGAGATGACGATGTGATCAAAGTAAGGAGCAATTTCCGGTGTGATCTCAAGCTTGATCTGCTGAAGGCTTGGCGAACCGTTGGTCAATAACAGCAATTGATAATGGCCTTTTAAATCTTCCAGCACTTTTAAGCTTTCTTCGTAGAGGATCGGGTTTCTTTTGCGCGCTTCAGGGAAGTACTCTGCAAGTTGAGCGCCAATTTCAGGGCTGTCGATGCCGATTTTTTTCAGTCCGGCTGTCCAGGATTCGCGGCGATACGCCGGAACAATGGTTTTCATCTGCTGAAAATCGATTCCTTCATCGTCAAAGTTCCCCCATAATCCTTCGAAAGGATTGATGCCGATCATCTTGGTGAACTCGTATGTATTGTATCCAGCATAAAGCTCAGTCGCTGCAGCTCTTACTGCCTCTTCCAAACCCGGACAGTCCTGGCCTGTCAATTCTTCAGCCAACTGGCAGGTTTCCTCGAACGCTTTTTCAACACTCTTTTTATCCCATAATAAGGTATCATCCAAATCGAAAAAAATCGCTTTGACCATCGGTGTGAGCTCCTCCTGACAATATCTTTACTTTGCTCTAGTGTACTGGAAAAACGAATAAAAACATAGGTAGTTCAGAGTTCTGTCACTGAAAAGAAACAGGTGCAGGTGATATGATAGGGGCAAGGAGTGAATGAAATGACGATGAGCAATTCGACGATGCTTTTATTGGAAGAAGCCACTGACTATATAGAAATTTGCTGCGACGAATTAGGGAAGAGCGAGTGTCAGAAAGCTGACAGGCTGCTTGAAGTTATAGAGGAAATAGAAAACACTGGAACTTATACCCACAGCTTTGAAGAGCTGGAGCATGGAGCACGTATGGCATGGCGCAATAATAACCGCTGCATCGGCAGATTGTTCTGGAATACACTGACGGTCTTTGACGAACGGCATCAAACCACTGCGGAAGGGATTTTTGATGCCTTGGTCCAGCATATCAACTTTGCTTCGAATAACGGGAAAATCCGACCAGCCATAACGGTATTCCGTGCTGAACAGGAAAATGGAGACTCCATGCGTTTATGGAACCATCAGTTGATTCGTTATGCCGGATACGAAACCGCAGAAGGCATCATTGGTGATCCCAGTTCAGTGGAGTTCACGAAAACCTGCCAAAAAATCGGTTGGCAGGGAGCGGGAACAGCTTTCGATGTTTTGCCTTTAGTGGTTCAACTGCCAGGAGAAGCGCCTTTTCTGAAAGAGATCCCGGAGCAGTCGATTATGGAGGTCAACATCGGACATCCCGAAATTCCCGCGTTTTCACAGCTCGGCATCAAATGGTATGGAGTTCCCATCATTTCAGATATGAGGCTGGAAATCGGGGGCATTGAATACAAGATGGCTCCTTTTAATGGCTGGTATATGGGGACTGAAATTGGCGCCAGAAATCTGGCAGACGAAGACCGTTATGATTTTCTGCCCGCTGTAGCGAAACTCTTGGAGCTGAATACGCAATCGAACCGTTCCTTATGGAAAGACAAAGCTTTGGTCGAATTGAATATTGCTGTGCTGGAATCGTTCCAAGAAGCAGGGGTGACCATCGTCGATCACCATACAGCAGCCAAACAGTTCAAGAATTTCGAAAAAAAAGAAGAAGTGGAAGGGCGGGATGTCACCGGAAACTGGGTTTGGTTAATCCCGCCGATGTCCCCGGCCACGACCCATATCTTCCACAAGCCCTATAAGAACGACCTGGTTAAGCCAAATTATTTCCATCAAAAAGCTCCCTATCAATCATAAGGAGAGGATACTGATGAAGGAATTCAAAGTGACCTATTTTTTCGACCAAGAACATTATATTCGCCGGTTCATTCACGTCGAGTCACAGGAAAAGGCAGAAAAACTGATACAAAATGAGCGGGATCAGTATATTTCGTTTCATGACAGCCGCGGAATCTACCATGAGCTGAATACACGGGATGTCCGGGTCATCCAGATTTCGGAATACCATCGGACGGATAAAGTATAAAAACAGCAGCGCTGCCTTTTGGGGCGGCGTTGCTGTTTTAGGATTTTGGGTTGAACGGGTGCAAATCCGCCCAAATGCCCATAAATTTATTTGAAACTCAAGAACCCGTCATCCACTGCAACAGTGGAGCCGTTGACAGCCGCTGCGTCTTCAGAGAATAGAAACTTGACGACATTCGCTACTTTTTCAGGCTGAATCAGTTTGTTGTGCATATGAAGGGCTGACAGAGCTTTTTTCATTTCCGGATCGTCTCCAAGGATTGGGGTGTCGATAAATCCTGGTGCCACACCCACGACACGAATGCCATGTTCAGCAAGCTCCAATGCTCCTGATTTTGACATCATGACGACCGCGGCCTTCGCTGCATTGTAGTTGAAGCTGCCTTTAGCGGCCATCGATCCATAAATAGATGCTGTGTTGACGATGGTTCCGGTTGTGCCGAGTTCCACCATTTTCTTCGCGCCGTAATAGATTCCGTAATAGACGCTGTGCTGATCGACATCGATTACTTTGTGGTAAGAAGCGGGATCCATTTCAAGCAAAGGCTTCACAAGGCCGATGCCGGCGTTATTAAAGATGCCATTCAAGGTTCCGAATTTCTCGACGGCGAAATCAACCATTGCCTCCACTTGCTCCGCTTTTGCCACATCCACTTTAAATGATGCGGCTTTTCCGCCTTCGGATTCGATGTGGGAAACGGTTTCGTTTGCACCGTCTTCATTGAAATCAGCTACAACAATGGCGTAACCTTCTTTTGCTAACTGGTACGAAGCATGCCGGCCAATTCCACTTGCTCCGCCTGTGATGATGAGTACTTTGTTTTCTGCCATGATGAACTCCTCCTAATCGATTCAAATTATTTCTACAACTTCACCGTACACCCTATTTGTCTCTCGTTCAAAGTATCCGCTTGCATAAAAACTGCGGTTTTTGACGGCAAAATACGTTACATCCGAAAAATTTGTACTATAATAGTACATAGTGAATATCATTCAGAATGAGACTTTATAGAGAGTAGGAAGTTCAATGGGACGCAAATGGAATAATATTAAAGAGAAGAAAGCATCAAAAGATGCCAACACAAGCCGGATCTATGCAAAATTTGGACGTGAAATATATGTGGCTGCCAAACAGGGAGAGCCGGATCCGGAATCGAACCAGGCTTTGAAGGTGGTTCTAGAACGTGCAAAGACCTATAGCATTCCAAGAGCGATCATTGACCGTGCAGTAGAAAAAGCTAAAGGCGGTTCTGAAGAAAGCTACGATGAATTGCGTTATGAAGGATTCGGGCCGAACGGTTCTATGGTGATCGTCGATACATTGACGAACAACGTCAACCGTACGGCTTCGGATGTTCGCGCGGCTTTCGGCAAAAACGGCGGCAACATGGGCGTCAGCGGATCTGTTGCTTATATGTTCGACCATACTGCGGTATTCGGTATTGAAGGCAAAACTGCTGACGAAGTGCTGGAGTTGATGATGGAAGCGGATATCGATGTACGTGACATCACAGAAGAAGAGGATGGCGTCATCGTCTACGCCGAACCGGATCAATATCACCTCGTACAGGAAGCGTTTAAGAATGTTGGCATCACCGAATTTACGGTTGCTGAATTGACGATGCTTGCGCAAAATGAATTGCCGCTGCCGGAAGACGCACAGGAGCAATTCGAAAAAATGATCGATGCCATCGAAGATCTGGAAGACGTTCAGCAAGTTTATCACAATGTTGATTTAGGGGAATAAAACCGAAATAGAGCAGGAGACGCTTCGTGTAAATCACAGCGTCTCTTTTTTTATCGGAAAAAATATTCTGATAATTAGAAATTTGACTTGTAATTCAAAAACAGAACATTTATACTAACTTTGAAGCAATAGTGTAAAAATTTTGACTATTTATTTCGAGTGATATGTAAGGGCTTTCATATTGGGTTTTGAAAAGAAAGGGGCATTTTATGGAACAACAGGAAATAAGCTTGTTTGGCAGAAAAAGAGTCAAAGTATTTAAAGAACGTCCACAAACTGTTGGAGAAATCATTCGTAGCACCAGCAAAACTTATGGTGAAAAGCCTGCCATTGTAACCGAAGATCAATCGTTGAGTTATCGACAATTGGAAGAACTGGCGACAGCAATTGCGGCGAATCTTCAAAGCCGGGGAATTGCAAAGGGAGACCGTGTAGCAGTCATCGTTGGAAATCGAGCTGAATTTCCTTTGCTGGTAATTGCCTGTGCAAAAATTGGAGCCATCATGGTTCCGATCAACGTTAAACTGGCGGTGGAAGAGCTTCACTATATCCTCAGACATTCCAAACCGAGCATTATCATCAGTGAACAGGAGTTTTTGGAACAAGTACAAAAAGCCAATAAAGAAGCGGCTGTAGTACCTGAAGAAAACATCTTTGTCATTGATGGCCAAAATTCATACGAACAACTAGTGAAGACGGATACGCCTTTTCTCGAAGTTCCGGTTACAGAAGAAGACGGTATTTTCATCTTGTATACATCGGGGACGACAGGGCGTCCCAAAGGTGCTGTGCTGACTCATATCAATGTCATTCACAGCCTCATGAATTATAAATTGGTTTTCAAAACCGATGAAACATTCAATACGCTGATCGCCGTACCCATGTTCCATGTAACCGGGCTGGTTGGTCAACTTCTGCATATGTTCTATGTTGGAGGCACGGTATATAGCATGCGCCGCTATCAAAATGAGGAATATATCAATCGAATACTGAAGCATAAAATCAATTTTCTTTTTAATGTACCCACCATTTTCATTATGATGTCCACCAGTGAAGAATTTCAAAAACACTCGTTTGACTTTGTGAAGAAAGTGGCTTTTGGGGGTTCACCAATTTATCAGCAGACCTTTACGATGCTGAAAAACGCATTTCCAAATGCACAGCTGCACAATGCCTACGGCGCAACAGAAACAACTTCACCTGCAACATTAATGCCCTTAAACTATTCTGATTCTAAAGTGACTTCAGTCGGACTCCCTGTAGAGGTGGCGGATATCAAAATCATCGGTGAAGAAGGAAAAGAATGTGAAACCGGTGAATCAGGAGAGCTTTACATTAAGGGTCCAATGATCATTAAGGAATATTGGGATAACCCGACGGCCAACCAAACCAGTTTTACGGATGGCTATTGGCATTCAGGAGATCTTGGCATTCAAGATGAAGACGGTTTCATTTATATTCGGGACAGGAAGAAGGACATGATCAACCGTGCGGGTGAAAAAATATTTTCAATTGAAGTCGAGGATGTATTGAAAGCCCACCCCGATGTCGTAGAGGCTGCTGTCATCGGGGAACCCGACCCGGTTTTCGGGGAAAAAGTGAAAGCGTTTGTGGTGGGTCCGAAACTGGATGCGGAAGATTTCACTGGGTTAAAGGAACATTGTAGAAAGTCCCTGGCTAAATTCAAGGTTCCTGAAGAATTTGAATTGATCGATAGCTTGCCAAGAAATGCATCCGGAAAAATATTAAAAAATACATTAAAAAACATTGGAGGAAAAACAAATGCTTAAAGAATTATCACCGAAAGCCGAAGAGTTACGAGGGAAACTACTGAAGTTCATGGATGATTACGTCTATCCCAATGAAGCGACTGTCGAAAAGTATCTGCAGGAAGCCGAGGACCGTTGGACGATTCCACCGATTATCGAAGAGCTCAAGGAAAAGGCGAAAGAGCAAGGACTGTGGAATTTATTTTTAGACCACCCGGAATACGGAGCTGGCTTGTCGAATTACGATTACTCGCATCTCTGCGAAATCATGGGCCGTTCCTTGATTGCGCCGGAGCTGTTCAATTGCAACGCCCCCGATACCGGCAATATGGAGGTCTTCGTCAAATACGGAACAGAAGAGCAGAAAAAACAATGGCTGGAGCCTTTGCTGCGTGGGGAAATCCGTTCCTGCTTCTCGATGACGGAACCAGCTGTCGCTTCTTCCGACGCTACCAATATCCAGAGTAGCATCGTCCGTGATGGGGATGAATATGTCATCAATGCGAAAAAATGGTGGACAACCGGAGCGATGGATCCCCGCTGCAAAATTGCGATTGTCATGGGGAAAACAGATCCGAATGCGGCGAAACATCAGCAGCAGTCGATGATTCTCGTGCCTTTTGATACACCGGGAGTGGAAATCATCCGTCCGCTGACTGTCTTCGGATACGACGATGCACCGCAAGGTCATGCTGAAGTCCATTACACCAATGTACGGGTACCAGTTTCCAATATGCTGCTGGGTGAAGGACGTGGCTTTGAAATCGCACAGGGCCGCCTTGGACCAGGACGCATCCATCATTGCATGCGTGCCATCGGAGCAGCTGAGCGGGCACTGGAGCTCCTATGTAAACGGGCTGACAGCAGAGAAGCATTCGGTTCTACTTTGGCCGAAAAAGATGTGATCAAAGAAATCATTGCCGAAAGCAGAATCGAAATTGAACAGGCGCGTCTCTTGACTTTGCATGCTGCCCATAAAATTGATGAGGAAGGTGCTAAAGCGGCACGTAAAGAAATTGCCATGATCAAGATTGCAGCACCTCGCGTTTCATTGAATGTCATCGATCGCGCTATGCAAGTATTCGGCGGAGCCGGTTTAACCGAAGATTTCCCGCTTGCGGCACATTATGCCAATGCGCGGACACTGCGTTTGGTTGACGGTCCAGACCAAGTCCATCTACGTGATGTCGGACGCCTGGAATTGCGCGAACAATTGAAGGAAAGTTCAAACGTAAAATAAGGGGGTATTGTGATGAAGGCTTGGACAGTGGTCCGAATAGGAGATCCACAGGAAGCTCTTGAGCTTACGGAGCTCACGAATCCTGAACCAAAAGCGGGCGAAGTACTTGTGAAAGTGGAGGCAGCCGCCTTGAATTTCTTTGATATCCTCCAGTGTCAGGGAAAATATCAGGAGAAACCTGATCTGCCATTTACACCGGGCGCTGAAATTGCCGGTATTGTTGAAAAGGTGGGAGATGGGGTGGGCATACAGATCGGCCAGCGTGTTCTCGCTACACCTCAGTTGCCCACTGGCGGTCTTGCCGAATGGGTAGTCGTCAAGGAAGAAGGGGTATTCCCGATTCCGGATTCGCTTTCCTATAGTGAAGCAGCATCTCTATTCATCACCTACCAGACCGCATATTTCGCGTTGCACCGGACAGCGCGCCTTCAAAAAGGCGAAACCTTGTTGGTGCATGCAGGCTCAGGCGGTGTTGGTTCAGCTGCCATCCAGCTTGGAAAAGCAGCAGGAGCTACTGTCATCGCTACAGCCGGCAGCAACGAGAAAACAGCAATCTGCAAGGAGCTTGGTGCTGATCAGGTCATCAATTACCGCACAGAGGATTTCGTCTCCCTAGTTAAAGAAGCGACAGGTGGTAAAGGGGCTAATGTCATCTTCGATCCTGTCGGTGGAGACACCTTCGACCTTTCCAGAAAATGCATCGCCTTTGAAGGCCGTTTGTTGGTTATTGGCTTTGCTGGAGGCAGGATTGCAGATGCACCAACCAATCATGCCTTGATTAAAAATTATTCGGTTGTAGGTGTTCATTTCGGATTATTCCGCAATTTATATCCGGAAGAAGTGATGAAGGCTCATCACGAATTGATGGATTTATACGAAAAGGGAGCTATTCGTCCGATGATCTATGAAGAATATCCATTTGAAAAGGTTCCGGATGCCTTGGATCTATTGGGTGACCGCAAAACCTATGGAAAGTTGGTTGTGAAACCGTAATGAAAAGGGAGGAAAGTGGATGACTAAATTGGTGGAAATCAATACACAGGCAGGAGTCGGTTATTTGAAATTGAAGAGACCGGAGAAGTTGAATGCCTTGTCGCGTGAATTAGTGCAGGAAGTCATGGTTGCCTTGGATGAATTGTCCGGCAACCAGGAAGTCAAGGTCATCGTTTTGTCAGGAGAAGGCAAAGCATTTTCTGCAGGCGGTGATATTTCATCCATGAAGGAGTTGGCGGATGCCCACGAAGTGGCAGAGTGGATCGAGTATGTTTCGGGTCTGTCGAAAAAAATAATCAGCCTGGATAAATACGTAATAGCTGCAGTGCATGGCTACGCTGCAGGGGCGGGCTTCAGCATCGCTCTTGCTGCAGATTTCATTGTCGCAGATGAAAATGCCAAATTCGCTTTGAGCTTTTCGAATATCGGCTTGATTCCGGATCTGGGCTTGATCAAAGCATTAACTAAGCGTGTATCACCGCCGATTGCCAAGGAGTGGATTTCTTCAGCCAAGACCCTATCAGCTGAAGAAGCCTACAGGCATGGCTTGATCAACAAAATTTCCACAGGTTCGGCAGTAGAAGCAGCAGCTGAATTTGCAGGATTTATTGTGGACGGACCGCCCATCAGCAATAAATACGTCAAATATCTGGTTAATCATGTAGGAGAACTTCATAAAGAAACTGCTTTTATGCAGGAAAATATGATTCAGGCGATGCTGCTACAGACTAAAGATCATCAAGAAGGCATTTCGGCTTTTTTCGAGAAGCGTGTTCCTCAATTTAATGGCAAATAGTATTTTGGTTTTGTAAGCGGATACAAAAACACAATCACTAGATTAAATGGATGGAGGGAAAAATTATGAAATCATTTAAGTCTCGTTTTTCAGTAGCAGGTCTAGGATTAGTGCTCTTGTTGTCAGGATGTGGAGGCGGTGAAGAAACAGGTGGTGGTTCTTCAGAAGGGGAAACGATCACATTACGTGCAGCCACTGGACTCAGTGCCCAGCACGCCTGGTGGGAAGCATCGATGGTGCCTTGGATGGAACGTGTCGAGGAACTGACGGAAGGACAGGTTCAATTTGAATCCTTCACCGGAGGCGAGTTGGTGGCGGTTCCCGATGAAGCGGAAGCTCTCGAAACCGGCACAGTGGACGTTGCCCTCGTTCTGCCGATTTACCAGCCGGATCAATTTCCGATGGCGGAAGTGACAATGCTGCCGTTGAACCATTCGGATACACTAATCGCTTCCAACGCCTGGAAAAATCTTCTTGAAAGTGAAGAGGAGCTGGCAGATGGACAAACCTATACTGAGATGCAGTTTGGTGATTTTAAAGTATTCCCAATCTCTACTACTCAGGAATATTCAATTTCAACAACCGGCCATGAATTCAATGCAGTCAGCGATGTAGAAGGTACATCACTTCGCACGCCTTCACGGATTCATGAAATGTATGCGGCTAAAACGGGCATCAACAGTGTGACAATGCCTGCTGTGGAAATTTACGACTCCTTGAGCAGAGGCACATTTGAAGGAGCGTTTTACAGTATTGCCGACTGGACAGGATACGGATTCCAGGATTTGTTCCGTTACACTTTGACTGGTATCAATTTCGGACATTTCAACGCCTTTATTGGAATGAGTCAGGATAAATGGGAGGAAATGCCCGAAAATGTACAGGAAGCGATGACGCAAGCAAACGAAGAAATTTTCGAGCCTGGCGCTCAGGAGTGGATCAACCGCTCAGAAGAAATCATCCCGGAAAATGAAGCGAATGGCGGGAAATTTGTTGACTTTGCTGATTTGGATCCGGCAGTCCAGGACCATTTCAACCAAGGGATCGAAGAGACATGGACAGATTACGCAACATTGCTTGAGGATAATGGAATGCCAGGAAATGAATTGGTTAAAATGTGGAGAGATCTTCTAATTGAAGAAGGCGGCGAGGTACCGGAAGCCATCATGGATCTGGAGTAGCCGTTTGGGAAAAGGGAATAGCTTATCATCCAGTGAGTCATTCCCTTTTCTTTCTATAATTTTATGCAAGGAGGTCTTGAGGTGGATAACTTACTGGTCATAGGAATTATTCTGGTAATGATGATTGTCCTGCTGATCGCAGGTCTTTATATACATTCGGTACTCCTTGCAAGCGGCATAATCGGTTTAATTTTATTGGAGGGTTTCGGGATACTTCCCGGGCTGCTTGGAAACGAACCTTTTAACCGGGTCGCGAGCTATACCTTAACAACCATTCCCCTTTTTGTTTTAATGGCGCAGTTTATTCTTCAATCAGGCTTGGTCCAGGATATTTTTTATATGGTTCATAAGGTCTCAAAAGGAAAAAACAGTCTACTTGGAATTTTAACATTGATTATTGGCGGAATGCTGGGGGCAGTTTCCGGTTCGGGAACTGCAACTTCAGCTTCACTCGGCCAAGTAGCGATTCCGGAGCTGCGGAAACATGGCTATAGTGCACCACTCGCTGGTGCAATAGCAGCATCAGGAGGCTCTTTATCGGGGATTATCCCGCCGAGCATTATTCTAATCCTTTATGGAGTGGCAACTGAAACACCCGTGGGCAGTTTGTTTGTCGGGGCGTTTATTCCCGGCATACTGACCATGGCCATTTTTATCCTGGTGATGCTGGTGTATTTCCGATTGGAAAGAAAAAAACGGACACAAGTAGAAGAGCCGGCAATCAAAGAGGCCCCGGTAACAGAAAAGTTATCTGCCATCCGTTTACTTATTGTGAGCGTTATCGCTATACTCATCGTTTTGGTGATTTTCGGCGGGATTTATTCAGGCGTCTTTACACCGACTGAAGCAGGAGCAGTGGGAGCGTTCGTCGGTTTGCTTGCTGCACTGGTTCTAGGAAAGGTCAATTTTCAATTTTTCAAAACTTCTGTTGTTGAAACCATCAAACTGACAGGGATGGTCATGATCATCATGATCGGTGCACAGATATTCGGTCGCTTTGTTTCCCTATCTCTGCTGCCTAGACGTCTGATTGAATTGATCGAACCGATTATGGATACTCCAGTATTGGTGTTGATCGCCATTTCGGTTGTTTTGTTCATCATGTTTATGTTTATAGAAGGCGCAGCTGTAATCTTGATGTCAATTCCAGTCATTCTTCCCATCATTCAAGAGTTGCAGGTTGATATCCTCTGGTTCGGTGTATTTGTAGCCGTTATTTGTACGATTGGATTGATAACGCCGCCTGTCGGATTGAGTGTGTATGCAGTTGCCGGGGTTAGCGGAATCAGTTCAGGATCAATATTCCGCATCTCGATGGTTTTTGCCGTCGTCGCAATGATCATTGTCTGTGGTTTGATGATTGCGTTTCCGGGACTTGCCACGTGGCTGCCGAATTCCATGTGAGCGACTGAAGGGAGTGGGCTTGAGTGAAAGGTGTATGGAAGGCCTATAAAATTTTTCATTATATAAAACTGGCAGGAATATGGATCAGTGGAATCAGTGTACTGGTAATGATGCTGCTGATTGTGTACGACGTTGCTATGCGAACCTTCTTTTCCAGTTCGATACGCGGTGGCTTTGAAATCATCCAGAATTACATGATGCCTCTTGTGGTGTTTCCAGGTCTCGCATATGTATATGCATCGGGTGTATTGCCGAAAATGGATTTAATCCTTGAAAAACTGAATAACTCTGCAAAAAGGATTTTGATTTTTCTTATGGTGTTGCTTGAACTATTCGTACTTGTGCTGATTGTCCAATTCAGTTGGGAATATGCCATGAGCGGCTTCGAACGCAAGACCGCCTTTCCTGCTGCCGGCACCTTGTATCCGCTGTATCCATTGTTCTTCCTAATTCCTATTGCCTTTGCCATGATTGTGATTGAAAATATTTTTATTTTGATCCGAAATATTTTGGACAACAAGCCGTCCATGGTGATGAAGGAAACAGAGGCAAAGCCTGAAGAGTTGCTTTGAAACTGAATAAATGAATGAGGTGGTGGCATGAGTCTTCGAGAACGAAAAGCAGCCAAGAAAAAAGAAGATATTCTTCGTTCTGCGAGTCTGGTGATTTCACGGAACGGCTATCAGAATGCAACGATGGAAGACATTGCAGCAGAATTATTGATGACCAAAGGAGCTCTTTACTATTACTTCAAAAGTAAAGAAGAGCTGTTGTACAGTTGCCATGATTTGATTTTATCGGCGGCTATGGAAAAGGTGGAATCCATCTATGCAGAAGAATTATCTTCTATGAAAAAGATGGAAAAGGCAATTAAAACGCATTTGGACATTGCGATAAAGGAGAAGGAAGTTTTTAATCTGATTGTGAAGCCGGAACAGCTTTTTTCAGAAGAAAATATAGAAACGATCATTCAAAAACGTGATCAATACGCTGGGATTTTTGACAGAATTATTGCCGAAGGGGTGGAACGGGGAGAATTTAACGTTTCAGATAAAAAAATGGCACGTATGATCATTCTTGGTGCCACCAACTGGGTACAGGTTTGGTATTCGCCTGAAGGCAAGTTCAGCAAAGAAAAGATAGAGAACATATACGCAGAGTATTTTTTGAAGATGCTGGCATAAATTAGAATCCACGAACATTACTCGGACTAAGTTTCTTTATATCCGCTGAGTAATATCAGCTTATTAAAGTGGAATTAATTCAAAGGAATTGATTGTGATGAGGAAAATCCACGTCATTACGCAAAAAGAAGCGGTGGCAGAAGAAAAGTTGAAAGGCTGTACAGCAGTGGTCATCGATGTCTTCCTCGCGACTTCGACGATTGCTTTTTTGCTCGAAAATAATTTCGAGCCCATTTATGCAGTGAAGGACAGCGATCAGGCAATTGAGTTATCCAAAAAACACAGTGAGCCTCATATTCTATTAGGAGAGACAAAAGGGGAGTCCATTCAAGGATTTCAATATCCTGACCCTTGCCTAATCAAATTAAATGATGAAAAGCAGGCAGCAATCATCTGTTCCACAAACGGCACCATCGCCATTGAAAAAGCGAGCAAAGCTAATGTGCTCTTCATTTCTTCATTGGTTAACGGCCACTTGATTGCAGAACGGATCCATCTGCAGGAAGCTGATTCCTCCATTGTTCTGGTCTGCTCAGGAAATGATGACCGTTTTTCAATGGAAGATTTTATTGGAGCGGGACAGATAGTTGAACATCTATCGAGAAAAGCGAGCTATGAATTATCCGATTCCTCTAAGCTGGCCAGAGAGGCTTATCTTCATGCACATGCAGCATCTTTCAAAAGTTTGCATGAATGCGAAACCGCAGATTTATTGAAGCGGTTCGATTTTACAGATTCGGTGGAATTTGTTCTTCGGCACCATGAATTGGTGGATGTTGTGCCGCTTTTTAGAAATGGGAAAATTGTCAATGATCATCAGAAAATAACTCTTAAAAGAAGTTGAAGGAGGAAGGCCATTGCAGAAAGAACAGTGGACAGTGATTAAACTGGAGCGCCAGGAAATGATTGCAGTATTGACCTTGAACAATCCCCCTTTGAATGTACTGACAGATGAGTTGCTGAACCAATTGAACGAAGCTGTAGACGAAGTTGAAAAAGATCAAGGGATTCGGGCAATTGTCCTGCGGGCAGCCGGGGAAAAAGCATTTGCTGCAGGTGCAGACATCCGCCAATTTCCAAGCCTGACAAAAGAAAGTGGCATAGCTCTGGTAGAAAAAGGAAAAGGGATATTCGACAAGTTGGCTGCAGGAAAACCGGTTATTTGTGCAGTTCAAGGGTTGGCTCTGGGAGCAGGATTGGAATTGGTGCTTGCTTGTGATATTCGAATTGCTGAAGAAAATACGAAGGTTGGGCTTCCTGAAACAGGCTTGGGTATATTACCGGGCTATGGCGGGACACAGCGCTTAGCGCGTTTGGTCGGTCCAGGAAAGGCAAAAGAGCTGGTTTTATCGGGTGAGTTTTTATCCGGTAAGGAAGCACATGAAGCGGGCTTGGTGGAAAGGTTGGTGCCCTCGGGACAGGCATTCGAAAATGCTGTAAAGCTTGCTCAGGCAATAGCTTCGAAAGCACCGCTGGCAGTAGCGAATGCCAAGAAAGCGATTGATGAAGGACTGGAGCTGAGTTTAGCTGCTGGCCAGAATTTGGAGACACAACTGTTTGCAGAATTAGCCGAAACACAGGACATGCAGGAAGGTGTTAAAGCTTTTACTGAAAAGCGCACTGCTGATTTTAAAGGGAACTAAAGTCTGAAGGGAGATGGAGCGATGAAAAGCATTGCGATAGTTGGTGCGGGAATCATGGGAAACGGCATTGCCCAGGTAGCCGCTGAAGGAGAATACGAAGTTTTCTTGTATGATGTCAATGCCGAGGGACTGGCGAAAGGCGTATCCAGAATTGAAAAGACATTAGCCAGGAATGTCGAAAAGAAGAAAATTGATCAAAACCAAAGCGATGGCATCCGCGGGCGAATTACACCGACGGGAAATATCGAAGACTTGAAAGATGTCGATCTGGTGATCGAAGCGATTATCGAACAAATTGAACCCAAAAAAAGTTTGCTGACAGAACTTGATGGAATCTGTAAGCCCTCCACAATCTTTGCTTCCAATACATCCGGGTTAAGCATTACAGAAATGGCCAGCTCTGTAAAGCGCAGCGAAAAAGTGATTGGCATGCATTTCTTTAATCCGGTGCCGGTCATGCAATTGGTTGAAATCATCAGAGGCGAACAAACGAGTGATGAAACATTTAAAATCGCACATCAAGTGGCTGAGCGTTTCAACAAAACAGCTATCTCGGTTAAAGAAGCCCCATTATTTGCAGTCAATCGAATTTTAACACCGATGATCAATGAAGCGATTTTTGTCTTATCGGAAGGCATCGCATCGGCGGAAGATATCGATAAGGGGATGATGCTCGGGGCCAGCCACCCGATCGGTCCGCTGGCATTGACCGATTTGATCGGTTTAGACACGATGTTGTTTGTAGCAGAAACCCTCTATAACGAAACCAATGATTCCAAATATCGTCCAGCACCTCTCTTGAAGAAGTATGTGCGGGCAGGTCGTTTAGGACGCAAATCCGGACAGGGGTTCTTTACTTATGACTAATGATCAGGGAGTGGATAGGATGAGTGCAGCAGATAAAACGATTGAGCCGATTGACTGGACCAAAGTCGCAAAACATCTTCGCAAGTCGATACCGGGCTTGCCGGAAGGCGAAATGGAAGTTCAGCAATTTTCCGAGGGCTACTCGAACTTGACTTATTTGATACGGATTGGCAATTGGGAGGGTGTGCTGAGACGTCCTCCTTTTGGAGAAGTGCCGCCGCGTGCACATGATATGGAAAGGGAATATCGGATGCTTGAAAAAGTGAATCCAGTTTTTCCATTGGCTCCAAAGCCATATATATACTGTGAAGATCCTGAAATCATGGACAAGCATTTTTATGTTATGGAGAAAAAACAAGGCGTCGTGATCGATGACCAGCTTCCTGAGTCTTATGGCAGCTCTGAGCAGGTAGGGATGGCGATTTCAAAAAATGTCATCAATACCTTGGTTCAGCTTCAATCCATCGATTACAAAGAAGCAGGAATGGAAGAGATGGGCAAGCCGGAAGGGTTCATGGAGCGCCAAGTGAAGGGCTGGATCAAACGCTACAGTCAGTCAAAAACTGAGGAAATTGAAAAATTAAATGAGCTGGAAAGTTGGCTGTCAGCAAATATTCCAGTCAACGCGGAAACAACCATCGTCCACAACGATTTTAAGCTCAATAATATGGTGCTTGACCAAGAGAATCCAGGCAAAGCCGTCGGTATATTGGATTGGGAATTGTCTACTATCGGTGATCCTTTAAGTGATTTGGGCTCAACTGTCGCTTACTGGGGCGAACCGGATGATCCCGATATGGGCATCAATATCGTTACAAGCCAACCAGGATTCTTCAGCAGAAAAGAATTTATTGAGGAGTATGCAAAACAAAGCGGACGTGACGTTTCGAATGTCGACTACTATGTGACATTCGGCTTTTATAAACTCGCCGTTATTTTGCAGCAAATCCATTATCGCTGGAAAACCGGAGAAATCGATGATGACCGCTTCAGCGACTTGAATCAGGCTGTTTCTAATTTAGTGGACATGGCCAATCTAACCAGAAGCGGACAATTAATATAACAATAACTTTTGTAAAGCGGGTGGATTCATGAGTGGACAAGCGATGGTTTTCGACTATGCCCCGTTTCTGATTGAAGCAGGAAAAATAAAGGAATTTGCGAAGGCGCTGCAGCTGGAAAATCCGATATACAGGGATGAAGAAACAGCTAAATCAGCTGGGTACCGAGGAATACCAGTACCTCCGACATTCATGACCGTCATTGATTTCTGGAATGACCGCAACTTTTATCAGTTTTTCGCGGATTTTCTGAAGTTGAATCCGAATCACGTACTCCATGGTGAGCAGTCGTATGAATACCATAAAGTTATACTGGCTGGTGATACCATTGCAGCACAAGTAAGGGTCAAAGAGCAGTTCCATAAAAAAGGGAAGAATTTCTTTCTCTTGGAGACAATCTACAGAAACCAATGGAATGAAATCACGGCTGTTGGACGAGCTACCATTATAGAAATAGCGGAGGTGGACTGATGAATGAACTGCGGACCATTATCAAAAAACCTATTTATCCAATCGATCTCGTGAAATATTCGGGTGCATCCGGTGATTTCAACGAAATCCATACTGTTCCGGCGATTGCTGAAGAAAAAGGGTTTGCTAATATCATCGCACATGGCATGTTCGTGATGGGCTGGGCAGCGGCGGCTATAGAAGAATGGTTTCCAGAAAGGCAGTTGGCGTCATTTAGTGTCCGTTTTCAAGCTGTCACCCATCCGGGAACCATTCTCGTCATCACTGGAACGATGGTAGCTGAAAATAGCGGGGAGATCTTGATAAAAGATCCGCAAGATTCAATGAAACTGATGGGTTCATTTATTGTAAAAAACAGTTCTGTCTAATGTAAAAAGACGGAATATTCTTTCTGTAAAAGAGGAGAATAGATGCAATGCAAAACTACATGTATCCAACATTTGATCTGACTGGAAAAAAAGCGGTGGTAACTGGAGGGAGCAAGGGAATTGGGCTGGCGATTGCCGCAGGTTTGGCACATGCAGGAGCGGAAGTGCTGATCACCGGTAGAAATGAATCCGCCCTTATAGATGCTGTGGATGAAATGAAGAAGCGAGGGTACCGGGTTTCCTGGAAAACTTCTGATGTGACAGTGAAGAAAGAAGTGGAGAAACTCTTCGATTACATCGATCAAGAGTTTCGGCAAATCGATATCCTGATCAACAATGCAGGCATGAATATCCGGAAATCCCTTGTTGAAGTGGAGGAAGAAGATTGGGACCGAGTGATTGGAACCAATTTAAAAGGGATTTTCCTAGTGGGACAGCAGGCGGCAAAGCGGATGATTGTCCAAAAAGGCGGACGCATCATCAATATCTCATCGATTCTCGGTAAAATCGGCAATCCACTTCAGACCAGCTACGCCGCCAGTAAAGGGGGAATCGATCAGCTGACAAAAGTATGGGCATCTGAACTTGCAGAGCATGGGATAACCGTCAATGCCTTAGCTCCTGCTTACATAATCACTCCCATGACTGAACCTTTTTTACAGGACGAAGAAAGGTTGGAGAAAATCATCAGCCGGACCATGATGAAAAGGATGGGGCGAGCGGATGAAATGATCGGACCGGCTTTGTTTTTTGCGTCAGACGCCTCTACTTATGTGACTGGGCAAATTCTGTATATCGACGGAGGATGGACAGCAAATTGAGAAGATGTGACGGAAGTAAGGAGGAGACAAATGGAATACGCAACTGTTTCGGAGCTGCTGGCAGCAAGGTGCAAAGAAGCTCCTGATAAGGAGTTTCTAGTGATCGAAGATAAAAACGGTTCTGTGGAAAGGTTGAGCTATCTTGAATTCCAGGAACAGGTCCGAAAGCTGGCACAGGTATTAAGCGAAAACGGAATCAGGAAAGGGGATAAGATTCTGCTGCATCTGCCGAACGGCAGTGCTTTTATGAAATCGTGGTTTGCCATTCTGTCCATCGGTGCTGTCATGGTGCCGACAAATATCCTATCCCCTGAAGAAGAAATGAAATACCTGGTGAACCATTCGGAAAGCAAGCTGATCATCACTGAAAAAGAGTACGAGCAGAAATTCTCGAGCTTTGGGCTGCCTTTGCTGTTCTCTCGTCTCGGAGAAGACCACAAAGGAATATGGCTAGAGGCTGAAATTGAAAAAGCGGAACCAGTCGTGAAGTTGCCGAAACTTTCGCCCCAGGACGAAGCCGCGATTTTGTATACATCAGGAACAACTTCAAAACCGAAAGGCGTAGTGCTGACGCAGCAGAATTACTTGCATACCGGAAAGCAGATGGCGGAAACGCTTGGTTATAGCTCAGAGGATCGCGTTCTGATCGTGTTGCCGATGTTCCATGGCAATGGCCAATACTATATGGCAATGCCTGCGCTTTATGCTGGAGCGAGCATCGCCATTACTGAAAGCTTCAGTGCAACCAATTATGTCAAACAGTCTAAACGGCTGAAAGCCACAGTGGGTTCACTTTTTTCAGCTCCCATTAAAATGATTCTAAAAAAAGACTATGATCCTGAAGATGCGGAGAATTCATTAAGACTCGTCATCTATGCACAAGCGTTGACAGACCAGCAATATGATGAATTTCGCACTAGGTATCGAGTTGAACTCCGCCAATTATATGGAATGACCGAAACCATTGCCATCCCTTTGATGAATCCGGTGGAAGACTTGCAGGACCATATCAGCATCGGTGGAGAAGCTTGCGGATATTCTGTGGTATTAAGAGATGGAGAAGGGTATGAAGTCAATACTGGCGAAGAAGGCGAAATTACGGTTTACGGTGAACCGGGTGTGACAATCATGAAAGAGTATTTTAAAAATCCGGCAGCAACTGCGGAAACAATTCAAGACAACTGGTTGTATACCGGAGATATGGCAAAAGTGGATCCGAAGACCGGACTGTTCTATTTTGTCGACCGAAAGAAAGACATGATGAAACGATCAGGGGAAAATATAGCAGCTGGAGAAGTTGAAGCGGTAATCAATGAACATGATGCCGTTTTCGAAAGTGCGGTCATCTCTGTACCAGATCCGGTATATGAAGAATCTATACATGCTTTTGTCATTTTAAAGGAGAACCGGAAGTTGACTTCAGAAGAGCTTTTGGAATGGTGTCGCGCACGTCTAGCTAAATTCAAGGTGCCACAGGAAATTCACTTTACAGAAGAGTTTCCGCGTACTTCAGTCGGAAAGATACAGAAACAGCAAATGAAAAAATGGGTTTAAGGGGGAGCAGGAATGACTAAAGTGAAAAGTGCAGAAGAGCTGGAAAGGGAAAGAGTGTTGAACGCAAATAAAAATAATCCCCTCGCAAAAGTAGCGGGGCTGTTTGCCCGCATTGCAGAACGATGGTTGCCTGATGCATTCGTATTTGCCATTATACTG
This sequence comes from Planococcus circulans, assembly GCF_020023385.1. GTDB lineage: Bacteria > Bacillota > Bacilli > Bacillales_A > Planococcaceae > Planococcus. The sequence goes on from NZ_JAIQCL010000007.1 coordinate 19,678, forward strand.
ACGACCATCGCTTTTATTGCAGGAGTTATTTTCACAGACTCAAGCCCTTTTGACATGATGACCTATTGGGGCGATGGAATGTGGGGTCTGTTAACATTCACGGCGCAGATCATAACCACTTTTGTTTTAAGTTATGCCTTAGCATTGACGAAGACAGTTTCTAACACCCTTGAAAAAATCGCGGCGATTCCCAAATCGCCGAACTCGGCCATTTTGATGGTGACATTCACAGCTCTGGGTGCTTCCCTGATCAGTTGGGCCTTTGGTTTAGTAGTGGCAGGGATCATCGCGAAACTGGTTGCGAAGAAAGTCCATGACGTCGATTATCGTGTACTCGTAGCAGCAGGCTATTCGGGCTTCCTGATTTGGGAAGGTGGTTTATCATCTTCTCCAGCGCTTTTCGTTGCGACAGCGGGACATGTCTTTGAAGGGGAAATCGGATTAATCCCTATTTCAGAAACTTTGCTGTCAGCTGTCAATATTGCCATTGTAGCCATATTGTTCTTCACGCTGCCTTTTGTCATGCGTTTGGTCCATCCGAAAAACCCCAAAGACCGTTATATTGTGGAACAGTCACGTTTAGAGGATCCGGTAGTCGAAGAAGACTCTCGTGAAGAAACCAATTATCCGAATGACAAGATTGAAAAGACACGTCTGATTCCACTTATAGGTGGATTCCTCGGCTTAAGTTATTTGGTCAATCACTTTATTGCCAATGGATTTTCGTTGGATTTGAATACAGTCAACTTGATTTTCCTGACAGCGGCCTTGCTATTGTTTTCGAATGTTCGGGAACTTGCTCAAGGACTTTTGAAATCCGTCAGCAGCGTAGGCCAATTTGTTCTGCAATATCCATTCTATGCAGGCATTATGGGAATGCTGAGTGCTTCCGGTTTAGCAGTACTGATATCCAATTTCTTCATTAATATTTCAACGGATACGACCTTGCCGCTTTGGACTTTCCTATCGGCTGGAATTCTGAATGTCTTTATCCCCTCGGGTGGTGGACAGTGGGCGGTTCAGGCACCACTGGTGATTCCAGCTGCGCTCGAAATGGGTGTCGAACCAGCAAAAGTGGTGATGGCTGTTGCTTGGGGTGACAGCTGGACCAATATGATCCAGCCATTCTGGGCGATTCCATTGCTTGCGATTGCTGGTCTTAAGATTCGCGATATCATGGGATACACCATGATTGCTTTGATTTACGGAGGCTTAGTGATAGGCGCCTGTATGCTGATTTTCTAGAAAGAAAAGGAGAGGGTACCATGAAAGCGATTATCGTCGAAGAGACCGGTCCTCCTGGAGTGATGAAGCTTCAGGAAATCGATAAACCAAAGCCTGATGCACATCAGGTCCTGATCCGTGTTGAAGCAATCAGTGTTAATTTTGCAGATATTAAGGCTCGCCAAGGACAGTACCATGGAGTCGCAGCAGATGCAGCTTTTACACCAGGTCTGGATTGTGCGGGAGTTGTTGTAGAAATTGGAGATCAAGTGAGCCGGTTTCAGCCCGGACAGCGTGTTATGGCATTTCCGACAGGCGGTTCCTACGCTGAATATGTCGTGGCGCCAGAGAATTTAACTTATCCGGTACCTGATGAAATAAGCAGCGAAACGGCCGCAGCTTCTTTGACCGTTGGCATCACTGCCTATAACGTCATCCAAAAAATGGCGAGGCTGGAAAAAGGGGAAACCCTCTTAATCCATGCGGCGGCAGGGGGAATCGGTTCAACCGCTATTCAGCTGGCCAAGTTTTTCGGAGCTTCCAAAATTATCGGGACTGTCGGCAGTGATGAAAAAGTAGCGCATGCCAAATCTTTTGGTGCAGACGAAGTCATCAATTATCGGTCAACGGATTTTGTGGAGAAAGTCAATGAATTGACTGGAGGAAAAGGGGCAGATGTCATTCTTGATACAATAGCAGGCGAGAATTTCGAAAGGAGCTTGAAATGCTTGGCTACATTTGGGCGAATCGTCTCTTTCGGGCATGCCAATGATGGATCAGTTCCAGGAATCGCAAAAACAGATCAGCTTCATTCAAACTGTCGCTCAGTCATTGGGTACAGTACGGGCACATACCGAAAGCACCGCCCGGAATTCTTGAGAGAAGGTGCTGAAAGGATAACCGAATACCTGCTGCAAAAACAATTGAAAATTGTCATCTCCAAGAGCTTTGCAATGGCGGATGCCTCGGAAGCGCATGCCCATATTGAAAGCCGGGCGAGTATCGGCAAAGTTCTACTGATCCCTTAATGGATTTGCTGTTGAGCCGTTGCCCTCCAAAAGGGGGGCAATCGTTTAGCAGTTAAATATCCAACCTGCTCTCCTTTCCCCTTCAGATCAATCCCCGTTACACCCAATAAACCAGAGGTGATGTCTATGTATGGCGGTATTCAGTTGCAGCAAAAGCAAGTGAAAAAAATCCACATGACACCTGCTTTATCTCAGGCGATAAAGCTTCTGCAGTATTCGACACTGGAATTGGCGGAATTCTTAAATGAGCAGATTTCTGCAAACCCACTTCTTCAGCATTCTGATCATGTGAAAGGGGAGAGATGTTTTTCAACGGCTAAAAGTTCACTCGATCCTATTCAATTTATTGAAGCAGCAGAAAATAAACTGGAAAGTGAACTGCTGGAACAACTAGTTCTTTTGAATCTCGAAAAAAGACAGGAAAAGATGATGAAGTTTTTAATTTCCAACTTAGATAGTCATGGATTTTTAAGTGGTGGAGTCCCTGAAGCTGAGAGGATGCTCGGGATTTCCAAGGCTGAAGCGAAAGGGTTGATTGGCTTGCTTCAGCAACTGGAACCAATGGGGATAGGTACAGCAAACTCGAAGGATTTTCTATTGCTTCAAATTGACTCCAGCCTGAATTTTCACTACAAAGAAATTGCAAAAACTTTGATTGAAAATGACTTGGTGAAAATGGCGTCGGGCTCTTTTCATTTTCTTTCGGCTAAGTATAAGGTCAACAGACAAATCCTTCAGGAAATTACAGATTTCATCAAGAACCTAAAGCTGTATCCAGCAGAGGACTATTCCCAATCTCCGGTTTCCTATGTAATGCCCGATGTTGTGATCGAAAAGATTGATCGAAGATGGATCATCCATGTAACCGATCATTTATTGCCCACCATTAAATTGAATGAAAAATATATTAAAAACCTTCTGGCATCACAACAAGATGACGTTGAAAGCTATGTACAACAGCGATTAAAGGATGCCCAATTCTTAAGGAATAGCCTAAAGAGCCGAAAAGAAACCTTATACCATGTGACGGCAATGATCATGGACCATCAAGAGGCATTTTTTCAAAAAGGTGAATCATTTATAAAGCCTATGCGTTTGAAAGATCTGGCCCAAAAATTGCAGCTTCATGAATCGACAATCAGCCGGATCACCAGCAATAAATATATTCAGACACCCTATGGCTTATATACTTTCAAGTATTTTTTCACTCACAGTCTACCCAATTCGACTACTGGCCATTTAGAGTCTGTGTTGAGCATAAAAGCTAAACTGGCATCTTTGATCGAAAATGAAAATCCATCTGCACCTTATTCAGACGAACAATTAAAGGTTTTATTGAAACAGCAAGGTGTACCGATCTCAAGAAGGACCATAGCTAAGTATCGGGAACAATTGAAATTTGCGAATTCCATGAACAGGCGGCGCTACTGAGCAGAAATAGGAATTCCTGATAGGAAATTCTCGGAAATGAGAAAAATGCAGCCGCAAAGCAAGGCCAGTTCCTTATGTCTCTCATTTTTGAGTTGGCACGGAATTTGCATATACAAATAATGAAGGCGCCATTGCCTTAAAAGACACAAAAGGAGGTAGAGAAAAATCTCTTGAAAAGCGGAAGGCAACACATGCAAGCGAACAAGACTGTAAAAGAGGCGATCAACAAATTTATGAAAACGCTTTCTTTGGAAGGAGTCAAGCTTGCGGGAAAGGAGGCTTGAGATGAAGCCACTTAGCATCGTCCCGTTTGTCTCAGGGAAGCTCCAGAGCAATAGTTATGTGGTATCGGATGAAGAGTCATTTTGTGTGGTGATTGATCCGGGAGAAGAATCCACGGAACTATTGACGTATATCGGGGACAGGAAAGTCGATTACATCCTATTGACGCATGGCCATTACGATCATATTGGAGGCGTGACCGCTCTCAAAGAGAGAACTGACGCATCAGTCGCCATTCATTATGCCGAAGCGGAATATCTGAGTGATCCAGTGTTGAACCTATCATCGGAAAGCGGAAAGCCAGTAGTTTGTGAATGGCCGGATATTTTGCTGAATGGAGGTGAGTTGGTTCAATGCGGAAAGTTTTCGGTAAAGGTGATCCATACACCTGGGCATTCTCCGGGAAGTGTCTGCTATTTGCTGAATGACCGCTATTTGTTTTCCGGAGACACCTTGCTGGCCGGGTTAGTGGGGCCGACGAATCTCCCATCAGGAAATCGGGAACTTTTGAAAGCTTCCATTAAAGAAAAACTCTATTCATTAAATGACCATGTAGAAGTTTACCCGGGGCATGGGGAACCAACAAAGATCGGAGCAGAAAAGAAGGATAATCTCTTTCCGAATATCAAAGCGTTTTTTTGAACCATCAAAAAAAGAGGAGTGAAAAAGAATGGCTGAGACATATGTGAAGGAAGTCGAAACAAAAAGCTACACGAAAGAAGTGCTGGTGGATTTTTACAAGACAATGGCGAAAATCAGAAAGTTTGATGAGAATTTGATCAAGTTGATGGCTGAAGGGAAAGTTTCCGGATTTTATCATTCCGGCATCGGTTCTGAAGGGTTGTCAGCGGGCTCTATCCGGCAAAACCTGCGGGATGAGGATTATATCTACTACAACCATAGAGGGTGTAACCAGAAGATCGCGAAGGGTGTACCGCTGTCGAAAATTTACGGGGATTTCCTCGGGACGATTGAAGGCACTACGAGAGGCTTGGGTGCGGGAATCGTCCACAGTGCGGATCCATCGCGAGGTGTACTCGGACAGGCAGGAACAATCGGTTCCCAATTGGGATTAAGCGTCGGAACCGCCTATACTTCGAAGTTGACTGGCAGCGATCAGGTGACAGTGGTGTATTTTGGAGACGGAGCAGCGTCGCGTGAAATGCTTCACGGTTCTTTGAACTGGGCCGGACTTTATAAGTTGCCGATCATCTATATTTGTGAAAATAACGAATACGCCATTTCCTGCCATGTATCTGAAACGCATTCTGTCAAAGAAAATATTGCGGATTGGGCCGACGGTTATGGAATTCCAAACTGTGTCGTAGACGGCAATGATGTGCTGCTGATGCACGAAGTTGTAAAGGAAGCGGTAGAGCGGGCAAAACGCGGAGAAGGCCCAACTTTCATCGAAGCTCAGACGTTCCGCCATCGCGGACATTTTGAAGGCGATCCATACGATTATGTGGATGTGGAAATTCTGCAGAACTGGAAAGACACGAAAGATCCAATCACCAACTTTGCAGCTAAACTGATGCTCGATAAAGTAGTGACAGAAGAAGACCTTGAAAAAATCAATAAAGAGATTGATGTGGAAATAGCGGAAGCTATTCAAAAAGCAGAAGCGGCACCACTGCCGAATCCTGAAAGAATCTACGAAGGACTATTCGCGTAAAGGGGGAGAAACGGATGAGAAAGATTACAATGCGTGCAGCTTTACTGGAAGCTTTAAATGAGGAAATGGAGCGGGATGAAACGACAGTTCTGTTTGGGGAAGACGTCGGTAAATTTGGCGGCATCAATGCCGTAACAAAAGGCTTGTATGAAAAGTTCGGAAGTACCCGTGTATTTGATACACCGATTGCTGAACCGACAATCGTAGCGGCAGCAGTGGGAATGGCGATCACCGGAAATGCCCGTCCGATTCCTGAATTGCAGTTTGGTGATTTTGTAGGAATCGCTTTTGATGAAGTTTTCAACAAAATGGGGAAATGGCGGTTCATGCATGGCGGGCAGATGGAAATGCCAGTAACTTTGCGCTTGCCTATTGGTATTGCGGGCGGAGCAGGGCCAGAGCATTCACAAAGTCCTCAAGCCTTATTCATGCACGGTCCAGGGCTTCAAATCGTTATTCCTTCCACTCCTTACGATGCTAAAGGGCTGTTGAAAACCGCAATCCGCGATAATAATGCTGTATTATTCTTTGAACATAAAGTTCTTTATGATATGAAAGGTGAAGTTCCGGAAGAGGAATACTTGATTCCATTCGGCAAAGCGGACATTAAACGTTCTGGCACAGATGTCACCATTATCGCCACGGCTCTGCAGGTCCATACGGCTTTGGCAGCTGCTGATGAGCTGGCGGTTCAGGGTGTGGAAGTGGAGGTCATTGATCCGCGTACTTTGGCTCCTTTGGACATGGAAACGATCTTGGAATCAGTCAGAAAAACAGGGCGTGCCTTAATTGTCCATGAAGAACCGAAAACGGGAGGCTCTGGCGCCGAAATTGCGGCTCAAATCCAAGAAGGTGCTTTGTTTGATCTCAGTGCACCTATCAGAAGAATCGGCAGCCCGGATGTTCCCATTGCGCAGAGTATTTACCTGGAACAATTTTATACACCGAGTAAAGACCAAATCACCAAAGCGGTCAATGAATTGATGGAATATTAGAAGCCAGGGGCTGGACAAGGTATGATTCCAAGCCAGCCCCTTTTTGGATTTTCCACGATTACTTTTAGAAGGGAGTGCATAAGATGTATGAAGTGAAAATGCCCCGTTTAGGGGTGACGATGCAAAACGGTACAGTTACCGAATGGTTGGTTGAAGAAGGTGAGGAAGTCAAAAAAGGCGATTATTTATTTGAATTGGAAACCGAAAAATCGACATTGGAAATAGAAGCCCAGGAATCGGGGGTATTGAAAAAAATCATCGTTCCTGCGGATGTAGAAGTTCCGGTGAATACAGTCATCGCCATTTTAGGTGCGGCGGATGAAGAAGCGGATTTGTCGATATACACACATGACGCCAAAGCAGCACCTGCTGAAAAAACAGAAGAAGTTGTGAAAGAAGCGGTTGCTCAGGATCCATCGAAGCCAGCTGCAAGAAAAGGCGGAGTTTCACCAAGAGCGCGGAAACTCGCAAAAGAACTTGGGGTTTCTTTGGATACCGTAAACGGAACTGGAAAAGATGGAATCGTCACTGAAGAAGATATCCGAAATGCATCAGCTCCAGCTTCAAGCTCAACTATTAAAGTGAAAGAGACGATTTCACTCAATGGTGTTAAGAAAGCAATGGCACAAAATGTCCTGAACAGCTGGCAAAGCATCCCGCAGTTCACTCAAATGGTCTCCGTGAATATGACAAATGCATTAACGGTGAAAAAAGAACTCAGCGATATTTCGTTGAATGACATCATTGTAAAAACGGTCAGCAATGCAGTGGGTAATTATCCGCTCGTCAACAGCAAGTTGGAAGACGACAATAAAATCACTGTCTACGAAGAAGTGAATATCTCTGTAGCCGTCAACAGCTCTCATGGACTGGTGGTGCCGGTTGTGAAAAATGCAGAGAGCAAGTCGATTCAGGAGATTTCTGCAGAAATCAAACAGCTGGCCGAAAAAGCGGAAAACAAAGAATTGGCAATGGAAGATTATGAAAATGGCACGATCACCATTTCCAATCTTGGAAGCCTTGGCATAGAATCGGGAACCCCGATTGTCAATAGCCCACAATCAACCATTATCTTTGCCGGCGCAATCCGAAAGACGCCGATTGTAGGGGAGGATGACGAAATTTCTGTTGCCCCGATTATGGTTTTGTCGATCTGCTACGACCACCGCTTTATCGATGGCGTGACAGGTGCCCATTTTACAAATGAAGTAAAGAGAGCATTTGAAAACGTAACTGTGGAAGAATTGAGCTGAAGAATAGGGGGATGATTATGAGGTTAGCAGGGAAAACAGCGATCATTACTGGAGCAGGAAGCGGTCAGGGAAAAGCATCTGCTTTGCTATTCGCTGAACAGGGAGCAAAAGTCGTCATTGCCGAATGGAATGAAGAAGCGGGAAAGCAAGTGGAAAAAGAAATCACTGATGCCGGAAATGAAGCAATGTTTTTCAAAACGGACATTTCAAATGAAGAGAATGTCCAAGAACTGGTTAGCGTCGTTCAAGACAAATACGGCAGCATCGATATTTTATTCAATAATGCCGGCATCGGTTTTTCTTCCCGTTCCAAGTACACCATGGCCTCTATTCTAGAGACACCGTTGGATGACTGGAACAGCATTATGAGTATTAATCTGAATGGCACTTTTTTGATGTCGAAGTATGTCATTCCTGTAATGATCGAGCAAGGGAAAGGGAGTGTCATCAATAACTCTTCTTTAAATGGCATAATCGGTGTCACTGGAGCAGACGCCTATACGGCGTCAAAAGGCGGGGTTGTAGCATTGACACGCGTGATGGCAGCCGACTACGGGAAGCACAATATCCGTGTCAATTGCATTTGCCCGGGTGCAATCAATACACCGATGATCAGCGAAGTGCTGGATATTCCGGAAATCGCTAAAAACTACGAAACAGGTCCGCTTGGAAGAGTGGGAGAACCGGAAGAAATTGCCGGAGCTGCGTTGTTTTTGGCATCTGATGAAGCCAGTTATATAACTGGAGTCATTCTGCCGGTAGATGGCGGATGGAGCACAGTTTAAAGCAGGTGGCTTCATATCGGAAAAGGGCGGAAGTCCGCCCTTTTTCTATACATACTAAAAACGGGAGTGGTTGGATTTGGCTGACATACATGTATATAAACCCACCGACGCAACTGTCAGGCGCCCCGAAAAAAATAGGAAGCTGAAAATGGCTTGGACAAATCATGTTAAATGGAATACGCCGGAAGGTGAAGTCCGGGAAGTCATAGCGGAGTCTTGGAGCCGTTCCAAAGAGTATGGGGTAAATCCCGATCTTTTGGCAGCGCCAGTAATCTGCACTGAAAAAGCAATAGAAAGTAAAATCCGGAAAAACATAGAACTCTTGAACCTAATCCGTCCTTTATTGGATGATCTTTTCGCTGTGGTCCGTGGAAGCGATAGCATCATTGCATTTTCAGATAAAGAGGGTGTCATTTTGGAATTGTTTGGAGACAGTGAAATTGCTATGAATGCGGCAAGTGCTAATTTCAAAGTTGGCGCCAAAATGAGTGAAAGGCATTCTGGAAGCAATGCCATCGGAACAGCAATTGCAATCGGTGGTCCGATCCAAATGGTGGGAGCAGAGCATTATTGTGTAGCATGGCATACTTCCCATTGTTCAAGTGCCCCTATCCGTGATCCGCTTTCATCTGAAATTATCGGTATTATAACAGTGGTCGGCTATTTGAATACCGCTCATCCGCATTCCTTGGCTTTGGTGAAGGCGGCTGCCGAAGCAATCATGAAATTGATTGAACAAAAAGAGCTGGAGCAGGAAAAGTATATGAGCAACCATTACTTTAATGCTGCCTTGGAATCAGTTTCGGATGGAATAGTCATCGTTAACCTTCATGGTGAAATTCTTCGTATGAACAAAATTGCTGCACATCTTCTTCATCTTCCAGGAAGTAATTTTGAAAAGCTCAAGATAAACGAGATTGAAAAGCTGAAGTCTTTTTCAACGGACTTAACTGAAACGATCAATGAACATGAAGTGATATTGAAAGGCGAATCTAGTGTGGAAAGTGGAGGCGGAACCCAATTTTTTCTGACTTCCCGAAAAATAGGAATCGAAAAGGAGCATATCGGAAATATTCTGATCCTCAAACGGAAAGTATCGAAAGAATTGATGAACAGTACTGCAATACACCAGTTCTCTTCTCTTGTGGGAGAAGAAGAGAGTTTTCGGAAAACGGTGGACTATGCAAGAAAAGCAGCCAAAACAGATAAAAATGTTTTATTGATCGGTGAAAGCGGAACAGGGAAAGAACTGTTTGCCCAGGCTATCCATAATGACAGTTCAAGGCAGCGTGGTCCTTTTCTGGCCATCAACTGTGCTTCAATTCCGCAGGAGCTGATTGCCAGTGAATTATTTGGCTATGTAGATGGTGCTTTTACGAATGCGGCACGCGGCGGCAAGAAAGGGAAGTTCGAAGCGGCTCATGGAGGAACATTGCTCCTTGATGAAATCGGCGATATGCCCTTGGACCTCCAAGCGAACCTATTGCGTGTTTTGGAAGAAAGAGAGATTACACCTCTCGGGTCAAACCGCTCAAAATCGGTGGATGTCAGAATCATCGCAGCCACCAATCAAGACTTATTGTCTCTGGTAAAAGAAAAGAAATTCAGGCTTGATTTATTTTATCGTTTGAATATCCTGACCTTGGAGATTCCGCCTCTCCGGAAAAGGAAAAGTGACTTGCCACTTCTGGTCGATTATTTTTCAAGAACAAAAAAACTGGCACCTGAAGCAGTAAATGCCTTTATGGCTTATGAGTGGCCGGGGAATCTCAGAGAGCTAAAAAATGTATTAGAGCAAATGGAGGTGTTCTGTGACGAGGACATTTTAACGTCGGAATATCTTCCAGCTTATTTAGCAAAAGAAACCCCGCCACAAGAAAATCCGGAATTATATAAAAAAATGGAAAAAGAAACAAAAGCACAAATGCTGAAAGCAGTCTTGCGGAATTCAGAAAAAATAGAACAGGCTGCGAAAACTTTAGGCGTGTCTGTCAGCACCGTCTATCGGTGGGCGGGTGAACAGAATATCTCGGTAAAGGAAAGTTTTAAAAAATAGTTTTTTCCCAAAACCTCAAACGATATTTGTTTGAGGTATTTTTCTGCCTGATGGAACAAGTTGGTGGAAGCCAAGAAAGCAGGTAATATCACATAGTATTTAAACGATGCGTTAAAAATTAAAGTATTAGTAATAAATCTATTGCATATTCAAAAAAAGGCAGGTAATATGAAATAAATACAAATTTTCAGATAATTATAAATGCTTAAAGGAGGAAACATATGGAAGCATCTTTTTTAACTGAAGATCATCAACTGTTCAGAAAATCCTTGAGAAAAATGTTGGATAAAGAAGCTTATCCTTTTTATGAAAAATGGGAGGAAGAAAAGGCGATTCCACGAGAGTTTTGGACGAAGCTTGGCGAGAATGGCTTCTTATTGCCGTGGGTGGAGGAAAATTATGGCGGTCTAGCTTTAGATTTTTCATATTCATTTATATTGACAGAGGAATTAGAACGCGTGGGAGTTGGGCTTGCTAGCGGTATTTGCCTTCACTCGGATATTGTAAGCCCTTACATATCTTCATATGGGACAGAAGAGCAAAAGGAGAAATGGCTTCCAAAGAGTGTAACTGGTGAATTCGTTTCAGCTATTGCGATGACTGAACCAGGTGCAGGCTCCGATTTAGCGGGCGTCAAAACGACTGCGCAACGAAACGGAGATCATTATATCCTGAATGGTGAAAAAACATTCATCACCAATGGGCAGAATGCGGATTATATTGTGGTGGTGTGTAAAACAGATTTGAAAGCGGAACCTGCTCACAGAGGCATCAGCCTATTGATCGTTGAAAAAGGTACAGAAGGATTCCGAACAGGTAAAAAACTCCACAAGATGGGCATGCATTCGGGGGATACTGCGGAACTGATTTTTGAAGATGCTAAAGTTCCTGCCGAAAACTTGCTCGGTGAAGAGGGAAAAGGATTCTACTACTTAATGGATAAATTGCAGCAGGAACGTCTGGTTGTCGCATTACAGGTTCAAGTAGAGGCGGAAGAAATGTTGCGTTTGACGATTGATTATGTAAAAGAACGTAAAGCATTTGGTAGCCGCATCGCTGATTTCCAGAATACCCAATTCAAAATCGCCGAAATGGCGACGGAAATCGATATAGGAAGAACGTACGTCAATACACTGACAGAAAAACATATCGCAGGCGAAGAAATTGTCAAAGAAGTATCCATGGCAAAGTGGTGGATCAGTGAAATGGCTAAAAGGGTTGCTGCTGAATGTCTTCAGCTCCATGGTGGATATGGCTATATGGAGGAATACGAAATTGCCCGGCGTTATCGCGACATCCCTGTCACGAGCATTTATGCGGGCACAACAGAAATTATGAAAAACATCATTGCCAAGAAAATTCTGGCCTAGGGGTGGAAGAAAGCATGAAGCTTGCGGAAAAAAGGGCCTTAAAGAAAAAAGAGGAAATATTGATGGCCGCCGTGGCTATCGTGAACCGCAGAGGGTATTCCGGCGCCACGATGGAAGAAATTGCTGCTGATCTGCTGATGACTAAAGGAGCGCTTTATTACTATTTCAAAAATAAAGGCGACTTGATGTTCCAATGCCACAATCTGGTGCTTGGAGCCGCCATTGAGGAACAGGAAGAACATCTCAAAAAAAGCGGTACAGCAGAAGCAGTTTTAAGAGCAATGATCGTTACACATATTGATTACGCAATCGAAGAAAAAGAAACGTTTAATATGATTTTGAAACCTGAACAGATATTTACGGAAGAACAGTTGACTGCAGTATTGGATCTTCGAAAATTCTATTCTCATTTATTTGATCAGATCATTGGTAGGGGAGTCGAATTCGGTGAATTTGAAGTAAATGATCCACTGATTTCCAGAATGATCATTCTTGGGTCGATGAACTGGATCCAGCAATGGTATCGGCCTGGGGGACGGCTTTCAAAAGAAGAGCTGCAAAAAACATTTGGGGATTCGATCATTAAATTATTGAAATAAAGGGGCGGGGAGAATGTTCATTACTGAAAATTTAGAAGCAAATGTCCAAAAGTATCCGGATAAAATCTACACTTCCTACAACGGACGAGAATGGACTTATAGAGAATTCTTCGAAAAAGCTCAGCGTGTAGCTGCTTATTTTCAGAAAAAGGGGTATCAAAAAGAAGACATCATCGCTTTGTATTCATTGAATTCAGATGTTTTTCTAGTGTGCTATTACGGGGTCCAGCTCGGAGGGTTTACTGTTATGCCGGTCAATACGAAACTGGCTGCACCAGAAGTTGAATATATTTTTTCGAATTCTGAAGCCAAAGCCTTGATTTATGATGTTCGGATTGAAGAGACAGTTGATCAGACCAGTTATTCATTTGAGGATGTACTCGTAATTGGCGGCGAAAAGGATTCGTTAGGAAAAATACTTGAGGATGAATCCCTTCTATTTACTGCTGCTGAATTAGCGGGTGAAAATACGGCAGTTGTCATGTATACATCAGGAACGACCGGAAAACCAAAAGGGGTAATGTTGACCAACAACAATGTGAAAGCCGCGGGTGAAATCTGGTCTGAAGCCATGTCGATTACGGAAAATGACCGGATGCTTGTTTCGACACCACTCTTCCATTGTGCAGCAAGCCATGTATTTGTTGTTCCAGTCACTTATAAGGGCGGGAGCATCATCATTGAAGAAGCATTCTCTCCTGATAAAACGCTTGATATGCTGCAGCAGGAAAGTCCGACAATGTTCTTTGGAGTACCGGCCATGTTCAGTATTATTTTGAACTTACCTGATATCAAGAAAGTTGAACTGCCGAACCTTCGGCTATTTGGTTATGGGGCAGCCCCCATGCCTTATGAACTGGTGAAGACATTGAAAGAAACGTTTCCGAATGTAGCCGTGCAAAATTTATATGGCCAGACTGAAAATGCTCCAGCCGCCTCCACCTTGAAAGATCATCTGGCTTTAGAAAAAATTGGGTCAGTTGGAGAAAAACTGCCCCAAACAGACGTTCAGGTAGTAGATGAATTTGGCGAGCCTCTTCCTGTTGGGCAGGTCGGAGAAATAGTAGTGAAAGGGCCTCAGGTCATGAAAGGTTATCTGAGAAATCCTGAAGCCACTCACCAGGCAATCAAAAACGGCTGGCTCTATAGTGGGGACTTGGGTAAATTTGATGAAGATGGGCTGTTGTATATCGTGGACCGCAAAAAGGATATGATCATCCGAGGCGGAGAAAATGTATACCCGGTCGAAGTGGAAGAAGTTCTTTACCAGATTCCACAGCTCATGGAATCTGCTGTAGTGGGAGTGCCGCATGAAGTTTATGGCGAAGTTCCGAAGGCTTATGCGGTACTGAAGAATGGTCAGTCTATAACTGAAGAAGAGATCAAAAGCTATTGTGCAACGCAGCTTGCCAAATATAAGGTGCCTTTCGAAGTTGAATTTATGGAAGAACTGCCAAGAAATGCTTCCGGTAAAGTATTAAAACATACATTACGGGCTAAAGAAAAAATTGGTTGAAGAGGAGGGAGAAGTGTAAGCGTTTTCTTGTAAATGAGATTTATCAGAAGCAGAAAAGCCATGTTGCTGCCACCGGAGCTATCGTATTAAAGGAAAATAGAAAAAATAATAAATACAAAGGGGATTTCATTATGGAAAAAATGAAGTGGATGTCTGTTGTTTTGGCTAGTGCTCTCGTTTTAAGTGCTTGTGGTGAAGAAACTGGTTCATCTTCATCAGGTGAAGCAGAAGCAGGTGGAGAGGCGAAGAACTTTCGTGCCTCTTCTGGTGTACCCGACAAGCATTTCTGGCATCGAGGTTTCTTTGAACCATTAACAACTGCTGTAGAAGAAGAATCCGGTGGACAAGCAACATTTGATATTTTCACTTCTGGAGAACTGGTCACGCTCGGTGGGGAATTGGACGCGCTTAACTCCGGGCAGATTGATATTGCACTGACCTTGATGCCACCTTATGATCCGCAAAGGTTTCCATATACCGAAGTGGTAATGCTTCCAACTTTAACTTCTGATGCGGGCATCGCCACTGAAGCCATGGCCAAAATGATGGAGAGTGACCGCGAAATCGCTGATGGAAAGACATACTACCAATTGGAGTTCGAAGATAAAGATCTCGTAGCTTTTGCGAATCCGGCAACAGAGCCTTACGTGCTCTCGACGACAAACCAGAAGTTTGAATCTGCGGCTGATTTTACAGCTGCACTTCGTGTTCGTACCGCTTCTCGCGTTCATGAAATTTTAGCGAACGAGTTAGGGATAACAGGGCAATCGATGCCGATTTCTGATGCTTATGATGCGTTAAGCCGAAATGCCTTGGATGGAATCATCTATAATGCTCCTGACTGGATTGCATTCGGATTGGATGAACTAATCAAACATACAATCACCGGAGTCAACTTAGGCCACTTTGTCGGACACACTGCAATGACTCAAGAAACATGGGACTCATTATCCCCTGAAACTCAAGAGGTATTCCGAGAAAATGCTGAGTCGATTGTGCATGAAGGTGCGGCTTTGACAATGGGCGAAACAGAAGAGAATATTGCATCCAATAAAGAAAAGGGTGGAGAAATAACTCATTTTGACGATGTTACTCCGGAAGTGCATGATTTGCTGGAATCAGCCGTCGTCAACTCGTGGAATGATTGGATTGAAGATTTGGATTCACAGGGGTTGGGCGGTAAGGAGATGGCTATTCTATGGAGAGATATGCTTGTTGAATCCGGAGCAGTTCTTCCTCAAGATATTTTAGACTTAGAGTAGTTAAATCAGGAGCCTCTGTGCTCTTTTTTTAAAGTTAGGGGGAACTTGTCTATGGAAAATATTATAATTATCATCTCGCTTGTTCTTTTTCTTTATTTTTTGATCGCTGGCCAATATATCAGCTCCTTAATGTTTTCAATCGGTATATTAGGGATTTTTCTGATTGGCGGGATGGATCTTTTAAGTGGTTTTTTGCAGAATGAACCATTCACCAGAACAGCCAGCTATGCATTGACTACAATTCCACTGTACATTTTAATGGCCCAATTTGTCATGCAGGCCGGCATTGTCAAAGATTTGTACAGTTTGATGTATACCATATCACGTGGAAGGCCAGGACCTTTGGGCGTGATGACCATTCTGCTGGGAGGGTTATTGGGTGGAGTATCCGGATCTGGAACGGCAACTTCTGCTGCGCTCGGACAGATTGCTGTGCCGGAGCTTCAAAAAAGAGGGTATCCGGACCACTTGGCTGGAACGATTGCAGCCGCAGCCGGTTCGCTTTCTGCCATCATTCCTCCGAGTGTCATTCTGATTCTGTATGGAGTGGTGGCGCAAATATCAATTGGATCTTTGTTTACTGCGGCACTCATCCCAGGCCTTTTGCTTATGCTGGTCTTTTCTGTAGTTGCAATCTTCTATTTGCGGATGAATCGGGAAGCACTGAATGCTGCTTCAAAAACATTTGTCAGCGATGACGTGCCGGTTTCCCGTTATATTGTGGTAACGATTCTTGGCTCATTGATGGGCATCTCTATTTTCGGAGGAATTTACCTTGGTATTTTTTCTCCTACGGAAGCAGGCGCTGTAGGTGCATTTATAGCCTTAATCATGGCTGCATTACTGGGGAAACTGAATTTGGATTTTCTGAGAACCTCCTTGGTTGAAACAACAAAAATTACAGTTATGGCTATGTTCATTGTTATCGGTGCCTCACTTTTCGGAAGATTTATTTCGTTGTCTCTGGTACCTCGAAAAATCATTGATTTATTGGGGCCTCTTCTTGAAACGCCAACTTTAGTCATAATTATTATAATGGTCTTCTACTTCTTCCTATTTATGTTTATCGAGGGAGTGGCGGTTATTCTGATGACTGTGCCGATCATTACGCCTATATTGGAGACAATTGCTGTAGATCCTCTCTGGTTTGGGATTATGCTAACGGTTGTCTGTACAGTTGGAATGATTACACCTCCAGTTGGAATCAGCGTATATGCAGTTGGAGGAGTGTCCGGTATTCCTATTGAGCGGCTATTTAAAACTTCGACTGTTTTTGCAGTAGTCGCAACAGTAGTTGTAATCGGGTTATTGATTGCATTCCCGGAATTAGTGACTTGGTTACCAAGCCAGATGAGATAAGGAAGGTGAAAGCATGGTGATTTTGGAAAGGATAAATAGTATTTTTCGAAGTGCAGGAAAATATTTTAGTGGTATCTCCATTTTTCTGATGATGTTGATTATTGTAGCAGATGTTTTTATGCGGAACGTTTTTGGAAGCCCGATTTCTGGAACTTATGAAATCGTTCAATTTTTCCTGATGCCCATGGCCATCTTTCCAGCATTGGGTTATGTCTACTGGGTAGGTGTTTTGCCGAGGCTGTCAGAAATAATTGCAAAAACGCCAAAAGCTTTTCAGAAGTTCAATGACATATTGATTCTTGTTATTGATTTGGGCGTTTTTACTCTATTGACCTATTATGGATTCCTGTTCGCCATGTCAGGTTTTGAAAGCCAGATGGCTGTCCCATTAGGAGGGAGCTTAGTCTCGGTCTGGCCTATTTATTTCTTAGTGCCCATTGGGTTTTTATTTGTTCTATTAGAAGTCATTTTAAGGTTCTTCAGAAAACCTAGAGTCGAGGAAGGGGAAGTTGGAATATGAATAATGTCTACTTAATAGATGGAGCAAGAACGGCTTTTGGAGGATTCGGCGGGTCATTCGCCAATACGGATGCTACTGAACTTGGAGCGGCTACAGCAGTGGAGGCCTTGAAGCGATCGAACGTCAAAGCGGAGGACATCAACCATGTTTTTTACGGAAATGTCATTCACTCCAGTTTGAATGCTGCTTATATCGCTCGCCATATCGGTTTGAAAGCGGGGATACCGAAGGAAGTGCCAGCTCTGACTTTGAACCGTTTGTGCGGATCAGGCGCTCAGGCTGTCGTGACGGCAGCCCAGCATATTTTGTTGGGAGAGGCGGACCTGGTGCTGGCGGGAGGTGCAGAGAATATGTCGATGTCCCCGTACTCCAGTTTTGACCAGCGCTTCAGCAAGTCAAAAATGGGCAATCTGCAATTTGATGATATGCTGACGGCAACATTGACAGACCAGTATACGGGCAGCGGGATGGGAATGACCGCAGAAAAACTGGCGGAACAATATGATATTTCACGCGAGGAGCAGGATGCTTTTGCTGTGGAATCAAATCAAAGAGCGGCCCGGGCAACGGAATCCGGTGCATTTGCGGAACAGATCGTCGGTGTCGAAGTGAAAACGCGGAAAGGCGTCGTCGTGGTTGATAAAGACGAACACATCAAGCCGGATGCCAATCAGGAGGCTTTGTCGAAACTTCGGCCATCGTTTAAAAAAGATGGGACGGTTACGGCAGGCAACGCTTCTGGTATAAACGACGGAGCGGCATCTTTGATCGTGGCTAGCGAAGAAGCGGTGAAAAAGCATAGCCTCAAGCCGATGGCACGTATTGTATCCTGGGGAGTGGTTGGAGTGGATCCGACCATCATGGGCATCGGACCTGTGCCGGCCATTAAACAGGCATTGGAGCGGGCTGAATTGACGCTTGATGATATTGACTTGTTTGAACTGAATGAAGCCTTTGCGGCACAATATTTGGCGGTGGAGAAAGAGCTCGGTTTGGACCGTGAAAGGGTCAATGTCAACGGCGGTGCGATTGCCTTGGGCCATCCGGTCGGTGCGAGCGGTGCGCGGGTATTATTGTCTTTGGCATATGAACTGAAGCGCCGGGGCGGAAAATATGGAGTGGCCAGTCTGTGCATTGGCGGAGGCCAGGGAATTGCGGTGGTGATTGAACATGCTTAAGCTGCCGGTCATTGTGGCACCGATGTTCTTGGTGTCAACACCTAAAATGGTTATTGAAGCATCGAATGCAGGGGTGATCGGGTCGTTTCCGCTATTGAATGCGCGTCCGATCGAAACCTGTGCCGAATGGCTGAAAGAAGTAAAGGAGTCTCTTGGAGAAAAGCCCTGGGCAGTCAATTTCATCTGCCACCGCGGCTCGAATAAACGCTATGAAGAGGATTTTGAATTGATCCGCCAATTCGAACCACCGATTGTCATCACGTCTCTTGGTTCTCCGACCGATGTCATCGAGATTGTGCATGCGTATGGGGGGCTGGTCTATTCGGATGTCGCCAATATCCGCCACGCGAAAAAAGCAGCTTCCAGCGGAGTGGACGGCCTGATACTTGTTTGTGCAGGAGCGGGAGGGCATGGCGGCACAATAAATCCATTCGCTTTTATTGCAGCAGTCAAAAAGTTCTATAACGGAACGATTATTTTGTCCGGCTCTTTATCTACAGGAGCGGATGTGGCTGCAGCTAAGTTGATGGGAGCCGATTATGCCTATATGGGTACACGTTTTCTAGCCGCGGAAGAAAGCAGCGCGCCGGAAGAGTACAAGCAGATGGTCATCGACTCGTCCGTGGAAGATGTTCTCTATACCGATTCTTTCAGCGGAGTGCCGGTCAACGTGCTGATTCCCAGCTTAGTGAAGCAGGGAATCGATCCGAAAACCTTGAAGCCGAAAGACGAAATCGATCTGTCGCATTTGGTGAATGCCAAAGCTTGGCGGGATATCTGGTCGGCTGGCCACGGAGTCACCACCATCACTAAACGGGAGACGACGAAGGAAATTGTGGACCAATTGCTTGCTGAATATGAGGAAGGGGTGGCTGGGCTTGTACGAAACGATTAAAACCGAGCTTCAGGACGGAATTCTGACATTAACCTTGAATCGTCCCGATAACATGAACGCTTATACCGAAAAAATGAATGAGGAATTGCTCCATTTCTATCGGGAAGTCAATGACGATGACAGCGTGCGTGTCATTGTGGTGACTGGCAGCGGCCGGGCATTCTGCGCAGGTATGGATTTGTCGGAAGGGGGCTCGACTTTCTCCTCTGAGCAATCCTCCGATGAGTACCGGGACCTCGGCGGCCAGGTCAGCCTTCAAGTATACGAAGTCAACAAGCCGATCATTGCAGCGATCAATGGACCGGCTGTCGGAATCGGCATGACAATGACTTTGCCGATGGACATTCGGATTGTCAAAAAAGACACGAAGATTGGTTTTGTCTTCGGCCGGCGCGGTATTGGTCCCGAGGCGGCCTCGGGTTGGTTCCTGCCAAGAGTGGTGGGAATCGGCAAAGCGCTCGAATGGACGTTGACCGGCCGTTACATACCGACTGCCGAAGCAGTGGAAACCGGGTTGATGCAATACGAATCAGAAGATCCACTCGCTAAGGCTTATGAAATTGCTCGGGAAATTGCCGAAAACACAGCGGCCACTTCAAATAGCTTTACCCGTCAGCTGCTGTGGAAGATGTTGGGGCAGGATCATCCGCTTGAGTCCCATTTGGTTGAATCCAAATTTCTGCACTGGGCTGGTCAGAATGCGGATGCGGATGAAGGCATCCAGTCATTTGTCGACAAGCGCAAAGCAGAATTCCCGATGAAGGCCAGTGAATTGCCGGAGTTTTTTGAGAAGAAAAAGTAAAAAATCAAACTAGAGTTGGATCCAAATGTCATGAAAGTGGCATTCGGATCCAACTTTTTTTTGCAAATAAGCGCAAGTTGCTTCTCCATAAGCAGAATAGTGTACTCTGTATACCCCTGGTGGTATATTGAGGTTAATAAAAAAATGCTGAAGGGAATTGATGAGATGTTATTACGATATTTCTATGACGAAAATTTAGCGCACGCTTCATATGTAGTAGGTTGCCAGGCGACCGGGGAAGCAGTGGTAATAGATCCGATGCGCAATATTGAAGCCTACGAAGAGCTCGCAGCAAAAGAAAATCTGAATATTGTCGGAGCGCTTGAAACGCATATCCATGCTGACTTTGTTTCAGGTTCGCGTGAATTGGCGAATCGTTTCGGAGCCACCTTGTATTTGTCTGATGAAGGCGATGCGGATTGGAAATATCAGAATATCGATCACCTGAATCATCAATTACTGAAGCACGGCGACCAGTTCAAAATCGGCAATCTGGTGTTTGAAGTGATGCATACACCGGGCCACACGCCTGAAAGCATTTCATTCTTATTGACGGACCGTGGCGGTTCAGCGGATAAAGCAATGGGTATTTTCACTGGAGACTTTGTATTTGTCGGCGATGTGGGAAGACCTGACCTGCTCGAAAAGGCGGCAGGCATACAGGGGACTTCTGAAGCGGGGGCAAAAGAGTTGTTCGAGTCACTTCAACGCTTTAAAAAGCTACCGGACTATCTTCAAGTATGGCCGGCCCACGGAGCAGGAAGTGCCTGCGGGAAAGCACTCGGCGCTGTGCCATCGACTACTGTCGGTTATGAGAAGCTGTTCAACTGGGCATTGCAGTATGATGATGCACAAGCATTCCAAAAAGAACTGTTGGATGGACAACCAGAACCGCCTTATTATTTTGCGGTCATGAAAGCTGTGAATAAAACAGGTGTGGAACTAGTGAAAGATCTCCCGGAGCCGAAAGTTATCAGTTCAGTCAAAGAGCTTGAGGCATTGATTGCTGATGGCCACCAGGTTCTGGATTTGCGTTCTGCCCCTTCATTCAGCAATGGCTATATTCCAGGAACAATCAATATTCCGTTCAACAAATCTTTTGCCAATTGGGCCGGATGGATTACCGATTATAAAAAGCTGCTTTATCTGTTGCTGGAGCCGGAATCCTTGGATCAGGTTCTTGAGGTTCTGCATTCCATCGGCATCGATCATGCAGCAGGCTATGCCGATGTTTCGAAGACGATCAATGAAGCAGAGCATTTGGATACCTACCAAAACGTGACACCGGGACAGGCTAAAGAGCTCATTGAAGATGGAGAAGGCTATGTATTGGATGTCCGGAGCCAAACTGAATATGAAGAAGGCCATATTGAAGAAGCCGGCCATATTATGATCGGTACATTGAAGAACCGTCTGGAAGAAGTCGAGACAGACAAAACAGTAATCGTTCAGTGTGAGGCAGGTGCACGTTCTGCAATTGCAGCCAGCATCCTCAAAGCGAATGGGATCGACAACTTGGTGAACCTGACCGGTGGCTATTCAAAATGGAAAGAAGAAATGACGGTTTAATTTTTTTGATATTCAACACTAGGCTGTGTAAAATCTCCAGGTATAAAACTATATGCACCTCATATATTATAGAAGGAGAAATAAAATGATAACGAGTATAATGCTGATTGGGGTCCCAGTTTCGATGGTGGCCTATGGAGCTTATAAAAGACATGTTCCGGTTCATGGAGTCAAACCGGAGCAGCTGGATCGTGTGGACAGCAACTTATACACATTGCTGGATGTCCGCGCCTATAATGTATCCGATAAAGAGCCGATTCCTGAGGCCTTTAATCTGCCGATTTCCTATTTTACCAGAGGCTATCAGGAAATACCGAAAAAGCCGATTCACCTGATTGCAGAAAATCAATTGGAAAAAAATTTAGCAGCCCGCCTGCTCCATCAAAAAGGATTCAATGTGGCCAGCTATAGTTTAATGAACGAAAACCGTAAAGACAAAATGCATACCGCATGCTGTTAACCTTAAACCTGTGTAAACGGATTCCCGTTTACACAGGTTTATTGTATTTTAAAATAGTGATTTTATTTTGAAAACACAGTAGATTCGGTGAATCACTTAAAGCTTGTCACCAATATATACTTTCCTATAAAATGTTTTTATGTCTAGAAACGAAAGAGGGAAATGAATGAAAAAACCTGGATTGACAGCAAAAGTACTGACTGGACTTGTGTTGGGAGCAGTAGTTGGACTATTGATCAACTTATTTGCGTCCGGCTCATTTGAAGCGTTGAATACATATTTATTTGTGCCGCTTGGCCAAATATTTTTAAGTTTAATTAATATGCTGGTTGTTCCACTTGTTCTATTTTCGATCATTCTGGGAACAGCAGGGTTGGGCGATCCGGCTAAATTAGGGCGGATTGGCATTAAGACGGTCAGTTATTTTCTTGTGACCACCACTATTGCAATCTTAATTGGGTTGTCGTTGGCGGCTGTTATTCAGCCTGGACTTGCCGGCGATTTTGATCTGACAAGTGCGGAGTTTGAAGCAGAAAAAGCACCATCTGTCGGAGAAACGTTGTTGAATATGATTCCAACAAATCCAATTGCAGCTTTAGGGGAAGGCAATATGCTGCAGATCATCGTGTTTGCTGTCTTCATTGGTTTGGCTTTGACGGCTCTTGGAGAAAAAACCAAAGGTCTAGTTCATTTGTTTGAACAGGGCAATGACGTCATGATGTACCTGGTGGGCATTGTTATGAAATTCGCTCCTTACGGCACATTTGGCTTAATCGCAACGGCTGTAGGATCTCAGGGGTTCTCAGCAATGAAAGCGATGGGTTCTTATATGCTCGTTATTCTGGCAGCTCTTTTGGTTCATGCAATCTTCACTTATGGGGGAACCATTAAATTTCTGGCGAAGAAAAGCCCAATTTGGTTTTTTAAAAACTTTGCTCCTGCAATGAGCGTCGGATTTAGTACATCGAGCAGTACAGCGACTTTGCCGATTTCAATGGAAGTGGCGCAAGAAAAATTAGGCGTGTCTAAGTCTGTCAGTTCTTTTGTACAGCCTCTGGGTGCTACGATCAACATGGACGGAACTGCTATTATGCAAGGGGTTGCAACAATGTTTATTGCCCAGGCTTATGGCATTGAATTATCTGCAGTAGATCTTGCGACAGTCGTTCTCACCGCCGTATTGGCAAGCATTGGTACAGCAGGTGTGCCAGGCGTTGGATTGATTATGCTGGCCATGGTATTGGGGAGTGTGGGTCTTCCGCCAGAAGGTATTGGTCTTGTAATCGGAATCGATCGCTTATTGGATATGACGCGTACGGCAGTAAACATCTCAGGAGATGCGGCATGTGCAGTTTATGTGGCGGAAACTGAAAAAGATAGAGAATTACGAATGGAAAATATGAACGCTTAATGAGAAAAGGATTTTCGCAGCGATGCGGGAATCCTTTTTGTCTATCTATAGCAGAAAACACGGATTTTCATGCAAAAAAAATTCAAACAACTGGAAAATGTTCACATTGACAACAAAACCTTAACAATATATATTATGTGTAACCGGTTACACATCAGGGAGAGAACGGAGTCGTTTTTTATGACCACTATTAAAGATGTAGCGAAAAAAGCAGGGGTCTCCGTGGCTACGGTTTCCAGGTTTTTAAATGACAGTGGATACGTCAGTACAGAAGCTGCCAAAGCAGTAACCGCCGCAGTTGAAGAACTGCAATATGAGTTGAATCCGGTCGCGCGTTCATTGAATACGAAGAAATCGAACTTAATCGGCTTGATTTTGCCGGACATCACCAACCCTTTCTTTCCGGAACTTGCGCGGGCCGTTGAAGATGTGGCTTTGACTTATGGGTACACAGTGGTGCTGTGCAATTCGGATGAAGATCCCGAAAAAGAAAAGAACTATATTGAAACTTTAAAGAAAAAATACATTGCGGGTTTTATCGTGACGTCCAATCAGCTTGATGCACCGCATTATGCCAATGCCAATGTGCCGATTGTGGCACTTGACCGGGCGATCAACGAGAAAATTCCGACTGTCTCCTCAAACAACAGAGAAGGAGCGGTCATGGGGACGAATGCTTTGCTGGAAAGAGGATGCCGAAATATCCTGTTCCTCAGAGGACCTGAAGAATTGAATCCGGCGAACGACCGATATGAAGGGTTTATGGAAGCAATTCAAAATTCGGATGTGCATTACCGAGTAGTGACCAGCCCCTTCCACTTCGCTGATTCACAGAAGATTGTGGAACGTGCATTAGAGACGGATCCAACAATCGATGGCATCTTTGCCAGCAGTGACGTTTCAGCGGCTGGTGCTTTAAAAGCGGCAAGTACGATTGGAAAACACGTACCTGATGACTTGCAGATTGTCGGCTTTGATGGCGTGGCAATGGGCGAGATGCTGTCGCCCGGATTGACGACAGTCGCTCAGGATGTTTATAAGATGGGCGCAGTTGCAACCCGTGTCCTGATCAAACAAATTGAAAACAAAAAAATCGATCAAAGTTTTTATGAAGTTCCCGTGAAATTGGTCATTCGTGGAACAACAAGGAGTGTGTTGGAATGATAACAGTAGTAGGCAGCATCAATATGGATCTGGTCGTACAAACAGACCGTTTTCCAAAACAAGGAGAAACAGCTTTAGGGAACCTTTATACGACAGTTCCTGGCGGCAAAGGCGCCAATCAGGCGGTGGCAGCTGCAAGGCTTGGGAGCGGTGTCCATATGATCGGAGCTGTTGGGCAGGATGCCTTCGGGAGTGAGCTGTTGGCAGGGTTGAAAGAAGAGGGGATTCAAGTAGAGCACGTCAAACAGATTGATGGTGCCAGCGGCATCGCCAATATTCTTCTGTCCGAAGGCGATAATCGCATAATCGTGGTGCCAGGAGCAAACCATAGCGTCACAACGGAAGAAATCGACGCGTTAACGGATCAACTCGCTGCAAGCGACTTGGTGATGATGCAATTGGAAATGCCGATTCCTGTTATTCAACGGACTCTGGAGATTTGCCATCAACAAGGCGTTCCCACTATTTTGAACCCAGCACCGGCAAGTGGATTTACGGCTGAACTTCTGCCTTATTGCACCTACCTGACGCCCAATGAAACGGAAGCAGAAGAAATTTTTGGCGGCGATTGGGAAGCAGCTTTAGAGGAATATCCAAACCGTCTTGTAGTGACGCTCGGACAAAAGGGTGCGCAGTTCTATGATGGAGAAAAACATGTCCTCGTTGGAGGGTTTCCTACAAAAGCAGTTGATACCACTGGAGCCGGTGATACCTTCAACGGCGCACTTGCTTCAGCACTGTCAGAAGGGCAGGCTTTTGAAGAAGCTGTGCGTTTTGCGAATGCTGCTGCATCCTTGTCCGTAGAGAAGTTCGGCGCCCAGGGAGGCATGCCGGAACGGACAGCTGTAACTGAGCGAATAGCAGGTGGCCGTCCATGAAGAAACATGGCATCATCAACCGTGACATAGCGTCAGCCTTGGCGTCATTTGGACATACGGATCTTCTGGTGATTGCGGACTGCGGTTTGCCGATTCCAAAAGACATTCCATGTGTGGACTTGTCTTATGTGATAGGGAAGCCTGCCTTTCTGACTATCCTGGAAGCTGTACTGGCTGACTTCGAAGCAGAAGCGGCGTTCATTGCCCGGGAAATAACAGCCAGCAATCCTCAAGTTGAAAAAGCGATCCTGGAAAAAATGACAGCAGACTATCTAACACATGATGAACTGAAAGAACTCACCAAACAGGCGAAATTGATCATCCGTACAGGGGAAGCGACACCATACGCTAATATTGTCCTTCGATCTGGCGTTATTTTTTAAAAAAGGCAGGTGAATCCAATGATTAGAATGACCGATATCTCCAAATCGTTCAGTGGCAATAAAGTATTGAAAAACGTCCATTTTGCTCTCGAAAAAGGTGAAATCCATGCTTTGATGGGTGAAAACGGCGCCGGCAAATCAACTTTGATGAAAGTGATGTCCGGAATTTACACACGTGATTCAGGAATGATTGAAGTGAAAGGCGAAAAAGTCCATTTCACTTCTCCAAAACAAGCTGAAAAGGCAGGCATTGCAGTCATCCATCAGGAATTGAACATCCTGCCTCACCTGTCGATTGCGGATAATTTATTTCTCGGGCGGGAAGAAACCATTGGCCGCACCGGAATATTGAAAACCAAGCAGATGGAAAAAAAGACGCGCCAAATTCTGCTTGACCTGGGTCTTGATATCAATCCTGCTGATCCTGCCAGTTCCTTGTCAGTCGGCAAACAGCAGATTTTAGAAATTGCCAAAGCATTGTCAGTGGATGCAGAAGTGATCATCATGGATGAGCCCACGGCAGCGCTGACAGACCGTGAAATCGATAATTTGTTCAAAACCATCCGGGACCTCCAGAAGCGCGGTGTTTCTTTCATCTATATTTCTCACCGAATGGAAGAGATCTTTTCTCTTTGCGACCGAATTACCATTTTACGCGATGGTGAATTTGTCGGAGAGCGAAAAATAAGCGAAACTTCCTTCGATGAAATTGTTCAAATGATGGTCGGCCGCGAGCTGGGAGAACGTTACCCGGAACGGAAATCGACAATCGGTGAAATCAAACTGGCTGTTAAAGGCCTAAGCCGAAAAAATTGTTTCGAAGATATTTCTTTTGAACTCCGAAGAGGTGAAGTGCTGTCCATTGCAGGGCTCATGGGAGCGGGACGTACAGAAGTGGCACAATCGCTGTTCGGCTACAAGAAGCTGGACAGTGGTACGATCGAGTTCGACGGCAAACAAGTCAGAATTGATACGCCAAAAAAAGCCAAAGAAATGGGCATCGGCTATGTCACGGAAGATCGGAAATCAGAAGGGCTTGTTGTCGACTTTACAGTTGAGGAAAATGTCAGCATGACGAATTTTGCGGCCATATCCAAAAACGGCTTGATTTCTAAAGACAGGGAACGCCAGCTTTACGACACGATGGTCAAACGCCTCGGCATCCGTACATCCGGCCCTGACCAGGCAGCGAAATCCTTAAGCGGCGGAAATCAGCAAAAAGTGGTGATTGCAAAATGGCTTGGCATTGAACCGAAATTGCTGATTTTGGATGAACCGACACGAGGAGTTGATGTCGGTGCGAAAAAGGAGATTTACTCCATCATCAACGAACTGGCTGAGCGTGGTGTGGCGATTCTAATGATTTCTTCAGAACTGCCGGAAGTGATCGGCATGGCTGATCGCGTCCTGGTGATGCACGAAGGAAAAATAACAGCTGATTTAGCGAAAAACGAAATGACACAGGAACGAATTATGCATTTTGCTACAGGAGGTGGAAAACTTGCAGTTGAAGACCAATAATCAATCAATTTTACAAAAAATCGCTCCATTTATCGGATTAATCCTCATTATCGTGATTATCACCATTTTAAATCCAGGGTTTTTATCGGTATCCAATTTAATGAACGTCCTTCGGCAGGTTTCCATCAACGCTTTGATCGCCTTCGGTATGACTTTCGTCATTCTGACAGGAGGCATCGACTTATCCGTCGGGGCGACTCTCGCTTTGACTGGAGCTGTTTCGGCTGGAATGATGGCAAGCGGGGTAGATCCGATTTTTGCTATGTTGCTTGGGCTTTTGCTTGGGGCAGTTCTGGGCGCAATTAACGGAATCATTATTGCAAAAGGTAAAGTGGCGCCGTTTATCGCTACATTGGCAACAATGACCATTTATCGAGGTTTGACATTGGTCTACACAGACGGACGCCCTATTTCAGGATTGGGCGACAGCCTGACGTTCCAGATGCTTGGAAAAGGTTATTTCCTTGGAATTCCTATTCCGGTAGTAACCATGATCGTCAGTTTCGCAATTTTGTATTTCATATTGAAAAAGACGACCTTCGGGCGCCGT
Organism: Planococcus circulans; assembly: GCF_020023385.1. Classification (GTDB taxonomy): domain Bacteria; phylum Bacillota; class Bacilli; order Bacillales_A; family Planococcaceae; genus Planococcus. Next base: position 47,844 of record NZ_JAIQCL010000007.1, read on the forward strand.
GTCTATGCAGTAGGCGGCAATGAAGAAGCCTCGATCTTATCAGGGATCAATGCAGACCGCATCAAAATCTATGTATATTCGTTGCTTGGGTTATTGGCAGCATTAGCTTCACTGATTTTAACATCGCGGTTAAATTCGGCTCAGCCGACTGCCGGTGAAATGTTCGAGCTTGATGCCATCGCTGCTGTTGTTCTAGGCGGCACAAGCCTGACCGGTGGCCGTGGATGGATCGTCGGCACGCTAATTGGTGCTTTGATCATTGGTGTACTGAATAACGGTTTGAACTTGATTGGGGTTCCGTCCTTCTTCCAGCAAGTGGTGAAGGGTGCAGTCATATTATTAGCGGTTCTTCTGGACCGTAAAAAAACAGCATAAGGGGTGCAGGAAAATGAAAAAAATGCAATTGGGGTTCATTTTAATGGCAATGATGATTTTGGCGGCTTGTTCAATGGAAGCTCCAGGTTCAAGTTCTGAAGAGGAAAGTGGCGATGGCGGAGAAGCAAGCGGCGATTACACAATCGGGTTTTCAATTTCGACATTGAATAATCCATTTTTCGTTACACTGAATGAAGGTGCTGAAGCGAAAGCTGAAGAGCTTGGTGCGACACTAACAGTAGTGGATGCACAGGACAATGCTTCAAAGCAGGCAAGTGATGTAGAGGATTTGATCCAGCAGGAAGTGGATCTGATCATGATCAATCCTGTAGACTCTGAAGCGGTTGCGGCCGCAGTAGAATCAGCAAATGCTGCAAACATTCTGGTCATCACCGTTGACCGCAGTGCTGCGGGCGGCGAAGTGGTTTCCCATATCGCTTCAGATAACATCGCTGGCGGTGAAATGGCAGGCGAACACTTGGTTTCAATCGTGGGTGAAGGTGCTCAGGTTGCAGAACTTGAAGGCGTTTCAGGATCTTCAGCTGCACGCGAGCGTGGAGAAGGTTTTAACAATGTCGCGGGTGACAGCCTTGAGGTTGTCGCTAAACAAACAGCGAACTTCAACCGTTCTGAAGGTTTATCAGTCATGGAGAACATTCTTCAGGCAAACCCTGACATTACAGGAGTATTTGCTCATAACGATGAAATGGCATTAGGTGCTCTTGAAGCTATTGAAGCTTCAAGAAAAGATATTGCGGTTGTCGGATTTGACGCAAACGAAGATGCAGTTAAAGCTGTAGAAGAAGGCCGGTTAGACGGTACCATTGCTCAAAAACCCGAAATGATCGGTGAAATGGCCGTTGAAACGGCAGTCCAGTCACTTGAAGGCGAAGAAGTTGAAGCATCGATTCCTGTCGAGCTGGAATTGGTGGAGTAAGAGAATAAAGAATAGATATGCGGTTACCATTTAATGGACCACAGATACACTCGACTGACTTGAGTGGTCTGTGGTCTTTTTCTGTTATACTGTTGTCAAAAGCTGAAACAGGAGGTCAAGTTATGAAAGATGTATGGATAGTGAAGTACGGTGAGCACACAATCCGTGTCGTCAATACATGGACCAATGAAAAACTGTTTGTGGATGGAGTTTTGCAGGATGAACAGGTTGGTTTTCATTTAACTTCCCGCCTGTTTGGAAAAGTGAAGAACGAAGATGGCCAGTATGAAGAAATCAAAGTGTCGATTGGATCGTGTTTCTGCAAAGTGGAATGTCGGATTTTTGTAGGCGACCGGCTGCTTTATACAACAGATTTGCAATGGGGCGGATGACGCTCTGGCAATAAGAATACACATATAAGAAAAGGTTCAGCGGAAACTCGATGTTTCCGCTGAACCTTTTTCTATGAGATAGAGTAGGTGAATTAGGCTATGGGTTTTATTAATTGGTAAAAAATAAATAAATTTAAATGGATAATATTCCTATAAGTATAAAAAAGTTCTATGTTTAAAGGTTCATTTAATGAATTAACTGAAAACTCTAGAGGGGAGTATGGTACATTCTTTAACATATTATGGGATAGGGGATGGAATGATGAGTGGCAAAAGAATTCTAAAAGGAAGTGTATTTTTATTATTGGCAGGAGTGTTAGCGGTTTCGCCGATTCGTTTGGCTGATCAAAAAATAACAGCAGGGGCAGACGATAAATATGCACCGCTGGTCAGCGAAATCAACCAGATTCTGCAGGATGAACGGTTGGATGGCGCTTTGGCAGGTGTCAGTATAAGGGAAGCGGAAACAGGCGAAAAAATCTACGATCACTTTGGAGACACCCGGTTGATACCGGCTTCAAATATGAAGCTCTTCACCGCTGCAGCAGCATTTGAAACCTTGGGTGAAGACCACCGGTTCTCCACCGAGATACATACGGACGGCACATTGAAAGGCAAGCTCCTCAAGGGCAACCTCTATTTAAAGGGTAAAGGGGATCCGACCTTGTTGCAGGAAGATTTTGAGCAGTTTGCGCAGGAGCTGAAAAGCCAAGGGATCGAAAAAATTAAAGGTGATCTGATTGGTGATGATACTTGGTACGACGATGTCCGACTGTCAGAGGATATCACTTGGCAGGACGAAGTTTATTATTACGGAGCACAAGTATCCGCTTTGACTGCATCGCCCAATGAAGATTATGATGCTGGCTCGCTTATCGTTGAAGTGAATCCGGGCGATTCAGCAGGCGCAGAACCCAAAGTGTCCATGTCACCTGAAACGGATTACGTAACCATCGTGAACCAGGCGCAAACTGTGCCGGCAGGCCAGCCCAAAACAGTTTCCATCAGCCGTGAGCACGGAACCAACGAAATAATAGTTGAAGGGAATATCCCTGCGGAAGGTTCACGGACGCGGGAATGGATTGCTGTGGATGAACCTTCAGGCTATGCCCTGGATTTGTTTGAAAATGCTTTGCTTGCTGAAGGCATCGAGTGGGCCGGAAAGTATACGCTGGAAATGGGCGTAACTCCCGAAGGCAGTACACTATTGCTCGAGCATGAGTCGATGACGCTCGCAGAGTTTTCAATTCCGTTCATGAAGCTCAGCAATAATGGCCATGGTGAAGTATTGATCAAGGAAATGGGCCGCGTCGCCCAAGGAGAAGGCAGCTGGGAAGCAGGGTTGAAAGTGATGGAGGATGTAGCCAGTACAATTGGCGTCAACACGGATACAATTCTGCTGCGTGACGGTTCTGGGATGTCCCATGTCAATTTGATTCCTGTGAATGAAGTATCACAATTATTGTTTGGAGTCCAGCACAAATCCTGGTTCGGCAGCTACCTGAATGCTCTTCCGGTTGCGGGAAATGCAGAACGATTTGTCGGTGGCACATTGCGAAATCGGATGAAAGAAACAGCAGCCCAAAATAACGTCAAAGCGAAAACAGGTACATTGACCGCTGTATCCGCTTTGTCTGGCTATGCCACAACCAAAGACGGCAAGCCATTGATTTTTTCCATCATCATCAATAATGACCTGGCATCAGTCACACCAATCGAAGACGCCATTGCCACGGCAATTGCGGAATCAGGTGAAGAACGGTAAGACCAGAACGGGAAGCCTACAGGCTTCCCGTTTTTATTATGGAATTCATAATCGACAAACTTCGTAGATAAGCTGGTATTCTATTAACAAATTCTGTATGTTTATTATATTCAGTTTTTATAAAAGGAGGCTATACATAGATGAAACCCATTATTGGAGTTACTGCGTCTTTGGAACTCGGACGTGACGAATACGGCATCGAACTTGCCGATACAGAAGCGATAGTGTCAGCAGGCGGCTTGCCGATCATGCTTCCGCACTTAATGGAAGAAGCGGATATTGAGGAAATTGCCGAGCATATCGATGGGTTGTTCCTTGCTGGAGGCTATGACATCGATCCGACTTTATTTGATGAAGAGCCGCATCCGAACCTTGGGGTGATCATCCCGTCGCGCGACGCATTTGAATTGGAGTTGGCAAAAAAAGTACTGGCTTTGAAAAAACCGATTTTGGGTGTGTGCCGGGGAGCGCAAATCTTGAATATCGCTGTCGGCGGTGACATGTATCAGGATATCACAACGCAAGTAAAAGCCGATCTGCTGCAGCATCAGCAGAAAGCGCCGCGATTCCATGGTTCTCATTTTATTGACGTAACGGAAGGGTCGTTGTTGCACCGATTAACAGGAGTGCAACGCATGAAAGTGAACAGCCGTCATCACCAGGCAAATCGGCACGTGCCGAAGCCCTTTATCATCAGTGGTATATCGAGTGATGGGATTGTGGAAGCAATCGAAAGTACGCAGCATCATTTCGCATTAGGCGTGCAATGGCATCCGGAAAACATGGCACGGGCTAAAGACTCGGCATCACTTGGCATCTTTGCGGGCTTTATCGAAGCATGCCGTGAAGAAGGGGATGAGTAGATGAAGATTTTCGATACGCATTGTGACGCGTTGTTGAAGCTGCAGATCGCTAAACGAAATACCCTGTTCAAAGGCGAAGCATTGGACTACCGGCAGTCAAATGAACTGGAAACCAATTTTGGAAGGTTGCAGGCTGGAGGGGTGAAAGTGCAGTTTTTTGCTGTCTTCATCCATCCGGAATTCCCATCCGACGAAAAATGGCAGCATGCGCTGGAACAGGTGGATTTGTTCTACAGTGAGATTCTTGGGAAAAATCCGCTGATGAGGCAGATCAAAAACTGGCAGGATATCGACTTGTTAAAGCCCGATGAAATTGGAGCGGTTTTGACTTTGGAGGGAGCGGATGCATTCGGAAACGATTTAGCGAAACTTCGCCATCTCTATCGTTTAGGTGTTCTGTCGATCGGTTTGACTTGGAACAATGCCAATCTTTGCGCCGATGGTGTGGGTGATCCGCGAGGCGCTGGTTTGACGGTGCTCGGGAAAGAAGTGGTCCACCTCAATAATGACCACCATGTTTTCACCGATGTATCCCATCTGTCCGTTAAAGGATTTTGGGATGTCATGGAGCTGGCGAAATATCCGATCGCCAGCCATTCCAATGCGCGGGCCCTTTGCGATCACCCACGCAATTTGGATGACCAGCAAATTCAGGCGATGTTTGCCAACAATGGCATGATCGATGTTGTGTTTGCTCCACAGTTTATCAATAATGACAGTGAACAGGCGACGATATCCGATTTGATTCGCCACATTGATCACCTCAGTTCCTTGGGTGGAATTCACCAAATAGGCATCGGGTCCGATTTTGATGGGATTTCTTCGCACATTACAGAACTCGGGGATGCATCAGAATTCCCTAACCTGATCAATGAGCTGCAGAAGCATTATACAGAAGCGGAAGTGGAAGGATTTGCATACCGCAACTTTCTGGAACATCGTCCTGGGATGTAAGTGAGGGGGAGAAAGATGGAGAAGACGCCAAAACAAAAAGTGAAAGAAGTTTTTGGGAAAAATGCCGATAAATATGTAACCAGCAACAGCCATGCTAAAGGAGATGATCTGCCGCTGATTGTCGAATGGCTTCAACCTAAGAAGAGCTGGACTGTGCTGGATATTGCAACGGGAGGTGGCCATGTGACCAAAACACTGGCTCCCCATGCAGAGACGGTATTTTCTACAGATCTGACAGAAGAAATGCTGGAGAATACGGCCAAGTATCTGCGCGGCAGTTTCGATAACATCCAATATGTAGTGGCGGATGCTGAGGCTTTGCCATTCTTGAAGGAAAGTTTTGATGCAGCAGTGTGCAGGATTGCACCGCATCACTTTCCGCATCCGGCCCGATTTATCAAAGAAGCGGCACGGGTTTTAAAAAAAGGCGGAAAATTTATGCTGATCGACAATGTCGCCCCGGCAGACCCCGAGCTTGCAGAATTTATGAACGCTACTGAAAAATTGCGGGATGCCAGCCATTCACGCTGCCTGCCAAAAGAAGAATGGGCGAGTCTGCTGGAGCAGAATGGTTTGGTGAAACTGAAATCAGCGGACCGGAAGAAAACATTCGATTATCCGTCGTGGGTAGCTCGAACTGCTGAAAGTGAAGCGCAGGTGGAGCAGGTTTCCCTGCATTTGCTTAGTGCGGATGAAAAAACCACTGACTACTTTTCAATAGAAACCAGTGCTGGAAAAATTCAAACCTTCACAATTGATGAGTGGATGGCTCTGTACGAAAAAGTAGACCATTGAGAAAACCAAAAAAAGCCCTTTCACCAAACCGGTGAAGGGGCTTTCCAATCTAATATTTGTTCATGGACGATTCTGCATCCTTTGCTTCTTTTTGACCTGCTTCACTTTGGGCGACAGGATCAGATGAAGTATCTGCTTTCGCATGTTTGCGTCTGTGTAGGATAGCATTGATTTCAGCACCGATCACCAGAATCAGACCGGTCAGGAAGAACCATAACATGAGTACAATAAGTCCTCCAAGACTGCCGTAAGTAGCCGAGTAACTGCCGAAATTGGCAACGTAGATTGAGAATCCGAATGATACGACTTGCCATAGCACGGTTGCAATTACTGCTCCGATAATGACTTCCTTGAATGGGAAATGCTTATCAGGAGCAAACTTGTACATAAGTGCCAAGACAATACTCATAACTGCAATGGAAATGACCCAACGCAGAATCTGGAAAATAATTTCTGTTTGTTCTGGAAGACTCAAGAAGGATTTAACCATGTCAATAATCGTGCCACCAAAAATTGGCAGGACGAGTGCGACAATAACCGCTACGAGCATACCAAGCGTCAAAACTATGGCTGTCGCTTTCAATTTAATGAATGAACGGGTTTCTTCAATGCCATAGGCTTGATTGGTGGCATCGATAAACGCAGTCAAGGCGTTCGAAGCAGACCAAAGCGTACCCAGAATACCAAATGTCAATAAACCGCCTGATGGTGTGGTGACGACACTGACAATCGTCTCTTCGAATGTTGAAGCCACTTCCCCTGGGAGGATGGTGCCGATGAAATCTACCGCACGCTGTGGGTCGATCTGAAGATAAGGCAAAATAGCCAGCAACAGGATTAATAAAGGAACGATAGCTAAAAGATAGTAATAAGCCTGTGCCGCTGCTAGGGTCGTTGCTTTATCTTTTTTAAACTCACTGCCAAGTTCTTTGGCAAACCCCATAGCTTTACTCATATGAAAACCTCCATTTTTAAAATTGGTTATTCTTTATATGCCCCGTTATACATAGGATTAACCCTAAAATGGAAACAAAAGCTGATTTGCAGGAAAAAGAGCTGGAAACCTCGATAGTGGTGACAGATTCAGTGAAAGGGAAAATTTGATGAGAGCCAATAGCCTGAAACCTTGATATGCTGTGTTTTTCAATAGTTGAAAAAATACAGCATTATTGAAATTTGTTTTCTGCAAAGAAAAAAACGCCCGGCAAGCGGACGTTCATTTTAAGCTGATTTTGGCAAGAGATCACAGGCCACTTTTAAAATATGGTGATTTTCCATTTCAACGATGGACCATTGGCAACCACCTTTTATAAAGAGGTCCCCAGTTTCAGCTTCAATCAGCTGATGCTGAATCCAGCCGGCGATCGTATCGATGTCTTCGCTGTCTTCAAAAGTAAAGCCGAACCGTTCTTCCAGATCCTTCAATAGGACACGACCATTCAAAAGATAGCGGGTATCGCTTTCCTTAATAATTTCTTCGTCTTCTTCTTCATCAAATTCATCGCGGATTTCCCCTACAATTTCCTCTAAGATATCCTCCATTGTAATCAATCCGGAAGTTCCACCATATTCATCGATGACCAAGGCGATATGTGTACGGTCTTTCTGCATTTTTACCAAGGCATTTTGAAGCGGCGTGGTTTCATGGAAGTAAGGAAGATCGTGTATCAGTTCTGATAACTCAAATTGACCGTTGACAGCATAATGGGTCAGGACTTCTTTGGCATTGATGAAACCGATCAGGTCGTCTTTGTCTCCATCTCTTGAGATGGGATAACGGGTAAAGCGGTGCTCACGGATTTCAGCCAGAAGTTCTTCAGTTGATAAATCATCTGAAAAAGCGATCATTTGCGTACGCGGAATCATGACATCTTTTGCGCTGCGTTCATCAAAAGCAAAGATATTCTGCATGTAGGACAATTCGGTTTGGTTGATTTCCCCGCTTTGGAAGCTTTGAGCCATAATGATTTTCAGCTCTTCTTCTGAATGGGCCTGCTCTTCTTTCGCAGGTTCCACCCCGAAAACACGCAATAGGATGCGAGCTGAACCATTAAGGACGAAGATGAACGGATACATGATTTTGCCGAACCAATACAGGAAAGGCGACAAAAGAAGCGTCATCCGTTCTGCAAATTGCAGCGCCAACGATTTTGGTGCCATTTCCCCAACGACAACATGCAGAAAAGTCACCAGTGAGAATGCCAATACAAATGAAATGATGGTAGAAGCGGAAGAAGGAACACCGAGCATATCAAACAAAGGATGTAAAAGCCGTTCAACGGTAGGTTCCCCCAACCAGCCCAGTCCGAGGGCGGTGACGGTAATTCCCAACTGACACGCTGACAGATAATAGTCAAGGTCACTGGTGATTTTTTTGACCAGCACAGCTTTTTTGTTTCCTTCATCGATCAATTGGTCGATGCGCGACATCCGGACTTTAACGACGGCAAATTCTGAGCCGACGAAAACAGCCGTTAACGCGATTAATAAGACGAGCAAAGCTAAATTCACTAAAAGTATGGGGTCCAATAAATTCCCTTAAATAAGGGATTCACCTCCGAAAGTATTTGTTGAAGTTAAATTTACCATAATGCGAGCACGAAACATAGAGCAAAGCTTAGTGCTCAGAAATGATTTGTCGTGTAATCTCCTTCACGTCGATGGCCGTGTCTTCATTGATGACATCGTCGAGCATGACGTTCTTGAAATAATCGATGCTTGCAGGCAAGGGAAGGTCCAATATTTTAGTCAAAGCGATCCGGTACATGACGACAAATTCTTTGTCGGTATTGCCGCGTTTCAACTCTGCGAACGCTTCATAAAACTGATCGAGCTTATCCGCCAGTTCAAGCAGGCGGCCTTCAACGGTGGAATCTTTCCCTTCCTTCATGCGATCGAAAAAGACATCGTGAAACTCCTCGGGAATCTCGCGCAGGATGAACTTCTCCATCATGCCTTCTTCCACTTTTGCGATCATTTCCTTCAATTCGGGAGAAGCATATTTGACCGGAGTCTTGATATCTCCGATGAATACTTCGGCGAAATCGTGATTGATGGTTTTTTCATACAATGCCTTCCAGTCAACTTCACGTCCTGCACGTTCTTCAATTGTTGCAAAAAACATCGCGTATTGGCTGACTTTCCACGAATGGGCTGCAACATTATGTTCTTCAAATTTAAATCTTCCAGGTGCACGGATAATCCGTTCCAAATCATTTAATGATGTAAAAAATCGATGAATGCCCATAATGACGCCTCCTTCTAGTTGAGTTGAATAGTAAGTTGTAAGGATGCGAGTCTGCAGAAAATGACTTGCAGATCAGCTATGCCTTCGCACATGGCTGCAACAGGTATGGGAGTTGCCGAAGGCTTACACCGGCCTCGTGCGAATTCTTCATGTCCTCACCCTTTAATAATTAAATTCCTTGTCTTCAGCATACACGATTTTTAGTATAATATACATGACACCGGTAAAGCGTGACGAAGGAGAAGAGGAGCATGACAGGAAAGACACACATCATAGGCGGCATCGCAGCATCTCTTGCTTTTGCACAAGTTACAAATTACGAGCCGGTCTTATTGCTCGGAGCAGGCGTCATCGGGTCGCTGATTCCTGATATTTGCCATGGCAGCAGTAAGATTGGGCGGGCTTTGCCTCTTTTATCAAAATTGATCAACGGTCTTTTCGGGCACCGGACATTCACGCACAGCCTGCTGTTTTTGGTTCTGTTTGGGATTTTGTTGCATAACTTGATGCCGATGGAAGCAATTTCAGCAGGGCTGCTCGTTGGGATGGCAAGCCACATCGTCTTGGATATGGCAACAAAAAGGGGAGTCAAACTATTCTTCCCCATAAGATTGACCGTCCGGTTTCCGCTGACCGCTACGACTGGCGGAACTTCAGAAAACCTGGTCTTTGCATTGCTATCGCTTCTTTGCGTCTATTTCGGTTATGACGTTTTTCTTTCGCTGTAAACGTTTTACTTCATGACAGAAGGGAAATGGAAGAACAAACGCTCATAGGAGGAATGATTTTAATGGCTAAAAATGATTTTTCAAAAGATGCAAATCCACAAAGCAGCCACAATCGCCGGCAGCGTGAAGAATTCGAAAGCATCGATCAGGAATCGAGAGAAGATGGCGACAAGATGCAGAAAAAAGGAGCTCACAGCAATACAGGAGTGGGCGATGAACGGAATCCGATCGGAGAATCGGAAGAAAAGTAGCTGAGCCGTAAAGAACTGGCGTATCAAGAAATTTAGAGCAAGCGGCTGACTCGTCAGTCCCTGAAATAAAACCGCTGAAGAAAAATCAATGATTTTTCTTCAGCGGTTTTTGTTTTGGATGTGATGATTTGGATCTTCTTTGAAAAGAAGAATTATTTTATTCCATTAATAGAGCTTACTTTCTAATATGAGTGAAATACTTTCTGTTTAGGTGCAAATACTTTCCGTAAACGGCTGAATACTTTCTAATAAGCTCTAAATACTTTCCATGCCTTCAAAAAGTTCAGGAATGGAGTATATTCGATCTTTATAACTCCCGACGAATGGCGTATTTGCCGATTTCAACATCTTGGAGGCGGTAGTAGTGGAAGGGTGTCCAGTGAATCCCCTGAATTCCCGGTAGCTGATGGTCGTTTCGGCCAAGGTCCGGTGCTGCAGCAATGCATTCAAGTGAGCGATTGGATCACAGTTCATTTGCTTCATCAAGTGGAACACGCCATATTTCTCTGTATAAAGAAACCCGTCTTTGGGCGACTTGTCTGCCAGAGCATAAAGCTATACAATGATGAAAGGAAATTATTGAAAAATTCGTTTTTTTAAGACAATGGAGGGATAAGATGATTTCTGCAACATGGAACTGGATGTGGGAAAAACACGATCAGGCAAAAGAAACATTTCGATTCTTCACCAACCCTGGAGGTGGGGTGCCCGACGACCGTGATCGAGCGGAAGATGCCGGATCTTATGATGAACGCAAAAAGAACCGCAGCTACAATACACCTCAGTTAATCGGTCTATTTCTGGGGCCGTTGCTTTTCATCTTGACGCTGGTTTTCTTTAACCCTGATGGGCTGTCCCCTGAGGCGAAGGCTATACTGGCCAGTACAATCTGGATTGCGACCTGGTGGATTACGGAAGCCATTCCGATTCCCGCAACATCGCTTCTGCCGATTATTCTTTTTCCGATGACTGGCGGACTTGATGTCAGCTCAACAACATCTGCATATGGCAATGATACAATCTTTCTTTTTATGGGCGGCTTTATGATTGCCCTAACAATGGAGAAGTGGGATCTACATAAGCGAATTGCCCTTACTATTATTTCTATCATCGGTACCAATACTGAACGGATCATTCTCGGGTTTATGGTTGCCACCGGTTTCTTGTCGATGTGGATCTCCAATACTGCCACAGCGATGATGATGGTGCCGATCGGACTGGCGATCATCTATCAGGTATCAGAGGCGCTGAAGGATGACTCTTCGATCAATACTACAAAAGAGAATTTTGGTTTTGGTAAAGCCTTGATGCTCGGGATTGCCTACTCCGCATCACTCGGCGGGATTGCAACATTGATCGGAACACCACCCAACACCTTGCTGGCTGGTGCGGTCAATGAAATCTACGGCATTGAAATCACGTTTGCACAATGGATGCTGTTCGGTGTTCCATTGGCCTGGACTTTCATTTTAATCGCCTGGATTTATTTGGTGAAAGTCGCTTACCCACAGAAATTGAAGCATCTGCCTGGAGGGAGCGAAGTGATACGCCAGCAGAAAGCGGAGTTAGGCGCTGCTTCTTATGAAGAAAAAGCAGTCTTTGTTGTTTTCGTAGCAGTGGCGCTTGCCTGGATCAGCCGCTCTTTTGTTTTGGATGCTTTTGCACCGAATCTGGAAATGACGGATGCCATGGTCGGTTTGATTGCTGCGATGATTTTGTTCATCATCCCTTCGAAAAACAGAAAAGGCGACCATTTGCTGGACTGGGCAACAGCAGTCAAACTGCCTTGGGGCATTCTGCTGCTGTTTGGTGGCGGGCTTGCCATCGCTGCTGGCTTCACAAACTCCGGTCTGTCTGAGTGGATCGGAAATCAATTGATCGGACTGCAGGGAGTCAATGTCCTGATTATTGTTCTGGTAGTGGCTGCGCTGGTCTTGTTCCTAACGGAAATCACTTCCAATACAGCGACTGCTTCCATGATGTTCCCGATCATGGCATCTCTTGCAGTAGCGCTCAGCATCCATCCATATGCGCTGATGGTCACTGCAGCCGTAGCGGCATCGTGTGCATTTATGCTGCCGGTTGCTACACCGCCGAATGCGGTTGTCTTCGGATCCGGATATTTAAAGATCTCAGACATGGCTAAAGCTGGATTCGCGCTCAATATATTCGGTATTTTCTTTGTCTCACTTGCGGTGTTCTACTTCTTGCCGCTTGTCTGGGGACTCGACCTGATGTCGATTCCAGCAGAATTTCTCGAATAAAGTGAAATAAACAGCAAAAAGCAGGCTCACCTTCTGGTGGAGCCTGCTTTTTTTCTGTAGAGAGTGACAGCCATTATATAAAGAAGCGGCAAGATTGCGGTGAAAAGAACCAGTCCGGTCCAGCCAACAGAAGTCCATAGAGGACTCAACAGGGAACTTCCCGCTGCAACACCAATGTAGTATGACACTAAATACAAACTGGAAGCACTGCCCTTATGATGGGCTGCCTGCTGGCCGACAGAAGCGGCAGTCAAGGAATGGGAAGTGAAAAAGCCCAGGCAAGTCACACAAAGGCCGACGACAATCATCCAAAGATGAGGGCTGAGTGTCATGAACATGCCGGCTGACAGGATAAAAACTCCTGCTAGACGGACGTTGCGCAATCCGAATGTCTCGGCGGCCCGTCCCGCGAGTGGGGAACCGATGACACCAATGCCATAGGCAAAGAATAAATACGAAATGGCTTGCAGTGACATGGAGTAAGGCGGGCTTTCCAAATAGAACGGCAGGTACGTCCAAATGCCGGTAAAAGAAACTTGTAAAATAGCGCCCAAACCGAAAACGACGAGAAGTGCCGGATTTTTCAAGTGAAACAGGAATCCCTCAATGTCTTTTGCAAAGCTCAGTTGGCTGGAGCTGAAATTCTGTGAAGGCGGCAGGAGGTAGACAACAGCTGCGAATAATAGAAGTCCTGTCACAGCAAATGCATAAAATGAAAACTGCCAGGAGAAATGGTCGGTCAGATAGCCGGTTAAAACCCGCCCGAGCATGCCGCCCAGTGCGTTGCTTGATATGTAAAGAGCAGTTGCGTAAGCGATATTCTTTCTGTCGATTTCTTCGCTGATATAAGCAAGCGCAGCCGCAGGAACACCTGCCAGCGCAAATCCCTGGATAAAACGAAGAATCAGCAGTACGGTAAATGAATCCGTCATGGGAATGATGAAAAAAGGGATTGCTGATCCGAGTAAAGAATAGATGATATAAGATTTTCTGCCATTACGGTCAGAAAAGAACCCAAGGACGATCAATCCAAGGATCAAACCGACTATGGTCAATGACAAGGATAAACTGGCTGTAGAAACAGAGACTTGAAATTCATCTACAAAAACAGGCAGTAAAGGCTGTACAGCATACATATTTGCAAATATGAACAATGAGGCAAACAGAAGGCTGAGTATAATTTTCCAAAACTGGCGGTCTTTTACGGTATAACGCTGAGCATCCATAGGTCACTTCCAATCACTGATTGCTTTTTTGTCTCGGCAGCTTTAAGCCGGCAAACTGCCAATGAGCCAAAACTTCCATACTTCCATATATTTTACCATTAAAAAATTAGTCCAAATGGCAAATCGATCTAAAAAGCAATGCCTTTAAAGAGGTATAAAAAAGCCCGCATGCCCAAAGGCTGCGGGGAAACTTATATTTTGTTGAAGAATGAGACAATTTGTTTTTTTGTAGGTTCCTGCAAACGGTAACGCAGTTCCTTGTTTTGAGTATTGACGATATGATAGGCCGGATTCTCAGCGACAGTAAACTTCCAATGCGGTTTTGTATTTTTCTTTTTGATTTGAAGTTCTGGAAGCATCATTTTCTTTGTAAAGCTTTCAAGCTTCGCCATTAAAAAGGTGTCCATGTACCGTACGAGCAAAAAGCCTTGTTGGCGTTCAGGATCGAACTTTGCCAAATTGAATTCACTGACGTCAAAACCTTTTTCATATCGCTGAACAGATGGGGATAATACAAAACAATCTTCATTCATAAAGATAGTTGAGTTTCCTTGTTGTTTCAGCCCTAATTCTTCAACCAGAAAATCCTTGTTGACGAGACTCATTTCGCGTGCAGTAGCCATGTGATTCCTCCTAATATAACTCGTTGTTCTTCTATTATAACACTATTTAGCCATTTAAGGGGCTGTAACGTATTTTCCCTGGATTTTAAGCCTTAACGGGTGTAAAGGCTTAGGGCTATTGATTTAAAGGAATAATGGCATATGCAAAATCTAGCAGGACAACCCGACGGAAGAACAAGGGAAATGACTGATTTCACCTTTATAATAAAGGATATACTATCTGAATATTTTCAAAATACAGGGCAGAAGCAAAGAAGGTAATAGAATTATCTGGTATATTTAAGATAGGGAACCTTTAACGGAAGGAGTGGTACAGATGTGTGGAAGATACTCATTGTTCACTGATTATACTGTATTGATTGAACGCTTCAATATTGAAGAAGCGGCGATTGATGAAGACGAGTATTCGGCAAGCTATAATGTGGCGCCTTCCCAGGAAGTGGTCGCGATCGTAAATGATGGAGAGAAAAACCGGCTTGGCAAACTCAAGTGGGGGCTGATTCCTCCATGGGCAAAAGATGTGAAAATCGGTTATAAGATGATTAATGCCCGGTCGGAAACTGCAGCGGAAAAACCCAGCTTCCGCAATGCCTTCAAAAAGAAACGTTGTTTGGTGGTGGCGGATTCTTTCTACGAATGGCAACGCAAAGATGGAGAAAAGATACCGATGCGCATTAAATTGAAAACGGGGGAACCTTTCGCTTTTGCGGCTCTTTGGGAATCGTGGAAAGCACCCGATGGCAAGACGGTCAATAGCTGTTCCATCTTGACGACAGGTCCAAATGCTTTGATGGAGTCAATCCATGACCGGATGCCTGTCATTCTATCAAAAGAGGACGAGAAGATTTGGCTGGATCCCGATGTTGACGATGTTGAAACATTGAAAGGGCTGTTGAAGCCCTATAAGGCAGAAGACATGGAAGCCTATCGGGTTTCGGATGAAGTCAACTCTCCAAAGAACAATAAACCGGAATTGATTGAAAAAGTCGGCTGAACCAGCTGGACCCTTTACTGATTTTGCGATTATAGGGGGGAGTTAGATGAAGAGCGGGTTGATATTGGAAGGCGGCGGAATGCGTGGCGTTTACACAGGCGGTGTTCTGGAAAAGCTGTTGGAAGAAGAAATTTTTGTCGACTATATCATCGGTGTTTCGGCAGGAGCCTGTCATGCATCTTCTTACATTTCCAGACAAGCTGGACGCAATCGCGAAGTGACCATCGGATATGTTAACCATCCGGAATACATCTCTGTGAAAAATCTACTGGTGAAGCGGGAGCTCTTCGGAATGGATTTGATTTTCAATGAAATCCCGAACAGCCTGGTTCCTTTCGATTATGAACGCTTTAATGACGCAACGGAAGAGTTCGTGGTCGGCACGACGGATTGTTTAACCGGCGAAGCAGTATACTTTGAAAAACAAAGTCGGCCGGAAGATGTGCTGGCCATTGTCAGAGCCTCCAGTTCGCTGCCCTTAATGGCGCAGCCGGTGGAATTTGCCGGTAAATTATTAATGGATGGCAGTATTGCAGATCCGCTTCCGATCCGTAAAGCGTTATCGGACGGAGTGACCAAACCGATCATCATTTTGACAAGAGAAAAAGGCTACCGGAAAAAACAAAGTCGGCTCGCTAAAATTATGCCGGCATTTGTTCGCCAGTATCCTGCTATCGCCAAGAAAATGGAAAGCCGGCATCTTTATTACAATGAAACAATAGAATTTATCGAGCAATTGGAACGTGAAGGGCTGGCCATGGTGATACGCCCGATGAACCTTTATAAAATAAGGGGTGTAGAACGAGATCGGGAGCGGCTGGAAGCTTTATACAACCAAGGCTATCAGGATGCCACCGACCGATTCCAGGAACTGCTGGAATTTCTTCAGAAATAAGTTTAGAAAATGAGAATCGCATCGTGGTAAAGTTAGATTGGGGTGATGGTGATGATTCATATCGTAGATCATCAAAATGAACAGCTTGCAAAAGAAATACAGGGAATCCAGCAGGCTGCTTACCGAATAGAAGCGGAATTGATGGGTTTCCATGGAATTCCTCAGCTTCATGAAACGATTTCTCAAATCCAAAACAGTGCCGAAACCTTTGTCGGATACAAGGAAGAGCAGTTGCAGGGACTCCTATCGTATCAAGTAGAAGAAGGAGAAGTCGATATACACCGGCTCGTCGTGCATCCTGATCATTTCCGAAAAGGTGTCGGCAGAAAACTGGTGGCCTACTTGCTGGGAAGTTTTAGAGGCTATCGATTCACGGTCAGCACTGGAACTGCAAATAAACCCGCCATCGCTCTATACAAAGCACTCGGGTTTCAGGAACAGCGCTTAACTGAAGTAGCTCCGGGCATTACATGTACGGAATTCAGCTTGGACAATTAAAAGGGATCATATCTTTGCCCAAGAGGGAATTAGACATTCCGCTTTCAAAATAAAAGCTTGAGGTGTATTCATGAGACTGGATCTTATTGATCGAAAGATATTGGAGTTATTGACTGAAAACGGCCGGATTTCATATGTGGATATTGGGAAAGAATTGAATTTGTCGCGGGTGGCGATCCGTGAAAGAGTCCACCAGTTAACGGAAGCCGGTGTCATTGAAAGTTTTACAGTCGTCATCAACAGTGAAAAAGTCGGTAAAAAAGTATCTGGATTTTTTGAAGTGGATTGTGAACCGGCTTCTTTGGTTGAGGTGGCTCAAACTTTGGCGGATAACCCCAGTGTGGCCAGCTGTTACCAAATGACAGGTCCATCCACGCTTCACATGCATGTGCTGGTCGATGATTTTACCGACCTGGAAAAATTCATCAACGAAGAACTCTATGCCCTCGAAGGAATCACAAGGGTAGAAAGCCATATTCTCCTTCGGCGTTTCAAGAGCCGTACCGGGATGAAGCTATAAAATCCTGCAGCCGATGCGAGCTGCAGGATTTTATTTTATAAGTGCAGTATATCCCTCTTTTTCAGTGGGAATATTCTGTTATTTTTGTTTTTGAGGTAGAAATAAGTAAACGAATACTCTATAATCGAGACTATTAGCTCTTTACTATAGGTAAGTGAATTCCAATAATGGTTAACAATTGGTGGAGAATAGGATTTATTTTCATACAAAAGTTTAGTCGGAGAAAGGAAGTATTGCTGTGGACTACTTACAAAATCCGTTTGCATCACAACGGCATACCGTATTTTCAAAAAAAGGGATGGTGGCGACTTCACAGCCACTGGCTGCACAGGCAGGTATTGAAGTTATGCAGAATGGGGGAAATGCCATTGATGCAGCCATCGCAACTGCTGCGGCGTTGACTGTTGTCGAGCCGACATCGAACGGCATTGGTGGAGATGCCTTCGCATTGGTCTGGGTCAAAGACAAGCTGCATGGCTTAAACAGTTCAGGCCCTGCACCAAAAAGCATTTCTCCGGAGACAGTCAAAGCGCTTGGTTTTGATAAAATGCCGACACATGGCTTGGTGCCTGTAACGGTTCCAGGCGTGCCTGCTGCATGGGCAGAATTGTCGAAGAAGTTTGGGAAACTGTCACTGGCGGATGCTTTGAAGCCTGCAATCCGTTATGCAGAGGAAGGCTATCCATTAACGCCGATTCTCGGAAAATATTGGAAAGCTGCCTATTCCAAATATAAGTCTTCATTTACAGGTGAAGAATACCAAGCTTGGTTCGATACTTTCGCACCGAACGGCCGCGCACCGGAAATTGGTGAAATGTGGTCATCCCCCGGCCATGCCAGAACCTTGATTGAAATCGGGCAAACCGATGCTCGTTCTTTCTATGAAGGTGCGATTGCGGACAGAATCGATGACTTCATGAAAAAGCACGAAGGATTTTTATCGAAGGAAGATCTGGAATCGTTTGAACCTGAGTGGGTTGAACCGGTTTCTACGGAGTACCGTGGCTATGAGGTGTGGGAAATTCCGCCAAATGGGCAGGGGATGGTCGCTTTGATGGCTTTGAATATCTTCAAAGAGCTGGCCGAGCCGAAATGGCAGTCTGCTGATACCTACCATGAACAAATTGAAGCGATGAAACTGGCATTTACAGATGGCAAAGCCTTCATTACGGAACCTGAACATATGCCGGTCAGCACGGAACATCTTCTTTCAAAAGATTATGCTGCGGCACGCGCTGAAACCATCGGCAAAAACGCTTCAGATCCGGAACCTTATGAATTGCCGAAAGGCGGTACGGTGTATTTGTCCGCAGCTGACGAAGAAGGCAATATGATTTCCTACATCCAAAGCAATTACATGGGCTTCGGCTCGGGCATCGTCATTCCAGGGACTGGAATTGGGCTGCAGAACCGCGGAGCAGACTTCTCTTTGGATTCTGAGCATCCCAATGTCCTGGCTGGCGGCAAGCGGACCTTCCATACCATCATTCCGGGATTCCTGACAAAAGGCGGAAAAGCCGTGGGTCCATTCGGTGTAATGGGTGGATATATGCAGCCGCAGGGACATTTTCAAGTTGTCACCAATACCATCGATTACCTAATGAATCCACAAGCTGCACTTGATGCACCAAGATGGCAGTGGATGGAAGGGAAAACCGTTCTTGTGGAACCAAGCTTCCCGAACTACCTGGCGCAAGCTTTAGCCCGTAAAGGCCATCAAATTCAAGTCGCGACAGATGGCGGCAGTTTCGGAAGAGGACAGATCATTTGGCGCAATCCCGAAACCGGTGTGCTGGCCGGAGGAACCGAATCGCGGACAGACGGCGCGGTGGCTGCTTGGTAGGCGCTAAAAAAGCGGAGAAAAAGAAACTGGGGATTTCCAGTCTGAAAATCAATAAAGACCTTTTCTTCGCTTTTTTTCGTGTAGGTTTACTTGGATTCGGTGGTGGACCCGCTGCTATCCCACTTTTTCACCGTGAGGCGGTCATTAACTACAAATGGATGACAGAAGACGAGTTCGGCGATACTTTAGCTTTGGGAAATACGATGCCGGGTCCAATTGCCACGAAAATGGCGGGCTACATTGGCTATCGTGTCAATGGGATTATGGGCTGCCTTGTAGCACTGGCTGCTTCCGTTGTTCCGACAGTGGTCCTGATGATCATCCTGCTGGGCATTTTGCAAAAATACAAAGATCTTGAATGGGTCAACAGCATGTCGGCCGCGGTGGTGCCGGTCGTTGGCGTCATGCTGGCGGTGATGACATGGGATTTCTTTCAGAAATCCGGCAAGGCATTGGGAATCGGCCGGGCCATCCTGTTTACAGGGATCGCCATTGTATTGCTGGAACTAGTGAATATTCATCCTGCAATTGTCATATTAGGTGTTTTGATTCTTTCCTTAACTTCCTTTAAGAAAGGGGTCGGGTCAAAATGATTTATTGGTCCATCTTTTTGGCATTTTTTATTCCCGGTGTTTTAGGTTATGGTGGGGGACCTGCTTCCATTCCGCTTGTGGAAAAAGAAGTGGTGGACCGCTATGGCTGGATGACAACTCAGGAATTCGGAGAAGTTCTGGCATTGGGCAATGCGCTTCCCGGTCCGATTGCAACAAAAATGGCAGGGTACATCGGCTATATGGAAGGCGGAATATTGGGGTCGATTGTCGCTTTGTTCGCTTCAGTGGCACCTTCGCTTATACTGATGGTCCTTTTGATGGTGACCCTTTTGAAATACAAAGACTCACCGAAAGTCAAAAACATCACCAAGCTTGTCCGTCCAGTCATTGCTGTATTGCTCGGGGCTATGACTCTCCAATTTTTTATGACTTCAGTTGATACTTCAGGAACTGTACAAACAGTGATTCTGATCATCGTCAGCTATTGGCTGCTGGAAATCAGGAAAGTGCATCCCGCTTTTGTCATTTTAATGGCGCTTGCTTATGGAGCAGTGTCCGGAATGATTTAGCTTTTGCGATTTAATACAAATTAATTTCAATCAACTAATTTGAAGATAACCAGGCCATCCAATTGCGGATGGCTTTTTTGAGTTTTTGGAAAGCCAGGCACTATTATTTACTTTTAATTCAAGATAGTTTATTGTGGACAACAAGGATAAAGTTTATCCGTAATTGAAGGAGGGTGATTTGGGTGCATATGAAACCAGGTGTAGAGCAATCGGTGTATGCAATTCTTCTATTGAATATGCTGCCGGACAAGGCCGTGCTTCCGGGCGAAGCCATCAGCCAGCAACTCAGGACTTCCCCGACCTATTTTCAAAAGCTCTTGAGAAAACTGGTCAGTGCAGGCTTGATCGCTTCTGTACCAGGCGTTAAAGGCGGGTTCAAGCTCAATAAAAAACCGGAAGACATTAATGTGTTTGATATATATGTGGCCATTGAAGGACAGCAAGCGCTGTATACCTCAAGTGGAGTGTTGGGCGACCTGCTGGAACTCGAGGAGCCGGAGCGATGCTGTCTGTTGACGGATTTGATGATCGATGCAGAAAATGCATGGCGTTTCCGAATGGAACAGGAAACAATTGCTGTTCTTTCAGAGAAGATGGAGGAGCAGCGATTTCAGGAAAAAACAAAAAAATTAACCGAATGGCTGTCTCAAAAACTTGTAGGTTAAAGAGAAGAGAGGGAGAACAATGATCGCGATTTTACCGCGCATCAATCAATTGGCAAAAAAAGCACGTGAAGAAGGACTGACAAACGCGGAGAAAGTGGAACGTCAAGTACTGCGTGAAGATTATTTGCGGTCAATCCGCGGACAGATCGAATGGACTGTCACGAATATGACGGTCATCGATCCATTGGGTGACGATATCACCCCTGACAAAGTACGTGCAAAAAAACAAGCTGATCAAAGCTGAAAAGCTTGATATAGAAAGGGAGAACAATATGAACGATTATTTAGTGAAAGCTTTAGCATACGATGGACAAGTACGTGCTTATGCTGCGCGGACAACAAAAACTGTAGGAGAAGCGCAGCGCCGCCATTATACATGGCCGACTGCATCTGCAGCGCTTGGCCGTTCCATGACAGCGAGCGTCATGCTCGGTGCGATGATGAAGGGCGAAGAAAAACTGACCATCCGCATTAACGGCGGAGGTCCGATTGGTACGATTTTAGTAGATGCAAATGCAAAAGGTGAAGTCCGTGGCTATGTGACGAATCCCTTGACCCATTTCGATTTGAACGAGCAGGGCAAACTGGATGTCAAAAGAGCTGTAGGTACTGACGGTACATTAGCGGTTTCCAAAGACATTGGATTGCTCCAGCCTTTTGTCGGGCAGGTTCCTTTAGTGTCCGGCGAATTGGGTGACGATTTCACCCATTATATTGTCACTTCTGAACAAATTCCATCCTCAGTAGGTGTTGGCGTAATCGTCAATCCTGATAATACCATCCAGGCTTCCGGCGGATTCATCATCCAATTGCTGCCGGGAACTGAAGAAAAAGTCATCCTGGAAATTGAAGAACGCTTAAAAGTCATTCCGACTATTTCCAATATGGTTCGCCAGGGCTTGACGCCGGAAGATATTCTAAATGAGGTATTGGGCATCGGAAACGTAAAGGTGCTGGATGAAATGCCTGTCCAGTTTCAATGCCAATGTTCGAGAGACCGCATTTCCAGAGCCATTCAAAGCCTTGGAACTGCTGAAATCGAGGACATGATCGTTACAGACGGACAAGCGGAAGCGCAATGCCATTTCTGCAATGAAAACTACCTGTTTTCAAAAGAAAACCTGGAAGATATGCTGAATCCGCAGACACGATAAATAAAAGAGGTCCACGCAATTTATGCGATGGACCTTTTCTATTGGAGGAAAAGAAAATCTATGATATCATTATCTTGAATTCGAGATAAGTTTCTTTTAGTGAAATTAGGGAATTGTAGAAGCAGCTCGACTCAGTCCGGTAAGTCACTCTTTGCCGGCATATCGATGGGCTGAACTTTAGCTCTCAACGTCAACTTATCTAGATTACAACTGGAGGTTATTCATGATGAAACATATTTTTCAACAAGGCAGCAATCCTGCTAAACCAACTTTTCTGATGCTTCATGGAACAGGTGGAAATGAAAATGACCTGCTGGCCATCGCTGCCCATATCGACCCGGAGGCTTCTGTCTTGAGCGTTCGCGGCAACGTATCGGAAAATGGCATGCCCCGTTTT
This sequence comes from Planococcus circulans, assembly GCF_020023385.1. Taxonomy (GTDB): domain Bacteria; phylum Bacillota; class Bacilli; order Bacillales_A; family Planococcaceae; genus Planococcus. The sequence goes on from NZ_JAIQCL010000007.1 coordinate 70,353, forward strand.
TTTAAACGGTTATCAGAAGGTGTCTTCGACATGGAGGATTTGAAAGTCCGTACAGAAGAGCTTCACGAGTTTATTGGAGAGGCTGCTGAGGAGCATGGATTTGACCGCAGCAATGTCATCGCAATCGGTTATTCAAATGGCGCAAACATTGCCGCTAATTTGCTGTTTACGTATTCGGATTCGTTAAAAGGAGCAATTCTTCATCATCCGATGGTGCCCAACCGCGAGGCGGATTTGCCCGATTTAACAGGTGTTCCTGTATTCATCGCAGCAGGCACCAACGATCCCATCTGTCCGGCAGAAGAATCGACAGATCTTGACAAGCTGCTCACAAGTGCCGGTGCAAACACGGAGTTGCATTGGGAAGATTTCGGCCATCAATTGACCATGCCGGAAGTGGAAGCCGCCAAAGCCTGGTACGACAAGTTATAAGATGAACCTTCCCTGTGTGCAGGGAAGGTTTTTTTCTTTCGCCCATTGAGTATGGATGCAGAAAGCAGACAATGCCAAAAGTTCTTGATCCTGTAGGGTTAACAGCTTTTGACAAAGGCGACTGCTTTCATTCATGATAGGAGGAAAGAAGTAGAAGGAGGGATGGCAGTGCAAACCAATCCGCGTATTCAGGAGCAGTTAGAGGCTTGGGTCAAAGATAATAAGGGCCATGCCATATTGGGAACCACCGCGCAGTACATACCGGCACTTGGAAAAGAGGATCCGAGCCAACTCGGAATCTGTATGGTCGATGATGAAGGGAATTATTATTGCGCAGGAGATACGGATAAGGAATTCACTCTGCAGAGCATTTCAAAAGCATTGACATTCATCGCATTGAGCTGCCATTACGGGTTGGATTTTGTGTTGGAGCGGGTGGATGTGGAACCGACCGGAGAAGCGTTCAATTCAATTATCCCGTTTGAAATCCATCGTCCGAACAAGCCGTTCAATCCCTTCATCAATGCAGGAGCAATCACGATTTCAGCGTTGCTGCCAGGACAGACAAGCCAGAAGAAATATGAATTCCTGCTGCATTTTCTGGAAGAGCTGGTGGGCCATCCGCTTGAGCTTGATAAGGAAGTATACGATTCCGAATGGAAATCATCTCATCGGAACCGGGCATTGGCTTACTATTTGAAAGAAGCGAAGTTCCTGGATCTCGAAGTGGAGGAAGCGCTGGATATTTACATTCGGCAATGCGCGATTAAAGTGAGCACGAAGGATTTGGCATTGATCGGCCTGATCATTGCATATGACGGGTTTAACCCGATTACAAAAGTAAAGCATTTCTCTGAAGAAATTGCGCAGGTGGCGAAAGTCCTCATGGTGACATGCGGCATGTACAATTCTTCCGGAAATTTTGCGGCTCATGTCGGGATTCCAGCGAAAAGCGGTGTCTCAGGTGGTATCATGGCTGCTGTTCCACCGAAACTCCACTCACAAACTTATGAATTCCGGGCGGGAGCGGGCATTGGTGTCTATGGCCCTGCAATCGATGTACAAGGAAACAGTGCAGCAGGCACGATGATGCTGCGGCAAATTTCGAAAGAATGGGATTTAAGCATCTTTTAATAGGAACTCCGCAGGCTTTAACAGCCTGCGGAGTTTTTTGCTGAATAAAATAAAAATAGAGGTGTGCATTAAAACAAGACAGGGTAGTAAAAGAAAGAATATAAAAATAAAAGGAGTGGCAAAATGGCGAAAGAACCTGAAGTGAATGAAAACAGCAAGGATGAACAATTGGAGCAGTACCGGACGGATGATACCGGCAAAAGCTTGACGACCAATCAAGGGCTGAAAATGGCGGAAGATGAATTTTCATTGAAAGCTGGAGAGCGCGGCCCTACATTGATGGAGGATTTTCATTTCCGTGAAAAAATGACCCATTTTGACCACGAACGGATTCCGGAACGCGTTGTCCATGCCAGAGGATATGCTGCACATGGAGTGTTTGAGGCGTATGAATCGTTGGAGTCTTTGACAAAGGCCAAGTTCTTTTCGGAAAAAGGTAAGAAGACCCCTGTATTTGTGCGGTTCTCGACTGTTGCCGGATCAAAAGGATCTGCAGAGACAGTGAGGGATGTTCGAGGATTTTCTACGAAGTTTTATACCGAGGAAGGAAATTATGATTTGGTCGGCAATAACATGCCGGTGTTCTTTATTCAGGATGCCATCAAGTTTCCGGATTTTGTCCATGCTGTGAAGCCGGAGCCGCACAATGAAATGCCACAGGCGGCAAGTGCGCATGATACCTTATGGGATTTTGTCATCAACAACCAGGAAACAGCGCATATGATGATGTGGCTGATGTCTGATCGCGCAATTCCCCGCAGCTTCAGGATGATGGATGGTTTTGGTGTGCATGCATTCCGCTTCGTCAATGCTGAAGGAAAATCACATTTCGTTAAATTCAATTGGAAATCGACGCTTGGGACCCATTCTCTTGTGTGGGATGAAGCACAGAAAATCGCCGGTAAAGATCCGGATTTCAATCGTCGGGATCTGTATGATTCCATTGAACAGGGAGATTTCCCTGAATGGGAGTTGGGCGTCCAGATTATCGCGGAGGAAGACGAGTTCAAGTTCGACTTTGATCTATTGGACGCCACGAAACTATGGCCACAGGAAGAAATTCCGATTCAGATTGTCGGGAAAATGACCTTGAACCGCAACGTTGACAACGTTTTTGCGGAAACAGAACAGGTGGCTTTCCATCCGGGGCATGTGGTACCGGGAATCGATTTCTCGAACGACCCTTTGCTGCAAGGTCGCTTGTTTTCCTATACAGATACCCAATTGCTCCGCTTGAATGGGCCAAATTTCCACGAACTGCCGATCAATCGACCGGTTTGCCCATTCCATAACAATCAGCGGGACGGTTTCGGACGCCAAACGATCAATAAAGGGCGAGTTTCTTATCAGAAGAGTTCATTCACAAACAGTACACCAGCTCCTGTCAGTGAAGCTGAAGGCGGCTATTCTCATTACCAGGAAAAAATGGAAGGGCGTAAAGTGCGTGCCCGCAGTGAGAGCTTTAAGGATCATTTCTCACAAGCGACCATGTTCTGGAACAGTATGACAGAACCGGAACGAAAGCATATTGTCGAAGCTTTCAGTTTTGAACTCGGAAAATGCCAGGAGAAATGGATTCGTGAAGGTGCTGTTGAGATGTTCACGAATGTCAACTTGGAAATGGCGCAGGCAGTAGCTAAGAATATTGGTGTCGCCCCTCCAACAAACGGTGGTTCGGATGTCACTAAAGCTTCTCCAGCGCTGAGTCTGGACAATACTGTGAAATCGCCAGCTACGCGTAAAGTCGGAGTCCTGGCAGATAAAGGCTTTAATGATGCTGAGGTGCTGAAAATCCTCGAAGGACTCCAAGCGAAAGGTGTTCAATACGAAGTGGTCAGTGAAATGCAAGGCACAGTGATGGGCTCGAACGGTAAAGAACTTGAAGTCGACCACACATTCACTACGACCGATCCGGTTCTCTATGACGCCATTTATGCTGTCGGAGGACCAGATGTCAGCAGGAAGTTTGCTAAAGAGGCAGCCCGCTATATTGGAGAAGCATTCGATCATTACAAACCGATCGGTGCGACACATGATGGCCAGCAATGGTTGAAGGCAGCCGCCATCGAAGATCAGCCAGGAGTCGTTGCAGCAAGCGATGCTTCCAATTTTACAGAGCCGTTCCTTGAAGCTATCACAGCGCATCGCCACTGGGATAGACAAGTCGAATAAAGAAGAAAAAAAACAGCCGAAACTAAAATCTTAAAACACTGAAATGTTTAAGAAAAGACGTGCGGGGTATTTTCTAAACTAAGCAAGCATTTTCAAAATACGCATAAAAAATTGGAGGAATAGAAAATGGCCAACAATAAATTTATGGGAACGTTCGACAGTGAAACGGAAGTATTGAGAAAAATTGAGGAATTGAAAGCACAAGGTTCCCGCGAAGAAGATATGTATGTAATGGCACGCGATAAAGATCAGATTTCAATGGTCCGGGGACGGACAGATGTGGATTACAAATCATCCGAAGGCAACTGGATGGATAAGTTCATGGGATTCCTATCAGGGGATGAACCTACACGCCAAGCTTTCTCTGGAATGGGTGTAGATGAAGCAGAAGCTGACCGTTATTACAAAGAAGTACAGAACGGCAAAATCCTATTGTTTGTAGATCGTGAGTATGGTGCGAACTATGAAGGTAATGCGCCGTATGACAATACATCAAGAAGTGACGCAGCAGGAACGATGGGTGCAGCTGGAGCTACCGGCGCTACCGGAGCCGGATTAGGAAGCAGCAGAGGCCGTATGGACGACGAAGCTGTAGCCAAAGATGGTTTAACAGTGGATACAAATGCTGAAAATGACGTTTACTACAATAAAAAAGACGATAAGTTCAGCCGTGATACTACGGAAACAGCCGGCGTCGGAAAAGATTCAGGCACAGGTTTCGGTTTAGGATCAGATCGTACGGTTGATGATGTCAATCGCACGGATAATTTTGACGCCAAAGACAGAGACCTTGATCGTACTGGCACGGATGAAGAAAAACTCCGTCTGCATGAAGAGCGGTTGAATGTCGACAAAGAGCGTGTACAAACCGGTGAAGTGAACGTCGGGAAACACGTTGTCGAAGAAAACCAATCAATCGAAGTACCGGTAGAGCGTGAAGAAGTATATGTAGAGCGCCGCCCTGTAAACGAAGAAACAACTGGAAATTCCTTCGATAAAGATTCCGGTTTAACTGGAGATGCTTATCAAGAAGGCGAAAACATCCACATCCCAGTATCGGAAGAACGCGTCGAGGTTACAAAAAAAGACGTAGTAGCTGAAGAGATTGTGGTCGGAAAACGCAAAGTACAGGACACTGAAACTGTTAACGAGACTGTCCGTCGTGAAGAAGCGGATATCGATGAAGATACCAATGTGACGGACGACGAGTTAACTCGTAAAGACCACAAAAACCGCACGGATCGAGACCGTTTATAATCGATGAAATGAACGATGAGGCGGGGAGAAATCCCCGCTTTTTTAGATGGTTGCGTAAAGTTTAGAGCAATAAGCCTTTCAGGCAGTTAAAAGAATTAACCCATAAACGGCAGCTTTGCGCCAAGGAAGGAAAAGGATGACTTTTCCTTCCTTGGTTTTGATTTGAGCATGTTTTGTTCAGCTGGAAGGAATAGCGTATGATAGAAGAAAGTAAGGAGGGATAAGCGTGGACGGTAAAAAAAGAAGTGACGTGAAACCAGGTATTGAAGTAAATGTGATTTTAAAACAAGATCAGCGTTCAGGAAAGAAAACCCGCGGCATCGTCAAGGACTTATTGACAAACTCAGCAACTCATCCGCATGGCATCAAAGTGCGGTTGGAAGACGGACAGGTTGGACGTGTCTGTGAGATTTTGTCTCAAAAGTAACGGTTGTTTCGAGCTCCTGGCATAAGGGTAAAATACAGTAACCCCTATTAAGGAGAGATCAGCATGCTGAATCAATTCATCGAAACCTATCATACACAGGAAGAAGTTCTGCAGAAAATCGAAGAACTGAAAAAAGATGGCTATTTGGAAAAAGATATGTATATTATGGGCAAGTCCAGTAACCAGCTATCCCTACTAAAAGGGAAATCAGATGTAGAAGTCCATTCAACTGAAACTGGCTGGGCCGATCGATTCGCCACTTTTTTAACAGGTGACCAAAAAGTTCATCAAGCCTTTCTGAATATGGGCATCGATGAAAATGAGTCAGAACGCTACTATCGGGACGTACAAGAAGGCAAGCTACTGCTTTATGTAAACAAAGATGCACACGATGCATTTGAATTGCCCGAAGACGAAAAGACGGAAATTCAACAGGACAAGCTTGAGTCGGAAGGTCCGCGGACCATAGAAGAAGAACGCGAAGGGAAAGCGGTCGAACTGGATGAGCGGCATTACGAAGATCCCGCATTCAGAAAAGACAAGCGCAATGCAGACCCAATCAGCAAGCCAGATGAAAAGAACTTTATTTAAAGAAAAGCGTAAGCAGCCATGTAGATTCGACGGGCATAAGACGCCCTGGCGCAGCGGCATGTTCTCAGCCGCACAGCATGAAAAGTGGAAGTGCCTGTTCAACTCTGACAGGCATAAGACAGACCAGCGAAGTGGCGCTTTTTGCTACACAGCTGGGTTGACTTATGACCCGAAGAGTTAGGCACTGAACTAGACACCAGGGTGGCTTATGACCCTAGAATCTGGCTGATGGAGCTAGACAATGAGAAAAGCGTAAGCGCCCGTGTAGCCCCGACAAGCGCTGGAAGCCTTACCGATAATGGCGTCCTTTGCCATTGTCGGTAAGGCTGAAGCGACTCGAGGGGCTGGGCGCTGGAGCTGGACAATAAGAAAAGCGTAAGCGCCCGTGTAGCTCTGCCGGGCATAAGCCAACTCAGCTATGTGGCTGAGTTGGCTTATGACCCAAAGAGCTGAGCGCCGCAGCTATACAATAAGAAAAGCGGAAGCGCCCGTATAGTTCTTCCAGACCTAACACAGCATAAGCTTTATCCCGCTTTGAAGTTTCTCTTTATCTGCTTGAACAGAAACGGACCCATTAAACCGGGTCCGTTTTTGTGTTAATATAGGGATATTGAAAAATGAAGGAGCCCCTCATAATGAGCCAATTCTTTGAACGAAAAAAACAGGAACTTGGAGTCCAATTAAATAAAATACAACGAAAAGCGGTAGAACGGACGGAAGGTCCTTTGCTTTTGCTGGCATGTCCCGGATCTGGAAAAACAACCACGATGATTATGCGCATCGGATACCTGATTGAAGAAAAGGGTGTTTCTCCAAAACGGATCAAAGCGATCACGTTCAGCAAAGCTTCGGCGAACGATATGCTCGAGCGGTACAAACGATTTTTTCCTTCCCTGCAACCCATCGATTTTTCGACCATCCATAGTCTGGCTTTCCAAATCACCCGTGATTATTTTTCAGGTTCACGTTACGTCATGATAGAAGGCAACGAGACGAATGGCCTTCACAAAAAAAAGCTGCTTCGTGAAATGTACAAAACTGAAAATGATGAGCCGATTACAGAGGACCAACTGGAAGAATTGATTTCATTTATCAGTTTCGTGAAAAACAAAATGTTGCCCAGAACAGAATGGGCGAAGTTAAAGGAACCATTTCCAGGTGCTATTGAAATCCTGAAAACCTATGAAGCCTTCAAAGAAAACTATGACGTTAGGTTGGTCGATTTTGATGACATGCTGTCACTGGCCTATGAAGCGCTTGAAAAAGACAAGAGCCTATTAGCGAAATACCAGGGACGCTGGGATTACATCATGACAGATGAAAGTCAGGATACCTCATTGATCCAGCATGCCATTGTGGAAAAGCTGGTGGCAAGACATCAAAATCTCTGTGTGGTAGCCGATGATGATCAGTCAATTTATACATGGAGAGCTGCTGAACCGACTTACCTACTGAAGTTCAGAACGGTTTACCCAGATGCCTACATCATGAAAATGGAGCGCAATTACCGTTCATCCCAAAATATCGTCCACACCGCCAATGAATTCATCAAGACCAATAAAAAGCGCCATGACAAAAATATGTTCACCAAGCAACCGGAAGGCGATCCGATTGTTTTGAAACGCTTGGGTTCAGAAGAAGCCCAATTCAAATACCTTATGAAAGAGCTCAAGGAATTGACCGATTACGGCAACGTGGCTATTCTGTACCGCAACAACTCTTCGTCCACTCTGCTAATGAGCGAACTTGAACGCTTGGGCATACCTTTTTATATGAAGGATTCGGATAACCGCTTTTTCTCTCATTGGATTGTAGAAGATATGCTGAACTTCATGCGTTTCAGCCTGAAGCCGGAACGTATCGACATCTATTCGAAAGTGGCTTCTAAAACCAATGCCTATTGGTCAGGCAGCCAACTGAAGATGCTGAGCCGGATGAATCCGACAGGAAACAATGCTTTTGACGACATCAATTTGACGATCACCTTAAAGGAATACCAGCTTAAAATTCTGGCCGAACAGAAAAAATGGTTTGCTGCATTGAATGGCATGAAGCCATTGAAGGTCATCCGAACCATCCGAGGGGAAATGGGCTACGATCAGATGCTTGCGAGCCGCGCGGAGAAATTCGGTATGAAAATGACTTATTTAACACAGATTTTAACGACTTTGGAACAGATTGCGGAACCGCTTGAGTCCATGACTGCGTTTGCCAAACGGTTGAAACAGCTCGAGCAGGTAACTCAGCAGGCAAAGGTGGAAAAAACCGACGACATGCTGACTTTATCGACTTTCCATAGCTCCAAAGGTCTGGAGTTTGAGCGGGTTTATATGATTGATTTGGTGGAAGGTGTTATTCCAACTGAAGAAGATGCGGAGAATCCAGATACGTTGGAAGAAGCACGGCGCCTGTTCTATGTCGGGATGACCAGGGCTAAAAACCATTTAGAGCTGATCAGCTATGGCAGCGAATCCCGTTTTGCAGATGAAGTGCGCAAACTGATCATCCCTGAAAAAAGGTTGGCAACAACACAGCGGACTGCAGCCAAAACACCCATCAAAGTGAAGGTGCCCGATAATCCGAATGCGATCCATTCAGAAGATGCTTTGCGTCAAGGCGTTCAGGTCCGGCACCGGGTATTTGGGGCGGGAGAAATCATTGAGCGGGATAAGGAACGCATCTCCATCCAATTCGCAAAAGAACGAAAAGATTTAATGATCGATATTTGCTTAAGTTATAGATTGTTGGAGATTATCGAGTAGCACTTTTGGAAAAATAGAAGTGGCCTATAAAAGAACGCGGGGAAACGGGAATGAGATTGAAGGATTGGGATCGAAGTTTAAAGGTACGCCTGGTAGGCGAGTTTTTTATGAATACGAGTTATTGGATGGTATTTCCGTTTTTAGCGATTTATTTTGCCGAAGAATTCGGCAAAGGAATGGCAGGCTTGCTGCTGGTGATTTCACAGGTGTTTTCAGTTGCAGCCAACCTGGTTGGCGGTTATTGCGCGGACCGTTTCGGCCGCAGACGGATGTTGGTCGTGGCTTCTATTGCGCAGGGTTTTACGTTTCTGTTATTTGCTTTTGCCAATTCACCTTGGCTGCAATCGCCGGAACTTGGTTTTGTCGCGTTCACTCTTGCTGGAATGTGCGGTTCCCTATACTGGCCAGCGAGCCAGGCAATGATTGCGGATGTCGTACCGGAAAAATACCGGAGCGATGTCTTTGCGATTTTTTACACAACCTTGAATATTGCGGTTGTAGTGGGACCGCTTTTTGGCGCGATCCTATTCTTTTCTTACCGTTTCGAGCTATTGCTGGCGGTTGCAGTGATTTCGATGCTGCTTGGTCTGGTGCTGAGACTACTGACAAAGGAAACCTTGTCCCAGGTTATGGTGGACAAATGGCAGTCGCAGACAGCAACAGGATGGGTCGGCGCAATTTTAAAGCAATTTAAGGAATACGGTCTGATTTTCAAAGATCGTTTGTTTCTATTATTTATCATTGCCGGTGTTTTGGGTGCCCAGACGTTTATGCAATTGGATCTGCTGATTCCCGTCTATTTGAAGGAAACGATTGACAGCCAGACAGTAGCCACTCTGTTTGACCAGGAATGGTCTGTCACAGGAGAAACTTCCTTTGGCATTCTATTGGCTGAAAACGGATTATTTGTCGCGTTGCTGACGGTGGTGGTTACCCGGTGGATGACCAAATTTCCAGAGAAATGGGTTTTCTTCACATCTGCCGCTTTCTACGCATTGGCGATGTGGCTGTTTCCGTTGACTTCATGGTTCTGGATATTCGTGGTCGCAATGGCTGTTTTCACATTTGCGGAGCTGATGGTCGTTGGACTGCAGCAGAACTTCATCTCTAAATTGGCGCCTGAGGACATGCGTGGCCAATATTTTGCAGCGGCCAGTTTGCGGTACACCATCGGCCGGATGATTGCGCCGGTTTCCATTCCGATGACAGCCTGGTTCGGTTTTGCGTGGACATTCGGCCTTTTGGGTCTGCTTGCACTCGCCAGCGGCATTGTCTATCTGTTGATGTTTCATCTATACGAAAAAAGGCCTTCCCATTGAGGAAGGCCTTTTCAAATTATTTGTCTTGGTCTTTGGCTAATTTCACCAGCATGTGTGCCAGCATATGCTGTTCTTCTTTATCGCCGACCTGCCATAGGCGCTGCAATAAATACTCTTCGCTATTTTTTGGATCTTCTTTCTTAGCTAGATATCCTGCAACTTTTTCGGCTAACTGCGCGATGCGTTCTTCACTTAAGCCCATTTTTTCTCCGATTTCCACTTTATCACCTAAATAATTGATGAAAACTGAGAAGTCCGCTAAAATCTGCTCTTTTTTCTTGTCATCTGTATTCTTGAGTTTATCTTCAACTTGCTTGTTGATGTTTTCCATTCTGTAACACGCTCCTTCAAAATTTTTATCGTACTCTCTATTTACCACTGTCGCTGAATTTTAAACGTGGTTTCAATAATGGTTCAGAAGATTCGTTTAAATTAACTGCCTTCGGGTAATCAGATAACAAGGATGGAATACAAGGAGGATGATGAATGAATGACTTTATACGACGAAATCCAGGAATTGAAGAGTTTCGAATGTCCAGACCGTTGCGTGTTAAGTGTATATCTGAATACCAATCCAGCTGACTTAAACGCCCAAAACGGGGCGTGGAAAATCCATCTGAAAAATGGTTTGAAACGATTAGACGAATATTTAAAGGCTTCGAATGATGAAAAAGAAATACAGGTATATAAAGCCTTGAGAAAAAAAGTTGAAAAAGAAATTTTAGACAATCAAAACGACCTCCAGAAGGGTGTCGTTATTTTTGCATCACCGCATAAAGATTTGTGGTCTGTCCACTATGTTCAGGTCCCGGTAAAAACAAGTTTCCACTGGGAGACGAAGCCTGCTCTTGAAGAGCTTCGCTATATGTACAAAGCCTATCCGTATGCGGGCATCATTTTGCCAAGCTTTAAAGGAATCCGTGTAATCGATACATCAATGGGGATTATCAATGAAGAATTCTTTTATGAATTCGATGCCGGGCTGGAAGTTTGGACAGAACAGAAAGGCGTACGCAGTTCAGGACGCATTCAGGGAAGAGCAGGCGGTTCAGGTGCAGGATCCGTTGGCGGCGGTGCTGCTGGAGGAAATAGCCCGGTCATTGGCGGCAGTGGCGGAGGAAGCCCTGTCGATGAATTGGATCACCGGCTGAAAGAAAACCTCGAACGCTTTTATAAAGACATGGGCAGCAAGATCGAGAAATTGAAAAAAGAGCGCAAATGGGAAGAAATCCACGTGGTCGGAGAAGCCGAACACGCCAAGTCTTTCTCTAAAGCGCTCCAAAAGAAACCGACAAGCTGCGTCTATAAAAACCTGATCAATAACGATCCAGGGAAAATCCTGCACGAAGTATTTGAAGTATAAGCATACAGCACCTCAGCATACATGCTGAGGTGCTTTAATTTGGTGTTGGACAGAATGTACAGGTATTAAAAGACGGCATCTCTTTGTACAGGCAGCAGGTTTTTCTAAGCGGCTTTGAAACAGCCTGCTGCAGGGGGATATCGCCAAGCAGTTTAGCGAGATAAGAAGTTTTGACCGGCTTCCAATTAGCTGCATCAAGAAGCCATTCCATGTCCTCTGCAACTTTTCGAGGTTCGCGTGTTTCCAGACCGGCATAAAACCAAAGGACAGATCCCAGTACGTTCTCCCAACAGGTGATGGGAGATATTTTTATGTATTTTTTAAATTCCTTTACCAGTTCATCTACTTGCTGATGAAGGATTTCATGGAAAGCCTGATGTCTTTCATTTCCCTCAAGAGTTTGGAACGAAGACGAGTCGACATGGGTCTGCAGAAGCGGCAACCCATAATTGTGGACCCGGTCAAATTGGAGGTCCTTCCAGTGGATAGAGAAATAGCCGCCATGCTGATGAAGCAGACTGAATTGAGCAGTTACAAAGAGCGCATATTGACGGAAGAAATAGGATACTGCTGCACCGGCATTGTCGGTCCCGCACCAGGCTTTCAGTTCCTCGATCATCAGGGGAATGTCCTGGCTGAGCGGCTGGTGCGGAATACGATCCACTGCTACGGATTGGCTGCTCAATGAATACCTTGCCTGTGATGGTAAAGTCATGTGGAATCACCTCTTTATTTTTCATGCTACGGCAAACGAGCGGAGTTTGCAAAGTGATTGGATAATCTTATGGCAAAGCTCTAAAACAAGCGTATATTCTTTTACCACTAACTTGGATAAACTGAAGGGAAAGGAGTGAGGAAATGGATTTTTCAATTTTACAGATCGATCATGTACAGATGGCATCACCGGCTGGAAAAGAAGAGACGGCGAGAGAGTTCTATGCAGGTATTTTAGGGATGCAGGAAGTCGAAAAGCCGAAAGCTTTGCAAGGAAGAGGCGGAGCTTGGTTTGAATTTGGTGGACAGCAATTGCATGTAGGTGTGGAGGAACCTTTTTCGCCAGCCAAAAAAGCGCATCCCGCATTTCGTGTAGCGGGGTATAGTGAGCTGAAGGCTCATTTATTAGCAACCGGTATTGTATGGAAAGAAGATGACAGCATTTCGGGTGTCGAGCGATTTTTCGTCTTCGATCCTTTCGGAAACCGGTTGGAATTTTTGAAATGATCACTGCTGAAAAGAAATCATAAAAAACGAAAACGCCCTGCATATGAGCAGGGCGTTTATTTGCGCAAAGGACAGTATGGGCATTTATCCGTTTCCGGCAATTCTTTGTAGAGACAGCAGGTTACGCGTTTGTATTCTTCTTGTGAATGCTCCAGACTGTGTCCGCCTAGAAATTGCTTGAAATGCGATTTCCGCATTTCGGGCTGCCAGAGTGTGTCATTCAGCAAAGCCTGCAAGTCCTGTTCAGCCTGTACTGATTGTTCCATGCCATACATCCAGATGGCATATCCCCAAATATTTTCCCAAAGAATCAATTTGGAGATGGGGCCGATTTTCCGGAACGTTTCCACAACTGGACTTGCGTATTCCTTCAAGACCATTTCCAGGTCGCCTTCCTGTCGTGGCCTCAACCATTTTCCATCAACTTCAAAAGCAATTCCGTACTCGGCTTCAGTCAAGTGGATTTCGCTAAGTGGGCCAGCCCACACTTGTTGATGTGCCAATAAATAAAGCTGAGCGGTTATAAAAAAACCGAAGCGCCGCATGAAGATAGACGAGGCTACGGCTTCAGTGGGTGCTCCGGATTCACGGATGACTTTTTGGATCAATTCAAAAGAACGGCTTTCCATGCTTTCAGACAAAGTCATAAATCCATTTGCATCCGGTTGGAGGTGTACTTGGAAAAGATCCAGTTTTTCCATTATTGCGCACTGCTTAACGCTTGGCGGATTTCAGGGACGATGCAACGGCCTCTGCCAAATGGAACGCAATGGGGAGTTCCAAACAAAGGATCTTTGGAAACCTGGCATTCCATTCCGAAAACGGAACGGACCAAATCGCAGCTAATGACATCTTCAGGCGTTCCCTGTCCGAATACATCGCCGTCTTTAATGGCAATGATGTTATGGGCATAGCGGGAAGCCAGATTTAAATCATGAAGAACCATGATGATTGTACGGCCTTGAGTTTCATTTAACTCAAACAGCAAATCCAAAATTTCGATTTGATGTGTCATATCTAAATAAGTAGTGGGTTCATCCAAGAGAATAATCTCGGTATCTTGGGCAAGTGTCATGGCAATCCAGGCACGCTGCCGCTGTCCCCCTGATAATTCGTCTACAGGCTTGTCGCGGAATGCATCAACGCGCGTCGCTTTCATAGCGGCTTCCACTTTTTCTGTATCTTCTTCGGTCCAGCGTTTCAGCCAGGACTGATGTGGATAACGGCCTTGTTTGACCAGGTCGTGGACTGTCAGCCCTTCAGGTGATACTGGAGATTGAGGGAGAATGCCCATTTTTTTCGCGACTTCACGTGAAGACATGCTATGGACTTCTTTGCCTTCCAAGAGTATAGAGCCTTCTTGAGGTTTAAGTAAACGCGCAATCGAGCGAAGAAGGGTGGATTTGCCGCAGCCATTGCTGCCCACAAATACCGATATTTCGCCGCGCGGAATCGATAAATTCAGGTTTTCGAAAAGTAGGTTATCTGTATATCCAATTGACAAGTCGCTGGTTTTGACGGCTATTGACATTGCGCAATTCCTCCATATCTTTCACTGTAATTCTGTTTGATAGGATTTTCGTTACAGTTACTATAGCATAAATTCTTATTAAATGAGAACAATTTTCACTACGATTTTCAGAAAATGCTTTACAAATGTGACAGATAGACCTAAAATAAAGACGTATTGAGAATCATTATCAAACAACTTGGAGGATAATAAAATGAAGAAGCCCTTACTAATTGTACTAACAGCTATCCTTTTACTTATACTAGCAGCGTGTTCAACAGCAGAAGAAGAGCCGACGGCGCCAGCTGAAGAAGCGGAACCGGTCACAATCCAAGGAACCAATGGCGAAGTGACATTAGACGCGCCAGCCCAAAAAGTGGTGGTTCTGGAATGGACGTATGCAGAAGACCTATTGGCAGTCGGTGTACAGCCGGCGGGAATGGCCGATATTTCGGATTATGGAAACTACGTGAACATTGAACCGCAATTGGATGAAACGGTTGTGGACGTCGGCGGCCGCCAGGAGCCGAATTTGGAAGCCATTGCCGCTTTAGAGCCAGACCTGATCATTGGTGTGAGCTTCCGCCATGATGGCATGATCGAACAATTGGAGACGATTGCTCCTACAGTGATTTTCAATCCGTATCCTGAAGATGAGAGTATCGATCTGTATCAGGAAATGGAAACGACGTTCCTTGAAATTGCAAAAGCAGTTGGGAAGACGACAGAAGGCGAACAGGTCTTGACTGACTTGGAAGCACAGTACGAAGAAAAGGCGGCTGAAATTGAAGCGGCTGATTTGAAAACAAAAGACGTTATTCTAACACTTGCCTACAGCGGGGCGCAGGCTCCGGAAATTCGTGTCTTTACGCCAAACTCGATGGCTTCCATCATCTTAGAGCGCATTGGCTTGAATAATGTCCATGAACCGGACCAGTTTGAAATTTTCGGATCCAGTACATTCAATGTAGAAGGATTGGTTAAATACGAAGATGCCAACTACCTTTACACAGTACCGGAAGAAGATAATATTTATGAAAACCAGCTAAAAGGAAATCCTGTCTGGGAAAATCTTGCGTTTGTCCAAGAAGGCCGGACGTATGATTTAGGCGCGGATACCTGGTTATACGGAGGACCGTTGTCTGCTGAAACATTGATGAACCAAATCACTGATGTATTGGTGACTGACTAATGCTCCTAAGATTATTGAACAAGTCCACTGTCTCTCTGACAGCGGGCTTTTTCCTGCTTATTATGCTATCTGTCATACACCTGATTCAAGGTCAGGCGGATTATACAGTATCCGAACTGTTGTCAGGAGTGTGGACGGAAGGGCGTATCCAAGATATTGTGCTTTCTTTCCGATTGCCGCGTCTTGCGATGGGCTTACTTGCTGGAGGAGCGTTAGCAGTTTCAGGTGCCGTCCTGCAAACCTTGACGAATAATCCATTGGCTTCTCCAGGAACTTTGGGCATCAATGCAGGGGCATTTTTCTTTGTGGTTCTGTCCACCATCTTTTTTCCAGGACTGCTTGGTGCTTTTCCATTTGTTACAGCTCTTTTGGGCGCCGTGCTTTCTTCACTATTGGTCGTCGGCCTTGCTGGAAATCAAATGGAGCCTGTGCGTGTAGCGCTGACGGGAATGATCATTTCACTGCTGTTCGCGTCCATTACCGGAGCGCTACAGTTATTATTTGAAAATCAGACGAATGGTCTCTTTCTATGGGGCTCTGGAACGTTGGTGCAGCTGAATTGGGAGGGGGTCGTTTTTGCGGCGCCTGTTATTCTCCTGATGTTCACCTGCGCACTGCTGTTGGCGAAACCAATGGATATTTTATCGCTGGGAGAAGATATTGCGTCTTCACTGGGGCAAAATGTTCGGGTAGTTAAACTGGCTGCATGGGGAGTCGCCATTGTTTTGGCTGCTGCGACAGTAAGTGTCGTTGGTCCGATCGGCTTTATTGGTCTGATGGCTCCGCACATTGTCCGCATGATGGGGATTCGTGGCCATCTCCAAATTTTCATCCATTCCTTTATTTGGGGTAGCGTCTTTTTGGTCGGTGCGGATGTACTGGGCAGGTTGATCCAGCCCGGCCAGGAAGTGCCGGTTGGTGCCATGACGGCATTAGTCGGCGGTCCGTGGCTCTTGTATCTGGCATGGCGCACGGCTAAGTCCTTGAAGCGCGGAGAGCGCCAAATGGGCGGCACTACCAAACCAATCCGGTTAAAATTGATCGTACCAGTGCTGGTGGCGATTATCTTAGGAATTATAGTCATGGCGTTGAGTTTCAACGGTTCTGCCTGGACCTTCGCCTGGATGGAACCAGTCGTCTGGAATTTCCGGGTGCCGCGGGTCTTAACTTCATTTATTGTAGGTGTGATGCTGGCAATTACCGGTGTCATTCTTCAAGGAGTCCTGAGAAATCCGCTGGCAGATGCCAGTGTGCTCGGTGTCACTTCAATGGCAGGAGCTGGAGCGATGCTGTTGCTGGTCCTTTTCCCGTCTATTCCACCTGAGTTCATGCCACTGGGGGCAACGGTCGGTGCAGCTTTGGCACTTGGCATCATCCTGGTGACAGCCTGGAAGAATAATTTCCAGCCGATGCTGGTTGCGTTGATGGGAATTGCCATTTCCGCATTCGGTTCGGCAGCGACGCAGGTTTTTATTGTCAAGGCGAAGCTGGCAGTGGCCAGTGCACTTGTCTGGCTGTCAGGCAGTACTTACGGAAAAGGATGGGACGATGTTCAATTTGCGCTGATCCTATTGGCTGTATTCATTTGGCCGGCGATCTATCTGACACGCAGCTTGGATACGCTGACCTTCGGAGATGATGTCGCGGCAGGGCTTGGATTGAATATCCGCTCTACGCGTGTATGGGCGTTAATCATCGGTGTAGCCATTTCGACGGTGGCCGTATCGATTGTCGGCACTATCGGATTTGTAGGGCTGGTGGCCCCGCATATCGCCCGACGGCTGGTCGGTTTCCGCCATTTGCCATTGATGCTGGCTTCTGGCTTGCTTGGCGGATTGCTGCTGGTCACCGCTGATTTTGTCGGACGCATCCTGATCGCGCCAAAAGACATTCCGAGCGGGTTGGTTGTAGCATTAATTGGCACACCCTATTTACTTTACTTGCTGCGCAAGATGAAATGAAAAGAACCAACAAATAGCAAAAGGACCTGCCATGTTGGCAGGTCCTTTTGCTTTGGGGGGAAAATGAATACACAAAAAGCTACCCGGCAAGCGGGCAGCTTTTTTAGTAATTATGCAGTTTGAAGAGCGATGGCTGGACCAAAGAATTCAAAGTGGATCTGTTCTTCTTTCATGCCAAGTGCCCGCAATTCTTTAATCATGGCCTCCATGAAAGGTACTGGGCCACATACATAGACATCACCTGTGATATCAATGTATTCTTCCAGAACCGCTCTCGTGATATAGCCTTGAGGCTGATCGGAGTAAAGTGTTTTATAGCTTGCATTGTCCATAGATGCGATGTATTTCTGGATATCTTTATCGAAAGCGTGCATAGTTTCATTGCGCGCAGCATGAAGGAATGCGGTTGGACGTTCTGGAGTCAGTGTAGCAACAGTTTCGAACATGCTCATCATCGGTGTGATGCCGACACCGCCGCTAACGAATGCAACAGGTGTATCTTTTTCCGTATCAAGTACAAATTCACCTGCTGGTGCGCTGACTTCAAAGCTATCCCCTACGTTCAAATGATCGTGAAGATAAACGGATACAAGGCCGTTCGGATCATTATCAGCATCGCGTTTAACGGAAATGCGGAACTCATCTTCCTGTGCAGCTTGAGATAGGCTGTACTGGCGGTTGGATAAATATTCTTCGCCTGGTATCGACAAGCGCACAGAGATGTATTGGCCAGGCTGGTAAGCTGGAACATTTTTTCCATCTGCAGGTTTTAGATAGAAGGAAGTGATGTTTTCGCTTTCTTTCTCTTTGCGGACAATCGTAAAGTCTTTAAAGAAGCTCCAGCCATTCTCCTGAGATTCCATTTTTTCATACATATCTTTTTCAACGCCGATGAAGGCATCTGCGATTACGCCATATGCTTCTGCCCAAGCATTGATGATGTCATCAGTTGCTGCATCGCCCAATACTTCTTTGATCGCTCTTAACAGATATTCTCCAACAATCGGATAATGCTCTGGTTTAATTCCTAAACTTACGTGTTTGTTGGCAATTTGTACAACTGCCGGAAGAATAGCCTCCAGATTGTCGATGTGGACTGCTGCAGCATAAACCGTGTTTGCCAAAGCAGCTTGCTGACGTCCTTTCTTCTGGTTGGCTTGATTAAAAATATTAAAAAGTTCAGGATGCGCTTCAAACATATTTTTGTAGAATACAGTCGTAATGGCTGTTCCGTGCTCTTCTAATACCGGTACTGTGGATTTGATGATTGTTCTTGTCTCTTGTGATAACATGCTCAATCTCTCCTTTTGTTTTCTATACTTTGACTATACTCCCACAATTCGTTTAAAGATATATTTTAAATACATCTTTAAAATTTAGACACATTTAACTTCACAGAAAAGTCACAACAAGGAAAAGCGGAAGTGGCTGTTCAGCTCTGCAGGGCATAAGACGGACCAGCGAAGTGGCGTTCTTTGCCGCGCAGCTGGGTTGGCTTATGACCCAAAGAGCTAGCCGCTGGAGCTGGACAAAAAGAAAAGCGAATGCGCCCGGTTAGAACCGACAGGCTTAAGGGAGGTTGCCGAAGCGGCATGTTTTCAGCCGCATAGCCAGAGTGGCTTACGACCCGAGGAGTTGGCCGCTGGAGTCTGGACAAAAAGAAAAGCGAAAGTGGCTGTTCAGCTCTGCCGGGCGCTGGAAGCACCTGTATAGATTCAGTAAACTGCAAGAAAGAAGGGGAAGTTAGTTATATTTCATTCCATTGAGGAACTATTTATTCCCATTAACTGGATATGATTTCCGATTTACTTAAAATACTTTCAGAAAGAAAGCCTGCGTCAAGAAAACCCAAAATTAAAAAGCCCAACTTGAGTCGGGCTTCAAAAATCCGTTTTAATTACCTGTATTCAAATCCATCGCAGGACCGAAGAACTCGTAATGAATCTGTTCTTCCGGAATGCCCATACCGTGCAGTTCACGAATCATGATTTCCATAAATGGAGCCGGTCCGCAAACATAGATGTCGCTTTCGGGATCAACATATTCCTCGAGTATTTTCCGGGTAATAAATCCGTTCGGTTCATCTGAATAGACGGTTTTGTAACGGGCATCATCCATCATTGTGGCATATGCCTGAATATCATCATCAAAAGCCTGCTGCAAAGGATTGCGGGCGCCGTGAAGGAAAGTAGTTGGCCGCTCTGGTGTAGAGTTTGCGACTGTTTCGAACATACTCATCATCGGCGTGATACCGACACCGCCGCTGATGAAAGCGACCGGTGAAGTTTTTGTGGTATCGAGGACAAAGACGCCAGCCGGTGCACTGACTTCTAGTCGATCCCCTTCGTTGATGCTGCTGTGCAGATAATTGGAGACAACGCCATTTGGATCGTTGTCGTTTTCACGCTTGACCGAAATGCGGAATTCATCCGGTTTTGGCGCCTGGGAAAGACTGTACTGCCGAATCACTAGAAACTCTTCGCCTGGCATCGATAAGCGCACCGAAATGTATTGGCCTGGTGTGTAGGGCGGAACATTGGATCCATCCGCAGGCTTCAAGTAGAAGGAAGTGATGACGTCACTTTCCTTCACTTTTCGGGAGACAATGAAATCCTTGAAGAAAATCCAGCCGTTGTCCTGTGCCTCCGTTTGTTCATACATCTCTTTTTCAACACCGATAAATGCATCGGCAATGACCCCGTAAGCTTCTGCCCATGCTTCAATGATTTCATCTGTTGCAGCATCACCCAACACTTCTTTCATCGCTTTCAGCAGATATTCGCCAACGATTGGATAATGCTCAGGCAACACGCCGAGAGAGACGTGTTTGTGGGCAATTTGGACAACAGCTGGCAAGATCTCTTCTAAGTTATCGATGTGCACAGCCGCTGCATATACTGCTTTAGCCAAAGCTGTTTGCTGGCGGCCTTGTGCCTGATTGGCATGATTGAAGATATTCAGCAATTCGGGATGGGCTACGAACAGGTTCTTATAGAACGTGGTGGTGATTGCCACGCCGTGTTCCTCCAGAACCGGGACAGTGGATTTGACAATTGTACGGGTTTCTTCTGATAACATGCTGATCTACTCCTTTTCTCAATAAAGTCTTGAGGTTCAATTACTTTCGGACTTTCTGAAAAGCCGTTATAATGAACATGCAGAAGAGGTGAAAAAATGAGATTGACCATGTATACAGACTTCTCATTACGTGTTTTGATTTACTTGGGCACCAAAGAAACAGATAAGCTTGCAACGATACAGGAAATTTCTGATGCATATAATATATCCAAAA
This sequence comes from Planococcus circulans, assembly GCF_020023385.1. Taxonomy (GTDB): domain Bacteria; phylum Bacillota; class Bacilli; order Bacillales_A; family Planococcaceae; genus Planococcus. The sequence continues at coordinate 90,986 of NZ_JAIQCL010000007.1, forward strand.
ACCACTTAACGAAAGTTACATTCGAACTGGGCAAAGCCGGTTTTATCCATACCGTCCGTGGACGAGGTGGTGGTATCCGTCTTGCTGACCTTCCTGAAAATATAAATGTAGGAACCGTAGTCAGGCGAATGGAAGATGATTTCCATTTAGTTGAATGCTTTAATTCAGCGACGAATCGCTGTCCGATTTCCCCTATCTGCGGTCTGCGTGGCGTATTAGGCAAGGCTCTCAATGCTTACCTGTCTGTATTGGATGAATATACGCTTGAAGACCTGATGTTCAACAGGGAAGGGCTTCGCGAAATCCTTCAGACATAAAAAACGGCTCAATTAATGAGCCGTTTTTTATTTATAGTTCCAGCACGTGCGGCTCTAACCCTTTTGTATTCATTAAGCGTACACGATCGGGTTTGATGGCAAGAATGATGAGGTTTGGATCATCAGGACCTTCAAACCATCCTTCCAGATGCTCGTTCCACACTTTGTCGATCATTTCGCGATCGTCATTCAGTGACATGGTTCCTTCGATTTCTAAAAATGTATCGCCGACTCCTTCGCCTTCATAGCCCAAAAGAATGTGGGCATGCGGATTGGCTTCCAATTCATCAACTTTTTGTGTTTTTTTGCTGGTAGCAGTATAAAGTGTAAATTCATCGTTAAAAAAAGTCATATAACGCGAATGGGGTTTTTGTCCTTTTATCGTCGCTAAAGTCCCCACATAGCTGTCTTCTAAAATTTTTAACGCCGCTTTTTTTACATCTTCCTGATTCATCCATACCACTCCTTTTATGTTTGTACTTATCTATTCCTTTTTAAATCCGAACTAAACATAAAAGGCCTGCTTGGGCAGCAGGCCTTTAAACTTGTTCAACTATTTTCGGTGTCCGGTTAAACGCACTAGGGAGCACCATGCCGATCAGGATGATGAAAATTCCGCCGACTTGAAGTGTTGATAAGGTTTCGTTGAGGATCAGGACTGATGCAATGACCGCCACCGGCAATTCCATAGCACTCAAAATAGAAGCAAGCCCCGAGCCGACATGCGGCACTGCAACAGAAAAGAAGTAGATAGGCATAATGATTCCGAAAAAGCCCAGCAATAATCCATAAACCCATAGGCCTTCATTGAATAGCTGTCCGTTCCACACAATTTCAGGTGTTTGGAACAAGCCAACAACAATTGCTGCAAAAAGTGATACATAAAATAGACGGGCTGAAGTATCCATGCCTTCAATCTGTTTGCCGTTGACGAACATGAATGCTGAGAAACAAAAAGCCGCAGCCATTCCCCAAACCCAGCCTTGCCAAGGAATCCCGCTAAGATCTGTGCCGATGATGCCGGCTGCAAATAAAGTTCCGGCAAACAGCAGCACCAAAGAAAAAACTTCAGTCCGCTTCAGCCATCGGCGGTTGACGATGCAATCCAGGAACATGCCGATCCAAGTGAATTGGAACAGCAGCACAACAGCCAATGAAGCTGGCAGATAGTTGAGGGAATGTGCATAGACCATGCCGGTGGCAGCAGTAAAACTACCGGATAGCATCAAAATCTTCCATCCTTTAATCCCAGGCATTTTACGTTGCGTTGCAAAAAATAAAAGAGCCGCTAAGGCGAACCCTATAAAGTATTGGGCGGTCACTGCTTCTGCAGCAGTAAATCCATTTTTCATGGCCACTTTGATAATGGTCGAGAGAACTCCGTAACAGCTCGCTGCTATGACGACCATTAGTGGGTAAATCCAGTTTTTCATCTTCTTTCACTCCTGTTCAAACGAGAATCATAGCATAAAAAAACCGCTGAGGGTAGCCTCGGCGGTCTTTTTTGAAAGCATTCACTTTTACGAAAATTCATGCTGTTTACTCTGGGAATTTTTCTTCGCTGGATGAACTGTTCTTCGTTCCGCGCTTATCTTTTTCTTCCCGTTTTTCCTGCTTTAAATCTTCCATCGGAATAGAATCCACATTCATTTCTTCTTCATGCATTTCGGTGAGGGTCTTTTTATCGGTTTTGTACTGTTCAGGGTTATCCATGGGACCGCCGTCGCTTATGTTGCGGTCTTCCTCTTTAAATGGTCTTTTGTCTGACATGTATAGCACCTCTTCCTGATTGTATTACTCACTGTATTCCTTTTATAAAACCTTTTAAAACATAGAGTGGATGCGCACTTCCTGTTTAATTGCCTGATGAAAACCCGTTTGTTTCTTTTAGAGCAGCGTTGCAAGGAGCCAAAATCATCTTTACCGCCATGTGAAGTACAATAAATATGATAAAATGGAATCAGGGAACGAAAGGAGTTGCAAGATGAATACGAAATCAGCGATAACAGTAGGCGGTTTGAATTTCGAATGGAAGTTGGCTGAGGGCCGCTTTCTATTTGAAGGTCAGGAATCTGTTCTTTTTTGGACAGCATCAGCAATGAAAATGTTTTTTGATTCGATAGAAGAGATTGCCGGAAAAGACGCAGCGTATGTTGTGCTGGAAACAACAGGGTTTCGCCAGGGGCTTGTAGTGGGAGAATATTTCCAAGGGATGAAAGGTGTCTCCGTCGCAGAGGCTGCTGAATTGATCACCAATACATACGCCTCAGCAGGATGGGGATTGGCGGCAATTAGAGAGCTAGATGAAGAGGAACATACACTTGAAGTGCACTTGAAAAACAGCTGGGAACACACAATCAATGTGGCGCAAGAGAAGGAGCGGGGCGGAAGTTTCTTGCCTGCCCATTACGCAGGAATTTTTTCATCACTGTTCAAGCAAAATATTTGGTATAAAGTCGTTCATTATCAATTGGATGGTTTTCCAGAAACTGTCGTTCAGTATTTTCCATCAGAAGAGACTATCGAAAAGAATATCCATCAATTGTCCCGTTTGAAAGAAGCGGAAAAAATCAATGAGCTTGAACGATTAGTGGATGAAAAAACAAAAGAACTGAATGAAATGATCAAAGAAATCTCCTCTCCGCTCATTCCGGTTCTTGAAGATATCGTCGTCGTTCCCTTGCTGGGGACTTATGACGAGGCCCGTGCGGAAGAGCTGTTGGTGAAAACATTGCAGAACATGCCGAAACACAAAGCCAAGTACTTAATATTGGACTTGACGGGAATAAACACGAACTTTACACAGCATGCCGCAATGCTGATCGAGAAATTAGGCTCAACCGCATCGCTGATTGGTACACAAACCATTTTGGTGGGAATTTCAGCAGGAATGAGTATGACCATTACAGACTCAGCCATCAACTTATCGAAATTCCAATGCTTCCAAACTTTGCAGCATGGCATCCATTATGCCCTGGCGCAAAACGGGAGAAGCATTATGTAAGAAAAGCGCAAGCGCCCGTGTAGCTCTGCCGGGCATAAGACGCACTGGCGACGCGGCGTTACTTCAGCCGCACAGCCAACACGGCTTATGTCCCGAGGAGTTGGCCGATGAAGCTGGACAAAGAAGAAAAGCGCAAGCGCCGGTGTAGCTCTGCCGGGCATAAGACGCACTGGCGAAGCGGCGTTACTTCAGCCGCACAGCCAAAACGGCTTATGTCCCGAGGAGTTGGCCGATGAAGCTGGACAAAGAAGAAAAGCGCAAGCGCCTGTGTAGCTCTGCCGGGCATAAAATCCAAAGAAGAAACTGAAATTTTTAAACTCCAAATCAAAAGGCGTATTGGACCCAGTCCAATACGCCTTTTTTATAAGATGCCAACTTACTTGGCGGTTTTTACAATTTCAATAATGACCTGTGTGGCTTTTTCCATGTTTTCAGCAGAGATGAATTCGTATTTTCCGTGGTAGTTTTCACCGCCTGTGAAAATATTCGGTGTGGGCAATCCCATATAAGATAATTGAGAACCATCCGTACCGCCGCGCACGGGAACGATATTCGGTTCTATTCCCAAGGTGTTCATCGCACGCTCTGCAGTGTCGACGATTTCCATAACTGGTTCAATCTTTTCGCGCATATTATAGTATTGGTCTTCGATTTCCAAGTGGACAGCCTGTTCGCCGTACTGCTGCTGGAGTTTCTCGGCAACCGCCTGCATATGCCGCTTTTTATCTTCGAATTTCGCTTTATCGAAATCACGGATGATATAGGTCAATTCCGCCGTTTCAATGTTGCCGTTAAAGTTGTTCAAATGGATGAAGCCTTCATACCCCTCTGTCTGTTCAGGCACTTCGTCCTTTGGCATTTCCTCCTGGAATTGAATGGCGACCGTTTGGGCATTGACCATTTTGTCTTTTGCTGAGCCTGGATGCACGCTCTTGCCTTGAACGGTTAGTTTGCCGCTGGCTGCGTTAAAGCTTTCATACTGCAATTCGCCAAGAGGGCCGCCGTCCATGGTATAGGCATACTCAGCGCCAAAGCGTTCAACATCGAATTTATGGGGGCCGCGGCCGATTTCTTCGTCCGGTGTAAACGCCACACGAATTTTTCCATGTTCGATTTCGGGATGTGCATTCAAATATTCCATGGCTGTCATGATTTCGGCGATACCGGCTTTATTGTCTGCCCCAAGAAGTGTTGTGCCGTCTGTGGTAATCAGGGTATGACCTGCATAATTTTTCAAGGCAGGAAAATCCGACACAGTCATTGTGATGCTGTCATTCAACGGGATATCCTGTCCGTCATAATTGTCGATGCGCTTTGGGTTCACGTTCTTACCGGTAAAGTCTGTTGCGGTATCGACGTGCGCCAGGAAACCGATTACCGGGATATCCCGTTCGGTAGTGGCTGGCAGTGTACCGAATAGATACCCCGCGTCGTCCATGCCGACATCCGTCAGGCCGATAGCCTTCATTTCCTGTTCCAATTCACGCAACAAGTCCCATTGTCCCGCTGTAGAAGGTGTATTTTCACTATTTGCATCAGATTGCGTATCGATTTTTGCATAACGGACAAGCCGTTCGATTAACGTCTCTAACATATGTAATCCCCCTTGAATTCGTTCTATATAAGTTGAACTTTAGCATCATATATACGCCGCACCGGCACTAAGAGATTATCTAACTAACCCGGTGTAAGTTCATAGATTTTCACTAATTTCCTGATCGACTTGCGGCCTATGGACTATGAAACGCATCAGTTCAACTTATATAGTAGTATTTTAGCACGAAGCAGGAAAATGATGAAAATTCCAGTTTAAAAAAACGATGCCCGGGTTAGGGCATCGCTTCATCAATTTTGCTGTTTTGCTTTAACCGCATCGGCATGTGCGGCTTTTACTCGTTCCAGAAGCTCAGGTTCTGTCAGCAGGCGGTAACCGGTAGTGGCCAAGGCTTTGGCGCCTTTAATCAACGCATCATTGCCTTTCACTGATTTTGCGGCTTCGCGGAATTCGGCAGTATGGGCAACCAGACTTTCCGGACCGATTTTGATATACCCATGGGCAGTGGGTACTTCATAGCTGATATTGCCGGCATCTGTAGAGCCGAGGCCGGAGATGCGGGAATCAGCCACTGTTTCACCCAATGATTCAAGTTCGCTGCGGACAACGGCATCCAATGCTGGGGTGATGACCAAATCACGCACTTCATTCTGAAAGCGTTCGATTTTCACTGTCGCGCCAGTTGCAAGAGCAGCGCCTTCCGCAATAGCCCGAATTTTGCGGGCAGTATCGGATGTTTTCTTCCATGAATCTCCGCGGATATAGAAACGGGCAGAAGCGTATTCCGGAATGATATTCGGCGCATCGCCTCCATGAGTGATGATTCCATGAACCCGGGCATCCGATGGCAATTGCTGGCGCAGGGCATTGATGCTGTTGAACAGCTGCAGAACGGCATCCAAGGCATTGATGCCTTCTTCAGGAGATCCTGCCGCATGCGCTGGTTTTCCGTAAAAGTGAAATTCCAAAGGTTCGACCGCAAGAGAAGGTCCGGTGACAGCTGAATTTCCGGAAGGATGAAGCATCAACGCGGCGTCAATGCCTTCAAGCAACCCATGTTTAACAAAGCTGCCTTTGGCACTGCCATTCGGCCCTCCTTCTTCTGCAGGAGTTCCCAGGACGACCACGCGTCCGCCTGTTGAGTCTAAAGTTTCCGCCAATGCGATGGCCGCAGCAACGCTGGTTGTTCCAATGATATTGTGGCCGCAGGCATGGCCAATTCCGGGAAGTGCATCATACTCGGCAAGATAAGCAATTGTCGGTCCAGGACGGGCGCTTTCTTTGCTGGCAAAAAAAGAGGTGTAATGGCCGGCGACACTTTTGTCAACCTGAAACCCAGCTTCTTCAAGCCGTTTGATCAATAAAGAACTGGCGAAAATCTCTTGGTTGCCGATTTCCGGGTTTGCGTGGATCGCCTGGCTTGTTTCAATATAGGTTTCGCTCCGGGAATCGATGGACTGGGAAATGGACTGGGCTGCTTCCTTGATAAATGTCATTGGAACTCCTCCTAAGTTGAATTTGTTTTATTGGTAATCGACCAGTTCGTCAACTGTCACAACGGTAGGGATTTGACCACCTTTTGTATGTTCGATGATAAATTCAGCAGTGTCTTCTTCTTGATATAATTCAACGATTTTCAGGTAGGCTTCATTATCTGCCTCTTCAGCGTTTGCGGCAATCAAGTTGATATAAGGTTTCGCTGTTTCGCTTTCACGGGCAATCGGATCATCAGTCGGATTCAAGCCAGCATCCACTGCAACGCCGTTGTTGATGACCGAACCGGCAACATCTGGCATAGCGCGCGGCGTATGGCCGGATACCATCGGCATAATTTCAATGTTTTTTGGATTCTCGATAATGTCTTCTGCTGTGCCAGTAAGTCCGGCATCTTCAGAGAGCGTGATCAGTCCGGCTTCATCGAGCAATAGAAGGGCACGCCCCATGTTGGTCGCTTCATTCGGCATTGCGATTTGTGAACCTTCGGGAATTTCATCGATGGATTCATATTTATCGGAATATAAGCCCATCGGTGCAATGACGGTAGAACCGATCGGTACGATATCGATGTCGTGCTCTGTAACAAATTCATCGAAATAAGAAATGGTCTGAAAAGCATTCAAGTCGAGTTCGCCTTCGGCAAGCGCCAAGTTTGGTGCCACATAATCAGAGAACGTTTGGATTTCGAGGTCGATGCCTTCTTTTTCGGCTTTTTCGCCAATATAATCCCAGATGGTTGTATCGGAACCGCTGATGCCAAGTGTCACTTTCGTGTTGCCATCGGAACTGCTGTCGTCTCCGCAGGCTGCCAAAAGTAAGCCAGATAGTGAAAGTAATGCTGTCGCTGTAAGTTTTTTCATGAGTAATTCCTCCAGTTTTTTCTATGGTGTTTTTATTTTTTAGTTACGCCGTACCGTTCTTGACAATACATTTCCAAGGGATTGAACACCCTGCACCAGCACGACAAGAATCGCTACGGTAATGAACATGACGAGCGTATCGAAACGCTGATAGCCGTAAGTGATGGCCAAGTCGCCAAGCCCACCGCCTCCGATGGCGCCTGCCATGGCGGATGCACCGATCAAGCCGACCACTGCTATCGTCAATGCGAGAACCAAAGAGCTTAAAGCCTCGGGAATCAGGAAGCGGAAAATGATCTGCATCGGCGTGGCGCCCATCGCCTGAGCCGCTTCAATAACGCCTTTATCAACTTCCAATAAGGAGTTTTCAATCAGCCGTGCAATGTAGGGCCCGGCGTAAAAGACCAGTGGGACGATGGCGGCTGCGGTTCCGATGGACGTACCGACAATCAGGCGGGTCAATGGAATGATGGCAACCATTAAAATGATGAACGGAACCGAGCGGAAAATATTGATGACGATATTCAACACTTTGGAGACCGGTTCATTTTCCAGCAAATGGCCTTTGCGGGTGACCACCAGCAGGATGCCGAGCGGAAAGCCGATCAAAAGGGAAAAGCTGAATGCTGCGCCGGTCATGTAAATGGTTTCCCATAGAGCTTCTATGATTTGTTCGTAGTTAACTGACATAATTATTGACCTCCTCTATGTGGATATCGCTTTCTCGGATGGAGGACAAAGCCAATTCGATTTCACTGGGCTCGCCGGAAAATTCCACGATCAGGTTGCCATACGGGACGCCCTGCAGCTCAGTGATATTGCCGAACAGCACATTCAAGTCAACTTTGAAATCGCGTGATACTCGGGACATGAACGGTTTGCCGACGGAAGTGCCGGTAAACTGGAGGCGGTAGATGGCATTATCGCTTTCGGCTGCCTGAATTTGTGCCAGCAGCGAATCAGGAAGTTCGTCGTTCATGACGGAGCGGACAAACCGTTTGGTGGTTGGTTGCTGCGGATTCGAGAAAATATCGAAGACGCTGCCTTGCTCGATCACTTTCCCTGCTTCAAGCACAGCCACCTTGTCGCAGATTTCGCGGATGACGCCCATTTCGTGAGTGATGAGCAGAATGGTGATGTTGTATTCTTTATTGATTTTGCGAAGCAAGTCCAAAATCGATTTAGTCGTTTGCGGATCAAGTGCCGAAGTCGCTTCGTCGCATAGCAGAACAGATGGATTAGTGGCGAGCGCCCGGGCAATACCGATCCGTTGTTTTTGTCCGCCTGACAGCTGATCGGGGTATTTCTGTGCCTGGTCTGCAAGGCCGACAAAGTCGAGCAGGTCGGTTACCTGTTTTTCAATATCTGCTTTTGGTGTCTTAGCAAGCAAGAGCGGCATAGCGACGTTATGGTAAACCGTTTTTGAATTCAGCAAGTTGAAATGCTGGAAAATCATGCCGATATCTTTTCGGGTGGTGCGGATCTCTTTGCTGGATAAAGTGGATATATCTTTTCCTTGAATCAATACGCGTCCTGCAGAAGGACGTTCGAGCAGATTCACGGTGCGGATCAAAGAACTTTTTCCGGCTCCGCTAAAGCCGATGACTCCAAAAATTTCGCCGGTTTCGACGGTCAGGTCAATGCCGTTCAAGGCATGGATTTCCTGTTTTCCTGATTGATAGGTCTTGGCGACGCCTTCGAATTGAATCATGGTGATTGAACCTCCTCATGCTGTAATGGGTCTTATCAAATCGATGGAGTCTCACATTCTCCTGAGATAATGGACAAAAAAGAGCCTTCTTTTTTCTTATCCATAAGAAAAAAGAAGGCTCCAGTTGAAACCATCTAATTCTCATCTTCCAAATGCGTTAACGGCATTTGCAGGAGTTGGCACAGTTTTTGCGGTTAAACAAATCTGCTGCCGAAACGTCTCAGGGCCTGTCCCTCGGTTTCTCTTGATAAGAAAGTGATGTATGCTATTCGATTCGTGATTCTTACTTTATGGTGAAATAACAAAAATGTCAAGAAGAATTATGATATTTATTTCACAATCTTTTACATGAAAGCAATAATTAGTTTAACTCCTTTACTTTACAGGGGTTGATGGCTTCTTCTTAAAGATGGAGGATACTTTGCTCTCGCTTCCATTCTTTATTCGAATAATGTTTTCGCTATGCTTCCATACCGCCATTGCGAATAAAGCCAAGGCTGTCAGCAATGGCCATGGTCCAACAGCAGGACCGAAAGCAATCATAAAATAAACCGCGTAAAGCACTAGTACGCCAATGACCAAATAATCGGTGGCGAGCGAAACGCCGATGAGCAAGAGCAGTCCGACCAGTCCAAGTTTCCAATCGAGGGCCAGCATGACGCCAATTACAGAAGCCGTGCCTTTGCCGCCATTGAAATTCATATAGAACGGAAAGTTATGGCCGAAAATTACGCCGGCACCTGCGATGAATAGCAAAGTCCAGATCATTTCAGAAGAAAGACTGCTGGAATCCAGCAAAAGGCGTAAGCCTGCAACAGCAGCAAAGCCTTTGGAAATATCGATGAAAGCGACAAGCAAACCATATTTCCATCCCAGTACGATGGCTGCATTGGAAGCCCCGGAATTTTTTACACCTTCTTTTTTGACGTTGACCCCTGATAGAGCCTGAGCTGCAAGAGATCCATGAAAACAGCCGATTACATAGCAAATAATAAATAATAGCAACATCCAGATAAACATGCCAATTCCTCCTCTACCTTAAAAGATAACGTTTGAAACAGAACGAGGTTTCAAAATTTTTTGACTAATGGACTTGACAAATCGCGCTGAAATTTTTATACTTCTCAACAAGATGAAAAACCAAATCAAATACTCTTATCAAGAGTGGCGGAGGGATAGGCCCTGCGATGCCCGGCAACCAACAGACGCACATGTCTGGAAAGGTGCTAATTCCTACAGGATCGAACGACTGATTCTGACAGATGAGAGGAGGAAACTCCGTAATTTACGGCCCTCTTCTTAGCGAAGGGGGCTTTTTGCTGCTTTCTTTGACCGTTATGGATCAATAAAAAACAGGGGGAATGGAAAATGACGAATATGAAACCAGAAACTTTATTATTGCACGGGGGACAACAGCCAGATCCGACAACCGGATCCAGAGGGGTACCGGTTTATAAAACAACTTCCTATGTCTTTAAAGATACACAACATGCGCAGGATCTGTTCGGCTTGAAGGATACCGGCAATATCTACTCGCGCATCATGAATCCCACAGTCGATGTATTTGAACAACGGGTGGCATTATTGGAAGGCGGCACTGCTGCGGTTGCACTATCCTCCGGAATGGCGGCTATTGCATTTTCTGTTTTGAATATTGCAGAAGCTGGAGACGAAATCGTAGCGGACAGCAATCTTTATGGCGGTACGTACAATTTATTTGCCAACACATTGCCGCGTTATGGCATCAAGACAATATTTGTCGATGCGACAAACCCTGAAAACTTTAAAGCAGCCATTACAGATAAAACCAAAGCGTTATTTGGCGAAATTATCGGCAATCCAAGCTTGAATGTCTTTGACGTTGAGAAGGTAGCGGAAATCGCCCATGCGAATGGATTGCCGTTATTGATCGACAATACATTCGCTTCTCCATACGGCAGCAATCCGATCGAATTCGGTGCAGATGTGGTCATCCATTCCGCTACGAAATGGATTGGGGGACACGGCACGACAATCGGTGGCATCGCAGTAGATGCCGGGAAATTCAATTGGGACAATCCGCGCTTCCCGAATTACACAGAGCCGGATGAATCGTATCATGGTTTGCGTTACGGCATTGATGTGCCGGATGCAGCATTTGCGACAAAGCTTCGTGTGCAGCTGCTGCGGGATTTTGGACCTTCACTGAGTCCGGATAGTGCGCATGCTTTACTGCAGGGTCTTGAGACTTTGCATCTTCGCATCCCTAAACACAGCACCAATGCTCAAATTATTGCGGATTACTTAAAACAGCATCCGCAAATCGAATGGGTCAATTTCCTGGGTTTTGAAGATCACCCATCGCATCAATTGGCGAAAAAATATTTGAAGAATGATGGCTATGGTTCGATTGTCAATTTTGGCATAAAAGGCGGACGGGAAGCAGGCCGTAAAGTGATCGACAGCGTCAATCTTTGGTCGCATGTCGCAAACGTAGGAGACGCTAAATCATTGATTATCCACCCGGCTTCCACCACGCATCAGCAATTGAACAATGAAGAGTTGAAAGCATCGGGAGTAACGGAAGAGTTGATCCGTTTATCTGTCGGGTTGGAGAACGCTGAAGATTTGATTGCTGATTTGGAGCAGGCGATAAAGGCGGCAGTATTGGAAAAGGCATAAGGAGGGATTTTCATGAAGACAGTATCCATTGGCTCGTTAACCCTGGATTCAACTAAGACTATAGACAATGTAGAACTTGCATACGAACGTCATGGGGATGAAAAAGCTCCTGCTGTCCTGGTATGCCATGCATTGACAGGCGATCAATATGCAGTTGGCACAGACGGAGATCCAGGTTGGTGGGCAGGATTAATCGGACCAGGCAAGCCGGTGGATACAAATGTTTTTCAAGTGATCATCTTCAATGTACTAGGAGGGTGCCATGGATCCACAGGCCCATTATCGATAAATCCGGCAACTGGAGCTCCTTATCGTGCGGATTTCCCAACCTTGACGATACGTGATATGGTGCGGGCGGAGTATCATGCCTTAAAGAAACTGGGCATCAACCATCTCGTTGGAGTGGTAGGGGGTTCACTGGGAGGAATGAAAACTCTGGAATGGGGTAAATTGTATCCGGACTTTGTCGATGCAGTTTTTCCGTTGGCCGTGACTCCGTATTACAGTGATTATGGCGTAGCTTTTAACCACATCGGTATTTTGGCAATAGAGAATGATAAAGAATTCGACAGCGGTAATTATGAGGATTCGTCTCTGCTGAAAGGGTTCGAAGTAGCCAGAATGGCAGGGATGGTCACTTACCGCAGCGGCAATATGTTTAACCAGCGTTTTGGACGCATCAATGATGGCGATGAATTCAACGTACAGTCCTATTTGAATTACCAAGGGAAAAAACTGGCAGACCGTTTTGATGCCAACAGCTATGTGCTGTTGCTGAAAGCAATGAATACACATGATATTCAGGAGGCTATCCTGGAAGTTCCCGTCTATTCCTTATCATTTACGCATGATCTGCTTTACCCAAGTGAACTGATGGTTCCGTGGCTTGAAAAGCAGAAGGATGCGACCTGGGAAATCATCGAAACGGATTTTGGCCATGACGGTTTTCTGGTGGAGTTTGAAAAATGGGGCGGTTTTATCGAAGAAAAACTGAAACGTCTTTTGGTGCCTGAGCTCACACGTTAAAAGTTCGATTTAAAAAGCATCTGAGCGGGACTGCAGTCCCCGCTCAGATGCTTTTTTTCAGTCTTCGTCTTTAATATCCACATCGTCTGGTATAGGAATGGCGCGCCATTCCTCCAGCGCTTGCTTAGCCTGCTCCAATTGTTGGAAATGCGTTCCGAATTGAGAGGTGTTGATCATGTATTGCTCCCCATCATGGACTGCGCGGATACGGCCTTCCAATACATAACGATTGACTTGTTCTTCAGGCATCGATAAGAATGCGGCAGTTTCCTGGACTGTCATATACATAGGATCTCCTCCTCCATTCTTTTCTTTTATTATAATGGAAGAAGACAGCTATCTCAAACCATTCGCGTCATGGTATGTTAAGGGGAAAAGTCCGGAAATAGGAGTGTTGATGTTGAATTATATGGCGTATCTATTAGTTTTGCTGGCTGCTATTTTATGGGGGACGACTGGGACCGCTCAATCTTTTTTTGATGGCCCTGCACATCCGTTGTCAATTGGCGCATTCCGCTTAGCGATAGGCGGTTTTTCATTGTTGGTTTTTGTTCTTGCTACAAAAAAGTTATCGGTCCAGACGATTCCCTGGCCGGCTGCACTCCTTTCAGCCCTGAGTATGGCGCTGTTTCAGCCCTTGTTCTTTTCATCTGTCCAATTGACCGGGATTGCAATTGGAACTGTTGTAGCCATCGGCAGTGCTCCTGTGTTGACGGGAATGATTGAATGGGTGGCTTTGAAAAAAAAGCCCGATAGAGTTTGGGTGATTGCCACCGTGCTGGCTTTGATTGGGTGTGTGCTGTTATTTGCCAATAGAGGCCAACAACTGGTGGATCCAGTAGGTATTGCCATGGCATTAGGGGCTGGTTTTTCTTTTGCTGTTTATGCCCTTGTCAGCAAAAATGTACTCCAGCGTATGGAAACCGTCTCCGCTGTAGCGGTGATTTTTTCACTGAGTGCCTGTTGTCTGCTGCCTTTTCTGCTGTTATTTGACCTTTCCTACGTAACCGCACCCGGAAACTTATCGCTCCTACTCTATTTGGGGATTGGAGCGACAAGCTTATCGTATATCCTTTTTTCTTTTGGATTAAAACAGATTCCATCTTCTTCTGCTGTGACCTTGTCGTTAGCGGAACCGCTGACCGCAGCTATTTTGGGTGTTCTGGTAGTTGGAGAAGTGCTGAGTGGCCTTTCCTGGAGCGGAGTAGGGCTTCTCCTCGGCGGCATATTGGTATTGACCATCGGCAAGAGACAGCGGCTAACTGCTCCGCAAGGGCTTAAATGATCTTCGGATTCATGTATTGTCTTTTTGGAGTTTAACTGAGCCAAGGGAAGGGCATAGTAACTAGGATATAAAAAAACAAAAAGGAGTTGTGTGTATGAACGAAGTGGGTAATTCTTTTAGAGGTGTCGGAAATACAATCATTGACTACATTCCAAACGTTTTAGGGGCATTATTATTATTATTGATTGCATGGGTTGTAGCGACAATTGTACGGGCGATTTTCACAAAAGGATTGAAAAAAGCAGGGGCAGACAGAGCGATGGTCAGAGGCCATATGGCAAAAACAAAAGAAGACGCAGACAGTAAATTGGATTCCATCGGGAAAATCCTGTATTACTTAATCTTCATTTTGTTTATTCCGAGCGTCTTGCAGGCATTGAATATGCACCAAGTAGCACAACCGATTTCAAATATGATGGACAAATTGCTGGCATTCCTGCCGAATCTTCTGATGGCCATCATTATTGTAGTCATTGGCTATTTTGTAGCCAAGTTTGTGAAAAATCTTGTATTCAGCCTTTTGACCGCGGTGAATATTGATAAATGGTTCAATAAATTCACCAGCAAACCGGGCAGTACATCAACAGGAACAAAAAGAATGGATGCGGGTGACAAATCGACCTTAGCGAATGTTTTAGCGAATGTGGTCTTCGTCATCGTCTTGATCCCAATTCTGACGATTGCACTGGAAACCTTGAACATCCAGTCTATTTCTGAGCCGATTGTCAATATGCTCAACCAGGTTCTGAACATGATTCCGAATATCTTTGTCGCAATCATCTTGATTTTGGCAGGGGTTCTGATTGCTAAATTCATAGGTGATCTGTTGATCAGCCTGTTGAATGGCACAGGGATCAACCGTTTCTCGACTTACCTGAACCCTGACAAAACCAAATCGCCAAGCTTCGATATCGCGAATATCATCGGCAAGGTAGTGCAAGCGATCATCATCATCTTCTTTACAGTAGAAGCGATGAACGTATTGCAGCTTGATGTGTTGAATGGAATCGGTGAAGCCATCATCGGATACCTGCCATTGCTCATCAGCTCATTGATCATTCTGGGTCTTGGATTGATCGGAGGCAGCTTGCTTGGAAACTACATCAAACAAGCTTCCGGCAACCGTTTCCTGGGAGCCATCGTCAAATACGCCATCATCATCATTGCCGTATTCATGACGCTTGACCAATTGAATTTCGCAACAAATATCGTTAACCTGGCATTCTTATTCATCATCGCTGGACTTGCAGTGGCATTCGCGATCTCCTTCGGTATAGGTGGACGTGAATTCGCTAAACGCCAGCTTGAAAACCTTGAAAAGAAAATGCAAAAAGAGAACGATAAACCAAATCTATAAAACCATCATAGAAATCCCTTTAGGCAGATCTTGCCTAAAGGGATTTTATATTTTTTTAGATTTCTGTATAAATATTCGTTTCGATGATAAAAAGGGAATTTTTTCAACTGAATTAAAGGAATATGAAGGTATATCAAAATACAAAAAAATTTTTAGTGAATTTAATGAAGTGTATGATCTATCCATTACAGTCCCATATTTTAAGTAAGTGAGCTTAACAAAAGTGCTTTAAATAGGTAAAATATGCTATCGATATAGTATTTTAAATAATTAAAAAATTCAGTTGACTTGATTTTATGCAAACGGTTACAATCAAAGGAGTTATTAACTATATAATATTTAGAAGGGAGAGTATTTTATACAACTGAGTGAACGCTCAGTTGGGAGGGATCAGGCTAGAAACTAAGATGAAATGGGGGATACGATGAAAGCGTACAAAAAAGAAGTTCAGTTTACAGTCTGGATGACAGTCGCCTTTATTTTAGTGGGAAATGTAGGATTGATTTTTTCCATCTTTCCGGTAGATGCCATGTTATTCGGCTTTCCGGTCATGTACATTGTGCCGATTCTGATGGGGTGGTTTGGTGTATTCTTCCTTACCATTGTAGCGGGCAAGATCGGCAATCGTATTGACGATGAAATTGATAGTGAAAACGACGCGCTCGGAGTTTCCGACGAAGTAAAGGATGTGTAGATGATGGAAGCACAAAACTGGCAATTATCCAATCCGATTCTTGGTTTAGCGGTTGTGGGAGCGACGTTTTTATTATTCTATATCGTCGGATTCATCTCCAACCGGAAAAGTGCATCGGCAAAAGACCTTTACATAGGCGGCGGAAACGTTGGGGCCTTCACCAATGGGTTGGCGATGGCATCAACTTATATGAGCCTGGCAACTTTCCTTGGCATCACGGCATTGATTCTGCAGCTGCAGGTCCCATTCATTATGTTGTGGATCCAATTGATCTTGGCAATTCCATTGATTACAATCATCTACGGAACAAGCCTGCGCCGTATGGGCGCTTTCTCTCCTACGCATTTTATCCGCGACAGATATGGAGTGACGGCTTCCATCATTGCCGCTCTATTCATGATTTTGGTTTCAATCATGTATGCGCTGGGTCAGATGATTGGAATCGCCATTACGTTTGAAACATTACTGGGAATTCCTTATTTAACAGGACTCTTTGTTTTTGGAATTATTATTGTCGGCTATATTACAATCGGCGGCATGGCGGGAGCGACAAACAACGCTGCGATTCAAATGGTCATTATCGCTTTGATGTTTATCATCCCGCTTGGCGCCATCATGAAAGCAGTAGGAGCAGACGGATGGTATTTCCCACCGTTGTTCTATTCGGACATGGTTCCGGCAATGCTGGAGTCTTTGCCTACATTCTTTGATTACCAGTTCTCGCCGAAATGGTATTTCTCCATTATTCCGGCTTTGACAATCGGAGCATTGGGGCTGCCGCACTTGGCGATGCGTGTCTATACGGCATCCAATCTGAAAAGTGCACGCTCGGCAATGGTCTGGTTCGCCTTTATTCTTGGATTGGTGTTCTCAGCAACTTACGCAATGGGCTTTGTCGGTGTTTATGCGACAGCTACTCAAGGGCTGACGATTTCAGAGGGGGATGCTGATAAATTAACCATCATCCTCAATTTGGTCTATAACCCGGAATGGGTGACTGCACTTGTTATCGCTGGGGCCATTTCAGCGGGACTTTCAACTTTAAGCGGGAATTTATTGGCGATCGGTGCCTTAATTTCCCAGGATATCATCGCTACCTTAAAGCCGAATATCCCTCAGCGTCTGAGCCTTCGGATTGGCTTCATCGCCATTTTTGCAGGTGGATTGGTCAGTATCTTGCTGGCGATCCAACCACCGGCTTTCCTGGTCGTCAGTATCCTATGGGCTTTCGGTTTAGCGGGAGTCACGAATGCACCACTAATTATAGTTGGGGTTTGGTGGAAAGAGGCCAATAAATTCGGTGCCATAGTGGCTTCTGTCGTTGGTGGTGCCATCTACATCATCGTGTCGCCATTCGTTTTCCCGAGCATCGTATTGACGGGGCACGGCGTTACCGATGGAATGGGCTTATCCGGCGCGATGCTTGCTGTACCGATCAGCTTTATCCTGTTGATCGTCGTTTCTTATATCACCAACCGTATGCCGGGTCTTCAAAGTAAATTGACCAAGCAATCGGATATTGAATTGATCGAACGCATCCACGGATGGAAGGACATCAAATCGTATCGTTACAACAGTACGGTAGGTGCCGGAATTACGGTAGTGGTTTCTGCTGCTGTTGCAATCTGGGCTTTGATGCCTTGGGGGATGTAGGGAATGAAAGAAAGGGTGAGTAAAATGGTCGGAAAAATGGTTGCTTTAAATGATTCATCTTTTCGGTCATTTTTAGAATTGCCGAAAACCCAATGGGTGAGCAATCTGCTATTGCTCATCGTTGGTTTGGGCTATGGCGCGATTTCAATCGCGTCAAATGCCTCATACATAGCAAGTTTCGATTCGGCTTTGCTGCAAAACTTCATTGTTCCGGCAATTTTCATCCTTTTTGGGCTGCTGATGGCGTTCATTACAAAAATAGGCCTGGCGCTGCTGCTTTGGGCAGGCTCAAAGGGTCTTGGCGGGAAAGGGGTGCTGCGGGACATCAATCGCGTGGCGCCGGTTGCTTTGCTGCCTGGTCTTCTGGGAGCGCCCTACCTTGCGGATGCAGGAAATGGCCATCCGCTGGTCTATGTGCTGCTGGCGATCGGCCTCATCTGGATGTACTTGGTCTGCGTTAAAATCATTAAAACCACGCAGAATTTCTCAACTAAGAAAGCTTACCTGGCGACGTTGGCAGCATTCGTTTTTTTAGCGAGTGTCTACTACCTGATTATCCCGCCAGCATGAAGATAAAACGATTGGAGGCTATCATATGGAATTCAAGGATTTAATTGCTCCAGAACAGTATAATATCACTTTGGAACTTGAGAAATACAAAGAAGAAAGCGACCGATTGGCGATTCGGTGGCTGGACAGTGAAGGCAACCGGGAAGATCTTTCATATAAAGAGCTGGTCGGCAAAATGAATCAATATGCGCAGGCTTTGCTGAAACTGGGCATTGGTAAAGGAGATCGGATGCTGATTATCCTACCCCGGATTCCGGAAGCTTATATTACGTATTTGGCCTGCCTCCGTGCTGGAATTGTAGCCATTCCTTGTTCGGAAATGCTCCGAAAGAAAGATTTAACTTACCGGATGCACCATTCTGGGGCTAAAGGAATTGTTGCACATTATAAAACTACTGCGGAAACCAACTCCATTGATGAAGACTTGGACGCACTGAACAATAAGTTGATCATCGGTGGGACAGAAGATGGCTGGCAGTCTTTCGAGGAGCTGGCAGAAAAAGAATCAACGGAATTCGAAGCTGTGCCGACTCACCGCGAAGACATGGCTTTCCTTTCTTATACATCCGGCACTACCGGAAATCCAAAAGGCGTCGTGCATGTCCATGGCTGGGGCTATGCACATGTACGGACTGCAGCGACAAAATGGTTGGGTGTACAAAGCGGGGACATGGTGTGGGCAACTGCAGCTCCAGGCTGGCAAAAGTGGATCTGGAGTCCATTCCTGTCGACGATTACACTCGGAGCAACGGCTTTCGTCTATAACGGGCCATTCGATGCGTTGAAATACCTGGATCTATTGAAGGAAGAAAATATCAATGTCTTATGCTGTACGCCGACAGAATACCGCATCATGGCAAAAGTGGAGAATTTGAATTCCTACAAGCTGCCGGCATTAAGGTCAGCGGTATCTGCTGGAGAACCTCTGAACCGGCAGGTCATCGAGGCATTCCAACAGGCATTTAATATCAATGTCCGTGATGGTTATGGACAGACAGAAAACACCTTGCTTGTCGGAACGCTTCAGGATATGGAAGTGAAGGCCGGATCGATGGGCAAACCGACTCCAGGAAATCCGGTGGATATCATCAATGATGAAGGACAACCGACAGCGGTCGGGGAAGTGGGGGATATTGCCGTGCACCGTGATTGTCCGGCATTGTTCCGGGAGTATTACCGGGATCCTGAACGGACGAAAGCGTCGTTCAGAGGGGATTGGTATCTGACAGGGGACCAGGCAACGCGCGATGAAGATGGCTATTTCTGGTTTGAAGGGCGAAGTGATGACATCATCATCAGTTCTGGATATACAATCGGGCCTTTTGAAGTTGAAGATGCGCTCATGAAGCATGCAGCTATCCAGGAATGCGCAGTCGTAGCCGCTCCGGATGAAATTCGCGGCAATATTGTTAAAGCCTATGTCGTGCTTCGCAATCCGGACGAGTTCCAGGATAAAGAAGCTTTAGTGAAACAGCTGCAGGACCATGTCAAGGAAATTACCGCACCTTATAAATATCCACGGGTCATCGAGTTTTTGGATGAACTGCCGAAAACGGCTTCGGGCAAAATCCGCCGCGTGGAACTGCGAAAATTAAATGTGTAAAAAGAAAAGCGGAAGCGCCCATGTAGCTCTGCCGGGCATAAGCCAGACCAGCAGAGTGGCGCTCTTTGCCACGGCGCTGGGTTGGCTTATGCCCCAAAGAGTTGGGCGCTGAAGTCTAGATACTGAAAGAACAGCTGAAAAATTATATTTCGCTAATTGAAAAAGCCGGACAGCGTATAAACTGTCCGGCTTTTTTGTGTTTTTATTTAGGAGGAGAAATCAGCTTATGCTGGAAGGCATAAATGACCGCTTGGGTCCGGTCGTGGACCTCTAGCTTTGCCAGGATGTTGCTGACATGGGTCTTGACGGTTTTCAGGGCGATGAACAATTTATCGGCAATTTCCTGGTTGGTCAAACCGCAAGCCAGCAACAGGAGGATTTCCATTTCGCGTTCGGTCAAATCGTCGTGAAGGACACGTTCGTGGCGCATCTGCTTCATCATTTTGGTCATGACTTCGGGTTCGAGAACCGGGGTGCCGTTCATGGTTTCACGAATAGAGTCGGCGATCCGTGACGCTTTTGATGTTTTTAATATGTAGCTGACTGCTCCCGCCTGAAGAGCCGGGTAGACTTTGTCATCATCCAGAAAACTGGTGACAATCATGATTTTCGCTTCCGGCCACTGGTCGATGATGGCTTTTGTCGCTTCTGCACCATTCATGACGGGCATCACCATGTCCATTAAAATCAGATCGGGGCGCAGTTCCAATGCCATTTCAACCGCCTCCTGGCCGTTTGCCGCTTCCCCGGCAACCTCCATATCCTTTTGGGACTGCAAGTAGGCAGAGACACCGATGCGCACCATTTCATGGTCATCCACTAATAAGATTCGAATCATGGGTTTTCTTCCTTTCAATCGGAACTTTTACTTCCACAATCGTACCTTCAGAAGGCACGGAAACGATTTTGCTGGTCGCACCGATTTCAATGGCGCGTTCTTCTATATGTTTTAGGCCGTAGGAAGTCGATTTGGATTGTTCGCTTTCAAAGCCGACGCCATTATCCTGAATGCGCAGGATCGCGAAGTTATCACGCTCAACAAACAGGATATGAACCTCGGTCGCTTTGGAGTGGCGCAATGTATTTGATAATGTTTCCTGTGCAATGCGGAACAGATGGTCTTCGGCCCCTTTTTGCAATGGCACCTCTTCCAACTTATGCTCGATTGTAAAATAGACTTTTTCCTTCAGTTCACTGACCAACTCGAACAATCCCTGACGCAGGCTCTTATCGTGCAGGGCAGCGGGACGCAAATGCAGCAGCAGTGCACGCATCTCCAGTTGGGCCTGCTGGACCATCTTCTCGGTCTGGAGCAGTCCTGGCTGCGCGTCTCCACTTTCGGTCATGGAAGACAACAGCATGGAAGCAGCGAACAATTGCTGGGAAACCGAGTCGTGGAGCTCTCTTGCCAGACGCTGGCGTTCCATGATCAAGCGCTCCTGGATGATTTGGTCCTGTGTTTCCGCACGTTCATTGGCAATGCGGGTCAAGCTTTTGCGCTGTGACTCCAGAAGCTTCTGCAATTTCAGGATGGAGCTGGATAAATTACGCGGCAGGGTTTTCATTTGGGCAGCCTGGACAACGGTCTGGTCTTCATTGCGCAAGAGTGCCTGGAAAATCTCTTCAATTTCCTGTACCTTTGAACGGGACAAGGATTCGGTCCACCAGGAGATGCCGACAGACAAAGCAAGCATCAGAACAAGCAGCCAAATACCAAGGGGCAGGCCAGCGATGAAATCTTCCCAAAGGACAGACCAGCTGTTGACTGTCGGCAAGCCGAGTAAGGCAAAAAGGATGCTGAACACGATCAAGGCGAAAAGGGAAATGAAAAATAGGCTGCGCGGCAAAATCTGTCTCATCTGCGGATCACCTCGACATCTCCCATCCAAGTGGTCAGGGAAATAATCAATTCGGCTTTATTGCCGGTGTCCGCTGGGTAGCCATCTTCTGCGTGGACTGTGCCGTTAAGAATCCGTTGGTTGGTCCCGTTGAAAAAACGGGCTTCTCCCAACAAAGTCGAATAGAAGACCCTTACAGGGATTTCATAGGGAACAACGACTTGGACTTTTCCAAAGCCTTGCCGTATGGAAATCAATGAGGTCTTTTTCGGCAACACGGTTTGAGTGGTATCCACCAGGATATCACCGATAAACCCCTGGACATGAATGTCTTTCCACTCATAAGATTCAATGGGTGTGCTCTGTGCGGCCATGACTTTGTTTTGGATCAGGCCCTTATCTGTAGAGCCGTGAAGCGGTGCAGTCTGCAGCCATTCTTCCCCTTTCCACAACCGGATCAGGAGGTAGATGGCAAGCCCGAAGACCATCAGCCGCAGGCTCCACATCGACAGAATGGAAACCCCAATAAGGAAGGCGCCTGTCCAAAAATAAGAACGGCGGTATTTTACGTTATTTCGTAGCGCATAGTAAATGGTTCCGATACCAAGAAGGATCAAAAACACACTGCCGTTTCCGAAAAAGGCAGCTTCCACGAAGATCAATAATAAAGCGCTCAATAGAAAAAACGCTTGTCTGTTTGTTGTAAAATGCTGCATGGCTTTTGCCTCCTTCTTTGTATCAGAAAAAATGAGAAGAAGAAAAGCTTCTTCTCATTTCAGTTTAAACAATTTCTTTTTGGTTTGCGCTATTTTTTTCTAAAGATTCCAAGCGGCGTTCCATTGCTGAATGCTCATGGCGTTCTTCGACTTTAGCGCCAAGCGTCGTAATATAGGACGCCATGTCGTCAAATGAGCCGATGCGTTCAGCGACAAGTTCCGGGCTCAGTATTTTATCCATCTGATGATGGGCGCGCGTTGCATTTTCCTTGCCCATCAATTGCAGCTGCTTCACTTTCATGTCTTTCACTTTGTGCTTCATTTCCTCGTAGCGGTGTTCCAGGCCAGTCAGTTCAGCAATATTTTCATCCAGGTTGTTCTGCAGCGCCGAAACGCGGGCAGCATAAGCCTCGACTTCCATGGCGGCAAAATCAGCGAGATCGGCTTCGCCTGAAGACTGTGCCAATTCCAGCTGGTTTTGGCGCTTGTCGAGCATAGCAGAAGCTTCAGCCAATTCCTTCTCCAGTTTACCATTCAGCTGTGCCTGGCGCTCCACCCATTTTCCTGTAGCTGCCGTCTGGTTTTCTGCTTCTGTGATATAGCGGTTCAATAATGCAAGTGGATTTTTTTCCTCTTTCTTAGCGACGACGGCATCCAGGTCGGTTGCGACGGCAAATTTGAAACGGTCCCATAAAGTTGTCATATTCGTTTCCTCCTTATTTGGTCAATTTGTTCCATTGCTGTTCAAAGTTCGTGAATGGATCGCTTTCTTTTACGGCTGCGACTGAAACGCTTTGGCCATTCCATGCGCGGTAGATCATCCACAATCCGGCGATTGCAGCAACGCCGATCAATGCCGGCACATTCGAGATGGCTGCAAGTCCTCCAAGTACGCCGACGAAAGCCCACCAGAATTTAGCCAAGGCCGAGATGCTTCTTAAGTAATAATGCACCCCTGCGTATACGACTAATAGGGATACGGCCAATCCAATGATGGGTCCCAAATTGGAAAGTGCGACGATTCCGGCGATGATGCCGAGGGTGGTTAACCAAAATTTGTTCATCTTGTTTCCTCCTCTCAATTTCTACCCTAATCATACTAAGCGGGCGCATTTTCCAATACGGTCTCTGACTGCATCTTTTACTAGGTCCTGAGGCGTAGAAGCATCTACATCCGACTTTCAGGAGTTCTGCTGCGAAAGATTGGCAGATGGAATGCTATAATAATTTTCACGATACAAGTTGAACTGAAGAAACTGGCTTTTAACTAATGCATTGAGAACAATGAACTTTGTATATGGTCCATCTTATAAAGAAGAAAGAGGCGTTTTTCTATGAAAATACTGACGGGCATTGGCGGTGCCTTATTAATCTATACCGGGCTTATTGCTTATCTCGGCTGGGCAGTCTACAGCTGGATGAACAGTTTTGTGGATGGTGCCAATCCTTGGTTCTTTGCGGTTCTCTGGCTGATTTTCGCCTACAGTTATGTCATCGGGCGGATCGGCCATAAATGGCTTGGCTTTACGATTCTCGGTTCGTATTGGTTCGCTTTTTTGCAGTATGCGATTCTACTGATACCCGTGGCGAATCTCATCGTGCTGATGGTAAATTTTAGAGACGATGTGTTTTTCATCGGATCGGCAACGGGCATCATTTTGCTTGCGATCTTCATTGTCGGCACTTATTTGGCCTATAGCCCGGTTGTCCGTAAGTTGGAGCTCACAGTGGAAGGGCAAGAGGCAGAGCCGCTGCATATGGTTATCGGTTCTGATTTCCATCTGGGTGTTTTATCAGGCAAAAGGCATTTGCGGCGTTTTGTTGAAAAAACCAACTCGCTTGAGCCGGATGTTGTGTTTTTAGCAGGAGACCTGGTGGATGACGATCCGATTTGGTATGCGCGTTATGGCATGTCAGAAGTGATGGAGCAGTTGAACCCATCTCTTGGCGTCTATGGCGTTTTGGGCAATCATGAGTATTACGGCAAAAAAATCCCGTTATTGGTGCGGATGATGGAAAAATCAGGTGTGAATATCTTAAGAGATGAAACTATTCTGATCGCGAATCGTTTTTATTTGACGGGGCGTGAAGACCGGACCAACGGGAAACGGCGTCCGCTGTCTCAGCTGAAGCCGCAAAAAGGGAAGCTGCCCTGGATTGTGATGGACCATACCCCTTCCGATCTGAAGATGCCGGTCGAGTTAGGTGCGGCCTTTCATATGTCTGGGCACACCCACAAAGGCCAGATGTGGCCAAACCATCTATTGACGAAGCGAATTTTTGAGTTGGATTACGGCTACCGTCTAATTAAGAAAACGCATTTTTTGGTGTCTTCAGGATTCGGCTTCTGGGGACCGCCATTGCGGATTGGAAGCCGTTCAGAGTTGTGGTCGGTCAAGATGAATTTCCGGCCAACTTCGTAAGAGGAGTGTTTACATGGAAGATTGGATTACTTCAGTCATGTCAGATTATGGCTACTTTGGAATTTTCCTGCTCATCATGTTGGAAAACGTATTTCCGCCGATTCCGTCGGAAGTGATTTTGACGGTCGGTGGATTTATGACGACAACGACTGAAATGACGATACCGGGAGTAGTACTGGCATCCACTGCCGGATCAGTCCTTGGAGCAGTTATTTTGTATGGCGTCGGTTTATTGCTGGATGTTGAGCGGCTGGAAAAGATCATCGACAAATATGGCAATTGGCTGCGTGTAAAGAAGGAAGATATCTACAAAGCGGACGCTTGGTTTGATCGCTTTGGTGTTTGGACTGTGTTCTTTGGCCGCTTGGTCCCATTGCTCCGCAGCTTGATTTCCATTCCTGC
Source organism: Planococcus circulans (assembly GCF_020023385.1). GTDB lineage: Bacteria > Bacillota > Bacilli > Bacillales_A > Planococcaceae > Planococcus. Next base: position 116,158 of record NZ_JAIQCL010000007.1, read on the forward strand.
CGGGATGTCGAATATGAAGTTCTGGTTATTCATAAGCTTCACCACTCTCGGCACCTTGCTGTGGAATACGGTGTTGGTGTTTGTCGGTGAAGCAGTCGGAGAAAATCGGGAGCAGATCATGCGGCAATTGGAGCTTTACTCCAACGCGGTCTATGCATTGATTGGGCTGGGCGCCATCGTGGCTATCTGGTATTACATCAAAAAAATAAGAACGCGTGACTAACAGGAAACTGCTGGCAATTGCCGGCAGTTTTTTAAATTGTTATAATAATGGGATAATAGAGGATGGAGGGTTTCTATGAAGCCGATCGTATTCATTACGCAAAAGTTGCCGGACCAGGCAGTAGTTGAATTAGAAGAATTATATGAAGTCCGGATGTGGGCGGATGAAGACACCCCTGCGCCGCGCGAAAAATTACTGGAAGAAGCGAAAGAGGCACATGCGCTTTGGACCATGCTGTCCGACCAAGTAGACAATGAGGTGTTTGAAGCGGCACCCAATTTGAAAATCGTCAGTAACCTGGCAGTTGGCTATAACAATATCGACTTGGAGGCTGCCAGAAAACATGGCGTGACCGTCACCAATACACCGGACGTCTTAACGGAATCCACAGCAGACCTGACCTTTGCCTTAATGTTGGCAACCGCCCGCAGAATCATTGAAGCAGAAAAAACGGTTCGTTCAGGGGAATGGAAATCTTGGACGCCGATGGGGATGACTGGCCAGAACGTTGCTGGTGCCACGCTTGGCATCATTGGAATGGGACGGATCGGTGAAGCCGTGGCCAGGCGAGCCCACGGTTTTGGTATGGATGTCCTGTATCACAACCGTACGCGCCGGAGTTTGGAAGATGTACGTTATGCCGAATTTGAGGAGCTATTGAAGGTTTCGGATTATGTCGTGATTCTGACGCCGTTGACGCCTGAAACAGAAGGGATGATCGGAGCGGACGAGCTGGCCTTGATGAAAGAAACGGCCTGTTTGATCAATGTCGCCAGAGGAGGCATCGTCGATGAAATGGCTTTGTATGAAGCATTGAAAGAAAACAAACTTTGGGGTGCTGGCCTCGATGTGTTTGAACAGGAACCGGTGCCGTTGGACCATCCCTTATTGACGCTGCCGAATGTGACAGTGCTGCCGCATATCGGCAGTGCCACTGTTCAAACCCGTCTTGAAATGATGGCTTTGAATGCCGAAGCAATCAAGGCGTGCCTGGAAAATAAATCAGTGAAAAATAGAGTCTGCTGAGTGAGGCAGGAAAAGGCAGCTGACGTTCAGTTGCCTTTTTTGAAATGTAAGAACCGCCTGCCGGTTGGATCTAAACGGGGCAAGGTGGCCCTTCTGCAATGGGATATAGAGCATAGCGCAAGGCATCAACTTGGGCCCTGCACTTTTCCAGCTTTGCAGAAGTTGAAGTTTGGCGTTATTTATTGTAAAATGATTGAGGTTTTGCTGCCTTTACGGCACAGAAGCAAATTGAGGAAATAGGAGGTATGATTCATGCAAAATCATACACACAACGTTTTACTTTATTATTTATATACATCGATTGAAAACCCGGAGGAATTTGCGGTTGAGCATTTGGCAGCATGCAAAGGACTCGAGCTGAAAGGCCGGATCCTCGTATCCGAAGAAGGGATCAATGGGACGTGTTCAGGAACCATCGAACAAACTGAAGCTTATATGGAAATGTTGAAAAGCGATCCGCGCTTCTCCGACATCGTTTTTAAAATTGATGCCGCTGAAGGACACGCGTTTAAAAAAATGCACGTACGTGCGAAAAAAGAAATTGTTCATCTCGGACTGGAAGAAGACATCAATCCGAACGAACTGACAGGGACTTATCTGGAGCCGGTCGAATTCTACAAACAAATGCAGGAGCAGGACACGATCGTTTTGGATGCGCGCAATGATTATGAATATGACCTTGGGCATTTCCGCAACTCGGTCCGTCCGGATATCGAAAACTTTCGTGACCTTCCTGAATGGATCCGCGATAACAAAGAGCAATTTGAAGGCAAGAAAATTTTGACGTATTGCACAGGCGGAATCCGCTGTGAAAAATTCTCTGGCTGGCTTAAAAAAGAAGGCTTTGAGGATGTCGCTCAATTGCACGGGGGCATTGTCACTTATGGAAAAGACCCTGAAGTGAAAGGTGACCTATGGGATGGCCAATTATACGTATTCGATGAGCGTATTGCTGTTCCGGTAAACCAATTGGAACACGTGATTGTCGGCAAAGATCATTTTACAGGCGAACCTTGCGAACGCTATGTGAACTGCGCAAATCCAGATTGCAACGCGAAGATTCTGGCTTCTGAAGAAAACGAACACAAGTACATGCGGTCATGTTCAGACGAGTGCCGCGAACACCCGCGCAACCGTTATGCTTTTGAACACGGTTTGACTGGGGAGCAGGTACAGGCGCGTCTGGATGCCTTGAAAGAAACAACTGAAGTATAAATGAATGCAAAAGAAGCTGCCGATTGATTCGGCAGCTTCTTTTATTTTGCTCAGTTTATTTTTCGACTTCTTCCTGGCAGTCGAAGCAGACCAATTCCGCGTCTACATATACGCCATCGAGAAAACCATCACGGCAATAGACGTCTTTGCCACAATTACTGCATGGCCCGATCAGCTCAAGCATCCTGTAAACCTTCGGCGTAGACGTACATCGCATCTTTCAGGTATTTGGCCAAGCCTTTGCCGTGCTGGTCGATATTCTTGGCGAAACGGCTGTCTGATGCGTATAGATCGCCGAGACCGCGGAACATTTTCGGTGAACAGTCATAGAAACGGTTCAAAAGCGTATAATATGCTTTCATTTCGAGTTGGACGGCATCCGCCTGTGGAGGCAGGTGCATCAAGCTGGCAACCGTGTTGTAAATGCGGTCTCCTTCGCGGTTGATCTCATCCAAATCCTCTTCTTCTTTTTCCACTTGTACAGGCTCGCTCAGTGTTGCGGCAGGTTCTTCGTTTAGAGCTGTTTCAACGGGAGCGACCGCTACGGCAACAGCTGATTCTTCACCGTATCCGCCGGATGCAGCCTGCAAGGATTCCAGCTGCGGTTCAACCGGTTCCAAAACAGCTATGCCGATGCCCGGTTTTTGGTATTTCTTCATCAAGTCTTCTGCTTTGCTGGTCGCGAAAGCGGAAAACCGTTCTGTATCGGTCAAACTCTGCGCACCCTGCAGCTCTTGCTGGGTCAGTTCCGCATTGCGGATCAGGTTTTCGATGCGTTGTTTTTTCTGTTCCAGCAATTCGATGTGCTGCACCAATGCATATTCCCGATCAATGCCATCAGCTACTAGCTCTTGGATTTTCTTTAATGAAAAATCCAGTTCCTTCAAGAACAAAATCTGTTGAAGCAATTTCAAATCTGCTCCATTGTAATAACGATATCGGTTGGTTCCGATATTTGATGGTTTCAGTAAACCGATGCTGTCATAGTGATGGAGAGTTCGGACACTCACGCCCGCTATTTTTGCTACTTCTTGTACTTTGTACAATCTAATCACCTCTCTCTTTAAAATACACTATAACGCACCGTCAGTGTCAATAGTTTAGGGGAAAAGATGTGAAAATGTATTATTTCTGTATCATAGCTGTTAAAAAGTCGAAGAACAGTTTGACGGCTTATAATGCCTGCTGCAGATTTGTATATAAAAATAGTCCTTTTAATCTTCACTCTAAGATTGGAAGGTTATTTAAGGGATTAGCTGAAAAAATAAAAACAGATATTTCAGAAATCTCCTAGGATTTACTAGATATCTATGAAATAATGAAATTGAAAGCGCTATCATTAACCTCTTTATGAAAGGAGTAATGACAATGAAATTGACCAATTTTGTAAACGGCAAATGGCAGCAGGATGAAACGGCGAAATTCCGGCCAGTTCTGAACCCGGCAAACGGGAACGAGTTGGCACAGGTCCGCATGTCTACGGCAGAAGATGTCGATGCAGCGGTCAAGGCGGCCCAGACAGCACAGAAAAAATGGGCGAAAGTTCCGGCACCCAAGCGTGCGGATTATTTATATGAAATCGGGCGGCTGATGAAAGAGAGAAAAGAACAGTTGGCTCAAGTGTTGACCAAAGAAATGGGGAAGGTCATCGAAGAAGGGCGTGGCGAAGTTCAAGAAGGAATCGACATGGCCTATTACATGGCCGGGGAAGGCAGGCGACTGTTCGGTGAAACGACGCCATCGGAACTGGCGGACAAATTCGCGATGAGCGTCCGTTCTCCGATTGGTGTGGTGGGGCTCATTACTCCATGGAATTTCCCGATAGCCATCGCTACCTGGAAATCGTTTCCGGCGATTGTGGCCGGCAATACCTTTGTTTGGAAGCCAGCAACCGAAACGCCGATGATGGCTTATGAAATGGCGAAGATATTTGAAGAAGTCGGCCTTCCCGAAGGCGTCGCCAATATTGTCTTTGGAGCGGGTTCAGAGGTCGGGACCGCACTCATTGAACATGAAGGCGTGCGGGTCATTTCATTTACGGGATCGACTGAGACAGGACGTAAAGTGGCAGAAGCGGGAGGGCGCAACCTGAAAAAAGTATCACTTGAAATGGGTGGCAAAAATGCTGTCATTGTCATGGAGGATGCTGACCTGGATTTGGCTGTGGAAGGGATCTTGTGGAGTGCATTCGGTACGGCCGGCCAGCGCTGTACGGCCTGCAGCAGGGTGATTGTCCATACAGAGGTCAAAGAGGAGTTGCAGAAGCGTCTGCTGTCGAAAATGGATACCTTGACGATTGGCGATGGCACGGATGAATCGATTAAAGTGGGACCGGTCATCAATCGAAAAGCTCTTGAAAAAATCCATTCCTATATCACGATTGGCCAAGAAGAAGAAGGAGCCAGCCTGTTAGTTGGCGGAGAAATCCTGACAGGCGGCATCTACGATAAAGGGAACTATTACGCTCCGACATTGTTTGCGGATGTGACGCCGGATATGCGTATTGCGCAGGAAGAGATTTTTGGCCCAGTCGTATCGATGATCGAAGTGTCGAGTTTTGAAGAGGCTATTGATGTCAATAATGGTGTGATCTATGGTTTGTCCAGCTCTATCTATACGGCTGATGTCAACCGTGCGTTCAAAGCTCAGCGTGATTTGGATACAGGGATCGTCTATATAAACGCAGGAACGACAGGAGCGGAAATTCACTTGCCGTTCGGCGGGACGAAAGGCACAGGCAACGGCCACCGCGATTCAGGCGTTGCGGCATTGGATGTCTTTACGGAGTGGAAAAGCGTCTATGTCGATTACAGCGGTAAATTGCAGCGTGCGCAAATCGACAATGAAGTTTAAGGGAAAGGGGATAGAGAGATGAAAGTCGTCGTATTAGGTGCAGGCTTGATGGGGAAGCAGGCGGCTCGGGACTTGGTCGCTGACAATGCTGTGGAATTGGTGTTCTTAGCAGATCGGAATACTGAACAGGCCAAACTCTTCAAAGAACAGCTCGGCAGCAGCAAGCTGGAAGTGCTGGAATTGGATGCGGCCAATGATGAAGCATTGGCGGCAGTGATTGCAAAAGGAGATATCGTCATCAATGCCCTTTTCTATACCTTCAATGAAAAAGTGGCGGCTACTGCGCTTGAATGCGGTGTCCACGCTGTAGATTTGGGCGGCCATATTGGCGGAGCGACGGATGCTGTGCTGGAATTGCATGAACAGGCACAGCAAAAGGGCGTCACGCTCATTCCTGACTTAGGGGTAGCGCCTGGAATGATCAACATCCTCGCAGGATATGGTGCCAGCAAGCTTGACCAGGTCTCTGATATCCGTTTGTATGTCGGGGGCATTCCTGTCCATCCGGAACCGCCGCTCGAATACAATCATGTTTTTTCGCTGGAAGGCGTGTTCGACCATTACACGGATAAATCCCATGTCATCCGTGAAGGGAAACTGTTGGAAGTTGAATCCTTATCTGAAATTGAACATATCGAGTTTGAAGGCTTCGGTGAATTGGAAGCCTTCCATACATCTGGAGGAACGTCGACGTTGACGGATACCTTCAGCGATGTAAATTCACTGGAATACAAAACATTGCGCTACAAAGGCCATGCCGAGAAATTTAAACTATTGGTTGATTTGGGCTTTACCGACCGGACAAAAACAGTCCAAGTGGAAGGTCATGAAGTGAAGCTGCGTTCGGTCTTGAAGGCTGTGCTGGAACCCATAACGGCACTTGGGGACAAGCAAGATGCTGTCGTTCTGCGGGTAATGGTGTCAGGCGTGAAGGCTGGTGAGGATATCAGCTATGAATACAATATGGTGACGGTGAAAGATCCTGATACGGGCGTTACCGCAATGGCGCGTGCGACCGCCTATACCATTTCAGTTGTCGCACAGATGATCGGCAAAGGCATAATCGATAAGGCGGGTGCCTACCCACCGGAAATGGTTGTTCCAGGAGACGAATATATTGCAGAGATGGCAAAGCGCGGTGTAGAAATCAAAGAAACCGTTCACCGTTCAGCTCTTCAGAATTAAAGGTTTGTGTGTATCTATAGAACAAAGAGCGCTAAAGTATGTATGGTCAAACAGTAAAAGAGGGATGGCCCCAGACGGCGCCATCCTTCTTTTCATTTCTTATAGAAGTTCTTCCACTTTTTTCGGGACCAGCATTTTCAGGCTGGCAGGCTGAATCTCGATGTCGAGTGGCGTGGTCAAATAGATTTCGCCATCGGTATCCACATCGAGTTCTTCTTCTGTTTTGATGGAAATGGATTTTCCCTGGTAATGGGTGATATGCTCCAATTCCTCTGCGACCACTTCAGGCTGTGATAAAGAAAACCACTCTCGTAAAGCGGCCAAAGATGAAGTTTGGATAATAAACAGGTCCAGCAGTCCATCTGTCGGGTCGATCGTTGCGAGTGGAAAGTTGTGTGTACCGATCGACTTGCCATTCATGACAAGCACCAGCACACCCTCCTCGGCATAGCTGATTCCGTCAATCTTCAAATGCACTGGAAATGGTTCTGCCTGCCGCATGGACTGAAGCGCGCTCATGAAATAGCTGATTTTTCCATAACGTTCTTTTAGGTGGGGATCAATGTTTGAAGAAGCATCAGTAATCAGGCCGATGCCGGCAAAATTGAGAAAAGAGCCGCCGTTGATTTTTCCTGTATCGATCTCTTTAATTTCCCCATTGACCAATTCTGAAGCCGCTAAGTCCAAGTCTAAAGGAATGTTCAAGGTGCGTGCGAAATCATTACAGGTACCACTTGGAATAATAGCCATTGGAGGCGGAGCGGGAACGGAGGCCAAAGCGCGGACCGCAGAATGGACAGTTCCATCGCCTCCGGCAATAAACAGAATATCCGCATGCGTAGCAGCAGTTTGGCAGGCATTCTCGAATTCCTCCGGCGAATCGGTTTTGATCAGCTCGAGTGACTTGGACGCTTCAGCCAGATGAGGTACAGCCAGCCGCAGAACAGAGTCTACCGTAGACGCTCCTGCATTGCCGTTATACAATAATACGGAACGATTGAACTTAGGCATTTCATATGTCCTCCTGTACTTCTATTTGCTTATATAATTCCACTAATCAAGAATACATAAACAATGGAAGCCAGTAAAATGAAAGCAACTATAAAAAAGAGGTGCCAATATGACAATTAAATTATATTACCAGGATTCGGAAATTTCAGAAGCTCGTGTGGGCGTGATGGACAGCGGAAAGGATGCAGCCGGCTATTACGCTATCCTGGACCAAAGCTGCTTCTATCCTGAAGGCGGCGGACAGCCGGCGGATCAGGGAGAGATTGGACCTGCCAAAGTGCTGGATGTACAGTCTGTCGAAGGCGAAATCCGTCATTACACAGATATTCAGCTGCCGAAAGGCAACTTTTCTGCCCATGTGGATTGGCAAAGAAGATGGGATCATATGCAGCAGCACGCGGGGCAACATTTACTGAGTGCTTTGCTTGAAGACGATTTCGGTTTCAAAACCCAAAGTTTTCATTTAGGAAAAGAACGGGTCTCCATCGATTTGGACTTGGATTCGGCAACAAAAGAACAACTGCTGGCGGTTGAGAATAAGGCGAATGGGTTAATCCGCCAATGCCTTTCAATTTCCGAACGCTGGATCACTTCCGAACAAGCAAAAGAGCTGAATCTGAGAAAGCCGCCGGTAGTGGAAGGGGACATTCGGCTGGTTGAAATTGCAGGAATTGATTTCAATCCCTGCGGAGGCACCCATCCCAAAAATACAGCGGATATCGGTTTGTTGAAGATCATCTCTACAGAGAAAGCCAAAGGCGGAATGCGGGTTTATTTTTTATGCGGTGATCGTGCCTTGCAGCATTTTAACTTTTTGATGGAAACGACTGATAAACTGGTGGCTCAACTGAATGCACCGGCTGCCGAATTGCCGCAGGCAGCGAAAACTCTATTGGCAGACAAGGCGTCTGCTGACAAAGCAATCAAAAATCTTCAGGAACAACTGCTGAACCTGGAAGCTGAGACGATTAATCCGGCTAATGGAATTATAGAAAAGCTCTTTGAAGGCCGTCCGATTAAGGAACTGCAGCAGCTTGCCCGCTTGGTGATTGTTAAAAATCCTTCAGTAACCGTGCTGTTCATCAGTACTTCAGAAGGAGATGTACGCTTTGTCTGTGCAAGAGGGGAACAGGCGCCGGGCGATATGCGTGAAGTGTTGCAGCAACTTTTGGCGTTGACTAGAGGCAAAGGCGGAGGAAACGCACAATTTGCTCAAGGTGGCGGTGCTACCGATAACTCACCGGAAATATTCAAGGGTGTTTTCCGGTCAGCCCTAAAAAATTTCAAGTGAAATGTGTAACTTTTCCAGTGCTTCTCTGTCTAATGGAAAAAGGGATGTCTGAAAGGGCGTGAGTGGTCATGAAGAAGAAAAAAATCTGGCTCATTGCTGCCATTGCGATTGCAGTTGCCGGTCTGTCGTTTGTTTTTTTCAATGATAAAGTATCAGTCAGCGCTTCCTCTGTTGCTTTAGCGGAGCAGGGGTGGAAAGCCAATTTCTCTTCATCGCTCCATCAGGAAGCCATTGATAAGGGGTATATATACATCACGGATGAAAATGGTGACCGTGTCGACACCGAAATGTTTATCCATGAAAATGGAAAGACGCTGGAAATTCGGGGGATCCCAATAGGTGAATACCAATTGCATATCAAAAATGCAGCATTAAAGAACAGTTTTATGAAAAGTTTAGTGGATACAGAAGTTTCTTTCGCTGTACAGGAACAACTGGAAAAACTATCAGGTGAAGAAGAGTTGCGGAACTATTTCGCGCGTCTGATGGAAATGCAACAAAACAACCGGCAATTCGGAGGCATCATGCAGGAAGGCAGTGAAGAGACCGCGGAATCCGCTGACTCTGCAGCAGGTGAAAGCGGAAGCTCGGGAGCGAATGGGGATTATTCGACTACCAATAACCAGGTGGAAGGTGTGGATGAAGCCGATCTTGTGAAAACGGATGGTTCGTATATCTACTCCATCAGTGAATCGCGTGTGGTGATTTCGGATGTCCGAAATCCGCAGGAGATGGTGGTCGCAGCTGAGCTGCCCTTTACAGAAGAAACCTACCCGCAGCAGCTTTTCTTATCGGAAGATACATTGGTGGTCATGGGAAGCCGTTTTTCAGCCATGCCAATCGATAACTTTCAGCTGCCGCACAGCCAATTGCCGCATTTAGGCATCACCTCTGTCTATTTATATGACATCAGTAGCCCCGAATCTCCTCAGTTGATCCGTGAATTCGGCGCTGAAGGAAATTTAAGTGGCGCAAGGCTGGCAAACAATGTCCTTTACTTTGTCACCAACGTCTATCCGGATTATTGGGTGCTGGAAGAGCAAGATGAACCTGAACTGCGGCCGCATCGGTATGACTCAAATGACGGAGGCGAGCTTCAGCCTCTGCCTTATGACAGCATCGCGGTTTTGCCGGGGACTATGGAGGGCAGCTACAGCGTCATTACAACCATCGACTTGAATGCTCCTGAAACCAACGACATCTCGACAGAAGGGTTTTTAGGAGGCAATGAGCAGCTTTACATGAATGAAGAAAGTCTCTATTTAACAGCGTCTGCTTATGTTCCGTTGGATGAGGAGCAAATGCCGGGCAACAGGGAAATGGCTATCTGGCTGCCACAGCAGGCAAATACTGAAGTCTTTAAATTCAGTTTGAGCGGAACAGCTGTCGATTTCCTCGCTTCTGCAGAAATAACAGGTTCTTTGCTCAATCAGTTTTCCATGGATGAATACAATGGCTACTTTAGGGCAGTAACAACAGAAGGAATTGCATGGGACTTGACTTCCCCGTCGAAAAATCATCTGTTCATCCTCGATGGGCAGATGAACCAAGTGGGATCAGTGGAAGATCTGGCTCCCGGAGAACGGATCTATTCAGCCCGTTTTATTGAACAAAAAGCCTACATGGTGACTTTTAAAGAAACGGATCCGCTTTTCGTCATTGATGTTTCTGTCCCATCTTCTCCAGAAGTGCTCGGAGAACTGAAAATACCGGGCTTCTCAAATTATCTTCACCCGTTGGATGAGAATCATTTGATCGGCTTTGGCTATGATACGAAACTGGTGCCAGTAAAAGGCGGAGAACCTCGGGTCGTGACAGGCGGCATGAAAATTTCTTTATTTGATGTCAGCGATTTTACTGACCCACTGGAAAAAGATACAGAGATTATCGGTGGACCCGGAACCTATTCGGCGCTCCAATATGACCATAAAGCATTGTTCACGCATCAGGAAAAAAACCTGTTTGGTTTTCCTGCTGCGCTATACGCAGAAACGGGTGGTGACTATGTGGAGTTTGAAGGGGAAGGTGCACTGATCTACACAATTACACCAGACGGAATTTCACAAGCAGCAAATTTAATTGAACAAACCGATGACCAATACGAAGACTGGAATACGGCCATTCAGCGCATCCTCTATGTTGGCGGGGAATTGTACACAGTGGCAAATGGTGAAATCAAAAGCTATGGATTGGATACATTCGAACCAATCGGTAGTCTGGTGTTTGATAAATAGCGGGAAGAGGCGTGTTTTTATCGCCCTCTTCTTTTTTTTATGTTTTCAATTAGCAGAAAAAGGGAAGTTGAGAAGTATTCTGAAAACTATAACTGGAGGGATATCGATGAAAGCAGTAACGTTTCAAGGAACAAAAAATATGCAGGTGAAAAATGTTAAGGATCCTGAACTTCAGAAAAAAGACGACATCATTGTAAAAATAACTTCAACTGCTATTTGCGGTACAGATTTACATATTTATCAAGGTGCATTGCCGACGACAAAAGACACCGTCATTGGCCATGAGCCAATGGGGATTGTGGAAGAAGTCGGACCGGATGTCACCAAAGTGAAAAAAGGCGATCGCATCGTCCTTCCTTTTAACGTCAGCTGTGGCCACTGTTTTTATTGCAGCAATGAATTAGAGAGCCAATGTGACAACTCAAATGGCAATCCCCATTTCGATACGGGCGGTTATTTTGGGTTAACGGAGCGCTATGGCGATTATGCAGGAGGGCAAGCTGAGTATCTTCGCGTACCTTATGGCAATTTCATGCCTCTTGTTATTCCTGAATCCTCCGAATTGGAAGATGAATCATTGCTGTTCCTATCAGATGTCCTGCCGACAGCCTGGTGGAGTGTTGAAAATGCCGGCGTAAAAAAAGGGGATACCGTAGTTGTTCTGGGATGTGGCCCCATTGGACTCATGACACAGAAATTCGCTTGGATGCAGGGTGCAAGCCGCGTTATTGCAGTGGATGAGATTCCTTACCGAATGGAACTTGCCAAAAAAATGAACAATGTAGAAATTGTTGATTTCAGTAAACATGACAACACGGGCGCGCTGATCCACGAGATTACGCAGGGGGGCGCGAATGTCGTCATTGATTGTGTAGGGATGGACGGCAAAAAGTCACCAGCAGAAGCCGCCCAGCAAAAGCTGATGCTGCAAGGTGGTACGCTCAGCGCCATTAACATTGCGAAAGACGCTGTCAGCAAATTTGGTACCATTCAATTGACTGGTGTTTACGGACTGACTTACAATATGTTCCCGCTGGGTAACATGTTCGAACGGAATGTCACCTTGAAAATGGGACAGGCACCCGTTATCCACTTGATGCCGATGCTGTATAAAAAAATCGAAAATGGCGAGTTTGATCCGCGCGAAATCATTTCGCATATCGTGCCGTTGGAAAGTGCCAGTGAAGCTTATCAAATCTTCAATGACCATCAAGACAATTGTACGAAAGTCGTCCTGAAACCATAACTTCCGACACACGATAAAAATTTTATTAAACGCCCCGATTTACTGGGGCGTTTAATTTTTTGCCTATGTGCGTTATGATGAGTACAGAAACCGACAGCGAGAGGAGAGACGCATGTGGCGCAAATAGGAGAGACTAGGCGTGAACTCGCGTTGGATTGTTTTTTGCTGGCTGGCAGAATCATGATGGAAAGTGGAGCTGAAACTTATCGTGTTGAGGATACGATGATCCGGATGGCGGTATCACAAAATATGGTGAATTCCCATTGCTTCGTAACACCCACAGGCATCATGTTTTCGCCAAGTGAAGAGCTTGCTACACGATTTGTCCGCATCAATAACCGGAGTACCGACTTGGAACGGGTGGCGCTTATCAACTCGGTTTCACGCAAACTGGTATCCGGCGAATATACATTGCAACAGGCTTATGATGAAATGATGATCATTGACCAAACCAATTACCGAACCAGTGTATGGGTGCAGACGCTGGCTGCTTCGGTGGCGAGTGCCTGCTTTTTTATTTTATTGGGTGGCAGTTGGTCCAATATTCCTTTTCCTTTTGTAATCGGTGGAATCGGGTTCATTATAGTAGAAACCATACTGATCGAGACACGGGTAAAAATATTTGCTGAATTCATTGGTGCTTTTGTCATCGGAATACTCGCATCCATCGCTGTTTATACCGGAATCGCGACAAATTTGGATACGCTGATCATCGGTTCCATCATGCCGCTGGTTCCGGGATTGCTGATTACCAATGCGGTACGTGATTTAATGGCAGGTTATTTCGTATCAGGATTATCCAAGGGAGCGGAGGCTTTTTTGACGGCATTTGCTATCGGTGCTGGAATCGCAGTAGTACTATCATTTTAAGGGGGTAATCAAATGAACTGGCCATTGGAAGCATTTCTCAGTTTTTTGGCAGCAGGCGCGTTCGGTGTCATCTTCAACGCCCCGCGCCGGACCCTGGTCAGCTGTGGGTTGGTCGGGATGAGCGGCTGGCTCATCTACCGCGCATTCTTTCTGGCTTTTGATGACTCGGTTCAGGCTTCTTTTGCCGGCGCATTTGCTGTTTCGATTGTGGCACATTTGCTGGCTAAAAAATTCCGGATGCCGATGATTATTTTCAGTATCGCTGGAATTATTCCATTAGTGCCGGGAAGCAAGGCGTACAACGCTATGAGAAACATCGTTGAAAACAATCACTTGGAAGCTATCGCTTTTGCTTCCGAAGCATTGATGATTTCCGGAGCTGTTGCGATGGGGCTGGTTTTTGCTGAAGTGCTGATGCAGCTGTACTTTAAGCGGCAGGCTAGAAGAATACAAAGAAAAATGGGCCTGACACAAGAATAATTCTTGTTTGTCAGACCCATTTTTATGTTTTGGGAATATGTTGGTTGGGGTGGGCTTTTCTTGTTGTCCAGCTGCAGTGCCCAGATTCTAGGGTCATAAGCCACGCTGGCTGTGCGGCAAAGAACGCCGCTTCGCCATCGCGTCTTATGCCCGTCGAATCTACACGGTCACTTTCGCTTTTCGTGTTGTCCAGCTCCAACGGCCAACTCCTCGGGACATAAGCCACTCTGGCTGTGCAGCTGAAAAAATGCTGCTTCGCCAGACCGTCTTATGCCTGTCGGAGCTGAACGGCCGTTTCCGCTTTTCTTTGTCCAGCTCCAGCAGCCAGCCCCTCGAGTCGCTTCAGCCTTACCCGCAATGGCAAAGAACGCCATTACCGGTAAGGCTTCCAGCGCTTGTCGGGGCTTAACGGCTGCTTCCGTTTTTCTGTCTACCCCAACCATTTCTCCAAATCTGCGGCACTCATCGGGTGGCCGATGATGTAGCCTTGGAGGCTGTCGCAGCCCATGGCACGCAGGAGTTCAAATTGTTCGTTTGTCTCAACGCCTTCTGCTGTTACTTGGAAGTCGAGAGATTTTCCGAACTGGATCATGCCATTGATCAATTTTTGTATTTTTTCTTGTTTAGTAATCGACTGTATGATCATTTGATCTATTTTTAATGAAGATATTGGCAACATAAGCATATAGCGGAACGAAGCGTAGCCAGTCCCAAAGTCATCTAATGCAAAACTTATGCCTGCTTGGTGAAGAGTTTTCATTTGTGCCATAATCGAACGTTCTGCTTCGGCTTCGAGAGCGAATTTCTCAGTGATTTCGATCATCAATGAACTGGCTTGGCAATTATTGACCTTCAATTGTTCAAGCAGCATCTTCGCCATATCCTTGTCCCTGAATTCACGGATGGATGAGTTGATGCTGATCTGCAGATCGATGTCTTTGGATTTCCAGTCTTTTAATTGTTTGCACGCTGTTTCAATAACGAAGCTACCGATTTCATTGATCAAGCCATTTTCTTCTGCAATCGGGATGAGCTCATCCGGCGTGACGACACCGATTTCTGAATCGGTCCAACGCACCAATGCTTCGACGCGCTCCACTTTACCGTTCTTCAAATTGACCTGTGGCTGGTACAAAAGCTGCAAATTCTTACGGTCCAATGCGTAGATGAGCCGTTTTTCGATAAGCGCTTTACGATTCAACCGTTCATGGTCATCGGATGTCAACGCGGCAATAGCACTGCCCCCGCGATCTTTCACTTTTTTGATTGTTGCATAGGAAGCTTTGATCAAATGCATGAAGCTCTGCTGATCTTCGGGGTATTTTGTAATGGCGCCGCTGATGGTCATCGGCACCGCCGTACCCTTCAGGTAAATCGGATGTTGCTGAAGATAATGGAGAAATCCTTCGATAAACCAATTGCTTAAAGGGGTTACTAAAGCAAACTCATGCAGACCGGCACGTGTGATGATGGAATCGGAAAAGTACATCCGCAGGCGCTTGGTGAATTCGGTGAGCAATTCGTTTTCCGTGTCTGTATCGGAAACATCGCGCAGCGTATAGAAACGGTCAATATCCAGAAAAATAAAGGAGAAATGCCGACCTTCTTCTATGTATTCATTGACTACTTGCTCAAGCCGATGACGATTTTCCAATCCAGTCACAGGATCGATAAAAGCGATTTCTTCGAGATGCTGTTGGGCTTTCTTATTTGCTGTAATGTCTTTTTCCAGGAAAATATAATACGTGTCTTCACTCGAAAGTTGCATCGGAATTGCTGTCAAATCAACCCAATAAACTTCACCATCTTTTTTCACCTTTTTCGCTTCGCCGTTCCAGACATTCCCTTCTCTTAACGTAGAAAGAATGGAATCGACGAATTGGACTTCTTCTTCACCGTCTCCAAACATATGCCATACAGGCTTGCCTAAGATTCGTTTCGGAGTCCATTTGCTCAATTTCAGGAACAATGGATTTGCATATGTGATCAAAAATTCTTCATCAAAATACAGCAGCATGAACGAGTCGTCCAAACCATTTCGTAATTGATTTAATTCTTTAGGGGCAGAGCCGTCTTCATCCGCTTCATCGAGTTCATAGATGGTCATGACGAACTGTTCGTTGTCGGATGTATAGGATTTGGCTACTACTGTTGTATACGCTTTTATGCCCTCGCTCAATTCTATTTCCACATCTTCAAATCTTACCGGTTCCTCAGTATGTAGTAATTTATCCCATGGATGTTTGCTTAATGCAGCTTTTTCGGGATTCATATAAGGAGAAAGCTGTCCTTTGACTGCTTCGGATTCTATTTGGAAAACGCGCTCGGCATGCTGGTTGCACCAGACAATCAAGCCGTTTTTATCGATTATGATGATGGGGAAAGGGATATGATTAAAAACGAGGGTATCAGCCAGTTTTCCTTGCAATTCACTCATTCATTAACGCTCCTTAACCGTAGTTATTTTCATTATAAAGAAGAAAAGGTCTATCGTCATCCTTTTCAAAATAATCTCTACAGGAAATTCACGGATTTTTCACTATCCTTTCGCTGGTAATCGTGAGAGAATAGGCATAAATCATATGAAAATAGAGGTAAGAAAATGTTTAAGAAACTTTTTGTATTATTATTCCTAATTATTAGTATACCTTTTTCGGTTCAAGCGCATACAACTTTATTGTCCTCAACGCCCGCTGAAGGCGAAAATGTAGCTGAAGCTTTAGAGGAAGTGCAACTGGTTTTCGGTACGAAAATCGAAGAAGGCAGCACAATGACAATTGAAGGAGAAAGTGAGTCTTTCGAATTCGCCAATATTGCTATTGCAGAGGACACGATGGTGGGGGATTTTAAGGAAACCTTACCGAATGGATCGTATCGTATTCTATGGAATATTATCGGAGAAGACGGACATCCGATTGAAGGAGAAGTAGCATTCGGTGTCTCTATTGAAGCTGAGGAAGAAGTGGAAACTTCGCCAGTCGAGACTGAGGTAGCGGAAGAGCTGGCAAACCCAGTCGTTGAGTCTGCTGAAGGTGAGTCTGGCGGTAATTTGATGGTGACCGTCTTGCTTATCCTTGCTGCTGTTTTGGTCATCTATGGAATCTATAAATTGCTGTTGAAGAAAGAATGACGTTTTTCACCGCATTTGCCGATGTCTTGCTGTATATCGCTTTTTCGTATCTTGCTGGGTATATCGTGCTGCAATTTGTACCGGAAGACCGAAAACCACCGCTTGCTGAATCTAAAATTCTGCTCCTGCTCAGTGCCACAGGCATCGTTCTGCTGTCATTTTTCCCGGTTTATGAACTCGTGGTCTTTCTGCAGGGCAGCCAAGGCTGGGGAGAAGCTTGGCTGAATGCCATTACCGGGTTTCGGATTGGACAGGGATGGTTGATCACTTTGCTGCTCAGTATCATCCTGTCTCTCACCATCTATTTTGGCGGCAGTCGGCATATCCAGGGATTGTATTTGTTCCTGCTTATTTTGACAGTCGGTTTCTATAGCCATATTTCGACGCTTGACCTTTGGACTGGATTTGCGCTTCAATCAATTCATATTCTCTTTCTGTCGATGTGGGCTGGAGTTTTGCTCCATGTGGCTTGGTTTACAAAAGATGGAGCGAACTGGCGCAGTTTTCTGGCCTGGTTTACGCCTTTTGCCTTTTTCTG
This sequence comes from Planococcus circulans, assembly GCF_020023385.1. Classification (GTDB taxonomy): domain Bacteria; phylum Bacillota; class Bacilli; order Bacillales_A; family Planococcaceae; genus Planococcus. The sequence goes on from NZ_JAIQCL010000007.1 coordinate 133,460, forward strand.
TGTAGCTGCGGTTATTGCCAGCGGAATCGTCATCATGTTCTTTTTCGTGGCACCATCCGATTATGCAAACTCTTGGGCTTTGCCTTATGGGCAATTGCTGCTGTTGAAACATATAAGCATCATTCCGGTGCTGCTGGCAGCATTAATCAATGGATTTCTCAACAAACAGAAAGTGTTTCAGCAGTCTTGGTTGAAGCTTGAAAGCGTTTTGTTGCTTGTCGTCTTTGTCTTTACTGCTTTTATGAGCAAGCAGGCACCGCCTCATGATGTTAATGATACCTTGCGTATCGAAGGCGGTGGATGGTTTATTGAACAATTGGCTGGTCCATTATACATCCCGCTTACAGCTGGACTGGATTTGACGTTGAATGGCTCGCTGCTGATGGGGCTGAGCTTGCTCTTACTGGCATTGATGCTATTGGGCTTTTCCCGTCAGTTGAATGCCTGGCTGTCGTTGTTGTTCGGTATTGGATTCATTATCTGTTTTTATGCAGGATTGATGTTGAGTCTTTCATTTTAATTAATTTACAGCCAATCTTCCGGGATTGGTTTTTCTATGGAAAGGAGTGGGGAAATGGAACGTTTAAAAGGGATTTCCATGATATTGATCGGGGCCATACTGTGGGGAGCTACAGGTCCTTTGATGGAATGGACAATGGAAGTTTACGGTATCTCTGTACCGTTTCTTTTAACCATTCGTTTGACCGTAGCGGGTCTTTTGTTGCTTCTGTTCCTGAAACTGAAAGGCGTCCGAATTACAGCAATTTTTCGCAATAAGTATTGGGTTCGGCCCTTGCTGATATTCTCGATATTGGGAATGCTTGGTGTCCAGTACAGCTTTGTCGCGGCCATTGAAGCAAGCAACGCAGTAGTGGCGACATTGATGCAGTTCTTGGCTCCTGTTTATGTCATTCTGTTTGTTTCCATGACCCATAAAAAAATGCCGCCCAGCTACCAGATCATCGGAATGGTCGGCACTTTAGCCGGGTTATTTCTATTGCTGACCAATGGCAGGCCGGATCAACTGATCATCAGTGGAGAAGCTTTTTTCTGGGGCATCCTCGTGGGATTGGCTTTCACCTTCTATACGCTGTATCCAGCGCGGCTCATGCAGGAATGGGGAGTTTTGGTTGTTGTGGGATGGTCGATGCTTTTTGGCGGGGTTTTCCTGGGGCTGGTAAACCCGGTTTTCCTGTCAGATGAATGGCCGATTTTAACCGAGCCGCCTGTTATTGGGGCAATCATCGCGATCATCTTCATCGGAACAGCAGCTTTCGTCCTGTTCCTCAGCAGCATGCGTTATATCACGGCAGTTGAAACCAGTATCTTGTCATCACTTGAGCCTTTAACGGCAATGGTCATTTCCATGTTCTGGTTCGGCCAGGTCCTGTCGCCGGTTCAAATGCTCGGCGCGCTGTTGATGCTGGTGTTCGTCACGTGGCTGTCGCTTGCAGGAAGTACGAAAAAGAAAAAAGGGCGGACTCAGGAGCCGCAGTCTTCTGAATAAACATAGATAAAGCAAAACTAGTTTTGCTGAGCTTGTAGACAAAAGAATATTGCTGTCATTTAAAGCATGAATACACATTTCATCCTGTTTAAACCGGATCCTGCGCTTCAGGCGGACGCTTTCCACGGGCTCGCGCCGAACTAACTCGGACTGGCGCCCGAGTGGATTTCGGCACTTCGCTGTCCCCGCAGGAGTCGCCGCCTGGCGCTCCGGATCCTTGAGTGAAGGGTTTTCTAGATTTGTTGGGACTATTCTTTCTAGAACAGACGAGCAAGCTTCTCTCTTTGATTGAAGCAACATGCCCCAACCGGGCTGGCCACGAAGACTCCTGTGGGACAGCGAAAGCTGAAGACCCCGCAGGAACGCAGTGACGAGGAGGCTGAAGCTGAGCCCACGGAAAGCGAAGTGGCCGGACCGGTTGGGGATTATGCACTGCTATACATTTTGGTCAGGCTTTGTCTACACTCTGAGCAAAACTAGTTTTGCTGATTGCTGCCTATATAATTTTAATGTCAGCGATGCCGCTTAAAACGGCATCGCTTTTACGTGCCAAAATAGAAATCTCTATTCGATATCTGAAAATTATGGCATACTATTCAGTACAAAGGTTCGAGTATCGAAACGTTTAGGAGGCACGTCCATGAAAACAGTTTTTTCATATGCCAAACCATATAAATTTTATATTGTGATTGCACTGATTTTAATGCTTCTGGAACTGACGGTTGAATTGATGCAGCCGCTTGTCATTGCCAGCATCATTGATGAAGGAATTGTGGCAAGGGATCAGGACGTCATCATCCAGTTGGGAATCGTGTTGATGGCCTTATCCGTCATCGCTTTTGTTTCCGGAATCGTCAATTCTTATTTTGCGGCGCATGCTTCGCAAAGCTTTTCATTTGATCTTCGGCAGGCCGTCTACGGACGCATCCAATCATTTTCATTGGCCATGTTCAATAAATTTCCGGCTTCCGGTTTGATCACACGGTTGACGAGCGATGTAACGCTGGTCCAGCAGGTTCTGTATATGGGCTTGCGGATTATGCTGCGTGCTCCTTTGCTTGTGGTGGGAAGTATGATCATGGCATTTGTCGTCAATCCTAAACTGGCTTTCTATTTGGTGATTGTTTTTCCATTTCTGCTTATTTTTCTGTATGTCATGGTCAAAAAAGGAGTCAGCTATTTTGGTTTTGTCCAAAAACGGCTGGATCGGGTCAACCGGATCGTTCAGGAGAATCTGCAGGCTGTGCGTCTGATCAAAGCCTACCTTCGTGGGAAATACGAAACCAATCGCTTTGCAGAAGTGGCAGGCTCTCTAAAAATAGATACTGTAAAAGCTTTCAGGATCATGGAAATCATCCTGCCGATTTTATTGTTCGGTATGAACCTTTCCTTGCTTGCTGTTTTATGGTTCGGGGCATTTGAAATTCGGAGCGGCGGAGCACAGATCGGTGAACTGGTGGCCATCGTCAATTATGCGATGCGGATGACAGGTGCTTTCTCCATGTTTTCCTTCATCATCATGATTTTTGCCCGTGCGAAAGCTTCTTCCGAGCGGCTTGAAGAAGTGCTGCTGGCGGAGGATATCCGTGAAAAAGAGGAAGTTGGAGAAAGTGAAGCCATCCACCGTGGTGAAATCCGTTTCGATAACGTTTCGTTCACCTATCCGGAAACTACCCGGCCTGTGCTGAAAAATATCTCTTTCCATTTGAAAGCCAATGAAAAACTGGCGATCATGGGAGCGACAGGATCGGGGAAATCCTCTTTGCTGCAGCTGATTCCACGGTTTTATGATGGAACTGAGGGAACGGTGTCGGTGCATGGCCGTGATGTCACGAAATGGTCGCTGCGGGCATTGCGCAAAACGATTGGCATCGTGCCCCAGCAATCGCTTCTGTTTACAGGAACTATCTCCAATAATCTTTCCTGGGGCAAAGATGAAGTGGTGCAGGAGGAACTGGCTGATGCAGCCATCAAGGCCCAGATCCATGAAACGGTGGAACGTTTTCCGAAAGGGTATTTTACCCGCGTCGGACAAAAAGGCGTCAATTTATCCGGGGGCCAAAAACAGCGACTGTCCATTGCGCGCGCCTTGGTGCGCAAGCCTTCGATTTTAATTTTGGATGACAGCACCAGTGCGTTGGATGTCAAAACCGAGGCGGCGTTGTGGGAAGAGCTGGACCGGGAAGAAGCGACAATGCTGATGGTCACGCAAAAAATCAGGACGGCGATGAGAGCCGACCGTATTTTGCTGTTGGAAGATGGCATGATTTCAGCTTATGGGACGCATGAAGAGCTGATGAAGAGCTCCGAACTGTATCGCCAGATTGCAATGTCCCAGCAGGAAGAGGAGGTTGATGAATATGTTTGATGCGATTCGCCGTCCTTTCGGCCATGAACCGATCCTTACCAAGGAAGACTTGAAGAAAAAGAAAGACGACAAGAAAACAGAGCGTGCGGAAAATTGGAAATCGACGCTGCTGAAAATCTGGAGACTGGTGGATGAGCAGCGCTTCCTGCTGATCGTGGTATTGGCGCTTGTTTTCGTCAGCTCGGCTTTGGCCCTGCTTGGTCCGTATTTAATCGGCTTCATCATCGATGAATACATTGTTCCGCAAAGTTTCAATGGGATGGGAATTGTGGTGCTGTGGTTGATTGTCGTATATATCGGCCATTCCGTTTCTCTGTACCTGCAGAACTTTTGGATGGTGGGGATTGCCCAGCAGGTGATTTTCCGCATGCGGACGCGGCTCTTTTCACACCTCCAGCGCTTGCCTGTCACTTTCTTTGACAAGCGCCAGCATGGAGAATTGATGAGCCGGATGACGAATGATATCGAAAATGTTTCTTCGACATTGAACACGTCCTTCATCCAAGTGTTTTCAAGCATTTTGACCTTGACCGGTACGGCAATCGTCATGCTGACGCTTAGCCCGTTATTGACGTTATTGACGCTGATCATCATTCCGCTCATGTACATTTCCATTCAATGGATCACCAAGCGCACAGGCCGCCTCTATAAAGAGCAGCAGAAAGCGATCGGGGAATTGAACGGAATGATTGAAGAAACGATTTCCGGACAAAAAATCATCAAAGCCTTTTCTCAGGAACCGCGTGTGATGGAAGAGTTCCGGGAGAAAAGTGAGCGGCTCCGGCGTGCAGGATTCTGGGCATGGACCTATGCCGGGTTCATTCCAAAAGTGATGAACTTCCTCAACAACGGCAGTTTTGCGATTGTGGCCGGTGTTGGGGGGATCCTGGCGCTCAATGGTTCTGTATCGATCGGTGTCATCGTGATTTTTACGGAGTACTCACGGCAATTTACACGTCCGTTGAACGACCTGGCTAACCAGTTCAATACCGTCCTGTCGGCAATCGCCGGCGCTGAACGGGTTTTCTCCATCATGGATGAGACGGAAGAAAAGGATGACCAGGTCTTCAATGTCGAAAAGAAATTGGAAGGCGAAGTGATCTTCGACCGTGTGTCCTTTAAATACGAAGGAACAGAAGAAGACTGGACCATCCGTGATGTCAGCTTCACCGTCGGCATTGGCCAAACCGCGGCGCTTGTCGGGGCAACCGGTGCAGGGAAAACAACAATTATGCAGTTATTGGCGCGCTTTTATGATGCCAATGAAGGAAAAATCCGGTTGGACGGCACGCCGATTGCTGACATGCCACGTGAAACATTGCGCAAGCAAATCGCTTTCGTGCTGCAGGACCCTTTTCTCTTCGAAGCGACCGTCAGTGACAACATCCGCTACGGCAAATTGGACGCTACGGATAAAGAGGTGGTGGAGGCGGCAAAAGGTGCAAACGCACATGACTTTATCGAAAAGCTGCCGAATGGCTATGACACGATCTTGACTGGAGACGGTTCAATGATCAGCCAGGGCCAGAAGCAATTGCTGTCGATTGCCCGCGCCTTGATTGCCGATCCGGTCATCCTGTTGCTGGATGAAGCGACGAGCAGCATCGATACCGTCACCGAATTGAAGATACAGGAAGCATTGGAGCGGCTTATGGCTGGGCGTACCAGCTTTGTCATCGCCCATCGATTGAATACGGTGCGAAAAGCCGATTTGGTTCTGGTTATGGAGATGGGAGAACTGGTGGAATCAGGCACACAGCAGCAATTATTGGACAAAGGCGGCATTTACGCCAATATGCTGGCTGACGCACAATTATAAAGAAGAGCCAAGTCCAGCTAAATGGACTTGGCTTTTTTCGCAGCATTCCTTACATTCCAGAGGCTATATGATACGATAAAAACAAAGAGGCATTTCATTCAATCGGAAGTTCAATGCCATTGAATGTTAACGCATAAGCTGAGGAGGCATCCCAATGGATTTATCGTTATCAATCGTTTCATTTCCGGTAGATGAACAAACAGCGAGGGACATGGCACAATTGCTGGAAGAACTGCCGGAACAGCAAAGAATGGTCCTTCATCCATCCCTATGGAGAGCAGCGGAGGCAAGAGGCTTTGCTGTGATTGCCTACACGGATCAGGAAGAACTGATCGGCTTTGCCGCAGCGGCGGATATGGTCGGGCTGCATCATTACGAGTGGTCACTGTTTGTCCATCCGGATTACCGCAGAATTTCGCTTGGGACGGCTTTGGCAGATGGTGTATCCCACGCCTTGTCGCAGCGCCAGGCTGAAAGCGAGTTGGCGGCTTTTGCAGACGACACCGAAATTGCTGCATTCATGGAAAAGATCGGCTACGGTCCAGACTTCAATGAAATCCTTCTTTCTGCAGAACCATTATCCGGAAATCCTTTGCCTGAAGGACTGGCAATTGTTCCTTACGAAGGGGAAGATGAAGCGCTGGCCGAGTTGCTGACGGCGGCATTTGATGATACGATCCTGCCGATTCTGGAGCATAATTTGGTGGATCTGGAAAGGGAGATTTGGCTGCTTAAGAAAGAAAACCAGCTGGTTGCCACTGCCACGCTGCTGACTGAAGAAGGGGCATTGTGGGTGACGGCTTTTGCTGTGCATCCTGTTCACCAAGGCAGGGGCTATGGCAAAGCGTTTTTGAAATGGTGCCGGGTGCTTGCTTCCGAGCGGGGGTTGACGAAAGTCCTGTTGGATGTCGAAACGGATAATGAAGCATTACATGTCTACGAAAAATCAGGATTCATGCGGATACAAACCATTTCTTATTGGAAGCGTAAAACCGTATAACAAAAAACCATCCGCAGGTTCCCGGCTCAGGTAAGGCGGGTAAGCGAATGGGTTTTGATGCAACACAAGCTTAAAGTTTATCCAGAGACTGAATCAATTGCTGGTTTGTCTGTATTCTTTATCTGTGCCGTCAGGATATGTGACTTCGATTTCAATTTCAGTAAATCCGTCCTCAATCCCAAAAGCGTCAATGACTTGTGTGATGACTTCGTCATCGGAAGTATCCGTTGTCAGCTCCAATTGGCTGAGTCCGGGTTCAATTTCATCCATGGCATCATTTCCAGATAAATCCGTTTCCGTCATCTGGTTTTTAAATTCAGCTTCAACTTTATCGCGGTCCTCCTCATAGCTGATTTCGATCATATCATCCATATCAGGGTAGTCGACATTGATGTCGAGCTCGGTGAAACCGAATGTTTCGCCACCGATGCTGTCCTGGTCCAATCCGCCTTCAGGAGAGGCATTTTCCGTGCCTCCAGGATCGGCAGGCTGTTCTTGGCTTTCGTTGTCCACAGGTTCCGTTACTTGCTCGTCATCACCACAGGCGGCTAACAGCAAAGCAGAAGAAAACAGCAGAGGCGCCATTATATTTCTTTTATTGAAGATCATCTGATTTCATCCTTTCCCTTAGCTTATACTTATTACTATGCACATTCCCGAATTTTCTGGAATTAATCAATAGCTTATAGAAAAGGCACCAACTGAGCCCAGCAGAGAACAAGCCGAGATTGAACGGAGCAACTTTGATGAACAACTACGAAAATGGACAGAATATCGCCGCAGCAGCCGAAAAGAACATCCGCACAGATTTCAAGGAAAGCATGACTTATGGGGAATACTTGCACTTGGACAAGCTGTTGACAGCCCAGGAAGGGGTCAGTGGACATCATGATGAGACCTTATTCATCATCATCCACCAGGTTTCAGAGCTATGGATGAAGCTGATTTTGCATGAACTGCAGGCGGCCATCGACAATGTCAATAACGACGATCTGCAGCCGGCCTTCAAGCAATTAGCACGGGTGTCACGCATCCAATCGCAAATTATCCAAGGCTGGGATGTGCTGTCGACGCTGACGCCTGCTGAATACATGGAGTTCCGCGATGATTTGGGGAATGCCAGTGGATTTCAGTCTTATCAGTATCGAATGATTGAATTTGCCCTTGGCTACAAAACTAAACATGTGCTGAAGATCTATGAAAAAGATGCGCCGCTTCATGTGGAACTTGAAAAGGCATTCAATGCGCCGGGCCTTTATGATGCAGCGATCCAAAAACTGGCCAGAAGCGGATTTGCCATCGATCAGGAAATACTGGAACGGGACGTCAGCATGGTCTACGAATCCAACGAAAGTGTGCGCGAAGCATGGAAAACCATCTATCGCGATGTGGATACCTATTGGGAGTTGTACCAATTGGCAGAGAAATTAGTGGATATTGAAGATTGGCTGCAGCAATGGCGATTCCGTCATATGAAGACAGTGGAGCGCGTGATTGGATTTAAGCAAGGAACTGGCGGCTCATCAGGAGTCAACTATTTGAAGAAAGTTCTTGATCAATATTTCTTCCCGGAATTATGGGAAATACGGACAGATATTTAGGAGGGGTTTTGTGAAGATTTACGCGCATAGAGGTTGCTCAGGGAATTATCCGGAAAACACATTAGTAGCCTTTCGTGCAGCGGCTGAATTGCCGATTACGGGTGTCGAGCTTGATGTGCATTTAACCAAAGACGGCGAAATCGTTGTCATTCACGATGAAAAAGTTAACCGCACGACAAATGGCAAAGGTTATGTAAAAGAAATGACTTTAAAAGAACTGAGGGAGCTGGATTGCGGTTCCTGGTATTCCGAAGAATGGAACGATGAAAAAATTCCGACCTTGGACGAAGTATTCGATATTTTTGAAGAAACCAACCATCGGCTGAATATCGAATTGAAGACAGATGTCTTCCCGTACGATGGATTAGCCGATAAAGTGGTCGATCTGGCTGCAAAGCGCGGATTTACGGATCGTGTGCTGATCTCTTCTTTTAACCACGAAGACGTTCAATCCATTGTCCTGGGAAAACAAGTGGAAAGCGCCATCCTGACCTTTGCAGTCCTGGTGGATGTCTACGACTATGCCCGTATTGTTGGGACGAAGCGAATCCATGTTTCCTTGCCATCGGCGTTCAGAAGAATGACTACAGACGCTTTGCGCAAGGGTGCCATAGTCTATGTCTATACAGTCAATGACCAGACTTACGCAGAAGAACTGCAAAAAATCGGAGTCCACGGCATCTTTACGGATTACCCCGAAAAGATGCTGGCACATTTCAGCTGATAGTTAAACTACGTAATTATATTTTGATGAAATTGCTCCACCACTTGTATAGTTTATATTTTTTCCTTAAAAAAGACGAATCGGATTTCTCCGATTCGTCTTTTTGGTTTACCATTTGGCGTAATGCTCCTCGATGGAACCGAGAAGCTGGGTGATCTTCAGTTTTTTGCCATCGGGATAACGGACATAACCATTATAATAGCCGAAACATTGATGGACTTCCGATTTGACGAGACGCACATCGGTTTTGGAAACACGTTCAAAAAATGGGGAGAACGTCAGTCTGACATCATCGGAAAATTTGCTGTGGATCAGCCACGGCTTCTTATAATCTTCCTTATCGTAATGGAACAAAACATCCTCATGGATTTTCGTCATTTTGCCATTTACGAAAAAAGCGTTCTCGGTCATTCCTGTGCCATCGGTCCATTTACCGCCTAAATTCAGGCCGATCACTTTTCCGAGCGAGCGTTGGGATGCCATTCCCCAGTTCCAAACGGATTCCCGCGGCCAGACGCCGCGGCCGTAATCCAATACGGCAAAGCTATCGAGTTTTTCAAATTCAAACTGTTGGCTGCCGATTTTCACCATCCCACTGACCGGCAGGGATGTATGTTTGCCGGTGAATTGGAAAGTTTGGCGATTCCAAGGGACCACGACGTTTAAGGATTCATAATCTTCGGGATGGGAAATGACTAAAAGCGCTTCCAGATCTTCTCCATCAAATTCTTTGACGCTGACTGTTAAATGTGTAGCGTCCTGACTATATACTGATTCGATTGTCATGGTTTCACTGCGGAAATAGCAAGGATCCAATGCGTTTTCAGATAGTTTTACATGTCGCGTGAAAGGAACTACAATCGTTTTTTCATAAAACCGCTGCGTTTCGTAATTAAGGAAGTACACGAAGCAGACAGTTGCATAATCCAGATGGGAAATCGTAGCCGAAAACAGGATTTCATCTCCGAACACACACCAATAATTCCACTTTTTCTTCCGCATAAAATTGCCGCGTAAATTGCTTTCCACCAATGGCTGTTTGGCATACCCAATGGCTTTTGGATTTAATTGGCCTCTTGCATCACAAAGTTTTACAAATTCAGTAAGCTCTCGTTCCACATGTTGCATTAAATCCACCTCACCATCATTCTTCTACTCTTATTGTAGCAGAACAAAAGAGGAATATCCGTTTAGGGAGGGCCGGTTCAGCCGAAAAGTCTGAAAAATAAAAATAACGTATATGTCATTAGTCGCAGTTTTCTTTTACAAAGCGTCCCGTCTCCACTGGAAGGCAAGTGTTCCTTCTCCTGCATGGACAGCAAGTGATGAACTCAAGTCTCCGATTAGAATTTCAGCATCCGGCATCTCTTTCAACACTTCTTGTTTTAGGCTTTCGGCTTCTTTCATCACATGGCCATGCATGATCTGGAAGTGTCGGATGCCAAACTCCTCGTAATCTTTTTTCGCATGATTGATCAAATATTGAATTGCTTTTTTGTGGGATCGGACTTTGTCGATCGGCTGGAGTTCACCTTCAGAAGTAAGCTGAACAATCGGTTTAATCTGCAGCAGGCTTCCCAAATAATACTGGGCACCGCTCATTCGGCCGCCTTTGTATAACTGTGTCAGATTGCCGATCAAAATGTAGTTGCGGAAATTTGCAGTTTCCTTTTCCAGGCGTTGCGCGATTTCTTCAGCTTCAAGTCCCTGCTCCTGAAGTTTGAGGCCACGCTCGATCAATCCTGACAAGCCATAGGATAGCGCGAGTGAGTCGATTGCATAGACCTTAAACTCGCTCATTTCAGCGCCGGCAGTAGAAGAGGCAATCGTTCCGCTGAGCTTTGCAGAAGCGTGGACGGCAATTGCGCATTCATATTCTTCTTTGAGTTTGTCGTAAAGTTCGGCAAATTTACCGGCGGATGGTTGGGAGGTTTTGGGGAATTCGGATGCCTCCTTTATCCGTCGATAAAGTTCGTCATTCGTCAGATGCACCCCATCATCAATGTATTCTTCGGTCCCAAAATGAATGTTCAACGGAACAATGTAGACGTCCGGATGGGCCTTGAATTCCTCTGTAACAAATCCTGTGGTATCCATAACCCACGCAATCGGCTTTTTCATGATATAACCCCCGTCTTTTTAGAATAGTTAGAATACAAAAACTATAACATGGATAATATTTCTGCGGTAGCAATAGCCGTCGAAGGTGAATTACTTACAAAGAAGAAGCGCGGAATCGGTTGTTGAACGATTCTATAATATCGGATTTATGTTTAATTACAATAATAAAAACAGCTGCAATCAAGGGCCAGATAATGAGCCAGACCTGAAGGATGAGGGCCATTGCGATAAAACCGGAAAAGCTGGCAAGCATCGAAAGTGTCGCGCTTTTGAGCCAAGGATAAAATGCCAGGAAGAGAATGAGCATCGCCAAAAACAAATCCGGCGTTAAGCAGAACGTGACACCGATGAAAGCGGCAATTCCTTTGCCACCGCGGTATTTGAGCCAAAACGGGAATAGATGGCCAAGAATGACAGCGAGACCCGCAACAGCGATTTCCCAGATCGGGAAATCGAAAAAGAAGCCGATCCAGACAACCAGTGCCCCTTTGCCGGCATCACCAAGAAAAGTCAAAATAAAAGCAGATTTTCCAAGGATGGCACCGGCGTTCCGAGCTCCCAGGTTGCCGCTGCGCTGCTGCCGCAGATCAACGCCTTTCCATTTGCCGATCCACCAGGCTGTCAAAAAATTACCGATAAAATAAGAAAATAGCCAGTATGCGATCATGAGGAAGCCTCCAATTTTGATAGTAAAGCAGAGTAGAAAGGCCTCCCCTGCAGAGCGGGAAGGCCTTGATGGAAAAGTTTAGTTTAGCTCTGCAGTTTCGAAAAGATAATCGCTGATGACACGAAGGCCTTTATCGAAGTTTTCCAGATGGAAATGTTCGTTGGGTGCATGGAAATTCTCTGAAGCAAGCCCGAAGCCCATCAAGACGATCGGCAAGCCAAGAATCTCATCGAATGCAGCAACGATTGGAATGGAGCCACCCATGCGGGTGAATGCAGTCGGTACACCATAGATTTTTTCATACGAGCGGCCGGCTGCCTGGATCGCAGGATGGTCGAAAGGAGTGAGGAAAGGTTTCCCTTTGTCGAACTCGGAAATCTCAACTGAGACGCCTGCAGGTTTATGGGATTCCACATGCGCTTTCAATTTTGCGACGATATCGTCGGGATCCTGATTCGGCACCAGACGGCAGGTGATTTTCGTGCTGGCTTCTGCAGGCAAAACGGTCTTGATGCCTTCACCCGAAAAGCCGCCGGTAATGCCGTTGACTTCGAGTGTCGGACGAATCCATGTGCGCTCTACAAAAGAATAGCCTTTTTCGCCGAAGTCTTCTAAAATGCCGATCTCTTTTTTCTCATGCTCAAGATCGAATTCAAGCGCTGCAAATTCTTCACGCTCTTTATCGGAGACTTCGAGTACGTCATCGTAAAAACCGTCCACTTGAATCAAGCCTTCCTGGTCACGGAACGATTGCAGGATTTCAACGATGGCATGCAGTGGATTTTGGACTGCGCCGCCGTATAGTCCGGAATGCAGATCGCCTTTTGGCCCTTTGACATCGATTTGGATGCCGGCAAGCCCACGCAATCCGTAACAGACAGCTGGGCGTCCGGGCCCTTGCATGCCGGTATCGGAAATGACGATGACATCAGCTTTCAATAATTCCTGATTTTCTTCGACATATTTCGGAAGATTGGGACTGCCGATCTCTTCTTCGCCCTCGATGATGAATTTGATGTTGACCGGCAATTCGCCATTCAGTTTCAGAAGAGCTTCAGCAGCTTTGATGTGCATGAATACCTGGCCTTTGTCATCACTTGCGCCACGGGCGTACAGTTTGTTGTCGCGCACTTGCGGTTCGAATGGAGGAGATTCCCACAGCTCCAGTGGATCCACTGGCTGGACATCGTAATGGCCATAAACCAATACGGTCGGTTTGCCTTCTGCATGCAGCCAGTCAGCATAAACAACCGGATGTCCATCGGTTTCATCGATTTTTGCGTTTTCCAGGCCAGCACTTTCAAATGCGGTGATCAGCCATTCAGCCCCTTTTTGCATATCCGCTTTATGTTCGGATAAAGAGCTGACAGAAGGGATGCGCAAAAACGTTTTTAATTCGTCCAGGTGTGCTTCCCGGTTGTCTTTGAAGTATTGGTCTATCGCTTGAGCGTTCATCAGGATCCCTCGATTCGTGTATTTTGAGTATGAAAAAATTATAACATACCAAGTTTTGGTTTTCGACAAGTGGAAATTGGCTGTGGTATAGTGTTTACTACGGAAAGAGTTCGTAAAATTATGTGTTTAAGGCACTGGAGGAAATAAAATTGTTTATAGCATTAGGTATCTTTTTGGTGATGTCGTTCTTCCTATCCGGAAGCGAAACGGCATTGACCGCAGTAAATAGGATGAAGGTCCATCTTCGCGCAGAGCAGGGTGACGCCAAGGCGCAGAAACTGCAGAAATTAATTGCGAAGCCGGACCGAATGATTACGACAATTTTAATCGGCAATAACATCGCCAACATCATGCTTCCGACCTTAGTGACCACTATTGCAATTACCAGGGGATGGGAAGTCGGGCTTGCGACGGCTATTCTGACGATTGTCCTTATTATCTTCGGAGAAGTGCTGCCGAAAACAATTGCGGCGACATTTGCTGATAAAGTAGCTTACATTGTATTCCCGGTCATCAGTTTCCTGGTCGTCATTCTGATGCCATTGACCTGGTTGCTGGCACAATTCACGAATATTTTTATCCGCATCATCTCCAAAGGTTCGGTGAAGGAAGCGACTATGACAAAAGAAGAGCTGCGGACGATGGTTGACATTGCATCGACGGAAGGTACGTTTGAAGAAGGTGAATCCGAGCGCATCAAAGGGGTTTTGGATTTCCCCCATAAAGACGTATCGGACGTCATGTCGACTCACCGAACCGATACAGTGGGCATTGCAATCGGCTCGACCTATGAAGAAGTTCGCGACTTGATCCTGGATTCCTCCTACACACGCTATCCGGTTTATGAAGAAAGCATGGACAATGTCGTCGGCTTGTTTTATTCGAAGAAACTGATCGAATGGTCAATGAATCCGAACTTGACACTGGAAGAATTGATGGACGATAACCCGCTATTTGTAGTCCAGTCGGTCAGCGTTGAAAAAGTCTTTAAGATGATGATGGCGAAGAAAAAGCATATGGCTGTTATTTTGGATGAATACGGTGGAACGCTTGGAATTGTCACGCACGAAGACATTATCGAAGAAATGATCGGCCAGGATATCGAAGATGAAACAGATGAAGAAGACGATGAACTGGTCTTTGAAATGACGGACACCTTATTGTCATGCCATGGCCGTCTTGAAATTGAAGACGTCAATGACATGTTCAAAGTGGAAGTACCCAATGACCACGATACCATCGCCGGTTTTGTCATGCAGCAGTTGGGGCATGTGCCGGACGAAGGGGAACAGTTCACCTATGAAAACCTTCACGTTGAAATCAACGAAATGGACCGTAACCGTATTGTGCGCTTAACCATTACAAAAACAGATAAAGAAGAAGTGTTAGCATAGAGAAACCCCCTGTCCTCGGACAGGGGGTTTCAGACTGTAGACAAAGTTTGACCAAAATGTATAGGGGTGCATAATCCCCAAGCGGTCCGGCCACTCCGCTTTCCGTGGGCTCAGCTTCAGCCTCCTCGTCACTGGAAAACCCATGCTCCTGCATCGCTGCGCTAGCTTCGTCGCAAAGGCTTGACCTCACAAGTTTCGGCCAATGCCTTTCCTGCGGGGTCTTCAGCTATCGCTGTCCCACAGGAGTCTTCGTGGCCAGCCCGCTTGGGGGTGTATTGCTTCAATTAAAGAGAGAAACTTGCTAGTCAATTTTAGAAAAAATAATCACAACAAACCTGGTAACTCCTTCACTCAAGGATCCGGAGCGCAAGGCGGCGAGCCCGCGGAAAGCGTCCGCCTGAAGCACAGGATCCGGTATAAACATAATAAAATGTATATTCATTCTTTAAATGACATCAATATTCTTTTGTCTACAAGCTCAAACCCCCTGTCCTCGGACAGGGGGTTTTTCGTTCAGGCTGGATTCAAACGAGGAGAAACCCGGTTTATAAAAAGTTCCCTATATTACACCTTTGTAAGGGAAATGAAAGTAGAAGCGATAGAGTGAAAGGTAAACTTCCGTCAAGATAAGGATATAAGAGAAAGCGGAAGCAACAACAGCTCCGCTGGACAAGCAGAACGGACGGGGGCACGATCATGGAAACCTTATACACAGAATATAATCGCTACATCTATCATTTATGCTTGAAACTGACACGCAATAAAGCCGAAGCGGAGGACTTGATGCAGGAAGTTTGGCTGAAGGTTGTACGCTATGAATCTTCGATTGCTGAAGTGGATCATGTAAAGGCATGGTTGACGACAATCTGCATGAATACGTTCCGTGATCGTTACCGCAAAAATGTACGGCGCAGCAAACACCTGATTCAACAGCCAGAAGGCTTGGATGTTTCGTTATTGGATCTGATTCCTTCTGATTCAGCCGGTGCAGCTGAATTGCTTGAGAAACAGGATGTATCTGTCATGATCCGCCACAAGATTTCAGAGCTGGACACGATTTACCGCACGACGATCCTCTATTTCTACGTCCATCAATATTCGCTGATTGAAATCGCAGACGCGATGAAAGTATCGATTGGAACAGTGAAATCCCGCCTTTTCCGCGGTAAGCAGCGCTTGAAAGACATGCTGATGGAAGACGATCGTACACGCGAATATGTGGTAGCTATTTAAAATTGAAAAAACGTATATTGCAACACCGGAATTGTCGGAAACTGCCAACAAATTCGGTGATTTTTTTATGGGAAATATTATAAGGATTTTATTCTCTTACTGGTTATAATAAACAGGAGGGGGAAAGTCCATGAAAAAGAAGAAGTTTCAGGATTGGAGCAGAAGAAGGCGGATTGTTATGGGCACCGTCGGTATTCTGGCATTCCTGTATATCGCAGTCATCGTGTGGCAGACTTTCAAGCCTTTGCCTGAAGGGATTTCAAGCGCAGGTGACCTCCATGCAGTTGAACAGGTTGAAATGATTTATGATTTATCTTACGCGCAAGATAAAGAAGGTATGGAAACTGAAAGCGAATTACGGATATTCAATGAAATTTATGACATGATCGATGAGGCGGAAGAATTCATCGTCCTGGATCTTTTCCTTTTTGATAATTACAATGACCAGGATACGGACTTTCCAGCGGTATCGGAAACTTTGACGGATCATTTACTCGACAAAAAAGAAGGAAATCCGGATTTCCCTATCTATTTTATTACAGATCCGCTGAACTTTGGCTACGGATCTTATGAAAATCAATTTTTGGGCACGTTGGAAGACGAAGGCGTCGAAGTCATTACGACAGACCTGGACAAGCTGCGAGATTCTACGCCACTGTATTCGGGATTTTACCGGGTGATTTTCCAATGGTTTGATGCTGGCGGAAAAGGCTGGGTACCGAACGGGATGTCGAGTGATGCACCTGACTTAACCTTGTCTTCTTACTTGAAGATGATGAATATTAAAGCCAATCACCGGAAAACGGTCATTACGGAAAATGAGGCATTGATCAGTTCGGCGAATCCCCATAATGCCAGTGGCTTGCATGGCAATATGGCCTTTAAGGTCAGCGGACCGGTTGTCAATGATATTTTGGAAGCAGAGGAAGCCGTATCCCGATTTTCAGGTGGGCCGGAGCTGCCCAGAATCGAAGTGGCTGAACAACAGGGAGACTATCAAGTGCAATACTTGACGGAACGGAAAGTGTTGGATGCTTTGCTTTCGGATATTGAAAAAACGGCAGAAGGCGACACCATCCAATTGGCGATGTTCTACATCGCTGAAAGCAGTGTGGTCAAGGCTTTGACGGACGCAGCCAATCGCGGAGTGGAGATCCGCTTGATCCTGGACGCCAATGAAAATGCTTTTGGTACTGAAAAGACAGGTTTACCGAACCGGCCGGTGGTCCATGAGATGTTGGCTGAAACGGAAGATCGTCTGCAGGTACGCTGGTATAATGCGGTTGTCGGACAATTCCATACAAAATCCATCATGATCCAAACATCGGACGAAACAATCGTTTCGGGCGGGTCCACAAATTACACCGAGCGGGCGTTCAATGATTATAATCTGGAAAGCAATATCAGGATTGTGGCGCCAAACGACAGCGAACTGACTGGAGATATGGAAACTTATTTTGATCGGCTCTGGAACAATGAAGATGCCTTATATACATTGGATACTGAAGAATACCAAGATGACTTCACATTTTGGCAACGCGGCATCTATGGATTCCAAAAACTGTTCAAATTGACGACGTATTGAAAAAAGCCTCTTCCGGAAAAACCGGAAGAGGCTTTTTTGTTATTACGATTGTACCGGTTTGCCGGCTGTAATCCATTCTTCAACGTCCCAGACTTTTGTTGCCAAGCCTTCGTAGAAGTCAGGTTCATGGCTTACCAGAACGATGGTGCCTTTATAAGCTTGCATCGCCCGTTTTAGTTCAGCTTTTGCATTGATATCCAAGTGGTTGGTCGGCTCATCGAAAATCAGCCAATTGCTTTCTTCCATCATCAATTTGCAAAGGCGGACTTTGGCTTGTTCGCCACCGCTCAGTTGAGTCATTGGACGCGAAATATGTTCGTTCTTCAAACCAGTACGGGCAAGAGCGCCGCGCACCTGGCCTTGGTCCATACTCGGATAAGCTGCCCAGATTTCATCGAGTGGTGTATGCGTCGGTGCTTTGACTTCCTGTTCGAAATAACTCGGAGTCAAATATTCACCGCGAAGCACATCGCCGTCCAAAGGCTTGATTTTGCCGAGCATCGTTTTAAGCAAAGTCGATTTCCCCACACCATTCATACCGACAAGGGCAATTTTTTCACCGCGTTCGATCATAAAGGTCAATGGTGGCAAGAGCGGCTTGTCATAGCCGATGGAAAGCGCTTCGGCTTCAACGACGTAGCGGCTCGGGCTGCGTGTTTCCTTGAATGCAAATTGCGGATTTGCCGCAACTTCCGGTTTGTCGATACGATCCATGCGGTCCAGCTGTTTCTGGCGTGACTTGGCACGGCCGGTTGTAGAAGCGCGTGCTTTGTTTTTCGCGATGAAGGTTTCGGTTTTCTTGATCATGTCTTCCTGTCTTTCGTAAGCGTCCAAATGCTGTTGCTTGCTCAGCTCAGCAAGTTCGATGAATTTTTCGTAAGTCGCTGTATAACGCGTCAGACGTGAAAATTCCAAGTGGAAAATGACGCTTGTGACACTGCTCATGAATTCCGTATCATGAGAAATCAACAGGAAGGCATGCGGATAGTTCTTCAGGTAATTGACGAGCCATTGAATATGCTCTTCGTCCAGATAGTTGGTCGGCTCATCCAAAAGCAATACTTTCGGCTTTTCAAGAAGCAATTTCGCCAATAGCAGCTTGGTGCGCTGTCCACCGGAAAGAGCTTCCACATTGCGGTCAAGCCCGATTGCATCAAGGCCTAAGCCGCGTGCAATTTCTTCGACTTTGCCGTCCAATGTGTAAAAATCGCCAGCGTCCAAAGCGTCCTGTGCTTCCGCCATCTGCTCAAGCAGTTCTTCCAGCCGTTCAGGATCGGCATCACCCATTTGCATGGCGACATCGTTCAATTCCGCTTCTTTCTGGTAAAGAGGCAGGAACGCGTCCTGAAGGGTTTCGCGGATTGTGCGTCCAGACTGCAGCTGGGTGTGCTGGTCCAAGTAACCGTAATGGGTCCGCGGCTGCCATTCAACGCGCCCGTCATCGTGGATGATCTTGCCTGTTAAAATATTCATCATTGTCGATTTCCCGACGCCATTGGCCCCGACTAATCCTACATGTTCACCTTCGACCAATCGAAACGATACATCGTTGAAAAGGGTCCGGTCACCGAACGTGTGGCTTAAATTTTCTACTGTCAATAAACTCATTTAATAAATTCCTCCATTATCATAAAAAAAATCGCGGTTACAGATCCGCGAGTTTTTGGTTTAATTCCGCAAGTTGTAGTTCCATTTTTTCCAAACGCAATTCCGCTTTCTCTACCATTCCGGCATGTCCAGTCGTTTCCAGCTTCTCGATATCACCTTGATGGCGCACATAATCCATCTTCAGCTCAGCAATCGCGTATTCCAATTCCTGCTTGTTCACAAAATCATCCTTATTTTTCTACCATTGTAACACAAAAACACAAAAGTTGAATCCTTAACGATTTTCATTCATTATATAAAACCTGTATAATTCCAAAAAAAGAACAAAAGGAAGTGACTTGCCATCGATACCCTATTATTCGACTTGATGCTAATTATTTTTCTGGGAGTGCTCTCCCAATGGGTCGCCTGGCGTCTTCAGCTTCCTGCCATTGTCCTGATGTCGATCGCGGGTCTCCTTGTCGGACCGATTTTCGAAGTGATCCATCCGGCTGAAAGTTTCGGAGATCTGTTCAATCCCTTTATTTCGTTGGCAGTCGCCATCATCTTGTTTGAAGGCAGCTTGAACTTGAATTTCAAGGAAATCCGCACTTTCGGCAAACCGATTTTACGGATCGTTACACTTGGTGCTTTTATCGCCTGGATCGTCGGGTCGCTGGCAGCGCATTATATCGCCGGATTGTCCTGGGCGGTAGCCTTTGTCATCGGTGGACTATTCATCGTCACCGGCCCAACGGTGATTCTGCCGCTGCTTCGGCAGGCAAAGCTGAAATCGCGACCAGCCGCCATCTTGAAATGGGAAGGCATTATCGTAGATCCTTTCGGGGCACTGCTGGCTTTGTTTGCGTTCCAGTTTGTGCTGTTCGCTAATGGCGACGAAACAGCCGCCGCTTTTGGCCTGTTCTTCCTGGCCTCGCTTTTTGCCGCCGCACTTGGCGCAGGAGCAGGGGGGCTGATGGGGCTGATGTTCGAGAAAGGACAGGTCCCGGAATTTCTGAAAGCCCCGATGGTATTCGGTATGGTGCTGCTGACATTTGTCGTGTCGGATCTGATTATGCACGAAACGGGGCTGTTGGCAGTTACCGCTATGGGCATGATCATGGCCAATATGAACATCGCCTCGATCAACGACATGCGCCATTTCAAGGAAAATATTTCTGTCCTGTTGATTTCCAGTATTTTTGTCATGCTGACGGCTTCTTTAAGTCTTGATGTATTGATCGGAATCTTCAATTGGCAAATCATTTCATTCGTCTTGGCGACGTTGTTCGTCGTTCGTCCACTGTCCATCTGGCTGTCGACGATCGGCACCGATTTGACCCTTCAGGAAAAAACACTGGTCGGTTGGATTGCGCCGCGCGGAATTGTGGCATTGACGGTTTCCGGTTATTTTGCGGGAGTTCTGCTCGATGCCGGTTTCGCGGATGCAGAACTGCTGACCGCCCTGACATTCGCGCTGGTCTTTTCGACGGTTGTGGTCCACGGCTTCACCATCGGCTGGCTGGGAAGAAAGCTTGGCCTGGCGACAGCCGACGATCCGGGCATCATCATCGTGGGTGCCAGCCGATTCGCAACCAAGCTTGGCGAAGCACTGGCTAATCTCAATAAAAACGTGTTGATCATGGATCCGTCCTGGGGCCGTCTCCAAGGAGCCCGTCAGGTTGGCTTGAAGACTTATGCCGGTGAAATCCTATCGGAGCACACAGATTACGAAGTGGAATTGACGCCATATGAGACAATGATCGTCGCCACTGAAACCGATTCCTACAATGCGCTTGTCGTCAATAACTTCGTACCGGAACTGGGCCGGGCAAATCTGTACCAGACGGCCATTCACCAAGGAGATCCGGCCGATTTCCACTCCTCATTGAGCGGACGGACCCTGTTCGGGGAGACGTGGAACATCCACGAATTGGAGATGAAGACGGAAGAAGGTTATACGATGCGCAAAACGCAGTTGACGGAGCGGTTCAGTTTTGAAGATTTCCAAGGCAAATGGACCGGCGAAAACATTCCGCTCTTTATCCAGCGGCCACAAGGAAAAATTGAATTCTTCGCTCAAAACAATAAGCTTGAGCCGAAAGCTGGAGATACCGTTGTCAGCTTCACTTCACCGGCCCGCCAGTCGGACCGTGCACAAGAGCGCTTGGAAAACAAACGCTTCAAACTCGCCACTCAGTCTAAAGAATGAAATCATTCCCTTCTAAGCTTTTCGATGCGTATTGTGAAACAGGGTTTGTTATGATGAAAACAAACGGATTGTTGCGGATTTTATTGTAATGATACGAATTCAAAACAGACAACCGACAGTTACTTTACGCATTCTGAGGAGGACATAGGATTATGAAGGTTTTATTAGTAGACGGAACGATTCTGGGGAGCAAGACCGGGGCTATCCTGGAGCAGGTGGAGATCTACATCAAAGAATTCAATCCCGAAATGGAATTGACGATATTAAAGCTGGCCGATTATGACCATCAATTCGTCGATGGCCGCCCACTCGGCGAATACAACGACAGCATGCAGGAAATCGTCCGCCGCTTTGAAGACGCTGACGGCTATATCATCGCGTCCCCGATTTTCCAGGGGTCGATTCCCGGTGTTTTGAAAAACACTTTCGATATGCTGCATCCGCGCACGATGCGCTACAAGCCGGTATCGATCGTGGCGAACGGCGGCACGTATCAGCATCATCTGGTCATTGAAAACCAGCTCAAGCCGATTCTCGATTACTTCCGCTGCCTGGTGACGCCGAACTACGTCTACACCCACAGCAGCCATTTCGACGAAACCAACACCATCACCAACGAAGACGTCCACAACCGCCTGCGCGAATTGGCGCGTGTCTTCGTGCAATACGCCGAGATGAGCAAGCATCTATCGAAGGAAACGCTGGATAATCATTGATTGATAAGAAAAACCTCCCTGTGTGGGAGGTTTTTTTGTTTGTGTTCCGCTGGAAATGAAATACGTTCCATAAGCCTGGAAATACGACTCGTTAGGAATAGGATACGATCCACAGCCACGCATATATGATCCATTGAGCCCGAAATACGATTTTCCTCCCTATTTGGCTTTATTCCGCAAGTCCATCTCAGGAATCATATATCTGAGGCTTTTATAGTTGCCAACAGTTTTGAAACCGCAACGCTTTAAAATTTTCACAGCGTTCGACCTTGACTCCATCTCCGTAAAGCTCCGGAATTCCTGATTTGAAATAGTGTCCGCAACTAATAAGCGATAATCCTGTAGGGCTAATAAATGGGCATCCTGCTGCCGGTTGCTGCAATTGAGGCACCGCCATAAATCGCGGGAATAGACCATTTTCGAAAAAGAGCATGCGGAACAAAAAACACCGGTTTGTAATGGGAAAGTAATGGGTTCGGACTGATAGGCTGTGGGCGGACATTGGTAAGCCAGGAGAAGATCGCATAGTTGGGGAACATCAAATGACGGGTAGGTGGCATGTTGTTCAATCAATTGATCTAATACAAATGGAAACCCAGAGAGATGGATAACTCGTCGTTCAACAGCTTCGAGCTTGAGGATGCTTGAGGGATTTGTAAATACAACAATGCCGATAACAGGAATCTTATAGTTGGTCAGCTGCCGGATCTTTTTTTCGTGGCGATAAAGCTGATCGTCGGGATTTCTCATACCCATGGTTTCTGTATGTAGTGTTCGGGTGAATTGCCGAGTCGTTCCGTCCATTTCAATAACTCCACCGATGTTTTTAATCTCTATGATGGCAATGAATTTGGAAAAGACACAGACAGCATCCATTTGATGAGCAGGAATGGCATAGTCGGGGATAACTCTGAAGACTTCATCGCTTGCATAATCATGCCAGATTCGGTCAAACCACCTTTCGCCGGCATATCCAGCGGTCCACGTCCTCACTTTTTCTTTTACATCGGCATACGTTGGATGATGAAAAGGGGTGCGGGCCAGCAGTGCTTCCAAATAAATAAGGATATTGGGCCGCCGGCGTTCAAACAGTTGCAAACACATCATTCCTTTCAAGGGAGTTTAAAATAATATAGCGTTATCGACTAATGAAATCAAGAATATTCCGACTTTATTTTCAAGGTAATGCAGTTTTAACTGGATACGATCCATTGGGAGTGAAATACGTTCCATAAGTTCTGAAATACGATTCGCAAAACTTTAAATATATTCCATAGAACGGAAAATATGATTCTGGCGCATTTTTTTCCTTTAAAATCAGAAAATGTTACAATAACCACATCAGAAATGAGGGTGAATCCAAATGAAATCAATCGTTTTAGCAGAAAAGCCGTCCGTGGCGCGTGATATTGCGCGTGTTCTCGGATGCGAACAAAAAGGCAACGGGTACCTGGAAGGCAAGCAGTATATCGTCACGTGGGCGCTTGGCCACTTGGTGACGCATGCCCAGCCGGAGCAGTACGACAACGACTTTAAGGAATGGAAGATGGACACGCTGCCGATCATTCCGAAGCCGTTCAAGCTGGTGCCGATCAAGCAGTCGATGAAACAGTTCAATGCGGTTAAATCACAGCTGCAGCGCGGCGATGTCAAAGATGTCATCATCGCGACAGACGCCGGGCGCGAAGGCGAGCTGGTGGCGCGCTGGATCCTGGAGAAAACGAATACGCGCAAGCCTGTGAAGCGGTTATGGATTTCGTCCGTCACCGACAAAGCCATCAAAGACGGCTTCAATAACCTGAAAGATGGCAAAGCTTACGAAAACCTTTACGCGGCAGCTGTCGCGCGTGCGGAAGCGGACTGGGTGGTCGGCATCAATGCGACGCGCGCGCTGACCGTCAAATACAATGCGCAATTGTCGACTGGCCGCGTGCAGACGCCGACACTGGCGATGATTGCCGAACGTGAGCAGCAGATCCGTAATTTCCAGCCGAAGCCGTATTACGGCATGCAGGCGATTACCGACAAGGCCGCCTTCACCTGGACGGACGGCAACTCGACGCAATCCTTCGACAAGGACAAAGTCGACCAGCTGTTCAATAAACTCCAGAATACGCATGAAGGCACGGTGACGGATATCAAAATCACGCCGAAACGCCAGCCGGCACCGCCTTTATTTGACTTGACCGAACTGCAGAAAGAAGCCTACAAGCGCTATAGCTGGTCGGCGAAAGAGACGCTCAACACGTTGCAGAACCTGTACGAGCGCTACAAAATCGTGACCTACCCGCGGACCGACTCGAAGCATCTGACGAGCGATATGCGCGACACTTTGAAAGACCGCGTCAAGGCGGTGCAGATGGGACCTTACCGCAGCCTGGCCGCGATGATCCTGAAAAATCCGGTGGCGCCGCAAAAAGGCGTCATCGACGATGGCAAAGTTTCCGATCACCATGCCATCATCCCGACGGAAGAAACGCCGCCGCTGCATGACTTGTCCGACAAAGAGCATAAATTATACGACATGATCGTCAAGCGCTTCCTCGCGGTATTTTATCCGCAGTATGAGTACGACCAGACGACCGTCAAGCTGACTGCCGGCGGGGAAACCTTCCAGGCGAAAGGCAATACGATCCGCAATGAAGGATGGAAACGCGTCTACAAAGATGAAGGCGACGACAACGATACGACGCTGCCGCCGTTTGAAAACGGCCAGAAGCTGGCCATCAAAGGCATCGCCCTGACTGATGGCAAAACCAAGCCGCCCGCTTTCTTCAATGAAGGAACGCTGCTCGGCGCTATGGAAAACCCGGCGCAGTTCATGAGCGGCGAATCGAAAGAACTGATCCAGACACTTGGCGAAACAGGTGGCCTCGGCACGGTTGCGACGCGTGCGGATGTCATCGATAAATTGTTCAACACCTTCCTGATCGAGAAAAAAGGCAAGGACCTGACGATCACGTCAAAAGGCCGCCAGCTGCTCGAGCTTGTTCCGGAAGACTTGAAGTCACCGAAACTGACAGCCGACTGGGAACAGCAATTGACCAAGATCGCCAAGGGCCAATTGAAAAAAGAAGAATTCATCAAAGAAATGATCGTCTTCGCCGAGAAATCGGTGTCGGACATCAAGAAGAGCGACAAGAAATTCAAGCACGACAACATCACCGGCAAAATGTGCCCGGATTGCGGCAAACCACTTCTTGAAGTCAACGGCAAGCGCGGCAAGATGAATGTCTGCCAGGACCGTGACTGCGGCTACAAAAAGAATGTGGCAATGCAGACCAATGCCCGCTGCCCGAACTGCCACAAGAAACTCGAGATGCAGGGCGAAGGCGACGGCAAGATTTTCGTCTGCAAATGCGGACATCGCGAGAAGCTGTCGGCCTTTGAAAAACGCAAAAAATCCGGCCAGTCAAAAGCCAATAAGAAAGACGTCAATAAATACTTGAACCAGCAGGATGAAGCGCCGCAAAATACGGCAATGGCCGATGCATTGAAAAAATTATTGGGCCAAACTGAATAGAAACCCGTTGGTGAAGATGGTATGCTGTGACGAAGAGAGTTTTCAAATAAGGAGAAAACGCCATGGCTAAGAAAATTGCAAAAACCAATGCGGCACGCATGCTCGACAAAGAGAAAATCTCTTACGAACTGCTTCATTACAGTACAGATGACGGCAAAGTGGATGGCGTTTCTGTTGCCGCTAAAATCGGCGCCTCTGCTGACCTTGTCTACAAGACATTGGTGGCGATCGGTGCGTCAAAGCAGGCTTTTGTGTTCGTCATTCCGGTTGCAGAAGAGCTGGACTTGAAAAAAGCGGCCAAAGCCGCCGGCGAAAAGAAAATCGACATGGCACCGTCCAAAGACATTCTGTCATTGACCGGCTACATCCGGGGGGGCTGTTCACCTGTCGGGATGAAAAAACCGTTTCCGACATTCCTTTCAGCAGAAGCGGAACAATTGCCCGAAATGATCATATCCGCCGGCAAAATCGGCATGCAGCTGAAACTGGCTCCTGTCGAACTGGCCCGTGTGACAAATGCCCAGTTTGCCGAATTAACAGCCTCCGGTCAATGAGGCCTCCATCCATTCTTTTCGAATGGGTGGATTTTTCATATCATACTAGCAGAAAGAAGGATTTGGATGAAGCGTTCGTTGTTTTACCGTTGGCTGTTTTTTATTGTCGGATTGATCGTGCTCGCTCTTGGTTTCACCATGACCATCAAAGGCAGCAAACTGGGCATCGGACCATGGGATGTGCTCCATGTCGGGCTGTACCTGAATTTCGGATTGACGATCGGCACCTGGTCGGTCATCGCGGGGTTTGTGCTGATTGCCAGCACCGCTTTGTTCACACGGCGAATTCCGCAGATCGGCACCTTCCTGAATATGGTGCTGATCGGCGTCTTCATCGATATTTTCAACTTCCTGATTCCGGACATCCACACACTGGTCGGGCAAATCCTGATTTTGACGGCCGGAATCGTCGTTTCGGGTTATGGCGTCGGTCTCTACGTGTCGCCGAAAATCGGAGCGGGGCCGCGGGATAGCCTGATGATGATGCTCGTTGAAAAGACCGGACTCAGCATCAGCGTCGTGCGGGCGGGGATCGAAGTGGGGGTCGCCTTGCTCGGCTGGCTGCTCGGTGGACCGGTCGGAGTCGGTACCATTGCTGTCGCGTTGCTGACCGGGAGGATCGTGCAAATCTCCCTGCCGCAATTTGAAAAGCTGCTGGTGACGCTCATCGGCAGAAAAGAAGAAGTTCCGCCTGTGCTCAAAATTTGAGCTGGGCCAGCTTAAAATGAAAACAGGAAAGCTTGTTTTTATACAAATGAAATCTGCAGCGATGGCCCATTGATGGGGCAAACGAAAAAGGAAGCCAGGTGTACGTTGCCTGGCTTCCTTTTGACGCTATGCAGGAAATAAGCTGAATCTTCCATCCGTCTCATATAGTTGAAACCGCTCTGCTGATATGGTATAAATAAAGCCGAGTAACTCTATTGGTTTTATTAAATATAAGCATAAAGGGGCATTTTTATGGGACGTGAATTTGTAGAAATCTTTGATGAATGGGTTCATACGTATGATGATTCAGTTAATGGAAAAGATGAGGAATACAAGGATGTATTCGTAAAATATAATGAAATTCTGCAGGCAGTGGCCGATGCGGCAGTTGGTCCGGTGGTGGAATTCGGTGTCGGTACGGGAAACCTGACCGAAAAACTTCTTGCCCGTGGCCTGGAAGTGGTGGGAATCGAACCGAATCAGGCGATGCGTGAAGTGGTCGCGGAAAAACTGAAAGACCTGACAGTCACAGACGGAGATTTTCTGGAATTTGAGGCAGGCGTCACACCGCAGAGCTTTGTCAGCTCTTACGCCTTCCATCATTTGACGGATGCCGAAAAAGCACGGGCATTCCAGATTTATGCGGAGCAATTGCCGGCAGGCGGCAAAGTGGTTTTCGCAGATACGCTATTCGAATCAGAAGATGCTAAAAAGGAAATAATTGCATTTGAACAAGCAAGAGGTCATGCTAATCTAGTAGAGGACTTGAACCGGGAATATTACACCACGGTGCCTGTCATGGAAAAATTGATTACAGATGCAGGGTTTACGGTAGAATTGTCGAAGTTGAACAATTACGTATTTCTGATTGATGCAACGAAAAAATAAGAAACAAGGAGCGATTGAGATGAAAAAAATGAATGTTGAAAGCTTTAACTTGGACCATACAAAAGTAGTGGCGCCATATGTACGCCTCGCAGGAGAAAAAACTGGAGCCAAAGGCGATACGATCCGCAAATACGATATCCGTTTCAAACAGCCGAACAAAGAACATATGGATATGCCCGGACTTCATTCCCTTGAGCATATGATGGCAGAACACAGCCGCAACCATTCAGATAACATTGTGGATATCGGGCCAATGGGATGCCAGACCGGCTATTACCTGTCCGTCATCAACCATGACGATTATGAAGACATTCTCCGCATTCTTGAAAACACATTGAAGGATGTAATCGAAGCGGACGAAGTGCCGGCATGCAATGAAGTTCAATGCGGTTGGGCTGCGAGCCATAGCTTAGAAGGCGCAAAAGAACTGGCGCGTGAAATGCTGGCGAAAAAAGACCAATGGCGCCAAGTCTTCGCGGATGAAGCGATCTAAGGAGAATAACGATGAACTATGTTACTGAAATTCAACAACTGATCGGCAATACGCCACTGTTGGAACTGACACACAGCGAAATTCCGAACGGCTGCCGCATTTTTGCCAAGCTGGAGTATTTTAACCCCGGCGGCAGCGTCAAAGACCGTTTGGGCGTTTCGTTGATTGAAGATGCTGAAAAACGCGGGCTGCTCCAACCGGGCGGTACGATGATCGAGCCGACAGCCGGCAACACCGGCATCGGTTTGGCGATCGCCGCCATCGGCAAAGGCTATCACGTGAAATTTGTAGTGCCTGAAAAATTCAGCCAGGAAAAACAGGGGCTGATGCGCGCATTGGGAGCGGAAGTCATTAATACGCCGACTGAAAAGGGTATCAAAGGCGCAATCGAAAAAGCCAAGGAACTGGTGGAAGAGCAAGGGGCATTTTCCCCTTCCCAATTTTCCAACCCAGCCAATCCCGAAACCTATGTCCGGACACTTGGGCCGGAAGTCTGGGAAGCGCTAGACGGTGAAATCGATATTTTTATTGCCGGGGCAGGATCCGGAGGCACTTTCATGGGCACAGCGCGTTATT
Source organism: Planococcus circulans (assembly GCF_020023385.1). Lineage (GTDB taxonomy): Bacteria > Bacillota > Bacilli > Bacillales_A > Planococcaceae > Planococcus. The sequence goes on from NZ_JAIQCL010000007.1 coordinate 162,191, forward strand.
TGAAATCAAAAAAGCCAGCCATCAAAACCGTCATTGTGGAACCGGAAGGCTCGATTTTAAACGGCGGGCCATCAGGACCACATTTGACGGAAGGCATCGGCATGGAATTTTTGCCGGATTACATGGATGAGAGCTATTTTGAAGCCATCCACACCATCCTGGATAAAGAAGCATTTATGGCCGTTCGCGAGTTGGCAAAAAACGAGGGTTTATTAGTAGGAAGCTCTTCCGGTGCAGCTTTTGTAGCAGCGCTCAGGGAAGCGGAAACTGCTACGCCGGGAAGCCATATTGTGACTGTCTTTGCTGACTCAAGCGAACGTTATATGAGCCAAAATATTTATAGCAGAAGTTTTGAGGAGGATCAGTAATGAAACCAAAAACAAGATTAATCCACGGTGGCATTGTCGGAGATGAAGCGACAGGCGCCGTGTCTACGCCGATCTATCAGGTCAGCACCTATAAGCAGGAAGCGGTCGGCAAATTTAAAGGCTATGAATATTCACGGACAGGCAATCCGACACGCCATGCACTGGAAGAATTGATCGCGGATGTGGAATTCGGCCACGCCGGTTTTGCATTCGGTTCAGGGATGGCTGCGATTTCGTCAGTCATGATGCTGTTTTCAGCCGGAGACCACGTCGTCCTGACAGACGACGTTTATGGCGGTACCTACCGTGTCATCAATAAAGTACTGAACCGTTTCGGCTTGGAATTCACGTTTGTCGATACCGGCAACCTGGCGGAAGTGGAAGCGGCAGTCAAAGAAAATACCAAAGCGATTTTCATTGAAACACCGACCAATCCGCTGTTGAAAGTGACAGATATCGAAGCGGTCGCTGCCTTCGCTAAATCGAAGGATCTGCTGACGATTGTCGACAACACGTTCATGACGCCTTACCTGCAGAATCCGATTGCTTTGGGTGCTGACATTGTTGTGCACAGTGCGACCAAATACATCGGCGGGCATAGTGATGTCGTAGCAGGTTTGGTTGTCGTCAATTCAGCGGAACTTGCTGAAGAGGTCCACTTTGTGCAAAACTCCATCGGTGCGATTTTAGGGCCGCAGGATTCTTGGCTGCTGATCCGTGGATTGAAGACATTGGGCTTACGCATGGAAGAAGCCAATTCCAATGCACAGAAAATTGCAGAGTTTTTGGAAGCGCATGACGCCGTCGGCAAAGTCATCTATCCAGGACTTGAAAGCCATCCAGGACGCGAATTAATGCAGAAACAAGCGACTGGTTTCGGTGGCATGATTTCATTTGATGTAGGCAGCAAGGAAAAGGCCGGAGAATTATTGGCGAAGCTGAAATACTTTACCTTGGCTGAAAGTTTAGGCGCCGTGGAAAGCTTGATTTCCGTACCGGCACAAATGACCCATGCTTCAATTCCTATTGAACGCCGTGGCGAGTTGGGCATCGTCGAAGGACTCGTTCGAATTTCAGTCGGAATCGAAGATGTTGAAGATTTGATCGAAGATCTGGAAAATGCTTTAAAATAAGTGACAAACCGCCTAATAAAGGCGGTTTTTTTACGTTCTCTTTCTATAATTAAAACCATTTGAACTATTTGTAATAGGGAAAAATGAATCTTATAACCTGTAATTTCGTAACTCGAAATATACCTTTTCCCCTATTCTTCTGACTATTCTGTCATGGTAAGATTTTGAAAGAAATAATATTCTGACAGTTTGGAAGGGGATGCAACATGAAGAACAGCAAATGGGTATCGATCTTATCGGCTAGTGCGTTAACCCTATCTTTATTCGCGCCAGCAGCTGCAGCGGCACCAACCGAGGCAGTACCATCAGCAAACGACTGGAACAGTGAACGATACGGGGACCGGATCGATATCGACCAAAGCTTGAATGATTTAGCGCAGGATGAAAATTTCAAAAAAGAAGCGGATAAAAAGATAAAAGAACAGGCGGATGACGTGACAGACGGAACGTCTGAGGCGGCAGCCGACGGAGCATTTACAGAAGATCACGGGACGAAATTATTCCTGGACCGCAATTTAGCTTTTAAAGAATTTACACTTCGGAGCATTGGCGACAACGTGGAAATCTGGGTAGCCAAAGATTTGGCTTACGGGCCAAATAACCCGAAACCGGCTGACGTGGTCACACAGGCTCAGGTGGATAAATTAAAGGCTGAGTTTGACAGCAACATCTATCCGGTAGCAACTGACTTCTTCGGAACACCGGATCAATTGGATGGCTCTAACTCGCCACTTCCCGGTATGGTTAACCTTCCTGAAGGCTATTACGAAGGATCTGATAAAGTCATCATGCTGGTCGATAATGTCCAGGATGAAGGCTGGAACAACCCAAGTTACCCATTCTTTGTTGCCGGCTTCTTCTGGCAGACGCTTGAAAACTACACAGACCGCAACATCATCACCATCGATACGAATTCATGGGAAACACGTTTGGAGAGCACATTCTTCGGGACAACAATCCACGAATTGCAGCATTTGATCCAAGCTGATAATGACCCTTCTGAAGAAACATGGTTGAATGAAGGCATGTCGACATTCTCTGAATTTCTGGGCGGATATGGTCACGGAGAAGGATCAATCAACTTCTATTTGGACCACCCGGAAAACTCATTAGTCAACTGGGACGAGCATGGAACTGCAGCAACCGGTCCTGAAACAATTGCGGATTACGGCCAGGTTTACCTGTTCACTCTTTATATGTACGACAAGTTCGGACAAGAGTTCATCCGTGAATTAGCGACAGACGGCGACAGCCAGGGAATGGCGAGCGTCGATAAAGTATTGCAGGATTATGGCACCAATAAGACATTCACTGAAGTCTACCAGAATTTCATGACGGCGTTGACGTTGGACAACTCAGACGTCAGCAGCGATTATAATTTCGAAAGCATTGATTTGCGTGAACTGCCGGTCGGTACAAATGGTGACGTGCGCGGCAAAACGGTAGACTTTGAAAAAGCGAAGACCTTTGAAAAAGAAGGCGTTCCAGCATGGGGCGGCGACTTTAAGGAATTCAACTTCGGCAAAGATGTCCGCGGCCTGGAATTTGACGGCGTCGACTTCCTGCCATTGCAATGGAAAACTGTAGCAGATCCAAAAGGTTCTGGTGCACAGGTGCTACACGCAAATAACGGCGACGAAGCAGATCAGGAATTGATTTTTGGAGCAACTATTCCTGCTGCCGACGCGACATTGACGTTCGAGCATTACTACGATACTGAAGAGCAATGGGATTTCGGTATGGTTCAGGTTTCAACTGACAATGGCGATTCATGGACTTCTCTTGAAAATGAAAACACGCGCAGTGATGTAGTTGAAGAAGGTTACCCGACCATCAAGGAAAACGTGCCTGGATTTACTGGAACGAATGGTGATTGGGCAACTGAAAGCTTTGATTTATCCGCTTATGCAGGACAGGATGTTCTGGTTTCATTCCGCAACCTGACTGACTGGGGTTCAAACAATTCAGGGTGGTTCATCAAGAATATTGAATTAGGCGAGTTCACAGCTGATGGCACTTCAACGGATGTGTTCCAGTCATTGGGTCAATTGAAAGGTGACTATGTCAACTTCACGACAACATTCATCCAAACCAAGAAAAACGGCAAAGAACGCGTTTTCCACGTTGATCCATTTAACGTGACAGAAAAGCAGGCGTTGGACCTTAACCAGGTTCTTCGTGAAGGCAATGTGAAAATGATCACTTCTTACGCTGCAGAAGAAGGGCAAAAAGAAGCGAAAGAATTCACGTATGAAGTAATCTATAAGCAAGACAACCCGAACAAAGGCAAGAACAAAGAAAAAAGCAATAAATAAGCTGAAAGCGGACCTCGGTCCGCTTTTTCTTTTGGAGAAAAAGCCCCGTATGGTAAGATGGAAACTGAGATTGTTTGTGAAAGGAAGAGGACATTGTCGAAAAAACTAGATACATTTTTAGATGAAAATTTAACAGAATTAAAAGAGCAGGGCCTCTATAATGAAATCGATCCGGTTGAAGGACCGAACGGCGCCATCATCAAAGTGCGCGGCAAGGAACTGATCAACCTTTCTTCAAATAACTACCTGGGGCTTGCGACCAACGAAGAGTTGAAGCAAGTGGCAAAAGATGCTATCGATAAATATGGTGTCGGTGCAGGGGCAGTCCGCACTATCAACGGAACGCTTGATCTGCACGTGAAATTGGAAGAGAAATTAGCCGAGTTTAAAGGAACCGAAGCGGCTATTTCCTACCAATCCGGTTTTAATTGCAACATGGCGGCGATTTCAGCTGTAATGGACAAGAACGATGCGATTCTGTCCGATCAATTGAACCATGCATCAATCATCGATGGCTGCCGCTTGTCAAAAGCGAAAATCATCGCGTTCAAGCATTCCGATATGGAAGACCTTCGCATGAAAGCGAAAGAAGCGACAGAATCAGGCCTCTACAATAAAGTTATGGTCATCACGGACGGGGTCTTCTCAATGGATGGCGATATCGCCAAACTTCCTGAGATTGTGGAAATCGCCAAGGAATTCGACTTGATCACGTACGTGGATGATGCGCACGGTTCAGGCGTCACTGGCAAAGGAAAAGGAACTGTGAAGCATTTCGGCCTTGAAAAAGAAGTCGATATGCAAATGGGAACTTTGTCTAAGGCAGTCGGAGTTGTCGGCGGTTATGTAGCCGGCAAAAAGAATCTCATCGATTGGCTGAAAGTCCGTTCACGTCCATTCCTGTTCTCGACAGCGGTAACTCCAGGCGACGTGGCAGCTATCACCGCTGCAGTCCAAATGATCATGGATTCAACGGAATTGCATGATCAATTATGGAGCAACGGCGATTACCTGAAAAAAGGGCTGGATGCATTAGGCTTTGATATCGGCCATTCCGAAACGCCGATTACACCTTGCATCATCGGCGACGAAAAGCTGACGCAGGAATTTTCGAAGCGTTTGTTCGAAGAAGGCGTTTATGCCAAGTCGATCGTTTTCCCAACCGTTCCAAAAGGCACTGGACGCGTACGTAACATGCCGACAGCTGCCCACACGAAAGAAATGTTGGATGAAGCCATCGCCACTTACGAAAAAGTCGGCAAAGAATTAGGCGTCATCAAGTAAATAAACGAAAACACGCCCGGCGATACGCCGCTGGGCGTGTTTTTATTTCCAAATATAGGATATACAGTTCGGATGGTGTGATATACAGTCCAGGTGGCAGGAAATACTGTCCAAACTAGCTTAAATACTGTCCAAATCAACCAGAATACTGTCCGTAGGCATTTCCTGCGCCTCAAAGTAAATCGCAGCGAACATTTTTGCGATCACCAGCATGGCGGTTTCATTGAAATCGAAGTTTTCATGGTGATGGGGGTAAACTGCGGCATTATTTGCCATTTTCGCCCCAATAAAAAAGTAGGCGCCAGGCTTTGCCTGCGTAAAATAAGTGAAGTCCTCGACCGGCATGACCGGGTCGATTTCCACGACGTTTTCTTCACCCAACAAGCCGCGGCCTGCGCTGCGGACCCGCTCGGTTTCAGCCGGATGGTTCCACAGCGCATCATAGCCATTTTCAATGATCACTTCAGCCGTGGCGCCCATTGCGATGGCGACATTCTCCACAATCGTCCGCAGGCGCTGGCTGGCCAGCTCGCGAAGCTCAGGATCGAAGACGCGGATGGTGCCTTCCAGCACGGCTTTGCCCGGAATGACATTATCGGCATCACCCGCATGGAATTTTCCGATGGAGACGACCAACTCCTTCAGCGGGTCCGCATTTCGGCTGACGATGGATTGCAGCGCCACCATGATATGGCTCGCTGCCAGAATTGGATCGACGCCGTTATGCGGTTCGGCTCCGTGGCTTCCCGAGCCGTGGACGATAATTTTGACCGTATCCTCGGACGCCTGCAGAAAGCCATCGCGCAAATAAATACGGCCACTGTCCATTTTGCTTTGCAGATGAGCGCCGTAGACGGCATCCACACCGTCCAGGCAGCCATCTGCAATCATGGCACGTGCACCGCCCGGCGACAACTCTTCGCCGAATTGATGGATCAGCACAATCGTGCCCGGAAGCTCTTCCCGAATGGCCATCATCGCTTTAGCGAAGCCGAGTAAAGCAGCAGTGTGTCCATCGTGTCCGCAAGCATGCATGACGCCGGGAACAGTGGATTTATAAGGGACATCTTTTTGATCATCGATCGGCAAGGCATCAAAATCTGCACGAAATGCAATCGTTTTGCCAGGCTTGCCGCCACCGATCGTCCCGACGACTCCGCGCCCGCCAACTCCCCGGCGAACCTCAACGCCCAATTCTTCCAGACGGTCCGCAATAAAAGCCGGAGTCGCAATCTCATGATGCGACAGCTCGGGATGCATATGCAGGTGTCTTCTTGTTTCCACCATTTCCTCGTACAGTGAATCAATCTGCTCAGCTAATGTCATATATGTAAGCTCCTTTGGATATAAAATAAAATACCAATTATTCTTTAATTTCACTATAGTAGTAAGTATACAATAAGTTAAAATCATTGGAGGCACTCAAATGAAAATCACAAAAGCATCTTTGCATGCAGTCAGATTTCCTCTCAGCGAACCATTCATCATCTCTTATGCAACTTATCCAGATATGCCGGCATTGATTGTGGTACTGGAAACAGACACCGGCCTTGTCGGATACGGAGAAGCAGTTCCGGATGAACATGTGACGGGAGAGTATTTCACTGCAGCGTTTGAACTATTGAAAGAGCTGTTCCTCCCGGCGATCATCGGAATGAACCCGTTCGATATTGAAACTATCCATTCGAAACTAAACGCGTTGATGGCCCGCAATCCAGCGGCTAAAGCCGCTGTGGATATCGCCTGCTATGATTTGATGGGTAAAGCGTCCGGGCAGCCAGTCTATAACCTGATTGGCGGGCAGGCAACGGCTCATTTGGATTATCCGAAAGTGCTCAGCATCGAAGCACCTGAAATCATGGCGGAAAAAGCGAAGAAAGCCGTTGAAATGGGCTATGCTTCCCTAAAGCTGAAAGTAGGGAAAGGGCAGGCGCAGGAAGATGTCGACCGGATTTTGGCCGTTCGCGAAGCAGTCGGCAAAGACATGCCGATCCGAGTCGATGTCAATCAAGGATGGAAGTCTCCAGGCATTGCCGTGGCGGCAATCAAACAACTTGAAGGGGCCAACATTGCCTGGATCGAGCAGCCGATCCGCATGGGCGACATCCGGGGACTCGCTGAAATCCGTTCGAAGACCGCCGTGCCGATCATGGCCGACGAAAGCATCCAATCGATGGAAGACCTGTTGGAAATCATCCGGCTGCAGGCGGCGGATGTCATCAACATCAAATTGATGAAATGTGCGGGGATTTTCCATGCTGCGCAAATGGCAAAGACGGCTGAAGCAGCGGGTATGCTGTGCCAAATCGGTTCCATGGTGGAATCATCCATCGGTTCAGCCGCAGGCTACCACGTTGCGATGTCACGCATCAATATCGAAAGCACCGAATTGACGGGGCCGTTGCTGTTCAGTGAAGAAATCGGCGACTTGACCTATCAGCACCCGAATGTCTTATTATCCGGTAAGCCAGGTCTGGGTGTGGAAGTGGATCAGGCGCAATTGGAGAAATTGACGGTTAAATCATGCATCATCGAAAAATGACCGCAAAAAAACTCGCAATCTCAAAAGAGAGGCGAGTTTTTCTGTTTCATTCAGTTTACGCTTTTCTTAAATCGTATCGGCTTTCTGTATCAAACTCAGGAAACGTTTTGTCCGTTCTTCTGTCGGATGGTTGAAGATGTCTTCGGGTTTGCCGCGCTCGACGATGCGTCCTTCGTCCATGAACAGCACTTCGTCAGCGACGCCTTTGGCAAAGCGCATTTCGTGTGTCACCACGACCATCGTCATGCCTTCAGCAGCCAAGTCTTTCATAACCTGCAGCACTTCGCCGACCAATTCCGGATCGAGCGCAGACGTCGGTTCGTCGAACAGCATGACTTTCGGTTCGAGTGCCAGCGCGCGTGCGATGCCGACGCGCTGTTGTTGGCCGCCGCTCAGCTGGAACGGGTAGTCATTGATCTTTTCGCCGAGACCGACTTTCGTCAGCAGCTGTTCGGCTTTTTTGCGGGCTAATTTTTTGTCCAGCTTTTGGACAGTAACCGGACCTTCCATGACGTTTTCAAGAGCTGTCATGTGCGGGAACAGGTTGTAATGCTGAAAGACCATAGCCGATTGCTTGCGAAAAGCCATAATCTGCTTTTTCGACAAAGGTTTGGAGAAGTCGATGGTTTGTTCGTCGATTGTTACGGACCCGGAAGTCGGTGTCTCCAACGTATTTAGGCAGCGCAGGAATGTCGTTTTTCCGGACCCGGATGGCCCGATGACCACGATGGCCTGACCTTTTTGGACGTCTGCATCAATGCCTTTCAATACTTCAAGATCGCCGAATTTTTTATGCAAATTTTTGATTGAAATCATCTGGGACTCCTTACTGCAATAAGTGAACTGCTTTTATTATCTGGAAACGTACCGGTCAAAGCGGTGTTCGAGTCTTCCTTGAACCAGAGACAAGGCAAAGCAGATGACCCAGTAAAGCAATGCCGCCTGCCCGTAAAGCAGCAGGAACTCGTAATTGGTCGCAGCGATTTGCTGGGCGACCCTGAACATCTCGGTAACCAGAATAAGCGATGCCAGCGATGTATCTTTAATCAGACTGATGAATGTATTCGACAAGGGAGGCAACGAAACGCGTGATGCCTGCGGTAAAATGACGCGTCGCAGGGATTGTGTGTAAGACATGCCGATGGTATCGGCTGCCTCCCATTGGCCTTTGGGAATCGACAAGATGGCTGCCCGGATCACTTCGGAAGCATAAGCTCCGACGTTCAAGGAGAAACCGATCACTGCCGCTGGAAATGGATCAATCGTGATACCGAGTGTCGGCAATCCGTAAAACAGGATGAACAATTGGACCAGCAGCGGTGTACCCCGAATGATGGAAACATAGACGCGGGCAATGATCTGGAAAATTTTAACCGTAGAAATTCGCGCCAAAGCTGTCAAAATCGCCAGTACCAATCCGAAAATAAAGGATATGATCGATAGAGGCAAGGTGAATTGAAGAGTTGCCTCGATTAATGGAAGGAATGAGGATTGCGCAATGTCCACAAGCCGTTCCATTCTGACAGGATCGGAGAAAATACTATTCAAGTACATTTTCACCAAACCATTTTTCTGAAATTTCATCGTAGGTGCCGTCTTCGATCATATCGGCCAATGCCTGGTTGACTTCATCGACGATTGCGCCGCTGTCCTGTCTGAACAATAATCCACTTTGAGCAGCATCTTCAGACTCATCGACAACTTTCACTTGTGCATCCGGACGCTGTTTCAGGAAATCCAAAACGGTCAAATTATCATTGACAGTCGCATCAACACGGCCCGAATTCAATAATTCGATTGCTTGGTTAAATCCTTCGACGCCTTCAAGTTCTGCGCCGAATGAAGTTGCGGTTTCAGCATAATTGCTGGTCAGTGACTGCGCAGACAATTTGCCTTCCAAGTCTTCAAAGCTCTGGATATCCGTGTTGTCTTCTGCAACCACCAATACGGCAGTAGAGGTGATGTACGGGTCTGAAAACTCATAGCTTTCCTGACGTTCCGGATTGATCCCGACTTGGTTCGCGACCATATCAAAACGGCCGGCATCCAATCCTGCAAACATGGCATCCCATTGCGTTTCAAGGAATTCAGCTTCAACGCCAAGGCGATCTGCCACTTCACGAGCTATTTCCACATCAAATCCAGTCAAGTCACCCGAAGCATCATGGAAAGTGAAAGGAGGGTAGGTTCCTTCCGTTCCGATAACCAATGTTCCTTCTTCCTGGACCTTAGCCAATAGATCTTGCTCTGAGCTTTCGTCTCCTACTGCATCATCTGTCGTTGGATCTTCTTCGGGTGACCCTCCGCATGCAGCCAAAACCAGCATTGCCACCAACAATAAAAACGCCAAACTAAATTTCTTCATAAACTCTCCTCTATTCTTTTGTATTTTTTGGATTTCCTTACCCGAATGCCGCATCCGTATTTTAAACCTACTGTAAATATAGTTCATAAAGACATAATGACCAACCGGATTAGTAGGTTTAAAGTTTAAAAAAAGGAAAATTGATGCGAAATCTACAAGTAATCCTAAAGCTGATTTATTATAGCACGCCTACCCTGCAGTCTCAAATGAAGCGAACGCAAAAAGACAGATTTTCTGAAGTTCGATGATTCAGCGGTTATGCACTGATAGAGAACGTTTTGCTAGTTGGAGATCAATTGACGGTAATCTTTTTTTAGAAATCATTTGTGTTTTTAAAGAGAACACATTATAATAACTAAATATTAAAGGTTAAATTAACAAGGTTTATAAGCTATTTTTTGTGTTTTCACACAGGACAAATGTTTTGGAGAAAAGGAGTGTTGAAAATGGAACGAATTATGATTACAGGTGCTTTAGGACAGATTGGGTCGGAGCTTGTGGGGAAAATGCGCAGCATCTATGGCAATGACAATGTATTGGCGACGGATATCCGCCAAACTGCCGATCAATCCGGTCCTTTTGAAATTTTGGATGTGACAGACGCACAGAGAATGCACGATTTGGCAAAGGATTTTGGAGCGGATACAATGGTCCACATGGCGGCTTTGCTGTCAGCGACTGCTGAAGAAAAACCGCTGCTTGCCTGGAACCTGAACATGGGCGGCCTTGTAAATGCGCTCGAAGCATCTCGTGAGCTTGGCATGCAATTTTTTACACCCAGTTCCATTGGCGCATTCGGTCCATCAACACCTAAAAAGAACACACCGCAGGACACATTGCAGCGCCCGACCACCATGTATGGGGTCAACAAAGTAGCCGGCGAGTTGCTATGTGATTATTACTATACAAAATTCGGCGTTGATACTCGCGGCGTACGTTTCCCGGGGCTGGTTTCAAACGTTGCACAACCGGGCGGAGGCACGACCGATTACGCTGTCGACATCTATTACAAAGCAATTGAGCAAGGCAGTTACACCTCTTATATTGCAGAAGGCACTTACATGGATATGATGTATATGCCGGATGCACTGCAGGCCATCGTCGACTTGATGGAAGCAGATCCCGCCAAATTGATTCACCGCAATGCTTTCAACGTGACGGCGATGAGCTTTGAGCCGGAACAGATTGCAGCATCGATCCGCAAGCATATTCCGGACTTCAAGATGTCCTATGCTGTTGACCCGGCAAGACAGGAAATTGCAGACAGCTGGCCAGATAATATTGATGCATCGGCAGCGAAATCAGAATGGGGCTTTAAAGCTTCTTACGATCTGGACGCGATGACTTTCGATATGCTGGAAAAATTAAAAAAAAAGCTTCAACCCGTTTGAGTGAATCCCATTAAAAAAGCCGAAATGATAAAAACGCCATCCGCGGCATGCGGATGGCGTTTTTGGTTTGATTAAAATAACAAATGTGCGACACCGACAACAATCGGCAAAGCAATGATTGTACGAAGCAGGAAAATGACGATTAGGTCAAAGATGTTGACGGGTATTTTGGAACCCAACAACAATCCACCGACTTCGGACATGTAAATTAGTTGGGTTACAGACATAGTGGCGACAACAAAACGTGTCATTTCAGACTCGATGTCTGCGCCAAGAATAGCTGGCAGGAACATATCGGCAAAACCGACGACCATCAATTGTGCAGCTTCTGCTGCTTCCGGAACGCCGAGCAATCGTAAGTACGGTTCAAATGGCGTACCCAGAATCGTAAATATAGGAGTATATTCAGCCAAGATCAATGCGACCGTACCAAAAGCCATAACAACCGGCGCGACCCCAATCCACATATCCAACACGTTTTTGAAGCCGTCTCGGAAAAATTTACTGATAGAGCGATTATCATCGGCTTTCGTCAAGGCGTTTTCAATGCCGTGGGAAGCGACGTTATAGCCTTCTGGAACATCCTCAGTTTGAGACTCCTGTGGCGAACCGTCCATGAATGTAGTCGGTTTTTTCGAAAGTGGATAAATGCGCGGCATGATCAGCGCCAAGATGATACCCGCTAGAATGACAGTAGCGTAGTAAGGCAGGAAGTAGCTGCCAAGACCAATCTCCTGAATGACCACAATCGCAAATGTGATGGAAACGACCGAGAAGGTGGTTCCGATGATTGCTGCTTCACGTTGCGTGTATTTATTTGCTTCATATTGTTTGCTTGTCAGTAGAACCCCGATGGTGCCATCTCCGACCCATGAAGCCAAGGCGTCAATGGAAGAACGGCCAGGCAAACGGAAAAGCGGACGCATGATTTTCACCATCATGGTTCCGAAAAACTCAAGCAAGCCAAAGTTCATCAAGAGGGGAAGGAATAATCCGGCAAAGAGGAAAATGGTGAAAAGGAATGACAGTAAACCGTCTCCAGCCAGAAGAAGTCCGCCGGTATTTTCGTTCCAGATCGGTTCAGGACCGACTTGGAAAAGCACCATAATTGCAAATGCAGCTCCCAGGATCCGGACGATGGTCCAGAAGAGATTGACATTGAAAAGCTTATCGACAAATGAAACGGATTCTTTCTCGTTGACTTTCTTTGTGATGAAGAACAATGAACCTAAAGCGGCCACGATTAAAATGACCATCATTATCCACGGTACAATGGATTCAATAGATCCGGCCAACAAATTGGCAAGCACAGCAATTGTTACCATCCAGCCATCTTCGGTTGGAATCGGTATTAAAAACAGCAGGATTCCAAGTAAAGAAGGAATCAAGAACAATAACCAAGTTGAAGCAGAAAACTTTTTCACAACTAATTCCCCTTTTCTGAGTGTATGAATACACATGATACTAACTGATTATACAGCGTTTTTCCCCATGAAAACGCTTAACAGCCAATGTTTATATTATCTGAAAATGTCCATAAAAAATACCCCCCAACAGAGAAAAAGTTGAGGGGTATATTTTTAAAAGGATTTTTCAAAATCTTCGTGCCAACGATAATTGTAGAAACGTTCTTTCGTCAACCAGTTTTCTGTCTCTTTATCGCCCTGTTGAAGTTTATGTTCCATCTCCTCAAGCATCCAGGCCGTTTGAGAAATATGGGCTTTCATGGAATTCATTTTTTGGTCGCGGACTTCCTGGATATCGTAGATGACATCGGGTTGACCAAGCATTTCCACTGTATTGTTCGCAAACGCGACGCCATGCAATGTCGGACGATCCTTCATCCGGCGAACGGCACGCACAACGGCACGGGCAGTCGCTTCATGGTCCGGATGGACAGCGAAATCAGGGTAGAAGGTGATGATCTTCGAAGGGTTCAGCTCTTCGATCAGGTCCGTCATCAAGCCGACCATCTTCTCGTCATCTTCGAATTCAATGGTTTTATCGCGCAGCCCCATCATCCGAAGGTCGGTCAATCCCATTGCATCTGCAGAAGCCTGAAGCTCCTTTTTGCGGATGATCGGTAATGATTCTCTTGTGGCAAATGGCGGGTTGCCCAAGTTGCGGCCCATTTCGCCAAGTGTCAGACACGCGTATGTAACCGGGGTGCCTTGCTGGATATGTGTCGTGATCGTTCCGGACACGCCGAATGCTTCATCATCCGGGTGAGGGAAGACGACCAGGACATGTCGTTCTTGTGGAATTGTCATCGTAAGTTCCTCCCTTAATAACTGAACGGTGTTTCGCTGATTTGCAGCGCGACCGCCAATTTTCCAGAGCCGTCGTGTCCTGCAAGGAGCAGGCGGCCTTGTTCGTCCAATTCATAATGTGTAATGCCTTGCGCGTAGACCCAGCCATGCGGCAATTTCAGTCCGACACGATGGGGGCTGTCCCCAACCACTTTTCCGAGTTCGTAATTGATGACGACGTTTCGGATAAATGCACCAGCATTGAAAAAGCCTTCATTGAAATGGGTGGCATACGAGCCGTTCGTCGTTTCCAAATGAAGGTAGACATCTCTGCCTGCAAAAGCATCCAGTTCAACCTGTAGTTTTTTTACTTCGACTAGTTCCATGATGTTCCTCCTATTGAATCGGTATTCTTTCAGTATAGGGAAATGTGGGGAAGAATGCGATTAGGATGCTTTGTGTCGGTTCAGTCATTTTCATTTAAACAAAAAAGACCGCCCCGGAAAATCATTTTCATGATCTTCCGGGGCGGTCTGGACTGGAACATTTTATAATTCAGTTACTTCAACTTCAGGTTTTGTGAATTTCGATGCGGCACCGTGCATGACAGGGCCGACGTATTCATTCAGCTTCCAGCCGTGCTGGATCGCTGTTGCGACAAAAATTTTGGCGTTGAGGACAGCGTCTTTAACCGACTGGCCGTTTGCCAGGTTCGCCGTAATCGCTGCTGCGAATGTGCAGCCTGCGCCGTGGTTGTATGTGGTATCCGTTTTTTCGGATGTCAGCAAATAATGCGTTTTGCCATCGAACAGCAAATCTGCCGCCTTTTCGTGCTTCAATTGCTTGCCGCCTTTGATGACAACAAACTCAGCGCCGTGCGCGTGGATCTTTTCAGCAGCTGTCTGCATGTCCTCCACTGTTTGCAAGGTGCCTTCGCCTGATAATTGACCAGCTTCCACCAGATTCGGCGTAACGACTTTAGCGTTCGGCAGTAAATACTTGATCATGGCGTCAACGTTTTCAGGAAATAAAACTTCGTCTTCGCCTTTGCACGCCATTACCGGATCGATGACCACGTCTGTGATGCCAGAATCAGCAATCGCTTTTCCAGCCATTTCGATAATATCGACAGTCGGCAGCATGCCGGTCTTCAAGGCGTCAACGCCAGTAGAGAACGCTGTTGTCAACTGGGCATCGAGCGTATCCAACGCAATCGGATGGATGCCGTGGCTCCAGCCGTTTTCAGGATCCATGGTGACGATGACAGTCAATGCATTCATGCCATATGTTCCATGTTCCTGGAAAGTTTTAAGGTCTGCTTGTATGCCTGCTCCGCCGGAAGTGTCAGAACCGGCGATGGTTAAGGTTTTTTTGAGTGTCATGCGTAAATCTCCTTTAAGTGGATTATGTCATTGCTCTCATTTTAACAAAAATTCGAACATTTACAACGGATTGCGCTTATTCGGTACCAGCAGAAGAGCTGCAGTCGCGAGGCAGATAAGCAGAAATACAGTGGTGAAAATCCCCATTAATGCAAAGCCGCTTTTGAAAAGACCAATCGTAATGAGTAATGTTAGAATGGAAACAGCTACTATTATCAGGCCGAGACAGCCCAATCCGGCCCGTTTTGCGCCTTCTGGAGCAGTCGCTCCTTTAGTTTTTGAAACACTGGTTATTTTTTCGCGCCAATCGGCCATGCTGATCGCTCCTTTAGATAAGCGTACCATGAAGCAGAGATGAAGAGAATATAAGAAAGTAGGGGTTTTATTGGCGAAAGATCCGAAAATGACGGAAATCGAACGGTTATTGGCAGAAATGAAAGAGCAGGGAACGACGAAAGAATCAGGCTTTTGGAAAAGCACCAAATTGATGATGAGTGTCTGGCGCAATACGTTTCTGGTGCTGATAGCGGTTTTGCTGTTGCTGCTTGTGGCTCTTCCATTGGGCACTTTTTGGATGATCAAAGGCAGCACAGCGACTGAAAGCAAAGGTGCCTTTCTGGAACAGATCCAGGAATTGAACGAGCTGTCCACAGCAGAAGCTTTTTCGAAAGTCATCATTGAACGCGAAGATAATGCAGTATTCGGGCAGGAAATCGGCTTGGACCTGCCGGGAACGAAACGGCAACTGCTGGTCGTCATACCGGGATCGGTCCGCGCCGGCATTGATTTCTCCAAAGTATCCGAAGACGATATCATTCTTGACGAAGAAGCCCAGACCGCAACATTGACGTTGCCGCCGGCAGAGTTTCTGGGAGGACCGGAACTGTTCATGGACCAGGTGGAGGTTTATTCGTATGAAGGGCTGTTTCGCAGCGGAACGGACTTTTCTGAGGCCTACGAACTGGCGGAAGAGGCCAAGAACCTGATGTTGGTGGAGACGGAAGGCCAGGGCGTGCTGCAGACGGCAGAGGCTAATGCAGCGCGTTCGGTCCAGGAGATGTTCGGCTTGGTCGATTATGATGTCACAGTAGAGTTCGAGGAGTGATGGATATGGGCAAACAGATTTTCAACAACGATTGGCAGGACGTCGTGGGCGAAGAATTCGATAAACCGTATTATTTGGAGCTGCGCGAGTTTTTAAAAGAAGAATACGCCAATAAAACAATCTATCCTGCAAAAGAAAATATTTGGTCGGCTTTTGAACACACGGCGTATCAGGATATCAAAGTCGTGATTTTGGGGCAGGATCCGTATCATGGCCCAAACCAGGCGCATGGCCTAAGTTTTTCCGTACAGCCGGGAGTGCCGCATCCGCCGAGCCTGCGCAATATGTTCAAGGAATTGAAGGAGGATATCGGCTGCGACAAGCCGAAAGACGGCACGTTGACGAAATGGGCCGACCAGGGCGTCCTGATGATGAACACCGTCCTGACGGTCAGAGCCGGAGAAGCGAATTCGCATCGCAATAAAGGCTGGGAAACGTTTACGGATGAAGTCATCCGCAAATTGTCCGAGCGCGAAGAGCCGATTATTTTTGTGTTGTGGGGAAAACCTGCCCAAACGAAGAAGCGGCTCATCGACCTCGGAAAGCATGAGGTTCTCGAAGCGCCTCATCCAAGTCCGCTCAGTGCGAGCCGCGGTTTTTTCGGCAGCCGGCCGTATTCAAAAGTGAACAGTCTGTTACAAAGCCGCGGCCAAACGCCCATCGATTTCTGTTTGGACTGACCTGCAGCAGAGCGTCGTGGTAAACTGGAAGTAATCCAAAAAAGGAGAGGGGGCTGTAACATGGCCATCGATACCATGCGTATTTTAAATGAAATCGACAAGCACACGACGCGTGCGCGAGGCGGCCATCCGGCGAAGGTGCGTGAATCTGTCGCGGCCATCCGTGCATTATGCGACCTGCTGCTGGAGGACGATCAACCGGCTGTCGACAAGGAAACACCGCGCGCCGTGCCGCTTGCTTCCCCTCAGCCGCAGACGGTATCTGCCGTCAATAAGCTGAAAGAAGAAGACGCGAACGGCGATTCGCTGTTTGAATTTTAAAGGGAAAGAGGAAATGGAATATGAAGTTTTTCTTGATTGCCGGAGCGGTTAACGCTCTTCTGTCTGTCGCATTTGGCGCGTTTGGCGCACATCTGCTGGAAGGGCGTGTTGCAGATAAATATTTGGATACATGGCAAACGGCCGTACAATATCAGATGTTCCATGCAGTCGGCTTGATGGTCATCGCGATCCTCATGAGCTCGTCTCTGCTTGGGCCACTCGGATCATTGAACTGGGCTGGCTATTTGATGCTTGCTGGTATCGTCATTTTTTCAGGGAGTTTATATGTCCTGAGTTTAACGGGCATCAGCATTCTCGGTGCCATCACGCCAATCGGCGGCGTCGCTTTTATCGCCGCCTGGGTAATGGTCATCATTGCTGCAGTAAAAGCGTTGTAAGAATAGGGGAAGGGCAATCTGTTTTATGCGGATTGCCCTTTTTTTTAGGTCGCGGACAGTATTTGTGGTCGAATGGACTGTATATTGCTCAAGTCGGACTGTATATCCAATTAATTGGGAATTCGGCGTATGAAACTGCCGCTGATTTCGCGTCGAGGTGCGGTCTAGGACGTTTGAGGTGCGGAAATGGGTCGGCGAGGTGCGGTTACACCCGCTTGAGGTGAGGAAATCACTCCTCAAGGTGCGGTCGCAGCCATTCGAAGTGCGGTCGCATACAAATCAAACAAAAAAAGCCGCCCAAAAGGCGGCTTTCAGCATGCGTTCATTAAACTTCTAAAAATTTAACGGTTCTTTCGGCATCTAGTCTTGTACCGACATAGAATGAACCGAATTCTGCGTAACGCGCGCTGACTTCGTCAAAACGCATCTCGTAGATCAGTTTCTTGAATTGAAGAACGTCGTCTGCGAACAAAGTAACGCCCCACTCGTAGTCGTCAAAGCCGACAGATCCAGAGATGATCTGTTTTACTTTGCCGGCATAGCTGCGGCCGATTTTGCCGTGTGACAGCATCAATTCTTTGCGTGTATCCATTGGAAGCATGTACCAGTTGTCGTCACCATCGCGGCGTTTGTCCATCGGGTAGAAGCAGATGTACTGTGAACGCTGAAGTTCTGGGTACAGACGCGCACGGACATGTGCATTCTGGTAAGGATCTTCGTCGGATTTTCCAGCCAGGTAGTTGGAAAGCTCGACAACTGAAACGTATGAATAGGTAGGAACTGTATAAGCGATCAATGTCAGCTTATTGTATTCCGTTTCAAGTTCGTTCAATTCGTCCATTGTTTCACGCAGCATCATCAGCATCAAGTCAGCTTTTTGGCCAACAATTGAATACAAAGCATGTGCGCCGGTTTTATTTTCATCGGCTTGGTTGATTTTGTCCATAAATGCCTGGAATTCGTCGATCGCGAATTGGCGCTCTTCTTCCGTCAGCATTTTCCACGTTACCCAATCCATCGACCGGAAATCGTGCAGGACGTACCAGCCGTCTAATGTAATCGCTGCTTCATTCATTACTCAAACACTCCTTTTAATGTAAATCTCTCACCACTCAGTTTATCACAACCCCTCATCAACTTCCTTTAAAACTAATGGCTGTCACCAATTTGACATGACGCGCACGGGTTTTCAGCAACAGCCGAAAAGGGTAAACTGAAGACAAGCAATTGCAGAAAGAGGAGAAGGAAGCATGCCGTTATTTTTTGAAGAAACAGCCTGGCGTTTTTGGGACCAGTCCCTCAGCGCCAAAAACCGCTCTGCACTCGAGTCGTTCGCAGCGGATGACACTTTATGTGAATTGGTTGGATCGGGAAAAAGCGCCCCGACCGTCCGCACATGGGTGCACGACGATACTGTAGTATTGGGCATCCAGGATCACCGGCTGCCGCACATTGATGAAGGGATGGACGCTTTGAGAGCACGTGGGTTTTCCCCGATTATCCGCAATTCAGGCGGGCTCGCGGTTGTGCTGGACGCTGGTGTCCTGAACATTTCGCTCGTTCTGTCGGAAAAGGACAACGCCATCGACATTCCAGCAGGGTACGAATTGATGCTTGACTTGGTGCGTGAGCTGTTTCCGGAAGCCACAATCGATGCCTACGAAATCGTCGGCTCGTACTGTCCGGGGTCCTATGACCTGAGCATTGGCGGCCGGAAGTTCGCCGGCATCTCGCAGCGCCGGATTCGCCGCGGAATTGCCGTACAAGTTTACCTGTGCGTTGAAGGCAGCGGTTCAGAACGCGCAGAAGTCATCCGCGATTTTTACGAAGCGGGACTGCAGGGAGAAGAAACGAAATTCACTTACCCGGAAATAAAACCGGAGACGATGGCATCGCTCAGTGAGCTGCTGGAAAGAAACATTACCGTTCAGGAAGTGGTGCTGGACCTCCATGCTTTAATGGGAGAACCCGCACCGATGCCCCTGCAGCAGGATGAGACGGAACTGTACGGTTTTTATTTGAAACGCGTTGTCGAACGCAATAGCAAAATGCTGGAACGCCCTCTTGAATAGAAGAGAGGCGCTGGTGTAGAATAGCTGGTACATGAAAAATCTGGAGGTGCGCAAGTGAGCTACGCAACGCAAAAGTTAGCTGAGGAAAAAGTCTTCAAAGATCCGGTTCACCGATATATCCACGTGCGCGACCAAGTGATTTGGGATCTGATCAATTCGCGTGAAGTTCAGCGTTTGCGCAGGATCAAGCAATTGGGCACCTCGTATTTAGTATTCCACGGCGCGGAACACAGCCGTTTCAACCACTCGCTGGGCGTTTACGAAATTGTCCGCCGGATTTCGGATGATATTTTCCACGGCCGTCCAGAATGGGATGAAAGCGAACGCTTGGTGGTTTTGTGTGCGGCGCTTCTCCATGACTTGGGCCATGGCCCGTTTTCGCATTCATTTGAAAAAGTCTTTTCTGTCGACCATGAGGAATTCACGCGGGAAATCCTGCTTGGGGATACCGAGGTCAATGAAATCCTGTTGAAGGTGTCCGCTGAATTTCCAAAAAAAGTTGCGGAAGTCATTGCCAAAACGTATTCGAATAAACAAGTCGTTTCATTGATTTCCAGCCAGATCGATGCAGACCGCATGGATTATCTCCAGCGGGATGCGTATTATACAGGGGTTTCCTACGGACATTTTGATATGGAACGGATTCTCCGCGTCATGCGTCCGCTGGATGACCAGGTGGTCATCAAGTCGAGCGGCATGCACGCTGTCGAAGATTACATCATGAGCCGGTACCAGATGTACTGGCAAGTCTATTTCCATCCGGTTGCCCGCAGTGCAGAAGTGATTTTGCGCAAGATTCTGCAGCGCGCGAAGGAATTGAGTGAAAGCGGCTATAAATTCGAACAGCCGCCGACGCATTTTTTGGCATTTTTCGACCGGAGCTTTACGCTGAAAGAATATTTGGCGCTCGATGAAGGCGTGCTGATGACCTATTTCCAATTGTGGATGACCGAACGCGATCCGATTCTATCAGACCTGTGCGACCGCTTCGTCAACCGGCGCCTGTTCCAGTATGTCGATTTTGACCCGGGCAAGGACTATAAAAAGCTTGGCGAGTTGGCTCAGCTGTTCCATTCTGCCGGCATCGACCCGGAATATTATTTGATAGACGACTCGACATCCGACCTGCCCTACGATTTCTATCGTCCGGGAGAGGAAGAAGAGCGCCTGCCGATCCATTTGTTGATGCCGAATGGCGACATCAAGGAATTATCGCGCTTGTCCCAGATTGTAGATGCCATTTCAGGCAAGCGCAGAACCGATTATAAATTGTATTTTCCAGCTGAGCTATTGATCGACGGCAAGAAAACAGCCATCAAACAGCAGATTTTGGAAATGCTTCGAGAAGGAGGGCTCTAGTTGCTCCAGGAACATGCAAAAATTGTGGACTTTATTGCCGCAGCGGAAGGTGTTACCGGCCGCAAGAAACTACAGAAAATGATCTACATAATGAAAAAGATGGACCTGCCGTTTCAGGAAAAATACGAATTTCATATTTATGGGCCGTACTCGGAAGAATTGACTGCCCGTGTACACGAATTATGCGATATGGGTTTTTTGACGGAAGCGTTGGAGGACAAAGGCTCGTACGTTCAATATAAATACACCGTTACAGCAGAAGGCATGGAATTCCGCAAAGTGTTGGGCAAATCCGTTTTGGATAATCCATCGACTGCAGGGAAACTGAATGCCAAAAGCGGGCGATTCCTGGAATTGACCGCGACTCTCCTGTATTTCGACAATTTGAATCGTCAGGAACAAATCGACAAGCTGCATGTCGTCAAAGGGAAATTGAACTTTACGGCAGAGGAAATCGATGAAGCATTCGCTTTTATTGAAGGATTGCGCTCTTAAGAGAATTGGAAATGAAAAAAGCTCCCGTTATGGGAGCTTTTGAGTAATAGAGGTTGATTTTCTTTTGGTGTCCAGCTGCAATGGCCAACTCTTCGGGTCATAAGTCAACCCGGCTGTGTGCCAAAGAGCGCCACTTCGCCGGTCTGCCTTATGCCTTTCAGAGCTGAACGGCCATTTCCGCTCCTCTTACTGATCGCTGAACAGTTTGCCTTTTGTGCCGTAATCGGTTTTTTTCATGTCCTCGATAAAGACGGTGACATTTTCGATCGGTGCGCCTGTTGTTTCAGAAACAGCTTCAGATACCTTCTCGACTAGTGCGCGTTTTTGGTCTTCTGTGCGGCCTTCGAGCATTTTTACAGTTACGTATGGCATAATGGATACAGCTCCTTTTCTTGAGAATACTATCATCATAGCAGAACGGAGGATTCAGACAATGGCGAATGAAGAAAAACCAAAACAAAAAGTAGGCTTCACCATCATAAAGAACGATCCAACGGACGGCCATAAAGGCTACGGCATCGGTTCCTTGTCACTGGAAAACGTATCACCACTATTCATCGATGTGGAAGAACAGGAAGCTTTTATTGATATCGGTGCCATGCATGCCCGCAGTGAAGTGGAGCGCGGCATCAAGTTCACCACCAACCCGGAAGATTCTGCCGGCGGCAAAGATTATTGGCTCGTGTGGATCACCATCGATTACAATCCGGAAGGTCCTTATTACGCGGGAGTTGCAGCATGCGAAATGGTGGTCAACCGTGAGAAACGGCGTGGTTATAAAATTCTGGCTGATCATGTCAATCGCATGGACAAGTCGATGAAGCGCAAAATCCTTGTTGAACAAATGGATGAACCATCGAAAAAAGTGCTTGCTGAATACTTGGAGAGCCATAACCCCGAAATGTGGCAGCGTAGCTCAGAACAGCTTCATCAGGACCTTGGCCGAAAGTAAAGAACACAGCTTGGCCAATAAAAGATGAGAATGTCAAAGCAGAATATCTATTAAAAATGCAGTTTTTTGAACAGAATGTGACATTTCTATTTGCTTCCAATGGATGGTTGAAGTTGTCTATAAAAGGCAGTACACTAGAAATACAGCTTTTCAATAGAAAGCTAGGACACCTGGTAGCGAGCAAGTGCCATGAGCCATTGAGATTAAAACCCAAGCCCAATGCCTCATGTCTCTTTCTCTGCACCATCAGGCTTTAAAAAGGTTTTCTGTGAAGGGAAAAACATTCCCTGTACAGGAAACCTTTTTAGTTGGAGTGTAACGCCACTTTCAACGGGTAAAGAGGAGTATAAAAAAATATTGCACTTTCACCGAAAACACTTATACTTTTTTAAGGTGGATTTGATTTAGATTGAAAAGGAGTTTGATTATAGATGGCAGGATTTTGGTATACAGAAAAACAGACAGAGAATTTCGGGATTACAATGAAAATCAACAAGACGCTTCATACGGAGCAAACGGAATTTCAATACCTTGAAATGGCGGAAACAGCAGAATGGGGCAATATGCTGTTCTTGGATGGCATGGTCATGACCTCTGAAAAGGACGAATTCGTCTACCATGAAATGGTGGCACACGTGCCATTGTTCACGCATCCGAACCCGGAAAATGTATTGGTTGTCGGTGGCGGTGATGGCGGTGTCATCCGCGAGATCCTGAAGCATCCGTCTGTCAAGAAAGCGACGCTCGTGGACATTGACGGAAAAGTGATCGAGTACTCGAAAAAATTCCTGCCAAGCATTGCATCAGGTTTGGAAGATTCACGCGTGGAAGTGATTGTCGGCGACGGTTTCATGCACATCGCGGAATCTGAAAACGAATTCGATGTCATCATGGTGGATTCAACCGAACCGGTCGGACCGGCAGTGAACCTGTTCTCGAAAGGCTTCTATGCAGGCATTTCGAAAGCCTTGAAAGAAGACGGCATCTTTGTGGCGCAATCCGACAACCCTTGGTTCAAAGCGGATCTGATCAAGCAGGTACAGAGCGATGTGAAGGAAATCTTCCCGATCACCAAGCTGTATTTGGCGAACATCCCGACTTACCCAAGCGGTCTGTGGGCATTCACAATCGGTTCGAAGAAATACAACCCGCTGGAAGTTCCGGCTGAGCGTTTCCATGAAATCGATACAAAATACTATACGCCTGAGCTGCATAACGCCGCTTTCGTGTTGCCTAAATTCGTGAAAGATCTGACAGGAGAGTAAACGATGAGATTTGACGAAACCTATTCAGGAAAAATATTCATCAAAAGCCATCCGAATTACGAAGAGTCAAAAGCCGTCCTTTACGGCATGCCGATGGACTGGACAGTCAGCTACCGTCCGGGATCCCGTTTCGGCCCCAACAAAATCCGGGAAGTGTCAATCGGACTGGAAGAATACAGCCCGTATCTCGACCGTGAACTCGGGGACGTGAAGTTTTTCGATGCAGGCGATATTCCCTTGCCGTTCGGCAATCCGGAAAAAAGTCTGATTGAAATCGAAACTTACGTGCACACGCTTTTAGCTGATGATAAAATCCCAATGGGCATGGGCGGCGAACATTTAGTGTCATTGCCGGTCATGAAAGCGGTCGCCAGCAAATACGACGACTTGGCGATCATCCATTTTGATGCACACACCGACCTTCGTGAAAACTACGAAGGCGAAGAATATTCACATTCGACGCCGATCCGTAAAATCGCGGACCATATCGGACCGAAGAACGTCTATTCATTCGGCATCCGTTCGGGCATGAAAGAAGAATTCGAATGGGCCAAAGAGCAAGGCATGCACATTTCGAAATTTGAAGTGCTGGAGCCGTTGAAAGAAGTATTGCCGACCCTCGAAGGGCGCAACGTCTACGTGACGATCGATATGGACGTGTTGGATCCGGCACACGCACCGGGAACAGGCACTGTCGACGCAGGCGGCATCACGTCGCGCGAATTGCTGGCTTCCATACATGCCATCGCAGCGTCAGGCGTCAACGTCGTCGGCTTCGACTTAGTAGAACTTGCACCTGTCTACGACCATTCCGACCAAACCGCAAACACAGCAAGCAAGCTGATGCGTGAGATGATTTTGGGTTGGGTAAAGTAGAGAAAAGCGGAAACGGCCGTTCAGCTCCGACAGGCATAAGATGATCTGACGAAGCGGCGTCCTTTGCCGCATAGTCAGAGTGGCTTATGACCCGAGGAGTTGGCCGTTGGAGTCTGGACAACAAAGAAAAGCGAAGGCAGCCGTCTAGCCGTGACAAGCGCAAGCGAACATCTGGATTTGAATGACAAAAAACCAAGCCGGTCTGGAATTTCCCAGATCGGCTTTTTCAATTTCATGTTAAAGTACAGAAACCGTAAATCAGAAGGAATGCTGAGAGAACCACAAAACCGGTCGAAGCC
This sequence comes from Planococcus circulans, assembly GCF_020023385.1. Taxonomy (GTDB): domain Bacteria; phylum Bacillota; class Bacilli; order Bacillales_A; family Planococcaceae; genus Planococcus. The sequence goes on from NZ_JAIQCL010000007.1 coordinate 187,042, forward strand.
CTCCAAAATAGAATCTTTGATTTAAAACCGTTAAGATAATAGAGACTAATTATCTGGAAGAGGTGCTGACAATGGAACTGTATAAATGGACGGGCCATCGCGATCAGGCGGTGACGTTGATGGCGAACTTGGCAAATGCACGGCTGATTTACTTGGTGAACGGCGACGAAGCGGTTCTGCTTTATGAAACAGAAGGCGGCCCAGGATTGCAGGGGGCAGAAGCTTATGGAGTATTGAATGCCGTGGGAGATATCAACGACGGTTACTACGCCGTATTCAATAATATTCCGGTGACGGAGGAAGGCCGTGAGCTGTTTGAATCACGCTTCCAAAATCGGGCAGGGATGGTTGAAAAGGAACCCGGCTTTGCAGCAATTCGCGTATTGCGTCCGCTGAATTCGGATACCTATGCGATTCTGACGATTTGGAAAGACGAGCAATCATTCAAAGACTGGCAGGAATCACAGGCATACGGCCATGCACATGCAAAACGTGGCACGGCGGAAGGCATCGACAAACGCCCGAATATTTTCCCGCGCCCTTCTTTTGTGACGACTTATACGAGATGAACAGATGCGCACTGCAATGAACAGGATCAAAGACCACGTAGCTTTGGCTGAGGCCAAAATATGTGGTCTTTTGTCTAATCTGCAGTTCCTGCCAATCCTTCATTGAAAAAAACAGTCGAGTCGAGCTATAATATAAAGGTTATCAAAGGACGGGGAGGCGGAGAGCCATGCAAAAGACAGTGACGATCAAACTGACGACGACGATCCGCCAGCCGGATATGGACGAGCAAGTGATGACGTTGGAATCCCAAGGAACCTTGACGGAGAAAAACGAGCTGCGCTATCTGCAATATGCGGAGCAGCAGGACGAACTTGAAATCCGGACGACGGTCAAAATTCAAGACGATGAAGCGGTGATCATGAGAAGCGGCGGCCTGCAGATGCGGCTACCTTTTTTATTACATAAAGAACAAACCGGCAATCTGACCAATGAACAGGGGTCATTCATGCTGACGACAAAAGCACACGAGCTGTCGGTCAGCGATACGCGGTTCATGGTCCGCTACGACCTTACGCTTGGTGCGGATCATGTCGGCGAATACGAAATGGAAATACAGTTTATGGAGGCTAAATGATGAATGCAGTAGAAAAAGTTCAACATGCGATTAAAACAGCGTTTAAAGAAGCGATCGAAAAAGCGGAATTGACGACCGAGCCGGTTGAAGTCCAACTTGAATCACCGAAAGACAAAGCGAACGGCGATTACGCCACGAACATTGCCATGCAATTGACGCGCTTGGCGAAAAAGCCGCCCCGCGCCATTGCCGAAGCGATTGTCGAAAACCTCGATAAAGATGCAGCAAATATCCAGACAGTTGAAATTGCCGGACCAGGCTTCATCAACATCACCATCAAAAAGGATTATTTGCAGGATGTCATCAAAACCGTGCTGGAGCAGAAAGCCGATTATGGCCGTTCAACAGCAGGTGGCGGTGAACGCATCCAGGTGGAATTCGTATCAGCCAATCCCACAGGCGATCTGCACTTGGGCCATGCCCGGGGATCTTCAGTCGGCGATTCGCTGTGCAATGTATTGGACTTGGCAGGATACGAAGTATCACGCGAATATTACATTAACGATGCCGGCAATCAAATCAATAATTTGGCTTTGTCGATCGAAGCCCGTTATTTTGAAGCACTCGGCAAGGGAGAAAGCATGCCGGAAGACGGGTACCGCGGACAGGACATCAAAGACATCGCGGACGCGCTAGTCCAGGAACATGGCGATAAATTCGTCAGCATGACCCACGAAGAGCGCTTTGAAGCATTCCGCCAGCACGGATTGAAAGTGGAATTGGCGAAATTGCAGCAGGATCTGGCGGACTTCCGTGTGGAATTCGACGTTTGGTATTCTGAATCGTCCCTTTACAAAAATGGCAAAATTGATGATGCGCTGGCTAAACTCCGTGCCAATGGACATGTCTACGAAGAAGATGGGGCGACTTGGTTCCGTTCAACGACCTTTGGAGATGACAAGGACCGCGTGTTGATCAAGAATGACGGCACGTACACATATTTGATGCCCGACGTCGCTTACCATGAAGACAAATTGCAGCGCGGATTCGACAAGCTCATCAATGTCTGGGGAGCTGATCACCACGGCTATATCCCGCGCATGAAGGCGGCGATCCAGGCACTTGGTTATGATCGCGACACGCTAGAAGTCAGCATCATCCAGATGGTGCAATTGTACAAAGACGGCGAAAAGATGAAGATGAGCAAACGTACCGGTAAAGCGGTGACGATGCGCGAACTGGTTGAACTCGTCGGCTTGGATGCGGTGCGTTATTTCTTCGCGATGCGTTCAGGCGATACGCATATGGACTTTGATTTGGATTTGGCCGTTTCACAGTCCAATGAAAATCCGGTCTATTACTCGCAATATGCCCATGCCCGCATCTCTTCAATTCTGCGCCAGGCAGAGGAGCAAGGTCTGTTGGCTTCAGAAGGACAGTTGAACTTATTGACTTCTGAAAAAGAAATCGATGTCCTGAAGAAAATTGGGGATTTCCCGCAAGTGATCGCCGATGCAGCGAAGCAGCGCGCGCCTCATAGAGTTACGACCTATATCCATGAATTGGCATCCAATTTCCACAGCTTCTACAATGCCAATAAAGTATTGGACGCGTCGAATCCGGAATTGACTGGCGCCCGTCTCGCATTGATCACAGCCGTGAAAACGACTTTAGCCAATGCATTGAAAACAGTCGGCGTTGCAGCTCCGGAAAAAATGTAAGAAACACACCCGCGTTTAGGTGTATAATAATAGAGAAGTAACAGAATATGATAACAATTCATAAAGGTGCTTATGTCTAAGAACATGAGTTAAAAGGGAAGCCGGTTCAATTCCGGCGCGGTCCCGCCACTGTATGTGAGAGGAATCTGCTAGATGCCACTGAAGCGATGCTTTGGGAAGGTGCAGAAACCGACGACCACAAGCCAGGAGACCTGCCTTTATGACGACACACCCAAACGCCTGCGAGGAAAGGCTGGATGCGCATGCTTTTTTATGGCGTCCTTTCCATCCCTCGCAGTTTGCTGCGGGGGATTTTGTGTTCCCAAGAAAATTTTTCAACCTTTTGTACCTGAATTGTTTAAGGAGTTATTTCTATCATTTAATAAAATGGCTAGATAAGTTGAGCTAAAGAAATAGCATTTTATATATCGCTGCGACTATCAGAGAAAACTCTAAAGATATGGAGTGAAACAGCGAAGACTCCTGCGGCTTAGCGAGACGACCGATACACCGCAGGGAGCGCAGCGGACGAGGAGGATTGGGCGCGAGCCCGCTGGAAAGCGTAGCTGTTTTACGGAATATCTACTACTACAAATTATTAGTTCAATTTATATAGATAAAGCATTACAAACAACAAGGGGGTTTTATTCATGAAGAAGATTTGGAAATTTGGAGCAACAGCAGGGTTGGCCGCGGTTTTAATGGCAGGGTGCGGAGATACGGCAACACCGGTGGAAGAAGACGTGGAAACACCGGCAGAACCGCCGACAGAAGTGGTGGATGTTGAATTTCCAGTGACCATGACGGATGCAGTCGGGGAAGAAGTGGTCATTGAGGAAGAACCGGAAGCTATTGTCTCAATGGTGCCGTCGAATACGGAAATCGTCTATGAGTTAGGGGCGGGCGACAAAATGGTCGGGGTCTCGGATTTTGACAATTACCCGGAAGAGGCAACAGAAGTCGAGAAAATCGGCGGCCAGGAATTCAATGTGGAGAAAATCATCAGCCTTCAGCCGGACTTGGTGCTGGCCCATGAATCCGGACTGGGTGTCGGAGACGCAGGCTTACAGCAATTGCGTGATGCGGGACTTGATGTATTCGTCGTCAATAATGCGATCAGTTTTGAAGAAGTCTATGATTCCATCACGGTTATCGCGCAAGCGACCGGTACGATGGAAGCAGCGGAAAGCATTGTTTCAGAAATGGAAGTACAAGTGGCGGAAATCGAGGAACTGGCAAGTACAATCGAAGAGCCGAAAACAGTCTTTTTGGAAGTTGGCAGCCAGCCGGACATCTATACGACCGGTAAAGGGACATTTATGGACGAAATGCTGACACTCATCAACGCTGAAAATGTAGCCGGCGATTTGGAAGGTTGGGTAAGCATGGATCCGGAAGCCATCGTTGCGGCTAATCCAGATGTGATCATTACAACTGAGGGTGCCTATGTAGAAGACGCTGTCGAACAGATCAAATCACGCAGCGGCTTCGCAGAAGTGACTGCTGTTAAAGAAGAAGCTGTCTATAACCTGGATTCGGATATGCTCACCCGTTCAGGCCCACGCTTATCAGAAGGGCTGATGGAAATGGCGCAAGCTGTTTACCCTGAAGTTTTCAATGACTAAGAATGTACTGGCATACAGCGTCTCGCTGCTGATTTTAGCAGGAGCCGTACTGCTGGGAGTAACGGTCGGAACGGTCTCCATTTCACCGGTCGTGCTGTGGAATCCGTCAGCGGATGAAGCAGCTGCCAATATACTATGGAACATCCGCATGCCCCGTGTCATTTTAGCAGGGCTTGTCGGTGCGGCGCTGGCGATTGCCGGTGCAGCGTTTCAGGGGCTTCTGAAGAATCCACTGGCCGATCCTTACACCTTGGGAGTGTCTTCCGGTGCCTCAGTCGGCGCTGTGATGACGCTCTTTTTTGGTATTTCGATTCCGTTTCTGGGACCATTCACCTTACCGGTCATGAGCATGATCGGTGCGCTTTTGACGATGCTTGCCGTCATGAGCTTCGCCAAGCTGGTGGACCGCTCCATGAAAATGGAAACGGTCATTTTGACAGGCATCATCTTCAGTTCATTTCTCGGATCGATCATTTCCCTGATGATCGCGTTGACCGGGGAAGAATTGCGCCAAATCATCGGCTGGCTGCTCGGCAGTGTGTCGATGCGGGGCTGGCCATACGTACGGATGGCGCTGCCCTTCGTTTTGATCGGCTCTTTCGTTTTATGGCTGAAGCGCCGTGAGTTGAACGCCATGCTGTTCGGGGAAGAGCGCGCGCAGCATTTAGGTGTGGATGTCAAAAAGAGCAAAATGACGATTTTAATCGGTGGTTCGGTACTGACGGGAGCAGCTGTTTCGGTTTCAGGAACCATCGGCTTTGTCGGCTTGGTCGTTCCGCATATGACCCGGTTGCTGTGGGGTTCGGACCATCGGCACGTTTTGCCTTTATCGTTCATCAACGGAGCAGCTCTTTTGATTGTCTGTGATTTGGTATCACGAACCATCATTTCACCGACGGAATTGCCGATCGGTGTCATTACCGCCTTTATTGGAGCGCCGGTATTTGCATTCATCTTTTTCCGACAACGCAAAGGAGGAGCTTAACTATGCTTGAAATAAAAGGGCTGACAGGCGGTTACGGCGATCAGGATATCGTCAAAGACGTATCGTTTACTGTCGATAAAGGCTCAATTCTCGGTATTTTAGGACCAAACGGGAGCGGCAAATCGACCCTGATGAAACTGATCAGCGGCGTGCTGCCGGCAGCAAAAGGGGATGTCCGGATAGACGGTGTATCGGTTGCTGATTTTCCGGCAAAGGATTTGGCCAGAAAAATGGCGGTCTTGCCTCAATTGCATGCCCACGCTTTTGCCCATACCGTCCGGGAAACGATTTCACTTGGCAGATACCCACATCAAAGCGGCTGGTTTTCTTCCTGGTCGGAAGAAGATGAGCAGGCCGTACTGCAGGCGATGCGCCTGATGGACATCAGCCATTACGAAAAAACTCAGATCGACCGGATGTCGGGCGGCGAACAACAGCGCGTCTTTGTGGCTCAGGCACTGGCGCAGGATGCAGGAATTCTGTTGCTGGATGAGCCGACCAACCATCTGGACATCAACCATCAGAAGGAATTACTCGACACCATCAAAAAGCAGGCCATCGAAAAAGACTTGACGATTGTCTCCATTTTTCATGATATCAACCTGGCGTCGATGTATTGCGATCAATTGCTGCTGCTGGACCGGGGACAGGTTGTCCGGATCGGCGAACCGCATGAAGTGGTTCGGGAACAGGACATCGAAACGGTCTATCATACACGCGTCAGCAATCATCCGCATCCTGAATTGCCGAAGCCGCAGATCACTTTATTGCCTGGGATCGAACGTGAAGCCGATTTCCACACCATACGCGCTGAGGAATTTCAGATTTCCAAAGATATGGTCCTTTATGAAAGCCCGATTCCGTTAAAGACGGTTTCTTCAGCGGTTGTCAACGCGGGTTCCGGATGGTTCCGTAACTTTATGAACCGCCATGTGGATGCTTTTTATAATATCAATGACAGCGTCCAGGAAATGTCCGATTTCATTGAACTGAGCGGATTGAAGACGACGGATACGGTAGGGATGATGACCGCTGTCCAGACGCAGGACGCCATCATCAAAGAATACCTTGGTCCATTCGGTTCAGTCGTGATTGCTGTTACGGCGGGCGTCGGCAACGGCGTGGATGTCTCGAAAGCCGTGGAGCGTACATTGCGCGTCGGGACCATCAACACATGGATACTGGTCAATGGTGTATTATCAGATGAAGCTTTTATCCAGGCGATGATCACCGCGACAGAAGCCAAAACAAAAGCACTCCAGCAGGAACAGGTCAAAGATCCGTTGACGGGTACGATCGCAACGGGCACATCTACGGACAGCTGCCTGGTGGCGGCAACGCAGCAGGGCGAACAATTGCCTTACGCGGGACCTATCACCGAACTTGGAAAATTGATCGGTGTCGGTGTTTTTGAATGCACCATCGAAGCGCTCAAACTCTACCAGCAGGCGAAAGCGAAAAGCATATGATTCCTCATTTGAGTGCCATTGCGCTGGGATTGGCCATCGACCGCATCGTCGGTGATCCACCGAATTGGCCGCATCCGGTTCGCTGGATCGGCACAGCCATCACCAAGCTGACCAAACGATGGAACCACGGGCCGAACGCCTTCCGAAACGGTTTCCTGCTGCTGGCGACGATTGCAGTTTCGTCCTTTTTGATCGTATACGCGATTGTTTTTTTGGCCTATTCACTGAATGTCTTTGCAGGAATTGCTGTTGAAGCACTGCTCATCGCTTCGGGCCTGGCCCAAAAGAGCCTGAAGGATGCAGCGATGGATGTCTACAATCCGCTGACGAACAAACACATGGAACTGGCACGAGAGAAATTGTCATGGATTGTCGGCAGAGATACCGTTGGGTTAAGTGAAAGCGAAATTACGAGAGGCGTCGTAGAAACGGTATCAGAAAATACCAGTGACGGGGTAACAGCTCCGTTGTTCTGGGCATTTCTTTTAGGCGCACCCGGCTTATGGCTTTACAAAGCGGTCAATACGCTGGATTCGATGGTCGGCTACCAGAATGAGGAGTATGAGAAATTCGGCTTTGCCTCCGCAAAAGCGGACGATGTCTTGAACTTTATTCCGAGCCGACTGACGGGGATGTTGATTTTATTGATGACGGAAAATAAGCGTTCACTGACCATGCGTCAGCGTTTTTCAGAATGGCTGCGGGATGCTCCGAAGCACCCGAGCCCGAACAGCGGCTGGCTGGAAGCGGCGACTGCCGTGCAATTGGGGGTAGAACTTGGTGGAGTGAACCGCTACAAGGGAGTCGAGTCGGACCGTGCGCGTATGGGAAGACCGATTCATCCACTGGAAGCGCATCATATCAAGGATGCCGTCAGCCATATGCAGACGGTCACCATGGGTTTTTTCATTTTATTTGCCTTAGGAGGAATTTTGCTTGGAGTTGCCTAATCACGGAGCCAATCCGCTGCGTTTATACAAACAGGCAGGCATCAGTCCGCCACAACATATTTTGGATTTCAGTGAAAACGTCCACCCATTCGGACCGCCGGATTTTCTGGTGGAGCAATGGCCGGAAATGCTGGCCTTAACCCGTTCCTATCCGGATCCGGACGGAGAACCGTTCCGTACGGCCGCTGCAGAATACCATGGGGTCGCAGCCAATCAAGTGGCTGCAGGAAACGGCGCGGCCGAGATTTTCACTTGGCTGGCCAGAAGATACCGTGGCCAGCAGGTGGTCTTGGTCGAACCGGCATTTTCCGAATATCGCCAGTCACTGGAAGCGGAAAATGTCCGGATTAAAGAGATTCAATTGCAACCGGAAACCGGCTGGCGATTGACGGCCCAAAACGTTCAGGAGGCAATTTCAGGTTGTGCGGCTCTGTATATCTGCAACCCGCACAATCCTACAGGTACATTGCTGAACCTGGGTGAACTTCAGGAGATCGCGCAGATTTGCTTGGAAAATAACTGCGAACTCGTCATCGACGAGGCGTTTATCGATTTTATTGGAGAAGAAGCATCCTTTATGCCATTTTTAATGAGCTTTCCGGATGTCATCATCGTTCGGTCGATGACTAAAATGTATGCGATACCAGGACTCCGCCTCGGTTATGTGATCAGCCAGGCCGAAACGATTGGCCAACTGAAGCAGGGGGCGGCGCATTGGAACGTCAACGCCTTATCTGCGGCCATCGGTGCCCAATGCTTGGCCGAAGCGGCTTACCGCAGCAAAGTCATTACGGCTGCAACGGAAGAACGTCGGAAGATGCAGCAGTTTTTGGCGAGGAACCAATGCCGGACAAGTGATTCTGTAGTCAACTTCCTGGCCTTCCAACTGCCGGACCCGGATAGATCCGCTGCATTTTTTAGGGAGCTCCTGAAAACAGGAGTCGTCCTGCGGCATACCGAATCGTTCCAGGGGATGGATGGCAAATGGTTCCGAATTGGTATGAAGTCAACCGAAAACATGAACATATTGCGGGAGGCGATTAAGGAATGGCTCGAGGGCAATTGATTTTTATCAGCGGAGGGGTCCGAAGCGGCAAAAGCGCTTATGCAGAGTCAATCGTCTGCGCAGCCGGCAACCGCCGGAAAATCTATTTGGCGAGCGGACGGGCTTACGATGAAGAAATGAAAGACCGCATTGAACGCCACCGGAAAGATCGTCAGGAAGATGGCTGGCAGACAATCGAAAAGGCCTATCGTATGGACAGTGTTCTGGATGAACTGCAAGCGGAAGACTTGGTACTATGGGATTGTGTGACGACTTGGCTCGCCAATGAACTGTACGAAGGGTGGGAGACAGGCAGCGTGTGTGCCGAAAAGCCAGGGTGCATGGAACAGAAATGGAACAGCCTCCAAAAGACGATTCTCGAAATGCTGGAAACCGTTGATTTATTGACAGTCGTCTCGAACGAAGTGCTGGACGACTTCGTGCGCGACGAACTTTACCAAAGCTGGCTCGGGCGCATCCATATTTGGCTCGTGCAGCAAGCAGATCAGGCTATCGAAATGGAAAATGGGCTGGCATTCAGAAGGAAGTGAAAAGATGCGCGGAATAATGATTCAAGGCACCGCTTCAGATGTCGGTAAAAGCATGATCTGTACAGCTTTTTGCCGAATACTTTCTGATGAGGGACTGAAAGTAGCTCCTTTCAAATCACAGAACATGTCGAATAACTCCTATGTGACCGTGCTGGGCGAAGAAATCGGCCGTGCGCAGGGCGTGCAGGCGGAAGCTGCCCGTACAGTGGCGACTGCCGATATGAACCCAATCCTCTTAAAGCCTGAAAGCGGCATGAAATCGCAAGTGGTCCTCTTCGGCAATAAACTGGAAACGATGGACGGCATGGACTACCGGGCACAATTTTATGAAAAAGGGCTGGCTGCAATCGATCAGGCACTGGGCAATCTGGCAAAAGATTTTACCCATTTAATCATCGAAGGAGCCGGCAGTCCGGCCGAAGTCAATTTGAACGACCGGGAACTGGTCAATATGACAGTTGCGAAACGTGCGGATGTACCGGTGATTCTCGTTGCCGACATTGAACGCGGCGGCGTGTTTGCCTCGATTGTCGGAACGCTCGCCTTGATTCCGGAACGGGAGCGTGTGAAAGGGCTGATCATCAATAAATTCCGCGGGGATGCCCGACTTTTTGATGACGGTGTCCGTTTCTTGGAATCCTATACGGGCATTCCCGTGCTCGGTGTCGTCCCCTATATGGCCAGCCATGAAATCGAACAGGAAGATTCACTCGGTGTTCAGGCGGTGCAGCGGGTATCTAGCGTAGAAGATGCGATTGAACTGGTGATCTGCCGGCATCCTTATATCTCGAATTTTACGGATATCGAACCCTTCCTGAATGAGCCGGATGTGACGATCCGCTGGGCGGAAACGGTCGAAGACATCGGACAGCCGGATATCCTTTTGCTGCCGGGCACCAAAAGCACGATTGCTGATCTGCGCTATTGGAAGGAGCAGGGGCTTAGCGCCAAACTGCAAACCTTGAAGGAGGATACCTGGATTGTCGGCTTATGCGGAGGCTATCAGATGTTTGCCGAAACCCTGTCGGACCCGGAAGGCCATGACGGCTTTGCTGCAGAAAGCGAAGAAGGGTTTGGTTTGGTGCCGAATATGCGTGTCCATTTTCAAGAACAGAAAGTAGTCCAAAGGCAGAGCGGAACGGTGAAGTTTGCAGAAGCAATAATCAGCGTGTCCGGCTACGAGATTCATCACGGCAACGTGTCTGGGACGGAACACCCGCTTATAAGCTGTGAACGTTCTGTCGAAGGTTATTTCCACGGCCATCTGCTGGGCACGCATCTGCATGGGTTTTTCCGTGAGCCCCATTGCCGTACCGCTTTCCTGGCACCGATCCGAAAGCAGAAGAACCTGCCATTGCCCGCGCCTGAAAAGCTGGAGGATCCTTTTGACCGCTGGGCAAAGCATGTCAGGCGGCATCTGAACTGGCAGAAAGTCGAAGAAATAATGGAGGGAAGCCGATGATCCGCCTTCTGGGAACAGGAATTCTGTTGGTGCTTCAATTTTTCTCGGTGATTCCTGTGAAAAAGCAGCTGCCGATGGAAAAAGCCCCTATCACGGCTATGTATGCCATGTTGCCTTTATTGGGCCTGTTATTTGGCAGCACGCTGGCAGGGGCGGTCTGGCTGCTGCGGGAAACAACTGACACCAGTTCGCTGATGATCGGTTTTGTAGTTGTTGTCATCAGTATCGTGCTGACCGGTGGGTTGCATATGGACGGCCTGGCTGATACAGGAGATGCTTTTTTCTCTTACCAGGACCGGGAAAAACGACTTGATATTATGGGCGACCCACGGATTGGCGCGTTCGGTTCCATGGTTTTGCTGCTGTCGATTGTCGGGAAAATCATTATCGTAGCAGAATCCATAGAACTTGTTTCGCTGGTGCTGGTTTTATTTGTTCCGATCTTATCCAGAATCGGTTTGTTGATCCTATTCAGCTCCACGAAATCAGCGAAGCGGGAAGGTTTGGCGGCATTCTTTCAGCAGCATGCGGATCATAAGAGACTGAAGCTCGCAGCTGTTAGTTTATTGGCTGTCAGTTTTGCCTTCCTGGCTTGGAGCACGAGTTTCGGAATCGCCTTTATATTGCTGGTGCTCCTGCTCGTTTCGCTCTGGCTATTCCGCGCTTGGTGCTTGCGGAATTTCGGTGGGGTGACGGGTGACTTGTTTGGTGCTTATGTGGAAGGAGTGGAGATTCTATTATGGATCAGCCTTTTGTTCTTCGTTTAATCCGTCATGCCCCTACACGAGGCAATCAACAAAAACGCTATATCGGCTGGACGGACGAGTCGATCTTGCCGTTTCAGGCAGAACCTGACCTGGCATTGAAGAATGTTATCGGCAGTGACTTGAAACGCTGCCGGCAGACGGCTGAGGTGCTATTTCCAAATGCGGTCTACCGGGCAAACCGGGATTTGCGGGAATGCCATTTCGGCGAATGGGAAATGAAAACCTATGAACAACTGAAAGAGATTCAGTTGTACCGGAATTGGATAGACGAACCATGGAATATCCGGCCCCCTGGCGGTGAAAGTTTGAACGACATGGCGAAGCGGGTCGAACAGGGCATACGTAAGCTGCCGAATGACAGCGAAGTGACGCTGGTTCTCCATGGCGGCCCGATTCGCTACCTGATGGCTCAGGCGTTGGGTGAAAGATTTCAAGATCAAATTGCGCTGCACGGCGGCTGCCACATTTTGACCTGGCAAAGCCGACAGGCATTCGAGGAGCGGGAATTATGCACATCGTTTTCGGTGGAGCCTTTAACGGCAAACGGCACTATGTGAAAGAGCAATTGAAAAAACAGGATATCGACTGGAATGAAGGCCGGTTACCTGCACCGGCAGCTGCTGAAACCATTGTTGTCATCGCCGGTTTGGAGCTTTGGGTGAAACAGCAGCTTGAACAGGGGCTGTCAGAAGAACAACTGATCGGGCAAGTGAGGAGAACAGCTGGCCATGGCCAAGCACAGCAAATTTGGGTTTTAACGGATCTGAACCGGGGCATCGTACCGACCGAACGCATCGAGCGCGAAATACGCGATGTTATCGGACGGCTGTATCAGTTTTTATTTTCCGAAGCTGAAGAAATTACACGGATTTGGTACGGCATACCAGAAAAAATTAAAGGGGCGGATAAAGATGAAGATTTACACGAAAACAGGAGATAAAGGGCAAACCAGTTTAATCGGAGCGCGTACAGATAAAGATGCGCCGCGCGTTGAAGCATACGGCACGATTGACGAAGTGAATTCATTTATCGGCAAGGCGATGACTGAATTGGAGCCGGAGACATATGCCGATCTGCTGGCGGATCTGGAAGCAATCCAAAATGAATTATTCGACTGTGGCGGCGATTTGGCCGATGTCCGCAAAGAACCCAATTACAAAATGACGGAAGAGCCGGTAGAAGTTCTGGAGAAGCGCATCGATGAATTGATGGAGGAACCGCCTTTGCTGGAACGCTTTATCCTGCCTGGGGGATCTCCTGCAGCAGCAACGCTTCATATTGCGCGCACCATCACACGCCGTGCAGAACGCCAGACAGTGACATTGATGAGAGCAGGAGAAGATTTTCCGCCTGTAGTTCAGCGCTATCTAAACCGTTTGTCTGATTACCTGTTCGCCGCATCACGCGTCGTCAATTCGCGTGCGAATGTGCCGGATAACGAATATGTGCGCAGCGCCAAAGTGTTCAAGAATGGCGGGCGCAGCAAAAAGTCGGTGGATTGAGTTGTCGACGAGAAAATTGGCACTTGCGGCTCTTTTCATCAGCTTATCCGCAATCGGAGGCATGATCAAGATTCCGCTCGGCATCGCGTCCATCGCGCTCGATTCGATGCCGGCACTAGTGGCCGTGCTGTTCTTTTCAGCGCCGCTCGCCGGAACGATTGCGGCATTCGGCCATTTGATTTCAGCTTTGTTCGGGGGCATGCCACTCGGGCCGTTTCATCTGATCATCGCGTTTGAAATGTGGGCAGTGGTGTGGCTGTTCGCGAAGCTGCATCAGTCCGGCAACCAATGGCTGAAATGGCCGGCATTCATCATCGGCAACGGAGTGCTTGCGGCAATCCCGTTCTATTTCCTGCTGTCACCGGCATTTTTCTATGCGTCGGTGCCCGGGCTGGTGATTGCGGCCGCGATCAATGTCGGGGTTGCAGCGATGCTGATGCCTTATGTGCTAAAAGTTCGTGGAGGGTCTCTGCATGCGTCATGAACTTTTGATCGATGGCTTTGTCATCACTTCAGATAATTCAGCTGCAATCGGTGAAAAGCAGCAGGATGTGGTCTACGCTCCCGATGCCATAACGGCTAAGTTTGCGGCGCGGGTTGCGCTCCTTGAGCAATGGGCGGCGGGCAGCGAAGCGCAGGCAATACTGCTGCACAACTTCAGCGGGGCCGATCGATGGGATGTCTATATGCACGGCATCGTCAATCTTTTCGCTGAAGCAGAAACGCCAGTGCCGCCAGTTTCAGGAAGCTCAGAAACCAATATGCCGACGCTGCAATCCGGCATCGCTGTGACAATGATCGGCAAACAGCAACGGACACAGCCGCCTGCCGAATCGCTGCAGTGGTTCGTCTACGGTGTTCCACTAGTCGGGGAAGATGTCCTGGCGAAGGCAGATCAAGTCGCCAATCTCGCTGCCATCAAGAAAGCTTTTGAATCGGAGCTGATTGAACGTGTTTGGCCAGTCGGATCGAAAGGCATCGCGCATGAAGTGGAATTGTTGATGGGCAAGTCAAAGGGATTTTCCACAGTTCCTGACGTCGACAGCTCCGCTGGGCCGGCGACCTGCGTCCTGATCGGTGTCCTGCCGTCAAATAGAGGACGTGTTCAAGATTATTTCAAAGAACAACTTTTTCCGATCGAATTCCAATAGAGCAGAAACATCATCCATGAGTGGATGATGTTTTTTTGTCGAGGAAAAATTTATTCGAGGAGCAAAAGAACTGTAGATTTTACAATCTTGAACTGGTATCTTATGGATAGTAAATAGTCAAAAGCCGAAATTTGAAAACTCTTTTAAATAATTGTTGACTGAATGCTCATTCATATTTTAATATAGAACATAGTATCGACAAGTTGTTCTCATTCACGTAGACTTTGGGTATGGAATTTTTAGAATATACACACAAGGGGGATATCACGATGGAGCCATTGCTTATTGCCAACTGGATTTTATTCATAGCTGTAACCGCTTACGCCATCTATCTCTTCATTTATTTATTGAAGTCGAGATATGATTTTATCAAACTCGGGAAAAAGGTTGAGTTTGAAGAGAATTTCAACGAGCGATTGCGCAAAGTTATGGTCAATGTTTTTGGACAAAAGAAATTAATGAAAGATAAGAAGAGCGGTACGATCCACGTCATGTTCTTCTACGGCTTCCTGCTGGTTCAGGCGAGCGCCATTGATTTCATCATCAAAGGCCTATCTCCGGATTCACATTTGCCGCTCGGCCCGCTTTACCCGGCCTTCACTTTTTTCCAGGAAATCGTGACGTTGACGATTTTGGTTGCAGTGGTCTGGGCATTCTATAGACGCTATATCGAAAAATTGGTTCGCTTGAAGCGCGGATGGAAATCGGGGCTTGTCCTTATTTTTATTGGTGGACTGATGGTGACTGTGTTAATCGGCAACGGAATGAACATGATCTGGCACGGCCACGAAGGTGCCTGGACAGAACCCGTTGCTTCACTTGTGGCGGCTGCCTTCGCTTGGTTGCCTGAAGCTGCAACTGTAACGATTTTCTACGTTATGTGGTGGGCGCATCTATTGTTCCTGCTGACGTTCCTGGTTTATGTTCCACAATCCAAGCACGCTCACTTGATCTTCGGGCCGGTCAACACCTGGTTCCACCGAGTTGATCATGTCGGACGCTTGAAGCCGATCAACTTTGAAGAAATGGAAGATGAAGAAGATCCGGATGCCATGCCTTCATTCGGTGTTGGAAAAATTACCGACTTCACTCAGGGGCAAATGATCGATTTTTACGCCTGCGTAGAATGCGGACGCTGTACGAATATGTGTCCGGCAACCGGGACAGGAAAAATGTTGTCTCCGATGGATCTTATTACAAAACTCCGTGACAACCTGACAAACACAGGTGCGGTCATGACACAGAAAAAACCATGGGTGCCGGCAATGGCATTCAGCAATACACAAGGAAACCAATTGGCGATGGCTGCCGGTGCTGAAGGAATCAGCATCGACGAACTATATAGCCCGAGCTTGATCGGAGACGTCATCACAGAAGAAGAAATCTGGGCATGTACGACTTGCCGTAACTGTGAAGACCAATGTCCGGTTATGAACGAGCACGTCGATAAAATCATCGACCTTCGCCGTTACCTGGTAATGACGGAAGGAAAAATGGACAAAGATGCGCAGCGCGCGATGACAAACATCGAAAAGCAAGGGAATCCTTGGGGCCTTAACCGCAAAGAAAAAGAGAACTGGAGAGATGCACGTCCAGATATCTCGATTCCGACAGTAAAAGAAATGAACAAAGCAGGCGAAGAATTCGAATTCCTTTTCTGGGTTGGATCGATGGGTTCATTCGACAGCCGCTCACAAAAAATCGCTTTGTCATTTGCCCGTCTGATGAATGAAGCCGGTGTGAAATTCGCGATTCTCGGCAACAAAGAAAAGAACTCTGGAGATACGCCGCGCCGCCTCGGAAACGAATTCCTGTTCCAGGAACTGGCGACAGGCAATATCAAAGAATTTGAAAAAGCGGAAGTCAAGAAAATCGTCACGATTGACCCGCATGCTTACAATATCTTCAAAAATGAATACCCGGATTTCGGTTTCAAAGCTGAAGTTTATCACCATACCGAAATGCTGTTCGAACTGGTGCAGGACGGACGTTTGAAACCGCAATTCCCGGTGAACGAACGAATCACGTTCCACGATTCCTGTTACCTCGGCCGCTACAACGATGTCTATGACGCACCGCGCGAGATATTGAAAGCGATCGAAGGCGTGGAATTGGTCGAAATGGTCCGTAACCGACAAGACGGCATGTGCTGTGGAGCCGGCGGCGGAATGATGTGGATGGAAGAAGACGCAGGCCATCGCGTCAATGTGGCCCGTACTGAACAGGCACTCGAAGTCAGCCCGACAATGATTTCTTCCGGTTGTCCATACTGCCTGACGATGCTGTCAGATGGAACGAAAGCCAAAGAAGTCGAAGACGAGGTTGGCACATACGATGTGGCTGAACTGTTGGAAATGGCCGTTCTCGGAAACGAAACACCAGAACCGGAAGCGATTGTCCAGTAAACATCCACAAGAACGCTTCAATAATTAATAATTGCTTAATGACAGAAAATTGAGTAGAATAACAGCATAAGCAAAAGAAGGAAGGGAGTGAATGCTCCCTTTTCTTTTGGAATCAAACCGAGCGAGCGTTCAGTCAATTTTATGAGTTGAATGAAATTCAGCTCAAAAAAATTTGCGACGAAGCTAGCGAAGCGATGCAGGAGCACCGGGTTTTTATGAGCTGGTTTGTGGAATATCCACGGTGGGATAGAGTCATGACAAAAAGTCAAATCAACCTAACTCACCAATTATATTTTTTTAATACATTTGAAACCGTTTACACGAAAACGAAAAGGGGAGGAAAATATTCATGGCAAAAACAGTCATCATCGATGGGGCACGCACAGCATTCGGGAAATTCGGAGGAAACTTGAGCACATTGACGGCAAGCGAACTCGGGGCAGAAGCGATCAAAGCGGCAATGAGCCGTTCAGATATCCAGCCGGAAGATGTCCAGGAAGTCATCATGGGCAATGTTCTGCAGGCAGGGCAAGGGCAGATCCCTTCACGCCAGGCAGCGAAAAAAGCAGGGATTCCTTACAACGTCAAATCCGAAACAATCAATAAAGTATGTGCATCCGGCATGCGCAGCGTCACATTGGCAGACCAGATCATCCGCTTAGGTGATGAAGAAGTCATCGTTGCAGGCGGCATGGAGTCCATGTCCAATGCACCTTATTATCTTCCGAAAGCGCGTTGGGGCCTTCGCATGGGCGATGCTCAAGTCGTTGATGGCATGGTCCATGACGGTTTATCCTGCTCATTTCATCCCGACAAAGTCCATATGGGGACATACGGAAACTCGACCGCAGAAGATTTTAACCTGACGCGTGAAGCGCAGGACGAATGGTCCGCCCGTTCACATGAACGCGCCATTAAAGCGAAGGATCTATTTTCTGAAGAAATCGTCGCCATCGACATTCCGCAGCGCAAAGGGGATCCCATTACAGTTGATGTTGATGAAGCGCCACGCGCCAATTCTACCATCGATGCATTGGCGAAACTGAAGCCGGCATTCGGCAAAGACGGAACAATCACTGCAGGAAACGCGCCCGGCATCAATGATGGGGCGGTGGCGCTTGTGCTGATGAGTGAAGAACGTGCACAGAATGAAGGGAAAAACGTCTTGGCGCATATTTTGTCTCACACCGAAGTGGCGATCGAGCCGCATCGTTTCCCGGAAACGCCTGGTATCGTCATTAATGAATTACTGAAGAAAACCGGTAAATCGCTGGATGATATCGATCTGTTTGAGATCAACGAGGCATTCGCGGCGGTTGCGCTGGCGAGTTCGAAAATCGCTGGTTTGGACGCTGAAAAAGTCAATGTCAACGGTGGATCAGTTGCACTTGGGCATCCAATCGGGGCGAGCGGTGCACGGATCATCCTGACATTAGCCTACGAGTTGAAACGCCGCGGAGGCGGTATCGGCATCGCAGCCATCTGTTCAGGTGGCGGTCAAGGCGACGCGGTCATGATCGAAGTTCCTAAGGAGGCAAAATAAGCATGTCGATTCAAAATGTAATGGTCATTGGCGCCGGACAAATGGGTTCCGGCATCGCGCAGGTTTGCGCACAAGCAGGATTGAATGTGAAATTGAATGATATGAAACAAGAAGCCTACGAGCGGGGAATCGGGACCATCACCAAAAACCTGACCCGCAATGTTGAAAAAGGGCGCATGACCGAAGAAGAAAAAACAGCAGTCCTCGGCCGCATCACCGCATCGCTTGATCTGAAGGATGCGCATGACGTCGATATCGTCATCGAAGCGGCTGTCGAGAACATGGCCATCAAGCACAGCATCTTTAAAACGCTGGACGAAGTGGCGCCAAAGCACGCGATCCTGGCAACGAACACGTCGTCACTTCCAATCACAGAGATCGCGGCAGTCACCAATCGCCCGGAGCAGGTCATCGGCATGCATTTTATGAATCCGGTACCGGTGATGAAATTGGTGGAAATTATCCGCGGTTTGGCAACTTCCGATGAAGTCTACAAAAAAGTGGAAGAAATGACGGTTCAATTGTCGAAAACACCTGTGGAAGTGAACGACTTCCCGGGATTTGTCGCGAACCGCATTCTGATGCCGATGATCAATGAAGCGATTTTCACACTTCAGGAAGGTGTTGCGACCAAAGAAGCGATCGATGACATCATGAAACTCGGCATGAACCACCCAATGGGGCCGCTGCAATTGGCTGATTTTATCGGATTGGATACCTGCCTGTACATTATGGAAGTACTGCATGAAGGATTTGGAGACAGCAAATACCGCCCAAGCCCATTATTGCGGCAATACGTCAAAGCAGGCTGGCTCGGCAAGAAAACCGGACGCGGTTTCTATGAATACACTTAATTATTAGGGGGAACCGCAATGGATTTGCACTTTACAGATGAACAACTTATGATGCGCAACATGGTGCGAGATTTCGCGAAAGAGGAGATTACACCGTTTATCGAGAACATGGAAAACGGCGAATTTCCAACAGCTATTCTGAAGAAAATGGGCGAGCTTGGATTGATGGGCATAACGGCACCGGAAAAATACGGCGGCTCGGAAATGGATTTTACTTCTTATATCACAGCTATCCATGAACTATCAAAAGCGAGCGGTGTGGTTGGGGTTATCTTATCAGTCCACACGTCTGTCGGCACCAACCCGATCCTTAATTTCGGATCACAGCAGCAAATCGAAAAATACGTACCAAAACTGGCGAGCGGGGAATATCTGGGCGCTTTTTGCCTGACAGAACCTTCGGCAGGATCGGATGCAGCCAGCCTTAAGACAAAAGCTGTGCTGGACGGCGATGATTATGTCATGAACGGCTCGAAAGTCTTTATCACCAATGGCGGCGAGGCCGATACGTATATCGTATTCGCGTCTACAAAACCTTCCGCAGGTTCTCGCGGAATCTCGGCTTTCATCGTTGAAAAGGATACGCCGGGCTTGATCATCGGAAAAAATGAAAAGAAAATGGGCCTTAATGGTTCGAAGACGGTCCAATTGACCTTCGAAAACATGCGGGTACCGGCTGAAAACCTGTTAGGCGAAGAAAATAAAGGATTCAGCATCGCGATGGCGAATTTGAATGTGGGACGGATCGGTATCGCGGCACAAGCGCTCGGCATCGCCGAAGCGGCATACGAGTATGCAGTCGCCTACGCCAAAGAGCGTGAGCAATTTGGAAAACCGATTGCACAGCAACAAGGCGTCGGCTTTAAACTGGCAGATATGGCGACGCAGGTGGAAGCAGCGAAACTGCTGGTCTACAACGCTGCGGACCTCTATTCCAAAGGCAAAGATTGCAATAAACAGGCTTCCATGGCGAAACTTTTCGCGTCGAAAGCCGCAATGGATGTGACGATTGAAGCTATCCAGGTTTTCGGTGGCTACGGCTACACGAAAGATTATCCAGTCGAGCGCCTGTTCCGCGACGCAAAAGTGACCGAAATTTACGAAGGCACCAGCGAGATTCAACGCATCGTCATCAGTAAACAACTAATCAAGTAATTAATTGGAGGAATGGAAAATGAATTTTCAACTGTCTGAAGAACACGAAATGATCCGCAAAATGGTAAGAGATTTCGCTAACAAAGAAGTGGCGCCAACCGCGGAAGAACGCGACGAAGAAGAGCGCTTTGACCGTGAAATTTTCGACAAAATGGCTGAACTGGGCCTGACAGGAATTCCATGGCCGGAAGAATACGGCGGAATCGGTTCGGATTATTTGGCGTATTGCATCGCAGTTGAAGAATTGTCCCGTGTTTGCGCGTCAACGGGAGTTACATTATCTGCACATACTTCACTTGCCGGATGGCCGGTTTACACATTCGGAACAGAAGAGCAAAAGCAAAAATACCTTCGCCCGATGGCTGAAGGCACAAAAATTGGTGCATACGGCTTAACAGAACCGGCTTCAGGATCAGATGCGGGCGCGATGCGCACTTCTGCAAAAGAAGATGGCGATCATTATGTGCTGAACGGTTCGAAGATCTTCATCACCAATGGCGGCATTGCGGATATCTATATCGTATTCGCGGTAACGGATCCGGAATCGAAACATAAAGGCACGACAGCATTCATCGTTGAAAAAGATTTCGAAGGCTTTTCGGTCGGCAAAAAAGAACGCAAGCTCGGCATTCGTTCAAGTCCGACAACAGAAATCATTTTCGATAACTGCCGTGTACCGAAAGAAAACGTTTTGGGCGAGCTTGGCCAAGGGTTCAAGATCGCGATGCAGACGCTTGACGGCGGACGCAACGGCATCGCAGCACAGGCTGTGGGCATCGCACAAGGCGCGCTTGACGCATCAATCGACTATGCCAAAGAGCGTGAGCAATTCGGAAAGCCGATTTTAGTAAACCAAGGGGTTTCATTCAAATTGGCGGATATGGCGACTTCGATCGAAGCTTCCCGCCTGTTGACTTACCAGGCAGCTTGGTTGGAATCAAATAAATTATCCTACAGCAAAGAGTCGGCGATGGCGAAATTGATGGCCGGCGATACAGCTATGAAAGTGACAGTCGAAGCGGTTCAAGTATTTGGCGGCTACGGCTACACGAAAGATTATCCGGTCGAACGCTATATGCGCGACGCGAAAATTACGCAAATTTACGAAGGCACGCAGGAAGTCCAGCGTCTGGTTATTTCCCGGATGGTCACGAAATAAGCGGAGGGTTGCCTTATGAACAAAAAGCGTGAGATTGAGTCCTCCGTGAAAGACGAAAGCCTGATTGAAAAGCGCCGCGAACAAATGATTCGCGGGGCTGTCACGCTTTTTAAAGAAAAAGGCTTTCACCGGACGACGACGCGGGAAATTGCAAAAGCAGCCGGTTTCAGCATCGGTACGTTATACGAATACATCCGGACCAAAGAAGATGTGCTGTATCTCGTCTGTGACTCCATCTACGATGAAGTGCACACGCGTCTGGACCGGCTCGATATCGAACAGGGCTCGGTCAGCGTATTGGTGACGGCGATCGAACATTATTACACATTGATCGACGATATGCAGGATGAATTCGTGGTCATGTACCAGGAATCCAAATCCTTGCCGAAAGACGCATTAAGCTACGTGTTGAAGAAAGAACTTGAAATGGTGGCGATTTTCGAGCGCCTGTTGACGCAATGCGTCGACAACGGGGAAATCAAGATGACTCCGGAAGAAGTGGTCATGGCTTCCCATCATTTATTCGTCCAGGGACAGATGTGGGCTTTCAGACGGTGGGCGTTAAACGATTTCACCATCCAACAATTTATCGACATGCAAACCAAATTTCTTTTGCAGGGGATGGCAGGGGAAAACATCTCAATACAGGGGGCTTGATCATAATGGCTACAATCGAAGAAACGAAAACCTATCAGCCAAAAAACCATATCCGCTTTGTCACAGCTTCCAGTCTGTTTGACGGCCATGACGCGTCCATCAACATCATGCGCCGGATTCTGCAGGCGAGCGGTGCCGAAGTAATTCACTTGGGCCATAACCGTTCGGTTGAAGAAGTGGTCAATGCCGCGATCCAGGAAGATGTCCAGGGGATCTGCATTTCGTCCTATCAGGGCGGCCACATGGAATACTTCAAGTATATGCACGACTTGCTTCAGGAAAAAGGCGCTTCGCAGATCCGCATTTACGGCGGAGGCGGAGGCGTTATTTTGCCGCGCGAAATCAAAGAGCTTGAAGAATACGGCATTGCCGGTATTTTCTCGCCGGAAGACGGCCGCAAAAAAGGCCTCCAGGGCATGATTACGGAAATTGTGGAAGAATGTGATTTCTCGACGGCGAAACCGGATGTGAAGGTTGAAAACCTGTCAGCCGATGAGCCGGTTGTGTTGGCCCACGTCATCACAGCAGCGGAAGAAGCCCACACGCGCGATACCGATACCGACGATTTGTTGAGAGCGGTTCGGGAACAGACGAAAAACACGCCGGTTCTTGGCATCACAGGAACAGGCGGAGCCGGTAAAAGTTCATTGACGGATGAATTGATTCGCCGCTTCCTGTCTGAACTGCCGGACAAGAAAATCGCGATTCTTTCAATAGACCCGACCAAGCAAAAAACGGGCGGTGCACTTCTTGGTGACCGGATTCGCATGAACGCCATCTTCAACAAACGCGTCTTTATGAGAAGTCTGGCAACGCGTGGTTCACGCTCTGAGTTGTCTGGGGCCATTGGCGACGTGTTGGATGTCGTGAAAGCGGCCGACTTTGACTTAATCATCGTTGAAACGAGCGGAATTGGCCAGGGAGATGCGGAAATCGCTAATTTCTCGGACATTTCCATGTACGTCATGACCAGCGAATTCGGTGCGCCTTCACAGCTTGAGAAAATCGATATGATCGATTATGCCGATTTGATTGTCATCAATAAATTCGAACGCAGCGGTTCGCAGGATGCGCTTCGCCAAGTGCAGAAGCAGTATCAGCGCAGCCACCTGCTGTGGGACAAAGACCTGGACGAAATGCCGGTCTACGGGACAATCGCCAGCCAGTTCAATGATAAAGGGACCAATTCCCTGTTTGCTGCATTAGTGGCTACGGTCAATGAAAAAGTCGGAACCGACTGGGAAACGGATTACGATAAATTCGTCAAAACCCAGAAAGAGAATCTGATCATTCCAAATGACCGCCGCTATTATTTGCGCGAGCTGACGGACACAGTCCGCGGCTATCATGCTAAAGCTAAAGAACAATCCGCCTTTGCGCGCCGCCTGTTCCAATTGGAAGGCGCCATCGAAGCGGTAAAAGAAAAAGCGCCGGATGATGCATTAGTCGCTTCGCTCGAATCGCTGGCTGACGGCGTCCGTGATGAACTGACTACAGAATCCAAACGCATTCTCGCGAACTGGGATGCATTGAAGGAAATGTATGCTGGCGACGAATTCGTCACATCGGTCCGCGACAAGGAAATCCGTACGATCCTGCGTACAGAAAGCCTGTCAGGCATCAAAGTGCCGCGCGTCGTATTGCCGAAATTCGTCGATTACGGCGAAATCCTGTCGTGGGTCTATGCCGAGAACGTTCCGGGTTCATTCCCTTATACAGCAGGGGTATTCCCGTTCAAACGGGCTGGAGAAGATCCAAAGCGCCAGTTTGCCGGCGAAGGAACACCGGAACGCACCAATCGCCGCTTCCATTATTTATCGAAAGATGATGATGCAAAACGTTTGTCGACAGCATTTGACTCGGTAACGCTTTATGGCGAAGACCCGGATCACCGTCCGGACATTTACGGAAAAGTCGGAGAGTCGGGCGTGTCGATCTGTACGCTTGATGATATGAAGAAGCTGTACGCAGGGTTCGACCTGTGTGCACCATCGACATCCGTCTCCATGACGATCAACGGACCGGCGCCGATCATTTTGGCGATGTTCATGAACACAGCCATCGATCAGCAGGTCAAGTTGAACGAAGAAAAGCTGGGTCGCACATTGACGGTCGAAGAGTTCACGGAAGTCCGTGAAAGCACGCTGCAAGTTGTGCGCGGAACCGTGCAAGCCGATATCCTGAAAGAAGACCAAGGGCAGAACACCTGCATCTTCTCGACCGAGTTTGCGCTTCGCATGATGGGTGATATCCAGCAATACTTTATCGACCACAAAGTCCGCAACTATTACTCTGTATCGATTTCGGGCTACCACATTGCCGAAGCCGGCGCGAATCCGATTTCCCAATTGGCGTTTACGCTGTCCAACGGTTTCACGTACGTGGAATATTATTTGAGCCGCGGCATGAACATCGATGACTTTGCGCCGAACCTGTCGTTCTTCTTCTCGAACGGGCTGGATCCGGAATATACCGTCATCGGACGTGTAGCACGCCGCATCTGGGCAGTCGTCATGCGCGATAAATATGGCGCCAATGAACGCAGCCAGAAACTGAAATACCATGTCCAGACTTCAGGGCGCAGCCTTCACGCGCAGGAAATCGACTTCAACGATATCCGCACGACATTGCAGGCCTTGATGGCGCTGCAGGACAACTGCAACTCGCTGCACACCAATGCCTATGATGAAGCGATCACGACGCCAACGGAAGAATCGGTCCGCCGCGCAATGGCGATCCAGATGATCATCACCAAAGAGCATGGCCTGTCGAAAAACGAGAACCCGCTGCAAGGCGCGTTCATCATTGAAGAAATGACACAATTGGTGGAAGAAGCGGTGCTGACTGAGTTTGACCGCATCAACGACCGCGGAGGCGTCCTGGGCGCGATGGAAACACAATACCAGCGCGGCAAAATCCAGGAAGAGTCCATGCATTACGAAATGAAGAAACATACAGGCGAATTGCCGATCATTGGCGTCAACACTTACCTGAACCCGAATCCGCAATCGGACGACGACATCAACGCGATGGAAATCGCCCGCGCCACAGTGGAAGAAAAAGAAACACAAATCAACAACCTGCGCGCCTTCCAGGAACGCAACGACTCAACCGAAGCCTTGGAGCGCCTCAAGCAGGCAGCCAAGACCGGCGGCAACATCTTCGAAGAGCTGATGGAAACTGTAAAAGTCGCAAGCCTCGGCCAAATCACAACAGCCTTGTACGAAGTCGGCGGGCAGTATAGACGGAATATGTAGTGGGAAAAGTGGATCCGCCCATGAAAGCCCCGACAGGCTTAAGGCGACTTGGCGAAGCGGCGTGTTTTCAGCCGCACAGCCGAGTTGACTTAAGACCCCGAGGGGCTGGGCGGAGGAGCTGGACAAGGAAAAGCGGAAGCAGCCGTTTTGCTCCGATAGGCGTAAGAGCGTTTGGCGAAGCGGCGTGTTTTCAGCCGCACAGCCGAGTTGTCTTAAGACCCCGAGGGGCTGGGCGGAGGAGCTGGACAAGGAAAAGCGGAAGCAGCCGTTTTGCTCCGATAGGCGTAAGAGGGTTTGGCGAAGCGGCGTGTTTTCAGCCGCACAGCCAAGGCAGCTTACGACCCGAGGATCAGGCTGGTGGAGCTGGACAAGGAAAAGCGGAAGCAGCCGTTTTGCTCCGATAGGCGTAAGAGGGTTTGGCGAAGCGGCGTGTTTTCAGCCGCACAGCCAAGGCAGCTTACGACCCGAGGATCAGGCTGGTGGAGCTGGACAAGGAAAAGCGGAAGCAGCCGTTTTGCTCCGATAGGCGTAAGAGGGTTTGGCGAAGCGGCGTGTTTTCAGCCGCACAGCCAAGGCAGCTTACGACCCGAGGATCAGGCTGGTGGAGCTGGACAAGGAAAAGCGGAAGCAGCCGTTTTGCTCCGATAGGCGTAAGAGGGTTTGGCGAAGCGGCGTGTTTTCAGCCGCACAGCCAAGGCAGCTTACGACCCGAGGATCAGGCTGGTGGAGCTGGACAAGGAAAAGCGGAAGCAGCCGTTTTGCTCCGATAGGCGTAAGAGGGTTTGGCGAAGCGGCGTGTTTTCAGCCGCACAGCCAAGGCAGCTTACGACCCGAGGAGCAGGCTGGTGGAGCTGGACAAGGAAAAGCGGATCCGCCCACGAAATCAAGGTTTGGATAAAGAAAAACTGTATAAAACACGATAAAAGTAAGCGGAATCCGTCTTCCAACGGATTTCGCTTACTTTTTTTGGCGAAAAAGCGAGATGGATTTAATTTGTGGGCGTTCAGAAAGATTTATGGGCGCTCAGAGGAATTTGTGGGCGTTCAAACAGATTTGTGGTCGTTCACGGGAATTTATGGGCGCTCAAAAAAATTTATGGTCGTTCGGCTGAGTTAAGACCTAAGAGCCAGATGGATGAAAGTACGAAAGAAGGCGAAAACCCGTCAAAAGACGGGTTTATCACCTTTTTTGAGAAGAAAAAGAAAAGAGAGATCTAACTTGCAGGCTGAGACACTGGATTTTCGTTGATTTTAAGTAGGTTATGCACGTTCAGCAGGAAATACGCATGCTCAGAAAAAAATATGCACGCTCAAGAAAAAATACGCACAAACAGCAGGAAAACGGAAAAGGAAATATGATAAAAAGAAATTAAATCTAGTATCTTATTTATAAAAGAAAATATTTCCAAAAAGTTAACCCGTAACAATCCCTCACTATACACGCCAATTCGATATCCCTGCTCTTTTTCTGTATAATAGAAGAATACGCACCGCAGAAACCAAGAAGGATGGATCCTATGCGCAAAGCTATCCACTACATAATCATCACAATCTGTGTCATACTGATTTTCTTCCTGTACAATAAAGCTTTGGGATCAATTCCATTTATGATTCTGGCGCTCTATTTGTTTTATTTTGGATGGAGACAAATAGATCCGAGAAAAAAGAAAACACGGTAGCGGAGACTAGGTAGTTTGTATATAATGAATTAAGTTACGAAAGAAGAAGGGACGTGCACGGAATGAAAATTCGTGAATTATCTAAAGAAGAACTGATAGAAGAGTCATTCGTTGACTTGACATATGCAATGCTGGAAGAAACACACGAAACAAGAACTTACGCAGAATTGGTTGCGGAAATCGAAAAATTGCTGAATTTGTCTAAAGAAGAAATGAAAGATCGTCTTGTGCAGTTCTATACTGACCTGAATATTGATGGCCGCTTTTTGATTTTGGGCGAAAACCGCTGGGGCCTTCGCGAATGGTATCCGGTTGAACAGATTGAAGAAGAGTCGGCGCCGACCGTTAAAGCACGCAAGAAGAAAGCCAAAGTGGCTGACGACGAAGGCTTTGACGATTTGGACGAATTGGCATTGGAAGATGAATTGGAGTTTGAGGACTTCGGTGAAGACGACGATGACGATGACGACGAGGACGAAGTGGTTAAATCACCGGTTGAAGTGGAAGTCCTGGATTTCGATGCGGATGACGACGACGAAGAAGACGTCGACGTTCTGGTTGAAGACCTCGACGGCAACATCATCGATGATGAAGACGACGACGAAGACGACGATGAAGAAGATGACTTGAAGTAATCTGAACATTTTTTCACCTTGACTTATGAGGCTAGACTGGATAAGATTTTACTGGGCTCCTTAAAATAGGAGAGATGATTCGTACAGTTTACGCGCTCCCCCTGCATATGCAGCAGGTGGAGCGCTTTTTATTTTTACCATTCGAGGAGGAAGCAGGCATGACGAAGTATATATTTGTAACCGGTGGGGTTGTATCATCACTAGGTAAAGGGATTGTAGCCGCATCGTTAGGGCGTTTATTGAAAAACAGAGGGTTGAATGTAACGATTCAAAAATTCGATCCGTACATCAATATCGACCCTGGAACAATGAGTCCGTATCAGCACGGAGAAGTTTTCGTGACAGATGACGGCGCAGAAACAGATTTGGATCTTGGCCATTACGAACGTTTCATCGATATTAATTTAAACAAATACTCAAACGTAACAACCGGGAAAGTCTACTCGACCGTTATTCAAAAAGAACGCCGCGGCGATTACTTGGGCGGAACGGTTCAAGTTATTCCACATATCACAAACGAAATCAAAGACCGTCTATTGCGCGCTGCCAAAACAGCGAAAGCGGACGTAGTCATCACGGAAATCGGCGGAACCGTAGGCGATATCGAATCATTGCCATTCCTCGAAGCAATTCGCCAAATGCGTTCTGATCTTGGGCGCGATGAAGTGATGTACGTCCACTGTACCTTGATTCCGTATCTTGGAGCAGCTAAGGAAATGAAAACAAAACCGACACAGCATAGTGTAAAAGAACTTCGCAGCCTCGGCATTCAGCCAAACCTGATCGTCGTGCGTACAGAACACCCAGTGCCACAGGACATGAAGGACAAGATTGCATTATTCTGCGACATTAAGCCGGAAGAAGTAATCGAATCACGCGATGTTGACGTGATCTACGAAATGCCGCTTCGCCTTCAGGAGCAGCATATGGACCAAATCGTCCTTGATCATTTCGGGATCGAAGCGCCTGAAGCGAACATGACGGAATGGAATACGCTGGTCGATAAAGTAAAATCGCTTAAAAACAGCGTACGCATCGGCCTTGTCGGAAAATATGTAGAATTGCAGGATGCTTATATTTCTGTAGTGGAAGCCTTGAAGCATGCTGGTTTCGCATTTGATTCTGAAATCGAAGTGGATTGGATCAACGCTGAACACATCAATGCCGACAATGTTGCAGAAAAATTGAAAGATTGTGATGGGATCCTGGTTCCAGGTGGTTTCGGCGACCGTGGAGTTGAAGGGAAAATCGCGGCTACTCAATTCGCACGCGAAAACAATGTACCGTTCTTCGGTATTTGCCTGGGCATGCAATTGGCATCTGTCGAATTCGGCCGCAACACCATGAACCTGGAAGGCGCACATTCTTCTGAATTGAACGCTAAAACACCATACCCAGTCATTGATTTATTGCCTGAACAAAAAGACATCGAAGACTTGGGCGGAACACTTCGTCTTGGCTTGTATCCGGCGAAACTTGAAAAAGGTTCGAAAGCGCATGAGGCTTATGGAGAAGAATTGGTTTACGAAAGACATCGCCACCGTTACGAGTTCAACAATGAATACCGTGAAGCTTTCGAGAATGCCGGATTCAAATTTACAGGCACCAGCCCGGATGGCCGCCTGGTGGAAATTATTGAAGTTGCTGACCACCCATGGTTCGTGGCATGCCAATTCCACCCGGAGTTCATTTCACGACCGAACCGTCCGCAGCCATTGTTCCGTGAATTTGTAAAAGCATCCATTGCCAATAAATAAATGGCAAAAGCCTTCCCTGAAAATGGGAAGGCTTTTTGCATAAATTTATTCATTCAAAAGTTGGTCAATCTGTTGCTTGACCGCATAATAAAGATAGAGCGCGGCCATGGCGTGTGGAACTAACAGGGGCAAGCCGTCGTCCTGTAACAGGGTGCCTTCGTGGCTGCTTAAGGGAAGGAAGACGTCAGCCAATTCACTTTCGTCTGAATGGGATGCGACAAACGCGAATGGAATGCCGGCGTCTGCTAACCTCCCGGCAAGTTCATCCCCCTCATTATTCGGTGCCAGAATCCAGACGCGGTCGGTACTGGTGACGATGCTTGCCGGCGACCACTCGGCTGCAGCAATCAACGGCACTTCGCTATGCAATGCTGCGGCAACCACAGCTTTCATTTCACCAAAGGCTGCGATGAAGATGGTCCCTTCCGCAACGGCGGCCTGTGCCAAAACACCGGCAATGCCGTCAATGGCAGGCTGCTGATTGGACAGGCGCTCAAACAATCGGGTCAATTGTGCAGTTAATGGATCCATAAAACTCACCTCGTGAAAAAAGTATAGCAGATAAAGGAGTGGTTCTTCTTGAAAACCATTTTAATTGTCGATGACCAGCCAGGAATCCGGCTGTTGTTGAAAGAAGTATTCAGCAAAGAAGGATACCACGCGATTACAGCGGGAAGCGGAAAAGAAGCACTTGAAAAAGTGCAGGAAGTTTGTCCGGATCTGGTGCTGTTGGATATGAAAATCCCCGGTATGGATGGCATTGAGATCCTTAAGCGCTTGAAGAAAAACCAGTCGGCTGTTCATGTCATCATGATGACGGCTTACGGTGAACTTGACCTCATTAAGGAATCCATGAACTGGGGAGCGGAACGTTATTTCACTAAGCCTTTTGATGTCTTCGAAGTGCGTGACGCCGTTAAGCAGTTATTAGAAGAGTAAACAACGAAGAAGTAGCGTAAGTACTGGGTTTTTGATATAGTATAAAGGATATTCGCTTTAAACATTGCTGAGGAGGAATTCTAAATGCCATTGGTTTCAATGAAAGAAATGATGATAAAAGGAAAACAAGAAGGATATGCAATCGGTCAATTCAATTTAAACAACTTGGAGTTCACACAAGCTATTCTTCAAGCCGCACAAGAAGAGAATTCTCCCGTCATTTGCGGAGTTTCTGAAGGTGCAGCCCGTTACATGGGTGGATTTACGACAGTTGTTAATATTGTCAAAGGATTGATGCATGATTATAAAATTACCGTTCCCGTGGCGATTCATTTGGATCACGGTTCAAGCTTTGAAAAATGTAAGGAAGCGATTGATGCTGGATTCACTTCAGTTATGATCGACGCCTCCCATCATCCTTTTGAAGAAAACATTGAAATCACGAAACAAGTCGTAGAATATGCACGGAAGCACAATGTTTCCGTTGAAGCGGAATTAGGAACTGTCGGTGGACAGGAAGATGACATCATTGCAGATGGCGTGATTTATGCAGATCCTCAGGAATGCAAACAGATGGTTGAACAAACCGGAATCGATTGCCTGGCCCCTGCTCTAGGTTCGGTCCACGGTCCTTATAAAGGAGAACCGAATTTAGGCTTCGAAGAAATGGAAGAAATTTCTCAGCAGTGTGACGTGCCGCTTGTATTGCACGGCGGAACAGGCATTCCTTTAAAGGATATTCAACGTTCTGTTTCACTTGGCACATCGAAAATCAATGTCAACACGGAAAGCCAGATTACATCGGCTCAAGCAGTCCGCGACAAATTGAACAGCGATCCGGATGTCTATGATCCCCGCAAATACCTGGGACCAGCCCGCGACGCAATCAAAAAGACGGTAATCGGCAAAATGCGTGAATTTGGAAGTTCAGGAAAAGCATAATAAGAGACAAAAAAAGATGGGAGAGAAGTGTCCACAAGGCGCCTTCTCTTTTTCCCGTCATACTGGAGGAAAAAAACCATGAAATTTTTCATCGACACAGCAAACTTTGACGAAATTAAAGAAGCACATGCCTGGGGTATCCTATCGGGTGTTACAACCAACCCATCATTGGTTGCAAAAGAAAAGAATGTTTCATTCCATGACCGCCTGAAAGAAATCGCTGCACTTGTTGACGGTTCAATCAGTGGCGAAGTCATCTCACTTGATGCAGAAGGCATGATTAAAGAAGGCCGTGAACTTGCAGACCTTGCTCCGAATATTACGGTTAAATTGCCGATGACTCCAGACGGTTTGAAAGCTTGCTCGGTTCTTGCTTCAGAAGGCAAAAAAGTCAATGTCACATTGATTTTCAGTGCCAACCAAGCATTGCTTGCAGCACGTGCAGGGGCGTCTTACGTATCACCGTTCCTTGGACGCCTTGACGATATCGGACATAACGGAATGGACTTGATCGCAACAATCGCAGAGATTTTCGCCATCCATGACATTTCTTCAGAAATCATCGCTGCTTCAATCCGTCACCCGCAGCACGTTACAGAAGCTGCTTTGAATGGTGCACATATTGCCACTATGCCGATTAAAGTTATGCACCAGATGTTTAAACACCCGCTGACAGATCAAGGAATCGAAGCATTCCTGGCTGACTGGGAAAAACGTTCAGTGGAAGACGGCGTAAAATAAAGAGAACAGTGGATTTCCCCGTTTGAAAAGCGGGATAGACTAAAATTGTGATCGGCATCTAGTCCAAAGGCCGAAGCAATGGAACTTTTCGGACGAAACGAACTGTCCGAAAAGGAGAAAAAGGAGAAATTTAATGGATGTTTATAAAATAAAGGGCGGCAAACGCCTTTCCGGAACAATTAAAGTCAATGGCGCTAAAAATAGTGCAGTAGCCTTGATTCCTGCATCGATTTTGGCGAATTCGCCAGTAACGATTGAGGGATTGCCGGGAATTTCCGACGCTTGGACACTGAAGAGTATTTTGGAAGAAATCGGCGGAGAAGTAACATTCGAAGACGGAACGATGAATATCGATCCGACAAAAATGATTGATATGCCTTTGCCGAACGGCAATGTGAAAAAGCTTCGTGCCTCCTACTACATGATGGGTGCGATGCTGGGCCGCTTCAAGCATGCAGCAATCGGCTTGCCGGGCGGCTGTTTCTTAGGCCCCCGTCCAATCGATCAGCACATCAAAGGCTTTGAAGCGTTAGGCGCAAAAGTGACGAACGAACATGGCGCCATTTATTTGCGTGCAGATGAACTTCGTGGAGCTAAAATTTACCTGGATGTTGTCAGTGTCGGCGCAACAATAAACATTATGCTCGCAGCTGTAATGGCTAAAGGGCAGACGACGATTGAAAATGCGGCAAAAGAACCGGAAATTATTGATGTAGCGACTTTATTGACCAATATGGGCGCGAAAATCAAAGGAGCCGGAACAAATGTCATCCGTATCGATGGCGTGGAAGAATTGCACGGCACCAATCATACGATCATTCCTGACCGCATCGAAGCCGGAACTTTCATGATTATGGCTGCTGCTATAGGGGATGGCGTCACGATCGATAACGTGATTCCTTTCCATATGGAAGCATTGACTGCCAAATTGCGTGAAATGGGCGTTGATGTTCAGGAAGGCGAAGAATCGATTTATATTCCAAAATCCGTTGATTTGCATGCAATCGATGTAAAAACCCTGGTCTATCCAGGCTTTGCGACAGATCTTCAACAGCCGTTCTCTGTGCTGATGACTCAGGCCCAAGGAGCTTCGATGATTACAGATACCATCTACTCGGCACGCTTCAAGCATATCGACGAACTTCGCCGGATGAATGCGAGCGGGCGGGTGGAAGGAAGAGCGGCGATTATTACCGGTCCGACTCCGCTGACATCGGCAACTGTCGTTGCATCCGACTTGCGGGCAGGAGCGGCATTGGTCATTGCAGGATTATTGGCGGAAGGCGAAACGGAAATCCGTGAAATCTATCATATTGAACGGGGCTATTCGTCCATCATCGAAAAACTGCAGGGCCTCGGCGCTGATATCCGGAGAGAGACCATCGATCCGGTGGCAAGCATGAAGTCCGACCTTAGCCAAGACGCGAATTGACTCTCTTTTAGCGTAAAAATATGTGCTACAATAATGAAGACATAGCGTTATAGCTGAACGGGAGGAACTGATAGTATGGAACGAAGTCTATCGATGGAATTAGTGCGTATCACTGAAGCGGCAGCAATTGCTGCTTCAAAATGGATGGGCCGCGGCATGAAGATTGAAGCGGATGATGCAGCGACCACTGCAATGAGAACGGTATTTGATACCATTCCGATGCGTGGTGTTGTCGTCATCGGTGAAGGTGAGATGGATGAAGCTCCTATGCTGTATATCGGTGAAGAACTGGGGACTGGCAATGGTCCGGAAGTGGACGTTGCAGTAGATCCTTTAGAAGGAACAAATATTGTCGCTGCAGGCGGCTGGAATGCTTTGGCAGTTTTGGCGATTGCAGATCGCGGCAACCTTCTGAATGCTCCTGATATGTATATGGAGAAAATAGCGGTTGGGCCGGAATCAGTGGGCAAAATCGACATCAACGCGCCAGTCATCGACAACCTTCGTGCAGTGGCGAAAGCCAAGAACAAGAACATCGAAGACGTCGTGGCCACCATTATGAACCGTCCTCGCCACCAGGAGATCATTGATCAGATCCGTGCAGCGGGAGCCCGCATCAAATTGATTGATGACGGCGATGTTGCCGGTGCAATCAATACTGCATTCGATCAAACTGGTGTCGACATCCTATTCGGAACTGGTGGAGCACCCGAGGGTGTCATCGCTGCAGTCGGCTTAAAATGCCTGGGCGGCGAGATCCAGGGGAAACTGGTTCCACAGAACGAAGAAGAAGCGCAGCGCTGCATCGATATGGGCCTTGACGTAAGTAAAGTCCTGATGATGGATGACCTAGTCAAAGGCGATGATGCCATTTTTGCGGCAACAGGCGTCACAGACGGCGAACTATTAAAAGGCGTCCAGCTGAAAGGCGGTTTCGCCGAAAGCCATACATTGGTCATGCGTGCGAAATCCGGAACCATCCGCTTTATCGAAGGGCGTCACAGCCTGCAGAAAAAGCCGAATCTTGTAATGAACGATTAACGATCCTACTTCATAAAATGAGTCCGGCAACTTGCCGGACTTCTTCTTTACGATCTTCTCAATCATTCACTGCTGATCCTCAAATCTTATAAGTTGAATCAAAAAATTTTTTTTGCATATCGCTTAGCCCGAGTCCGCGAAAATTTATTGCATTCATTCAACTTATCTACAAAAAATAATACGAATAAGAGTGGTGTCCGATACATGGCAACGATAACGATCTCCGCATTGGAGAACATGACATTAAAAGAACTTTATAATTTAGCAAAAGAATACAAACTGAGCAATTACAGCAAGCTGACCAAAAAGGAACTGATTTTTGCGATTTTGAAAACACGTGCGGAACAGGAAGGTTTCTTCTTTATGGAAGGTGTTTTG
Organism: Planococcus circulans; assembly: GCF_020023385.1. GTDB lineage: Bacteria > Bacillota > Bacilli > Bacillales_A > Planococcaceae > Planococcus. The sequence goes on from NZ_JAIQCL010000007.1 coordinate 221,927, forward strand.
GAGATTATTCAATCGGAGGGTTTTGGTTTCCTGCGTCCGATCAACTATTCACCGAGTTCACAGGACATCTATATCTCCGCTTCCCAAATCCGCCGTTTTGATTTGAGAAATGGCGATAAAGTATCCGGGAAAGTGCGTCCGCCGAAAGAAAACGAACGTTATTTCGGCTTGCTTCAAGTGGAAGCGGTAAACGGCGAAGATCCGGAAGTGGCAAAAGAACGCGTCCATTTCCCAGGGCTGACGCCGCTTTATCCAGACCGCCATATCCGCCTGGAAACGACACCTGCGCATTTATCGACGCGCATTATGGATTTGGTTGCGCCTGTCGGATTTGGCCAGCGCGGTTTGATCGTGGCACCGCCGAAAGCAGGGAAAACGATGCTGCTGAAAGAAATCGCCAATTCGATTACGACCAATCATCCGGAAGCGGAATTGATTGTGCTGTTGATTGATGAGCGTCCGGAAGAAGTGACGGATATCGAGCGTTCCGTGGATGCCGATGTCGTGTCGTCAACTTTCGATGAAGTGCCTGAAAATCATGTTAAGGTTGCTGAATTGGTTCTTGAACGCGCGATGCGCCTTGTTGAACACAAACGTGATGTTGTCATTTTGATGGATTCCATCACGCGTCTGGCACGAGCATATAATTTGGTTATTCCGCCAAGTGGCCGTACACTATCTGGAGGGATAGACCCAGCAGCTTTCCACCGGCCGAAACGCTTTTTCGGAGCTGCCCGCAATATCGAAGAAGGCGGCAGTTTGACTATTTTAGCGACAGCTTTAGTAGAGACCGGATCACGTATGGATGAAGTCATTTACGAGGAATTTAAAGGGACAGGCAATATGGAATTGCATCTTGACCGTTCTTTGGCTGAGCGCCGTATTTTCCCTGCACTTGATATTCGCCGTTCCGGAACACGCAAAGAGGAATTGCTGATCGAACCGAAGCAGCTTGAAAAGCTTTGGTCCATCCGGAAAACCTTCTCGGATTCACATGACTTCGGCGAACGTTTCCTGAAAAAAATGAACCAAACGGATACCAATGAAGAATTCTTTGAACAATTGGCTACGGAAATGAAGACCCACCGAAGCAATAAGAAGATGATTTAATTGCTTGCAAATGGTACGGGGATTTGTTATGATTATGAGAGTGAATCAAAGCAAAGCTATTGCATATACGGTCTGAAGAACCGTGTAAGGCAATAGTAAAATAGAGTAAACTCTGTTCCAGATGGTTCAGGGCGAGAGGAGAAAATTACAATGAAAACAGGTATTCATCCAGATTACAAACAAGCTACAGTAACTTGCTCATGTGGGAACTCTTTCACAACTGGTTCTGTAAAAGAAAACATCAGCGTTGAGCTTTGCTCTGAATGTCATCCATTCTACACTGGACGTCAGAAATTCGCATCAGCAGATGGCCGCGTAGATCGTTTCAACAAGAAATACGGCCTAAAAGAAGAAATCAACGAGTAAATAAAAATATACCTGCCTAGCGCGAAAACGCCTGGCGGGTATTTTTTTTTCGCCTTCTATCTGAAAAACACCTTACATATTTCAAAAAACAGCAAGCAATCGCATGATTTTTGGTATGATAAAGAAAAACTTCATCTATATAAGTTGAACTAAAGAATCCTCGTAAATAAGCCGCTTCGGCGCTTTGGGTAGAGCAAAGACGATTGCTCCTGCGCAAGCTCGTCGCCAATGAGGTCCCAGGAATGCCTGGTCCCTCATTGGCTCCCACAATAAGCCGAGAAGACCACTCGTCTTATTGCTCCGCTCGGCATTCGCCTGCTCCTGTGCCGCGCCGGCGTTAAAGAAATCTCTAGAGATATGGAGCAAAACAGCTATGCTATATCCCTATCGATAGCGTAGCTTTAAAAACCGTGCTCCTTCGTGCTGCGCACTACGTCGCAAAGACATTGTCCTCGCAAGCTACGGCTAATGTCTTCGGAGCTGTTTTGCGGAATATCGGCTACTATAGTTAGTTGAGTTCAATTTATATAATTAGGAAGGGCTTCATATTTCTATAAACATTCGTGCATGAAAAAACAACCAAGAGTTCGAAAGGGGTCTCACCTATGTATGTCATGAAACAAACTGGATGGGTCGAATTGATCTGCGGCAGCATGTTTTCCGGGAAATCAGAAGAATTGATCCGCCGTGTCCGTCGTTCCCAATTCGCCAAACAAAAAATCGCTGTCTTTAAACCGAAAATCGACGACCGTTACAGCAAAGAAGCGGTCGTTTCCCATAATGGTGCAACTGTGATTGCCCTGCCGATTTCCCGTTCAACCGAAATGTGGGAGTACATTACCGATGAATTTGATGTCATTGCCATAGATGAAGCCCAATTTTTTGATGAAGACATCATCGAAAATGTCCAGAAGCTTGCAAATCATGGTTTCCGGGTAATCGTGGCAGGGCTGGACCAGGATTTCAGAGGCCGCCCGTTCGGCCCGATGCCGGCATTATTGGCAATCGCCGAACAAGTGACGAAACTTCAAGCTGTCTGCACCGTTTGCGGTTCTCCCGCAAGCCGCACCCAGCGACTGATCGACGGAAAGCCTGCAGGATCGGATGACCCGACAATCCTGGTAGGTGCATCAGAAGCCTACGAACCACGCTGCCGCCATCACCACGAAGTACCGGCAGGCGTTACCGTTAAGTGAATAGAGTATAAATATTGAGATGGTTTTGAAGAAATTGCTACAGGCGGACGCTTTCCGCGGGTACGGCCTCTGCCGCTTCCCTCGCTGTGCTCAGTCCAGTGGCTCCAGCTCGCGCTATTTCCGCAGGAAGCGAGTCAGGCTGTGCCTGACTCGTTTGCAACGAAGCTAGCGTAGCGATGCAGGAGCAGATCTTTGCCCTTCGCCAACTTCCGCTCTTCCTTCTAAGAGTCATGTGAACAATTATGTAAAGTGAAACTCCATTTAAAAATTACAGTAGACTTATCATTAAATCATTAGTGAAGATTTTGATTATTAACGTCATTTATTAAGATATGGAGCAAACCAGTGGAGACTCCCACGGGATAGCGAAGTGCCGAAATCCACTCGGGCGTATAGCCCGAGTTAGTTCGGCGCAAGCCCGTAGGAAAGCGGAGCTGGTTTGCGGAATTTCAAATCAACAACAACAAAAAAATAGAACTCGAGGTGACACCCATGTTTGATCGTTTACAATCAGTGGAAGATAGATATGACCGTTTAAATGAATTATTGAGCGACCCGGATATCATCAGCGACAATAATAAACTTCGCGAATACTCCAAAGAACAATCCGACCTTCAGGAAACAGTCGAAACTTACCGCGAATACAAAGAGTTGACTGCGCAATTGGCAGAAGCGAAAGCCATGTTCGATGATAAGATGGATGCGGATATGCGCGAAATGGTCAAAGAAGAAGTCAATGAATTGGAAGGGCAGATTACTGTAGTTGAAGAGCGCCTTCACAAATTGTTGATTCCAAAAGATCCAAACGACGACAAGAACGTAATCATGGAAATTCGTGGAGCAGCGGGCGGAGACGAAGCGGCTTTGTTTGCTGGTGACCTATACCGCATGTATACACGTTTTGCCGAATCTAATGGCTGGAAAGTCCAAGTCATGGATTCAAACCCGACCGGCCTTGGCGGATTCAAGGAAATCGTCTTTATGGTTACAGGAAAAGGCGCTTATTCAAAATTGAAATACGAAAATGGCGCACATCGCGTACAGCGGGTTCCGGAAACGGAATCGGGCGGCCGGATTCATACCTCTACTGCAACGGTGGCGTGTTTGCCGGAAGTTGAAGAAGTGGAAGTTGATATACATGAAAACGACATCCGCACAGATACCTATGCATCTTCCGGAGCTGGTGGACAATCGGTCAACACGACGATGTCAGCTGTCCGCCTGACGCATCTTCCGACGAATACAGTGGTAACCTGCCAGGATGAAAAATCACAGATCAAAAACAAAGCGAGTGCGATGAAAGTATTGCGTGCCCGCGTCTATGAAAAATTCCAGCAGGAAGCACAAGCTGAATACGACGCAGTCCGCAAATCCGCAGTTGGAACAGGTGACCGTTCTGAACGGATCCGGACGTATAACTTCCCTCAAAACCGTGTTACAGATCACCGCATTGGCTTAACGATCCAGAAATTGGACCAGATTTTGCAGGGGAAAATGGATGAAATCATCGATGCCTTGATTGTGGAAGAGCAGTCTGCGCGCATGGAAAGCCTGAACAATGACCAAGCTTAAGTATGTTTATGAGGCCCTCAAGAGGGCTTCTTCTTATTTACAGGAGAACGGTCGCGAAGAAGGAGCGGCACGCATTCTTCTTCAACATGAAATGGGCCTGTCGTATTCGGGTTTGATTTCTTCGATGCGTGATGAAATCAGTGAACAGCAATTTGAAAGGTTTTGGGCGAATATCGAATCGCATGCCAAAGGAATTCCAGTCCAGCATTTGACGGGAAGCGAAGAGTTCTACGGAAGAGACTTTCTGGTGAATTCGGATGTATTGATTCCGCGTCCGGAAACAGAAGAGTTAATAGAAGAAACACTGCAGCTGATTGATCGCCATCTATCGAAAAAAGAACTGGCAATCGCCGATATTGGAACGGGCAGTGGCATTATCGCGATCACGCTGAAATGTGAATTGCCTGATGCACAGGTTGTAGCGACGGATATTTCGCAAAAGGCACTGGATATGGCAGCGAAAAATGCTGAACGTTTAAATGCCGACATCGATTTTCGGCTGGGGGATCTGGCTGAACCGATTGAAGGCGAAAAATGGGATGTACTATTGTCCAATCCGCCGTACATCGCTTATGCTGAAGCCCCTGGATTGTCGGACAGTGTCCGCGATTTCGAACCGCATCATGCGTTGTTTGCCGACAATGAAGGCTTGGCTCTTTATGAAAAGATGGCGAAGCAATTTCCGAAGATGCTCAATAAACCAGGCATCATCGGTTTCGAAATAGGTTATCAACAGGGAAAAGCAGTTGAAAAAATGCTGAAAGACGCTTTTCCGGATGCTTTAGTCTATAGTAAAAAAGATATCAACAAAAACGATCGAATGGTTTTTGCGTTAATAGACTAACTTATGCACAAAATACCCACAATTCGGTGGAGTTTATCCACTGATTGTGGATAGAAAGGTGAAAAACCTTTAAAAATAGGAGTTGTTCATGTGAAAACGGAAATTATTTTTGTGGATAATAATGTGGACGAAGAAGAAAGTTATGCACAGGCTGTGGGAATCCTCCTTTCCGGTGAAGTTGTCGCTTTTCCGACTGAAACCGTTTATGGGTTGGGCGCAGATGCCACCAATGCGGAGGCTGTAGGCAGAATTTTTGAAGCAAAAGGACGGCCAGCGGATAATCCATTGATTGTCCACGTTGATTCGAAAGAGACGGCACTGGAGTATGTACAGGAAGTTTCTCCGAAAGCGCTGCAATGTATGGATGCTTTCTGGCCTGGTGCATTAACGCTGATCATGCAGGAGAGACCGGGAGCATTCGCAAAAAACGTTACTGCCGACCTTGAAACGGTCGGCATCCGTGTGCCGAATCATCCGGTTGCCTTAAGTTTGTTGCGCAAGCTTCAATTGCCTTTGGCTGCTCCGAGTGCCAACACCAGCGGCAAGCCCAGTCCGACTTTGGCTGAGCATGTCTATCATGATATGGAAGGCAGAATTCCGCTGATCCTGGACGGTGGCGCTACGGAAATCGGCATTGAGTCCACAGTTTTGGATACGACCTGCGAACCGCCTGTCATTTTGCGTCCTGGGAAAGTCTCGAAAGAGCAGATCGAAGGAGTGATTGGAACAGTTCGAACCTCGTCCGGAAACAAAAACAATGTTCCAAAATCACCGGGAATGAAATACATGCATTATGCACCAACTGCCCCTTTATATTTAATTGAAAACGAAGAGGGATTGATTGAAAAAGCAATTGACTACATTCAGGAAAAAGGAAAAACGGTTGCTGTTCTCAGCAAAACCGAGTACCCTGCAGCTGATTTCAATTTTCCACTGTCGATGGAAAGCCTGTATGCCAGTTTGCGGAAATGTGATTCAACGGATGCTGATTTGATTTTGGCATCGGTTGAACCCGGATTGCAGGAGAATGATGCCTTGATGAACAGACTCGAAAAAGCGGCGGACCATAAGTGGTTCAGCTGAATCGCTGAAAGGAGATGCTGTATGAGAATTCTTTTTGTCTGTACAGGCAATACATGCCGAAGTCCGATGGCTGAAGCCATCTTGTCAGCCCGGAACCTGCCGGAAATCGAAGCTCGTTCTGCCGGTATTTATGCCGGAGTCGCGCCTCTCTCTAAAAATGCCCAAGCTGTACTGGAGCAGCAGCAAATTTCTTTTGCGCACATCTCAAAGCCGCTTGATGTGGAAGATATGCAATGGGCCGAACTGATTTTAACCATGACTTCCTCCCATAAAGTGACGCTTATGCAGGCATATCCTGAAGTGGCGACAAAGCTCTATACGCTGAAGGAATTTACGGAAGGCTCGACAGAAGATATCAGTGATCCCTATGGCGGGCCACTGGCACTTTACGAGCAGACTTTCCAGGAACTTAAGCATTTGATTGATAAATTAATCGATAAAGTCAACTGAATGAAAAAGACAGGCAGGCCTTTCGAGGCTGTGCCTGTCTTTTTTGCGTAAAAATGTTAGAATTGATTAAAAGCGTAATCGAAATTCGCATAATTCGACATTGGCGCTTTTGCTGAACAATAAATTTGATTTCAAGAAAAGAGGGTATATCATGAGAGTGGCAATTTCATCAGATCACGGCGGCAATAACCTGCGTAAAGAAATCGTTAACCTAATGAACGAAATTGGTATCGAATATCAGGATTTTGGACCACATACAGACGATTCGGTCGACTATCCGGATTATGCAAAGCCGGTGGCTGATCGCGTAGCGAGCGGAGAATTTGATCGCGGTATTCTGATTTGCGGCACCGGCATCGGCATGTCCATTTCTGCGAATAAAGTCAAAGGAATCCGTTGTGCACTTGTCCATGATGTGTTCAGTGCAAAAGCGACCAGAGGGCACAACGATTCAAATATTTTAGCAATGGGTGAGCGCGTCATTGGCCCAGGGCTTGCACGTGAAATCGCCCAAACTTGGCTGACAGAGGAATTTGAAGGCGGCAGACACGGCAAGCGGATCCAAAAAATTACTGACCTCGAAAAATAAGGAGGAGTCGGCATGCAAACTTTATGGCAATTGCAACTTGAAGAGGTTTTAAGTGAATTGGAGCAGCAGATCGAGTTCAGGAAAGGCCAAGTGTTTGTAGTCGGCTGTTCGACATCAGAGGTAGCAGGAAAAAGGATTGGAACAGGCGGCGGATTGGATATTGCCGAAAGTCTGTTTGAACCTTTGGAGAAATTCGCGTCACGCCATCACTTGTTTTTGGCATTTCAAGGTTGTGAGCATATCAACCGTGCATTGACGGTGGAGCGGCAGGCAGCCATCAAATATGGCTGGGAACCTGTTTCGGTTATTCCGGTTGCAAAAGCGGGCGGTTCGATGAGTGCCTATGCATTCAGCAATATGGCCGATCCAGTTGTAGTGGAAGAGATTCAGGCTCATGCAGGAATCGACATTGGACAAACGATGATCGGTATGCATTTGAAAAGAGTTGCCGTTCCTCTCCGAACTTCTGTTAAACTAGTAGGTGAAGCGATTGTAGCAGCTGCAACAACACGGCCGAAATTGATCGGCGGTGAACGTGCGAGCTATGATCGTGAGCTTGTTCAATCACGGGAGGGATATACAGATGGAATTGATTAAGTCGCAAGACCCAGCAGTATATGAAGCGATGAACGCAGAAAAAGGAAGACAGGAAGCGAATATCGAATTGATCGCTTCTGAAAACTTTGTCTCACAAGCCGTAATGGATGCACAAGGATCAGTATTGACCAACAAATACGCAGAAGGCTATCCGGGCAAACGCTATTACGGAGGCTGCGAATTTGTGGACGTTGTTGAAAACATTGCCCGCGACCGCCTGAAGGAAATTTTTGGCGGCGACCATGCGAACGTTCAACCGCATTCCGGATCACAGGCCAATATGGCAGTCTATACAGCAGTTTTGGAAAAAGGCGATACAATCCTTGGGATGAACCTTAATCATGGCGGCCACTTAACACATGGCAGTAAAGTGAATTTCAGCGGCATGCAGTATAATTTTGTTGAGTACGGCGTTACAGAAGAAGAACAATTGGTCGATTATGAAGCAGTTCGCCAGGCAGCATTGGAACACAAACCGAAAATGATCGTTGCTGGAGCAAGTGCTTATTCGCGCAAATTGGATTTCGCTAAATTCCGTGAAATCGCTGACGAAGTCGGAGCATACCTGATGGTCGACATGGCACACATTGCCGGTCTGGTCGCTACTGGAGCTCATCCTAACCCTGTCCCTCATGCCCATTTTGTTACATCGACTACGCATAAGACACTTCGCGGACCACGCGGCGGGTTGATTCTCTGCAATGAGGAATTTGCGAAAAAAATCGATAAAACCATTTTTCCTGGAATTCAAGGCGGCCCACTTATGCACGTAATCGCAGCCAAAGCTGTGGCATTCGGTGAAGCGTTGCAGCCGGAATTCAAAACCTATATTGAACAAGTCGTGAAAAACGCCCATGCACTTGCTGAAGGCTTAATCGCTGAAGGCGTGGATATCGTTTCAGGCGGAACAGACAATCACTTACTGTTGCTGGATCTTCGCTCGTTGAATCTGACAGGCAAAGTTGCAGAACATGTACTGGATGAAGTCGGTATTACGACAAACAAAAATACCATTCCTTTCGACCCGGAAAGCCCATTTGTCACTTCCGGCGTCCGTCTTGGAACAGCTGCCGTCACATCTCGTGGCTTTAAAGAAGCGGACATGAAAGAAATTGCTTCAATCATGGCAATGCTTCTGAAAAACCCGGAAGACGAATCAGTGAAAAAAGATGCTGCAGAACGTACAGCCAAATTGACTGCTGCGCATCCTTTATATAAATAAGTTCATACAGCTGCCGGGTTAATGCTTGGCAGCTTTATTTTTTCCATAAATAAATGGGGAAGTTTGTTTGCGTATTGCCTAAATCAGGAATAATACCTATTACATACAATTATTTCAGTTAATAAGATTTCGGTAGGTCCTATCGGCCGAAGCGTCGGGGAAGAATGGATGTATTGCTTTTAATCTATACATAGAGCTGTTTACAGGGGGGACGCGTCGTATGCACACGCATGAATTGAAGAGAGATAAAAAGGTGATCATGGAGTGGCTGCGCCGTCTGGGTGTTGAATTCCATACCTCATTTTTGATTGTGAATTCGGAAATGGAAGATCAGCCTGTCGTCTATGCTAATGACGCCTTCTACAAAATGATCGGTTATAACGAAAAAGAAACTCTGGGACGCAATGGGCGTTTCCTGCATGGTGAAAAAACGTCTGAAGAAGCAAGTGAAAAAATACGTTGCTGCGTGGAAGCGGGCGAAAGCGGTATTGTCGAAATCGTAAACTACCGGAAAAACGGCACGCCTTTTTGGAATGAGATCACTGTCCAGCCCTTGTCATTTCCGGAGAAGAATTTCAAATTCACGTTGATGCTGCAACATGACATCACCGACCGCAAACGTGCAGAAGCTTTGATTAAACTTCAAAAAGAGACCTATAATGGAATCGAAAAGGGCTATATGCTCAGCATGCTGCTGCAGAATGTCTGTACTACTGCCGAATCATTCTTTATTGATGGGGCAAAATGTACGGTGTTATTGATTGACGACACAGAACTTTATAAAATCGGTGCGGCCAGTTCCATGCCAAAGAGTTTTCAGGAAGCAATCAACGGACTGCTGGTTGAAGAAGATATCGGAACATGCGGAGCGGCTTTCCATCGGCAGCAGCCGGTGGTTGTCGAGGACATGACTACGGACTATCTATGGCGAAATCACCAGCAATTGGTGGAAAACTATAACTTGGTGTCAAGCTGGTCAATTCCGATCTACAGCGTTGAAGGAATGCCAATCGGCACATTCGGCATGTACTTTCCTGCAGCACTGTCACCGCATGAAAAAGATTTGGCTTTCATGGAGGAAGTTGCTTCGATTGCTTCACTCGCGATCAAATACTCCCGCCAACATGAAGAGGTTCTTCGACTGGCCTATACCGATGAAAATACGGACTTGCCCAATCGCAATTATTTCAGAAATGAAATGATGGAAATGCTGAAGGAAGGCAAGGAAGGGTTTGTGGCATTCGTGTCCACAGACGAATATGTCAAAGTGGTCGATCAATATGGCCATAGTGCCGGAGATACCATTATGCGTGAAATTGGCAAGCGGATGATGCTGGCGCAGAATTCCTCGGATAATTTAATTGCCCGGTTCTCAGACTCTACATTGGCTATGTACAGCATGACACCTTTCACAAAAATCCCGGATTACCTGGAACATCTTCTGCAAGGGTTGGTCGAACCTGTTGCAGTCGGTGATATGGAATTGTTCCTGACCTTGAAAATGGGCGTTGCCATCGTAACGCCTCATCAGGTTGACTCCGAAGAGATAATCCGCTGTGCCGACAGTGCATTATCCCAGGCAAAGCTCCGTACTGGTGAGTCCATCTGCTATTTTGAAAGTGAATATGACGAATTCATGATGAAGGATCTGCGCGTGGCCAATGAATTGACAGCAGCGATCAGACGCAATGAGGTGGGGGTTCACCTGCAGCCGAAAGTTGATTTGAAAACCGGCGAGATTCTGAGCTTTGAAGCGCTGGCTCGCTGGACGTCGCCGGATCTCGGCACCATCCCGCCGGATGTCTTTATCCCTGCTGCTGAAAAAAATGGCAAAATCCGTTTGTTGGAACAAAGCGTTTTGAAGCAGGTGCTGGAATGGCTGAAAAAAAGAGTTGAGCATGGGCTGCAGATTCGCCAAGTGGCCATCAATATATCTGCAGATCATTTCTTCCATCATTCATTCGTTCCACATTTGATGGACATGACTGCTGAATATGGCATTGATCCACAATGGATTCAATTGGAGATTACGGAGCGTATCGGCTTTGTGGATATTGAAACGGCCAATAAAGTATTCAAGCACCTGAAACATTGCGGCTTCACGACTTCGATTGATGATTTCGGGACTGGTTACTCGTCGCTCAGCTATCTGCAGAAGCTGCCTGTCGAGGAACTGAAAATTGACCGGTCCTTCATTTCCAATATGGGGGAACCGGGAACATTGGCTATCATCCGAACCATCATCCAGCTGGCGGAAAATTTGGACATGCGTGCAGTTGCTGAAGGTGTGGAAACGGAAAAAGACCGCCAAACCCTGTTGAGGCTCGGCTGTAAAGTGGGGCAGGGGTATCTGTTCTACAAGCCTATGCCGCTCAGCGAAGCTTTCTTGTTATAGGGCATCTGAAGTGCCGGCAACCGGCACATTGCTTGAATTGGAACAGCTAGAAAAGAGTTATAGAGATTTTGCGGAAAACCGGGGCAATATTTCCCGGTTTTTTCTTATGGGTAAATAAACCATGGGTGAAAATAACTGAATAATAGCAAAGCGGGATCTGGCAACTTGAGCCAATGATTTTCTGTTATACTATTTAAGATAATGTGTGAAAAGGAGAGATAGGCCGTGGGAAAAGTATACGTTTTTGATCATCCGCTGATTCAGCATAAACTGACGTACATCCGTGATAAATCGACAGGTACGAAAGAGTTCCGTGAATTGGTCGACGAAATCGCTACATTGATGGCGTTCGAAATTACACGCGACTTGCCGTTGGAGGAAATCGAAGTGGAGACGCCGGTCCAGCTAGCAAAATCAAAAGTCCTTGCAGGAAAGAAATTAGGCGTCGTGCCGATTTTACGTGCAGGCATCGGCATGGTGGATGGAATTCTAAAATTGATTCCAGCTGCTAAAGTCGGACACATCGGTTTATATCGTGACCCGGTCACATTGCAGCCGGTTGAATACTATTTGAAATTGCCTTCCGATGTTCAGGAGCGGGATTTCATCGTTGTGGATCCAATGCTGGCGACAGGCGGATCAGCGATCGAAGCAGTCAACTCCATGAAGAAACGTGGGGCTACGAAAATTCGTTTCATGTGCATCATTGCAGCTCCTGAAGGTGTAGAAGCTCTTCAAGAAGCGCATCCTGATGTGGATATCTACATTGCGGCACTCGATGAAAAATTAAATGAAAAAGGATACATCGTCCCAGGTCTTGGAGATGCTGGTGACCGGTTATTCGGAACAAAATAAGAGAGCGGGGTATATCAGCTTGACGAAAAAATGGAAAGTAATGACGATATTTGGTACGCGGCCAGAAGCCATCAAAATGGCGCCGCTTGTTCTGGAACTTCAAAAACATCCTGACACCATCGAACCATTGGTGACAGTGACAGCGCAGCACAGAGAAATGCTGGACCAGGTGCTGGAGACATTCCAAATCACGCCTGACTTCGATTTGAACATCATGAAGGAACGCCAGACATTGACCGATGTAACGATGCGCGCCATGCAGGGTCTTGATGCAGTCATGAAAGAAGCGAAACCGGATATTGTCCTGGTACATGGCGATACGACGACAACTTTCGCTGCCAGCCTTGCTGCTTTCTATAATCAGGTTGCCGTTGGCCATGTTGAGGCGGGCTTGCGTACGCACAATAAATATTCGCCGTATCCGGAAGAAATGAACCGTCAGCTGACGGGTGTCATGGCCGATATTCATTTTTCACCAACTGAAAAATCAGCTCAGAACCTTCTCGATGAAAACAAGAAGGAAGAAACGATCTACATCACCGGCAATACAGCCATCGACGCACTTCAAACAACAGTGCGCGAAACTTATACGCATCCGATTCTTGAGAAAATCGGTACGGACCGCATGATCCTATTGACGGCACACCGCCGTGAGAATCTTGGCCAGCCGATGCGCAATATGTTCCGTGCCATCAAACGCCTGATTGAAGAGCATGATGATATCCAGGTGGTTTATCCGGTACATATGAACCCAGCTGTGCGTGAAGTGGCGGATGAGGTATTGGGCCGTGATCCGCGCATCCATTTGATTGAACCGCTGGAAGTTCTGGACTTCCATAACTTTGCAGCCCGCTCATTCTTTATCCTGACCGATTCGGGCGGGATTCAAGAAGAAGCGCCTTCACTCGGCAAGCCGGTACTGGTTTTGCGTGATACCACTGAACGCCCTGAAGGGATCAGTGCAGGAACCTTGAAGCTAGCTGGAACAGACGAAGAGACGATTTATGGAATGGCTAAAGAATTGCTGACGGATGAAGATGCTTATAAAGCGATGTCCCAAGCATCCAATCCATACGGAGATGGCAAAGCTTCGGCGCGGATCGTCGAAGCACTGCATGTGTATTTTTCGAAACTGTGATTGGATGAACGGCCGATTCCGCTTTTCTGGTGTCCAGTTGCAAGCGCCTAGCTCTTCGGGATGTAAGCCACTCTGGCTGTGCGGCTGAAAACATGCCGCTTCGCCAGAGCGTCTTACCCCTGTCAGAGCTGAACAGGCACTTTCACTTTTCTTTTGTCCAGCTTCATCGGCCAACTCCTCGGGTCGTAAGCCGGTCTTCCTGTGTGGCAAAAAGCGCCACTTCGGAATTCCGTCTTACGTCTGTCGGAGCTGAACGGCCGATTCCGCTTTTCTGGTGTCCAGTTGCAAGCGCCTAGCTCTTCGGGTTGTAAGCCACTCTGGCTGTGCGGCTGAAAACATGCCGCTTCGCCAGAGCGTCTTACCCCTGTCAGAGCTGAACAGGCACTTTCACTTTTCTTTTGTCCAGCTTCATCGGCCAACTCCTCGGGTCGTAAGCCGGTCTTCCTGTGTGGCAAAAAGCGCCACTTCGGAATTCCGTCTTACGTCTGTCGGAGCTGAACGGCCGATTCCGCTTTTCTGGTGTCCAGTTGCAAGCGCCTAGCTCTTCGGGTCATAAGGCAATCCGGCTGTGTGGCAAAGAGCGCCACTTCGCCGAATTGCCTTATGCCTGTCAGAGCTGAACAGGCACTTTCACTTTTCTGTACAAAGTTTGTCGACAATATGTCAGAGGAAAATCGCTTGTGAAGTTTTTCACTTCTACTAATTGACATGATTTTACCCCTATTGTATGCTTACAAAGGGTATGCATGAGAAGGTTTTCTTACATATATTATGTGGTTTTGGAAGCCTGATGCGACGGTCCTTTTTAAGGGTTTAATGTCAAATCAACGAGGTTCGAGGGGGTTATCATGCGCCCAACAAAAAGTCCCTTACAAGCGATGGCGCTTTACAGTGCCATCCTCTCACAACTTGTCGGGTCCGCGCTTTTCGGTGTGTTCACAGGTATGTGGCTCGATGAAAAGCTCGGAACCGCCCCGTTTTTCATGATCATCTGCCTAGTCATAGGCATCACTGCCGGTGTTTGGGCAATGCTTCAGACCGTCCGCAAATTCGAATCAGGAGACAAGTAAAAATGGATGGACTTAGGGAGATATATACAAGACTGAAAAAGATGATTTTTTTCATCTTGGCGTTCTACGTTATTGGTTGGGGGTTTACCCCTTATCAAGAAGTGTTCGCCGGTCTCATCATCGGAACTTTGTTCGGCATTTACAACATGTGGATTCTGGTTCGGCGGATGGAGAAATTCGACCGCGCGGTGGCTGAAGGCTCGAAAGTTCGTTCGCTTGGAACGGCATTACGGTTTGCATCAGGTGTTGCAGCTGTGGCGATCGCCATTTTATTCGCAGAGCACATTCACTTGGTCAGTACGGTAATTGGGTTGATGGTCCCTTATGCTCTGTTGTTAACAGAGCGGATTGTTTATCACGTGAAACACCATTAAGAATGTGGAAAGAGAGGTGAAACTATCGTGGAACATGGCGCTCCTATGCTCGAGGTGTTCGGGATCTGGTTCAACCTATCGAACGTTATGATGCTGCTTATAGCCGCTCTTATCGTCTTCCTTATTGCTTTTATCTCCACACGGAACCTGCAGCTTAAACCGACGGGCATGCAGAACTTCATGGAATGGATCATGGATTTCGTAAAAGGGATAATCAAAAGCAATATGGATTGGAAAGATGGTGGCCGATTCCATGTTCTTGGAATCACCCTGATTATGTTCATTTTTGTTTCGAACATGTTAGGCCTTCCATTTGCAATAGTTGTCAACGGAGATCTTTGGTGGAAATCACCAACAGCTGATCCGACGGTAACGATGACATTGGCCGCAATGGTGCTAATCTTGAGCCATTATTATGGTATCAAGCTGAAAGGGCTTAAAGGATATGCCGGAGGCTACATCAAGCCGATGAAATTCTTGTTCCCATTGAACATCATTGAGGAATTCGCAAATACGCTGACACTCGGTCTGCGTCTTTACGGTAACATCTATGCGGGGGAAATCCTGTTGACTTTGTTGGCAGGCCTCGCATCAGCAGGTGCATTTGGATTTGCATCAGCCATCGTACCAATGATGGCATGGCAAGGCTTCTCGATCTTTATCGGGGCAATCCAAGCGTTTATTTTCGTTATGTTGACGATGGTCTACATGTCGCATAAAGTTGCCGACGATCATTGAGTATAAACTGCTCGTAGAGCAAAAAAACAACTATCCTGAGGAGGACACATTAAATGACAGGTTCATTAGGTTTATTAGCAGCAGCAATCGCAGTAGGTTTAGCAGCACTAGGTGCAGGTATCGGTAACGGTCTTATCGTTTCAAAAACAGTTGAAGGTATCGCTCGCCAGCCAGAAGCACGCGGCGTCCTACAAACAACAATGTTCATCGGTGTTGCATTGGTAGAGGCATTGCCAATCATCGCTGTAGTTATCGCGTTCATCGTTATGAACCAATAGTATTTCTATACAAAAAGTTAAATGGTGGGGATGCTTCGATATGGTTTTCGCCATTTAAACTTGTATGAAGCAATTTGCTTTTGAAAATCCATCTTACGACAGATAAAGATCTTACTATAGAAGAAATTGTATTTTAGGCTCTTGAAGGGAGTGAAACAATCGTGTTTTTTGATCACCTCGTACTCGGTGCAACCGGGGAGTTTTTGAATATTGGAGACATCCTTGCTACACTTGTTATCTTCATTTTGCTAATGTTGCTTTTGAAGAAATTCGCATGGGGTCCTTTGATGGGCGTAATGCAGCAGCGTGAAGATTTGATCAAGAGTGAAATCGAAACTGCTGAAAACAGCCGTCTGGAATCTCAGAAATTGCTTGAAGAGCAGCGCAGCCTTCTTAAAGATGCGCGTACGCAAGCACAGGAAATCGTTGAAAACGCTAAAAAGCAAGGCGACGTTTCGCGTGAGGAAATCATTACGACAGCGCGTGCTGAGTCTGGCCGTATGAAAGAAGCTGCGGTTCAAGAAATTGCCAACGAAAGAGATAAAGCTATTTCAGCTGTTCGTGAAGAAGTTGTGGCATTGTCATTGCTTGCTGCTACGAAAGTGCTTGAAAAAGAAATCTCTGAGGAAGACAACCGTCAGTTGATTAACGAAACGATTGCGAAGGCAGGCGAAGTTCAGTGAGTCAAATTGCAGAACGCTACGCTCTAGCATTGTTCGAAGTTGCTCAAAAGCATGAATCGTCATTGGATGTAGAGCAGGATTTGCGTGAAGTGAAAAAGGTCTTCGAAATGACCCCGGAACTTTACAATTTGATTGTTTCTCCAAAACTATCTGCTGACAAAAGAACAAACCTAATCAATGAGGTATTCAGAGAAGCGAATCCGCTTGTTGTAAATACACTTCAATTGATGGCAGAACGCAAACGTCTGGACGAAGTCGGCTCTATGGCTGACGCGTTCGTCGCTTTATCCAACAATGCACAGGGAATCGAAGATGCGAAAGTTTATTCTACACGTCCTTTGACTGAAGAAGAACGCGCATCCATCTCTTCCGTTTTCGCTAAAAAAATCGGCAAACAATCTTTACGAATTGAAAACATCATCGATCCATCGTTGATCGGCGGATTGCGTCTTCAAATCGGAAACCGCATTTACGACAGCAGTGTGAGCACGAAATTGTCACGTCTGCAGCGTCAATTGAACGGTTAATTATGAAATTATGAGAGGGTGACATACATGAGCATCAAAGCTGAAGAAATCAGCGGTCTGATCAAACAACAGATTGAAAATTATCAATCAGAGATGAAAGTTGACGACGTTGGTACAGTAATCACCATTGGTGATGGTATCGCGCGCGCTCATGGCCTCGACAACATCATGGCTGGAGAACTTGTAGAATTCTCAACTGGTGTCCTTGGTATGGCGCAAAACTTGGAAGCCAACAATGTTGGTATTATTATCCTTGGCCCTTACACAGACATTAAAGAAGGCGATGAAGTACGTCGGACTGGCCGTATCATGGAAGTACCGGTAGGACCTGAACTTATCGGACGCGTAGTAAATCCACTTGGACAGCCTGTTGACGGTCTTGGACCGATCAACACGACTAAAACCCGTCCAATTGAAAGCCCTGCACAAGGGGTTATGGCCCGTAAATCGGTTCATGAACCACTTCAAACAGGCATCAAAGCGATCGACGCACTTGTGCCGATCGGCCGTGGACAGCGTGAATTGATCATCGGTGACCGCCAGACAGGTAAAACTTCTGTAGCGATCGATACGATCTTAAACCAATCTGACCAAGACATGATCTGTATCTATGTTGCAATCGGACAAAAAGAATCTACTGTACGTAACGTAGTAGAAACTTTCCGTAAAAACGGAGCTCTTGATTACACGATCGTTGTAACAGCTTCTGCTTCACAGCCAGCTCCATTATTGTTCCTTGCTCCTTATGCAGGTATCACAATGGCTGAGGAATTCATGTTTGAAGGCAAACATGTGTTGATCGTCTATGATGATTTAACAAAACAAGCATCTGCTTACCGCGAACTTTCACTATTGCTTCGTCGTCCACCAGGCCGTGAAGCTTATCCAGGTGATGTCTTCTACTTGCACTCACGTTTACTTGAGCGTGCAGCGAAGTTGAACGAAACTCTTGGAGCAGGATCAATCACAGCATTGCCGTTCGTTGAAACGCAGGCTGGCGATATCTCTGCATATATTCCAACAAACGTTATCTCGATTACGGATGGCCAGATCTTCCTTCAATCGGATCTATTCTTCTCAGGTGTACGCCCAGCGATCAACGCGGGTCTGTCTGTATCACGTGTTGGTGGTTCAGCTCAGATCAAAGCAATGAAAAAAGTTGCGGGTACATTGCGTCTTGACTTGGCTTCTTTCCGTGAACTTGAATCATTCTCTCAGTTCGGTTCAGATCTTGATGCTGCAACTGCTGCGAAAATCGAGCGCGGGAAACGTACTGTTGAAGTCTTGAAGCAAGATTTGAACAACCCGATCAAAGTTGAAAAACAAGTTGTCATCTTCTATGCGTTGACTCGTGGATTCCTTGACGACATCGCTCTCAACGACATTTCTCGCTTTGAAGCTGAATTGACAAGCTGGTTGGATACAAACCACACAGAAATTTTGGATACTATTCGTACAACTCAAGGTTTACCTGCTGATGACGCATTTGGTGCAGCGATCAACGAATTCAAACGCACATTCGCAAAATCAGAGTAAAGAGAAACTGTATTCAGTAGAGGCTTTTGCCTCACTGAATGCTGGTTGATCCAATCGGACTTTTGCGGTCAGTCCATTTCCTGCGTGTCAATGCGGGAGACATGCTGCCCGTTAGAGCGGAGGGCTACTCGAGTCGAATATGAAGAAAAAATAATAGGGTGGTGAAATACCAGTGGCATCTTTACGCGATATAAAAACACGCATTACGTCAACCAAGAAAACGAGTCAGATCACAAGAGCCATGCAAATGGTTTCTGCATCTAAACTAAGCCGTGCGGAAGTGAACGCGAAAGCATTCGTTCCCTACATGGACAAAATCCAGGACGTAGTGGCATCCATCGCAGCCGGGTCTACGGACACCAGCAATGCAATGATGATCGCCCGTCCTGTAAAGAAAACTGCTTATTTAGTGATCACATCGGATCGTGGCCTTGTAGGTGGATATAACAGTAATATTCTTCGTGTTGTTATGAACAAAATCCGTGAACGGCATACATCCAATGACGAGTTTGTGATCCTGAGCGTCGGCCGGAAAGGGAAAGAATTCTTTGCGAAGCAAGGAATGACCATTCTTGAAAGTGCAATTGCGCTTCCGGACCATCCGACGTTTGCGGATATTAAAGAAATAACGCGCAAAGCTGTTGGTATGTTCTCAGATGGTACATATGACGAAGTTTATATGTATTACAATCACTTTGTTTCAGCAATTCAACAAGAAGTCACAGAGAAAAAAGTCTTGCCGCTGACGGATATTCAACCGACAGGATCAACTGCATCTTACGAGTTCGATCCTTCAGCAGAAGCGATTTTGGAAGTTCTTCTTCCGCAATACGCGGAAAGCTTGATCTTTGGGGCCCTTCTTGACGGCAAAGCGAGTGAACATGCTGCATCTATGACAGCAATGAAGAGCGCAACCGACAATGCGTCTGATTTAATCGGCGGATTGACACTTCAATACAACCGTGCCCGCCAGGCGGCAATCACTCAGGAAATCTCTGAAATCGTCGGCGGAGCAGCTGCGTTAGAATAATAACGAAAAGCGACAGCGCCCGTTAAGCTCTGAAAGGCA
>NZ_JAIQCL010000008.1 GCF_020023385.1 Planococcus circulans
AAAGAGAGAAGCTTGCTAGTCTGTTCTAGAAAAAATAGTCCCAACAAATCTAGAAAATCCTTCACTCAAGGATCCGGAGCGCCAGGCGGCGAGTTCGCGGAAAGCGTCCGCCTGAAGCGCAGGATCCGGTATAAACAGGATCAAATGTGTATTCATTCTTTAAATGACATCAATATTCTTTTGTCTACAAGCTCAGACGGCAGGAAATACCTGCCGTCTTTTTCATGCTTTGCTTAGTTTCAATGCGGAGCGGTACAGTAAGTCGACAGCTGCCAACATTGATGCTTCATCAAAATCGAACCTTTCGTTGTGGTGGCCGGCTGCTAAGTCACTGCCGACGATGCAATAGGTGGCCAATCCACCATGCGCTTTTACCTGTTCCATATAATAGGTCGCATCTTCGGACCCTGCCGAATCAGTGGACCAGTCAATGGTGTTGGTGAAGTAAGGTGAGCTTTGGGCAACTTCATGCAAGCTTTCAACCAGCTCTTTGCTCGGAATGCTGCTTTTGGCTTCGCCCACCACTTCTGTAGAGACTTCGACGCCATACATGGCTGCAGCTCCTTCAAGAACTGCAAAAGCCTGTGTCCGGATGTAATCATTGATTTCAGAAGTTTCTCCGCGGGTTTCAATTTTCATATGAGCAGCTGCCGGAATAATGTTGCGTCCAGAACCTGCGTTCAACACGCCGACATTGACACGCGAAGCTCCAGCCGAGTGGCGGGGAATCCCGTGCAGTCCAAGCACAGCAGAAGACGCGGCCATCAACGCATTGCGCCCTTCTTCCGGCTTGCCTCCCGCATGAGAAGCCACGCCTTTGAATACCACATCCATCTTGGTGGTTGCCAGGAAACCGGCATTGCCGGCTACAAATTCACCTGTTGGAACACCGGTTCCAAGGTGCATGGCGATGAAGACATCGACATCGTCAACAACGCCTGCCGCTACCATTGATTTCGCTCCACGCGTACCTTCTTCTGCCGGCTGAAAAATCAGCTTGATCGTTCCGGCCAGTTTATCTTTGTTGTCGATGAGTATTTTCGCAAATCCAAGCCCAATCGAAGTATGCCCATCATGCGCACAAGCGTGCATCTTATCTGCGTTGACCGACTGGAAGCCATGATCGAATGGAATATGCCCTTCCGCCAATTCCTCTTGGATATCAAGAGCATCCATATCAAAGCGGTAAGCCAGCACCGGACCCGGTCTTCCGGTTTCAAGCACAGCGACAATCCCCGTCATGCCATCCTTGAAGTTCGGCAGCCATTTTGGATCAGCGCCGTTCTCTTGTGCCCAGTTATAATGCGCCTCCAGAACTTCTTGGCTGGGAACACCCATCCGCTGATCGGCTTTCATCACTTCCCCAGCCATCTGCAGCGGGTAGCCAAGTTCAGCTAGGCGGCTGGCGACAAGTGAAGCGGTACGCATTTCCAAGAATCCGGATTCCGCATGCTTATGCAAATCCCGCCGCCAACTGACCATCTCCTCCTGCAGCAGTTCGTCGATTAATTTCTCTGTCACTTGTTGTCCTCCTCAATATGATGCTTCTTTTTATAGATAAGGGGTGATTCCCGGTCCATATTGCAATCCTGTAAAGAAGAAAATCAGGAACAGGATGATCCAGACCACCAGGAAGGATAACGTATATGGAATCATCAATGAAATCAAGGTACCCATACCAGCCTTTTTGTCATACTCTTTCAAGAAAGAAAGCACGACGATAAAATATGGATTCAGCGGTGTCACGATATTCGTTGAGGAATCCCCCAAACGATAAGCCATCTGAGTAAATGCCGGATGATAGCCCAATTGCATAAACAGCGGAATAAATACCGGTGCTTCCAATGCCCATTTCGCTGATCCTGAAGTGATCAGGAAGTTCAAGGAGGCTGTGAATAAGATATATCCGACAATCAGATAGATGCCGGTAAAGTTGATTTGCGTCAAAAATTCTGCCCCGTTGACGGCAATCCAAGTTCCGATATTGGTCCACGTAAAGTAGGCGATAAACTGTGATGCAGCGAAAATAAGCACAATGAATCCAGACATATCTTTAATGGATTCAGCCATAAAGCCTACAGCATCCCCTGAATCTTTGATGGCTCCGACTGTTTTTCCGTAGGCAATGCCGAGAACCAGGAAAAATCCAAGAATAATCGGGACAATTCCCGACAGGAATGGCGAAGGGATCATCCCGCCATCTTCATTGCGGAGAGAAGAACCCGGCCAAACAATTAGCACCACTATGACAGCAATATAGGCAAGAGCCGCTAGCCCCGCATTGCGCAAGCCTTTGTTGGCTTTCGGGTGTTCTTCAGCACTGACATCGATAACAGCTTTTCCTTCGTATTTTCCAAGTTTCGGTTCGATAATTTTTTCAGTCACTAATCCTGCTACAATGGTCATGACAAAAACCGAAACGATATTGAAGTACCAGTTATCCGCAGGAGTTACGATCAGCGTATCATCCAAAATGGCGGCCGCTTCCGTTGAAATCCCGGAAAGCAATGCGTCTGTTCCAACAATCAGCAGGTTTGCAGTAAATCCAGCACCGGCGCTGGCAAATCCTACTGCCAGTCCGGCAAGCGGATGGCGGCCCAGTTTGTAAAATACCATGGCTGCCAAAGGCGGGATGAGGATTTGAGCCGCATCGGAAGCGATGTTCCCCATGATCCCCACAAAAGCGATGGCATACGTTACGATTGAAGCTGGAGCTTTCATGATCGTCTTTCGAATGGCGATTTCCAGCAATCCCACTTTCTCGGCCAATCCAATTCCCAGCATAATGGCTAATACGGTCCCTAACGGAGCAAAGCCGGTAAAGTTGGTCAGCATTGAAGTGACGATATACTGCAGACCACCCCAGGATAACAGATTTTCAATCGCCAACGTCTCTCCTGTCCCGGGATGGACAACAGAAGCACCGAATAAGCTGAAAATGAATGATGCAATGATTACACCAATTGCTAAATACACAAAAATCATGAATGGATCGGGCAATTTATTTCCCAGCTTTTCAATGGTATTTAGAAAACGGATAAAGATTCCCTTTTTTTCCCCATTCTGTTCCGGTTTTTTCATAATACGCCTCCTCAAATTCCTGAAATCTTAACTTTTTTAATAGTATAGTCAAATAAACAGCGAATAATCAATTGATTCCGACAATTAATGAATTTTTGTTTTATATTGTACGTGTTTTACAACATTATCCTTTTAGCTTATTCAGAGCATCCACTGTCACTTTAGTCATCGTTTCAATTCCAATTTCCAAAGCGTCTTCGTCAAAAAAGAACTCCGGATCGTGCAGGGGTTTGGGTGATTCTTCTCCTGCTTTCGAACATCCCAGCCAATAGAATGCGCCGGGAATTTTCTCCAGGAATCTGGAAAAATCCTCCCCCGCCATAGATGGGTCGACTTCCGGCAAAGCTTCTTCCCCCAGTAGACCGCTGGCACTTTCGCGCACTAACTCTGACCATTCTGGAGTGTTGATGGTGGCTCCATAACCTTCTGCATAGTCGAAATCAATTTTCACCTCATAAGCAATCTCAAAACCTTTCACTAAGTTTTCCAGACGCCGTTTCACAGTTGCTTTGGCTTTTTTGCTATAGGTGCGGACCGTTCCGTTCAACACGACCTGATCCGCTATGACATTGTAACGATAGCCGCCTTCGATCGTACCGATGGTTATCACGGCGGATTCCAAGGGATTTACGTTCCGGCTGACAATTGACTGCAGAGATGAGATGAATTCAGCCGTCACGACAATGGCGTCTTTTCCTTGGTGGGGCATACTGGCATGTCCGCCTGCTCCTTTGATTGTGAAAGACAGTTTATCTGATGCGCCCATCATTTCTTTGTCGCGTACACCAATCTGTCCGACTGGCAAATCGGGCCATACATGCTGTCCGAAAATGACATCCGGCTGGAATTCATCGAAGACGCCATCTTCCATCATCGGTCTCGCTCCACCGATGGGCGAAGCTTCTTCATTTGGCTGAAAAACGAGCAACACACGACCAGACAGCTGCTCTTTCATTTCCTGCAGTTTAAAGGCTGTTCCCAAGAGCATTGATGTATGTGCGTCATGGCCACAGGCATGCATCTTGCCGTCCACTTTGGATTTAAATTCGACAGCGGTCTTCTCCAGAATCGGAAGAGCATCAATATCAGCCCGGAGCGCTACCGTTCCGCCCTCTCCTTTGCCTTCGATAATGCCCAGTACACCCGTTTTCGCAAAACCTGTTTTAAAGGGGATGCCGGCCTTTTGCAGCTCTTCCTGAATCCGTTTAGAAGTTTCCCATTCTTCTCCGCCCAGTTCCGGATTTTGATGCAGAGCTCTTCTGATTTCCTTTACTTGGTCGATTACTGCCATCGCTTTTCATCCTCTCTGTTTTACTGACTCACTTCGAGAATAGCACAGTTGAAAAAAGCTGTGTACAAAATTCTGAATTCAGTAGTAATTATGCTACTATTGAAGGACAATTTCATGGGAAGGGATGAACATGGATGAAAATGAAAATTAATATAAACCGATTGATGTCGGCTATCGAGGCTTATGCTAAGTATGGACAAGTCGAAGGCGGCGGGGTAACTCGGCCCAGTTTTTCTACTGCCGATTACCAGGTACGGGAGCTTTTCAGACAGGAGCTGGAGGCTCTCGGCATGACTGTATCCGTCGATGCCATCGCCAATATTTGGGGAACTTTACCGGGGTCTGACGAGATGAGTCCTCCACTGGTGATAGGGTCTCACCTTGACACCGTTCCAAATGGAGGCAAGTATGACGGTGCTTTAGGCGTTTTGGTTGCCAAGGAAATTGTAGAGACTTTAAAAGAACATCAAGTCACACTGGCCCATCCTCTGCAAATTGTCTCCTTCACTGCTGAAGAAGCCAATGAATTTAATTTTTCGACCATGGGTAGCCGGGCTTTGAGCGGAAAGCTCAGCTCAGAGGAATTGCTGGCGGCAGAAGACCGCTCTGGAAGAACCCTGGCTGCAGCAGTTGAAAAAGCCGGCGGCGACCTTTCAAAGGTCGGCACCGGCAACAAGAAAACAATGGCCGCCTATTTCGAATTGCACATCGAGCAAGGAAGCAAGCTGGAGAACGAAAACTTATCCGTCGGGATCGTCGACAGTATTGTCGGAATCTACCGGGATCTGATTACGATTGATGGCCAGCAAAACCATTCCGGTACCACCATCATGAAGAACCGGAAAGATGCACTCGTGGCTGCCGGTGAAATGGTGGCAGAAGTGCAGAAGTTGGCGATTGCCCTCGACAGCGATACCGTCGCCACTGTCGGCAAATTCGAAGTGTTTCCAAATGCCGCCAATATCATCCCGGGCCGTGTCGAGTTTACGCTTGAAGTACGTTCTGCTGACGGACAGGAACGCAGAAACCTGGTTCAGTGCATCCATAATTCGTTTCGTATGATTGAAGAAAGACATGGCGTTAAAATGGCGATTGCCAATAACTACAACACACAGGAATGCGATTTCAACAGGCAGCTAATCGGTTTCATGGAAGAGGCGGCTGCCGAATCCGGTATTCGTTACACCGTTCTGCCAAGTATGGCCGGACACGATGCCATGAATCTGGCGGCAATGACCAAGTCCGTCATGGTCTTCGTCAAAAGCATAAACGGCATCAGCCATAGCCCGCAGGAATTGAGTCTTCCGGAAGACATCGAAAAGAGTGCCAATGTCCTGCTGAACGCTTTAATGAAAGCAGATCAGGCTCTTTAAAACTCTGCTTTCTGTATTTTCAGCAAAAAAATAAACCGTTTATCAGTTCAAAACTGATAAACGGTTTTTAATTAATTAGCCTAAGCCATAATCATTCACTAATGCCGCAAGGCCGCCCTGATAGCCGCTGCCGATTGCGTTGAACTTCCATTCATTGCCATGGCGATACAATTCGCCGACCACTAGAGCCGTTTCAATTGAGAAATCTTCCCCAAGGTCGTAACGGATCAATTCTTCGTTTGAATTTTCGTTCACAATGCGGATAAAGGCATTCGACACCTGGCCGAAGTTTTGTCCGCGGCTGTCCGCTTCATGGATGGTTACAGTGAAACTGATTTTATGGACATCAGCAGGAACATTCGGCAAGTCGACAATCACTTGCTCATCATCGCCTTCTCCTTCTCCTGTTAAATTATCGCCTGTATGGGTAACCGCGCCACCCGCACCAACCAAGTTGTTATAGAAGATAAAATCTTCCGGCCCACGTGATTTACCATTTTCCCCCACAAGGAAGACTGAAGCATCCAAATCGAAATCTCCGCCACCGCTGTATTTATTGGTATCCCAGCCTAAACCGACGACCACTTTTGTTAGGCCCGGATTTGTTTTCGTTAAGTCGATCTTCTGTCCTTTTGAAAGATTGATAGTTGACATATTGATTTCCTCCTCCGATTAATTAGCTTTGCGTTGCGTGTCTTCGTATTTTTTCTGCAACTCTTCGATGCGGAGACGGCCTTCTTCACGCATTTTGCGATTTTCCTGTTCAATCTCACGCGTGTCATTCATCCCCTGCATAATAGTCTCCCATGTTTGTTCAATCGTTTCAATCTTGATGCTCGGTTGGCCGGACATTCTAGCGATATCAACACTTTGGCGTGAAATGTCGTTGGCATTGTTCAATAGCATCTCATTGGTGCGCCGGTCCAATTCGCTCATGGATTCAGCCACCAGGTTCTGCCGTTTTGCCGCAATGGCATTGATCAAGCCTGTTTTGAAGATCGGGATGGTCGTCACAAAAGCCGAGTTGATTTTACCGATTAATTTTGTATTCCCGCGTTGCAGCATGCGGATTTGAGGTGCTGACTGATAAGATACCTGTTTAGCCATTTCAAGATCATAAACCCGCTGTTCCAGAAGCTCGATAGCATTCTGCAGGGAATTCAGTTCCATCAAGGCCATTTGGTCACCGGACTCCGCTTTTGCACGGACGGCTGGTTCCTGGGCTTTCAGTTCCTCGACTTTGATATCGCCGGCCGCGATGTATTTCTCCAATTCCATGAAATAATTGAAATTTTGATTATATAATTCTTCCAACGTAGTCGTTGATTTTTTCATTTCGCCTTCGTACTTGGTGATTTCAACATATACTTTGTCGATTTCAGTACCCATGGTCTGGTATTTATTGAAGAGCTGCTCAATCACTTTATTGCCTTTATTGAAGATTTTATTGAGGAAACCTTTCTTTTCAACAAAATCCTTCTTGTCGAATTTATCCATGATTTTGCCGAGTTGCTTCAGCAATTCACTGGATTCTTCCATGCTGTTTGCCTGGACGGAATTCAGGACCTTCCCTGTAAAAGCGGAAATCTCATTGGCTGGCTCGCGGCCGAATTCCAATAAAGCGATTTGGTTTTTCGGATCGATCTTTGAAGCCAATTGAAGGACTTCAGGGTCTTTCTTCAATTGAACTTTGAGTTGGGTTTCATCTTTCATCACCAATTCTTGCTGTTCGATTTGATCTGGCATATTCGTCATCCGATTTCACTCCTTTGTGGCTACAGCCATTTTCTGAATATCTTTTTCACTACGGAAGGCTCCCGGTACGGCTCGTTGAAGCTCCGCTCATCCAGCCAATGTGTATCGAACGATTCGGGATCCACCCAGCGTTCAATGTCTTGATGCCCTTGCGGATTGATGATGATGACATCGAGTCCGAAGACATGGATCAAGGCGATTGCGTTGGCATCCGCCCGGCTCAATTCGCCATCTTTTTCTTCGTTGTAAAACAACATCGTCGGTACGAATTGCGGATAATCGAACAATTGGATCAATTGAACCACCGAATCCGGCAGCGACATGGACTGGGAAAAAGCATAGAGCTGCAGGTCTTCAAACGATTCACCGCTTAGCGGCAGCAGGATCGGCTTTTCAACATGCCGCGCTATCGCTGCTGCAATGGCAGTCTGGACGCCGTCCGGCAACTTATTGTACTTCCACCAATGTGCGGCTTTCATTTTTTCCGGGTCGAGCTGTCCGTCTTTTCCAAGAGCGGCGCGGTAATGAAATTGTTGATTGCCTTTTCGTTCTTCCATAAAAGGAAAACTGCGTACCAATTTTGTATCTTCACGCTCCGTTAAGTTATGGACATTATCCCAAAAGCGTTTACGGTCTTTTTCGATGCCCATGAGCTTAGAGAAAACAACAGGAATGTTGACGCTTCCACTTGCTACTGAAAACGAGGGGCGGACCATCGCTCGTTCTTTGGCGAGCATGAAAGCTTCATCCATCGTCGTTTTCAATCGCACCGAATGTGTCCGGTAGGATTTGAATTGGAACGGCTTGTAAAGCCCGGAATCATCATGATGCAACAGCCGATCCACTTCCTGGGTTGCCCGGTAAGCGACCGTTCCGACACGTTTCGGCTTTTCTTCCGGAAAAGGCAGAAGCGACTCGGTGTTCACTTGGAAGCTGTGGCTGTGAAGGCCTTCTTTTCCAATTGCCTGTTCGAACCAGCCTTCGCCTTTCGGATCATAGACGATTACGTGGAAGCCGAAATCAGCTGCCAATTTCAAAAACCAGGTTTCACTTTCCGAAGCGCTGCCATACCACAAAAAGCCCGGCAGCCCTTTTTCAAGATCCAACTTTTCTATTTCAGGGTCGATATGGTTGAACATCCATTTGACTAGATCAGTCGTTACACGACGGAAAGAAGAATGGGTCGTGCTCCCGCCAGATTGCTCCTGAAATGCTTTCAGGATGTCGATCAGTACAACGCGGAGGCGTCTGTTCAGTCCGGGATCTTTTAATCTGGGAAGAAGGCCTTTACCGTCAAGGAACGCTACCATGCGATTCGGGGACAGGCCTTTTTCCTTTTTATTCATTTCAAACAGATCCTGCAATGTCCGGAGCCGATCCTGCTCAATATGCTTATTCATTTTATCCGATAGACGGATTAGCCGCCCTTCTGCTGCTTCGATGACGTCATAGATGGAGGCGAAATATTCGTCGGCATCAAGTGTCATGCCCATCACCTGTCCAAGCAGCTGCGGATACGTAATCTGATCTTCTTCAATTTTAGTTTCGCTGTGATCCACTATCGGTTTTTTCAGCCATTCCCCGATCTTTTCCGGATCCCAGGTTTTGGCGGGGATCGGATGCAATTGAACCATCGGAATCTCTCCTTGCTTTGTTGCTTACTTACGCTGCAATGAAACCTCGACGACACGGGCCAAGATTTCTTCTCCTACTTTAATGCCATGTCCAGCAGTCCTGTGGATGTGCCCAGATACCGGAACCGCGCTTTTTACTGCTTCTCCATGGGAGGCCAGCATACTGTAATCAGCACTTTCCAATAGGTCCAGATCCAACAGCGAATCACCTGCTGCAACTACATAAGTTGCGCCCAGACGTTCTTTGACATACTCCATGGCACCTGCTTTCGTGATGCTTTCCGGCATGAAATAAAGTTTTCTTCCTTGGAGCGACATTCCCCACCCGAGCTTCTTAAAAGATGTCGTATAAAAATCAAGCTTATCTTCAGGGAACCGCGCGCGGTCGACAATCAGATAGACGAACCACTCGTCCGCTTCCCGGACTTTCAGTACCCAGTCTTCCGAAAAATGGCGCTCAATTTCCGGCAGTAACTCCGTAATGATGGTTTTTCGGCTGACGCATTGCCGGCGAATTTCTTCTGACCACTCCTTGATCGGTTCACCATTCTCCAAAATGACGGCTCCATTGGAAATAACCGCAAAACGCGGTGCTTGCTGCCCTTTGAAAATGCCTGTCACCCGCTCATATTGAGCCTGTGTCCGCGTAGTAACCGGTAAAAAGAATGCCTTCTCGTTGATTGCCCACAACGCCGACTGGCTGCTTTGCGTCATGAAGGACAAAGGTTTGCCTTCGTATCGCTCCACTTCCACCAATTCGTCTTCTGCCACGTCCATTCCCATCGAATTACGCGAATAGATCAAGGTTTGATCCAAATCACTGGCGAATAATACTGTCATATTTCTTTACCTGACCGGATCAAGCCGATTGCACGATAGAACAAATCGGGAACGACTTCCACCGGCACCTCTTTTTCTTTTGCCAACATCAAAATATGATGGACATCCGGATTATCCAGGCTGTTGACCAGAACCTTCCACGGACTTCTGCGAAGCAGGACGCGCGTCGTTTCTCCAACACCTGGTTTAATCAGATGGTAATCGGTTTCACTGTACATCTGTTGGCCGATCGCCTCGACTTCCTTCATGCCCTGCCAGGTTCTTTCCGCCGTCACCGGCGTAGAGACGGCGTCCTTTTCGACTCTTTCACGCGTCAACGCAAAGCATTCCGTAATCTGGTCGACAAAATCATTGGATAAATCCTCTTTGAGCAGCTCTCCATAAAATTTCGCGCCGTGGAAATCATCCTCACCAATATACAATTTGTTGAGGATCGTTCGGCTCACCAAACCTGAAACAGTAGCATTCAAACATGCACTTGGAATAAGGAAGTCTTCACGCGTACCGAACAGTACCGCACAGGCTCCCGGATCGGCCAAGACGGCCATATCATCAAACAATTCCATTCCTTTTTCTGCATTGAGGCCCTTGACCGCTTTGGTCAACTCTTTTTGTATAGCCCCTTTTCCAGTCCAGCCATCCACAAATTGGATGCGGCTGGTCGGATGCGCAGTCCGGATTGAGTCGATCGCTTTTTCATCAATCCCTTTATCGCGCAAAATGGATACGCTGTAATGTGGCCAGTCCATATTCATCACTTGTTCGGCGTAGCGGCGGATCAAAACACCGATCGGGCTGCCTGCACGCGCCAACGACACAAGAACAATATCATCCGTTCCGGCATTCATGAAAATCCGGCGTGTCACCAAGCCTACAAGATAGCTTAATTGTTCTTTGGTTTTCAGCACTGTTTCATGATAAAGATTGGTGTATTCCTCAGAAGGCCGATATTCCATCGGCAGCCGTTCTGCATAATGAGCACCTGTCTGAACCGCCTTTTCTCGTTCCTCCAATGTACTTTCCACAAACTCTTCGCTTACATCCTTCAATAGGAAAGTGATGTCTTCTTTCGGATAACTCGTTTTCACTAGACCGGTTGCTATCATTCGATTTCTTCACTCCTTTTAGTGGTTGTCAGGGATATCCACTCCACTGGCGCCTTTTTCTCCAGGTATGCGATCAGTGGCTGCCATTCGGATTTGTCGATGACAGATTCAGCCAACAGGTAGATCCGGTCAATATCCAGTTCATTCAGATTATAGATGAATTGGCTGACTCCTTCTGCATCCGGCAACGCAAAACTGGCTTTTTCCTTAATCGGATAGCCGGTTGTCTGGGAGGCGAAGATCGGGCTGCGCGTCGTCGTCTGCACAAGGGGGTTGCCGCCCAATGCCAAAGCAAAACGCAAAGGCAGGTACATATTTTCACCTACACCAATGACCAATGCCTTATCGCTTGTGCCTACGACCTGACGGGCTGCCGATTCTGCCCAGACCGCTATTTCATCCTGTTGCTTGCTGGTGATGCCGAAACGTCCAGTATAGGAGATATACTGTTGACCGGTTTTTGAGCCGACAGCTAATTTCCTGCCCGGCAATTCGACATCCGGAAGTTTGAAAACCGTTCCATCCAATGAAACCAATTCCGGCTCCTCAGGTGCTGAGCTGTGCAACAGGTCGAATTGGCCAGCCATTAAAGACAGCACTTTCAGACTGATATCCCGTCCATATGCCATTTCTTCCAACTTTTCTTTTTGGCTTTCATTTCGCCAATCCAGAATGGAAAGAGACGCATAATTTTTTCCAGGAAATTGATCATCCAATGCACAAACCAGATTCAACAACGTATTGCCTGTAGAAATTTCATCATCGATCAAAACGATGGTTTTCGCTTCTTCAAGCATACCCGAAGGCGCATATACTTTATGGGACGTTGCGTGGGAATGTTCTTCTTCAAAGACAAAAGATGGGGTAATGCCGATAATTTCTTCACGCGTTGTATGGATATAGGCAGCTTCTTCAAAATGCTGAAAAACCGAATGGCCAAGTCCGGTGGCTGTTTCCGCCATACCGATGAAAACCGTTTTTTCAGGCATCGCTTTTTTAAATTGAAGTGCCTGGAAACTTACATGACGATCCGCTGTTCCAGATTCGATCATTTTCACAAGAGAACGCGTATCTGGATATCCTTCAAGGCCCACTTCTTCCATCAGCAGGGAAGCAAGCAATGTTCCTGTACCGAGAGCCAAAGCAGGATGGACAGCCAAATGCTTGGCAATCAACTTGCTGACAAAGAGAAATTGGCGCTTTTTATTGACGCGCAGCGCGACAGAAAAAAGCGATTCCGGCGAGAGGCCAGGATAGGCTTCTGCGACAGAAATATTAATATCCAGATTCTCCCAGAGTTTAGTGTTGATTTGATAGTTGGTTTGCCCGGATATGGTTGAGGACGTCGATTGGTTGATAGTTTTCATTCAGCACCCCGTAGACTTCCGCTTGAGCGGCAATTTTCCTTGCCCAACTCAAATGCGGTTTTACTTCGTTCATTTTATTGCGTTTGGGACTTTGCAGAACCCCATTTCGCTTACTGCTTTCATTAAGAATCAGTCGAGCGTCTTCGTAGGCTTCAAGCGTGACGATATGGCCTGCATTGACGATGGAGATCTGTGATGGATGAATGCAGGTTTTTCCTTTGAAACCGTTCAGGACGTCCAGTTGGACTTCTTCCCACAATGTCTGTTCCGGTTTCGAGGAAAGCCATAAACGTTCTCCACTCGAAAAATGTTCATATACAGGTCCAGATACCGTAAAGCCATCTTCTGAACGGCCAAAGCGGTTTAGGATGGAAATCAGGCAATCCCGGATGATGTGGACATCGTAGATCGTCCGTTCTGCAGGTCGCCGCAAACCGTAAAGACTCGAAAAATCGGTTGCTCCTACCCGGACGGTCAAAATCCGCTCAGCTTCAGCTTGCATAATACTGTGTAAATCAGCCAGCGTCCGTTCACGGGATTCACTGTACAGAACTTCCTTTGTTTCAAGAAGAGGCAATGCGTAGAGTCTTCTGCCTGCCGCTTCGCTCGCTCGATCCAACGCATCGAAAAATAACGGCAATGTAGCCGGCAAACATTTTGGAAAAACGACTCCGGTCAATACGCCTAATGCAGTTCCTGCCATTTTGATCAATTTATCCAATTGATTCGGCGTCCGAATCCGCAAAAACAAAGCCGGACCTGCTGCCAACTGATCCGCAGTCGCCTGTTCCAGTTTTTTCAACTCACCCACAACATTTTCTTCCGCCGACTTCAATTCTGTATCAGCTACTGCATCTTCCAAACAGACAATCAATGTCGTCAGGCCGGTAAATGGGCCGTTATTGTAATCCCCACTTAAAATCCTTTGAGCGAAATCCACTCTGGATCCCGGTGTATAAAGTGCTGCACCCAAGGCCAGGCTTAAAGTTTCCCGTTCCGTATCACGGTTGAATTCTGCCGGGGAATATTTAAAAAAAGTCTTTAAATCAGAATCGGTTAATCCGTTAAAATGTCTCATGCGTGATCCCTCCCGGCATGCTGCTAGCTACAGCCCGTTCAAATTATCATTTCAACTATGAATGGAGAAAAAGCAAGGAGAAAGTCTCCTTGCTTTTCCATCGTTTACTCAGCTGTTTAAGCCAAAGTCCTTAACAAGAGACTCTAAGCCGCCTTGATAACCGCTGCCAATGGCATTAAATTTCCATTCTCCTCCATGACGGTAAAGTTCACCGACAACAACTGCAGTTTCAATTGAAAAATCTTCACCCAGGTCGTAGCGGATCAATTCTTCATTTGTGTCCCCATTAACAATACGGACGTATGAATTACTTACTTGGCCGAAGTTTTGGCCGCGTGCTTCCGCATCATGGATGGTGATGGCAAAAGTCGCCTTCTCGATGGATGCTGGAATAGCAGACAGGTTGACATTCACCTGTTCGTCATCGCCTTCGCCTTCGCCTGTTTTGTTATCGCCTGTATGCTCTACTGCACCAGCAGCGCCTGTCGTATTGTTATAGAAGATGAAATCAGCTTCAGAAGCCGTTTTGCCTTCAGCATTCAGAAGGAAGACCGAAGAATCCAAGTCGAAATCCTGCCCGCCGTCATACTTATTGGTATCCCAGCCTAAACCTACGATTACTTTGGATAAGCCCGGATTGCTTTTCGTTAAATCCACTTTTTGGCCTTTTGATAAATTGATTGCCATTATTCCATCACTCCTTAAGAATATTTGTTAGCGATTGATCCAATATCAGGTTCTGATGCACCTTCGCCGATGGCAGAAAACTTCCACTCTGCACCTTGGCGGTAAAGTTCACCTGTAATCAACGACATTTGGCCCGCATAATTATCGGTTAGGTTATAATGAACCAATTCTTCTTTCGATTGATTATCGACTAAACGGATAAAGGCGTTTTCGATCATGCCGAAGTCTTGTTTCTTTTGTTTGGCATTATAGATGTTTACGACAAAGACCAAGCGATGAACGGAAGGTGAAATACGTTTCAAGTCGATATTGATCGTTTCATCATCGCCTTCGCCTTCGCCAGTCAGGTTATCACCCGAATGGACCACGCTGCCGTCTTTGCTTTTCTTATTGCCGAAATAGATCAGGTTTTCCTTAGCCGTCAGTTTGCCGTTTTCGTCCAGCAATAGGACAGAAGCGTCACAGTCAACCTCGGCTCCACCGCCGCCGCCCAATAGGCCACTCAGGAATCCTCCACTTTTCTTTTTAGCGACTGGGTCCCAGCCCAAGCCGACCATAATGCTTGAAAGAGATGAACGTCCTTTTGTTAAATCGATCTTCTGACCTTTTACAAGATTAATCGCCATTCGTAACACTCTCCATTCATCAGTATGTATTCTATTTTAATGGTATCGGTCCAACATGTAAAATTCAACGAATAAAGCCTGACAGCACTTTCAACCATTCAAGCCGCTTGAAGTCAGATCCTCCCGCCTTCAGTTTTAGAGACAGTAAACCTGCGCTGAATTTTCAGTCAAATGTTTTCTTGAAACACCTGACGTATACTAATACGTATCTAAGGCCAGGAAGTTTCATTTTCCTGTGGCATACTTCTTAATTGACGCGGGTAATGTAAGCTAAAGATGCATTTTCACGAACAGATCGAAAGGGGAAATAAACATGAAGCTTATCTCCATTGTAGTTCCAGCTTATAACGAGGAAGCCAATATCGCTTCGATGTATGCGAAATTGGCGCAGGAACTTGAGGCCCTTCCATATCGTTATGAAATCATGTTCATCAATGATGGCAGCAGTGATGGCACACTCCAGGAAATTTTAAAACTGGCAGAAGCACATGACACTGTAAAATATATTTCACTGACACGGAATTTTGGAAAAGAGTCGGCGATGCTCGCTGGCTTGAAACGCATCAAAGGAGACGCCGCCATCGTAATGGACAGCGACCTGCAGCATCCGCCCACCCTGATTGGAGAGATGGTCCAGGGTTATGAGGAAGGCTTTAACCAGGTCGTAGCCAAACGATCACGCACCGGAGACACCAAAGTCAGGTCCATGCTCTCTTCCCTTTACTATAAACTGATCAACTCCATCACCGATGTCGACTTGCAGGATGGTGAAGGCGACTTCCGGCTGTTGAGCCGTAAAGCCGTCAATGCGATTCTGGCATTGAGTGAAAGCAACCGTTTTTCCAAAGGGCTGTTCTCCTGGATCGGCCTCAGCAAAAAAACCATCAATTATGAAAATGTACTGCGGACTGATGGCGATTCAAAATGGTCGTTCAATAGCCTGGTCAATTACGGAATCGACGGAATCGTTTCATTCAATATGAAGCCTTTACGCATTTGCTTTTACACAGGCTTCCTGGTTCTGTTCCTATCGATTATCTACATTTTCTTTACGCTGTACAATATTTTGCGCGAAGGCATCGGCGCTCCCGGCTACTTTACAACAATTACCGCCATTCTCTTACTGGGCGGCATTCAATTGATCAGCCTCGGGGTCATCGGCGAATACATCGGACGCATCTATAATGAAACCAAACAGCGCCCGCATTTTCTTGTGGATATCAGCAATGCGGATGAATATGATGAGATTTAACTCGGTGAATACTGAATTTACCCGCTTTCTCTTTGTCGGCGGCCTGAATACCTTGAGCTATTACACCATTTACCTTGTACTTCATAATGTTTTCTCTCTGCCTTATCTGCTGGCGCATATTGTCGGCTTTCTGATCAGCTTGAACATTTCCTTTTTTTTGAACTGCTATGTGACGTATCGCATTAAGCCAACCTTAAAAAAATACTTGTATTTCCCTTTAACACAGGTGGTCAATATGGCTGTTTCCACAGCGTTGATTTACATTTTCGTTGAGTTTCTTCACCTCAACAGCAATATCGCGCCTTTCGCGGCGGTATTATTCACAATTCCCATCACTTTTGCTGTATCCGGTAAAATCCTGAAAGATACGGCTCAGCCAAAATAAGCAAAAAGACGGTGACTCTATGCAAAAGCTACGCCCTGCTCTTCTTCTGTTATTCTTCAGTTTCCTGCTGTCGGCGATTGGCCACTTTGTTTTTCTTCATCAGTGGACACGCAGCCATTTCATGGTGGGAGTCAATGATGGGCTTTCACAAATGATGCCTTTCAAGCATCTGTTATACGAACAATATACCCGAGGAGAGTTTTTCTATTCATTTGATTTCGGCTTGGGGGCAGGCACGTTCAGTGAGCTGTCTTATTATTTCTCCACATCCATCGTTTTTCTGATTTCGGTGGTGATCGTTTTCCTATTCGAGATAAGCAACATCATCCAGACGACAGACGTACTGTTCTGGGCAAATGCTGCCGTCTTTATCAGTATCGTCCGTCTGGCAGCTGTATTGTTCATCACTACACGCCTGTTCATGTACATGAAGCTGTCAAAGCCGGCAGCTCTTTTGGGGGCTTCCCTCTATGGCATCTCGGGCATGTATTTCCGCCACGCCACCTACTGGGAGTTTTTCGCGGACGCTTTCCTATGGTTGCCGATCCTCCTGTTTGGTGTCGAAAAAATCTTCCGTGAACAAAAGCCCGGCTGGTTTTTGGCCGCGGTCGCAGTTTCAATGATCGACAATTTCTATTTTGCCTACATCAACCTTTTGTTGACCGGCCTCTATATCCTTTTCCGCTTGTTCATCCCACTAAGTGAAGGTGGCGAGGACAAGAAAAAAGCAGTGATGCATTTTGCTGTTGCCGGCCTGGTGGGCGCTGGCATCAGTGCCGTTTCTTTCGTTCCCGCTGTCTATGCGTACCTAAACAACCATAGGCCGCCTTTTCAGCAGGAGATTCCATGGATCGATTTAACGGATAATATTCTTTTCAGCAGTCGTTTTATCGTCCTGCCGGCGTTTTTCATCCTGCTGTTGTTTTGCGGCTTTCTTTATCGCCATAAAACGTTTCGCTTGTTTGCGCTTCTTGGCATAGCAGGCATCCTTATGCACCACAGCCCATTAATCGGCAGCGCCTTCAACGGTTTCTCCGCCCCCCAATACCGTTGGGAATATTTTTTATCCCTGGTTGCAGGAGGTGCCGTTGCCGTTGCATTCGATCAATTGCATAAATTCACGCTGCAGCGTTTTGCCATTGCCGCTGTTTTTGCGATTTTCTGTTTTGCGCTTTACGCTTCAGCAGATGAATATTTTATCATCGATTCACCGACTTCCCTAGTAGCTTTTGGCAGCCTGCTGCTTACGCTGCTGCTGTTGTTTTTTTACATCCAATTCAAAAAGCCATTGTTTAAAATCCTGTTGATGACTTCGCTGTTTGCTTGGGTTTTGATCTTTTCCAACCTCTACCAGACAGAAAAGCTCCTGGAAGATGGTGATATTTCCCAGGTCAACGAAGAGCTGATGACTGGGGCTGACTATGATGATCCGGAAATAAATGAACTGCTGGATTACATTCATGCCAAAGAATCAGATGGGCCTTACCGTACTGAGTGGATGGAAGGCGTGCGCAACAATACGCCCATTGTTCAGGATTTCCAGGGATTGAGTACGTATTCCAGCATTTTAAATAAAAACTTATTGTATTTTTACTTATACGATCTTGAAATTGATATGGGACGTGAAAGCGTCAGCCGCTATGCAACACTTGGCAATCGGGCGAATCTGTACAGTCTGCTGCAGGGTAAATACGTCATCCGTCCACACGGAGACGAAAACATTCCATACGGCTTCACTGAAATCCAATCCAGTGAAAATTTTGCTGTCTATGAAAACAGTTATGTACTGCCTTTTGCCCGATCCACTTCCAAAGTTTATCAGGAGCAGCAATTAGCCGGAATGTCTCCACTGATGCGTGAGCAGGCCATGCTGACAGGCATTGTGCTTGATCAGGATTCAGACGCTGAACGGCTGCCATCAGACGGCAATTCTGTCGGCTTTGGGACTACAGCAATCGGTGGAACTTACGATGATGGGCTATTAGAAGTAACTGAAGGCACCGGTGGTTTAAATTTACGTTTGGAGAACCCGCCGGAATCCGACGGTGATTTGTTTGTCTCCTTCCATTTGGAAAATACGGCAGCGGATCAAGGCTTTCCACTCCAGGTCAATGGCTATCGCACCACCAGAAAATCCAATCAGTCGGTCTACAAAACCTTTGTAGACGATCTCACAATCCGAATCCCGGCTGCTCAACAAGTTGAGCTCCGCCTCCCGGAAGGAACATATGAATTGACGGATATCCAATTGTATTCGGAGACTTATGAGATCTTGCGGGAGCAAGCCGATCAGCCTGACCTTTCCAGCAACTTAATAATCGAAGGCAGCCATGTCAGCCTTGATTATTCCAATGCAGAAAATGACGATTACTTAAAATTGTCCATTCCTTACGAACGCGGATGGCATGCATCCGTTAATGGAGAAGAAGTGAAAGTGCTGAAAGCAGATTATGCTTTTGTTGCAGTTCCCTTGGAAACAGGCGAAAACACCATCTCCTTCACTTATCGGCCACCATTCTTTAAGCCGGCCGCTGCAATAAGTGTCCTATCGACACTTATTGGGTTGTTAATTGTTTTCCGCAAAAGAATAAGATGAAACTTCTTTATCCTACAAAAGAATCCATTTCAGAAAATTGCGTTTATTTCCCCGTGAATATGTGTAAGGTAGAATAACATGATTACGAGGGAGGAGTTCAGATGAAGCGTTGGCTTATGCTTATTTTAGCACTGGCTTTTTTATTATTTTTGACAGCCTGTGGCAACGAAAGCGCAGAAGACCCACCAACAGAATCTGACGGCGCAACAGAACAGGAACCTGAAGACGATGGAGATGACTTGCCGCAGCTCGGAGACGAGACAGACGAGGAAAGCAGTGAAGAAATTCTAATGCTGACTGTTGAAATGATGGACAGTGATGGAAATGCAATTGGCACCGCAGAATTATCTGGAGAAGAGGCTGGTGTGATGGTAGCACTTGAAGTGGAAGGCTTGGAGGAAGGCATGCACGGCATTCATTTCCATGAAACCGGCATGTGTGAAGCTCCTGATTTCGAATCAGCTGGCGGCCATTTTAATCCGACCGACGCTATGCATGGCATAGATAATCCGGATGGACCGCATGCTGGAGATTTGCCGAATATTGAAGTAAGCGATGATGGCACGGCTTCGCAGGAGTTTACAGCTGAAAATGTGACACTCGCAATCGGCGAGGAAAACTCTCTGCTTAAAGAAGGCGGAACGGCGCTTGTCATCCATGCAGGAGAAGATGATCAAATGACGGACCCATCCGGTGACTCCGGCGATAGAATTGCCTGCGGAGTAGTTACTGGAGAGTCATGAAAATTTTACTGAACCAGCTTCAAGTCCGAACGGAAACACCTCTACAATTGGGTGTTTCCGTTTTTCTTTCCTTATGAACAGTGGTTTTCCAGATAATTGCTTTTGTGTTTAAGTGAAACAACAGCGGGAATAAGGAACATGACGCTAGTTAATTTTAAGGAGGATTCGTTATGGCTAAAGACAAATTCGAAGAAATTGATGAACAGGTGGATCCGCAGGAACAATCAAAGCAACCCGGTTTAGAAGAGCAAATGGATCCTGAACCGATTTACGATGACAAAGACTATAAAGGCTCCGGGAAACTGGAAGGCAAAGTCGCCCTCATTACAGGAGGAGATAGTGGAATTGGACGCGCTGTCGCTGTCGCATATGCAAAAGAAGGCGCCAACGTTGCCATCGCCTATCTTAATGAGGATGAAGACGCTGATCAAACGATTAAAGCGATTGAAGCTTACGGGGCTAAAGGCGCTAAATTTGCGACAGATGTCAGTGATGTTGAAAATTGCAATCAGCTTATAGTGGACGTCATTTCTGAATTCGGCCAATTGAACATTTTGGTCAATAATGCCGGAAAACAGTTTCCACAGGATGATTTCCTTGCCATTAGTCCAGACCAGTTAATGGAGACTTTTTCAACCAATATTTTCAGTATGTTCTATTTGACGCAGGCTGCCTTGCCGCATCTTCAAAAAGGCGACAGCATCATCAATACATCATCCGTCACAGCTTATCGCGGCTCTCCAGAACTGATTGATTATTCATCAACCAAAGGAGCAATCACGAGCTTTACCCGCTCCTTGTCCGCCAATATCGCGGAGCAAGGCATCCGGGTGAATTCAGTCGCGCCGGGTCCGATTTGGACACCACTGATTCCAGCGACTTTCGGTGCAGAAAAAGTTGGAGAACATGGTGGAGACACACCGATGGAACGGCGTGGACAGCCGTCAGAA
The DNA here is from genome assembly GCF_020023385.1 of Planococcus circulans. Lineage (GTDB taxonomy): Bacteria > Bacillota > Bacilli > Bacillales_A > Planococcaceae > Planococcus. The sequence continues at coordinate 20,765 of NZ_JAIQCL010000008.1, forward strand.
CTGGCTCCTGCCTATGTCTATCTGGCTTCCAAGGACTCCACCTACGTGACTGGCCAGGCCATTCATGTAAATGGCGGAGATTATATCAGTTCCTGAATATCACTGACCTGGCATTTGCCGGGTCAGTTTTTAAATCCTTTTTTACTTGACGAAACGCGTCGGGGAAAAGAGGGAAACTTCTCACAAGCCCCTTGTATGACGCAGACCATCTGCTTTCACGCCTCCCTCACTGGCGTATAAAACCTTGTTTTTTGCCCTTTTGAATAATGGGCCATCGGAAGATGATGATGGAGCGAAACAGGAAGATACGAAGCCATTGTGTTTTGATGGATCTGGCCTTTTAAATAATGGAGCGTCCAGGGTGGATGTGTAATATCCACTCGATACAGCTGCTCTTTCGGTTTTGTCCACAAACAATAACGTTCCGTCAGCCACTGCTCGATGGAGCTTGGTGCAATGGGCTTTGCATCTTCTTTAAAGGTCATTCTAAAAGATTCCGGAAAGTGATCTTTTTCGATTCTTTTGCTGGTGAATGTCCGGTGTCCCGCTTTCTTTGACATGCTCATATCAGCATGCCGATATGGCAGAAAACCGCCGAGAGAAGCAGCTAGTACGGCAAGCCGGCTGTCCGCATCCAAGCTGAAGAAATACACGCCTTGCTTATTTTTGTATTTCACATACGTCCTGACGTTCAGCTCCAGATAGGAACGTGTACTTGGAACTGGCGGAAGCAATCGAAGACGTGTAGCTTTTGCACGGAACAGCACGACACCAATCCAAGCTCGATTATCGTATAAATCGATTTCCAACTCTGCCGGCACAAAACGACTCAGCCAACTCACTTCGACCGGCCAGTGCAAAAAAACCACATCTTTCCACTTCTGCTTCATGATCCAGGCTCTTTTTGACACGATCCCTCCACCCTTTCTTTTGAAGAAATTGTACGGAAGAACAAAAGAGGCTGCCCCTAAGCCATTGCATATGACTTTAGGACAGCCTCAAAAGGGTTATTTCAGTTTATCTTCCGGCAATGAATTATGGGCTTCCGGTGGAGCTGGCTTCAGTTCAGGTTTAGTGCTGAAGGGCTCTGGTTTGCCGAATTTAAATTCGTGGCCATCCGGTGCAGGCTCATGCATCCACTTGAGCTCTTTGCTGCTTTCAGAGTTCGTGTAAAGAGTATGGGAGTATTCAGTTGCTTCCCATTCTGGCGGAAGTGTTCCAGGCACAATCGGACCTTCTTTCGCTTCCAATTCTTTTATAGCAGCAAGCCATTGGTTTTGGTGCATCGTATCACGTGCCAAGAGGAAAGAAAACAGGTCTTTCACACCTTTGTCGTCTGTCATGCTGTAGAGACGGGCTACCTGCAGGCGCCCCTGTGATTCTGCATTGACATTGGCACGGAAATCCGCCAATAAATTACCGCTCGCTACGATATATCCCGCGTTCCAAGGAACCCCATTGCTGTCTTTTGGGGAAGCACCTAATCCATGGACGATGGCATGCTGCGGATTCATGCCGCCCATGATTGCTCCGACAATCGGATCGCTGGCAGCTTTTTCCTGTTCGTAAACAGGTGCCCCTTCAAGGAGCCTTGCCACCATAGTTGCCAGCATTTCAATATGCCCCAACTCCTGCGTTCCTGTATCCATCAGCAAATCTCTGTACTTTTCGTTTCCTCTTGTGCTCCACCCTTGGAATAAGTATTGCATGGCAACTGACATTTCGCCGAATTGCCCGCCGATCAATTCCTGTACTTGTTTAGCGAACACCGGATCTGGAGCGTCCGGTTTAGCGTGGTATTGAAGTTCTCCTGTATGAAAAAACATAAATAAAACCTCCTGTTTGATTTTAGTTTTCGTCTTCGGAGCCTATGCGCCCTTTACTGTCAGGCTTAACATCTTCTGGATGTCCACCATCGTAATCAGAGTCATTTCCGCCTGCATTATAAGAATCGCCGGTTTGTTGTTTCTGCTGCTTTTCTTTTTGCTGTTTACTCAAAGCATCTTCCGGATGTCCGCCGTCATAATCAGAGTCATTTCCTCCAGCATTGAAATTTTTCTTTTCTTCAACTGAATTCTGACCTGTAGATTCTGTATTTTTTGAAGTCCGTTGCTTCTTCTGCTCTTTGTCCATTCCCTCCATCCTCCTTTAATTTCAGTATGACTCTGCATTATATTTCTACCCTGCTCCGATTTTTTAAAACCATATTCTGTATTTTTTCAACGTCACTGTAAACTGCTGTTACCACTTATTAAAATAAAAAAAGCCGGAAACGTTAGCTTTCCGGCTTTTTTGGAATTCTTATACTATTTTCAATTCTACGTCCACATTGCCTCTTGTTGCTTTGGAGTAAGGGCAGAACGCATGTGCTTTTTCTACAAGGTCTTTCGCTGTCGCTTCATCGACACCTTCCAAATGGGCATTCAGTGTGACACCGATTTTAAAACCATCGTTGCCTTCATCTTTTAGGAAATGCACATCGGCTTTGATGGAAGTGCTTGAAACATCCGCTTTTTCTCTTTTGATGATTAGGTTCAAGGCTCCGTCAAAACAAGCTGAATAGCCTGCTGCAAATAATTGTTCAGGATTCGTGCCTTCTCCTCCGGGACCGCCCAATTCTTTCGGCGAGACCAATTGAAGATCCAATACATTGTCTTCGGAAACGACTCTTCCTTCACGGCCACCAGTGGCTGTGACAGATGTTGTGAATAATGCTGACATTTTTCCAACCTCTTTCCTGATTAGTATTTGAGAACAGTTAAAACTTACCTCTAATTCCAATACAGAGTCAACTGATATGGTTTTCACTTGCGGTTTTTTGTGTAATGAAATTTAAGGCTCTCTCAATGGTAGAAAAAGTGATTAAGCGGCTGTCCCGATCCAAGTCGTTTGCAAATTGCTGGGCAGCTGCTGGGGAGATACCTGTTACATAAAGATTGCTTCCCATAATTCGCAACGCTTCGTAAATCTGTGTGAACCAATAAAGGGGCGATTTTTCATTCCATGACAAGCCGGTGATATCGATGATGGCATGTTCAATGCGATGCTCCTGCACATATTCACATATTTTCACTTTCAAGGTTTCAAAGCGTTGCAGATTCATCGTCCCTACAAGTGCGACGGTCGCCACATTTTCCTGTACGGATAAAATCGGCAGCATCAACTTTTCAATTTCGTCTTCGTTGGCCATGATTGCCTGTTGCTGAGAACGTTCAAGTGTAATGTCTGTTTGAGTACCGATGAAATACAGCTTGTCCTCTATACGGACAGGTTCGATGGCAAGGCGATTCCAAAATGGCGAACCGTCTTTGCGGTAATTCTGCAACGTCAAGATGACCTTTTTTTCGTCCGCAATGGCTTCTTTCATTTTTTGAATATCTTCTTTTGCGGTTCCCGGTCCCTGCAAGAATCGGCAATTGCGTCCAATCACTTCTTCTTGTGTATATCCTGTCATTTCGATAAAGGTTTTATTGGTATAAATAATCGGATTGTCGTGCTGCGACGGATCGGTCACAATAGTACCCACTTTACTGCCATCAAGCATGGCTTCAAGTAAGGTCACCTGGGTTTTCTGGGTTAACTCTTTCAAGCGGTCCACCTCATCTTTCGTATCATGGAATAATCGTAGCATATCTCTGCAACTGAATCCATGAACTCCCCCGTTGCCACGTTTCAGGATTTCCCTATAGGGTAAATGAAGAAACAAGGACTTTCTAAAAGTAGGAGGAAGATATGATGGCAAAAGTATTAGCGGTTTTATCCAATGGCTACACGGACGAAGAAAATAATTACGTGACCGGTTGGTGGGCGGAAGAATTGTTCGCACCTGCATTAGAGCTCGAAAAAGAAGGGCACATTGTGGGATTGGCTTCTATTGACGGGGGCAAGCCAGTGGTCGATCCACTGAGCCTCAGCAAAGACTATGACCCGGATGGAATTTATAAAAAACAATACGAATCGGGCATGGCGGATAAAACAACTCCGATCGTCGATGTTAAGGCCAGTGAATATGATGCCATCATGATTGTCGGCGGACACGGAGCCATGTTTGATTTGGCGAAAAACGAAGATTTGCATGCAGTGATCAACATTGTCTATGAACTGGGCGGTATCGTCTCAGCTGTCTGCCACGGACCGGCTCCGCTGATTTTCACAAAAACCAAAGAAGGCCGCGGAATCCTTGAAGGTCTGAAAGTTACCGGTTATCCGAACGATATGGAACCGGAAGAAGTGGTGGATCTGTTGCCGTTCAGCCTCGAAGATGAATTGAAAAAAATCGCGGATTACCATGAAGAGAAAGACCAGGATGCTTATGTTGTCTGGGGCAGCAAACAAATACTTACAGGCCGGGATCCGCAATCTTCAGAGCTTTTCGGCCGGGAGTTGGCTCAGAAGTTGACTCAGCGCGAATTGCAGGCGGAAGAAAAGTTCGTGGATTGAACCTTTGCTTTATCGGGTAAAGATGACTAACAGTAAGTTCAAGGAGGCATTCAAATGAGTAATAGCGATAAAGACGATTACATGAAAGAGACTGAAGAAGAGGCTAAACGCCGTCCACCTGAAGAGAAAGAAGGACTGCAAGAGCCAAGGACTACAGGCTACAAGCCTTTGCAGCTGGGCATCATCATCTTTGTCGTCCTGGTTCTCATCATTGTTGGCTTCGGAATCGGAACAGATTGGTTCGGCATTTTCGATTAACACTTCTGCACCTGTGTAACTTAAGAAGTTCCCCAAAAAAAGCCTCCCGTTTATCGGGAAGCTTTTTTCTTATGCGGTTCGATTGTGTTTCCACATCATCTGGCGGTATCGGATAAAGCAGCCGATGCAATCGCCCGTGAATGCCGCTCCTCATTCCGACAGCATTTTAGCTGGCGGACTGTATTGTGCCAGGTTTGGACTGTAAGCTCTATTAATGGAATAAAAGCATTCTTCTTTTTAAAAAAATCCAAAAGACTTGCCACAATCTCCTGAAAGTCGCTGTTGCCTAGGGAAAACCGCGTACAACGCAAAACTGCTGGAGAAAAATCATTGATTTTTCTCCAGCAGTTTTATTTTAGCGTCTTAAAAGAACACCATTACCGGTAAGGCTTCCAGCGCTTGTCAGGGCTAAGCGGCCGCTTCCGCTTTTCTCCATCAAATGCTCTCCGTCAGTTTCAACTCGAAGCTCTGGAGTTCTCCATTTCGGTAGGCTTTGACTTTCAGGGTATCGCCGACTTCGGTTTCGTTGTAGAGATATTGGCGAAGCTCCAATACGGAGTTCACTGGTTTTCCATCCATTTCAACGATCACGTCAAAGTCTTTCATTCCCGCAGCTGCCGCTCCTGAGCCTTCAACTACTGATTCGACGACGATGCCGCCTTCCACTTCTGCCGGCAAGTTCAATTGAGAACTGCGGTATTGGGCTGGCACTTCAGCCAGATCCAAAATCGCGACGCCCATTGACGGACGATCTACAGCTCCTTCTGTTTCCAGGTCAGAAATAATCGGTATGGCGGTGTTGACGGGTATCGCCAGTCCAATTCCTTCCACAGCATCCTGGGCAATTTTCATGGAATTGATGCCGATCAATTGTCCTTCAGCATTGATCAATGCACCCCCGCTATTCCCTGGGCTGATAGCAGCGTCGGTTTGAAGAACTTCTGACTGCCAGTCTTCGGTGCCATCCTGGTTTACGTCAATCGGTACCAAGCGCTCCGTCCCTGAAATGACACCCGTGGTCACAGATCCCGAGAATTGAAGACCTAGAGGATTACCTATGGCAATAACCGGTTCGCCCGCTTGCAATACAGATGAATCTCCGAACTCAGCCACTGTTGAAATGCTGTCTCCTGGAACTTCCAACACGGCGAGGTCGGTCCAAATATCTGTACCGAGCACTTTAGCGTCGAGTTCCGTACCATCCGACAAGGTGACCATTACTTCTTCTGCACCTTCTACCACGTGGTTATTGGTGACAATGTAAGCCGTGTCCCCATCTTTTTTATAGATGACACCGGATCCTACACCCGCTTCTTGTGATTCCGCATCTTTGCTTGTCTGTGAAGCAAATGGATTTTGCTGCGCTGCCTGCAAATTCGATACCCCGACTACTGCATCGCTGGTTTCTTCAACGATTTCCGTCACATCTGAAGTGACAATCGTTGAGTTTGTCTGCAATCCGCTGACCGCTTCCGTTGTTGACGCCGATTCAGTGTTTCCGGGCTCTGTATCCGTTACTCCGGGCAGAATTACCCCCACCAATAATGCTCCTGCCATCAATCCTGTAAAGCTGGAAGCGAAATACCCTTTCTTATTTCTTTTCGGTTCAGATGAATTATAATAACCCATTTTTATTTCCTCCTCTATTCTGTCAGTTTATTGACGATATCGTATGACTCGGTTTTCTCAGCCAGCCATTCGGCATATTTTGTATTTAATGCTTCATCAAATAAGGTTTCCTTAATCTGTTGTTTGCTGTCTTCCAAGTTGGCTTCCACTGCATCGGTCTTTTTGGTTACCTGTATGATGTGGAATCCATAATCCGTTTGTACTGGATCACTGATTTCATCAACTTCCATACTGAATGCAGCTTCTTCAAATTCCGGTGCCATTTCACCTGCACCAAACGCCCCGAGAGCGCCGCCACTATCAGCATTGGCTGTATCTGTCGAATATGCTGCTGCCAACTCGGCAAAGTCACCGCCGTCATCCAGCTTAGCTTTAACTTCATCCGCCTCTTCCTGCGTAGCTACTAAGATATGGCTCGCCTCTACCTGCGAAGGCTGCTCAAATGAATCTTTGTTTTCTTCGAAATAGGTGCTGATCTGCTCATCCGTTATCTCAATATCCGGTCCTACGATTTTTTCAACCTTCAAGTATATTTCCATTTCCTCTTTGAGATCATCTATCGACATTCCGCTTGATGCAAGAGCCTGTTCAAGCGCCTCCGCTCCGCCATAGCTTTCTTCATAGACGGCCATTTCCGCATCAAGTTCTTCCTGCGTCACCTTGACGTCAGCCTTATCCGCCTCCTGGTTGACCACTTCGTTGGAAATCATCGCATCAAGTGTGGCCGCTCCAGCGGAAGCCACCATTTTGTCATACAATGCTTCTTTGGTTATTTCTGTATCTCCTACTTCAGCAACAGTTTCATCTCCTGAAAATGCCACCATCATAAAAATAGCTGTGGCCGCCAGTACGCCGATTCCAATATATAAAAGTTTTTTCACGTATATTCCCTCTTTTCCTAAGTCGATATACAAAGCTTATCAAGCAGTTATGAATAAACTATGACCAGAGTTTTAACAAAAATAAAAAGTTCAGGAAATAAAAATAAGACCTGGAATTGGTTCTTCCAGGTCATTCTTTATGCGGCAGACGGATGATGAATCTCGTTCCCTGCCCTTTTTCACTTTCCACCTGAATTTCTCCATCATGCAGCGTCACCAATTGTTTGACGATCGATAAGCCCAGTCCGAATTGGCCGCTGCCCCGCGATAAATCCGCTTTATAGAACCGGCGCCAGATCATGTCGATTTCTTCGATATCAATGCCCGCTCCATCATCTTCCACTGTGATCACCATGTGATCGGCTTCCGCATAGCTGGTCAGCGAAATAACTCCATTCTCTGTAAACTGAATCGCGTTCTTGACAATATTCATCAGAATTTGAATCAGCCGGTCCATATCCCCGTAGATGACGTCGCCAGGATTGGTATTGATGACGATTGAATCGCCTTTTTCTTTCGCCTGCAGATAAAGCTGTTCCTGAATAATTTCCAAAAGCTCATCTGCTTCGATTTCCTCTTTCGTCAGTACCACTTGATTGGATCTTATTTTTTCATAATCCAGATTTTCATTGACCAGGCGCATCAGCCGTTTCGTCTCATCGCTTGCCAGGCGGATGCCTTTTTCCCGTTGGCCTTCTTCAATCATATTGTTCCGCAAACCTTCGATAATGCCAGCAATCGTCGTTAAAGGCGTCCGCATTTCATGCGAGACATCCGCCATGAATTGGCGACGGCGATTTTCAAGCCGGTCGATTTCCTCATTTGATTTTTGGAGTTTGGCGGCCATCTTGTTGAAGTCATGTGCCAGATCTCCAAACTCATCAAAATTCGACTCGGGCAGATTAACATCGTAATGGCCTTCGCTGATCATCGAGGTTGCTTTTCGCATCCGTTGAATCCGGCTGACATGCAATTTCGATAACCATAGGCTGAGCAGCAGGGCAATCGCTAAAGCCACCAGGACCGTCGTGATCAAGGTTTTATTCAACTCAGCGATCATTTCACTGACGCCGCTGACGGGCGAGGCGAGCAGGACTCCTCCTGCTAGCTGGTTATTTTCGAAATAAGGCATGGCCACAAATGTCACTGTAAAATCGAATCGGTCCACGTCACGATTGACGACAAGGGTATCTCCCTGTTCAATGACATTCCACTCTTCCTGCGTCAGTTCCACTGGAGGGAACGAACCGGACACCGGATACAAAATCCGGCTTTGCTGGTCAAAGACGATGAAGCTGATATTCTGTGCCTCAAGAATCGAGACATAGGCCTGCAGATTGGTGCCAGGACGCGCCCGTTCCAGCTCGGCAATAATCCGCTCCCCATAATTTTCAAGTTCTTCGGCTTTCTCACCATAGGCAAAATCATCCACATATCGCACGAATAAAATGCTTAAAATCAAAAAAGCAATCAGCAAAATGCTCATATGGCTGGCGATCAGCTGATAGAAATACTTAATTCGTGTGTTCTTCAAATTTATAGCCAACTCCCCATACCGTATGGAACAGCTTGTCCCCGCCGTTGATTTTTTTGCGCAGGCGTTTAATGTGGACATCCACCGTCCGCTCATCGCCATAAAACTGATAGCCCCATACCTGTTCCAACAATTGTTCACGGCTGAACACCTGTTTCGGATGCTGCAGGAAGAAAATCAGCAGGTCAAATTCTTTTGGAGTCAGACTGTCGACTTCCTGGCCGTCTTTCACAATATCCCGTGTTTCCTTATTGACGGTGAAATGGACGGTTTGGATCAGATCCGATACAGGTTCCGTTTTCTGGGTACGCCGCGTGACCGCTTTGATGCGCGCCATTAAGGTCAGCGGACTGAACGGTTTGGTCACGTAATCATCCGCCCCCATTTCAAAGCCGATGACCTGGTCGGATTCACTGTCTTTAGCTGTCAACATGATGATGGGAACGGCGTTTCCTTCTTCGCGGATTTTGCGGCACAGCGCTATGCCGTCCATTCCCGGGAGCATCCAGTCCAGGATCAGCAAATCATAGTTGCTGTCTTTGTATTTCCGGTAACCTTCCAGCCCATCAGCCGCAAAATCACCTTGGATGCCTTCTTTTGAGAAGAACAGCTCAAGCATGGAGCTGACGCTCGGATTATCTTCCACTACCAATATCTTCATCCTGCACCTCCGACTATCTTTCTCCTAAAGTTAAATGACAAATCCGAAAGACGCAAGCAACTTGAAAACCGCCCTTCAAGGTGCGAAGGGCGGTTCAGCAGTTTTCAAGCTTTTTTCTCGCGATTTTTCAGCTTTTCAAACAAATCGCCGATCATATCGTAATCAATGGCAATATTATTTTCATAGGCGTATTTCACACCGTAGCCGAGCGCCAATGTCATGGACGAAGCCACAGTCCCACCGATGATGGATCCTGCTCCAGGTATGAATTTCAGCGCCTGGCGATAAATGGTGTGCCCGATGGTCTGCGTAGCTGTGACGACAATCATGTCTTTTGCCGCTTTTTTAGTCAGCGGCTTATCGTATAGATTCGATAATTTGATGATCAACCCTGCCTGCAATGTGGTCAGCGGCAGCACATCAGAACCCGGAATCGGCGATGCACCGATGACCCCTGCCGAAACGCCGGCGCCGATGATCCAACGTGTAGCAGCAGAGGATTTTTCTTTCATGCTTTTGGCGAAGAGCAGGTCCTTACCCTTCTTTTCGAGCAAAAAAAGGATTTCCTTCTTTAAGGTTTCCAAATTTTCTTCTGTCTTCGAAGAAATCGGAATGACTTTATATTTATGGGCGGTATGCTCTTTGACAAACTGGACGATGGACGGAATATTTTCGGCAGCATCGATTTTATTTAAGACAATCAAAATATCTTTATTGTGTTTTTCGATTTCATGGAATTTCTCTTTTTCACTTTCAGAAAACACCGTGCCTGCTGCATTCAGGAAAAACAGCACAACATCGGATTTCTGGACAAACTCCAACGTTTTTTTAGGGTTTTCGTCATTTGGGTCATTCAATCCCGGTGTGTCCATGAATTTGATATTTTCCAATCCACGGATATTGTAAGGATCTACACTGACCGTTTCTCCTGGCATCGGATTGGTGCTGGCGATATCCTCTCCGATGATCTTATTGACAGTGGATGACTTACCGGCATTCACTTCACCGATCAACGAAATCAACAGCTCTTGTTCGAGTGCGTCATTGACTTTTTTCATTTCGTTTTCAAACATTTTGTCCATCGCCTGAATGACTTCTTTTTCAAACTCTTTTACCATAGACCGGTTCCCCCTCATCTCTTACTTACATTCTATTATAACGGCTTACTCTCTACTGAGGAACTCATTCCTCGATATAGCCTTTCAATAAGGTATCCGCGTAATTCATCAGTGTTTCCGTATCCTCGATATGCTTTTTCGCTTCGCTGTTTTTTGCGCGTTCACTCATGGTTTTCAGGTCATACAAAACTTCCGGCAGTTTCGCCCCCGGCGCTTTATACAATTGTTCCGATTGGATGTAAGACCCTCCCGGCAAATAATAGCGCATGCCCAATAGATTCTTTTTATAGTGGAACAGGTTATGCCCCATCATCGGCTCGTCATGTTCAACGCCGAGCAAGGCCAAAAGCGTCGGCATGATATCCACCTGGCCGCCGAGGCGGGTCATTTCAGTTTCTTCAAACAAGTTCCCGCCTGTAAAAATCAGTGGAATGGTGTATTGGTCTTTCAATGAATAATCATGTCCTAAAAAGCCACTTAACAAGCGTTGGTCTTCATCAGTAACCAGTGTACCATGCATACCCGAATGGTCCCCAAAAATAGCGATCAGGGACTCATCATAAATGCCCTGGTCTTTCAGTGTCTGAATAAATGCACCAATTTGTTCATCTGCGTAGCGGATCGATTGCAGGTAATTCCCAATGTACATTTCTTCATACTCAGCTGGCAAATTTAGATACTGCATATCATCCGGCATTTCGAATGGTGTATGGCTGGTGACGGTTACGATATTGGCATAGATGCGTTCATAAGCTTCAAGCTGCCGAGGCAGCTCATTCGCTGCAAAATCGAACAGCACTTCATCGGCTGGGCCGAAACCGACCTGTTTGATATCCGGAATATCTTCGATTGAAAAAATCTCCTCGTAGCCAAGAACCGGATAAAGGACGTCCCGGTTCCAAAACGACACATCGTCAGCATGATAAGTGGCAGAACCATAGCCTTTTTCCTTCAAGCTCCGCGCCAAGGACGGTACTTCTTTACCTGTCAGGCTATTGGCGGTGGGAATCATCCCCTCCGGATACAAACCTGTATTGACCATCCATTCGGCATCAGAGGTGGTACCGGCCCCCACCTGCTGGAAGACAGTTGAAAAATAAGCACTTTCACTCAATAGCTCATTGAGATGCGGTGTAATCTCTTGGCCATTCAAGCTACGGCCGATGACAAAATTCTGCAGGGATTCCACTTGAATGACGAAAAGATGGCGGCCTTCGGCAACTCCAAAGCTTTCCTGCTCACTGACCTTCACATAGTTATTGCCTTTAAGCTCTTCCAGCTCTTTTGTTGACAGTTTGGTTGAGGAAGCATGTGCAGTTTCATTGGAGCGGTTATACAACTGGGCTATCTGAGACTGCAGGAAACCGTTTTCTTTTGCAAAATAAGAAACGTCGATGATTGGCTGTTGAAGCGCATAAACGACGGTCACCGTACAAATCGCTGCCGTACTGATAGCCACATATTTCAATCCTGTAAACTTCACAGGATTTTTCCAACGCCGCGCTATGAATAAGAATAGGACAGCGTCCAGGAAAAAGAGGAAGTCCCATGGAGACGACAGCATCGTAATGGTATTGCTGACAGAGCCGGTCTGCGTCAATTGCTGCAAATCATAGTAAGACGGAATGGTGGAATAATAGCGGATATAAAGTGTAACTGTAAAGAAGATGACGGAAACCAACAGGTTGAAAAGCCAGACCGTCCGCCACAACTGATTTTTAGCGAGTATCAAAATAACTGACAACAGTAAAGCCCACATCGGAAACTCGATCAGGAGGATCTGTAAAATCGATTTCGAGTCAAAAATAAGCACACGAAAAACACTCACTTTAATCAATAACAAAAGAAAAATGAGTCCATATGGCAACAACTCTGTTCTTTTCATTTGAACCACCTCTTTTCTACAGACAAATACTCGAATTGGATGTTGCATATATTACTTCCTAAAGGGAATAGGAGACTGTGTAAGTTGAACTGCCATTCCGCTGGCCAACAGCGGACTCGGTTGAATTTACAAAGACTGATCACCTAAAAGGAGCGATACCGTGCAGACATTAAAAGCGATTTTTCTTAATGCTTCGTTAAAAAGTTCAGAGGAGCCTTCCCATACCGAAGGATTCATCAATGATGTTCAATTCCATTATAATCGGTTGGGGGTAGAATCTGAAATTGTTCGTTTGGCTGATTATTCCATAGCTTATGGCGTCCAAGCAGATATGGGCGAGGGAGATGAATGGCCCCAGATTCTGGAAAAAGTTTTAGCTGCAGACATTGTCATTATCGGCACACCCATCTGGCTTGGAGAAAAAAGCTCACTGGCCACGCAAGCTATTGAGCGCCTATACGGCAGCAGCAGCGTCACCAATGACAAAGGACAAGCTATTTTCTATAACAAAGTCGGCGGTGCCATTGTAACTGGAAATGAAGATGGAGCCAAACACTCGTCTGCTTCCATCCTCTATGGACTTTCTCATATCGGCTTCGTTATTCCGCCGAATGTGGATGCCTACTGGGTGGGTGAAGCTGGTCCCGGAGACTCCTATATGGATGCTGGCCGAGACAACGAATTCACAAAATCCGCCATCCAGCGGCTTGCCTATAATACCTATCATTTAGCCGGCATGCTGAAAAACAATCCCATTCCAAATGAAGGAAACACGCTTGAATAATTGGCCTTTTTAATAATAGGGTAAAGCAAAAGCGAACGCGTTTCAGGCCGGCAGCAAGTTAAGCGCTGCCGGCTCTTTTGCCTTGCTTTAAAGACAGTCAAGCTCCCACTTTCAGATATGGAGGATGTGCATTCCACTTTATGGAATCAGCTCCAAATACGCTTCACAGAAGGCATCCCTTGTTTTATAGTCACTTCATAGACATCCGGATTGGTCAGTTTTTTCCACTCCGAAAACCCATAGCTTTTGTCGATTTGCTTCAGCAGCAATCCAAGTAAGTTTCCGTGGGTCACCGCTGCGGTTCTGTCTTTCATTTCACTCAAGACTTCCATTGCTCGGGCCGTTGCTTCTTTTCCCGATTCGCCTCCAGCCAATTTCAAATCTGCATCCCCAAAAGACGCCTCCAACTTTTCCATCCAGTCAGGCAAATCTTCAGTGCTTAGCACGCGTTCTGCCAAACGGTCATCGATTTCAATCGGCAAATCCAGCTGGTCTGCTGCCGGTTCGATGGATTGGATGGCACGTGTAAACGGACTGGAAATAAAATGGGCCACCTGCCGTTCCCGCAAGAACTCTGCCAAATCCTGCGCCTGTTTTCTTCCCGCTTCAGTCAATTCTGCATCCGGAGATTGTCCGGTCGCCTGGCAATGCCTGATCAAATAGATGATCTTGTCCATAACTCTCCCCCTAAATCAATTTTCCCCATTCAGATACACTTCAGAAGTATCCTTCAGTAATTTCACTATTTTCTCTGTAGTCAGCTTCATTGTGATTCATCAGTCCTATTGCTGTTATACTTTCCATTCCCCAAATTCGGCCTTTTAACCTCAAAAAAACTCCTGAGCAAAAGCTCAGGAGTGCTGTATTATAATTTTTTCATCAGATTTGCCATTTCTATGGCACCCGCTGCTGATTCCCAGCCTTTGTTGCCGGCTTTTGTGCCTGCACGCTCAATTGCCTGTTCAATGGAGTCCGTCGTCAAAACTCCAAAGATGACTGGAATATTGGCTTGGTCACTGGCTCTTGATACGCCCTTCGCGACTTCACTGCAGACGAAATCAAAATGAGGAGTTGCGCCTCTGATGACTGTCCCTAAAGTGATGACTGCATCATAGTTTCCACTCATCGCCATTTTTTTTGCTACAAGCGGAATTTCAAAAGCTCCTGGCACCCAGGCAATGGAGACATCATCTTCTCCAACACCATGGCGCTTCAAAGCATCTTCCGCGCCGCCCAGCAGTTTACTCGTGATAAATTCATTAAAACGTCCGACAACTATGCCGATCCGCAGTCCTTCACCGTTTAAATATCCTTCAAAATGTACAGTCATTCAGTTCCATCTCCTCTGGTAGATTAGTAGGCTGTCGTGTTTTGATTTTTTTGCTGGTAGGATACCAGATCTTTAATCGTGAGAATACCAAGGCCGAGCCGTTCCGCCACTTTCAGCAAATCGTCCACACGCGCCATTGTGCCGTCCGGATTCATGATTTCGCATATGACGCCTGCAGGGGGTGATCCCGCAAGCTTCGCCAAATCGACAGCTGCTTCGGTATGTCCAGTGCGGTCAAGCACACCGCCATCTTTCGCAATCAATGGAAAAATATGCCCAGGACGTTTAAAGTCTGTTGCTTTCGCATCCGCTTTCACTAAACTGGTGATCGTGTGGGAGCGTTCAAAAGCACTAATCCCCGTCGTTGTATCTTTGTGATCGATACTAATGGTAAAAGCAGTACCGAATTCATCTGTGTTATGGTCGGTCATTAGGCCGATCTGCAAACTTTGAGCGATGGATTGGGCAATTGGCACACAAATCAGCCCTCTTCCTTCAGTCGCCATCAAGTTGACGATTTCCGGTGAAGCAAACTCTGCCAATGCGATGAAATCGCCTTCGTTTTCTCTATCTTCATCATCGATGACGATGATGGCTTTGCCATTTTTCAAATCTTCGACGGCTTCTTCTACGGTGTAGAACATCTCTTCAGCGCCTCCTTTTAAAATCCGTTTTCCGCCAGCCAGCCTCTGTTGATCTTTGGTTCTGCTGTCTGGATACGTTCGGTGTATTTCGCCAACAGATCACATTCGATGTTGACCTTGTCGCCGATGCCTTTTTCGCCTAACAGTGAATCTTCCTGTGTTGTGGGAATCAAAGAAATGGTCACCGTATTATGGCCAAGCGCAAAAATCGTCAATGAAGTTCCATCTACTGCAATAGAACCTTTCAGCATCATGTACTTCATCAACTGTGGATTGAGCTCAATTGTCTTCGTCACAGCATTCGCTTCTTTTTTCACTGAACGGATCGTACCGACGCCATCAATATGGCCACTGACAAAATGGCCGCCGAAACGCCCGTTAGCTGGCATAGCACGTTCTAAATTCACGCGTCCGCCTGCTTTCAATCCGATCATCGTCGAAGACTTGACCGTTTCCGGGATGACATCGACTGTGAATGTGCTGGAACTGAATGTAGAGACAGTTAAACAAACTCCATTAATGGAGATGCTGTCTCCGCGTTTAATGTCCTCTAAGATCAGCGCACAGGAAATCGTTAATTCCATAGCCTGGGGTTTAGTGCGGACTGAAGCGACATGGCCGACTTCTTCGACAATACCTGTAAACATTTAGGCACACTCCTCCGTTCTGTTTGCCAGACTGTATTCAATTGGGGCCGTACGAGTTTTTGGGTGCTTTCCACCATGGGGCTTATGGGTGGTGAGGAAAGGGTTGCTCAGAAGGTTTTGTATCCATAAATAGATGTACATGTGCCCTGCTTCTTTTTCAAGATTGCCGGTTTTCCGGCAGTTTTTCTTACCTTGAAGAAGCCCATTTTCCTTGAAGGAAAGGAGCGGGATTAAAAATGATCGCATCGTGATTTCAGGGACTGGTCCCTGAAAGGAGTTTTTGGTCATACAAATTCCTCCTTTCAATTTCAACTAATTGAAAAGAAGAGGCACATAACGAAGCCGATCTCTGAATTCTTCTCCCATCCAGACTGTAACTGTCGGTGCTGGAATTTCACCAGCTCCACCGCTTGAGCGCTCAAAACATAGTGGCCTATGTCCGCATTCGCTCAATCGGGTCACGGACTTGCAGTTTCCTGCTCACCGCCGGTAAGGAATTTCACCTTGCCCCGAAGAATTAGATTCGTAGTTTCGTCCCTTTCATAGTAGCATAGAAAGAAACTGAACCCTATAAATCAAAGTGATTATTTTCAATGAGCTTTGCAAACAAGTACTTGAAACAATCTGTGAAGATTTCCCGGATTCCACTCATACATCCTATCCCTTTTTCAGAAAGGAAGATTTGAAATGGCCCACCATCATAGAGTGAAAGGCATTCAAGTGGACGCCGAAACACGTTGCGCCCATTACCATTCCCCCATCGACCGCATCGCCATCAAGTTCTTTTGCTGCCAGGAATATTTCCCCTGCTTTGAATGCCATGCAGCTGCCGGCTGCGGAAAGCATCAGGTTTGGCCAAGGGATCGTTTCCATGAAAAGGCGGTTTTATGCGGAACCTGCGGATACGACCTGTCTGTTGATGAATATCTAGCCTGTGCATCTACTTGCCCAAGCTGTTCTTCACCGTTCAATCCAGGCTGCAGTCTGCATAAGCACCTTTATTTCGAATAAATGCAAAAAGCCAAGCGGCAGCATTTCTGCTGTCACTTGGCTTTTTTTGTATACAGGGACATAACATATTGTTCGCCTTTAGAGCGCATAATCCGTCTGCCTGTGTCTGTAAATCCTGCCTTTTGATACAGGCGCTGAGCTGGTATATTGCGGGCATTGACCCCCAGCACCACTTCATCAAAATCCGGGAATTCCGTTTCCATGAATTCAGGTAGTGCATAGATTGAACCGGTCGCGATGCCTCTGCCCTGAAATTTCGGATTCACAGAAAATCCCCTCAACAACAAAGCTTTCGGATTGTCTGAGTATTTCTTGCGGTCTTCCGATTCATCCAATTCAAAAAACCCGGCATCTTCTCCACGTGCTTTGATGATGATGAAATGCTTTAATGGATCTTTGGCATCTTTTTCCACAATTTCTTTCGGCAATCGTGTAAACTCCAGCTGATCTGATGGCAGATCATAGTCAATTGACACTTTTGAGGAATAACGGTGCAATGAAACTTCTTTTTTCTTGATCACACTTAGCAGCCTCCCTGTTTGCATTCACTAATCAGCGATCGGCTTGAAACCGGCAAGCCTGATCAGCTGCTGGTGGTTGGACAGACATCAGTCAGCCTATAATTCACGACCCATCATTCGCTTATCCTTTTTCCAGCGTTACAACAACAATTTCCGGCAAATTGAAAATACGGACAGGAAAAGTACTGTTGCCAAGCCCGCGGCTGACAACCATTTTCGATTGACCTTTTTCGAAGATTCCTTCCGTCACTTTAGGAAACCACCCTTGCCCCGGAGCAATCAACCCACCAATTCCAGGAATACGGATTTGTCCGCCATGAGCATGGCCAGAGAAGACGACATCTACGCCTCTTCCCGCATAAATAGAAAAATATTCCGGTCGATGTGCCAGCAACAATGTAAAATCGTCCGTCAACTGTGCCTGATCGAGGCTATGCTGAGTCACTTCTTCCTCATGGAAATCAGGTTCCATGAGCGGATCATCGATTCCTGCAATCTGGATTGTTTCCTCATCTTTTCTCCATTCGACAGAATCATCCGCCAGGACCGTGACACCTCGTTCCTGCAATGCTTCCATAATTTCGTCTACCTTATTGGAAGCCACTTCATGATTGCCAGTCACGTAATATACTTCACTCATTTCTACGAGGGCATCCACCAAAACCAAACTGGCATCCAGATCATAGCGGTTGCTGTCCACAAGATCTCCTGTCAAAAAAATGGCATCAGGTTCAGCCGCTTCCACCTTTTCAATCAGCGACGATTGATTTCTTCCAAAAGTCGCGTTATGTAAATCGGATACCTGAACAATTCTTGCTCCATCGAAAGCTTCCGGCATCTTATCCGATGCTATTGTATATTCAGTGGTTTGCACCCACTTATTGCTGCTCCAGATTCCACCCCATACCACTAGCGCGAGCAGTAAGAATACTGCCAGTTTCTTCATAAAAATTAACCTCTATTCGATTCTGATTCAGTCCACGGGGTTGTCATACCCCCTTCTTTTCTTTTGGCAACGCAGCCAAAAACGTTCCAAGCTTTCCTTATACATGGACGTTCCCTTCACCTGGTGCTGTGATTTCAATTTTCAAGCGATCAGGCCCCTCAAGGAAAACCGCATAATAATTTGGACCACCTGCATAAGGGTGAAGATCTTCATACAGGACTTGCGCTCCCCATTGTCTCATTTTTTGAGTCATCACGTCCACTTGCACGCGTGAAGCTGCCTGAAAGGCTAAATGGTTCAACCCCGTTTGTTTCCGGTGATATGGAATCTGGATGAATTGCTCCTCCGTTTGCACAAACACGATATATGTTGGACCTGACTTGTAGCTGAAGCCTTTTTCCCATTCCTGAAACAGGGCATACCCGAGCGGCGGCAACAGCTCACTGTAAAACGATTTGGCTTCCGGTAAATTTGAAACATTAAGTTCTACATGATGCAGCAATTGCTCCAGCTCCTTTTCGCCAAACTTCCGATTTTATCCCCAAAGTACATATCCCAGCAAAGCCCTTGCCGCTTTTTATCCGATTTATTTCCCTATTAGACTTTTGTTTTAGCTTTGTTTTTCCGAGATATCCAGCTTCCGAAACCGAATAAAACCAAAATGATAACAACAGTAATTCCGACGGCTCCCCAGAGGCTGGGAAGATCCGGGTTCCCTGTCAGCCAAGTTGCTGCATACTGAGGGATTTTGACTGGTGAGACAGACCAATTCGCCCCCAAAAGACCATCGGCTAATTGAAGAAGCACATATAAAGCAAATGCGGCAGCGGCGGCAAGTCCACCATTTGGCAAAGCGGCACTTGCAGCTAAAACAATGGTGAGGATGAGCAATACCCAGAAACTATAGAAGCCGATCATTTGAAGAAGCTTGATGATTTCTACCTCTCCGAAAAATAACCGTGTATAGTAATAGCCCGAAAAGAAACCGAGCCAAACGCTGGCCAAGGAAATGGCAGCCGCCACCACCCACTTACTTAAGAAATAAGCGGAAAAAGAGAGTGGGCGCACATACAATAAAGTTGCAGTTCCACTTTTCCGTTCCCCAGCTATGGTTGCCATATACGCGAGAATTAGCACAGCCATACCAATGGTTTGAAATTGTTGAAGGACCGCCATTAAAATTTGTTCCGGTGTCGGGGTCGGTATTTCAAAAACCGCACCTTCCGGCAAACCGCCGGATGCTTCCAGTATTTGCGGAAGAAAGTAATTCACTGCAGGTTCTGTAATTCCCAAAAGGATAAAAATAGCAGGTATCCAGTAAATTTTATAATTCCGTATATTTTCCCGCCACTCTTTTTGCATCAAAATGCCGAAATGCTTCATTTGCCAGCAACCACCTTTAAAAAGATTTCTTCCAATGAAGCTGTTTGAAACTCGACGCCTAGAACATCTTGTTTTTTAGAAGCCAAAACCTGAAGTACCTGCTGCATGGTTGGACCACTTTTCTGAACCGGAAGAAAGATGGAATTCTCTTTAACTTCAGAACCCCATGCCTGTCCTTCAGCAAACTCCACCGCTTGGGCATAGTTTTGAAACCGGATTCGGATACGGGGATTGGCATGCCGATCTCTGACTTCACTCAACGAGCCTTGCTCAATCAGCCGCCCGTCTTTCATAAACAGCAACTGGTCTGTCATTTCTTCCGCGTCGTTTAAAATGTGGGTCGAATACAGGATCGTCGTATCCTGTTGCAGAGATTTCAACAAATCCATGATTTCCCGACGTCCGGTAGGATCCAGAGCTGAAATCGGTTCGTC
This sequence comes from Planococcus circulans, assembly GCF_020023385.1. Taxonomy (GTDB): domain Bacteria; phylum Bacillota; class Bacilli; order Bacillales_A; family Planococcaceae; genus Planococcus. Next base: position 40,871 of record NZ_JAIQCL010000008.1, read on the forward strand.
CAAAAGAAGCAGTTTTGGCTGATGGACAATGGCCTGCGCAAGACCCAGACGCTGTTTCATCCCTCCTGAAAAAGCTCCGGTTTTTTTAGTCAAGGCAGTTCCGAGTCCTACAAATTCCAATGTGCGCGTTGCCTGTAATCTCGCTTTCTTTGTTTCAACACCACTTAGTTTTGCAGCCATTTCTGTAAATTCAAGAGCTGTCAACCAAGGAAAAAATTGCGGATACTGGGGAAGAAAGCCGATTGTCAGCCCTTTGGCCATCGTGACTTTCCCACTGGTCGGAGACAGGAGATCAGCCAACATCGATAAAGTTGTCGTTTTCCCTGCTCCATTCGGACCAATCAAAGCCGTGGCCGTGCCTTCTTCCAATGCAAAAGAGAGTTCTTCAGCTGCATTTTCCTGTCCATAACGTTTTGTCAGTCTTTCTACTTCTACGATGTTCAATAATTTTTCCTCCCAATGACAAAGTATAGAATGGGTCCAATAATGTTAATGACAACAATAAAGATGCCCCACATCCATTTCGGACCGTTTGGATTTGGGTTTTTTATCAAGTCTACCAATGCAAAAATCATCAGAGCCAATTGGATGATGAGGATTGGCAACAATGCCAAAATCAAAGTTGTTTGATCCACTGGGTGTCACCTCTTCTTAATATTATTTTAAAAAACCGTACAGTTCTATGTTCTCTGCCTTCGCTGTCTTTCCCTTTTTTTAAAAAACGCAAAAAAAAAAAACCGAAAACTGCGTTCGTTCGGTTTTTTCTCCTTTTACTTGGTCTACCATTTCATCTTTGAAAAAAGATCAATCAAATAGGCCTTTTCTTGTTCGTCAATGTTCCACTGAGCCATTTCTTCCAGCATACCAGCTTTTGTACCGAAGCCTTTCACAAATCCGTTTAACCGGGCAGCGAAAGTTGAGTCCGTCAGCAATGCCGGGTTCGGGTAAAGTTCAGCGGTCTGTTCCAATGCTTTCGGATAACGCTTCAGGTAGTATTTTTGATGACGTTCCTCGGCCGGAGTGAATTGGCTGAAAGGTGAAATTTCCGTTTCAATCAGCTCCCCTAACTGCAGCTCCATTTCTTCTTTGATTACGTCAATCGTTCGCCGCTGTTGCTCTGTGTGGTAATGCAGTAAAGAGATATACTGTCTCCCTTTATAATTATCGCGATTCGGGTAATGATTCTGCCAAAATTCCCTAAGCACCTCTGCATAGCTGATCATCAATGGATCAAACTCAATTTGGACTGTTTCTGTATGATCGCCCATGCTGCGGTAAGTAGGAGACGGGAACGTTCCACCCGCAAAACCGACACGCGTTCGGACGACTCCAGGGATGCTCCCGAACCTCGCCTCCGGTCCCCAGAAACACCCCATCCCGAATGTAGCAAGTTCCAGTGGCCGACCGTTTTGATAGAGTCCTTCTTCAATTTTTTTAATGGTCTTTTGCTGAAATCCCATCATAAACACCCCTTCTTTGAAGACACCGATCTCCGTAGCAATTACTATACAGTTCGCAATGATTTCCTTAAAATTAACGTAACAAGACTGCTCAGAAAATGCATGGCTCAGCTACTCCGTTTGGTGCAGCTCCAATAAAAGAAAGCAGGTGGAAGTAATGAACAGTCAACGAAAAGAAATCATCTCCTATTTCAAACAGATGGACCGCAGCTTTTTTATGGACACCAACAAGGACCTGGCCTCTTTCGACCAAGCCCTGCCGATTGGATTTGAACAAACCATCTCTCAACCATCTTTGGTTCTCGAAATGACCTTAGCACTTGACCTTCAGCCAAAACAGAAAGTACTCGAACTCGGAACAGGGTCAGGTTTTCAAACCGCTTTGCTGGCCGCTTTTTCTGGAACCGTCTATACCATCGAGAGAATTGAAGAATTGCAGAAGCGCGCAAAAGAGCGGCTAGAGCAATTGGGTTTCCAAAACATTCATTATAAATTGGGTGATGGCAGTGAAGGATGGGAAGAACACGCACCCTTCGACCGGATCATGGTCACCGCTGCGGCTTCCGAAGTGCCGAGAGAACTGCTCGAACAATTAAATGGGGGTGGAAAAATGGTTATTCCGGTTGGAAACTCATTCAGCCAGGAACTCCGTTTGATTGAAAAGGATATAGACGGTAAAACCCATACCACAATTTTAAATGAAGTCCTATTCGTTCCATTAAAAGGAAAGTACGAAAAGTAAAGCCACTATTTTTCTTGTGATGATAATTGCAGGCACACACTTTGATAAAAGACTGGAGAATTCGAGGTTCACTACCGATTTCCATTGGACTTTATTGGCGTGTTCGGGGTTTGCCAAAGCAGAACTATTCCAGCTAAAAGCAAAATCACCGCTGTAATATTCCAAACCAGATCATACGGCAACAAATCCACGCCGTAGCGAATTTGGTGAAGCTCTAATAACTTATGTTGAATGATGCCATCGTAAAGTTGAAAGGCTCCGGCACCAACCAATATGCCACCTGCCCATCTCTTAGGCCACCAGGCTTTTCGCCGTTGGAGATCAGCCAAAAGAAACAGGGAAGCTACAGTCGCAAACCAGCTGAAAGCATGAAATAAGCCATCTGAAACTAGTCCTGCATCCGTTGTGGATCGATCATAGAAATGATGCCAGTGCAACAATTGATGAAATACAGTTTCGTCGATAAACGCCACTAAGCCGATACCAAATAAAAGTCCTGACCAGACGTTTCTTTTGGCATGGACTCTACGGTTTTTCTCTTTTGTGTAGTCAACGGTTTTGACTGTAGATGAAGGCATGGAATCCTCCTTTCTTGGTCAAGCGAGCAGAAAAATGCCCGGGCAGCTTTTTCCAAATAATACCCTTTTTTTACCGGTACCAAACAAATAAACAAATGAAAAACCTTATTCCTGATTCAAAAATCCTAAACTTTTTTACAAAATCGCTCCTTTCTTCCAAAATACAGAATTAAGAAGTCAAAATCCCAATATCTCATTTCGATTTCTTTAAATGCCCGTGCTAATCCCGTATAATGAAGCCAATTGAGCAATAACAAACAGCCGGAACTTTACAGCCACACAATAAAAGGAGAGCTAAACATGTCCAAAGAAAAAACAATGCACACTGAAGTCGGCAGCTATATTTCCACCTTATTGCGTGACCATTTTGGAAAAGGGCCTACCTCAGTATTCGTGACAGTCAAACCTCCTTTTATTTCTATACACCTTCGGGGATTTTTGGCTCCAACTGAAAGAATTTTGCTGAAACAGCAGGAGCATCGAAGGGTGTTGGAAACGCGGGACCTATTGATGAACCAGTTGGCAGCAGATATAAAATTGGATTTATGGAAGATTGGAAATCTGGAAGTTGAAGAGGTATATGCAGACTGGAATTTAGACGATCAAACCGGGATGATATTGGCGATCATGGCGGATAAGTCTGGAGCAAAAGAAATTGAATGGGATTCAGCTATTCAGATTGAAAGTGTCCGTGAAGAAGTGAATGAAGCCAGCCGAAAAGCACAAAAAACACCTGAATCGACAGAGCTGTACTGGTTAAACAACCGGACACTATTGATCGAGCGGTCCGGAATTTTTGTTGAAATCGAAAAAGAGTTGATCCGTGGTGGCTTTGTCGAGGAATTGAAATTAGTGAAGCGTCCTTTGGAGCGAAGATTATTATTGCAGACACGCATCGAAGCTATTCTCGAGCAATCTATTTTGGAAGTGTTCCTCGACTGGAACTTCATTTCGGATAAAGGGTATATTGTGTTGTTGCTGGAAAACGCCAAATAAGAAAAAGCCAGCTTTAGCTGACTTCTGAAACCATGGACAAACTACTCGTCCATGGTTTTTTTCAATTTGATAACTTCTTGGAGCCTTCCGCCTTCTATAAAATCTCTTTTAGCTGCTGATGGTCTGGGCTGTCTGGCAATGGGGACAGAACTCATACGAATCTTCTTCCTCCAGCTGCTCGATATAATCAGCACGATCTGTAAATTCCCTTTTTTCCACAGGCGTTTCTACAAACCCGCACCGGTCTCCCGCAAATTGGCGTTGATGGATTTTCTTTTTCTTGTGATCCACAAAGTAATGCATGAAATTCGCTTCCTTTCTTTTTCAGAAATAGAAAAAGCCGAAAAGAATCACCTCTGTTTCAAGGCAATCTTTTCGGCTTTTATATCAGCTCTATCGTCTGAAATATTTAACCAAGATATAAAATTAGATGTGAGATGGGCAGTAGCCACAATTACGAATGGAATTTTATACCAAGTCGGAAACGCTATCGTTTTCCAAGTCTTTTTATTATACTAAATTTCGCAGTAAAGGTAAAGTGACAGTAAATTCAATTGCCTGTAAAATCAGACAGTTTATTGTTCCTCTACTTTTCTCAAATCCTTTTTATGGGAAATGTCTTCGAATTCTTTGGCTATTCGTTCTAAAGCTTCTTTAATGAGCGGCCGTGGGGAAGGTGTACAGATTCTTTGATAGAATTCCCCTTCTTCACCGAACATGCTGCCGTCTTCCAGCAGGACATTGGCTTTATTATAGATACGGTCGTGGATATCTTTTGCTGAAATGCCGTAGCCGCTGAAATCCAGCCACATAATATATGTGCCTTCCGGAATGGCTACCTTCACTTCAGGCATTTTTTCAGCTAAGAATTCCTTTATATACACCATTGTGCCATCAACGTAATCCTTTAACTGCTCAAGCCAATCCTCACCTTCGTTATAAACGGCAATCAATGCAGCAATGGCAAATGGAGAGGCCAATTGCATACCCATTTCAGTGGCGAATTTAGTGCGCAGCTCTTCATCCGAAATGATGACATTGGTGCAATGCAATCCCGCAACATTAAAGGTTTTGTTGATGGCTGTACAGGTGATGATATGGTCGGTTTGGTCGGCTACTTTAGCCATCGGAATAAATTCCTTTCCACGGCGCAGCAAATCTCCATGGATTTCATCAGCCACGATCAAGACATTGTGTTCATGGCAGATGGCAGACATCTTTTTCAACTCTTCTTCATTGAAGAGTCTGCCTGTCGGGTTATGTGGATTACAAAGAATGAACATTGTCGTATGGTCATCCTTTGCCTTGGCTTCGAAATCCTCGAAATCGATGGAATAATAACCATCGGCCTCCTGTTTCAGCGCGTTGTTCACTACTTTTCTGCCGTTTCCTTCAATCACGGAAGTGAAAGGAGGATAAACTGGACGTTGGATGATGATGCCATCTTCCAAATTCGTAAATGCCTTAACCGCAATATTCAATGCATGAACCGTGCCTGGGCTATAGACAATCTGCTCTTTTTCGACTTTCCAGCCATGCCGCTTCTGCATCCAGGACTGGATGGCCTCAAAGTATTCATCCGGAAAAACGGAATAGCCGTAAATCCGGTGATCCACTGTTTTGTGCAAAGCTTCAACTAAAGGCTGAGGAACCGGCAAATCCATATCGGCGGTAAACAGCGGAATCGTGTCCTCATCGTATCGTTCAGTAAGACCGAATTGTTTGATCAGGTCCCCTCCATCCCATTTCATGGAGTAAGTGCCTCTTCTGTTGACGATTTCATCAAAATTATATTTCATGCGAAACTCCCTTTCCAGTGAATTGTTAGGTTATGCCTTCTTTATTCATTATCAAAGAAAGACTGGAGCCATTGCAACCAAACAAGCTTTTGAGTCTCAGCCCTTACTTAAAACCTTTAAAACTCCATCTTCAATTTGCCCTCTTCCAACACCAGTTTGGCGTTGAATTTCTTGCCGTTTTTCGAAACAAAGCCTTTAATGACTGGCGTCTTCCCTTTTGTGCACAAGTATTCAATCTGCTTGGCAGTTAAACGCTTCTTCAGGAAGGTTGCCGGAAATGACTGCTTGCAGCCATTGGCGTGTTCGGTGCAATTGTAAGAGCCTCTCCTTGATACGATCATACCGGTCTTGCATCTCGGACAAGGAGCGATTTCATCTTTGGCGCTGGGCGTCGCCATCTGTGCCGGCAATCCGTTCTTCTGCATTTGCCCAGGTACTTCATCGAGCAGCTTTTGGATGAATTTGCCGATCGTCGCCAGAAACACCTCCGCCGAACCTTCGCCCTTGCCGATTTTCTTCAGATAGGTCTCCCATTTCGCGGTCATCGACGGGCTGGAAAGCAAGTTCCCTTCGATGGACTGGCACAGGATGCGTCCTTTATCAGTGATTGAAACGATGTTTTTAGTTACTGAAATGTATTGATGGCGTTTGATCGTCTCGATAATTCCGCTTCTTGTCGCTTCTGTTCCCAGTCCTTCGACTTCTTTTAGGATCTCGGTGTCTTCCACATCCTCGACAAACTTCCCGCAGGTCTTCATCATGGCGATCAACTGGCCTTCCGTATAGGGTTTTGGCGGTGTCGTCATACTTTCTTTTATGTCGACCTTGCTCTTCACCCGCTCCTGCTCCCGCAATTCCGGCAAAGAGGGTTCCTGCTTGGTTTCCTTCGCGGGTGGAAACAGCTCTCTCCAGCCTTTTTCAAGCTCGGTTTTTCCAGTTGTGAAAAATGCCAGTCCTTTGACGTCCGTAGTCACTTTGGTTTCGGCGTAGCGGTAATCTTTATGGAACATCGCTAGAGTTGTGCGCAAAACTTCTTCATAGAGATTTCGTTCGTCTCTTGCCAACCCTTCCAGTTTTCTTGCGGTCGGAATGGTTTTCGTTGGAATGATGGCATAGTGCTCCTGAACTTTGGAGCTGTCCACAAATCGCTTTTTAGGTGATTTGGAGGCAACCGGGAATGGTGCATCGATCAACTGCTGATATTTTTCGACTTGTCCTGCCAAATAGCTGAACTCACCCGGTGTAATATGCTGGGTATCGGTCCTTGGATAGCTGACAAGTTTCTTTTCATACAATCCCTGCATGACAGACAACACTTTAGCCGGACTGTATTTCCATTTCCGGTTCGCTGCAGCCTGCAAGGTCGATAACGAATGAAGCTGTGGCGGCGGTGTGCGTTTTTCGGTGGTCTTCATCTGAGTCACAATGCCTTCTTCCTTGGCAGTAATGGCATGTTTGGCCAAAAGCTCTTCTGCTTCTTTCCGCTCTTTTGCCCTCAGCTTTGCTTTGCCCTTGTAGCGCCCTTTTTCCGCGTCAAAAACACCTTCAATTTCATAAAAAGGCTCTGGTACAAACGCTTCAATTTCTTTTTCGCGCTGATAGATCAGGAACACGGTTGGTGTCTGCACACGTCCGATGGCAAAGACTTCGTGAATGCCTTTTTCCTGAAGCAAAAGGGAGTATAGGCGGGATCCGTTCATCCCGACGAGCCAATCACTGATTTGACGCGCTTTGGCTTCCTGATACAATAATAGGTCCTGCCGATTGTCCCGCAGTTCCTGAAAGCCTTTCCTCACTTCATCCGCTTCCAGTGAATTGATCCATAACCGCTGAATCTTCTTGTTTTTGGCACCTGTCTGGTAATAGATGCTATAGAATATATTGGAGCCTTCCCGGTCAACGTCACAGGCGTTGATGACCGTATCGGTCTGGAAAATCAATTTTTTGATGATGCCAAATTGCTGTGCCTTGCCTCTTGCCACCTGAAACTGATAGGTATCCGGCAAAATCGGCAGCGCAGTCAGCGACCATTTTCCCCATTTCGGGTCATAGGCCTTCGGTTCTTTTAGTTCCACAAGATGTCCGATTCCCCATGTGATATAGGCACCCTCCGGAAAAATCGCATCGGGTGCAAGTTCAATATAGCCATCGCGTTTCACGGACTTGAATGCTTCCGCATAGGCTTTTGCCTGGCTTGGTTTTTCAGCGACTATCACTGGTTTCATGCGCTTCTTCCTTTCCTATCGATCTTTCTCTTATTGTACCCCTTCAGCCAAAGAATCAAAGCAAAAAAGACAATTCCCTGTATAGTGGGGTATAGTAAGTTCTAACAGATAGATGACACAGAAAAAGGAGTCGTTCAAAATGAACAACAAAACCGCTTTACTGGCAGGTGCCAGCGGACTGGTCGGCAACGAATTGCTCCATATCCTTCTAGAAAGCCCCCATTACAAAGGGGTGAAAATTTTGGTGCGCCGTCCACTCGACATGGCACATGAAAAACTGGAACAAGTAATCACGGATTTCGACAAACTGGACGATTATGCTAAGCACTTTGATGTAGATGATGTCTATTGCTGTCTCGGCACCACCATTAAAAAAGCCGGATCACAGGATGCATTCAAAAAAGTCGATTATGAGTATCCCTTAAAGATGGCTGAATTGGCAAAGTCGCAGCAGGCAAAGAACTTTCTGATCATCACTGCCTTGGGTGCTGATGCTGAGTCAAAAGTCTTCTACAGCCGTACCAAAGGGCAGCTGCAAGTCCGCCTGAAGAAAATAGGCTTGACGGCACTTCATATTTTCCAGCCCTCTTTACTGCTTGGCAATCGCCAGGAATTTCGATTGGGTGAAAAAGCAGCCACCATCCTTAGCCCGGCCATCAGCAAATTGCTGATGGGAAAAATGAAAAAGTATAAGCCTGTCGAAGCAAGAGATGTCGCACTCGCCATGTATGAAGTAGCTCAAATCGAGCGCACTGGCAACTACACTTACCCACCAAACCGAATCGAAAAAATAAGCGCCCAAAGCGCTGACTGATAAAAAGAGAGGGCGCCTGTTACAAGGCGCCCTCTCTTTTTGCACTAAAGGATATCTGTCCAGATTTTAATCGCTGTAGCTAAAATCAGTAGAGCCAATATCCATTGCAGGTATTTGGTATTCATTTTTTGCCCCAGCTTCGCTCCAAGAGGCGCTGCTAGTATACTTGCGACAATCATAACAGCTGCCGGGCCATACAAAATCTGATCGGTAACGATTTTGCCGACTGTCGAACCGATGGAGGACAGAAAGGTAATCGCAAGCGAAGTCGCGATGGTCATCCGGGTCGGGATCTTCAATACGACCAACATGATCGGCACCAGGATAAAGGCACCGGCTGCCCCAACGATTCCGGCAGCGATCCCGACGATAAACGCCAATCCTGCTGCCAGCCATTTGTTGAAAGTAACCTGATCCAGCGGGATATCATCCACGCCTTTTTTCGGCATGAACATCATGACAACCGCGATGGTCGCCAGTACCGCGTAGACAATATTGATGGCCTGCTCAGACAGCAAAGTCGATCCGTAGCCGCCGATGAAGCTCCCCACTAAAATGGCGCCCCCCATATAAGCGATTAGGGTTTTATTCAAATAGCCGCTGCCACGGTATGCCCAAACACCGGCAATCGTCGCAAAAAAGACCTGGATGGCACTGATGCCCGAGACTTCATGGGCGCTGAATGCCGTGTACCCCAACATCACCGGTATGTAGAGCAGCATCGGATACTTGATGATCGAACCACCGATTCCCACCATTCCTGAAATGAAGGAACCTACAAAGCCGATCAGAAAAATGACAATGATAAAGTCCATACTCATTTCTTTTCACCTCTCTAAAAGGGAAAAGGGCATCATGGCGATGCCCTTTAATCCGGTTCTTAGCCTTTCTTGATCCAGAATGTAAAGACATCTCCATTTTTTTGCGAATCCAGCAACTCATGGCCGCCGGATTTTGCCCATGCAACTAAATCCGCTTTCGCGCCATTATCGGTTGCCAGAATTTCAAGAATCTGTCCACTTTCCATTTCTTTCATTTCTTTTCTTGTTTTTACGATCGGCATTGGGCATGCCAGCCCTTTTGCATCCAATACTTTATCTGCGTTCATCAAAATCTCTCCTTTTGGTTTTTATTTACTGTTAACTTTTTTCTCTAAATCGTTGCTTAGCGAACCGCACAACGGTTTGGTCCGATTTCCATTTCACGCTGAACTTCTTCATCAGGCGTAATCTTGCCCATATTCGTTTTGCGGATATCCTGATAAGCGTTCGGCTGCGGCGGCAGGTTTTTTGTGACCATATCACGGAACTCCTGCTCATCTGCAATATTCAGGCCATGGTTTTTCTTGAACAGATCACCTAATTTTTTAGCGACACTGCCATCTTCGTTCAACTCTTCCATGATCATGAAATGAGCCGGCAGAACCACAAGTTCATTGGCTAATTCCTTGTAACGTGTGTACAGGGATTCTCTTAAATCGCCAACCCAGTCATCAGCCAAGCCTGCAAGATCCGGCCGTCCGATAGAGTCGATGAATAGAATATCGCCTGTCATCAAGTATTTATGGTCTACGATGAATGAGGTAGAACCGATTGTGTGCCCCGGTGAATAAAGAGCTTCAATGTCGATTTTCGAGTTGCCGATCGCCACTTCCAAGTCGTTTTCCAAAGCCGTATAGCCAAATAACACTTCTTCCGCGTCAGCCGGCGGCAAGTAATAAGTTGCGCCTGTTGCTTCTGCAATTGCACGGCCCCCGGAAATATGGTCAGCGTGCAAATGCGTATCGAATACATGCTTGATGGTTGCGCCTTTTTCTTGCGCGAAGTCCAAGAAGATATCTGTCATGCGTGTTGCATCAATAACAGCGGCTTCCCCTTCAGAGATGGCCATGTACGACAGGCATCCCTTGCCAAGACGAACAAATTGATACATTTCGCCGCCGCCTTGCAATTCACCGACTTTCACTGGTTCCAGGTGCTCACTCCAAGCTTTCATGCCGCCTTCAAGATAGGCCACGTCAACGCCTTCCTCTGACAGCATTTCTGCCACCATGACGGAAGAGCCTTCTTTTGCACAGACTACCAGGATGTCTCTATCTGTCGGCAATTCTGAAACCACTTCTTCGACGCCGTCCAATAAATCGAAATAAGGGGTATTTATATACTGGATATTCCCGCCTTCGATTTTCCAATCAGCAAAGGCATCTCCATTTCGTACATCCAGGATGAACAATGGCTGATTGTTCACTACTTTCTTTGCTACTTCACTTGCTTTCATCGCTTTTACCGTCATACTTAAATTACCTCCAGGGGTATATATTTTTCTAAATTTTTTTACTCTGTCTTCCCTGTCCAGTTGCTCATGCCAGGTACTACATTGTATAAAGTGCCAAAACCATTTTTGGCCATCATATCTCCTGCAATGCCGCTTCTTCTTCCCGAATGGCAAATGATATAAATTGCATTTTCTTTGGCTAATTCAGCCATTCGTGCTTCGACTTCGCCTAAAGGAATGTGGATTGCTCCCGGAATATGGGCTTCTTCAAACTCATCTTTTTCACGGACATCCAGAATCGTCATGTGCTCGTCAGCTTCCACCTTTTGAGTGAAATCAGCCAGTGAAATTTCTGGAATGGTGATGGTTTCTTCAGGAGCTCCAGCTCCATCTTTGCGAAGGAAATGATGTAAAACGTCCCCTTCAGTTTCAGTGCCGATATATTGATGGCCTGAACTCTTTGCCCATGCCTGCAGATCAGCTGTTGAACCTTTATCTGTTGCAAGGATTTCCAATACTTTTCCTGAATCCATCGTTTTCATCATCTTTTTTGTTTTCACGATTGGCATCGGGCATGCCAGCCCTTTTGCATCTAATGTTAAGTCAGTTTGTACCATTTATATTCCTCCTTGGAAATTTGCCTGTTCTTCAGCAGGCGTTTAGTTTGTTTCGCCATTCCAATCCAGCATTCCGCCATCCATATTGGTCACTTTATAACCATGGTTTTCAAGGAAATTGGTGGCTTGTCCGCTTCGTCCGCCTGAACGGCAAACCATGATATATTCTTTCGATTTATCGAGTTCATTCATCCGAAATTCCAGTAAGCCCAAAGGAATATTGGTGGCGCCGGGAATTTTCCCTGCCGCAACTTCATTGGTTTCCCGAACATCGATCAAATTGATTGCTTGTTTGCTTTCCACTAATTCCTGAACTTGCTGAGTTGTCATTGTTTTCATTATAATTTCTCCTTTATGCGCGGTAGCTGCTCATACCGCCTCTAATATTTGTGACGGTGGTGAATCCGTTCTTCTTCAATAATTGGCTGGCTTTGCTGCTGCGTACACCGCTTTGGCAAATGATCAGTACTTCTTTTTCTTTTGACAATTCATTCATACGCTTCGGCAACTCATTTAATGGGATGTTCTTAAAGCCCTTAATGTGGTTCCCTTTGAACTCTCCCGGCGTTCGAACATCGATATACTGCTTATCTTTCTTGCCGAGCTGCGTTTTCATTTCTTCTGTAGAAATCGATTCGATTCTTTTAGCCGGTGAAGTGAACCGGTAAGCTACCCAAAGAGCTGCCACTCCAATCAGAACCCATAGTATCCATTCCATGCTGCATCTTTCCCTTCTGCTATAAATGCGATTAGATGAATAGGTTGACGTTGCCGTCTTCGGCATCTCCAAGATAGGCAGCGACTCCTGCATATTCGACTCCGTCCAACAGTTCTTCTTTCTGCAAACCAAGAAGGTCCATCGTCATCGTACAAGCGATCATTTTTACGTCCTGTTCTTCTGCCATTTCAATTAATTGGGGCAAGGTCAGTGCATTGTGCTTTTTCATGACTTGCTTGATCATTTTAGGTCCCATTCCGCCGAACTGCATATTCGATAAACCAAGTTTATCTGCACCTCTTGGCATCATTTTCGCAAACATCGTTTCTAAGCGTCCTTTTTTCAACGCTGGCGGATTTTCTTTCCGTAATGCATTCAATCCCCAAAATGTATGGAAGATTGTCACTTCATGATCGTATGCCGCAGCACCATTGGCAATAATGTAAGCTGCCATCGCCTTATCATAATCCCCGCTGAATAATACGATCGTCGTCTTCTTTTGCTCTTGTGCCATTTTATTGCCTCCATTTTTAATTACCCGTGGGGGTATATTTTATTTCGAAAAAAAATGACGTTTTATAGTGGCGCCGCACTTTTAAATACCCTACAGGGTATAATAAAGCATGTCTTTCTGAAAGTCAAACAAAACTTTTTTTATCTGCTTTTCACTAGCAAGTCGACAGCTTCTTTTACCATGCCTTCAGTGCTTTCGCCTTTTTCGATGCTTTCGCGTACACATGTCTCCAGGTTATCGCTGACAATAACACCAATGGCGCGATCAACTGCGCTTCTTACCGCGGATAGCTGCATGACTACGTCTCTGCATTCTCCATCATTTTCAACCATTTTGATGACACCGCGAAGCTGGCCTTCTATTCTTTTCAATCGATTCTCAACAAGTTTGTCGTATTTCATCTTAACTATGCCTCCTATAAATAATATAAGGATGTTTAACTAACCCCCATACTATACCCCTAAGGGTATTAAGTCAAGCTATTGGCTCGCAATAAAATCGATCTAAGAAACATGGCAAAAGCAACTGTCCGCAGACCGTGCAGCAAGTTATGCAGATTGATCGATGCACTTGATCAATCGCTCTTCAATATCTTCAGCAATCGATTTGATATTCTCGTCTTCCACCATGCTGATTAAAGCGGTGGGCTTCGGCATGCCGATTTTCACGCTATCGCTTTCCTTATAGACAACGATTTTACATGGCAGGAAATAGCCGATCATCAAGTTTTCCGATAATACGCGGTTCGCTTCTTTCGGGTTGCAGACTTCCAAAATAGTGTAGGGGGTATCAAAGTCTTCTCCTTTTTCCTGCAGTTTTGCAGTTAAGTCGAAATTCCATAAGACACCGAATTTCTCTTCCTTTAAATTCTCTTCCAATGCTTGCACGGCTTCACTCACCGTTTTAGATGTATCTACTGTGTAATTAAACATATTCATATTCCTCCTCTTATTTTTGGTCTTATAAGTACCCTACCCGGTATATTTTAAGGTAAACATTCGAGAGGAAGGCGCCTTAACCAAAAAACCTTCATCCTCTAGTGATCGGATGAAGGTTTTTGAAGACATTCAGTTTTCCGTTCTGATATCTTCCTGCAGTTCGATTTCTGCGAATGGGTTCATTGCCAAAAGAATACTGCCCAAGTAATCGCTATGGCAGTAACCACAAAACTCGAATACCCCCCGATAATGAGTTGTTCCTTTAAGGAGAATGCATTTTTTTGAAAAGCAAGAAACGTCGTGGGTGAGTGAATTGGTAAAATGGTAACGCCACCGATCATCATAATGACTAAAAAAGCAGAAGACATGACAGACAAATCCAGAATACCTGCGTAGTTTATGATAATAGGAAAAATAATGATCATGGAAGTGGAAGGAACAACAAACAGGAAGCGCAGGATAAAGATAAAGCAGGCAATGTAGACAGTATTCCCGAAGTCACCCAGTCCATCCGGCAGCAGACCCATCAACTGCTCAGCCAGTACAAAGGCAGTCCCGCTCTCTTCAATTATGTAGCCTAAGGAAAATGATGAGCCCAGAAGCAAAAAAGTTTCCCAATCATAATCCCTTACTGTTTTATTCGTTATCAGCCCATTGACCGGCATCGCATAGTAGCCGACCAATAGCAGCGGCGCCAAAACCAACGGCACCTGCTGATGGTCTAAAACAATCCAACTGACGATCATGATGACAAAAGGCAGCATAATCCACCAGAACCTCGGCGGAAGCGCCCCATCTTCCATTTGAGGAATTTTCGAATCAGCAGCAACTAGAAGAGCGCTATTCCGCTTAAAGTAAAACCAGACCCCGAAGCTTACAAGCAGCATGGCCAGCCATAAAGGAGGAGCGATGCGCAAAAACCAACCAAGCCACGAAATTTCGATGTCGCCAAAATCCTTCAACAATTGTGCTGCCAAAATCGGAAATCCGCCGCCCGTAAAGACAATCATCGTCGCATTCTGATTCAGCATACCGATTGCATACATGCAATATTTTCGGAACAAGCTTTCCTGGCCAAAACCAAACCGATCATTCACCTGCTCGATAATCGGTTCGAGTATACGAAACCGCGCGACCGCCGACGGCAGAAGGATAGGCATAAATACAATCAGCAGAGGCAGACCGAGTAAAATTGCCCGGATTCCGCCTCTGCTGAATTTTATGATGATATGGGCAAAAACACGGTCCACTCCCGCCCTCACTAAAGCGGCAGAAATGAGGGACAGCACTAAGATAAAGTAGAGAGCATTCGATAGAAATCCTCTGAAGGCTTCTTCCGGCTCATCTACAATACCGAACAGCAGCATCAATCCGATCAATACTAAACTTGATGCCGCAACAGGCAGTGGACTGAGTGTCCAGAAATAGATGGCAATCCCGAGCAGCAGGAGTGTTGATTGCTGTTGAAGTGAATAGGCGGAGCCTAGATCTGTATAAAAGAGGCCAAATGCAGCTAGAACCAACAGCAACAGGCTTAGCCATGGCCGAAGTCCAGAAAAACTCACCTGATTCCCTCCCTTACATTTTAGCCAGCTTGCGTCGGCTTCTCCACTTAAGAAGACCCGGTATGACAAGCGACAAGAAGGCGACGAGGATCAAAGACAAAGGCAGTGGACTGTTGACAAAAATCGCTAAACTGCCATTTGAAATCGTCATCGACTGTCTGAATGCCTGCTCCATCATGCCGCCCAGGATGAATGCCAGGATAAATGGCGGAGCCGGGAAAGAAAAGACCCGCATCGCAAATCCCAAGGCACCAAAAACAAGGAGCATATAAAGATCGAACACATTAAAGCTGATTGAGTAAACACCGATCAAACTGAACATGATGACCAGTGAAATCAATAGCGGCCTCGGAATGCTCAAAATTTTAGCCAGGTACGGAATAAGAGGCAAGTTCAAGACCAACAGAAAAATATTCCCTAAGTACATACTTGCAATAATTCCCCAGAAGATTTCAGGTCGATCCGTCATCAAAAGCGGACCCGGCTGAACGCCCAATACCAAAAATGCGCCCAACATAACTGCTGTCGTTCCTGAACCTGGAATACCAAGACTCAGCAACGGCACAAACGCGCCACTTGTTGCTGCATTATTGGAACTTTCCGGAGCAGCTAACCCTTTGATGGACCCTTTCCCGAATTCCTCCGGGTTTTTCGAAATGCGTTTTTCGAAAATATAACTGATGAATGAGGCGATTGTTGCGCCTGCCCCAGGCAGAACGCCCAGGATGAACCCAACAAATGATTGGCGCGTCATCGGACCGCTCATCTCTTTCAAGTCTGCACGGCTTACCTTCAGACTTCCAAGTTTCTGGTCATCGCTCAAACTGCGGTTTTTCCGGTTGAGGACCAGCATACAGACCTCTGCGATGGCAAACAGGCCAAGTGCAATAATCAAAAAGTCAAACCCATCAAACAAGTTTACATTTCCGAAAGTGAATCGCTGCGTACCAGTTTGCGGATCAATTCCTATCGTGACGACCATTACGCCTGCTACAGCAGAAATCATGGCTTTTATAGTAGAACCTTCAGATAAACTTGAGATAGCCGTCAGTCCCATCAGCATCAAAGCGAAATAGGCAGGCGGTCCAAAGGAAATGGCTACGCTTGACAGGGCAGGTGCCAATAGCATCAGCATGATGACCGATACGGTTCCCCCAAAGAATGAAGCGATCGCTGCAATAGCCAGCGCTTTTCCGGCTTTGCCTTGCTGGGCCATTGGATAGCCGTCAAAAGCAGTCGCAACGGTCCCAGAGATTCCCGGAGCATTCAATAGGATCGAAGAAGTCGATCCACCGAATACCGCTCCATAATAGACACCAGCCATCATCACCAATGCCGGTGCCGGATCCATCCCATACGTGATGGGGATCATAATCGCGATGGCGCTGATCGGCCCCAACCCAGGCATCATCCCGATCAGTGTTCCTACAATGACACCGATTAAAACAAACAAGATGCCTTCCCAGCTTAAAGCAACCTGGAAACCTGTTATCATTCCATCAAAAGCATTCATAAAATCCACACCCCCTATATTGGTAAAATGCCTTTAGGCAGCGAGATTCCTAATGCAAAAACAAAAATCGCATACATGCCCAGAGGAAATAAAATTGAAACGATGATATTCGTTTTCCATTTGGTATATCCTAAAAACCAAGAGCTGAAAAAAATGAATACAGCCGTCATGATGATGAATCCAAGCGCTTCGAATAATAAAATATAAAGAAAAATCATTGCGAAAACAGCCAACAACACCAATAACTCTTTTTTAGGGATATTGCGTTTCTCTTTTTCCGCTTCCGTTTCAATGGCTTTAGAAAAAAACAGCGCCGCGGACAGAATGAGCATCAACACGCCGAGGCCTTTGGGTATAACGTCTGCATCTACAGGAGCATACGGATAATTAGGCAATTGAAAACTTAAGAACAAGTAAACGGCCGCGATGATGAATAGTATAAGACCAATTCGTTGATTAATTGTCGACAGCATGTAGAACGCCTCCTTCAGACTGAAAAGAGAGAAACCGAATAGTCGCTATTCGGCTTCTGCTTCTTTTAGTTTCCTAAACCAATTTCTTCTAGCAATGTTTCGATCTCTTGATATTCTGTATTCAGAAATTCTTCATATTCTTCCGAATTCAAGTACATTTCGTTCCATCCATATTTCTCACGTACTTCAGCAAACTCTTCAGATTCACTCAATTCCTGGAATTTCGCTTCATAAAATTCTACGGCCGCCGGGTCCATGTTCGGCGGTCCAAAGAATCCGCGCCAGTTGATGAAGCTTTCATCGATCCCTTGTTCAATAGCTGTAGGGAAATCTGAAAGAATTTCACCTTCCAAACGCTCTTCAGCTGTTATACCGAGGATTTTGATGTTTCCGGCACGCACTTGTTCTACCACTTCACCCACACCTGTAGAAAATACGTCCACTGAGCCGTTCAGCACTGAAGTTAATGCACCGCCATCCTGATCGGATACGTATTTGATCTGAGTCGGATCGACTCCAGCCGCTTTAGCGATGCGGACGAACTGCATGTGATCCATGCTTCCCGGTGCTGATGTTCCAACGACCGTCACACTTTCAGGATCTTCTTTCATCTGGTCGAACATGGCATTCAGGTCGTCCCATTCGCTGTCTGCACTTACTGCAAAGGCACCGTAATCTGCAATCATATTGGCTAAAGGTGTGAAATCTTCATGGCCAACTTCGGACTGTCCATTTAAAGGAACGAACATCAACGGAGGAGATGCCACGAACAAATTGTACGGGCTGTCGTCTTGTCCATGAATGTAAGACCACGCAATCGCGCCTCCGCCACCTTCTTTATTCACTACTGTCATGTTTTCTTCAATGATCCCTGTTTCCCCAAAGACCCGTGCCACTTCACGTGCTGTTGTATCCCAGCCGCCGCCAGCTCCAGCGGGTGCCACCATTTCGATATTTTGTGTGGGTTCGAATGCTCCACCCTCTCCAGTGTCCCCGTTAGTGGATTCTTCTGAGTTACACCCTGCAAATACCAAAGCACTGCCGGCTAAAATGGTTGTAAGTATCGTTTTTTTCATTTGACTTCCTCCTCTTGTTTTTCAATTAAACTGAGTATAACTGCGAATTTTCAGAATGTAACCGTTTGCAAAATAAGGTTTATAAAGAGTTTAGAATTTTTTATGTTCATAAAGTTCACAAAAAAAAAGACTGATGAGTACTATCAGTCTTTTTTCGTATAATAATGCCGTTCGGGCCTTCCGACAATTCCATAGGCCAGTTCAGCAAAGCATTCATCAATGGCTACAAGATGTTCCAAATACCGGCGGGCCGTGGTTCGTGACGCACCCATCTGCTCCCCCATTTTTTCAGCAGTGATGCCGGAGGATTGCTCTGTCAACACGTCCCTCACCTTCTCTAAGGTCAAGGGATCGATTCCCTTGGCACCTATCGCCGGTTTCGGAGCAAGTTCGACACCAAAAAACTCATCCAGAAAACCCTGGTCGATATTGCTGGTGTTTTGGAGCGTCTTTTTGTTTTCCATGTATTTAATGATTGTGGAAACGAACCTTTCCAAGGTAGCTGGTTTGATGATGATGCCTTTTACACCTTTGCGAATAGCCGTTTCAACATACCCCTTATCATTTTCAGCGGACACCAGGATGATATCGGTTTGGGGGCTTACGGAGCGGATATCATCAATCAAATCGATGCCGAGGCCATCCGGCATATAATTGTCTAAAATGACCAAATCAATTGCATGTTCTTTTACAGCCTTTAAGGTTTCTTCGCAATTGCCTGCTTTCCCAAGTAGATTCACTTCGGGGATTTGCTTCAGAAATTGTTCATGGATATTTGCCACCCGAAAATCATCTTCGGCAATATAGACGTGTATCATTCATTTCTCCCACTTTCCTATTTTGGTAAAAAGACGGTGAAGACAGTGCCACGCGTTAACTCCGAATCTACTTCTATTGACCCTTTCAATTCCTCGACGGCCTGCTTAACGATGGCCAGCCCATAACCCCTGTCCTTTTTCCCAAGCTTTGTTGAAAAACCCAGTTTGAATAATTCTTCCATATGTTCAGTCTGTATACCGCGTCCTGTATCTTCCACTTCAATCACCAAATCATGGCCAAGGTCAGTGACAAAAAAAGACACCTCTCTGATAGCCTGCTGCGCAACTTCTTCAATTGCATTATCAATCAGATTCCCCAGAATATGAATAAGCTTGGCAATATCAAAATGTTCCGGGAGTGCCTCCAACGAACTGTTTTCATCAATGATCAGCTTGACTTTATTTTCAGATGCCTTTCCTATCTTGCCAAGCAGGATGGCCTGTACTTTTTTGTCTTGGATATGATCCAGCATATGCTTCGTTTGATTCTTGTGGATTTGTGTTTCCTGCTGAATCAAATTGATGGCTTCCTCTTTTTGTCCGAGCTGCAGCAATCCTGAGATGGCATACAGCTTATTGGAATATTCATGCGTCTGGGCCCGCAGCCCTTCTGAATACTGCTGAATCTCCGACAAAGTCTCCAATACCTCCTGAATATCCGTTTTTTCCCGGAAAGTTGAGACCACACCAACGATTTGCCCTTCATGTGTTATTTGTGTCCGGTTGATGATAAGAAGCTTATCTCCAATCAGCATTTCCTCGTTGCGGATCGTCTTTCCGGATTGCAGAGCGTCCTTCATCTTTGACTGAGGGATAGCTTCGGCAATATCGGAATTGATCGAAGCTTGTGTAAGCCCGAGCATCCTTTCTGCAGATTGATTGATTTCTGTGATTTTCCCTTGATTATCAATGGCAATCACGCCTTCTACAATTGAAGAAAGCAAAGCTTCACGATCCCGGTACATTGCCGCTATTTCACGCGGTTCCAGTCCCATCGTGTCTTTTCTGATGTTCTTTGCCAGCAGGATGCTGCCGATAATCCCGATCGCCAAAGCCAACAATACAAACTGCAGCAGTTCCAGAGTTTTTCCAATAATGATCTGTTGGATATCTTCCATCAAATAGCCAACCGACACCAATCCCACCACATTGCCGGTGCCATCGAAAATCGGGGCTTTTCCCCTTAAGCTTGGTCCCAGCGAGCCCCGGGCTTCAGACGTATAGAATTCGGCATTTACCAACGCCCGGTCATTGTCGCCGCCTACCATCAACTGACCGATTTGAGAAGGATTCGGGTGGGAATATCGAATTCCAGCACGATTGCCGACTACGATAAATTCTGCACCGACTTGCTTTCTCATGTACTCAGCTAAGGGCTGGATGGTTTCTTCAGGATTTTCATCACCCATCGCTTCAACGACACTTGGCATGACGGAGATGCCGATGGCGGTTTCCAATGCGCGCGTCCCAACATTTTCTTTGGTATCACCAATTTCGTTATAGATAACAATTCCACCAAAAATAATGGTGACGAATAAAATCAATGACATACTCAATATAATAATTTTCGCTTGAAGCGATAAGTTCCGCATAGTTGATACTCCTAAAAATACTGAATTTTTAATATTTGTAGTCTATCACATTTCGCGCAAAGAAAAAGTCCGTTTTAGAAACAACTTAACCAAAAAACCTTCATCCTCTAGTGATTGGATGAAGGTTTTTAAAGAAATTCAGTTTTCCGTTCTGATATCCGCCTGCAATTCGATTGCTACATTGCCTTTGATGGCACGTGTAATCATGCAGGAGCTTTCGGCTTTTTCCGCCAGCTTCTGTGCCAATGCCAAATCTTTTTCGGAAGCATCAGCTTTCAGGACCACTTGTGGTTTATGGATGATGCGCTTATAAGTGATTACGCCTTTCTCCACTTCCACAATGCCTTCCGATTCCATGGTCAAGGATTGCTTTTCCAATTTGCTGCGCTCCATCATAGCAGCGAGCGTAATGATATAGCAGGTAGCTGCAGCACCCAGCAGCATTTCATCAGGATTCGTGCCGATTCCCGGCCCATCCATTTCCGGCGGGATCGAAATCCTGGTTTTCAGCCCGCCGACTTCAATGTCACCTACATCGTTGCGGAGGCCTGGCCAATCCGCTTTCAGATGAAAACTATGCAATGTCATAAGATCTCTCCTTCTGGATTACTGGTTGTCGCCATTTCCGCTAGATGCGGCATCGCGGTCAAAGCTCCTGCTTTTGTCGCACAAAGCGCTCCCAGCTTATTGCCGAAATCGGCACAGGCAACGACTTCCTGCTTTGTTTCAGGCAAGCCCCGCAGATGGACGTGGCGAATGACGCCAGCCATAAAGGCATCACCCGCGCCTGTCGTGTCCACTGGCTGCACGGGGAGAACCGGTATATGATGAATTTGATTTTGAAAAACCGCATGGGTCCCATTTTCACCATCCGTTACCAATACCAGTGGGATAGCAGTACGGGCCAATCGCGAAACTCCTTCTTCAAGCGATTCCGTTTCCATCAAAAAAGCAAGTTCGGCAGTTGTCAACTTGACGATGTCTGCCAATGGGAGAAAATCGAGTACGGTTTCCCGGCAATGCTCTTCGCTTTCCCAGCGCAACGGTCGAATATTGACATCGTATGAACACAGAACGTCATGCTCTTTTGACAGTTCAAGAGCTCTTCGGGTTGTGGATCTCGCTTCCGGATGGAAAAGGGTACCGGAGCAGAAATGAAAAATACTTGCCTTTTCAAAAGCTTCTTTCCGCAGTTCATGGCTCCTTACTTGCAGGTCTGGCGTTTCATTGACATAGTCCGCGAATACGCGATCGAATTCAGGAGTCAGATGAATATACACACCGCTTACCCGCTTTTCCGGTACCTGTATGGCGTGTGTCAAATCCACCCCTTCCTTCAACAACTCATTCCGCACAAAAGCCGAGGTATCGTCATCTCCTGTGATGGTGATGAATCCTGAGGGCAGACCCAATCGGCTGACGCCTGCAGCTACGTTCACTGTAGCGCCTCCGAGGTGGCGGTTGAATGAATCATTGCTGGTAGTTGCGGCTATATAATCCACAAATGCATCTCCGTATGTCAGGACATGCTTGGTATTCCCCATAGTATTGCCTCCTTCGTGTTAAAGGGCTCTTTCATTGATATACTATTATTTCAGTCAATGCAGACTTAATGCAAGCAAAAGGAGTAGATCACGATGAATATCAGCATTCGACAAGCGCAACCAGAAGATGCAGGGAAAATCGCCCCTCTCATTATCAATGCAATCGGCGAAATCGCTGACCATATGACAGCGCAGAAAGAGCCGCAAGCTGTACTGAAAAAAGTCGAAGACATGATTCGCGGTGAACATACTCGCCACAGTCACCGCTATACGTATACAGCTATTGTGAATGGAGCCATTGCGGGCGCGCTGGTGCTTTATCACGGCAAACAAGCTGAAGCCCTGGATCGTTATTTGATTGAACAGCTGAAAAGTGAAGGCCACGAGCGGACAATCGAACCCGAAGCCCACCTGGACGAATGGTATATCGATACCGTCTCAGTCGATCCCGCCTTCCAGGGACATGGCATCGGTTCCAAGCTATTCGAATTTGCAGAGGAACTGGTTCACTCTCAAGGAGGCGGCAAACTTTCTTTGAACGTCGACATCGGCAAAGAAGCTGCCATTCGTCTCTATAAACGTCTCGGCTATTCCATTTCCGAACCATGGACTATCATCGGCGAACCTTTCCACCACATGGTCAAGACAGTTTCCTGAAAGCACTATTTGATAGTGAAAACTTTTTTAAATATATAAGTGAAACTAATAAGTTATAACAGAAACAATGCTGTTATGGATATTCCACAAACCAGCTCCTAAAAACCCGGTGCTCCTGCATCGCTGCGCTAGCTTCGTCCGCGGAAAGCATCCGCCTGGAGCACTTTCTTCGGTTCTTCACTCTTATTGAGTAAAAAAAGAAAATTCTTAAGCTCGACTTAAATAGACAAAAGCCGCTCCAGATTTTCTCGGGAGCGGCTTTCTGTCTAGGAAATATTATTCAGCCATCCATTCCGGCTTGCCGAAGCCTTCAAACTCTTCATCAATTACAGCTTCAAATTCATCAGATTCCACAATTTCCACTAAGTCAGCAGCCAATTCACTGTCTTCATTTTCAGCATTGACCGCCACAACATTGCGGTATTGGTCAGGCATGTTCTCAAGGGCCAACGCGTCAAGCAGGTCCATCTCCGCAGCGATTGCAAAGTTTCCGGGGACAGCTGCCAAATCAGAGCCGTCCACTGCACGAGGCAACTGGCCCGCTTCAATTGGCTGGAACTCCAGATTTTTCGTATTCGTAACGACATCTCTTTCCGAAGCCTGCAAGACTTCCGCTTCCGGATCCAGTTCAACCAAGCCTTCATCCTGAAGCATCAAAAGTGCGCGTGCCCCGTTTACCGGATCATTCGGAATCGCGATGGTCGCTCCATCTTCCACAGCTTCCAAGGAATCGTATTGGTTTGAATAGATGCCCATAGGCGCTGTCGGCACCGTAATCAATGCAGACAGGTCCATGCCGTTCTCCTGTTCGAAGTTTTCCAGGTAAATTGTATGCTGGAACAGATTGGCATCGATATCTCCGCCATCAAGTGCCACGTTCGGCTGAATGTAATCGCTGAATTCGACCAGTTCCACTGTATAGCCTTTTTCCTCTAAACCAGGCACAATCGCCTTGCTCAGCATATCGCTGTATGGACCTGCAGTAGCTCCTAATTTAATGTCCTTTGAAGCTTCTTCTGTCGTTCCTGCAGAGTCGCTTTCTTCCCCGCCGCCGCATGCTGCCAGAGCCAATGCACTCGCTGCTAAAATAAATCCTAATTTTTTCATGTCATTCTCCCCTTATCGTTTATCGATTGCTTTCGCTGTATAATCTCCTGCTTGCTGAATCAATTGGACCAGCACAATCAAAATGACGACTGTGACGATCATGATGGTGTTGTCGTACCGGTAATAGCCGAAGCGGATGGCCAAATCTCCGATGCCTCCGCCACCTACCACACCAGCCATCGCCGAGTAGGCGACCAAGCTGATGATGGTCAATGTCACACCTTGGATGATGCTCGCTTTCGCTTCAGGCAAAAGAACGTCTTTAATGATCATCCATGGGGTTGCACCCACTGCAATCGCTGCTTCGATGACGCCTTTATCAATTTCACGGAGTGAGTTTTCCACAATCCGTGCGAAAAAGGGAATGGCAGCAACCGATAAAGATACACTGGCCGCAATCGGACCGATTGTCGTTCCTGTGATCAATTTCGTCAACGGGATGAGTGCCACCAATAGAATGATGAATGGAATGGAACGCACGATGTTAACAATAAAGCCGATTACCGCATTGACCGGCCGATTTTCAAGAAACAGACCGCGGTCTGTAATGAATAATAAGATTCCAAGTGGCAGCCCAACAATCAACGCGACAGCTAAAGAAATTCCGATCATCGTCAATGTTTGAAAGAAGGCCGTCTGTATTTCCGGCCACAATTCAATAATCCGTCCCCATTCAATGCCCATTCGGAATCACCTCCACAATTGCTGATCTGCTTTCCATATACTTCAATGCGTCCATAACCGCAGTAGAAGTTCCTTTCAACTCCATGATAAAAATACCGAGAGGCTGTTCCTGAATGTACTCGATCGCTCCGTGTAAAAAGTTCCCTTTTACCGGGTAATTCTGCAGCATATCGGAAATCACGCCTTCTCCTGCCACGCCGCCTTTGAACAGCACTTTCACCAGTGTGCCTGTAAATTCGCTCAAAATATGCTCTGGTACATTGAACGATACGACACTGGATATGAATTCCTTGGTCAATTCCTTTTGTGGATCTGCAAAAATATCATATACCTGGCCTTCTTCGATGACGCGTCCCCCTTGCATGACGGCCATGCGGTCACAGATTTCCTTGACGACATTCATTTCATGCGTGATGAGGACAATCGTGATATCCAATTTACGGTTGATGTCTTTCAACAAACGCAAAATAGATAAAGTCGTATTCGGGTCAAGGGCGGAGGTAGCTTCATCGCACAGCAGAACGGCCGGATTGTTGGCAAGTGCCCGTGCGATGCCGACGCGCTGTTTTTGCCCGCCGCTCAATTGTGCCGGATAAACATCCCGCTTGTCGGATAAACCGACCATTTCGAGCAGCTCTTCCACCCGCGTTTTAATGTTTTTTGCAGGAGTTCCTGCTGCGCGAAGCGCAAAAGCGATATTGTCGTAAACCGTCTTTTGGCTGATCAGATAAAAATGCTGGAAAATCATGCCGATTTTCAACCGGGCTTTTCTCAGCTGATCTCCGTTCAGTTGGGTTAAATCGTTGCCATCTACCGTCACACTGCCAGAGGTCGGCCGTTCCAGCAGGTTGATGCATCGGATCAGCGAGCTTTTTCCGGCACCTGAATAGCCGACGATCCCGAAAATCTCGCCTTTTCCGATATCCAATGATACATTGTCCACTCCGGTGATTGTGCCATGCTTAGTTGTGTAGGTCTTCGTCAATTTCTCAATCTGTATCATAGCGTCCTCCCGGCAATAAAAAGATGCCTCTTTCATCAAGAAAGAGACATCGAAAATTTTAGTTTCTCGACTTATCTTCCAGAACATTTGCATGTTCCGTTGGATTTGGCACCTTCCCAATCGGGGGTTGCCGGACGTCATAGGGCCTATCCCTCAGTCTCTCTTGATAAGTTTACGTTATTTGATTAAATTTTATGTTACAGGCATTAATTACGAGTGTCAATCTACTTTTTGAATTTTTCGTACAATTTATCGCGGCGGTCTTCAAAAACCGGTATTCGCTTCCGGACTTCTTCCACTTCATCCAAATCGATATCGATATAAGCGACGCCTTCATCTTTTTTCATGTCGAGACGGACTTCTCCCCATGGAGCAATTGCCATCGTGCTTCCCCCAAACTCGTTGTTTGGATCGCTGCCGATGCGGTTTACTGCCACAATAAAGCATTGGTTCTCGATCGCTCGCGCCTGCAGCAGGATGCGCCAATGATCAATTCGTGCCTCCGGCCATTCAGCTGATACAAAAACTAATTTTGCACCATTCAGTGCCTGCGCGCGAATCCATTCAGGGAAACGGATATCGTAGCAAATGACTCCGCCGTAAACGGTATTTTCCAACTCGAATGTACCCAGTGAATCTCCTTCTTCAAGATGGATATGCTCATCCATCAAGCAAAAGCGATGCGCTTTATCATATTCCGAAATAAGCTCTCCATTTTTGTCGACGACATACATCGTGTTATAGAAACCACCGTTCTTTTTCGTCGAAACAGATCCACCGACAATATTGACCTTGTGTTCTTTCGCAAAACTCTTCAGCAACTCCACGGTCCGGTTCGTGCTGTCTGCAAGTGTATCAAGCTCTGTCAATGCGTATCCCGTATTCCACATTTCGGGCAGGACAATCGTTTCCGCTCCACCTTCGGCCGCTTCCTTTAAATAGTCCATGACCCGTTGATAATTCAGTTCCGGTTCTCCAAAAGCGATATCCATCTGAACGCATGCAATTTTCATATGTTTCTCCTCCACTAGACAAGTTACCTACAACTCTATAAGATTTGGGGTAGATGTGCAATTATTTCGAAAACAAGGAGAATTATATGGAATTTTCAAATCGCCTGCAAAACCTGCCTACACAATTTTTTGCTTCATTGGTTGCTAAAACGAGTAAAGCCATCGCCGAAGGACGCGACGTCATAAACCTTGGCCAGGGCAATCCTGACCAGCCGACGCCCGACCATATCATCAAGGCACTGCAAACCGCAGCGGCTGATCCAAAAACACATAAGTATTCCCCTTTTCGCGGCATTTCCGAGCTGCGCCAGGCTGCAGTGGATTTCTACAAACGCGAATACGGCGTGGACATCGACCCTGACCTTGAAGTAGCCATTCTGGCTGGAACAAAAATCGGGCTTGTCGAATTGCCACTGGCCTTGTTGAATCCACAGGATCTCCTGCTGCTGCCGGACCCTGGCTATCCGGATTACCTGTCCGGGGCTCCACTCGCCGATATCGACTATAAACTGATGCGGCTCAATCCAGAAAATGGCTATTTACCGGATTACAGTGAAGTGCCTGAATCTGTTCGCTCGCAAGCTAAGCTGATGTATTTGAACTACCCGAACAATCCGACAGGCGCAGTGGCCAATAAAGACTTCTTTGATGAGACTGTCGCTTTTGCAAAAGACAACGGCATTGCCGTCGTCCATGATTTCGCTTATGGCGCAGTTGGTTTCGAAGGAAAGAAACCGGTGAGCTTCCTGCAATCCGAAGGGGCCAAAGAAGTCGGCATCGAGATGTATACTTTATCTAAAACGTACAATATGGCCGGCTGGCGCATTGGATTTGCTGTCGGACATTCGAAAATGATCGAAGCCCTGAACCTGATCCAGGACCATCTATTCGCCGGTCTGTTTCCCGCCGTCCAGTTGGCTGCCGCCGAAGCTTTAAGTGCTGATCAGCAATGTGTGGATGACTTAGTGGCTCTCTATGAAAAACGCCGCGATGTCCTGGTCAAGGAATGTTCGCGCATCGGCTGGGAAATCGAAGCGCCTCAAGGCTCTTTTTTCGCCTGGCTGCCGGTTCCAGAAGGCTTTACCAGTGTCGAGTTCGCTGATTTCCTACTTGAAAAAGCGGATATTTCAGTTGCTGCAGGCAGCGGGTTCGGTGCTGGCGGAGAAGGATTTGTCCGCGTTGGATTATTGGTTGATGAAACCCGTATCACCGAAGCGATAAACCGCATTGAAAAATTGAACCTATTTTAACTCAAAAAGACAGCTTCCCTTTTTTCGGGCAGCTGTCTTTTTTGATGCAAGTTGAACAAATAATTTATAACAGAAAAAAATCTACTATGGATATTCCACAAACCAGCTCCGCGTTCCTACGGGCTTGCGCCGAACTAACTCGGGCTAAACGCCCGAGTGGATTTCGGCACATCGCTATCCCGCGGGAGTCTCCGCTGGTTTGTTCCATATCCTGGTTAGTTGTTTAATGACGCTTAGAAGAATGAAAGTCGGTGAAGGGCAAAGATGTTCTCCTTTATCGCTTTGTTGCTTCGTTCGTGAAAAGTGTCCGTCTAAAATACAGGATCCGGTATGAATACGATGAAATGAGTATTCAATCTTGGAATGACATAAATATTCTTTTGTCTACACACTTAGACAGCTGTCTTTTTTCGATTTTGGAGCAATCGAGCATTCTCCATCATTCCACAATCCCGATATGATCGAGAGGAGATAATCGGATTTTCACTTCTCCAATGATGGAGTCTTTAGAAATAAATCCTAAAACCCTTGAATCCATGCTGTTTAAACGGTTATCTCCCAATACATAATAGGATTCGGCAGGCACAGTGAATTCCTGGAAATCCTCGGTTAACCGAGAGAAGCCCTGCTGTTCGGCCAATTTACGGTTCTTATCCAAATAAGGCTCAGCTACAGCCTGGCCGTTCACATATAATCGATCGTCTTTCATGGAAATGCGATCACCCGGAATACCGATTACACGCTTGATGAAATTCACTCCAGTAGGCGCAGTGAAAACGATCATATCAAAATTTTCTATGGTATAAACCTTAACCAGCATTACTTTGTCATCGTCTTCAAACGTAGGCATCATTGATTCACCATGAACGGCTACCGGCTCAAACAGGAAATGCCTCGACATGAGGACAATAAGCACTGTCAAAAAGATTACACGCATCCAGGAAACAGATTCTTTTACCGGATCTCCATACACATTGTCCCCTCCTGCCCATGCTTTTACTTTTTATTATAATACGCCTTCAGCTTTATGCATACTTTTGGTAATTGACATCCAACAGATCCCGCCAAAAATCAGGAATGGCTCTTTAAAAGCTAAAAGAAGCTTTAATTTTTTCATACGCCATCATCAAGTTTGGAGCTTATTTTCCAGGGTCTATCGACGTCTGAATCGTCAGACTTTTGAGGGCGGCGCAATTTTATGTTACACTCAATAAAAAATGTAGGTGATTATGAATGGTAGGAAGAAATGATCCATGCCCATGCGGCAGCGGCAAAAAATACAAAAAATGTCACGGAAAACAGCAAACTGTCTCCATTAATGATTTGGTGAATGAGGAACTGTTCAAAGTACGCCAGCAGTTCTTCTCGGAAAATCCGAATCAGGAGCAACTTGCCGAATTCCGTGAACTTCAACAAGCATGGCAGCCACGTTTAATGCAATCAATGGCTGAAAACGATGCACAGGCATTTGTTATCGAGAATTTCCTGTTCATGAAAAAACCAGAGCTATGGGAAGAATTCTTGGCAAAACAAATTGACCTTTCCCAGCGCCCTTCAACTAAAGAAGTGCTGGAAAACTGGAACGACGTAAAAGTATTCCTTGGACAATATGTCAAAGGCGATACAGAAACGGCTCAGTTTACAGATATCTTTACAGGCGAGACGCTTGAAATGGCTGATCAACCGCCAACTGACATGGAAAACGGACAAGGCTTGCTTGCAATCCTTCTTCCGGACTCCCGCGTCGGCGATAATGGCGTATTGTTCCTAAACGGTTATTTGACCGTTGTCGGTGAGTTCAAGCCGTTCTTCGAGCAGTTGAAAGCACAAATCACGTCTGAAAATGCTTCACAGGATGAAAGCTACCTTCGCGACAATTACTTAGCGGTTGTTGAACAAATCGTTAAATATTCGACTGGCAGCGTAGAAGAAAGCATCCAGCTTTCTCCAGAACACGATTCTGTTATGGCTGAACTCGATAAGCATATCGAGCAGGCTGATTTCGACGAAGAGACAGTCAGCAACATCACAAGCATCCTGAACAGCTATCTTGTCAGCCAGCAGCCAACCGTCCAAAAACCCGAAGCTCTTGTAGCCGGGTATTGGAGATTCCTGCAGGATCACGAGCTCGTTAAAGGCCCAATGCTTTCTGCAAAAGACCTAAGCGAAAAATTCGGCGTCTCTTCAAGTACAATTTTGAAGCGTTCAAAAGAATTCAGTGCTTATTTCGAAGAATTACTGGCAAAAAAATAGGATTCACTCAGCCTGTGGGTTTTTTATCCCCCAATAGCTGGTGAACCACCAAAAAGGAGTAGCCGCGGCTACTCCTTTTTTTCGTCGTCTTTTTCTGCGGAAGGTGATGAGGATATACAACAGAATTCCTGAAACCACTAGAAACAAATACAGTCGGATAAAATAAAAGTGGAGCCATGAAACATCGGTCACCCCGAATAGCCAATTGGCCAATGTCAGCAAAGATTAAATGATGCCTACAGCAAAAACCACCAAACCCAAATAACGGAGCAAGTTCAAGAAAGATCCCATTTCCAATCGCCCCTAACCCAAACCTGATTATCCCTACTATTCCCTTTGCGGAAAAATAAACCCAAATAAACAGTCAATCTCTGTATGAGGCGTTTGTTGATAACTATAGAGGGAAACATGAATAGTACAGGAATATTTCTTGAAAATTTGAATTTACTCTTAAAAATTTCCACATATTCATTCTTATACACAATTAATGCTCCGTTTGTGTGTGTTATGTGGATAAGATGTTTGAATTTTGTTGATATTCTTGCATAAATAAAACTTATCAACATGTGGATAATTTTATTATTTTTTTGAAGGAAAGGAGGAATAAGATGTTTGAAATTACTTTAGACAGCTTCATCCGGATTGTTACAGTCGGCTTTTTGGCCTATGTAGGATTAGTGATTTTTCTTCGGGTTTCAGGCAAACGCACACTCACTAAATTAAACGCGTTTGATTTGGTTGTAACTGTGGCTTTGGGTTCGACATTGGCCACAATTTTATTAAGCAAAGATGTCAGTCTTCTTGAAGGGCTGACTGCATTTACATTATTAATTTTTATGCAGTATTTGTTCACTCTTCTTGCTGTTCATTCCCAATGGTTCAATAACGTCATCAAGTCTGAACCCCGGCTGTTATTTTTAGACGGACAATTTTTGAGAAACGCCATGAAAAAGGAACGCATTAAAGAAATTGAAATCCTGCAGGCGATCCGCAACACTGGATTCGGCTCTACTGAGAAAGTGAAAGCAGTTGTCCTTGAAACGGATGGCAGCATGTCAGTCATCAGCAGTGAACCCGGCAATACGCTGACAAATGTTAAATCAGAACATGAATCGTTCAGTTAATAATTGCCGATACAAAAGGTGCCTGGATTCCTCCAGGCACCTTTTACTGTTATCTTGGTGTTTTCACACGCATTTTCCGATGTTCACGTCTGGCAGGTGCTGATTCGAAAAACAGTTTTTCGCCAGGTGATTCCGGCAGAACAGGCGGTACTGGGGTCGGCTTGCCGTCGTCTCCCATCGCCACCATCGTCAAAAACGATTCCGTCGTCAGCTTTTCTTCACCTGTTTGCAGGTTCTTGGATTTGACTCGAACATAGACTTCCATCGACGTCCGGCCAGTTGAAGTGACATTCGCTTCAAGTTCCAATACATCTCCGACCCTTGCTGAAGACAGGAAATCCACTGAATCGATTGATGCTGTCACCACTACTTGGCGACGCGCATGCTTCATTGCTGTAATTCCTGCAATTTCATCGATATAGGCTAATACTTTTCCTCCAAAGATGGAATCCATATGATTGGTGTCCGGCGGGAGCACCAATTTTGTCTGGATTGTTCTGGATTCTTTCATCGGCTTTGCTTCCATTTTGATCATTCCTTCCTCTATTGCCTTGCTGACAATGGTTTCCCAAAATTGCAGGCTTTCCTTTATAATATAGTGAAATCGGAGGGATACTTTATGTCAGAGTTATTGAATATTTTAAACACGCCTCAATTCCAGTCGAAAGAAACCTTAAAGCAGCAGCTTCAACAACTTGGTATTGAAGCCGGAGACGCAGTGATGGTCCACTCCTCGCTGAAGTCCATGGGGTGGATCGCTGGAGGCGCTCAAGCGGTCGTAGAAGCTTTAATAGAAACCATCATGGAAGCAGGCACCTTAATCATGCCCGCCCAGTCTGCGGACAACTCAGACCCCGTGTATTGGATGGAGCCACCGGTTCCGGAAAATTGGCATCAGCCAATCCGTGAACAGCTCCCTGCTTTCGATCCCCACTTAAGCGGGATGCGTGGCATGGGCAAAATTGCAGAATGCTTCCATCGCCATCCCGCGACCATTCGGAGTCCTCATCCCTCTCACTCCTTTATGGCCTGGGGGAGTCAGGCAGCCCACTGGATGAGTGAACAGCCGATTGATGATTCCTTCGGCAAACAATCGCCGCTCGCAAAAATGATGCAGGCCAAGGTGAAGATCCTGCTGATCGGTGTCGGCTTTGATTCGTGTACGGCACTTCACTATGCTGAATTTGTCCAGGAAAACCGTGCCACTTCCCCACAGGGAGCTGCGATCTTAAAGGATGGAAAACGGGTTTGGCAGACTTATGATTGTGTGGAAATGGATTCGGACCGTTTCCCCGAAATCGCCAAAGCTTTTCCCGGCGACATTTCTGAAGGTCTTTTAGGGCAAGCCCAGACCCGGCTTGTAGAAATGAAACCCCTTGTTGAATTCGGAATCGAATGGCTGCGCAAGCATCCTGCATCATAAAGCGCAGAAAATGCCAGCGCTCTCCGAGCAGCTGGCATTTTTCAGGGAGTGATTATTTCATCCAACAGCTTTTCCAGACGATTAGTGTCCTTATTGAACGAATCGACAAATGCATTGATAATCTCTGCAGGCTCCAGCACTTTTTCCCAATCCAGCCGGTAGCCGGCATTCAGCAGTAACTGACGCGCGAATTCACGGATACTGCGCCCATTGCCTTCCCGAAAAGGATGAAGAGCATTCAATTCAGACAAAAAATAAGCAAGCCGTGAAATCAACTGATCTCGCGGCAAATTCTTCAAGTAGTTTTCTGCTTTCAATTCATTGAAAATTTTCAGCAGCTGCTCCTCGATGTGTTTGGGATGGGCAAAAGCAGACGAACCTTTGGAAATCATCTCTTTCCGCAACTCCCCAGCAAACGGGTAGACATCCTGAAGCAGATATCGATGAATGGCTAAAAAAGCTTTAACGTCCAAAGGGTCTGCCGGTTCGTTTATTTGGAGTTCAGAAAGTCGGAGCAGAGAGTATACTTTCTCTAACTTCTTTAGTTTTTCTTCATCCTGTACATCAAACAAATTGATCAATACATCGGTTCCGGGGTAGCAATACATCGAGGCATGCTGGTACTTAGACATCGAACTTCTTTTTGATGGCCTGATGGAATTGGGCTTCCGTCCGTTCACCAGTCAATACCGACCGAACGAAGTTCTCATCCTCATTGGTTACATCGAATCCTTCTGTAATCAGAGAATGGGATGCGCAGGAAATCGCGTGATTGGCTTGTTCGTGGGAAACTCGGTTCACTAATTTCGTCAACTGGATGACCACCTTTCATGCTGAAATTATACCATTTTTACAGCATGAATTCTATCATCACCCCTTGTTTTATAAAGGTTTTCAGCATATTTACAGCATGAATGGACAATAAAAAAACCAGATGCCTAGGCATCTGGTTCCGTTTAAATCTGCTCCTGCAATTCTTTCGTTTCTTCAGCGGTGAAGGCCCTCGATCTTGTCAAAAACCGCTTGCCTTCCACTCCTTCCAAAGAAAACATTCCGCCTCGCCCTGGCACGACGTCAATAATCAACTGCGTGTGGCTCCAGTAATCGAATTGGTTTTTATGCATATAGAACTTACTGTCACCGATAACCCCCATCAGAATATCCTGATCTCCGATGAACAAGTCCCCTTCCGGATAACACATCGGTGAACTGCCATCACAGCATCCCCCTGATTGATGGAACATGACCGGCCCATGCTTTTCTTTCAGCAATTCGATCAATTCAATAGCAGCATCTGTCGCAATTACGCGTTCGACCATTGCTATCCCTACTTTCTGGTGGATCTTAAAATTCCAAGGGGCTATGCCCCAGGATCAAAAGAATCCTTGTTTGTCTTCGCTGTAGCTGACCAGCATGTTTTTCGTCTGCTGGTAATGGTTGAGCATCATCAAATGGTTTTCACGGCCAAAGCCGGACATTTTGTATCCGCCGAATGCAGCGTGAGCCGGGTACTGGTGGTAACAGTTCGTCCAAACACGCCCTGCCTGGATGCCACGTCCGAAGCGGTAAGCCGTGTTGGTGTCACGCGTCCAAATTCCTGCACCTAGTCCATAGAGGGTGTCATTCGCAATTTCGAGCGCTTCTTCTTTCGTTTTGAAAGTTGTCACCGATACAACAGGCCCAAAAATCTCTTCCTGGAAAATCCGCATCTTGTTGTGGCCTTCGAAGACTGTCGGCTGGATATAGAAGCCTTCAGACAGCTCACCGTCCAAATGATTGCGGTCGCCGCCAGCAAGAACTTTAGCGCCTTCCTGTTTGCCGATATCCAAATAGGATTGGATCTTTTCCATTTGTTCAGTGGAAGCCTGCGCTCCCATCATCGTCTCTGGGTCCAGCGGGTTGCCTGTCTTGATTGCTTCCACGCGCTTTATTGCACGTTCCATGAACTCGTCGTAGATGTCTTCATGAATCAGCACACGCGATGGGCATGTGCAAACTTCCCCTTGGTTCAAGGCGAACATGACAAACCCTTCAACTGCTTTATCAAGGAACGCATCGTCTTGGTCCATAACATCTTTAAAGAAGATATTCGGTGATTTTCCGCCCAATTCCAGTGTTACGGGAATCAGGTTTTGTGAAGCGTATTGCATGATCATACGTCCTGTAGTCGTTTCGCCTGTAAACGCCACTTTGCTGATACGCGGGCTGGAAGCAAGCGGCTTGCCTGTTTCAAGACCGAATCCGTTGACGATGTTCAGTACACCAGGAGGCAGGATATCGCCGATCAGTTCAGCCAGCACCAGGATACTTGCAGGCGTCTGCTCAGCAGGCTTCAAGACGACACAGTTACCGGCAGCAAGAGCCGGAGCCAGTTTCCAGACAGCCATCAAAATCGGAAAATTCCAAGGAATGATCTGTCCGACCACTCCAAGTGGCTCGTGGAAATGGTAAGCTACTGTATCGTTATCGATTTGGCTCAGCGACCCTTCCTGCGCACGGATTGCTCCAGCGAAATAGCGGAAATGGTCAATCGCCAATGGCAGATCGGCATTCAATGTCTCCCGGACTGCCTTCCCGTTGTCCCATGTTTCAGCAACAGCCAGCATCTCCAGGTTCTGCTCCATACGATCTGCAATTTTCAACAGCGCATTGGCACGTTCAGTTACTGAAGTTTTTCCCCAAGCATCTTTTGCTGCATGTGCTGCATCAAGGGCCAGTTCAACATCTTCAGCCGTTGAGCGGGCGATTTCGGTAAACTTCTTGCCTGTTACCGGTGAAACATTCTCAAAGTATTGCCCTTTGACCGGTGCTTTCCACTCTCCGTTTATAAAGTTCTCATACTTATCTTTAAACGTAACTTTTGAACCTTCTGTGTTTGGCATTGCATAGACCATTCCCATTTCTCCCCTTTACTCGTTTTTCTGCTATGTACACGCTTACATTATTCCAAATACCCCTCGGCGCATCAATAACAGCTTCCCTTCTATATTGTCAAACTAATCTAAAAATTGCAACTGTGAAACTCCGAATTTTTTTATTCGCCTCCAGAGTTCATGTATAATGAGAGCGAGACTAGGAAATACAGAACTGAAAGGAATTCATTATGCGAATCAATAAATTTTTAAGCGAAACAGGAATCACTTCACGGCGCGGAGCCGATAAGTTCATCGACGCAGGACGCGTCACCATCAATGGCACCCCGGCCGAACTCGGCAGTAAAGTCGAAGCGGGAGACGAAGTACGCGTCGATGGCAAGATCATCGAACAGCCGAAGCAACAATATGTCTACTTGGCATTGAACAAACCGGTCGGCATCACCAGCACGACCGAACGGCATATCGAAGGAAACATCGTCGATTTCGTCAACCATCCAGAACGCATCTTTCACGTAGGGCGCCTCGATAAAGATTCGGAAGGGCTCATCCTATTGACCAATGACGGGGATATCGTCAATGAAATTCTGCGCGCTGAAAATGAGCATGAGAAGGAATACATCGTCAAAGTTGATATGCCAATCACGGAATCCTTTATAGCGAAGATGGAGGAAGGCGTTGAAATACTCGATACGAAAACACTTCCCGCCAAAGCTGATAAATTGTCCACCTACACCTTCAAACTGACCATACGTCAGGGATTGAACCGCCAAATCCGACGAATGTGTACAGCGTTAGGCTATGAAGTCCGGGCTTTACAGAGGGTCCGGATTATGAACATCCTGCTTGGTGACTTAGCTGTCGGTGAATGGCGCGATTTGACGGAAGCCGAACGCAGTGAACTGTTCGCCAAACTCGATTACACACCAAAACGTTGAGGAGGATACAGATATGCTGACTATGAAAAGCACGCCGAACCATACAGGTGTTAAAATCAGCGGCGATTATTTCGACTTGGACGAACTGAACCAGGCGATATACAGAGTCATCGGACAGGAAGATCAGTATTATGGCTATGAAGGATCGCGGATGCGAATCCTGGGCCTTTCCTTCGAAATTCGCCATGCTGCCCAAGGAGATCGCAACGTGGATTTCGTATTCAATGGCCTGCACGAACATACGATGAAACAGCATGGATTTATCGCACCCGATAAGAATATCTACTTTTCTGTCGAAGTGCTGTGGCCGGAATTGATATACACTGCCATCGCCTTGAAGGATTTCATCAAATTTTATCAGGAAGACAAACAATTCCCTCTTTGGGATGTCCACTTGCCGGTCATTTCCCGTTTTCAGTCTTTAGTGCTCGACTGCCTGCAGGGACATGTCCCGCAAGAAGAATACGAACTGATCGTAAAAGCCTTCAATCAGCCGGTTACAGTGAATGATTACGCAATCCAGTATGTAGACTTTTTAAACTTGAAGTACATCGCCATGACCAAAGAGCAACGTGAGCAAAGCCTGTCGGCAATCGCCATGAAGATCGCGGTGCAGGACCAGGATTACGCAGCCTTCCGCAACCAGGTCCTTGCCGCCGCTACTCCCCATAAAAAACCGATTCACGAAATCAATATAAAAGCAGAATATCCAGAGGAATTTGAGTGGTGACTAGAAAAGCGGAAACGGCCGCTCAGCTCCGACAGGCATAAGACGATCTGGCGAAGTGGCATGTTTACAGCCGCACAGCACAAAAAGTGAAAGTGCCTGTTCAGCTCTGACCGGCATAAGGCGGACCAGCAGGGTGGCGTTCTTTGCCGCACAGCTGGGTTGAGTTATGACCCGAAGAGCTAGGCACTTGCAACTGGAAGCCAGAGTGGCTTATGACCCGAGGAGCTGGCCGTTGGAGCTGGACAACTAGAAAAGTGGAGGCTGCCGTCTAGCCCCGACAAGCGCTGGAAGACTTGCCGGTAATGGCATTCTTTGCCATTGCTGGAAAGGTTGAAGCGACTCGAGGGGCTGGCTGACAGCTGGAGGCTGGACAACAAGAAAAGCGGAAGCGATCGTTAAGACCCGACAGGCATAAGGCGCGGTGGCGAAGCGGCGATTTTTTGCCGCATAGTCGACGTGACTTATGACCCCGAGGGGCTGATCGCTGAAGCTGGACCCCAAGAAAAGCGGAAGCGATCGTTAAGACCCGACAGGCATAAGGCGCGTTGGCGAAGCGGCGTTTTTTTGCCGCATAGTCGACGTGACTTATGACCCCGAGGGGCTGATCGCTGAAGCTGGACACACAGAAAAGCGGAAGCGCCTAAAAGAAGATGCTAACCTAAAAGCAGAAACTAACCCGAATCTCAACCCCATGAAAAAAAGCTCACGCTTTCTCAGCGTGAGCTTTTTTTCATGGGGTAATTTGAAGAACCAATAGATCACTTGGCTCGATTGCGGTCAGGCTGTGTTTTTCTTTTGGATCCATATGCAAAATGTTTTCAGGTGATACTTCCACCGTTTGCCCTTGTACATCAAATGAAACTTTCCCGCTCCGTACGATAATGATGACATCTGCCGCCGAGTCGTGTTCTGCAATCTTTTCGCCTGCCTGCAATTGTATATTAACGACTTTAGTATTGCCGAAACTTAAAGCTTTTTGGACATGCTTGTTTTTTTCTCCCAATGCATTTGGCGTTTCAATCAATTCCATCAGATCACCTCATCCCTTTCCCAAACCATACACCCGGGGACTTCAAAAGAAAAGAAAAAGTACATTGCCCATTGTGTAAACAATGGGCAATGTACTCGATATTGATTATTCGCCTGTCATTTCATCAACTTTATCCTGATTATTATCGATCCATTCCTGAGCAACTTCTTCAGGATCTCCACCTTCTTCAATCTTCACAATCATTTCTTCTACATCATCAATTGAAATACTCCAGTTGCTAAAAAATTCATAAGCTTTTGGCGCATTTTCTTTCAATTCAGTGTTTGTAATCACCTCAACAGAAGAAGTTTCAAAGAACCCTTGTTCATTAGTCAATACTTTCAAATCAAACTTATTGAACATCGTATGAGGTCTCCAGCCATAAAAAATAACCGGTTCTTCCTGGTCAATCATTTTCTGGGCTTGAGCAAGCATTCCGCCTTCTGAAGAACTTACTTGCGCCATATCAAATCCGTAAGCCTCAATGATTTCGTCGCTTTCTATTGTAGCGCCTGCTCCTGCTTCAATGCCATAAAATTCATTATTGAATTCATCTTCGCGTCCTTCCAAATCTTCAAGAGAATTGATGTCTTCCATATATGTCGGTACTGTCCAGCCAGTTTCTGCTTCCGGATAGCTTACAGAAGTGCTTTCAATGTCGCCTTCGTATTTATCCAAGTAATTTTGGTGCATCGGTACCCAAGCATCCATAAATACGTCAAGATCTCCACGAGACAAGCCAGTATAAACACTTCCAGCATCTGCTTTGGTCTCGACTACTTCATAACCCATGTCCTGCAAAATTAACCCTGCAATTTTTGTAGGGGGTACAGTACTTGTCCATGGTGTCACGCCAAATGTGATCGTTTGCTGTTCAGCACCAGCAGTGCCTTCCTCTGTTTCTTCAGTATCAGAACCACAAGCCGCCAAAACAGCAACCATCAATGCAATTATTGAAAAGAATAAAAACTTTTTCATTTTTCATTTCCCCTTTTGTTTTATTTTTTATTGTTCCGAACCAGCCCTTGGGTAATTCGGTCCATGATAATAGCCAGTACAACGATTCCTAAACCGCCTGTTAGGCCAAGGCCAACATTTACCGTAGAAATCCCTTCTAATACTACAGAGCCCAAACCTGGCGCTCCAATCATCGATGCAATGACCGCCATCGACAGTGCAAGCATCATCGTCTGATTAATCCCTGCCATAATGGAGGGCAACGCTAAAGGCAACTGCACTTTATACAACAGCTGCCATTTGGTTGACCCAAAAGCTTTTGATGCTTCGACCACATCCGCAGGCACTTGTTGGATCCCAAGTGTCGTCATACGAACAGCCGGCGGTGTTGCAAATACGAAAGTAGCAATGACGGCCGGAACGTTTCCAAGGCCAAATAAAAGAATAGCCGGTATCAAATAAACAAAACTTGGCAGTGTCTGCATAAAGTCCAAGATTGGCCGGACAAGAGTGGCCATCGTTTTATTGGTAGCCGCCAAGATGCCAAGCGGAATCCCGATAATTATAGAAATCAGCGTAGACACGATAACAATTGCCACGGTCTGCATCGCAGCTTCCCACAAATCGACAGATCCCAGATAAAGGCTCCCTAATAGCGCAAACAGCGCCAGCCCTTTCCCCGAAAACTTCCAGGCAATGATGATTAAAATCAGCACCAGCAATACTGGAGGAGTGGCAATCATTAAGTCTGTCACCCCGTCTACAAAAGTTCGGAGGCCTTCACTTATACTGTCAAAAAATTCACCAGTGACGGGCAGGAGCCAATCGTCTACAAAACGGTTCGTCCATTCTTCTAAAGGAAGTGTAAAATAATTCATGGCGTAGTCACCTCTTTTTTCCCTAAAACTAAGCCGGAAAGTATGGAAACACGTGAGACGATTCCAAGCAACTTCCCATTTTCTACTACTGCAAGTGGATATTTCGCTTCTACAGCTACACTAAAAAGGTCATTTAAAGGGGTTTCTGGAGAAATTTCATGAATATCTTCAATCAACACATTTTCGATTGGCAAGCTTGATTTATATGCACTAATAGCATTATCAATCGTCAGCAAGCCTTTGAAGTTATTGTCTTTGTCGACTACAAATATGCTTGAAGCGCCTACTTCTTCCATTTTCCGAACAGCTGCTAAAGCTCCGCTTTTATCTGCCATATGTACAGCGGGTTTCTTCATGACATGTGAAGCCATCAGTACTTTTGAGCGGTCTACATCTTTGACGAAGTTTGAAACGTATTCATTCGCTGGATTTTCCAAGATTTCATCGGCTGTGCCCACTTGAACGATTTCACCGTTTTTCATTATGGCGATGCGGTCTCCAAGTTTCAGTGCTTCATCCAAGTCATGTGTGATGAACAAGATCGTTTTCCCTAATTTGTTTTGCAGGTTCAACAGTTCATCCTGCATTTCTTTGCGAATCAATGGATCAAGTGCACTAAATGCTTCATCCATCAGAAGAATGTCCGAATCATTGGCCAACGCGCGTGCAAGACCTACACGCTGCTGCATTCCTCCGCTTAACTCCTTAGGGTAACTGTTTTCGTACCCGTGCAAGCCAACGTCCTCGATGGATTGCTGGGCACGTTTGTTGCGCTCCTCTTTTTTGACCCCTTGAATTTCGAGCCCGTAGGCAACATTCTGCAAAACAGTCCGGTGCGGAAATAATCCAAACTGCTGAAATACCATCCCCAACTTTTTCCGTCTCGTTTCAATCAATTCATTTTTTCCCATCTCGACAATGTTCTGGCCATCGATCAGCACTTCACCCGAAGTCGGCTCAATCAACCGGTTCACCAGGCGGATCAAAGTTGACTTCCCGCTTCCAGAAAGCCCCATAATAACGAAAAACTCCCCAGCTTCTACCGAAAAGGAGGCTTGGTTGACCCCTACTGTCATTCCAGTCTCCGCCAAGATATTTTCTTTTTGTTCGCCATCTATAAGCCTCTTCAATCCCTGTTGTGGATGAGACCCAAAAATTTTGGTTAAGTTATTCACTTCTATCTTTTTCATAGACATACTCCTCAATTTACTGCGCAGATGATCGTTAAAAGCCGATTCTTCTGCCTGCTTGTTTTGGCATCGGCAGCTTTTTATGCACTATGCTAAGCGCTTCTATTGTTTCAGCCACTTCTTGCGGAAAAGATGCTGGCTTGTTTTTGATTGTATCCATGCCCATCCACATTTGTTCACTGGTTGCAACCAGCTCCCCAGCGGAATTCGTCATTGAAAGGAAGTTATGCAGTCTTTTGGCATCGCTATCCAGTAACCTGAATTCAATGGCCAGCCTTTCATGTTCATGTACTTCTTTCAAGTAGCATAGGTGAGTTTCGAGTGTGAAAATTGTGTAGTTGTAACGAGATCTGGCAGTTTCAGTAAGGCCTAGAGAATCGATAAAACTATCTGCTGCCTGACTGAATACTTTTGCGTAAGCCGCATCATTCATATGGCCGTTGTAATCAACCCATTCGTTGCCAACCTGTACTTCATGTATAAAAGATGATTGAGCCATTTTGCCAATCTCCTTTCAACTTTTTATTTTTTGACAAGCTTTTTTTCTGTTGCCGTAGTTTCGGGCCAATACGATTCCACCAAATCCAGTAGTTCGACCAAAAAGGCGTTGCGTTTTTCTTCCATTTCAGCGATTGTTGTATCTCCTGCATGCGTCTCACAGCCGGTAATTACTTTTTCTTTCAATTCATCCGTAAGTTCAGGTGCTTCCAATTTGGTCCACGGCAACTTCAATGTCGGCCCAAATTGTTCAAGCATGTGGCGCATTCCTTTTTCTCCACCGGCAAGATGGAAGGTCAGAAACGGTCCCATCTGCGCCCAGCGAAGTCCAGCCCCGTAAATAATAGCCGCATCCACTTCTTCAGTTGTCGCAACCCCATCATTCACCAGATGCAATGCTTCGCGCCATAAAGCCTCCATCAATCGGTCAGCCAAATGGCCTTCGATTTCTTTTTGGATGACCAACGGTTTCATTTCTACACTGGCATAAAAGCTCTTGGCACGTTGCATGACAGCTGCATCGGTTTGCTTGCCGGCAACCAGTTCAACCAGCGGCAAAATATACACAGGATTAAAAGGGTGAGCTACAATCAATCGTTCAGGATGCTTGAGTCCTTCTTGCAACGTACTTGGCATAATGCCTGATGTACTCGACCCAATGATAGCTTTTGGTTTTGCATATGCATCGATGCTGACCAGTACAGATTTTTTTAACTCTTCCCGTTCCGGGACATTTTCTTGAATTAGATCCGCGTCGCTGACTGCCTCTTCGATGGTCGGCACAAATGTCAGACGGTTCTGGTCTGCTCCAACCGCCAATCCTATTTTCACTAAAGACGGCCATGCTTGATCAATCGCTTTTTGCGTCCGTTGCTCTGCCCCTTCTGCAGGATCGAATGCGATTACATCTAATCCTTGTGCCAGAAAACGGGCAATCCACCCATTTCCGATGACGCCAGTTCCAATAACAGCAACTTTTTGAATTTGATCCGTTTTATTTTCCATTACTATTACCTCCGTAAGGATTATTCAGTTTAAAGTGGATACGTGCTTCTGCGGGAGTCATCACTTCAATATTTGCTGCATGCAATTTTGACACCGCTTGGTCGACAAGCTGTTCATTGCGCGCAAAAATCCCTTTTCCTAAATAAAGGTTATCTTCAAGTCCGACACGGACGTTTCCACCATTTTGTGCAGCCATTTCAAGGATAGGCATTTGCATGCGGCCGATTCCAAAAGCTGACCACTGTGCATTTTCAGGAAGACGGTTTTTCATATACAACATCGTTTCTTCATCTGCCTCCGCCCCCCATGGAATGCCTAGGCAAAATTGGAACATTGGATCGCCATCGATCAAACCTTCATCGATCAATTGCTTGGCAAATCGAAGATGTCCAGTATCGAAGCATTCCAGTTCTGGTTTTACGCCGCTTGCTTGTATCAGCCTGGCTTGTTCACGCAGCCAATCTGTCGGGCTCATGTAAACCATGTCGCCAAAGTTCACACTGCCACAATCCAATGTGCACATTTCGGGGAGTAAGCTGCCAACCGGTTCATGCCGTTCTTTAGGCGTCTGCATATCTGTGCCTTCGCCGCCTGTAGAAGGATTTGAGAGATTTGGAATAAAATCTCCACCTCCTCCAGAGGTGATGTTGATGATTACATCCGTTTCGGATTCACGAATGCGCTCAATGATTTCACGGTAATGCTCAAGGCTGTGGCTAATGCCGCCCGTTTTAGGATCACGTGCATGAACATGGGCCACCGTTGCGCCAGCTTTTGCTGATTCTATTGCCGAGGCTGCGATTTCTTTTGGCGTCACAGGAACATGTTGATTTTTCGCTGTGGTGTCTCCCGCTCCGGTTATTGCTGCTGTTAATAAAACTTTTTGTGTCATTTTATCTCTCCTATTAAATTTAGGCATATGTACTCATTCATGTTTTTTCTCAAATGCATATAATAATTGATTGTTTTTTCGCACGTTTTAAACTGTACCATCCGGACGGTAATGTTTCAAGGTCATTTCTCATATAAATTTGATGCAGACTGGATAATTTACTGATTTATCCTATATCTCTCTAGGTTTTACTGCACTGTGAAAAAGCCTAAAAAAAAACCACATCATTTTTTAAATGACGTGATTCCTCTTTACTCATCTATCCAATTCTTTAATTTCAAATAAACTTCTTCTTTCCTTTCTTCGCCCAAATGGTGAAGATCAAAAAGTTCGGACAACCAGATTCCATC
The DNA here is from genome assembly GCF_020023385.1 of Planococcus circulans. GTDB lineage: Bacteria > Bacillota > Bacilli > Bacillales_A > Planococcaceae > Planococcus. Next base: position 84,982 of record NZ_JAIQCL010000008.1, read on the forward strand.
TGTCGCTAAACGGATTATAGTCGCTTTCACCGGGTCAATACCGTCCTGCTCAATTTTAGTTTGCCATTCATTGTAAAGGGTCCTGATCGGATCCAACAAATCAGAATTTACCGCTTTGGCTGCTAATAGACCTGCATGCATTTCTTTATTTGGATAGGGATTATTGAAGGTTACATCTGCATAGGACTTAATCCATTTCCCTTTATCATTTGCTGATTCAGCAACCGAGGCGGCAATTTTATCCCGATAATTTTCAGCTAAATGATCTACCATCCCCTTGACCAAAGCTTCCTTGGAAGGAAAGTGGTAAAGTAGCCCGCCTTTGCTGACTCCTGCTTCAATCGCGGTTGCTTCTAAGGTTAAATTAAAAATGCCCCTCTCACTGACAATTTTTGATGCTGCATGAAGAATCTCGATTTTTCTGGTAGCTCTGGCCATATAAATCTCCTTTTCAGAATGAATTTGATTTTCACTATACTACCTGGACGGTTTTTTTTCAAATTCTATTTAATGTTAGCAAGCTTTTGAAAAGGGTATTATTCAACTAACAATGTTTAATTAATAGAGGAGCGTGATGTTATGTATAGATTCTTTATTCCATTGAGCTTGGTTTTACTGCTATCTGCCTGCGGGGAAACAGCGCCTGAGGTTACAGAAGAAAGCCAGACCGAAGTAACCGCTCCAGAAGGAGAACTGGATCCCACCGATCCTGAAGAAGCAGAAAATGCGGAATTTGTGAGCTTCGAAGAATTGGCTTCGGGAACTATTGAAGAAGGTACCGGAGTTTCTGTTCAAGGAACAGTGGAAGAATTGGCAGATGACATCGCCTTTCCTTCATTTATTATGGTGACCGAGGAAAATCGGATCTATATTCGAAATATGGCGGAAACACCCGTTGAAGTAGGCGATACCATTACAGCGGACGGGATTTATGAAGGCAATGCCGAAGAGAATATGCCGATGGTTTCTGCTTCCACTATTGAAAAAGCAGAATAGACGCATGAAAAGCCCCTTCTATAAAATGAACTGCACCTCCATTGGTAGATACCACTAACAATGGAGGTGCAGTTCAAAAAAAGAAAAGGACTTTTTTTCATTCTACTGCTAATCTAACTCAGAAATTTCAATTATGGTGGTTTCTGCATAATGATTCGATGAAACGTCTCTTATCGCTAAATCGCCTAAAGAAACAATGCCAACTACGCGATCATTTTCGACAATGGGCAGCCGACGGATTTTATGGGCAGCCATCAGTTCAGCCGCTTCTTCAATTGTTAAGTCTACCGTTCCGGTAATGACTTCAGCAGATAGAATTTCAGCTATGGCGGCATCGCTCGGAATTTGCTCAGCTATGGCACGGATGACAATATCCCTGTCTGTAACGATGCCGACCAAGCGATCTTCCTCACAAATCGGGATGGACCCTACATTTATTTCCCGCATTTTTGAGGCAACTTCTTGGAGCGTTGATTCAGGCATACACGTTTCGACATCAGTCGTCATGATCTCTTCGATTCTCATCCATTCAGCCTCCTCAAATACTCTCATATACTTTACCTTAACCGTTTTGTCGATCAGCAAACGTCAATCAACAAAAGAAAGAAGGAATCAGTTCATTCGAACCGACTCCTTCTTTTCTATCTGGTATTTTCAACCTATTGAGGGATCGTTTATTCAACCAGTTGAATAAACTGTTTTGTCCGTTCGTTTTGCGGATTTTCAAAGAAAGTCTTTGGATCTGCCGATTCGATGATCTTCCCTTCATCAATCATGATGATGCGGTCCGCTACTTCTTTGGCGAATTTCATTTCATGGGTAACCACGACCATGGTCATCCCTTCTTCAGCCAACTGCTTCATGACCTGCAGCACTTCTCCAACCAATTCCGGATCGAGCGCTGAAGTCGGCTCATCAAACAGCATGACTTTCGGCTGCATCGCAAGGGAGCGCGCAATGGCGACACGCTGCTTTTGTCCGCCGGAAAGCTTGCTTGGATAGACATCTGCTTTATCTTTCAAGCCTACTTTTTCCAGCAATTCCATCCCCAGTTTTTTGGCAGCTTCTTTTTTCATCTTTTTGACGGTGATCGGTGCTTCTATGACATTCTCTAATACCGTCTTATGAGGAAACAAGTTAAAATGCTGGAAGACCATGCCTACTTCAGCACGGATTTTCGTTAAATTATCCTTTTTCGGGTTGACTGTATGGCCATCAATCGTAATCTTTCCTTCATTAATCATTTCAAGGAAGTTGAAGCATCTGAGGAGCGTGCTTTTCCCGGAGCCACTGACTCCAACAAGTACAACAACTTCCTGTGGTTTGACATGAAGATCTACGCCTTTCAGCACCTCGAGGTCACCAAAGGACTTATGAATGTTTTCTCCAATGATCATGTTAGTCCCTCCTTAGGCTCTGTCGACATCGAGTTTGTTTTCATACAAACGCAATAGGAATGTGAAGATCATCACCAGCACCAGGTAATAGAGCGCAACAACCAGGAACGATTCAAACGGTTGGTAGGACTGCGCAGCTTCCCTGTTTCCAAGTGAGAAGATTTCCGCCACCCCGATAATATAAACGAGTGACGAATCTTTCAATGTGATGATGAATTGATTGCCAAGCGGCGGAATCGAGCGGCGCAAAGCCTGCGGGAAAACGATTCGGCTCATTGTTTGGCGCCGATCCATCCCGAGTGACATACTGGCTTCACGTTGCCCTGGGTCAATGCCCTGTATTGAACCACGGAAAATTTCCGCGATATAAGCACCGTTATGGACACCGAGCGCAATTGCCCCTGCCCAGAAATTGGACATTGTATAAATTTCGACGATGCCGAAATATAGAAACATAATTTGCACAATCAACGGCGTACCGCGGATGATTGTGATATAGATATTAGCAATCGTCTGTAAAATTTTCGATCCTGAAATTTTCATCAGCGCAAAAATAAGTCCGATGACTGTCCCTAAAATGACACCGATTGCTGTCAATTGAAGTGTAACGACAGTGGCCTCTAAAAATCCAGGGTATGTTCGCATGAATACATCATAAACCGTTACAAATATCTCTGGCATAAACGCCACTCCTCCCCATCTCAGCTTGTTTAGTTGAGAATTTCAATTCCTTCAAGATCTACATCGAGGAGGTTACGCCCAAACCACTTCTGGGAAATTTCATCGTATGTTCCATTTTCAACAATAGTTGCCAATGCTTCATTGATCGCTTCAAGCAAGGCTTCATCTTCCGGACGCACTGCAACAGCAGCTTGTTCAATCCACAATGGATCACCGATCATTTCGATTTCCAAGCCTGCGTTCTGTGCTTCAAATCCTACTACATCGGCAGTGATAACAGCATCTAGACGCCCTTCAACTTCCAAGTCTTGCAATGCAACAACATCACTATTGTAGTATTGAATGTCATCTGTGTAGTTTTGTGCAGCTGTGTCATACGTACTTTGTCCGACAACGCCGATTGTTGCTCCTTCAAGATCGGCTTCTGAAGTAATTTCTGTATTTCCTTCACGGACGAAGATTACGCCACCAGAATAATAGTATGGATCCGAAAATGCCACTTGCTCAGCGCGTTCTTCAGTAATAGCCATCGATCCCAAAATTGCATCGTAACGGTTTGTCGTCAAGCCCTGAATGATTGTTTCGAATGGAGTAGTCACCGGATTCGGCTCCAAGCCCATCTCTTCAGCAAGCGCATTTCCGATTTCAATATCGAAACCTGTCAAATTGCCGCCTTCTTCATAGTTGAAAGGCTTATAAAGCCCACTTGAAGCAGTAGTGAACTTCCCTTCTTCCACTAAGTTCAAATCACTGTTCCCGCCTTCTGTACTTGCTCCTTCTTCCGGACTGGTTGTGTCGTCTCCTCCACAAGCTGCCAATAACATTCCTGCAGAAAATACTACACTTAAAAATGATAATTTCTTTTTCATTTTATTCTCCCCTTTTCGTTTATAATTGACCAAATCGCCAAGGCGCTTCGGAATTTCCCAGTAAAGAGTGTTCGCTAAATAAAAAGATTCCGCTCTTTGTAGACAACTTCTGCCTTTGCCCAATTGCCATTTACTTTCGTCTGTTCTTTAACATAAACAAAACGCATAATCGAAGTCAAAAGCGCATGGACAGAGGTGTAGGAATCAATGCTCAATGTTGAATTCACTGACACCGTAAGAGCATAATCTGCATAGGCAAGTGCTGGAGAATTTTCTGTATCAGTCAGAACGATGACATCTGCCCCATGTTCTTTGGCGTTTTTCAATGTATCGATGACTATTCTGGTATAGCGAGGGAAAACAAAAGCGATTACCAGATCCCCTTTTCCCATTTTGGAGAGTTGGGTATAGTATTCTCCAGTTGAGGGATGCATCATTTCTGTATGGTCAAGTGCAAGGTTCAACCAGTTGGCGAACCAGTGAGCTATGCCATAATCGAAAAAATCACCAGCAACATACACACGATTTGCTTGACTGATTTTGTCGACAACTTGAAGAAGTTCTTCCTCGTTGATCGATTTTTTCAGCTTCACAATACTTAAAACTTCTGCATCCAACAAGTTTTCCAAAAAAGTCTGAGTGGCAATAGGTTCTGGAACATTTTGTTCGGCTTTCTCCAGGCGCTCTTCAGCCAGCTTGCGCTGCACAACCTGTTGAAAATCCGCATATCCCCTATATCCAAGTTTTTGTGTCCACCGGATGACTGTCGATTCACTGACATTCACTCGCTTGCCAACTTCAAGAGCAGAAGAGAACGCTAAAAAAATGGGTTCTTTAAAAAACAAATCACCGACCTTTTTTTGGCCTGCACTAAATTCCGGATACGAATCAGATACACTTCGCAGTAAATCCTGCATTATTAACGCCTCCACTTGAAGAACACACTCGTTTACTCTTCTAAAGTATACTAGTGTGCAGGAAACCCTGCAAGAGTTTACAGAAAATTCAAGACTGACCGCATTCTCAGATAAATCAATTTTTGTCGTTGAATGCCTGTGCCTCAAGGCTTTAAAATAAATAAAAAAGATTAAGATTTTTAGTTAAATTTTCTTTTACCTCAAAAAAATACGCTATTTTAACTGGATAAATGCTTTATTTCCTCAAAAAAATTGAATAATAGATAAATAGATACAGCAATTTATTCCCTATTTTTGAAACGATAAAACCTGATGTGTGTTTCGTCCCTTCAATCCTTGCTTGCTTTTGGCTATAGCTTTCCGCATGTTTTCATATTTCATCCAGACTCCTGTATAATATTTGTATAAGTCATTTTGTTGAGGAGCTGTTCACGGTGTGGGAAAATCGAATCTTTAAACTTTTTATCTTTTGGTATGTATGCGGCATTATTTTACTGGGTTTTGACCTTCTGCCTCCCTGGCTGGAGTGGGCAAATGCGTTCTTTCTGATGCTGGCCGGCACACTTGGCTTTTTGTATTTCACTAAGCGTTTTGGCGTTGCGGTCGGATCATCGCTCGGTATACTTATTTTCTTTTCAACATTCATAGTGGAATGGGCCGGTGCAGACAGCGGATTCCTGTTCGGCTCTTACGATTATACAGACCGTTTTGCCCCTAATATCTTCGGTGTTCCAATCGCCATCGGTTTTGCTTGGTTGATGGTTATGGCAACTACACATGTTGTCGCGCGCTGGATCTTTCCTGCTGGGGGCTTACTATACGCCATAGTTGGGGGCTTTGGCGCAGTAGTCATCGATTTGATCATCGATCCAGTAGCTTATCAAGTAAAACAATATTGGATTTGGGAAGACACCGGCCTTTACTACGAAATTCCCTGGACCAACTTTTTCGGTTGGTTTGTTGTAGCATTTGTCCTTCATCTGGTGATCGACTTAAGCATGAAGAAGAAATCCATGGTCATGGCTTCGGATCTGCCTGAAAAACGGATGGTACTTTTATATGTATTGATGATCGCCATGTTCATTATGCTGGGAGCGATCGGCGGGTTGTGGCTAGCCGTGTCATTGACTGCCGTATTAACTGCTTTGATTGTTATGCTGGCCTGGAAGAGGCGGCCTATATGATCGATGCAAAAAAATCAGCTTTGTTTGAAACGGGCTTTAATCTGTATTTGACACCACTCATCCGCTCATCTTTTTCCCGTTTACTCGGGCAAGGAGTGGAAAAAATTCCGGAAGAGCCTGTATTGTTTATTGCCAATCACAGTTCCTGGTGGGACGGCCTGGTGTTTTTCTATTTGAACCGTACAGTCTGGCGCCATGATATCCATATGATGATGCATGAAGACGGGCTTAAAAAACATTCTTATTTCCGTTATCTCGGCGCATTTTCCATCAATCGGCAGAAACCGAAAGAAATTCTCACTTCACTTCAATATGCTGAATCCTTGTTGAAGAAGGGTAAATCAGTGGTTCTTTTTCCGCAAGGAGATGAATTCCACCTTGAAACAAGGCCACTCGCCTTTCAAACAGGAATCGCCTACTTGATGGAGCATTGCCCGGAAGTACCGGTTGTGCCCCTCAATTTTTATTATTCATTCGGCCACCAGCAAAAACCCGAACTTTGGATACGCCAACATCCGCCGGTATCGACCGATGAAATTGCGCATATGACCCGTAAAGAAAAAACGCTTTATCTTCAACAGCTCTGCACCGAACAACTCGATTCGCTAAAGAATACAGTCATCAGTGAAAACAGTGAAGCCTTTGAGTCACTTGGAAAAAGGAGAAAATGACGATGGCCATTTATATCGGAATCCATTTGTTTTTTCTGGCTTGGATCATCATCAACCGCATGTTTCTTCCTGCTTTGCCTAAACAACCCAGTCTTTTGGCTACCCCTCTCATGTCCGTTCTTGTTCCTATGCGAAATGAAGAACGCAATGTCGAAGTGCTGGTAAAATCATTAAAGAATTCTTCATATGGCCGCACGGAATTCATTATCTTAAATGATCAATCCACCGACGGCACTCAGCAAGAGCTGGAACGGACGATTGATGGGGATACCCGTTTCACCATCCTGCAGGGCAAAGAATTGCCCGATGGCTGGGTTGGAAAAGTGCACGCCTGCCATCAGCTGCAGCAAGCCGCTTCAGGGGATGTTCTGCTGTTTGTCGATGCGGACGTCCGATTCAGGCCGAGAGCGATTGAACAGTCCTTGGCATTGATGCAGCAAAAGAAAGCTAACTTGCTGACCGGTTTTCCCGCTTTTGATGTATCGCCTTTTCTCAGCAAACTTCTCGTGCCGATGCTGCATTTCGTGATTTTATTTCATTTGCCGATTGCTTTGGCCAATTATACGAAATTCAAAGCGGCGACAGCAGCCAATGGCATGTGGATGATGTTTGAACGCACCAGCTACCAGGAAATTGGTGGACATGCAGCGGTCCATGATTCATTGGTCGAAGATGTCCATATTGCCCGGGAAATGAAATTGCAGGGCTTTAAAGTCATACTGGCGAATATCACCATGTCGGTAAAATGCCGGATGTATGACACCAACTCTGAAGTATGGGAAGGGTTCCTGAAAAACAGCTACGCTGGAATCGGCCGTTCTCCTATACTTGCAGCGGGTCTCATCCTTTTCTATTCTGTCTTTTATGTGCTCCCGCCATTTATAGCCGTTTACGGCCTGTTCAGTGGGTTCTATTCATGGATCATCCCTTACGCACTGACAATGGTCCAGCGCTGGTATATCGATATGGTGACCAATCAACGCTGGTATCTGTCCTTTCTGATTCCTCTTCAAGCAGCAGCAATGCTTGCGGTATTGGTTCAATCCATGCGCAAATCCTTTAAAAAACAACCTTATTCATGGAAAGGAAGGCATTATTCATGAAAAAAATTGTCATAGTCGGCGGCGGATTAGGCGGACTGGCTTCCGCCGTAACGCTTGCCCATGCAGGATTTGAAGTGGAGCTCTTTGAGAAGAATGACCATCTTGGCGGCAAGCTGATGCCTGTGGAACTGGGAAGTTACCGCTTCGATTTCGGTCCAAATACCATTACGATGCCAGCTGTCTTCAATCGAGTCATTTCACAGACTGGCGAAGATCCACAGGAGTACCTGGATTTCATTCCTTTGAAAGTCCATACACGCAATCATTTTCCGGACGGCCATGCTTTTGATTTTTCCAGCAATCAGGAAGAGATGGTCCATCAACTCCAAACGATCGACCCTGCAGCTGCGGGTAAATACCCAGCCTTCATAAAGGAAATCAGTCGTTTGTATAAATTGTCGGAACGCTTTTTTTTCCCGGTGACGTTCCAGTCCTGGCGCGATTACCTATCGCCGTCTCTCGGCTTCGCGCTTTTTCAGGTCCGTCCGGCTGAATCCATGCATCATTTTTTCCAGCGCTATTTTACAAATCCTTTTTTGGTGCAGGCATTCGATCGGTATGCCACATACATCGGCTCTTCTCCTTACCGGGCACCAGCTACTTTTTCCATGATCGCTTATTTGGAATTGGTTGAAGGCGTCTTTTATACAAAAGGCGGAAATACTGGAATTGCCCAAGCCTTTGCGGCTGTCGCAAGAAAATCCGGAGCGGCATTACATACCGGGACAGCTGTTACAAAAATCATCACAGATGGAGGACAGTCAAGCGGCGTGGAGCTTGAAGACGGAACACTGATTGCTGCTGACCTGGTCATTTTAAACGGTGACCTGCTATCAGCATTTCCGGCTTTGGTCAAAGAAGCGGAACGTCCATCTTTAAACGATGCTAAGATCGCTGCTTTTGAGCCCTCCATTTCGGCGTTTGTCATTACTGTCGGTTTAACCGAACGACTGGACCTTCTCAAGCACCACAACGTCTTTTTCTCGTCTGATTACCGTCAGGAGTTCAAGGATTTGTTTGACGCTTCCGTTTACAGTGATGAGCCGACAGTTTATATCAGCAATTCTTCCTATACGGATCCTTCGGTTTCACCGGACGGCGACAACCTGTTCATCCTGGTCAATGCACCTGCCTTAACCGTTGAGGGAACATTGCAAATTGAGCCAGAGGCTTATAAAGAGCGTATCTACGATTTCCTCTTTAGCTATGGAATTGATATCCGCAAGTACTTGGCCGAAGAAAAAATCTTCACGCCTGCTTTTATCCGTGAAAAGTTCGGTTCATTTCGCGGCTCCCTATACGGCCCTTCATCCAACCGGCCGAAAGACGCCTTTCTGCGCCCGGCCAACGCAAGCAAAGATATCCGCAATTTGTATTTCGTCGGCGGCAGCACCCATCCAGGCGGCGGGTCGCCGATGGTTGTATTGAGCGGCTTGAACGTAGCCAATAACATTATTGCGAAATCGAAAAAGACACCTTCATCATGATGATGAGGGTGTCTTTTTCGATTATAGTAGGAGGCACGGCTAGACAGCTGCCTTCTCTTTTCTTATTGTCCAGACTCCAGCGCCCAGCTCTTTGGGTCATAAGCCAACTTAGCTATGCGGCAAAGAACGCCACTTCGCTAATCTGTCTTATGCCCGGCAGAGCTATACGGGCGCTTCCGCTTTTCGTACTACAAACAAGCCAAAATCGCTTGTTTTGATTCTTCTGGTACGTAATGCTTTTCGCGGAAGACGTTGTATTGCTTCGAGCGGATGGTTGTCAGGATTTCACGGTATACAAGTGCGGCTCCTTTGACCGGGACTCTTGAAGAAAGCGGATAGTCCTGTATGGTTTCAAATGCTTTCTTATAATGGAATTCGGCTTTTTCCGCCAGTTCTTCCCACACGGCAATAAATTGAGGGCTGACTATTCCAGAACGCAGCTCATCTTCACACAACTCATATTTCCCCATGATTTCTTCCGGCAAATAAATCCGGCCCATTTCCAGGTCTTCACCAATATCGCGAAGAATGTTGGTGATCTGCATTGCATAGCCGAGTGAAACGGCGCCTTCTTTCAGAATCCCTGTTTTTCCCGGTGCCAAAATCGGCAACAACATCAAGCCGACGGTGCTCGCTACATGGTAGCTGTAGTTCAACAGTTCTTCCATGGTCCGATAGCGGTTGATGGTCAGATCCATTTCCTGTCCCGTGATCAATCCCCAAAATGCCTCGACATCCATTTCATAGTTTTCAAATACATGTGCCAAGGCCACCCACATCGGATTTTCGAAATCGTAGTTTCCGTTCAAAAATTCGTTGAAGTCCACTTTAAACTGTGCAAGTTCTTCTTTGGAGTTGAGTCCTTCATCCACAATATCGTCCACTGTCCGGCAAAATGTATAAACAGCCCAAACAGCTTTGCGTTTTTCCTTAGGCAATAAGGAAAATGCTTTGTAAAAGCTTTTCGAATGCGTAGCGATGACTTTTTCACAGGAGGTATAAGCATCTTTCAAATTCATCATGCACTGCCCCTTTCCTTTGCAAAATCGCCTTGGATTTGCTCTGCCAGCAGCTTTGCACCTTGCATGACAATTGGAATGCCTCCTCCAGGATGAACAGAAGCACCAACCGCATACAAGCGATCTGTTTTGTATGGTTTGACTTGGGGACGGAAAACACCTGACTGGAATAAGGTTGGACCGATTCCGAAACTGCCTCCTTTAAACAAGCCGAAAGCTTCTGCTTGTGCAGGCGTCCGGACTTCCATCCATTCGACCGCTTTCCGGAAATCCGGAAAAGCCAATTCTTCCATTCGATCAATGATTCTGTCGATCCATGCTGTATCGCTCGCCCAATCGATGTCTGTTCCTGAAGGCACGGGCACCAGTACATACATAACACCTTTGCCTTCAGGAGCCAGTGAATCATCTATCTTCGACGGATGAAAAGTGTAGATTGCCGGATTTTCAGTCTTCTTTTTCTTCCTAAATACATCATCCATATGGTCTTCATAGCTATCGCCAATGAAAAATTGATGGACATTTCCTTCTTCATATACCTTGTTTAACCCGAAATACAGTAGCACACACCCTGAAGAAGCTGTATAGCTCTTTTTCTTCTGTTCCGGCAATACTTTTTCAATGCCGGGGAAATCGCCATTGTAGACAATCGCATCGAATGCTTCAAAGCCTTCTTTTGTTTCAATCCCTTTAGCATTGCCGTTTTCTGTGACAATCCGTTGTACTGCAGTGTTTGTTTTGATGGTCAAGTTATCGCGTAATCGCAATGCTTTTTCCAAGGTTGGAATCAGGCTGCCATAACCGCCTTTTAAATAATATACCCCATGTTCGTGTTCACTAAAAGGAACAAGCGAATACATCGCCGGGGCACTGAAAGGATCTCCACCGATATACAGGGACTGCAGAGAATAAGCTAATTGCAGCCGTTCATCCCGAAAATAATTCGATGTGAGTTTTTTAACAGATTGCTGGGGCTTCAGCTTAAGCAGTTTTTTTATATTTGCAGCTGTAAAAAAATCGGCTTTATTGACAAATGAATGCTCTAAGAATGAGGACTTGCCGATTTCAAAACGCTTGCGCCCTTCTGAAATATACCGTAGAAACCCTTCTTTTTCAGCTGGAAAGACGTTTTCAATCTCTTCCAGTTGACGATTGATATCGGGATATTTTGTGTAGACTGTCCCATCTGAAAAACGGATGGAATAAAGTGGATCGCATAATAATAATTCGATTTCTTCAGCCGGAATCCCTGCCTGCTGAAGCAAATCCTGAAACATTTCAGGCAATAGGACAATCGTAGGGCCCTGGTCCACTTTAAAGCCGTCTCGCTCCACGAACGTTAACCGGCCGCCAAGCTTTTCTTCTTTTTCAAAAATAGTGACGTCAAAGCCCATATTGGTTAAATACAAAGCACCCATCATACCGCCGACACCACCGCCGACCATTGCGATTTTCATACAAATCCCTCCAATGCCGGAAGAGGCAAGATCGGGATGCCTTTTTTGCCATGCTGCTCAAGGATGCCGTTCGCCGTAATGCGGGCAGATTCCAAAATAGTCGGCAATCCGCTTCCAGGATGTGTGCCTCCGCCGACCAACCAGCAATTCCCCAACTCTTCAAATTTATTGTGCGGACGGAATACCATCATCTGTGTTAATTGATGGCCAAGATTGAATGTCGCTCCCTGGTATACCGAATAATCTTCCTGCCAGCCCATCGGTGTCAGCATTTTCTCAACTTCGATATGATCACGCAGATTCTTGAATTGCGTCTTTTCTTCAATAATATCTAGCACCAATTCACGGAAAGCATCCTGCTCTTTTTCCCAGCCGATGTCACTGAAGTTATTGGGTACAGGGGCTAAAATATATAGCGCTGATTTCCCTTCAGGCGCTAATGTCGGATCGGTCACACTGGCATTCTGTACATAAATGGAAGGATCTGCAGAAAGGATGCGCGATTTTGTCATCTCTTCAACATTTTTCTTATAATCCTTCGCAAATACGATGGTGTGATGAGAAAGGTCGTACTTTTTATCAAGACCTAAGTACAGCATGAATGTGGAACAAGAATATTTTTTCTTCGCCAGTTTCTCCGGCGAGTATTTTTTCAGGATTCCCGGTTCGACCAGATTATTCATGGCATGGGCAAAATCACCGTTGATGATCACCTCGTCCGCTGCCTCACGTCGGCCATTTTCAAGGTCTACCCCTTTCACTTTGCGGTTTTCAATCCATAATTTTTTAACACCTGTACGGGTATGGATTTTGCCGCCCAGTTCTTCCACTACTTTTGCCATCGCTTGCGAAAGTTGGTTGACTCCGCCGATCGGGTGGTAGATACCGTAAGCGTGTTCCATATAGGAAAGAATCGAAAAAGCACCGGGGCATTCCCATGGCGACATGCCCAAATATTTAGATTGGAAAGCAAAAGCCATTTTCAAGCGCTCATCCTTAAAATAGCGGGACAAAACATCATATAATGTTTTATTCACTTCGAGTTCCGGCAAAGCTTTCAAGACCTTTGGATGAACCATCCCAAAATAACTGTCCATTTTCGTTTGCAGAATCGGCGATAAAGCTTCCAGTTTCTTTCCGGTCTCTTTCATAAAGCGTTCGTATCCGTCGCCGTCGCCTTTGAAGTTTTCATTGATCTGCTTTTTCATTTCCTGGTTATTGCGCGTCATCACCAGGTTCTGATCTTCAAAAATCAATTCATACATAGGATCCAGTTCAACCGCATTCATATAATCTTTTAAATTGCGGCCGGTCGCTTCAAACAGTTCTTCCACTAAATGCAGCATGCTTAAAAAGGTTGGGCCTGTATCAAACGTGAAGTCCCCAAGACGCAACTCTGCGTTTCTTCCCCCTATCCATGCCTGCTTCTCATAGACATCCACCTGGTATCCTTTACTGGCCAATAACATAGCTGCAGCTAAACCACCAGGCCCGGCTCCGATCACAATCATTTTCTCCGACATAACAGATGCCTCCATTTCAAATTACCCTAAATAACTCTACATTTATTATACAAACATTATACCGCCTAGCTTTTAAAAAGACTATTTATTTGAATTTACCCTCTTTCCCTATTTTTACTTTATTCATCAAGCATTTATTTTGATCTGGAGGTGACCAGTGATATGCGGAAGAATAATCTACTGATTTTATAGCATTCCATAAAAAAATCCGGCTCATGTTTATGAGCCGGATTTTGCTTATTTCAATATTTTTATTTTTACGTTTTTGCGTCCCCACTTAAGTGCATTGCTTTGAGTGGGAATAAAGACATCAATTTTGTTGCCTTTAATGGCACCGCCTGTATCGCCTGCGACTGCATAGCCATAACCTTCAACATGGACTTTTGTCCCCAATGGAATTACTTTTGGATCTACCGCGATGACTTTAAGCCCCGGATTTTTCTTTAGGTTAAGCCCTGTTCTGGTAATGCCGGAACACCCTTTGCAATACGCCGTGTAGGCAGTTGCACTTACTGTAAATTCTTTAGCTACCGATCCGCTTGTTGAACGGGAAGGCGTCGTTTTTTTGGAAACTGGTTTTGCTGAAGATTTCTTCAATTGAAGTTTTTGTTTCGGATAAATGGTGTCGGATTTTAATCCGTTCCAAATTTTCAAATTGCTGACTGAAACTTTTTGCGTTTTTGAAATCTTATATAATGTGTCCCCGCTTTTTACTGTGTATGTATTTGATGCGGCTGAACTTTCAATCGAAGTGCCTAGGAATAAAATCAGTGCAAAACTTAAGACTGCCAATAGTTTTTTCAATCTGCTATCCCCTTTGCTTTTTGTAAGTACAACTAAAATAGCACGGGAATATTACAGACACGTAACAATAAAGGGCATGTTTCATTACAATACGGCTTCATTGTGTGACATAAGTATTGAACAGACTCTTATTTGAACCTAAATAATGGCACTTAAAAAGACTTTTATACTATTCCAAATGATACAGCCCTCTTTTATTTCTGGGAAATATAAAAGCACGAGCTCTATTCAGCTCGTGCTCCCTGTTTATTTATTGGCTTTATGCACTTTTAATGTTTTTCCTTTTATCGTCTTATCTTTCATGGCTTTCAGCACCATTGGTCCTTTGCCATTTAAAATATCGATATAAGTTACCGTATCCTGGATCTTGATGATCCCGATGTCTTCAGCAGTTACACCTGGAATACTTGTGAGTGTTCCGACGAAATCAAAGGCACGCAGCTTCTTTTTCTTGCCGCCATTAAAGTACAGTTTAAGGATATCTTTATTGACTTGTTCATTTTTATTTTTCTTCAGCTTCGGACGGCTTTCCAGTTTTTCTGTAAATGCCTGCATCGCTTCATCCACTTCACTAGGTGAAGGAGCTGTTCTGCGCGGAATCTCAAATCCGATATAATCTTCGATTTCAGCCAGGAATTTATCTTCGTTTGGTGTAACGAATGAAATCGCTCTTCCTGTTTTTCCAGCGCGGCCTGTACGGCCTGCACGATGGACATAGCTTTCTTTTTCCATTGGCAGGTCATAATTAATGACATGCGTAATACTGTCGATGTCAATTCCACGGGCAGCGACGTCGGTCGCCACCAAATAACGGAATTCACCGCGTTTAAAATCGTTCATGACTGCAGTACGGTCTTCCTGCAGCATGCCGCCATGCAATTTATCACAGGTGTAATAATGCTTTTCCAATTGCTCCATGACAAAATCGACATTGTCTTTGGTCCGACAAAAAATAATGCAGCTATCCGGATTTTCGACGATGGTTACGTCACGCAATAAGGAGAACTTTTTCTGTTCCGCTACAACAAACAGCGAATGATCAATGTTGGCTGTCAGGTTCTCCGCAGAAGCAATTTCTATATGCTGGGGATCGATCATGTATTTTTTCTGAAGCTTTTCTACGTTTTCAGGCAAAGTTGCTGAAAACAACATCGTAGTGCGCTGCTTCGGCAATTTGTTGATGATTGCTTCCACTTGCTCTACAAATCCCATATTCAACATTTCATCCGCTTCATCCAGAACCAGGTACTCGATCCGTTCCAAATTCAGTGTTCCGCGTTCGATATGATCAAGCACTCGGCCTGGCGTACCCACCACAACGTGGCATTTTTGCTTGAGTTCAGCCTGCTGGTAGGCAAATGGCTGTTTGCCATAAACTGCCGCTGCTTTAATGCGTTTGAAGCGCCCGATATTCGTCAAATCCTCTTTTACCTGGTCTGCTAATTCACGGGTCGGCGTCAAAATCAAAGCTTGGGGTTTATTTTCTTCCCAATCAACCAGTTCACAGATCGGAATACCGAATGCTGCAGTCTTCCCGCTGCCTGTTTGGGACTTTACTGTTATGTCAGTCTTTGAAAATGCGACAGGAAGAACTTTTCTCTGTACTTCTGTCGGCTCTGTATAGCCAAGCCCCTCAAGGGCCTTTACGATTGGTTCACTTATGCCGTATTCTTTAAATTGTTTAGTATTCATATTCGCTCTCCATCTCCGTTCAAAAATTTCAGGTTCTCCTATTATCGCACGGATTAGAAAATTCTGCCGTTAAACGATTATTAAGATTTATCCCCTTTCAACGGCTACTGCAGATTGAAGATGCCCTTTCGTAAGCCACACCTATTTTATTGATCCATCAAGCTCACCGAAACTTTAACATCCAATGACTGGCTGCCCCCACGGTAAACGCCCTGAACCGGGCTGACATCATTATAATCCCGTCCAACTCCGACACGGATATGGTTTTCCAATGCTTCTACGTTATTTGTCGGATCCAAGCCGACCCATCCAATGCCCGGCACCATCACTTCCACCCAAGCATGGCTTGCTGCGTCTCCGACCAGCGCAGAGTTTTCACCCACATACAGGTAGCCGCTGACGTAACGGGCAGGTATATGCTTGCTGCGCAGGATGCCAAGCATAACATGCGTAATATCCTGACAAACACCTTTTCTAAGCTCAAAGGATTCTTCCGCCTTCGTAGTGACAGTCGTCGATTCCCCATCATAGGTGAAATGCTGGTGAATGTATTCCATCACATCAATTGCGTATTGGACTGGATTCTTCATTATTCCCAGTTCCCGGTCAATTTGGCTCATTTGTTCAATCGTTAAATACGTATAAGCCGTATTACTTAAAAATGCCAGATAATGTTCACCGAATAATTGCGAATGAAAAATGGCACTCATTTCTGGTGAATAATCAATCCGGTGGATAAATGGACTTTTTTGAATGCTGACAATTGAAGTCGTCTTCACTTCCAGATGCTGATGATGTTCTGCGATAAAAAAGGTTTCCACGTGGTTCCCCCAAATATCGATATGCTCTTTAGTTAAGGAAGCCGGTGTAATTTCTGCCCGATACGATAAGAGGCGCTGGCATTCATCGGTTCTCGGTTTTAAGCGAATCGAGTTCATGCTTTGATCCACAATGGTTTCGTACTCAAAAATGTTCGTATGTTCAACTTTATATTTCATAGATGTTATTCCTTTCGTGCCCATGCTCTGTGATTGGCTGGACTTCATCGGTTTTGTCTCGGAGTCGCTTAAATAATAGGTTTTCGAAAAAATCTGTCCCACTTCATTGCAGCCGTTCTGAAATTCATTCAGAAAATCCATAATTTCGTCTGAATCAAGCTCATCAATATTGATCTCTTCAAACTCTTCCTGCAGTTGGTCCAACTTTGCATAAAGCTCCCAGGAATAATGAGAAATTTTTCCGCCTTCCAGCTCATCGATAGCTCTGCGGACGTGAGTCAGGCAGTAGCGGATCGACCGCGGGAAATCCGTATTGGCAATCAGGAAAGTCAGGACTTTCTTTGGGTTCATCTGAGGAGGATTCATTTTCAAATAGGCATTATAGCCGTTGGTCATCCGTAAAGCAGCCAGCCAATAATAATAATCTTCGGATTGCGCTTCGAGCACCCGCTCTCTTGTCCGCTCACAAACCACGTTTAAAATACGCGCTGTTTTCTCCGCACGCTCCAACCATTTGGCGATTTTAATGATTTGATAAGCTACCCCCCGCGACATGGAAGATTCTACAATGCCCTGAGTGGTCAGAGAGGTCAGTTTGACCTGCTCAAGAAATTCACGCATTTCTTTGACTGTGCAGTGTTGCTGATCCATTTCCTTTAAAGCCAAGTAACAACCGTTCCAGGCTTCCCAGTAATCATCGGGAATATGGTCTCTGCTGATTCTCGCATTTTCGCGAACGACTTTTACACAGCTCGCAACGGAATTGAAATTGGTTTCTTCCATTGCGAGATAATGGACCAGCTGATCTTCCTGGTAACTGGGCATCGATTTGATCTGCTCCATTGTTTCCGTCGAAGCACAAATTTCATAAATCAGCTTCCAATCACTGTCCCGAATCAGCTCTTCATCAGCGGCTTCAATCATCTGCAATAATTGCACATCCAGTATACGGGCGTTATTCTCCGCCCTTTCAACATTTCTCGACATCCAATACAAAGAATTCGCTACACGGCTAAGCATCAGGCGTCCCCCTCTTCTTCTCTTTTCTTGAACACCCATGTATCCTTCCCTCCGCCACCCTGCGAAGAATTTACAACGAGTGAGCCCTCTTTTAAGGCAACCCGCGAAAGTCCGCCTGGCATTACATGCGTATCAACTCCCCGGACCACAAAAACCCTTAAATCGACATGGCAGGGATAAAACTCTTCTCCCTGGTATGCAGGAGCCCTCGATAATTTGATGGTCGGCTGTGCAATGTACTGGTGAGGGGCTTCAATGATTTTTTCGCGGAATTTTTCAATGAGCTCTTCCGACGCATGTGGTCCAACCAGCATATCGTAACCACCCGAAGCACCGACATTTTTGACTACTAATTCATTCAAATGATCCAATACCCATTCCCGCTCTTCCGGCTTATCCAATAGATAAGTTTTGACATTATCGATTATGGGTTCTTCATCCAGGTAGTAGCGGATCATATCCGGGACATAGGCATAGATGGCTTTGTCGTCTGCCACGCCATTACCGATGCCATTAAGAATAGCTACATTGCCTTTCCTATAGGCCAGCAACAATCCGGGAACACCCAATGCTGAGTCGGCCAGAAACGCTTCAGGATCCAAATAATCATCATCAATCCGACGGTAGATGATATCCACACGCTTCAAGCCTCTGATCGACTTCATATAGACGATATTCTTTTTGACGATCAGATCCCTGCCTTCCACCAAGTCAATCCCCATCTGCTGCGCTAAAAATACATGGTCGTAGTAGGCAGAGTTGTACATCCCCGGTGTCAATAAAACAGCAAAAGGCTTTTCTTTTCTCGATTCCGGTGCATGATCCAATATGGCTTGATGCAGATGGGAAAGCTGGTGCTCGAGGGTATGAACCGATTGACTGGCGAAAAACTCGGGGTAAACCTGGCGCATGACATATCGATTTTGATATACGTAGGACAAGCCGGATGGATTGCGCAAATTATCTTCCAGCACATGATATTTGCCATTCTCATCCCGGATCAGGTCAATTCCAGCTAAAAAGATGTGATTTTTCAGTGGGATATCAATCCCTTTCACCTGTTCTTCGTAATAGTATGGGTTCTCTTCGACTAACCGCCTTGGAACAATGC
Organism: Planococcus circulans; assembly: GCF_020023385.1. GTDB lineage: Bacteria > Bacillota > Bacilli > Bacillales_A > Planococcaceae > Planococcus. Next base: position 103,911 of record NZ_JAIQCL010000008.1, read on the forward strand.
CATCCTGCAGAATACGTTTTTCATTGTATACATCTTCCAAAAATCGATTGAGCGCTTCCGCTCGCTGGATCATTCCTTTTTCAACAATTTCCCATTCTTCCGATGGAATGATGATTGGAACAAAATCAAAAGGCATCGTTCTTTCTGTGCCGACATTATTGTTATATACAGTGAACGTGATACCTTGCCTTAGAAAAGATAATTGAGCTGTCTCATGCTTTTCTCTCAGCTCTTCTTCCGAAAACCGCTGAAGTACATCGAAGAATTTTCGGTAATGTGATTTCGGTTTTCCTTGCGGTGTAAACATTTCGTCAAAAAATGCCCCTGTTGAATATGTTTTAAACAAACGAACAACCCCCTCAATGCATAGAATATTCAGACAAAAAAGAATTAAGAAAAAAGCTATGCCGTTTCTAGAAACGAACATAGCTTATCCTAGTTCTATTATACCAAACTTACTTTTTGAATGTTGAATCATTTGAGGATGAGCTATCTTTTTTTGAAGAGTCATCCGATAGATCCTTTTTCAGGGAATCTGTATATTCGGTACTTCCCCCGTATGGTTTGTTGGCTTCGGAAGAAGAACTTCCGTAAGTGTTTGTTTTACCAGATGTTGAATCATCCTTTTTCGATGAATCGTCTGATACATCTTTTTTCAAGGACTCTGTATATTCGGTGCTTCCCCCATAAATTCCGCCCGTTGGCTTGTCAGTATTAGGAGAAACATTGCCGGTAGAACTTGTTTTGGACTTATCGGTTGAACTGCTGTCTTTATCTGCATTTCCGCCCACATCATCCTGAAGCGTCTTATTGGCTTTATCCAAAGCGTCTTTCTCTTTGTTCATCATATCCTGTTGCGCATCTATTGCTGTTTTTACTTTTTCAACCGCTTTGTTGACCGTTGGCTTCACTTTATCAACCATACCGCCGGATTGCTCATTTAAACGATCGAGCCCTTTTTTGATGTTATTCTTCATATCTGCTTTGCTGGTTTGAGAAGTTCCGCCTGTTTCAGTTTTCTGCTGCGTCATTGCTGCACCGATTAATGCACCAAGGCCGATCAATACTAATTTACCGAACATGCCACCTGATGAATTTCTGGCCATTTGAATCTCTCCTCTTCGTTTTTGTATAGTCACTGTGTATAAAGTATTGACTAAATTGCATGTTTTTAAACATTTTGGGCAAAATAAAAGACACCTCGAACTGTCTTGGGTGTCTGGGTTCAGCATCTATGAACTTAGTCTTCCTTCTTCTTTTAAAACCTGTTCGAAAGCCTTCACAACTTCCTCATCGTATTGAATTCCGATCAGACTGTTGATCTCAGCCATCGCATATTCCGCAGTAAAGGCTGACCGATAAGCTCTGTCTTCAGTCATCGCATCGAAAGTGTCACATACGCCGATAATTTTTGCTTCCACTAAAATCTGGTCACCTTTTAACCCGAACGGGTAACCTCTTCCGTTGACGCGCTCATGATGCTGCTCGACAATATCTGCAATATCTGCGTAAGGTGTATCACGGATCATGGCAGCCCCATCCCCAGGATGTTTTTTGACCATCTCAAATTCTTCATTTGTTAATTTACTTGGCTTTTTGAGAACTTCTTCCGGAATATTGATTTTGCCAATGTCGTGAAGGATTGACGCTAGCAACAAATTTTCCATTTGTTCTTTTCTCAAGTTCATTTTAGAAGCGGTCTTTACCGCATAATTGGATACACGTGCACTGTGGTTAAAGGTGTACCGATCTTTTTTTTCAACAGCTTCTCCAATACTTCTTAACTTACTTACTATATTACTTAAATAATGAAAAACAGGGACAGTGGAAATAGATAAAAAAGTCAGGTCAGCCAAAGTTTTAAATTGTACTGTACCTTCAAGGTTTTTGGCAGAAATAAAGTCATCTGGCCCAAGCTTTATTGTATCTCCATTTATATTAGCCTCAATTTCACCACTCAAAATATAAAAAAATTCTTGAGCATTTTTATCTTGACTAGGAAATAGCACAAATATACTGTCTTTCAATATCGTCTGTTTCATTAATTCAATACCGTTTCCGCGTCCCAAAAGACTCAGCGTCGTTGCACCATTATTCACTTTTTCAAGATAACCATCTGCTAATATGTCCAAGCCTTTCACAGATACACTTCCTCTATTGAAAATATGAGAGTATAGAAAACTCTCTATACTCTCATATTACTCTATTTATTATTTTTTTGACACCTTCATTACCAGCCAACCACTAGAATTGGATCAATTGCCTCGGTACGATCAGCAAACTTAACGTCTACAAAATACATTTCCACTACTAATCCAGCTTTTTCAGCCTTTTCAATTCCTTTGAGTGTCATTTTTTCAGTTTTCACTTTCAGCTGACTAATTAACTCATCGGACTTCTTTTCATAGTTCGCAGTTAATTTAGCTTGTTTTGCTGAATCTTGGTGCTTGATTAGCTCTTCGTTGTACTTGTCGTGCATCTTTTCATATTTCACAACTGCCTTTTCAATTTCATTGAAAATTTTCGCATTTGTTTCTTCTACCTCAATTAATGCCTTAGCAATTTCTGGTGTAACTTCTTCTGCATTATAGTATTTTATAGGTTGGAAATCTTCTGCTGCAAATGCACTTGTACCCAATACCATTGCCATGATCAACGAAAATAATACAGCAACTAAACTCTTTTTAAACATATTTATTCCTCCTATTTCATTTGTTATTAGCAGCGCATGAAATTCCAATCTTTTATGAGTGAACGTGAATAACATGTCACTATAAATTGACTTAAAATACCATCTCTCGCCTTCTATAGTATATACTTTATAGGCATTTCGCACAACCTGTTATTGCACTATTTAGATAAAAGACACAGTCTTTACATTGTCGAAATCTTTCGGAAGCGCTTTGTAAGCAAATAGACATTATTAAAGCTTCACTTGTCCATACTAATGTTTTCGAGAACTTCATATGCAATGATTTATAACTTCTCACTATAAAAAAGTAGCAGTTGAACTCACTGATGAGTTCAACTGCTACTTTCTTTCAAAATATTCATTTTGTGCACTTACTATGGCAATACAGTGGTTCCCATAAGGAACCGATCGCATTCACGCGCGGCTTCACGGCCTTCGTTAATGGCCCAAACGATCAGGCTTTGGCCACGGCGGACATCTCCTGCCGCAAACACGCCTTCTACATTGGTAGTGTATTTTCCGTATTCTGCTTTTACCGTTGAATTCGTTTCAGTCTCTACTTCCAGCTGCTGAATCAAGTCCTGTTCAGGTCCGCTGAAACCGATGGCAATCAAGACCAAATCCGCTTTCCATACTTTTTCTGTACCTGGAATTTCTTCGCGGATCCGATTGCCTTTTTCATCTATCTTCAACTTCACATTTACGGTATGAACTTCTTTGACTTGTCCCTCTTCGTTGCCGACGAATTTCTTTGTCATGACTGCATAAGCTCTTGGGTCTTCGCCAAAAGTTGCAGCCGCTTCTTTATGGCCATATTCAATACGGTGAACTTTCGGATACTGGGGCCATGGATTGCCCTTTTCATCGCGAATCGCTCCTTTTTTATCATAGACATCAAACTGTACAAGACTTTCGCAATCATGGCGAACAGAAGTCGCTAAACAGTCTGTTCCCGTATCTCCGCCTCCAATGACGATGACGTTCTTGCCTTTAGCCGAAATGAAGTTGCCGTCTTCGAAGTTTGAATCCAACAGACTTTTCGTGCTGGCATGCAGAAAGTCCATCGCAAAATGAACACCTTCTAAATCACGGCCTTCTACATCAATATTGCGGTGAACGGTTGCACCTGTGCACATGACAACCGCATCGAAGTCTTCCTTTAATTTCGAAGAAGGATAATTTTTCCCTACTTCTACACTCGTAATGAAAGTGATGCCTTCTTGTTCAAGTAAATTTACGCGTCTCGTCACCATATCGTATGACAATTTCATCTCTGGAATCCCGTATGTCAGCAATCCACCTACGCGGTCGCTTTTTTCAAATACCGTCACCAGATGTCCTGCTTTATTTAATTGAGCCGCTGCAGCAAGTCCGGCCGGACCGGAACCAATTACCGCAACTTTTTTTCCGGTACGCGTTTTAGGTGGTTCGGGTACAACCCAACCCTCCGCAAACCCACGCTCAATAATGGAACGTTCCACTGTGCGGATGGCTACAGGCGGTTCATTGATGCCTAATACACATGCTCCTTCACAAGGTGCCGGACAAGCCGTCCCTGTAAATTCTGGAAAGTTATTCTTAAGGTGCTCGCGGTGCAACGCCTCTTTCCATTGTCCGCGATAAACAAGATCATTCCATTCTGGGATGAGATGGTTTACAGGGCAACCGGTCGTTACATTGTCCAGTTCCATTCCGGTATGGCAAGTCGGCACTCCACAATCCATACAGCGCGCGCCTTGTTTTGCCACTTCTTCATTCGACAAAGGGATTGTATAGTCATTCCAATCTTTTGTCCGTTCAGCCGGTTGGCGCTCTTTGACTGTTTGTCTGCCATATTCCATAAATCCTGTTGGTTTCCCCATTGTTTCCCTCCTACTCACGATTTCTCATGTTGAAATCTACAGGTTTCTCTATTTTCACGAGAACCTGGATTTTTTATTTGATTGTGATTTCAGTTCTGCTTTTGGGTGCTTCGCTTTTCTTTTGTCTAGACTCCAGCGCCTAGCTCTTCGGGATGTAAGCCGATCTGGCTGTGCGGCTGAAAACATGCCACTTCGCCAGCTCATCTTACACCTGTCAGAGCTGAACAGGCACTTTCGCTTTTCCTATTTCGCGGCGTTAGCCATTTTGCTTTCTTCAAAAGCAGCCATTTCCGCTTCGGATTTCGCCATGCCGCTGCTTTGCAATTTGTTGATTCGTTCATTGATTTGCAGGTAGGCTTTTGGAATGACGCGTACAAACTTAGAAGTATAAATGTCCCAATGCGCCAGTAGACGGGTTCCTTTGGCGCTGCTTGTATAATGAACATGTTTTTGAATCATTTCACGCAGTTCTTCGATTTCTGCTGGATCGGCAAGCGGCTGCAGATGAACCATTTCTGCATTGCAGCGTTCACTGAACGTACCTTCTTCATCAAGTACGTACGCTACTCCACCAGACATACCGGCCGCAAAGTTTTTGCCGGTTTGTCCCAGAATCGCTACCCGTCCACCTGTCATATACTCACAGCCATGATCACCAACGCCTTCAACGACAATTTTTGCTCCGCTGTTTCTGACTGCAAAACGTTCCCCAGCGACGCCATAGATATAAGCTTCACCGGCAGATGCACCGTAGAACGAGACATTCCCAATGATGATGTTGTTTTCCGGAAGGAAAGTTGAATCCAATGCTGGATAAACCGTAATTTTACCGCCTGACAAACCTTTTCCGACGAAATCGTTGGCATCACCGATCAGGTTCATCGACATTCCTTTTGGAATGAATGCCCCAAAACTTTGTCCGGCAGACCCTTGGAAGTTCAAGTTGACCGTGTCTTCAGGCAAGCCTTCTGCGCCATAGCGTTTCGAAATGGCACTGCCGACAATTGTTCCTGTCGCTCTATGGATATTGCGGATCGCTGTTGCCACTTCTACGCGCTCGCCAGTTTCAATGGCTTTTCGGCAACGCGGCAATAGCTCCTGATAATCCAGCGTTTTTTCCAACTCATGATTTTGTTTGATGGTTGCATAGCGTCCTACTTTTTCAGGAAGATCCGGCTGATACAACAAGGCACTCAAATCGATGCCGCCAGCTTTCCAGTGATCCACTGCCTGATTGGCTTCGATAACATCAGTACGGCCGATCATTTCATCAATTGTACGGAAGCCAAGTTCCGCCATCAGCTCACGTGTTTCACGTGCGATAAAGCGCATGAAATTCGCTACGTGTTCCGGGTCTCCGCCGTATTTCTCACGAAGCTCCGGGTTTTGCGTCGCAATGCCGACAGGACAAGTGTCCAAATGGCAGACGCGCATCATCACACAGCCAAGTACGACGAGAGGGGCGGTTGAAAAACCGAATTCTTCTGCGCCTAAGAGAGCCGCTGTCACTACATCGCGGCCAGTCATCATCTTGCCGTCTGTTTCCACAACGATCCGGTCGCGCAGACCATTCAATAGAAGAGTCTGGTGCGTTTCAGCCAAACCGATTTCCCATGGCAGGCCTGTATGTTTCAAACTTGTTTTCGGCGCTGCTCCTGTTCCGCCATCGTAGCCGCTGATCAATACGACATCTGCACGGCCTTTTGCTACACCGGCTGCTATCGTTCCAACACCTACTGCCGATACCAATTTTACGCTTATGCGTGCATCTGGATTTGCGTTTTTCAAGTTGAATATCAATTCAGCTAAATCTTCTATCGAATAGATATCGTGATGCGGAGGCGGTGAAATCAATTCAACACCTGGAGTAGAACCGCGTACTTCTGCAATCCACGGATACACTTTCTTGCCTGGCAAGTGTCCGCCTTCTCCCGGCTTCGCTCCCTGGGCAACTTTGATTTGAATTTCGTCGGCGTTTACAAGGTAATGGCTGGTTACGCCAAAGCGTCCGGATGCCACCTGTTTGATGGCGCTGCGGCGATTGTCGCCATTTTTATCAGGGATAAAACGGGAAACTTCTTCTCCGCCTTCTCCTGAATTGCTTCTGCCGCCGATACGGTTCATTGCGACAGCGAGTGCTTCGTGTGCTTCTTTACTGATGGAACCATAAGACATGGCGCCTGTTTTAAAGCGCGCACAAATCTCCTCGATGGTTTCCACTTCTTCAATCGGCACCGGCGTTTGTTTCTTAAAGGACATCAAGCCGCGCAATGATTGAAGGTTGGCTTTCTCATCAGTCAAAAGATTCGTATATTTCTTGAAGACATCGTAATTATTGGTCCGGCACGCATGTTGCAGCGTATGGATCGTTTTCGGATTGTATTGGTGATTTTCTCCATTTTCACGGTATTGGAATTCGTCGCCCGACTCCAATGCCTGATCGTCTCCTTGAGCAACCGGATAAGCTGCTGCATGTCTTAGGAGAACTTCTTTGGCAATGATATCGAGGCCGATTCCGCCAAGGCGTGAAGAAGTACGCGTAAAGTATTTGTCGATGACATCCATATGGATACCGACAGCTTCAAATATTTGTGCTCCACGGTAGCTCTGTATGGTAGAGATACCCATTTTGGACAGAACTTTGATGATGCCGTCTGTAACGGCTTGTACGTATGTCTGTTCTGCTTCTTCGAAAGTCATATTCGGAATATCTTCTATTTCTATTAGGTTCTCAATCGTATCAAAAGCCAAGTAAGGGTTGATGCCCTCTGCTCCATAGCCGAGAAGTGCCGCAAAATGATGGACTTCACGTGGTTCTGCAGATTCCAGCAAAATACTCATTTGTGTACGGGTTCCTTTACGGATCAGGTGATGATGCAAACCTGAAACAGCCAGAAGCGCAGGAATTGCTGCAAATTCTTCGTTTACGCCGCGGTCAGACAAAATAAGCAATGTGGCGCCTTCTCGAAGCGCTTGATCCGCTTCTTCAAAGATCGTGTCCAATCTTTGCTCCATGGCTTTCGCTCCAGCATTCTTGTCGAACAGAATCGAAATCGTGGCAGATTTGAAATCAGGGATATCCTGCTGACGCAATTTCTCAAGTTCCGCATCCGTTAAAACTGGTGTTTCCAATCGAATGTGGCGGGCACTTTCAGGAGTCGGCTGAACCAGATTCCCTTCCGCACCGATCGTAGTGCGTGCTGCAGTAATAATGTGTTCACGAATCGCATCAATTGGCGGATTAGTGACTTGGGCGAACAATTGCTTAAAGTAATTATAAAGAAGCTGTGGTTTTTTCGATAAAACAGCTAATGGGGAATCATAACCCATTGAACCGACAGGATCTTTACCGTCGGTTGCCAACGGCTTGATGATTTTTTGGACTTCTTCCATTGTATAACCGAAAGCCAGCTGACGTTTGATCAAAGGTTGCGCATTGTCAGAGTTCGAAGGCTTCACTGGTTCTGGCAGATCATCCAAATCGAACATATTTTTTTCAATGAAATCTTTATAAGGCAATTCTCCTGCAATTTGAAGTTTGATTTCTTCATCAGGAATAATTTTGCCTTCCTCTAAATCGACCAACAGCATTTTACCTGGGCGCAGACGATCTTTATAGATGATGTCATCCGCAAAAATATCCAATGCGCCGACTTCTGAACCCATGACGATCATGCCGCTCTTTGTCACATAATACCGTGCCGGGCGAAGGCCGTTGCGGTCAAGACAAGCAGCAATCTGTTTACCGTCAGTGAAGACGAGTGCAGCCGGCCCATCCCAAGGTTCCATTAATGTGCTGTGATACTCGTAGAAATCACGTTTTTCCTGTTTGATGGTTGGATCATTGACCCAAGGTTCCGGCACCATCATCATCGCTGTATGCGCCAGAGACCTTCCAGACAAATGCAAAAATTCAAAGCAGTTGTCGAACATGGACGAATCACTGCCGGTTTCATCGATGACAGGCAAAACTTTATGAAGCTCCTGTTCAGTGAATGCAGGAGATGCACAAAGCATCTGACGGGCACGCATCCAATTGACATTTCCTCTTAAGGTATTAAATTCACCATTGTGGATTGAATAACGGTTAGGGTGTGAACGCTGCCAGCTTGGGAAGGTATTCGTACTAAAACGAGAGTGGACGAGAGCCAAGGCCGATTTAAATTCGGGATGGTTGAGGTCAATATAAAACGAGTCCAGCTGTTCCGGGATCAGCATGCCTTTATAGACGATGGTCCCTGCTGAAAGACTGCTGAAGTATACATCTTTAAACTCTTCTTTTCCGACCATGGCTTGTTCGATCCGCTTGCGGATAATATATAACCGGCGTTCAAGATCAATCCGGTTTTCCAATCCGTGCGCAGCACCGATAAATACTTGTCGGATAACAGGCTTAGTTTTTGAAGCGACTTTACCAACGAATGAATCGTTCACTGGAACTGGACGCCATCCAAGACAAATTTGTCCTTCTTCCTGAACGATCTGATGGATCATTTCTTTTGTCTTCATTCGCAGGTCATAATCCTGTGGCATGAAGAGCATACCGATTCCATACTTTCCTTCTTCAGGCAATGTAATGCCTTCTTTCTCACATTGCTTCAAGAAGAAACGATGGGGAATCTGAGTTAAAATTCCAGCGCCGTCGCCTGTGCTTGTATCGGATGATTGACCGCCGCGATGTTCCAGGTTACACAATATATTTATGGCATTTTGAACGATTGCATGTGACTTTTCCCCATTAATATTGGCGATCATCCCTATCCCGCACGCTTCGTGCTCTTGATCTGGATGATACAGCCCTTGTGGGATTGGATACTCTTTCTTGCTCATCAAACCGCCTCCTTCATTACACTCATGTGTCATAATGTTTTGATAGTATATCATAAGTCTGAATATATATACAATTCCCCCAAGTAAAAAAATAGAATATCTGCGACTAAAACCCCATGATTCCGTTGAAAACGCTTCCATTTTATCCGATCGAAATTATCTGAAGTCATTATATTTAAGTGCATAATTATACAAGTCTGATAATTTATAAATAAAAAAACCCCGTTTTATACGGAGTTTTTGCACTTATATTTATTCAGTTATTTATCGCATCAAAAGAATGGATCGCCTGTAAAAATGCTTCACCATATTTTTCAAGCTTATTGGCGCCCACTCCGTTGACTTCTAAAAATTCGGCATCATTTTTCGGTCTTCTCGCCACCATATCCTGCAATGCCTTGTCGGAAAAAATAACAAAAGGTGGAACTCCCGCTTCATCAGCCAAACTTTTCCGAACCACGCGCAATTCTTCAAATAAAGGATCATTTGAAGCAATGCGCTTCGTCACAACTGCTCCTTTTCGCAGAACCTGTCGCTTGCCCAGCAATACATCCCGCCCCCCATCCGGTACATAGATGGTCGGGAATGAGCCTTGCTCGACCGCCAAAAGTTCCTGGGATATCATGAATTCGATTAAATTCGACACTTCTTTGGCATTTTGGTGCTTTAAAATTCCGTATGTCGACAGTTTATCGAATCCGAAATCCAAGACCTTTTTATTGCGCGACCCTGTCAGCACTTGTGCTGTCATCGCCTTACCGAATTTCTGCCCCATGCGGATGACGCAAGACAGAACCATTTGGACGTCTTTTGTGACATCCAGACTTTCCCGGTCATCCAAACAATTCCCACAATGGCCGCATGGTTCTGCTGCCGTATCACCGAAATAATGGATGATAAACTGCTGCAGGCAATTTTCGGTGTGGCAATAATCGACCATCCCCTGCAATTTCACCAGTTCTCCTGGAATGCGGCTCGGATCTTGGGCCTGGTCGATCAGGAAACGCTGAGTTTGAACATCCTGCGATGCATAGAGAACGATACACTCACTCGGCAACCCGTCCCGTCCTGCACGCCCCGCTTCCTGGTAATAACTTTCCATATTTTTCGGCAGCTGATAATGGATGACAAATCGGATATTGGATTTATCGATTCCCATACCGAATGCATTGGTCGCAACCATGACGGTCACTTCATCATTCAGGAATCGCTCCTGGCCAAGCTTTCTTTCATGATCCGGCATGCCTGCATGGTATTTTGCCGCCTTAATGCCTTTTTTCAATAACATTTCATAAACCGAATCCACTGTTTTTCGAGTAGCTGCATAGATAATGCCTGCTTCTTTATCATTTTTCTCTACATACTCTTTCACAAACCGCTCCCGGTCCTGGCCGCGTATGACGGAAAACATCAAATTAGCCCGTTCAAATCCGGTCATGATGGTATGCTGTTCTTCGATGTTCAAAATCCGGCAAATATCTTCGCGCACCTGAGGTGTAGCTGTTGCCGTCAAGGCCAAGACTGTCGGATTGTTCGGAAACAATTCCGTCATACGGCTGATTAGACGGTAGCTTGGGCGGAAGTCATGACCCCATTGCGAGATACAGTGAGCTTCATCGACCGCAATCAGCGGCACATGGACTCCTTGCAACTCATTGAGGAACATTTCCGAATCCAATCGCTCCGGCGCAATGTACAGCAGTTTGATGGCACCGCGCTGCACATCCATCAGCGTTTCCCTCACCTCATCAAAATCGAGGGAACTGTTTATAAAAGCAGCGGGAATCCCAGCTGCCAAAAGTGCATCCACTTGGTCTTTCATCAATGAAATCAAAGGCGACACGACAATTGTGGTCCCTTCCATGACAAGCGCCGGAATTTGATAGCACATGGACTTGCCTCCGCCTGTCGGCATGACACAAATCGAATTATGGCCTTCAAATACCTGCGTAATGGCTTGCTCCTGGCCGATCCGGAAAGACTCATAACCAAAATGGGACTGCAGTAATTTCTTTGCGCTTTCCAACAAAATTGAACACTCCTAATACTCGTATCGTATGAGTTAGCTTACCACATTTTAGCACCTTTTTCTTCGGTTAAATCTTGGAAAGTATTGCTTCACAAAGACAAAAAATCGCCCCTAAGCCTAAGCTCTCAGGACGATTCTTTATTTTTCCAATTTCTCAAGCAAAAAGAAAAAAGGCTGCTTATCTCCTTTAAGATCCATCATGCCGAGCAACTTTCCATCAGCGATCTTCCGCAAATGATCATGGATTGGCAAATGGTCATAAATGATGGTTGCACTTACCTTGCCGCGGAACTCAACCATCCGCATGCGGGCTTCACCGCCTGCCGCTTCCGATAGCTTCTGCTTTGTCAGGAACGGCACAGGATCAACCGCTACCACTTTTCCTTTTTTGATTTCAAAAAGCAGGGGATCCACATTGTCCGCGTCATGGAATTCCTTGCCGTACCATCTTAATTTCGCCAATACCCCATCCAGTGGATGGCCCGTATGAAATTCTTTTCCTTTCCAAGTTCCGAGAAGGGATTCCAAATCTACGGTCTCCAGTGAATCGAATAATTTGCAGGCAGTATGAAGATCTGCTGTTCCTTCTTCCAGCATAGCGACAATCTCGGCTTGAGACTCCATGCTCATCTCCCCTTCAAATTTCCATTTCCCAGCGTTTCGCTTCTTCTTCCTTCATCTGCTTTTCTGTTTCTTCTGGGAAGGCAGTGCGGAATTTATGTGTATCCAGAGGGATGACTTCCACCATCTTCGCAATCATTTCTTCGGGATCATACTGATTTTCCAGTGCTTTATCCGCCTCTTCCATGTCCTCTTTCCGCGTGAAATGTATGGCTTCGTTGTACCATTTCCATTTCGCTTCCGCACTGCGGTCATTGAAACCTGTCGCAAACGCACCTGGATTGATGGTCGCCACTTGTACTCCGTGACCTTCCAATTCCTTCTGCATCGTCGTCGCTATCGCTTCGATTGCATGCTTGGTTGCCGTATATGGCCCGACATAAGGCGTCGCCATTATTCCTGCCATTGAAGACATAAAAATGATTTTTCCTTTTCCTTTATCCACGAACTTACGTGCAGCAACCTGCGCCGTTTCCAACGTGCTGAAGACATTCACCTCGAATAATTCCCGGAAATTCGACATCGGCACCTCCGAAAGCGGCCCACCTTCATTTACGGCTGCATTAGCGACGAAGATATCAAAATCGTATTCGAGCATCTGTGCCAGATCCTGTGGATTTTTGATGTCCATTTTGAAAACATCCAATTCCAGACCTTTTGCAGCAGCTTCCTCACGTAATGCTGTCACCTGCGGAGCGGTTTCCACTGGCGCTATAACCTTATGCCCCTTTTCTGCAAGTCCGAATGCTGTTCCTTTTGCCAAACCGCTACCGGCTCCTGTGATAAAAATTGTTTTACTCAATTAATCCAGCCTCCTGTATTCCTATTTTATACTTTATGTCTTCCCCGAGAAGCATAAAATAAACAGGACTTAGCAGAGCATTGGATTCTTAACTGAGCTTCTATGGACTTCATGAAACAAAAAAATGCCCACTCCCTCGAAAAGGAATGAGCATTTTAAGCGGGCTTATGGAAAGTCAGTTCGATGCGACACCGTAACTACCCATACGGCGTTTAACTTGAATGAAAGATGCAGCTTCAGCAAGTTCGTTCTGATTCAACGGCTGGTCATCCAACATGAGATTGTAATCATTTAAAAAACTGGTATTTTGAAGATCCACATTGATTGTCCGTTCGTTGCGATCCAACAAACTGTCGACAGATATCTCAAAATAATCGGCAAGCCTCTCGAGATGCACTACAGACACTTGTTTCTTTCCACTTTCATAAGCCCAAACCGTACTTTTCGCAAAGCCGATTGCTTCTGCCAACTCTTCAGTAGATAGTCCTTTTGCTTCCCTTAAGTCCTTGATGCGTTTACTCAACTGTTTCATTTATACTCCTGCTCCCTAAATAATTTTCTAACTATTTTAAATATACTGCACCTTGCGCTTTTTCACAATCTTTTTTGGATAATTCTTTAAAAAAGTGTGAATAATTAGTGAACACTAACTAGAGATTACTAAATATGGTAATTAACTAGGTTTTTATAGTTACTTAATTTACCAATTTCAAAGTTGTTTAAATTGACAGGTAAATAGACACTTCATCGTTTAATTACCTTTAAATGCCATACCACCTATAAAAGTCAGGTGAATCCTCCACTGGGTCTTCAACAACCCGCCAGTAAAATTTAAACTAAATCTTCCAAATGCCGTGCCTTCTTCAATCATTCTCTTGCCGATCAAACTATGCCTCGTAAAGTTCGGATAAAATTAATAAATAGCACTAATTTGAATTTAATAACTATTCCAATAAAGTATATTCATTTTGAAATAGATTAAAATCCTTTAATAAATCCAAAATAACACCTATATACCTACTTATGAAATTTATTTTGATTTTTTTAACTAAAAAAAGTATTATGTTAGAATAAACAAATGGAGGTTAGTGTAATGTCTGAAAAGTATTCTCGGCAAGAGATTGTTAAAAGTGTTCCTCAAAAAGGCTTTTTTGGCCATCCAAAAGGGCTTTTCACGTTATTCTTTACAGAATTCTGGGAACGGTTCTCCTATTATGGAATGAGAGCCATCCTGGTTTTTTATATGTATTACGAAATTTCCGATGGCGGTCTGGGACTTGATCAAACGACTGCTTTATCCATCATGTCCATTTATGGATCACTCGTTTATATGTCCGGAATCATCGGCGGTTGGCTGGCTGACCGGATATTCGGCACTTCAAAAGCTGTCTTTTATGGTGGGATTCTCATCATGCTTGGACATATCGCATTAGCGATTCCAGGTAACCTCGCTTTATTTTTCGTATCCATGGTCTTGATCGTTCTCGGTACCGGTTTATTGAAACCGAACGTATCCAGTGTTGTAGGCGAAATTTACGCGGATAATGACGATCGCCGCGATGCCGGATTCAGTATCTTCTATATGGGTATTAATATGGGGGGCTTCCTGGCGCCGCTAATTGTCGGTACTGTCGGAATGAACATCAGCTTCCATTTAGGGTTCAGTATTGCCGCTGCCGGCATGTTCTTGGGCTTAGTGATTTTTGTCTCTACCAAGAAGAAAAACCTTGGTCTGGCAGGAACGGTTGTGCCAAATCCATTATTGCCTTCAGAACGTAAAACAACGATTAAAATCTTTACAATCGGCGCATTGGTCATTGCAGCAGCAGTTGCAATCGGTATTCCAACTGGATTATTGACTTTTGACAGCTTTGTAGCGATTGTCGGTATTTTTGGCATTTTGATTCCCGTCGTTTATTTCACAGTTATGTACCGCAGCAAAAAAACAACAGAAGTGGAACGTTCACATCTGCTGGCATACATTCCATTGTTTATCGCATCCGTCATGTTCTGGGCAATCCAGGAACAGGGATCAACCATCCTTGCGGCATACGCGGATACACGCACGGATCTTGAATTTGCAGGGATTTCGATTTCCCCTGCCTGGTTCCAATCTTTGAACCCGTTGTTCATCATCATGTTGGCTCCAGTCTTTGCTTGGCTATGGGTTAAACTTGGAAGCAGACAACCGTCGATTCCACAAAAATTCTCACTTGGCCTGTTGTTTGCCGGATTGTCCTTCCTGGTCATCCTATTGCCTGCTTACTTCGGAGGACCAGCAGCATTAGTCAATCCACTTTGGCTTGTCCTTAGTTATTTCATCGTTGTACTCGGCGAACTCTGCCTGTCTCCGGTGGGACTATCAGCAACAACCAAATTGGCACCTGCTGCTTTTTCTGCTCAAACGATGAGCCTGTGGTTCCTATCCAACGCAGCAGCTCAGGCAATCAACGCACAATTGGTCAAATTCTATACAGTGGAAAACGAAATGATGTACTTCGGAATCATCGGGGGCGCTTCGATCGTCCTCAGCATCCTGTTGTTCATCTTCGCACCACGCATCCAAGGCTTCATGAAAGGTGTCCGGTAACAAGAAAAGCGCAAGCAGCCGTTTAGCCCCGACAAGCACTGAAGCAAATAAAGAAAACAAAAGAGACAATACCAGCAAAAAAATGCCCGACAGGTCAAAACTGTCGGGCATTTTTTCGTGTTCCTTCTATAATATTAGTTATTTTCTACAATCATTCCCATCTGCCGGGCAAAAGCAATGGCCTGATCCGGCGACACCTTGCATCCCTGCAATTTCTCAATCGACACTTGAATGCTGTCGAAGCTATTCGTACTTAGGTCGATGTCTTTTAAGCTGGTTTCAGTGAAATTGATTTCATTCATATCGCACAGACGGAATTCACTCGTTTTCAACTCCATTTGGTAAAAGTCTGCAAAGCGCATAGAAGAAGAAACGAAACTTACTGTATTGCATAAAGAAAAGCCAAATGTGGCGTAATTCAAGAGACATTCCTCAAATAGCGTATGGCGAATTCCAGCTTCGGCAAAATTGGTTCCCACTAATTTGGAGTTCCGGAATTCAGTGCGGTGAAAGACGGCGCGGCTCAAATCCGCATTCGATAGATCACAATTCAAAAAAACGACATCAACAAATTCGGAACGCGGCCAACTGGTCTCCAGAAAGTTGACGTTTTCAAAGACCACATTATCGATATGAAGTGCTTCTTCAGTGCTGAAATCAATGGTTTCCTGCGAAATCCTGCAATTGCTTATGTAATGATCATCTATGGCTGCTGTAAACGAGCGGGTTTCCAGTTCCGGTGGGATAAGCGGTACAAATCTTTTGGTTTTCTTCATGACTCCTTAACTCTCCTTTTGGGTAAACAAAAGACCGCCTCGATAGCGAAGCAGCCTTTTGTTGTTGGTATTTATTTTTTCACTAATTCTTTGTCCAAGCATTCATCAATGATTTCAGGCAAGTCGATCCGGTCTTCCGTCACTTCCGCTTGATACAATTTATTGTCATGCATGAATTTAAAGATTCCATTATCGAAATCGGTACCGATTTCTTTAAAGAAAATCCCTTCAAGCTGACAGTTTTTCGATTGGGTGAAATTGATTTTGTAGCTGTCTCCATCTTTTACCAAGTAACAGCGTACGCCTTTTTCAAACTCGTCCCCTTCAACGCCCTTCACTGTGCGCGCCAATGAGACGACATGAAGATCAACAAACGGAATTTCACGAAGCAGCATATTCAGGAATGATCCTTTCGTGATTTCTTCCCATCTGCTTCTAGCAGTTTGTCCAATAATGATTTGCGTAATATTAAATTCGTGAGCCACTTCTGCAATCACTTTTGCAGAGGGGCGCTTTTCTTTATCACGAACAATAAACTCTTCAGCTTCGTATTCTTCAGCCAGCTCTCTCCATCGTTCAATATAAGATGCTTTTTCAGCGTCAAATTCGTCAACAGATGTCGGGTCCACCGTTAAAATGTACAACGGGCAATCCAGCATGGTAGCAAGTCTATTACCCCGGTTGATCAAACGTTCACCATTCGGTCCGTAAAAAACACATACCAGGATGCTTTCATCCATTCGTCCTCTGATTTTTTTCATTTATGTTCACCCCCCTGGGAATATTATTTATATACTGACATTCAAAACCATGAAATTATACTTCTTCTATTTTAAAAAATCAAGGGCATTTGTTTAACTTTAGATTTTCGATTCACAAAGAAATACCCACTTTTCATTTTGTGGGTTAGCTGAGGAATGAAAAAGCCTTGATTTTACTGTATAATTAATGTTGACTGCTTTGAGAGCCCTTATCATATCATATTGCAGGAAAAGCGAAACCTATTTCCCTTATTATATACCCGCTCTTGGATTTTTCCATTCACAATTGATCGTTTTCCCATTACAGGAGGTTCTGCCGTGTCTTTATTGATCATAGCCATCTTAATTCCTTTTATCGCTACCGCTCTGATTCCACTCATACATAACCGCATAGGAACCTTGCACATCGGCTGGCTCGTGCTGCTGATTCCTACCGCACTATTCGTCATATTCGCCTTGCAGATCCCCGTCATCTCCAATGGTGACACGTTGATCCAGACAATCAATTGGATCCCTTCAGTAGGCATTAACTTTGTTGCTTACCTTGACGGCCTCAGTTTGATCATGGCTTTGCTGATCACCGGTATGGGGAGCCTGGTAGTTCTCTACTCCATCTACTATTTATCTGCATCCGACTCCTTCCCGCATTTCTATGCTTACCTGTTGCTGTTCATGGGGGCCATGCTCGGCATCGTCCTATCTGACAATCTTCTAGTGTTGTATATCTTCTGGGAATTGACCAGTATATCTTCCTTCCTATTGATTGCATTCTGGTATCACCGGAAAAATTCCCGTTATGGTGCACAAAAGTCCTTATTGATCACCTTTTTCGGCGGATTGGGAATGCTTGCCGGATTCTTGATGCTGCATTCTATGACAGAGACTTTCAGTATCCGGGAAACGCTATCTGTAATCGGCCAATACACCGATCACACACTGTTTTATCCCGCAATGTTCCTGGTGTTGCTCGGCGCCTTCACTAAATCGGCACAATTCCCCTTCCACATCTGGCTGCCAGATGCCATGGAAGCACCTACTCCTGTCAGCGCCTATCTGCATTCGGCCACAATGGTTAAAGCGGGCCTTTACCTGGTCGCCCGGTTCACGCCGATTTTTGGCGGGACTGCTGAATGGTTCTGGACAGTGACGCTTGTCGGACTCGTGACCTTATTGTGGGGGGCATTCTGCGCCGTCCGCCAGACCGACTTGAAGGCTTTACTGGCCTATTCCACAATCAGCCAGCTCGGCTTAATCATGAGCCTTTTCGGTATGGGCTCGGCGGCTATGTATTTTGGCGATGGCGAACAAGGTGCATTTTACGGTTTAGCCATTTTTGCGGCTTTGTTCCATATGGTCAACCATTCGACATTCAAAGGTGCACTCTTTATGGTGGTCGGCATCGTCGATCACCAGGTCGGAACACGTGATATCCGCCGTCTTGGCGGGCTGATGTCATTCCTTCCCATCACATTTACATTTGCTGTCATAGGCAGCTTCTCAATGGCTGGACTGCCCTTCTTCAATGGATTCCTGAGCAAGGAGATGTTTTTTACAGCCTCTGTCAATGCGATCGGCCTCCCTGTTTTCGGTGATTCGGCCTGGGGTCTACTGATTCCGGCCATTGCCTGGGTCGCTTCCGTCTTCACTTTCGTCTACTGTATGATTATTGTGTTCCGCACTTTCTTTGGAAGACCGCAACTGAAGAAGCTGGACAGAAAACCCGTAGAGCCATCCCTTGGCATGCTCATTTCACCAGCCATCCTGTGCGTACTGATTGTCGGTTTGTTCTTCGTCCCTAATTTATTAGGTGATCATCTGCTTAGACCAGCTTTAAACGGCATTATTCCTGGTATTTCAGGAGCAGCCCCGCATATTTCCGCATGGCATGGTTTTAACACTGAATTATTCATGACTTTTGGAATCATAATTGTAGGAACTCTTCTTTTCCTCACTTTCCGCAGCTGGTACAAAATCTATCTCCTGCAGCCTCCAGGATGGACGTTCACTGCATTGTATAATTCTTACCTGAAGGACTTGAAACGAGTATCCAATTGGATTACGACACATTATATGACAGGCCATCTGCCGGCTTACTTTGCTTATATCTTCATTTTCTTCATTGCCACAGCTGGTGGCGCCCTTATTTTCACTGGTGCATTATCGATTGATCTGACAGCAGATTCGCCCATCAGCTTCTATGAAGGCATGTTGGTTACTGCCATGGCGATAGCGGCTGTCAGCATCCTGTTTGCGAAATCCCGTCTGACAGCAATTTTGCTGAATGGTGTATTGGGCTTCTCCATCGCCATTTTCTTTGTCCTGTTCCGCGCACCCGATCTGGCATTGACGCAATTGGTCATCGAAACGGTGACCACCGTCCTCTTCCTGTTGTGCTTTAACTTTTTGCCGGAATGGGCAAAAGAAGATTCTGCAAAACGGATAAAAATCCGGAATGCGGTTATTGCAATCAGCGCTGGAATCACGGTTACGTTAATTGGACTGACGGTCAACAGTGGACAATCATTTGAAAGCATTTCCGGTTATTTCGAGAATTCCTATGAACTTGCAGGAGGAGACAATATCGTCAATGCGATCTTGGGTGATTTCCGAGCTTTTGATACTCTGCTGGAATCACTTGTCTTGTTCATTGCCGGACTTGGCGTCTATACATTGATTCGTTTAAAGCTTGGAAAGGGGCCGGAAAAAGATGAACATAAATGATGTGATTCTAAAAACTGTATCAAAAGCCGTCGTTTTGATTATTTTAACTTTCGGCATCTACCTTTTCCTTTCCGGGCATAATCAGCCAGGCGGCGGATTTATCGGCGGATTGGTTATTGCCTCTGCTTTTGTGCTGATGTTCTTGTCTTATGACTCTGAAACCGTCAGTGAAGCATTGCCGATTGATTTCAAGAAGCTATCCGCACTCGGTGTATTGCTGGCGATGCTAAGTGGCGTAGCCCCTATGTTTTTTGGCGGGGCATTTCTGAGCCAAAGTTTTGGCTACTTTGATTTGCCGATTTTCGGCAAAACCGAACTTGCCACTGTCACCGTATTTGAAGCCGGCATCGCATTGACAGTCGTCGGCGTTGTCGTGAATATAATTCTTAGTATAAGTGAGGATGAGTAGCCTGTGGAATCATTGATCATCATCTTGGTCGGCGTCCTTACCACGGTCGCCATCTATCTTGTTTTATCCAAAAATGTAGTTCGCGTCATTCTGGGAACAGCCATTCTTTCCCACGCAGTCCATCTGTTGATTTTGTCGATGGGCGGCTTGAAACTGGGGACTGTCCCCTTGCTCGGCGAAGAAGCTGGATCTTACGTTGATGCTTTGCCTCAAGCATTGATTTTAACGGCTATTGTCATCAGTTTTGCCGTTACAGCCTTTATCCTGGTGCTCGCGTATCGCGCCTATCAGGAGTTGGAAACCGATAATCTGGGAGCTATGAGAGGTTCTGATGATGAATAATATCTTAGTCATCCCCATGCTGCTGCCGATTATTGTAGGTGTATTGCTGATTTTCCTCCGGACTTACGGCCGTCTCCAGGCCTGGGTCAGTATCGCCTCTATGGCGGTGACGACGGGAATATCGTTTTATCTTTTGTATAAAATTCAAACCGATGGAATCCTCCGTTTGGATTTTGGGGGCTGGGAACCGCCTTTCGGCATTTTGTTCGTTGCCGATTCCTTTGCTGTCCTTCTCGTACTGACGTCCAGTATCGTAACAACCATTTGTCTGAGCTACGCTTTGATCTCCACCAGCAAAGAGCTGCAGACCATGTATTTTTATCCCACTGTGCTGTTCCTTGCAGCAGGTGTCAACGGATCATTTTTGACGGGCGATTTATTCAACTTGTTTGTATGCTTCGAAGTGATGCTGTTGTCGTCCTATGTCCTGCTGACTTTGGGGAATTCCAAACGCCAGCTGCGTGAAGCCATTAAGTATGTATCCATCAATATCGTTTCTTCCTGGTTCTTCCTGGTGGCTTTAGCTTACTTATACGGATCTATCGGCACCTTGAATATGGCGCATGTAGCTGAACGGGTGGCAGAATCGGGTCAAACCCCTCTCCTGACCACCATCAGCATCGTCTTTTTAGTTGTTTTCAGTTTGAAGGCCGGATTGCTTCTTTACTTCTGGCTTCCGGGATCCTACAGTTCACCGCCCATTGTCACGTCTGCCCTTTTCGGCGCATTATTGACAAAGGTCGGCATCTACGCCCTTTTCCGGATGTTCTCACTGATTTTCCACCATCAGCCGGAAATTACGCACACCATCATCGGCATTATGGCTGCCCTCACCTTGATCGGGGGAAGTCTCGGGGCTATCGCGTTTAACGATATCCGTACAATTGCAGCTTATAACGTTGTAATTGCCGTCGGTTTCATACTCGTCGGGCTGGCCATCGCCACTCCAGCGGCTATGGAAGGGGCCATTTACTATTTGATCCACGACATGGTCGCCAAAGCGTTGCTGTTCCTACTGGTCGGCACAATGATCACACTCAGCGGCACATCGAAAATGGCCGGGATGAGTGGACTGATGAAAAACTATCCATTGCTCGGCTGGTCTTTCTTCATCACTATGCTGTCGCTTGCCGGTATTCCGCCGCTCAGCGGTTTTATCGGAAAAGTCCTGATTTCGGCTGCAGCGATCGACAGCGGTTCATACGGTTTGCTGGCATTGGCACTTCTCTCAAGTATTTTTGTCCTTTACTCGCTGCTCCGCATTTTCAAAAACTGTTTCTGGGGCGAAACCATTGTCAGTAAAGAAGAGCAGCCCCCATTGCGCAAAGGCGTGTTATGGCCTTGTCTAGCGCTTGTACTTCTGACGATCGGCATCGGTCTGGGCACCGAAGGAATGGCGCCATATGTCACTGATGCTGCTGAGACATTATTGAATCCGGAGATTTATATTGATGCTGTATTAGGTAAAATCCAATAAATCCACTTATTATTGAAAGGAGTGAATTAAAGTGCCAGCGCAGTTCCTGTTGAATATCACCATTGCTTTGCTATGGACCTTATTGATGGATGAAGACGCTTTTTATCTCACGACTTTTCTGTCCGGATATTTAATTGGTATCGGAATCCTTTTCCTTATGCACCGTTTTTTCGGAACCAAGTTCTACTTATTGCGCGTTTACTCCACTATTAAACTGCTGCTGATTTTCGTCTCGGAACTTTTCCTATCCAGCCTGCTCATCATGAAACAGATCTTAAGCCCGAAACTCAATATAAAACCAGGCATCTTCACCTATGAACATAGTATGGAAGGTGATTATGAATTGACTACACTTGCCCTTCTGCTGACCCTGACACCTGGCTCTGTCGTAATGGAAGTGTCGTCGGACGGAAAAATCTTCTATATCCACGCCATGGATGTGGAAAGCTCACGTGATTCCGTACTGAAATCCATCAAGGTCTTTGAAAAAGCAATCATGGAGGTGACGAGAAATTGATAAATACGATCCTGACGGTCGCCCTTTCCCTATTCATCCTGGCAATCATCCTGGCTCTTTACCGGATTATCCGTGGCCCTTCCATGCCGGACCGCGTGGTGGCGCTGGATATGATCGGCGTCAATCTGATTTCAGGAGTGGCTGTATTTTCAGTCGTCCTCAATACGCATGCTTTTCTCGAAGTCATCCTGATTGTCGGTATTCTGGCATTTATCAGCACCCTTGCTTTAGCACGCTTTGTTGAAAGGGGCGATATTGTTGAACATAAGCATGATCGTTGAATACTTTGGTGTTTTCCTGATATTGATCGGAAGCATTATGGCAGTCATCAGTGCAATCGGGATTCTCCGCCTTCCCGATGTCTATACTCGTTCTCATGCAGCTACCAAAAGCTCTACGTTAGCCGTTTTGCTGTCGTTGTCAGGAACCTTCCTTTACTTTTGGGCAACCGAAAACTTTATCAGTGTCAGGCTTATATTGGGCATAATATTCGTCTTTTTAACAGCACCTGTGTCAGGCCATCTCATTACACGT
The DNA here is from genome assembly GCF_020023385.1 of Planococcus circulans. Classification (GTDB taxonomy): domain Bacteria; phylum Bacillota; class Bacilli; order Bacillales_A; family Planococcaceae; genus Planococcus. Next base: position 126,874 of record NZ_JAIQCL010000008.1, read on the forward strand.
GCAGCTTACCGTTCCAACGTTAAGTTGGCGGACTCTTCTACAGAAGATGCATTAGAGGAATTGTTTAAGAAGTAAAGAGAAGCCTCAATATAGACATGAAAAGGCATTGCCGCTCCAACGAGTGCAGCAATGCTTTTTTTTACGAATAAAATCAAAAGTTTACGAAAGGGTTCTCAGGGAATAGGAGTAAAAAACAGAAATGAGGACGGACTCTCGATGGAAAATGTAAGAGACACTTTTAAAGAAGTTGCCGCTGCCATCCTTCCAGTCACTCTAGTCGTCATTATTCTGCAAATTGTTTTTATCAGGATGCCTTTTGAAGCGGTAATCCAGTTTCTCATCGGTGTTCTTTTCGTCAGTACCGGCTTTTTCCTTTTTCTTATCGGCGTCAATGCAGGGCTTTTGCCTATCGGCGAAATGATCGGCAGGAGGTTGCCGAGCACAAAAAAAGCCGGTTTGATTATTGCTACCGGATTTTTGCTGGGCATCGCTGTTACCGTAGCTGAACCCGATGTCCGGGTCTTAGCCAAACAAATTGAAGAGGTATCTGAAGGCGCCATCAGTGCAACAATTCTTATCCTGTCTGTCTCACTTGGTTTAGCCATCTTTGTAGCTTTGGCAATGATTCGCACCATCTTCAGCATCCCCCTGCAATATTTACTCATCGGCGGTTACGCTTTAGTTTTTCTGCTCTCTTTCTTTGTCCCCGAAGCTTTTATATCCATCTCCTTTGATTCCGGAGGCGTCACCACCGGCCCAATGGCAGTTCCATTCATCTTAGCGCTAGGCATCGGCGTAGCCTCTGTCCTGCGGTCAGAGGATGACAGTTCCGGTGAAAAGTTCGGCTTAATCGGATTGGCGTCCATTGGCCCCATCCTGGCAGTTATGCTACTGGGGGTGTTATTCAGGTGAATATCCACGTTTTCGAAGGATTTCAAACAGTGATGCTGGAAGTCAGCTTGGCACTGCTTCCTCTTCTGGCTTTCTTCGCCGCATTTCAGATTTTCATGCTTAAACTGCCCATGCAGCGTGTCATGCAAGTAGGCATCGGTTTTATTTTAGCTTTTCTTGGCCTTTCCTTTTTCCTTCAAGGTGTTCATATAGGCTTTATGCCTGTAGGGACCATGATGGGAGAAACGCTTGGAAGCTGGGAAAACAAATGGTTGTTGATCCCGATTGGTTTTATCCTTGGGTTCGCCGCTACTTTCGCTGAACCAGCTGTCAGCATCATGACAGATGAAGTCGACCAGGAAACCGGCGGATACATTTCCCGCAAAATGATGCTTTACACATTGTCCGTTGGGGTTGGCGTTTCCATCGCTTTATCCATGCTGCGCATCTTAACCGGCTGGTCGTTATGGTATTTCATCATTCCAGGTTACCTGCTGGCATTTATTCTTCTGCTCTTTTCAACCCAGACCTTCATCGGCATTGCTTTTGATTCCGGAGGAGTCGCGACAGGCCCCATGACGGTCACCTTTGTCGTTGCCGTTGCAGTCGGGATTTCAAGCGCAATAGAAGGCAGCGATCCATTGACCGATGGATTCGGAATGATTGCACTTGTGGCCTTGACGCCAATCATCGCCGTACTCATACTGGGTCTAATCTTCACTAAAAAAGGTGGGACATAAACCTATGACTCTCAATCACAGACTAATGATCGCCATCGTCAAAAGAGGCCATTCACGCGAAGTGATCGCCGCCGCCAAAAAAGCAGGGGTTGATGGCGCAACTATCATCTATGGCGAAGGCATCGGCAGAAATGAAAAACCTACATTTTTAGGCCTTCCGGCTACCCATGAAAAAGATGTGATTTTTTTCGCATTGGATGGGGACAATGAAAAAGCAGTCGCAGAGGCCGTCTCGGAAGCCGGAAAATTAGGAAAGCCTGGTTATGGCCTGGGCTTCACTGTGCACCTCAGCAAATTGCTTGGTGTTCCTCATTTATCCGAACGCATGGATGACCGAAAAAGAAAGAGAGGTGCTACGGAATTGGAATCTGAATTAAAGGATTTTCAATTGATTGTAACGATTGTAAACTCAGGAGACTCAGCAGCAGTGGTTAAAGCTGCAGCCAAAGCCGGTGCCGAAGGCGGAACAATCCTGAATGGGCGCGGGACAGGAGTCAACGAGCAGCAGAAGTTCATGAATTTTACAATCGATCCGGAAAAAGATGTCGTATTGACACTGGTTCCAAGCAGCTATGCAGAAGAAGTGGTCAAGTATATCGAGCAGGCTGTCGATTTGAATGCCCCCGGCAAAGGCATCGCCTTTCTCTTGGATGTCGAAAAAGTTTTTGGAGTCAATCATTCTTCACTTGGCAACCTGGAACAATGACAAGAAAGCCTGATAAAACCATTACACTTAAATACCGAAAAAGCACCGGCAAGCCATGGAGGCTTGCCGGTGCTTTAAAATTGTTAATATGGTTTAGCTTCATGTCCTTTTGCAGCCGCCCCTTGCGCTACTTTATTGGCAGCGGGTTGACCGTATACTTTTGGTCCTGCCTTTTTCATTTCTTCGTTTTCTTTAATCTTTTGCTCCATGTTCTCACGGACGCGGCGGCCATACTCTTCATCCGCCTGAGTGAAGTGATAGATCATTTCTTCCTGGATCCGAGGATCGCATACCGATAATGCATCTCCCAGATTATTGATCAGCTCTTCGCGTTCCCAATCTTCAAAGCTGCGGTAAGTCTCACCCGCTTGCCCATAGTTATTGGTGCGATCAATCGGTGCTGATACGACTTTTGCGTTATATGCCGGTTCGTGAGCCGGCGTCTTGCTTGAATCCGCTTCTGTAAAGCCGCCAAGAACAGAGGGTTCATAGTTGATGGACGGATTTGAAGGGTTTTCGTCAGGATTCTTCACATCCATTGCTCCACGCTGCTGATTGGTTGCCACACGTTTCTTCGGTGCATTGACCGGCAACTTCAAGTAATTGGCTCCAACACGGTAACGCTGCGTATCAGAATAAGAGAATGTGCGTCCCTGCAGCATCTTGTCGTCCGAGAAATCCAGACCATCCACAAGAACACCTGTACCGAATGCCGCTTGTTCAATTTCAGCGTGATAATCGACCGGATTTCGGTCCAATACCATTTTTCCTACTGGAAGGAACGGAAATTTATCCTGAGGCCATAATTTTGTATCATCCAGCGGATCGAAATCCAATTCCGGATGTTCATCATCACTCATGATTTGGACAAATAATTCCCATTCCGGATAATCCCCGCTTTCAATCGCTTCATAAAGATCCTGTGTTGCATGTCCGACGTTTTCCGCCTGGATTTCAGAAGCTTCTTTCTGTGTGAGGTTGCGGATGCCTTGCTTCGGCTCCCAGTGATACTTAACCAAGACAGCTTCTCCCTTATCGTTGACCCACTTGTAAGTGTTGACTCCAGATCCCTGCATATGGCGATAAGTTGCCGGAATGCCCCATGGTGAAAACAGGAATGTAATCATGTGGGTCGCTTCTGGTGAACGGGCAACAAAGTCGAACATGCGCTGTGGATCTGCGACATTTGACGCTGGATCTGTTTTAAAGGCATGAATCATATCCGGGAATTTCATCGCATCACGGATAAAGAATATTTTAAGGTTGTTGCCGACCAAGTCCCAGTTGCCGTCCTCTGTATACATTTTAACTGCAAATCCGCGAGGGTCGCGATCGGTTTCCGGTGAATGCCTGGATCCTGCCACAGTCGAAAAGCGCACCATCAACGGTGTCTGTTTCCCTGCACCTGAAAATACTTTTGCGCGGGTATATTTTTCTACCGGCTCATCGCCGACTTTTCCATAAGTTTCAAAATAACCAAATGCACCTGCGCCACGCGCGTGGACAATTCGCTCGGGAATCTCTTCACGGTCGAAATGTGAGATTTTTTCAACGAAATGATAATTTTCAAGTGTAGCAGGGCCCCGGTTGCCGACAGTTCGCATATTCTGATTGTCTCTGATCGGATGGCCTTGGCGGTTCGTCAATGTTTCTTCACTTTCGCCTGTGCCCATTTTCTTCTTTTTCTCTTCATTACTCTCTTTCATCAATATCCTCCTCTGCAATGTGCTATCACCTAATATTCTTCCCACTTTTCAAGAAAATAAACGCCTATCCAGAAAGTAATTGAAAAATTAGTTTCTTAGTGAAGATAGACAAAGGCAGCGTTATATGAAAAACTAAAGTAATGACAACCAGTAGAAAGCAGGGCTTATAGATGAGTGTAGAATTAAAAGAAAAAGGAAGATGGGATCCCTTGATGGTATTTGCCAAAGTTTCAGCCGCATACCTCCTCTCCTTCTTCATGAAGAAAAAAAATGGAAAGAAAATCGCTTTAGTGGGAGGGAATCTTGGTGAAAAATATGAAGACAATGCTGCTGTGTACCATAAGTACTTGTTGAATAACCATAAAGACCAGGTGACGGCCTATTGGATGTACGATCCAAAGACTTCCTATGCTCAAAAGCAAAAAATCGAAAATGCAGTTCCACTTGGAAGCTTTAAAAATTATCTGCTTTTTTTTCGGGCAGATTACACATTTCATGGACATTCTCTTCTTTACGACATCGTTCCAGCCGCCGATAAATTTCTATTCCTTAACCGGAAAACCATCATTACCCATGTCAGCCACGGCATTGAGGGATTCAAGAAAATCCTGATCCAAAAAGAAGATGTTCCATTGTTGAAGCGTACTGATTACTTTAATTGTGCCTCTCAATACGAGTATGAACTAAAGCTCAATAAGTGGAAAATCCCCGAGCAGAAGTTGATTATAACCGGATTTCCACGCTTCGATCGTTATCCGCCGAATCAGCCTTCCACGGAAGTCAAAAATATTTTGATGATGATGACCTGGCGCGAATGGCTTTTTGACTTGACGAAAGAAGAATTTATCGACAGTGTTTACTTTAAGAGCACCGTAGGTTTATTGAAGCATGAAGGCATTCAAAAACTGCTTTCTGATCACGATCTCAAACTGAATATCGCCTTGCATCCTTTCATGAAAAAGTTTGAAAAGTATTTTACCGGACTGACAGACAACGAACATGGCATCAGATTCCTGGACTTCAATCAAGAAACCATCGAATATTCAATCGATCACAACGATATGCTGTTGACGGACATCACCAGTGTATCCTGGGATTTTCTTTACCTGAATAAACCCATTATTTTCTATATGTTCGATCAGCAAGAGTATTTGGAAAAAAGAGGGACTTACTTGAATATGGATACGGATTTATACGGGTATAAAGCAAATTCAATCGACCATGTATATGAGTATCTCAAAAAAATTATCGAGGAAAAAATAACATATAATGCTTGGTATCCAAAGGCAACTGACTATATCGATTACTTCGATCAAGACAACTGTAAACGCCTTACGAAGCGGGTCATGAACCTATCATAGTCTTACGTGATAGTTTCACGTGAAACTATTCAGGAAATTTATAAAGTTAAAAACACACTCAAATTGAGTGTGTTTTTTATAATTCTATCTGCAGTTCGACTGGGCAGTGATCTGATCCCCATACATCCGCATGGATTTTTGCGTTGCTCAAATGCGGCAGCAACTTTTGGGAAGCGAGGAAATAATCGATTCTCCACCCAACATTCTTTTCACGGCAATTGGAACGGTACGACCACCAGGAATAGAAGCCAGTTTTTTCCGGGTGAAAATAACGGAAGGTATCCACAAATCCGCTTGCCAAAAATTGCGTCATTTTTCCGCGCTCCTCAGGAGTAAACCCTGAATTTTTCTTATTGGCTTTTGGGTTCTTCAAGTCGATTTCTTCATGGGCGACATTCAAATCACCACATAAAATAACGGGTTTGTGGGCTTCCAGCTTTTTCACAAATGATAAGATGGCATCTTCCCAAAGTAGACGATAGTCCAAACGAAGCAAGCCGTGCTGGGAATTCGGGGTATAGACCGTTACCACATAATGGCCTTCGAACTCCAATGCAATCAGCCGTCCCTCGGTATCATGTTCTTCCAATCCCAGGCCGTATTGAATCGATAAAGGTTGTTGTTTTGTAAAGATTGCTGTACCTGAATAACCCTTTTTATGGGCATAATTCCAATATGTATAGTAGCCGGGTAAATCCATTTCTATTTGGCCTTCCTGTAATTTAATTTCCTGCAGGCAAAACACATCGGCATCTGTTGCTGCAAAGAAATCCATGAAGCCTTTTTTCATCACAGCTCGAAGTCCGTTGACATTCCATGAAATTAGTTTCAAAAATAACCCTTCTTTCTTTTCATACACTAGTTTAAACACTCTCCCACCAGAACACAACAAATGAGCTACGCCCTGCTCCATTCAAGAAATCTTTATTCAGCAAGCCTTATTTGTTTCAGCTTAGAAAATTGTATATGTTTAAAAATGTAAAATTTCTGTATTTTTTTAAACATTCTGCATCATTTTCAAACACCTTCTTGTACAATGAAGTTATCTGACAAAGAGAAGCGGACCCTGGATAAAAGCATGTCCATGGTTCGCTAAAGCAGGGCAAAGGGGATAGAACGATGAAAAAGTTTTCGAAAGAAGAAAAAAGCTGGGCTTTATACGATTGGGGGAGTTCCGCCTACTCCATCATCATCACGACAGCAGTTTTCCCCATTTATTATAAAGCATCTGCTACTGAAGCCGGTGTCAGTTTATCCGATTCGACGGCTTACTTGGGCTACACGATTGCGATTTTCACATTTATTTTGGCGATGATCGGCCCTATACTGGGAACCATTGCTGATTACCAGGGCATGAAGAAAAAGTTTTTTACCGCCTTTTTCCTGTTGGGCACCATCTCTACCGCCCTACTGGCATTTGTCCCAAGTGAAAACTGGTTATTGATGCTGATCTGTTATGTCTTCGCGGCTCTCGGAGCGACCGGTGCCAACTTGTTCTATGACGCATTTATTGTCGATGTCACTACAGAAAAACGGATGAACAGCGTTTCTGCCTTTGGCTACGGACTTGGCTATATTGGCTCAACCATCCCATTTATCCTATCGATTGCCATCATCCTGCTGGCTCAAAATGGCGTATTGCCCATTTCTGCCACCGTTGCCAGCCGCATTGCTTTTTTGATTACCGCCGTTTGGTGGGCTTGCTTCTCACTTCCAATGTTCCGCCATGTTAAGCAAATCCATTATATCGAGCGAGAACCTAATCCTGTCCATCAAAGTTTTAAGCGGCTCGGAAAAACCATCAAAGAAATACGCCAGTACCGTGCGTTATTCCTGTTCCTGATTGCTTACTTCTTTTATATCGACGGAGTCGGCACAATCATTTCCCTCTCCACAGCGTATGGGACTGATTTGGGGCTTAGCGCCACCAACCTCCTCATTGTCCTGTTTGTCACCCAGGTTGTAGCTGCTCCATTTGCCATCCTTTACGGGCGGTTGGCAAATCGGTTCACCGGCAAGAAAATGCTGTACGTAGGAATCTGCGTGTATATTGTGGTCTGTATTTATGCCTTTTTCTTAGAAACCATTACGGATTTCTGGATCTTGGCTATGCTCGTCGCTACCAGCCAGGGTGGCATTCAGGCACTCAGCCGTTCTTATTTCGGCAAGTTGGTGCCGAAAGAAAATTCAAACGAATTTTTCGGCTTCTATAATGTTTTCGGTAAATTCGCCGCAATCACAGGTCCCCTGCTTGTAGCAGTCACCTCACAAGTGACCGGCAATTCAAGCATGGGTGTATTCAGCCTGGTGATCCTATTCGTTATCGGTCTCATCGTCCTGTCCCGCGTGCCCGAACCAAAACCGCACGAGCCAGTAGATAAGGTGGCAGCTGAGTAGGAAAAGCGGAAGCAGCCGCACAGCTCCGACAGGCATAAACGGTCTGGCGAAGCGGCGTCCTTTCCCGCACAGCCAGAGTGGCTTATGACCCAAGCAGTTGGCCGTTGGAGCTGGACAACACGAAAAGCGGAAGCAGCCGTTTAGCCCCGACAAGCACCACAATCAACCCCAAATAAAAAGGTGTCCGCCAATCCATCTGGCGGACACCTTTTTCGGTATTAATTTTTATTTTTATCTTCAGCCTTTACAGTTACGCTGCCGGTGCTGTCTTTTTGCACAGATGCATCGCCAAGTTCAACAACTTCGATGCCGCTTTTTTCTTTATCGGCTTCCTTGTCGGCTTTTTTGATTTCTTTTTCTACCGCTTTTTCGGCTTTTTCATGTTCTTTTTCAGCCTTTTCTTGCTCTTTTGCTTCTTTTTGGACGACTTTTTCTTGTTTCTTCAACTCTTTTTCTTCCTGTTTTTCAACACGTTTTGCTTTAAGCTCATCAGCTTTGCCTTTAGCTTTTTCAGTAATGCCGCTAGTCTTATCTTTGAGTTGATTGGCTTTTTCTTTCACTTGATCCATTGCGCCGCCTGAACTTTCATCGTTCCCGTCCTTAGAGCTGGACGCCTTTTCTTTAACGATTTCCTGAAGTTCCTTACCGCTCTTTGGAGCGAACAATAGACCTGCTGCTGCACCGATAACTGCACCGGTTGCTGCACCAGCTAAGAAACCGCCGCCTCCGCCGCTTTCTTTACGTTCAGCTTCTGTTGGCTGCGGCGCTTGGATCTTACCGCCGCGCACAAGACGCTCTTCCACTTCTTCTACGATTTCGTACAGCGTACGTCCTTTAGCTTCAACGAGTGACACGCTCATGTGATAGTCAGCTAAATCTTCCTGATCTCTCACAACGATGACGTCATAATCGGTTGAATCCGATTTATCTTCCAGCATCTCTGCTTGGTACCCTTTTTTCTCTAATGCTTCACGTACTGACGTAAATGGATGTTCGACTGCAATTTTCACCATGTTCTGTCCACTCCCTTTTCAAAAGTCTATATTTCACTGTTTCCCCTCAATTGCGAAATTATAAACTTCTTTCTAAAAATTCGGTAATTTACTGCCAGATTTTTATTCTGTCCGTATTCATCAAGCGAGCCGCCAGAACAATGCCCAATACAGCACCGCTCAAGCTGGAAATGAAGAATGGAGGAATAAAAAATAATGCCCCAAACTCTGTACCCAGCAAAAGCTTGGCATAAGGTACGGCAACCAAGGAAGCGATTATTCCCGTACCCACTACTTCCCCTAAAGCAGCAATCCAGATTTTTCCGAACCTCGCATACATGAGTCCAGCCAGCAAAGCCCCGATCATTCCTCCAGGAAAAGCCAATAGAGATCCGGTCCCTGTCAAAATTCTGACGACACCCGTCAAAAAAGCGATCACTACCGCCGGACCGGGTCCAAAAAGAACCGCGGCGATAACATTGATGGCATGCTGGATTGGATATGCACGAGCAATTCCAGCTGGAAAATAAACAAAAGCAGATCCAGCCACTCCGATAGCGACGAACATCGCCATCAAGATGAGTTTTCTTGTCTTCATTTCCCTGCACCTTCTTTACAGGAAGACTGGAAGGCAGCAATTTGCGCTGCAATATCTTCTGCTTCCGCTATAGCGGATATCACGGCAATCCCTGAAACACCGGATTGCCATACGTGATTGGCATTATCGGGTGTGATCCCGCCGATTCCCACAATCGGCAAGTCCGGAAACTCATTTTTGACGAGTAGAATTTCTTTGACGCCGGCAGGCTTTTTCGCATCCGCCTTGGAGGTCGTCCCGAAGACCGGGCCCATTCCGATATAATCCGCTCCGTCCTTCACAGCCGTTCGCGCTTCTTCCAGGGAGTGGACGGAAACGCCCAGAAGTTTTTCCTTGCCGATCATTTTACGGGTCTGTCCAGCAGCCAGATCGTCCTGCCCGATGTGCACCCCATCCGCTCCAACTTGGCATGCCAGGTCGACCAGGTCGTTGATGATGAACGGAACACCATATTCACTGCATAGTTGTTGGCATTGTTCAGCGAATTCAACCAATGTTGCACCCGTCAAAGCTCCCACCCCTTTTTCTCTCAACTGAAAATGGGTGATGCCGCCTTTCAAAGCCGCCTCCAATACTTCCACCAGATTTCTTTTTCCCGAATTTCGGGAGCCCATTATAAAATAGATGGCCGGTTTATCGGAAAACTTCAATGTTCGCCACCTCCCTGTTTTTTTCAAGTCTTGCTTTATACGCGGCATGATTGGTTGGTCCATGCCCCGAACCGATATTCAACGGTTCACTGAGCGCAGCCTGGATGAATTGCTTTGCCGTATGGACAGCATCCTGCAGTTCCTGTCCTTTGGCCAACTGTGCGGTCACGGCCGCTGCAAAGGTGCAGCCTGTCCCATGTGTCTGATCCGTTGCAACCCGGGTTGAGCGGTACAACAGCGATTCTCCGTTATCCTGCAATAAGTAATCCTCTGCATATTCAGGGTCGCTCCCATGTCCGCCTTTGATGACGACAGCCTCAGCTCCCAGCGATAAAATCTTTTCAGCAGCCCGCCGGCGGCTGAAGGAATCTGTGATTGCGATGCCTGTCAGCGCTTCTGCCTCCGGGATGTTCGGCGTTACCAGCAAAGCCAGCGGCAGCAAGTGGACTTTAAGCGCTTCCACTGCCTCCTGCTGCAACAAATTGGCACCGCCCTTCGCAATCATCACCGGGTCTACTATCAGATTTCCCCACCCATACTCTCGAACGGCCGCAGCATTTTCCTTAATGATTTCCGGATTGAACAGCATGCCCGTTTTCACAGCCGCAATCTCGAAATCACTTCCCACTGCCTTCAATTGCGTCTTTACAGCCTGAGACGACATTGGGTAGATGTCTGTGACTCCCGTCGTATTCTGAGCCGTCACGGCCGTGATTACAGATGTGCCATAGACACCGAGCTCCTGAAATGTTTTCAGGTCCGCCTGGATCCCGGCGCCTCCTCCAGAATCCGATCCGGCTATCGTCAACGTTTGTGGAATTTTACTCATAGTATTTCCTCCTATAAATAGACATGTTCTTTCACTTCACTGTCCGTCAGCCTGGCAAGTTGATTGAGGAAAGCGACTTGAAAATCCCCTGGAAGAACTGCAGACTTCGCGGCCTTCTGTCCAGCAATCGCATAAAAGTGCAGCGCATTGCCGACAGTCTTTAAAGGATCCTCTGGTTGGACTGCCAAGGCTGCAGCCACAATACTGCTGAGCAAACAGCCCGTTCCCGTAATCGAAGCCATGATCGGATCACCAAAAGAAATTTCCGTTACACTTTTTCCGTCTGTGACAATATCCGTTTTTCCAGTGACTGCGACTACCAACCCTAATTTCTGAGCAGTGGAGACGGCAAGTTCTCTGACGTCCAGGAGCCCTTCTCCGGCATCAACACCTTTTGACTGCCACTGTTTCCCGGCTATAGCTGCAAGCTCTCCTGCGTTGCACCGAAGGACGCTGACGTCAACTGTGTCCAGAATTTCGCGGACCGCCTGCTTTCGAAAGTTACTGGCTCCTACGCCGACAGGATCCAGGACCACAGGTATTCCCAGCCGATTGGCCGATACTCCGGCAATCAGCATACTTTTCAAAGATTGTGCATGTAAAGTTCCGATATTCAACGACAACGCCTTCGACATTGCAGCAAGTTCTGCCGCTTCTTCAGGTGCTTCTCCCATGACCGGGGATGCACCGATCGCCAGCAGCCCATTGGCTTGAAAATTGGAAACAACATGATTGGTGATGCAATGGACAAGCGGATTTTCACTTCTTATCTGCTGGAGCATATTAGACACCTACTTTGTCGATGGAATCTACGGACCAGGATTCTTTTTTCCAAGCCTGATCCCAGAAATTCCATTCATAATAGCTGCTCTTCCGGAAACGGTTTTTCAACTCCTGCCGGCGCGTTTCCGGCAGCCCTTCTGCCAGCCTGTCCATACGGGCAATCTGTTCGTTGACTAATGCCCCAAACTCCTCGGAACCATAAGTTGCGATCCACCGGTTGTAGATCGGATGATCGGGTTCCGCATTTTTCAACCGCTCTCCAATTTCGTAATAAAGCCAGTAGCAAGGTAAAATGGACGCCAGCACATCCGCTAAATCGCCTTCGGATGAGCGGTACATATGCGATACATAGGCGTAAGCGGTCGGAGAAGGTTCAAAAACAGTCCACTCTTCTTCAGTGACTTCGAGAATTTCCATGAACGATTCATGAAGCGCCAGCTCAGCACTGCAGGTATGTGCAGAATGGATGGCAAAACGCTGAGTGGTTTCCAGATCTGCAGCTTTGGATGCGCCAATAGCCTGCACTTTCGCAAAATGCGTCAAATAATAGGCATCCTGCATTACATAAAAGCGAAATCTATCAATCGGCAACGTCCCGTCTTCGATTCCTTTCACAAATGGGTGATCAAAACTAGCTTGCCACAGGGTGTCGCATTCTTTTCTTACTTCTTTGCAAAATGTCATTTCTCCATCTCCTTTTCTTCCACAAAACAAAAAACACCGCTTCCCAGTAAAGGGAAGCGGCGTATGCAGTCGATAATGGAAATAGCAGACGGCCGCCACTTCCCTCCGCTGGTATGATCCAGATCAGGTTCAAAGGGTCCAGGCTTATGCCCGTCTCAGCCGATATCCGGCTCCCCTAGTGGTGTTTTTTAGTTGTGTTTTCGAAATCACTATATCATAGTTTCAGAAAATTCTACAGCTTTTATGCGATTTCCCGTTTCCGCATCAAAAAAGTGTACGTGGCTCATATCAAAAGCAAGCGTTGCCGTATCACCCGCTTCAATTGTGGTAGAAGCATCAATGCGTGCGATGAATTCCTGATCCGCATATACGGCATAGAGGATGGTTTCAGCCCCTGTCAATTCAGAAACTGTAATGGTCGCTTCGAATTCACTTGCTGGGAAACCCGACAAATCTTCGTTATTGACATGAATATGTTCCGGCCGGATGCCTAAAGTCACCGCCTTGCCATCATACCCTTCATTTCTCAGCATCGTCATTACAGATGAGGGAATATCAATCACTTTATCCCCCATCAAATAGGTACCTTTATCAATTCTTCCTTCAAAAAAGTTCATCGCAGGAGAACCGATAAAACTGCCTACAAACCGATTTTCCGGGAAATCATACACTTCTTTCGGAGAGCCGACCTGTTGGATTAACCCATCCTTCATAACCACGATCCGGCTGGCCATCGTCATGGCTTCCGTCTGATCGTGCGTTACATAAATAGTGGTGGTTTTCAGCCGCCTGTGCAATTTAGCAATTTCGGCACGCATTTGGACTCTCAATTTGGCATCCAGATTGGACAGCGGCTCATCCATCAGAAAGACCTTAGCGTCACGAACTATGGCACGGCCAAGAGCTACACGCTGGCGCTGCCCGCCCGACAACGCTTTCGGTTTTCTGTCCAAAAATTCCTCCAGGCCAAGGATTGCGGCAGCTTCATCGACACGACGCTTAATTTCCGCCTTTTTGAACTTCCGGAGCTTCAGTCCAAACGCCATGTTTTCATAGACTGACATATGCGGATACAAAGCGTAATTCTGGAAGACCATCGCAATATCGCGTTCCTTCGGCTCTACCTCATTCATCCGTTTGCCATCTATATGAAATTCACCTTCTGTTATTTCCTCTAAGCCGGCTATCATCCGAAGAGTGGTTGATTTTCCGCATCCTGACGGTCCGACAAAAACGATGAATTCTTCATCTTTAATATGGAGAGTGAAATTTGACACGGCAAGAGCACCTTTATCATACCTTTTCCCCAGATTATTAATTTCAATCTCTGCCATTTCGCATTCTCCTTTCCCGCTATTTTATTCTTAATTATAGTCAATTGTCGGTAAATTACAAATACCTATTGGAATTTCAAATAGAAGTGATGTATACTCCTTATTATTAAGTAAATAGAATATTTAGTTAATAAGATATAAATGAGATGGACTTCACTGTGCTCCGGTTCGTTGGATTCCGAGAATCACTTCGTAAGTCGAAGATTTTCAGAACTACATCATAATTTTATAAAAAGGAGTGTCATCCAATGAAAAACATACGAATTTCCATGCTTCTTCTGACAATCCTGACTCTGACGCTAAGTGGCTGCGCCGGCTTCCAGACCAGCAACAATGAAGAAGCCAATGTTAACGAAGATGGCAAAACAGTCGTTGATTTCTGGTCTTTCTGGGGTTCGGAACTCAGACGCCCCATCATTGACAAAATCGTCGCTGACTTCAATGAATCCCAGGATGAAATCGAAGTCAGACATACGTACAGCCCTTGGGGAGACATCTGGACCAAAGAGCTGGCTGCCATTGCAGCGGGCAATCCTCCTGATGTCGTAATCAATGACATCAACGCTACTGCAATCCGCGGCAAGGAAAATCAGGCCATGAACCTTTCAGAATTCATCGATGAAGATTTCTCAGAAAAATTCTATCCTGAACTTTGGGAGGCTACGCTCTATGAAGGCGATTCTTACGGCATCCCTTTCAATACTGATACGCGCGTCCTCTTCTATAACAAAGACGCCTTTGAAGAAGTCGGTCTGGATCCGGAAGATCCACCGGAAACATGGGCAGAACTGGAAGAATACGCAACTAAGCTGGATGTAAAGGAGAATGGGGAGTATGACCGCCTCGGCTTCTATCCTCTTTGGGGAGTCGGTTACGATGTCTGGCTGCTGAATGCCAACGGCCAAAACTATTTCGGTGAAGACAATAATACAGATACAGTCAACATCAATACAGAAAGAAATGTTGAAGTTTTGAACTGGCTGAAATCTTGGAGAGAAAGAATCGGGGAAGATGTCGTCAATTCATACCAGGCTCAAATCGACAGTCAGCAGGGAAATCCTTTCTTCAGCGGTGATTTGGCTATGATCGTGCAACAGCCGACTTTCTACCAGCAAATCAGCGAATATGCGGAAGACCTGAATTTCGGTGTAGTGCAGCTTCCTGAATACGAACCGGGCAGCGGCCACACGAGTTGGGGCGGCGGTTTCGTAGCTGAAATTCCTGAAGGATCAAGCGATCCGGAAGCCGCATGGGAGTTTATCGAATATCTGACAGGTAAAGAAGCACAGACATACTGGGCAGTGGAAAACTTTGATAATATTGCTAATATCGAAGCGGCAGAAGCAGCTTCAGAATCCGATGAGTTAACGGAAGAAGGCCAGATGGTCTATCAGATTGCAGTTGAAAGCATGGAAGATACTTTGCTCACACCAGCTCCTGTGGAAGCACCAGGGTTCTACAATTACATCAATCCGCAAGTCGATGAATTCTTCTTGGGCCAAAAGACAGCCGAAGAAGCACTTGCACAAGCGGAAGAGGATGTGAAAAATTTAATCGAGGAAAACCAGTGAGCTAGGAGGAAATCCCATGGGAAAAAGAAAATTGACCATGAGGCGTAAGGAAAGCATATACGGCTATATTTTCATTTTGCCGTTTATTGTCGGATTCTTCGCTTTCACTGCCGGACCTTTATTGTTTTCTTTAGCAGGAAGCTTCACAGACTATAATATTACATCACAGATGAATTTCACCGGAGTGGAAAACTACCAATCGCTCATCACGGAAGATGGTCTTTTTCGGACTTCCCTTTGGAATACAATTTATTACGTTGCGTTTTCCGTCCCTTTGACAACAATAGGCGCTATTTTCATTTCTTCGCTGTTGAATCAGCAGGTCCCAGGCATCCGTTATTTCCGGACCTTGTATTATTTGCCCGCTGTACTGTCAGGTGTCGGCGTTTACCTGCTTTGGATGCAATTGCTTGAACCTGGAACCGGGATGGTCAATCTCGTTCTTGGCTGGGTCGGCATCGACGGTCCGAACTGGCTGTATGATCCGGATTGGACCAAGCCATCCTTAATTTTGATGAAACTTTGGAGTGTCGGCGGATCAATGCTCCTCTATCTTGCCAGTATGCAGGGGGTTTCAAAAAATCTCTATGAAGCAGCTGAAATTGATGGAGCGAGCAGATTGCGCCAATTTTTCCATATTACAATTCCCATGATTACTCCAGTCATATTTTTCGATGTAGTCACCAGCACGATTGGAGGCTTCCAGATTTTCCAGGAAGCCTACATCATGTCAGGGAACGGTGAAGGCGGACCTGCAAATTCCCTGCTGTTCTACAACCTTTATATGTGGAATCAAGCCTTCGAGAATTTCAACATGGGCTATGCCATGGCAATGTCCTGGATTTTATTTGTTATCGTCTTTGTTTTGACAATCATCAACCTGAAGCTGGCTCCTCGCTGGGTACATTACGAAGGAGAGGAGAAATAAATGGCTAAAACCAACGAAGAAACCAAGTTTCTTGATGAAGAAGATAAAATCGAAAACCGATCTGTCCCCAACACAAAATTGCGCTATTTGGAACACCGTGGAAACCGGAATAATATGTGGCGGATATTCAATTTCGTCTTGCTGGCTGCAGGAAGCCTACTGATCCTGTCGCCACTTTGGTGGATGTTCGCCACGTCACTAAAGACCATGGCAGAAGTCATGTCCTATCCGCCGTCCTTCTTCCCGGAATCCTGGGAATGGACCAATTATATACGCGCCTGGAACGCCGCACCTTTTACCACCTATACCATTAACACAATCACGATTACGACCTTTGTGGTGATCGGCAGTGTCATGGCGAATTCGTTCATTGCTTACGGCTTTGCCAAGATACCTTTTCGGGGGAAGAGTATTTGGTTCGCCATTGTGCTATCGACCATGATGATTCCCGGATTTGTAACGCTCATTCCGCAATACATCCTATTTTCCAATTTGGGCTGGGTCAACACGTATTACCCGTTGATTGTCCCGCATTTCTTTGGAAGCGCATTTTACATTTTCCTGCTCCGGCAATTCTACATGACCATTCCAACTGAATTGATCGAAGCCGCTAAAATGGAAGGGGCAAGCCATTTCTATATCTGGTGGAAAATCGGCCTTCCTTTAACAAAGCCGGCACTTGCAACTGTTGTAATTTTCTCGTTCAACGGCGCTTGGAATGATTTCCTCGGACCGTTGCTTTACTTAAATGATGAAAATCTCTATACCCTGCAGCTTGGGCTAGCGGTATTCAAAGGACAGCTCAGTACACAATGGAATTACCTGATGGCCGGATCGCTTCTCGTGCTCCTTCCCGTCATTCTGCTGTTCTTCTTTTTTCAGAAGTACTTTATCCAAGGAATCAACCTGTCGTCTGGCGGGAAATAGGAAAAGCGGAAGCAGCCGTTCAGCTCCGAAAGGCATAAGACAGGCTGGTGAAGCGGCATGTTTTCAGCCGCATAGCACGAAAAGTGAAAGTGCCTGCTCAGCTCTGACCGGCATAAGGCGGACCAGCAGTGCGGCGTTCTTTGCCGCGCAGCTGGTCCGCCTTATGACCCGAAGAGCTAGGTACTTGAAACTGGACACCAGATTGGCTTATGATCCGAGGAGTTGGCTGCTGGAGTCTGGACAATAAGAAAAAGCGTTCCTGAAATTTCAGGAACGCTTTTTTTATATTATTAGACGGTTGCTACTTTTTTCTCTTTTTTGATTTGCTTGCTTCGTAATTGTCCACAAGCTGCATCGATGTCGGCGCCTTGCTCGTGGCGGACACCGCAGTTGATGCCTTTCTTTTTCAGAGCATCATAGAAAGCAGTGATCGCTTCCGGCGTGCTTTGCTGATACTGATCGTGCTCATCAACTGAATTGTAGGGAATCAGGTTGACGTATGACAGATGACGTTTGTCTTCCAGCAATTTCGCCAATTGATTCGCTTCTTCAACATGGTCATTAACGTCGCGCAATAAAATATACTCAAACGTGATGCGGCGGTTGGATTTCTCCAGGTAATAATCGATGGATGCCATCAATTTTTCAATCGGATAAGCTTTATTGATTTTCATGATGCGCGTACGCAATTCATTGGTCGGCGCATGGATTGAAATGGCCAAGTTCACTTGCAGGCCTTCGTCTGCATAGTCGTAGATTTTCGGTACGATACCGCTTGTCGATACCGTAATGTGGCGAGCTCCGATAGCCAAACCTTTTTGTGAGTTGACGATGTTCAGGAAGCCCATCAAGTTCGTGTAGTTATCGAACGGTTCGCCGATACCCATTACGACAATATGGCTGACACGCTCGTCTTTTTGCTGGGAGTCGAAATGCGCTTGTACCTGCATGATCTGTTCAACGATTTCGCCCGCATTTAAATCGCGGCTCTTTTTCAAAAGTCCGCTGGCGCAGAAACTGCAGCCGATGTTGCAGCCAACCTGTGTCGTTACACAGACCGAATTTCCGTATTTGAAGCGCATCAATACAGTTTCAATCAAGTTGCCGTCCTGCATTTGGAACAGGAATTTAATCGTGCCGTCTGCCGATTCCTGCTTAACGGTTTCTTTCAAAGTGCGGATCGCAAAGTTATCTTCAAGCAATTGAATGCAATCCTTCGAAAGATTGTTCATCTCTGAAAATTCGGTGACGCGTTTAATATACAGCCAATCCCATACCTGTTCCGCACGGTATTTTTTCTGGCCGTTTTCTAAAAACCATTCTTTTAACTGATCTATCGTTAATCCATAGATGGAATTTTTCATTTTAGTACCCTCATTTCAAATTTCACAATTGCTTATTATAATACTAAAAATAACGCTTGACAACAACTATTTTTGTTTAGACAGAAAACTCTGATTTAAATAGTGCTTATTCTGCTTCTTGTATGGGTAGAGAATGATAGGAAGGAGTGGATTTTATGAGCACCATTACACATGTGGGACTTGCCGTTCCCGACTTGAATCGAGCCATCGATTGGTACAAAAAAGTGTTTGATTTCTATATATTGGCTGGTCCGTTCGACTTTAATGCTGAGGAAGAAGCGAGTGCCATGACATTGGATTTGCAAGGAAGCGAGCTGAAGAAGATGCGCAACGTCCACCTGATGTCTTCAGGCGGCGTCGGCATCGAGCTTTTTGAATTCCAGGATCCTACATATTACAGCGATCATTACTCACCACATGCCGGTTTTATCCACATATGTCTGGTTGTCGATGATCTTGTCGGAACCATCGAAAAAGCCGTGCAGCATGGTGGTAAACAACGCAGTAAAATCTGGAATATCAATAAAGGCAAACCTCATTATTTGGTTTATACTGAAGACCCTTTCGGCCATGTGGTTGAACTGTACACTCGCAGCACTTCTGAAATCTATGGAAACAAGTAATTGAAAAAACCAGACAGCTTATTTAGGCTGTCTGGTTTTTCTAAGTTATCGGGTGTTTTCGCTTTTCTTTATTGTCCAGACTCCGGCAGCCAGCCCCTCGAGTCGCTTCAGCCCTACCTGCAATGGCAAAGAACGCCATTACCGGTAAGGCTTCCAGCGCTTGTCGGGGCTAGACGGCTGCCTTCGCTTTTCTTTTGTCCAGCTCCAGCGCCCAGCTCTTTGGGTCATAAGCCACTCTGGCTATGCGGCAAAGTACGCCGCTTCGCCAGATCGTCTTATGCCCGGCAGAGCTACACGGGCGCTTCCGCTTTTCTTATACCAATTGCTCTTTCTTCTGTAGCATTGTGCCGTTTTTCGCTAAATCGGCGTGCCATGAGAATGCTTTTTCCAACACATGCGGTGTTTGTCCGCCGCGTGTCAAAGCTTCGTCGTAATACTCGCGAAGTTGAGTGCGGTACGACGGGTGTACGCAGTTTGCAAGGATGACTTCTACACGTTCACGTGGAGCCAGTCCGCGAAGATCTGCATATCCTTGCTCTGTTACTACCACATCCACATCGTGTTCTGTATGATCCACATGGGATACAAACGGTACTACGCTTGAAATGTTTCCGTTTTTGGCAATTGATTTTGTGACAAAAATCGCCAAACGGGCATTTCGTGCGAAATCACCTGAACCCCCGATGCCGTTCATCATTTTCGTACCAGATACATGCGTGGAGTTGACGTTTCCATACATATCGAATTCCAAAGCAGTATTGATTGAAATCAATCCGAGTCGACGGATAATCTCAGGATGGTTTGAGATTTCTTGAGGACGCATCACGATTTTCTCACGATAGTTTTCAAATTCAGCAAAAACCTGCTTCATTTTCGGTTCAGATAATGTAATTGAACAGCAAGATGCGAAACTTACTTTTCCGGCATCCATCAAATCAAAGACAGCGTCTTGAAGAACTTCCGAGTATACTTCCAAATCTTTGAATTCAGAGTCGATCATGCCATGCAAAACAGCATTCGCTACAGATCCAATTCCTGACTGCAAAGGAGCTAATTTTTCTGTCAAACGGCCTGCACGAATTTCAGAACGCAGGAACTCAAGCAAATGGTCAGCCATAATTTTTGTTTCTTCATCCGGCGGTACAATGTTTGAAGGAGAATCCAATTGCTCAGTGAACACAATGCCTCTGACTTTTTCCATATCGATCGGAATTCCGATGGTACCGATACGCTGATCTGCAGCAGTTAATGGAATCGGCGAACGCTCGCCTTGCTTGCCGGTATCATAGATGTCATGAACCCCTTCAAACCATTCAGGCTGTGCCATGTTGATTTCTAGAATGATGTTCTTAGCATGTTTTGCAAAAATAGCATTATTTCCGACAGAAGTTGTCGGAATGATCATGCCATCTTCCGTAATGGACAGAGCTTCTAAAATTGCAAAATCAATCGATTCTGTCACTCCAGAGCGAATCCATTCTGAAGTATGCGATAAGTGATGGTCCACAAACAGCATTTCACCGTCGTTGATTTTCTTGCGCATTGCTGGTTCTGCCTGGAATGGCAAACGTTTGTTGACAATTCCCGCTTCCGCGAACAATCGATCGATGTCTGAACCTAAAGAAGCGCCTGTGAAAACATTAACTTTAAAGCTTTCATCTTCCGCACGTTTAACTAATGCCAAAGGAACCGCTTTCACGTCTCCAGCGCGTGTAAACCCACTAAGACCCAATGTCATTCCATCCTGTATCCATGAAGCTGCCTCTTCTGGTGTAACCACCCGGTCCTGTAATTGTTTCGCTTTGATGCGCTCAAGTTTCTTTTCCATTGTAATCACTCTCTTTCAAATTTTAGTTTTAAATAATGCTCGCTTGATAAAGCGTTTTCATGAGCGGCCGCTCAGTTGAAAATCGCAATCCGTACAAAAATGGGTATAGTTTTTCATTATCTATCAACAACTTAATTATTAGATAATTTTAACTTGTTTTGATATGTTATTGAGCTTTGCAGATTGGAAAAGAGTTTATTTCTGCCAAGCAGTTAAAAAGGCGATTGAAGCAGCATATTTTTAATAACGCAAAAAAGCATCGAGACAATCCTTGAAAGGATTGTACCGATGCTTAGCATTTTTCAGTTCCAGCAGGAGCGGGCGCTTTTCTTGTCCAGCTCCAGCACCCAGAACCTCGGGGTCTTAAGTCAATTTGCCTGTGCGGCACAAAACGCCGCTTCGGCAAACCGCCTTAAGCCTGTCGGTTCTACATGGGCGCTTCCGCTTTTCTATGTTGTCCAGACTCCAGCGCCCAGCTCTTTGGGTCATAAGCCAACCCAGCTGCGAGGCAAAGAACGCCACACTGCTGGTCTGTCTAATGCCCGGCAGAGCTAAACGGGCGCTTCCGCTTTTCTATGTTGTCCAGACTCCAGCGCCCAGCACGTTGGGTCATAAGCCAACCCACCTGCGTGGCAAAGAACGCCACACTGCTGGTCTGTCTAATGCCCGGCAGAGCTAAACGGGCGCTTCCGCTTTTCTATGCTGTCCAGTTGCAAGTGCCTAGCTCTTCGGGATGTAAGCCACTCTGGCTGTGCGGCTGAAAACATGCCGCTTCGCCAAAAAACTTACTGCTCCTGCAGCACTTCATGCTTCGTCGCAAAGAGATGGCTCAAACTACCTTTGAACCATCTCTTTCCTGTTAGAGCTGAACAGGCACTTTCACTTTTCTATTGTCCAGCTCCAGCGCCCAGATTCTAGGGTCATAAGCCAACCCAGCTGCGTGGCAAAGAACGCCACACTGCTGGTCTGTCTTATGCCCGCCGAATCTAGATGGGCGCTTCCGCTTTTCTTTAGAACCCCAATAGTTTTCTGAAGTAGCTGGAATAGGACTGACTGACGGGGATTCGCTCTCCGTTATTCATTGCCAGGACGAATGTGGAATGGGTATCCGGATAAATTTCTTCTATATGATGTACGTTGACGATAAACGAACGATGGCACCGGATGAACGATTCACGGGGCAGCAGGAATTCAAATTCCTGAAGGGAGTTTTTATTGGTTCCGGAATAACCCTCAGCATGGACATGGGTTTTGCGGTCCTTCACTTCCAGATACTTAACTTCGGTAAAAGGAATCGGTTTCCAGCCATCGGGGCTTTTCACCGTCACAACGGACTTTCCTTCCGTAAATGCTGGATAGATGGCCATGACACAGCCCTGCAGTTCCCCTTCGTGTTCAAACGGTACAGCCATTCCGTGGTAAGGGACGCCGAAAATTTCCCGATTGATGAATTCGGAAGTTTTCTGATTCGACAGCAGCGCTTTATGTGCGATGGTCCCCGGCTTCACCTGGTCTCCTGATTTTATTTTCAGATCTACACGCTTGCTCGGCCTGTAATAGATATATTCTTTTGTGTTGGTCACAGCTATTGAAATTTCGTCAGAGAATAATTCCCCCATGACATCCAATAGTGAACCTAGTGTAAAGCTCTCCATTATAACCCTCCTGTTTCAACTCAATGCTTTGATTATACACGAAAAGCCCTTCTTCTATTAGAAAAACCAGCCCTTCGCAAGGACTGGTTTTGTACGATTATTCAGAAATGAGCATTGTTCCATTTTCCATTAAATTAGTGTGCCAGGAAAAGGCTTTTTCCAGCACATGAGGCGTCTGCCCTCCACGCAGCAGTGCTTCCTCATAATAAGCCTGCATTTGGTCCCGGTACATCGGGTGGACACAGTTCTCGATGATCAGAGGCACCCGCTCACGCGGAGCGAGTCCGCGCAAGTCCGCGTAGCCCTGCTCGGTCACGACAACATCGACATCGTGCTCGGTATGGTCTACATGCGTGGCGAATGGGACTACGCTTGAGATGATGCCGCCTTTGGCAATTGATTTTGTAACAAAGATGGACAAACGGGCATTGCGGGCAAAATCACCGGACCCACCGATGCCGTTCATCATTTTAATGCCGGACACATGGGTCGAGTTTACATTGCCGTAAATATCGAATTCCAGTGCTGTATTAATGGAAATCAAACCGAGACGGCGAATCAATCCTGGATGATTCGTAATTTCCTGCGGACGCAAGATGATTTTATCCCGGTACTCGCCAAAGTTTCCGAATACCTGCTTCATCTTCTCCTGAGACAGCGTAATCGAGGAAGCGGAAGCGAACTTCACCTTTCCTGCATCCATCAAATCGAAAACCGCATCCTGGAGAACTTCTGAGTATACGTCCAACTCATTGAATTCAGACTCGATCAAGCCGTGAAGAACGGCATTCGCAACCGAACCGATTCCCGACTGCAGAGGAGCGAGTCGATTGGTCAACCTCCCCGACTTCACTTCCGCTCGCAGGAAATCCAATAGATGGCCAGCCATCACTTCCGATTCGGCATCGGGCTGAAGAATAGTGGAAGGGGAATCCTGCTGTGCAGTAAAGACAATGCCCCGGACCTTTTCTGGATCTACTGGTATCCCGATTGTTCCGATGCGGTCATCGACACGAGTCAATGGAATGGGCGAACGCTGCCCCTGCATTCCCGGTTCGTAAATATCATGGATTCCTTTAAACAATTCAGGCTGTGACAGGTTGATTTCCACTATGACATTTTTGGCATGTTTTACGAAAACCGATGAATTCCCGACCGATGTCGTTGGAATGATCATGCCATCTTCTGTGATTTCCAAAGCTTCGATTACCGCAAAGTCGATCGGTTCAATGACACCTGCCCGAATCCATTCAGCGGTCTGGGACAGATGGTGGTCGACAAACAGCAGATCGCCGCTGTTTATCTTTCTTCGCATCACCGGATCTGCTTGGAAGGGCAAACGCTTATGGATGATCCCCGCTTCTGCCATGAGTTTATCGACATCCGAACCCAGCGAAGCGCCGGTAAAGACATTCACTTTAAACTTCTCTGTTTCTGCACGGCGAATCAATGCATACGGTACGGCTTTGGCATCGCCAGCACGCGTGAATCCACTTAGCCCTAACGTCATTCCATCTTCGATCCAAGAAGCTGCCTCTTCGGGAGAGACAACCCGATTCTGTAATTCGATAGCCTTTATACGACGAAGTTTTTTGTCCACCTTTATCACCCTTCAAAAACTTTAGTTTTTAAAGCTTTTCCATTTATTACGTCTTATTCCCTGATCTCTAAAAATCAACCAAACTTTTTCCTAACTGCGTTTGCCCTCTCCTCTTACTAAAATATAATAAAGTATTTTATCTTTGCTTAAGATAATTGTGCTTATGAGCCTCGGCAATGTGCTGAGTCCTTTATCGGCCGGACTGCTGACCATCACCTTATTGATCGCCGTGGCTTGGCGCAGTTCATGCGCAGCCAAAACGCTTGCTTTGACTCAAAGCGAATGAAACAGCTGAAGCGGAATCTCTGGTCTAGAGATTCCTTTTTTTATGGGTTTAAAAGTCAATAATCCGTTCAAGTCTGTTCTATTGACAAGAAGTGGAAGCTCAAATAATATGGAAAAGCTGAAGAAAAAAACTTCGTATAAACACATAGAAGAAAAGAGGAAATCTGTCATGTCTGCAGACCAAAAAAAGAAAATTTTTATCCTGATGATCAATATGTTCATCGCCATCGCAAGCTTTGGAATCGTCATCCCGATCCTGCCTTCCTATCTGGAATCCATCAACCAAGGCGGTATGGCGGCAGGTTTGATGATCGCTATTTTCGCCGCTGCCCAATTCGTCTTTTCTCCGATTGCCGGAAAATGGGCCGACCAATATGGACGCCGGAAGATGATCATTTACGGCTTACTCGGTTTAACGATTTCCATGTTCGTCTTCTACGCTTCTGACTCTATTTGGGTATTGTACTTATCCCGTGTCATCGGTGGCGTGGGAGCAGCGATGCTGATCCCCGCTATTTTCGCTTATATTGCAGATATCACGACCTTTGACCAGCGAGCTAAAGGAACCAGCCTGGTGTCTGCCGCCATGTCGCTGGGGATTGTCGTAGGGCCTGGCATCGGCGGATTTTTAGCTGATTATGGCTTGAAGCTGCCATTCCTTGTCTCTGCATTGGTATCCCTGGGCGCAGTACTCTTTTCGGTCATCTGGCTGAAGGAACATGATGCAACAGATGCCAATCCTGTATTGGCTGCTACATTGACTGATGAGGAATCCATGTTCACTAAAATCGGCCGCTCCACCAAGATGCCGTATTTCATTCCATTGGTCATTACACTCGTCATGAGCTTCGGCTTATTGGCATATGAATCCGTAGTTGGCCTGTATCTGGACAATCAATTCAACTCGACCGCAAAAGACATCGCCTTCATGATTACCGCAACAGGTGTCGTCAGCGTTATTGTGCAATTGTTTATTGTTGACCGGATTGTTCGCCGTTACGGAGAAGTTGCCATCCTGGTTGCGTTTCTGGGTGTTGCGGCATTCGGTTTCCTGATGTCCCTGTTCGCGGGAAGCTACATCATGTTCTTCGTTGTTTCATTGGTGATCTTCATGGCTACGTCCATTTTGCGTCCAGTCTTGAATACCTTGATTTCGAAAATGGCTGACGGTGAAGTCGGCTTCGCCATGGGCATGAACAACGCCTATATGAGCATCGGGAATGTGATTGGGCCATTGCTTGCAGGTGTCCTTTACGATATCAATATCATTTATCCATTTATTTTGGGTCTGATCATGTTGATGATCACCATGTTCATCACGGTCTCTTGGCAGCGTTCGCGCGCCGCCAAAGCTTCTGCAGCTGTATAAAGATCCATTAATGATGGGCTCTCTCCGGAGAGTCTATTTTTTTTCATCCTTTTTGTCGAATTATGTCTCCAGCTTTACGGGTCTGTCTATACGTTGTATAATATTTGTACAACACCTAACCATAAATCTATAGAATGAAGGTAATGCTATGTATAATATTAAAGCAGCTGCCAAAATCTTAGATATGCCGAAAGTGACAATCCGCTCGTGGGAGACGCGTTACAGTGCGATTACGCCTGCCCGTACGGAATCTGGACACCGCTTGTATTCGGATCAAAATCTGGAAGATTTGAAATGGCTAAAAATACAAGTCCAGGACAACGGCATGAAAATCAGTGAAGCTGTAAAAAAGCTTCATGCTTCACGCAAGCAGTTCATCGTACCGAATACTGAACTCCCTCAAAAAGAAGCAATGGAATACGAAGAACAAATAAATCAACTTTTTCAGGCTGCTGCCGAGATGGATACGGAACGTTTCAATTATTTGCTGGATCTTCATTTTTCTTTATTCCATCACCAAACAGTCTTTTTTTATATCATCGCGCCGTTGATGGTGCGTATTGGAGAGGCTTGGGAAAATGGCGTCATCAGTGTGGCTCATGAGCATATGATCACCCACATCGTCCAACAACGCTTCAATCAATTTTTCCGTGTTTTCCCGGTTTCCCCTAATCTGCCGAAAGTCATGGCGCTCAGCCCAAGCGGTGAACAACATCAATTAGGCTTGCTGCTATTCACTTTATTCCTGCGGGAGAACGGGTTTTCGGTCGTTTACATTGGACCGGATACACCTCTCGAAGGCTTAGAGGAAATGGTCACCAAACAGAATTTCAAATTGATGTGCATGTCCATCGCCTCCCCCAAACTCCTGCCGGTAGCTAATAAGTACATTGACGCCTTAGCTAAAGCCAACCCTGAAATGCATTTTATCCTCGGGGGACAAGGCGTCGATTGTGAGCAGACTGAAGGCAACCGCTGGTACTTGGGCAGCGATGTCAAAGTTTGGCAGCAATGGCTGGATCAACAAAAATTTTAGCAACATGCAAAACGCCCTCAAATCGATGATTGAGGGCGTTTTTGTATAGATTTTTTATAAGTTTATTCCCAGTCGAGGTCTTGATAGTCTTTCTGGTAAGTTCCGTTGTCCGTTACTTCTGAATGGTAGAGCGCTTTTAAGGCAAAGCCTTTTTCAAGCTCCATTTCCTTCATCAATATTTTCAACCGCTTCTTCAATTCCGGATGATCGCTGACCAACTGCTCCATTTTGGATTTGGTGTATTTCATCTTTATCCGCTCCTTTTGGATCTTCTTCTTTCATTGTACACTGCTATAGAAAAAAACGCACTTGCTTCAGCAAGTGCGCTACTGTTGACGGGTCTCAACCCAAAAAATGAAACACGAAATTTGCGAGGAACAAGCCAGCAATCACAAACAGGGTCAGCGAAACTTCACGCCCTCTGCCAGTTGCGATTTTCAAAATCGGATACAGGATGAATCCGAAAGCGATGCCGTCCGCAATGCTGTACGTAAACGGGATCAATGCCACAATCAACAGAGCCGGAAAGCTTTCGGTCATGTCCTTCATATCGAGATTCTTGATGTTCTGCAGCATCAACCCGCCGATGATGATCAGAATCGGCGCAATTGCGCTATCCGGAATCAGTTTGATGACGGGAATGAAGAACGAAGCGACCAGAAACAATAAGCCGGCCGTAATCGTCGTCAATCCGGTCCGGCCGCCTGCAGTCATACCTGCAGCACTTTCGACCGTCGCCACTGTTGGGCTCGTACCGAAAATACCGGATGTCATCGCTGACACGGAAGTCGCCTGGAACGCGCGGCCAAATTTCTCCGGGCGCTCGATGAATGCCACTTGTCCGTGGACAAGGCCGATGTTTTCAAACACCAGCACCATCGTCAGCGAAAATACCGCGACCCAAAACGTCATGGACAGGATGTTGCCGAACGACAATGCGCCAAATACCGCAAATGCTTCCGTCGCGTTGATCGATGATTCGTTCATACTGCCGAAGTCGATTAGGCCAAAAAACGAAGCGATGACCGTTCCCACCACAATCGTGATCAGGAAATTCCCCGGCACGTTGCGGATGAACAACACGATCGCGATAAGGAACGTCAGCACTGTCGCCAGCACCTGCGCTTCCGCAAGTGAACCGAGCGCCAGAATCGAACTCGTCCCCCGCTCCACGATACCGCCTTTCTCAAGGCCGATCAGCATCAGGAATAAACCCAGTCCAACCGTAATCGCTTCTTTCAGCGAATGAGGCACTGCCGCGCTCAGCATTTTCGCGAAACGCGTGAATGCCACCGCCACAAAGATCACGCCTGAAACAAACACGACCGCCAGTGCTTCCTGCCACGACAAGCCCATCGACTGGACCATGGTGTATGAGAATAACGCATTGATTCCCATACCGGGCACCAATAAAATCGGCGCATTGCCCCAAAATCCCATGATCAGACAGCCAAAGACCGACGCCGCAATCGTTGCGACAATTGCCGCTTCAAGCGGCATTCCCGCTTCCGATAAGATCAGCGAATTGACCGCGATGATATAGACGACCGTAAAAAAGCCGACCAATCCCGCTGTCATTTCGCGTTTGACCGTTGTATCGTTTTCCTGAAGACCAAAATATCGGTCCATCCAATTAAACATAGCCAAAACCTTCTATTAAATTAGCCCTCTCCCTACCCGCTCTGCCTATCGAAATAGGTAAGCCAAGATAGGAGTGTAATCTAAAAAGATTAGGGTGTCAAGAGGATATGCTTGATGGCGTAAATGGTTGGAATTTTTGAACGGTGGGAAATCTCTTCGAGCGAGTGTAAATCCTTCTAAACGACTGCAAATCTCTGCGAACGGCTGCAAATCGGGATGAGCGACTGCAAATCCTTTTGAACGATTGTAAATCTCCAAGAATGGTTGCATTTGGCTGAACAGCTTTGGTGTTGGTCGCTTTTCGCCTGCGAAAAGCCGGTATTCAGGTTTTTCATCGGCTCTTAAAATAAGATAGCCGCAAGGAAAGGAGCAATGCTATAATTCTATTAATTTAAAAAGGAGGGATTCATATAGTAGATTTATTACCGCGTGCGAAAGCATTGGAACTATTGCTAATACGGCTCGGCGAACATCATCCTCAACGGCCATTTATTGAGCGGGAACTCCACTGGGCCGCTGCTGGAACAAGAGGCGAAGATCGCCTGCAGAAAAAGTTCCACGAGTTCTATTCGGAGGAAGAATTCCAGATCCTTTGGGACGTCAGCTTGAAAATCGGCAGTTGGTCCGTTCAGATGGATGGCCTGCTGCTCACTGAGCGCTGCGCGGTCATCATCGAGTCCAAAAACATCAACGGCCAGCTCTATTTTGATGAAAAGACGGGCGAATTTTTCCGAATTAATACTGCTGGAGAAAAAACCGTCATGGAAGACCCTCGCGTACAGCTGAATAAGCATATCCGTTTTCTGAAGCAGTTCTTCCAAATGAAAAAAATAAATCTGCCGGTATCCGGCCTGATCGTTTTTACTGCCAAAGATTGCGAATTCGCGTCGAAACCGCATCGCGCCTCTATCTGCAAAACCTATCAAATGGTCGAATATCTCCTGAAGATCCTGCAGGCTTTCCCCCATGAAGCCGACAATAAGAAACTGGCGAAGATCAAAAAAAACGATTTTGACCAATCAAACCCCTTATAAACAAGCCCCTTTATGCACCTACTATTTCATCGACCCAAAAGATTTGCGGCCCGGCGTTTATTGCCGACATTGCAAGTCCCTGTCGATGCAGCGGGACCAACGCAGCTGGATCTGCAGCAGGTGCGGCGCGCGCGACCCTTCCGCTCATCTTTTGGCGATCCAGGAATACTTTACTTTTGTGGAGCTGGAGATCACCAATCGAAAGCTTCGGGAGTTTTGTGGGTTGGCATCTCGAACTGTGGCTAAACGCTTACTGACACGGCTGGATTTAGATAGCACCGGCGCCCTCAAAAATCGCGTCTATCATTTTAGAGAATAGTGAGAATGGAGCCCCGCAAATTGCGGGGCTTTTTGCATGATATTTTATGCAAAAATAGCTGAACGCCCATAAATCCGGCTGCACGACCATAAATTTTTTTGAGCGTCCACAAATCTCTTCCAACCGCCCACAAATCCATTTGACCGCCCATAAAATCATTTTCGCGCTCAACAGGCAATTTAAACCCGAAAACCAACCACCCAAAACCCCCAGAATACCCGCTTTCCGCAAGCGAAAAGCACTAAAACCTAAAAAAAAGGACCTGCAGCAGCTGCAGGTCCCTCACATTATCAAGTTTAGACGAACATTCCGGCGATGGCTGCGCTCAATAACGAAGCGAGCATACCAGCCGCAACGGCGCGAATGCCGAGGCGGGCGATGTCCGGGCGGCGGCTTGGCGCCATTGCACCAAGTCCACCAAGCAAAATTGCGAGTGAGCTCAAGTTAGCGAATCCACAAAGGGCAAAGCTGACAACGATGACGGTTTTAGGTGACAGGTCAGCAATTTCCGGAGCAAAGGCTGTGTACGCTACAAACTCGTTAAGCACCAATTTTTGTCCGATGAAACTACCCGCTTGGACAGCTTCTGCCCAAGGCACACCGATCGCCCAGGCAAGCGGTGCGAAAATGACACCCAGAATAGCTTGGATAGTCAGGCCTTCAAAGCCGAACCAGCCGCTGATACCGCCAAGCACCCCGTTCAATAATGCGATCAACGCGATGAATGCAAGAAGCATCGCACCGACGTTTAACGCCAGTTGAAGACCGTCAGACGCACCGCGTGCCGCTGCATCCACGACGTTGACCGACGTTTGGTCTTTTTCCATAACGAAGTCTTTTTCTTCGACTTCCTCTGTTTCCGGCATCATCATTTTAGCCATGATCAAACCGGCTGGTGCAGCCATGAAGCTTGCAGCAAGCAAGTATTCAAGCGGTACGCCAAGAAGCGCATATCCCGCCAAGGTCGAACCGGCAACAGATGCCAGTCCACCCGTCATGACAGCGAACAACTCAGATTTGGTCATCCCCGCGATGAATGGTCGTACCACAAGCGGCGCTTCCGTCTGGCCGACGAAAATATTCGCTGCAGCTGAAATCGATTCCGCTTTACTGGTTCCAAGAAGCTTCGATAACGCGCCTCCCAGAAGTTTGATGATAATCTGCATGACACCAAGATAATAAAGTACTGAAATTAAAGAAGAAAAGAAAATGATGATCGTCAATACTTGAAAAGCAAAAACGAAACCGAATCCTTGTGTATCCGCCGCTGGGCCGAATACAAAAGCGATTCCTTCACCTGCATAATTGATGACGTTCTGAACCAGATTCGAAAGACCCAAAAGGAGGCTTCTGCCGAAGTCCCATTCCAACACCATAAATGCAAACGTGATTTGGATGGCTAATCCGCCGAGAATTGTCCGTGGCTTAATAGACTTCTTGCCGCTTGATAATAGGAAGGCGATTCCGAGAACAACGAATACGCCAAAGATGCCCCACAATAAATTCACAACTTCACCTCATCGGTATATTTTTTATCAGAAAATTAAGCAAATAATATGTTTAACTCCACTGTCGTCAGACATCTTACCAAATCTAGCGAAAGAAGTAAATGGCTATCGTGTGACAAAATGATAACGCATTCATCAGTTTTTATTCCATATACAATTCTTCTTACTCGCCTTTATCCGCCGCTTCCATCCCTGGACCGGTTTTTCTGAGGAAAAACGCCAATCCAACACCGATGATGCTCAAAATACCGACGACGATAAACGAAATATTGACCCCTCGTATCAGGCCTTGCACGCCGTATTGATCAGGATCCAGCGCAGTGCTTGTCATGACGGTCACCAGAAGTGCCGTCCCGATTGAGCCCGATACCTGCCGCATGGTATTGCTCATTGCCGTGCCATGTGGAATCAGCCGTTCAGGCAGCTGATTGAGGCCGGCCGTTGTCACCGGCATCATGACCATCGCTACACCGAACATGCGGATGGCATGCATGACGGTTAAATAGAGGAAAGAAGTGGTCGCGGTCAGCACCGTAAATTGGAAAGTCGACACCGTCACGATCGATAAGCCCACGACCGCCAGCCACTTGCCGCCAATTTTATCAAAGACCCGGCCCGTGATGGGGTTCATCAAGCCCATGATGATCGCTCCCGGCAACAGCATCAGCCCCGATTCAAGCGCGGTAAAACCGTGCATGTTCTGCATATAGATCGGCAGGATGGTGGCGCTGCCGATCATGGAAATGAAAACGATGACACTTAGGATAGTGGATAAAGTGAAAATGCCGTAGGAAAATACACGAAACTCCAAAATCGGCTCATCCAACCGGAATTGCCGGCGGATAAAGAACACTAGTGAAATGATGCCGACGATAATGGAAACAGACACCGCTGGACTGTCCCAACCGAGCGAGCCGGCACTCGAAAAGCCATAAAGAATTCCGCCAAACCCCAGCGTCGACAGGACAATCGATAAATAGTCCAAAGTCGGAAAGGTTTGCTTGGTGACGTTTTTCAGGAAGAAGTACGCCAAGATCAAATCCAGCAAGGCAATCGGGATGACGATATAAAACAGGGCGCGCCATGGGTATTGGCCGACGATCCAGCCTGACAACGTAGGGCCGATCGCCGGAGCAAAGGAAATGACCAAACCGAACAAGCCCATCGCCTGCCCGCGTTTTTCCACCGGGAAAATGATGAACAACACTGTCTGGGTCAACGGCATCATGATCCCTGCTCCAGCCGCCTGGACAATCCGGCCGACCATGAGGATCGAGAAGCCCGGAGCAAAAGCACAAATGATCGTGCCGGCCGCAAATAAACCCATCGCCACAAAAAACAGGTTGCGCGTCGAAAATTTTCCGATCAAAAAAGCGGTGATCGGAATCATGACGCCGTTGACCAGCATAAAGACGGTCGTCAGCCACTGTGCCGTATTTGCAGAAATACTTAAATCATCCA
The DNA here is from genome assembly GCF_020023385.1 of Planococcus circulans. Taxonomy (GTDB): domain Bacteria; phylum Bacillota; class Bacilli; order Bacillales_A; family Planococcaceae; genus Planococcus. The sequence continues at coordinate 159,694 of NZ_JAIQCL010000008.1, forward strand.
TGATATGCGGCAAAGCTGTCGCGAGTAGGGTTTGATTTAAAATAGCCACAAAAACCCCAGCCATCAGCACCGCCAGGAAGGGCCCTTTCGCAATATCGTTTTCTGTTTCCTTCTGCCGGATTTCCATCATCGCCTCTTCCCCCTAAGATCATCTTTACTTTATTGCTTACCCCTTCACTTTCCAAATATTCACCGATATAAATAAAACTGCGCAGCCCAAGGGCAGCGCAGTCGCTAGTTATTCTGTAACTTGATTTCTGCGGCGGTTCACACGATAGAACACCAAGTACAATGATGGAATCATCACCAAGGTGAACAAGCTTGAGAACGCCAATCCGGCAATGATGGTCACTGCCAGTGGTTCAAATAACGGATCGCCCGACAAAGCGACCGGCACGAGTGCAATGATCGACGTAATCGAGGTCAATAGAATCGGTTTGATGCGGGCATAGCCTGATTCGATGATGGCTTCTTTGATATCGAAGTCACCCGACAAACGGCGCGCTTCCACAAAGTCGATAAGAACGACCGCGTTGCGCACAACAATCCCCGTCAGGGAAACAATTCCCATAACACCCAGGAAGCTGAGCGGTGTCTGTGTCAGGAACAAGCCTAGAATCGCACCGGAAATACCCAAATACACGGCAATCAACACAAGGAATGGCAAGCTGAATGATTTAAACTGGAAAGCGATGACCAGGTAAACCAACAGGAGCACGACCAGGAACAGCACGCCGATTTCCGCAAAGAACGCTTCCTGATCCGAGTTCTCGCCGCCAGTCGACAATTCATAGCCTTCCGGCAGTGATTCACGTTCAGCATCCACTACATCCAGCATTTTGTTTTCAAAGTCATCCACTTCACCGAATGCGCGAAGCGTGATGGAACGATCGGCCTGCTTATGTGGAATCTGAGCCAAGCGATCTGTTTCTTCAGCTGTCAGCAACTCATCCATCGGCACCAATTGCGGCGGCCCTTGTTCAGCGAGTGAAGGAACACCGAACTGAGACAGGTCAATCGGTTCCCCGTCTTCAATGCCTGATTGTTTCAGGTACACTTCGTATGGCATCTGCCCTTCGTAAATGGTGTACAACGGCACACCCTGCGTCAGAAGCTGCAGCTGGTTGGTCACCGAACTGAGCGCTATATTATTTGTCTGCAGCGCATCCTGGTTCGGTACGTATTCGATCGCCGGCACCGGATCTCCCAGATTGTCCGTGACGATGGTTGCGCCGTTTTCAAGCATCTGCTCTTTCAGTACATCACGAAGCGACTCTAATTCCTCGATGTCCTCACCTTTAATGTCGACGGTGACTGGAGCACCAACAGGCGGCCCTTGGACAATCGTATCCAGGAAGATTTCAGCCTCCGGGAAACGGTCGCGCAGCTCCGACTGCCATTTGCTGATGAAATCTGCAGCCGTCGTGCTTTCACGATCGATCCGGAACGCTACCTGGCCAGTATTGCCGCCAGTATTGTCCATCGATGCGGAGAACAGGTTCGGCAAACCTTCACCGGCGAAAATGGCTGTTTCCGCCACATTGCCATCTTCTGAAGCGACCTGCTCAGTCAAGTCTGTCAGGAATACATTCGTTTCTTCAATAGTGGTACCTTCCGCAAGGCGGACATCCATCGTCACCTCTTCGCGGTCAGCTGCCGGGAAAAATTCAAATGGCGTAAAGAGTGCAAGGGACAATAAGCCCGTCGCTACCAATAACCCGCCAACGCCTACCAAAATCGGGCGTTTCAAGACGCCGCGCAGCACTTTATTGGAATAGAACAAGGCGATTTTCTCGAGTGGTTTCCCTAAAAATCCGGGAGTGTCTGAAATTTTCTTCGCTCTTCTTTTCGTTTTTAAGTATTGCATCATTGGCACCAGCGTAATCGACAGCACGGTCGAAGCCAAAATGGTGGTGATCAGAATGCTTGGCAGAGCTTTGATGAATGCCCCGTTGCCGCCCGACAACAGCAGCAATGGCGAAAACGTCACGACTATCGCCAAACTGGAGGAAATAATCGACGGGTACACTTCACGGACGCCGGTGATGGCTCCATTGAGCGGCGAATCCCCTAATTTATAGCGCCGCTGGATATTGTCGTTGACCACGATGCTGTCATCAACCAGAATCCCGATGGCAATGATGAGGCCGATGACCGAAATCTGGTTTAAGTCGACACCCATGAACGGAATCGGAATCATGCCGATCAATACGGAAGCCAGCACGGTCAAAGCAACTGCAAAAGCTCCGTACAAAGTCAGGCCGGCTGTGGTGACGATCAAAACTGCCAGCACCGCGATGGCCAATGAAACATACAAGCTATCAAAAATCGTGTTGACATTATCCGCTTGGGATTCGTATTTTTCTGCCTGCACACCTGCCGGCAGCGTTTCGGTGAATTCTTCAATTACTTCTGAAACATTTTCGTCAACAGAAGGAACATCCTGCTCTGTCTGCAAAAAGACTGTATAGGAAATCGCAGGTTCTCCTTCGAAAGTGACGATATCCGCAGTTTCCTGGTCTACCGTTTCAATGGTCGCCACGTCAGCAAGCGGAACCGCTGCTCCACCCACCTGAAGCTGTTCCAGCTTTTCGATGCCTTCACTTTGCTGAATGGTCAAGGTCACCTGTTCATTGCCATTGTCATGGGTTCCGAGCGATAAGGGCTGGTTGGCCTGCTGAAGCGATTCAAGCACTTCGAACGGCTGCAGGTTATTGGCTGCCAGTTCTTCACTGTCCAGTTCGATGAGTACTTGTTGCGTGTTCAGCCCTTTTACCGTCGTTCCCGCAACACCCGAAACGGCTTCCACTTGATCTGACAAATCGGATAACGCATTAGCCATAGTGACCAGCTCTTCTTCATCTCCATAGAACATGTAGGAGACCAATGGGAAAGTCAGATCCAGCTTTTCAACTGTGGGTTCCTGCGCTGTATCGGGAAATCCCGAAGCCGCACTTCCCGTCTGCTGCTGGATGCTGTTGATCAGTTCATCCGGATTTTCACCGTCCTCAAGTTCCAGGGTGATGATGGATGCCGAATTGGATGATATGGACTGCATGGATGAAATGCCATCCACTTTCTGGATTTCACGCTCCAACGGGTTGGTGATGGATGTCTCCACTTCTTCCGGCCCCGCTCCCGGCAAAATCGTCGAAACCAGTACCAGGCTCGACGGTGTTTCCGGAATTTCACGTTGAGGCAAGGTCAGGAACGTGTAAGCTCCTATTATTGAAAGGATCAGAATCAGGAAAATAAATAATTTGCTGCGCTCTAATATGTAATTCATCAGCTTTGCCCCTCTACTTTTTGTATAACAATTGTATAACTGTGATTTTGAAAATGCCAGTATAATGCACAGAAAAACCGGATGAAATTTCCATCCGGTTCTACAAGCTCTGCATTTTTTGCTGTTTCATTAGAAAAGCGGCGATAAACAACACCAACGGCAACAGAATACACAGTCGGAACCAAATTCCTTCTCCACCCATAAAAATGAGCAGCATCGGTGGCAGCAAAGCGATTCCGCTCCAGGCAAGTGCTTGCCATGACTTCCTCCAAAGACCGACAATTGCCAAGACAATTCCACCAATGACAAGCGACCATAAGACAATCCCAACTAAAAAGAAGCCCACCTTTTCGCGCCTCCCCATTCGTCAATCTTCTATTTAATCTATACCCCTTTTTGAAAAATAAACATCATCCAGTAAAAAAAAAACCGGACAGCAAATTCAGCTGTCCGGTTGAAAAATCGATTATAGATTCTGGAAAAACAAGCGGATGACATCTACACCGCCGATGACATTACCGGCCGCAGTACCAATATTGGTCAACACGACGACCAGCAGGACACGCGTTACTTTATTGTCCCAAAATCCTTTGAGCGTAAAAACGTCTTTCGACAATGTCTGGAAATCTCCGACATTCGGCCGACGGATATAGGCTTGCGCAAGTCCGGAAAACCAGCCTGCGGCCAAAAGCGGGTGCAAGGCGCCGATCGGTCCACCCACAAAAGCAGTCAGTATGGCCAACGGATGGCCGAATGCTGCAGCGGCTCCAATAGCTCCGAGACAAGCTGTCCATAAAATCCAGCTGACGGTCTGATCAATCCCAGCTGCGGGATTGTTCATGAATGTAATGGCAATCATGGCGACAAGAGCCAATGGAATGGCCCAGCCGATGATTTTCGGCCACTTCGATTTCGGTGGAACTTTTGATAATTCCGCCAAATCATGTTCATTGTGGACTTCCTTGATAATCCCCGGAATATGGGCAGCACCGAGGACTGCGACAACTTTTTTGCCCGGTGCTTCTTTGATTTTCTGCGCCAAGTACTGGTCCCGTTCATCGATCAGCGGTTCTTTCAATTTAGGGAAGGACTGGGTGAAATCATCCATGACCGCATTCAGGGTATCCTGGGACTTCATCTTTTCCAGGTCCTCTTCCGAAATCGTCTCTTTGCTGAAGATGCTGAAGAAGACCGAAGTCAAGAGCTGTGCTTTCCCCATAAAGCCGATATTTCCCCAGATGCGTGAAAATGTCACCTGAATATTGCGGTCAGCCAGCACCAATTCCGCGCCTGTTTCTTTAGCTGACGCAATTCCTTGGATCATTTCCTGGCCAGGCTTGATGCCGAACTGATCTGCCAGGCGATTCTGAAACGAGGAAATTGCCAGGTTCATCAGCAGCAGACTGGCTTTTTTGTCTTTGATGACTTTAAAAATGTCCGTTTCTTTCCACTTACTGCCTTGTGTGACCGATTCATAGCGCTGTGCATCCAATTCGATGCACACTGAATCGGGCTGCTCAGCTTCAATAACCTCTTTCACCTGTTCCGCACTGAGCTTAGAAACGTGTGCCGTGCCGATCAGGATCAATTCTTTATCGCCGTATTCTATGCGTGTAATATTATCTTGCGTCATGTTGTACTTCCTTTATAGAACTGAATTTCTTTTCAATTATAGATGAAAAGACTGTCTATTCTTTATAATGAATCACAACAGCGAAAATATCAATGCCGCACCCTTGGATTTCTGCCAAAAAGCGCTTTGGAATCACAAGTCAGTTGCATTGAAGGTATCGCCCTCTTTGAGATTTCCCGCCTGAAAGCCTTTATAGAACCAGCGCTGGCGTTGCTCGGAACTGCCGTGGGTAAAACTTTCCGGGACTACGTAGCCACGGGAGCGCTGTTGGATTGTGTCATCCCCTACCGCGCTTGCCGCTGTCAACGCTTCCTCCAGATCGCCTTCCTCTAAATAACCCATTCCCTGGGCGTGATGTGCCCAGACACCGGATAGATAATCCGCCTGCAGCTCCAGGCGAACCTGTATTTTATTGTATTCTTCTTCACTTAACTGGTTGCGGAGAGGCTGCACTTCTTCCATGACGCCAAGCAGATTTTGGACATGGTGCCCTACTTCATGCGCCACTACATAAGCCATGGCAAAATCACCGGGTGCCTGAAACTGATTCTGCAATTCATTGTAGAAGCTCAAATCGATGTATAGCTTGTAGTCGCCGGGACAATAGAACGGACCGACGGCGGCACCTGCCGTTCCGCAGGCTGACTCGACGCTTCCGGTATACAGAACAAGGGTCGGTTCAACGTACTCCATGCCTTCTTCTGCAAATACTTCTGTCCAAACCTCTTCGGTATCGGCCAAAACGACCGATACGAATTCAGCCAACTCCTCTTCTTCCTGCGTCGCTACATACGGCTCGTTTGAAGTTGTTCCGGCCGATCCGCCTAATTGATCCAGGATAACGCCCGGGTCGCCGCCCAAAAACGCCACCAGCAGAACAATCAAGATGCCGCCGATGCCTCCTCCTGCAACCATGGCGCCGCCTTTCCCTCTTCGGTCTTCAACATTTCTGCTGGCTTTTCTGCCTTTCCATTCCATATAGGGTCCCCCGCTTCAAATTTGTTTTTAGTTAAAGCATACCCATTATCGCTTGTCTTCTAATCCATATGTGGCAGCCGGTATATTAAAAAACGTTCGCGTGGCTCTTTATGGAAACCGAGCAGCTGAATTTCCTCCACTAACTCAAAGGCCGTACTGTTTTCCAGGAAATCACTGTATTCCTGTGGAGGAAAAAACAAAAACAGTTCCACCATCCGCGGATTTGTTTCGGCAGAGCGCAAAACCTTATTAATAAAACTGATGAATACCTGCACTGAGAATGGATTGAAGAAATAAAATTTATTGTCCCGCGCATCGATTGGATAATCCTGTGCCAGGCAATTATAGAAGGCAATGCTCTGCTCAGCGCTTTTATGTTTTTTTGCATAGTTCTTTTTGTTTTCCAAAGCTTCGGCGTAGAATTCCGGATTCATCTCAATGCCCGCACTTTCCACACCAAATAGATGATGGGCATAAAAATTCAGCCGCCCTTTTCCAGACCCAACATCCACCAGCCGGTCTCCAGAAGACAAGCTGTACTTATCGAACAGCCTGTCCAGCAGCTCATAAGGAGTTGGTTCATATCGGTTATGGTGCAGGGAATCCGTGAAACCCTGCTGATTTCCTGCAGTTGCAATATTCAACCGGCGGTCATGTAGCTGTTCGTTCATCCGAACCCCTCCTTTTTCATAAGATTTTACGTTTTTCGTCTTGCAATTGACAAGGAAATTTGTTATAGTACAGCTAATTAAATATTTCTTGCTCCAGCTTTTATGGAGTAGGATAGAGGCGCAAAAACCATCAGTACGCAAAACGAGGATGATGAGATCCATTGACGTTTGCCGAAAGGGGGATTTGCCGAAGTGGCGGAAATCTCATTTTTCCGTGCGCTGGGTCTGCATTCAATAAATGCAGGACTGTCATATAGGAAACTATATGGAGGGCTATCTGATGCACAGGAACGAATGTTAAACATTGTTTCTACTGCAGCAACGGGACCCCCCTCGTTGCTGCTTTTTTTGTTTATTCCTGACTGGCCCCTCACCTCTAAGTTTCGACAAAAATTAGAAAAGGGTGTGTTCATTATGAATTTCGGCCAAGTAATTACAGCAATGGTGACGCCGTTCGACCAACATGGAGAAATCGATTTTCCGGCAACACAAAAACTGATAGAGCATTTGATCGCAAACGGTTCAGACGGCCTTGTCGTCGCAGGAACAACAGGGGAATCCCCAACTTTATCGACAGAGGAAAAAGTGGAGTTATTTGAGTTTACCGTCAACACAGTCGCCGGACGGATTCCGGTAATTGCAGGAACCGGTTCCAACAATACACGAGCTTCCATCTCCTTGACGAAACAGGCTGAAGAAACAGGCGTTGATGGGATCATGCTGGTCACGCCTTATTATAACAAGCCTTCACAGGAAGGCATGTTCCAGCATTTCCAAGCGATCGCCCAGTCTACAAGCCTGCCGGTCATGCTGTACAACATCCCAGGGCGCAGTGTGGTCAATATGTCTCCAGAAACGATCATTCGCCTGTCCAAGATCGACAATATCGTTTCTGTCAAAGAAGCGAGTGGAGACTTGGACGCTGCTGCAGAGATCATCGAAAAAACACCGGCTACATTTTCTGTATACAGCGGCGACGACAGCCTGACCTTGCCGCTGCTGTCAATTGGCGGTACTGGCATCGTCTCAGTTTCCGCGCATATCATCGGCAACGATATGCAGGACATGATCACCAGCTTCAAAACAGGCGATGTGAGCACTGCTGCTGCTATCCACCGCAGACTGGTGCCGACGATGAAAGCATTGTTCGCTGCACCTAATCCATCTCCGGTCAAAGCGGCACTTAACATGAAGGGGGTGGATGTTGGCGGTGTACGCTTGCCGATGATTCCATTGACCGAAGAAGAAACTGTCACTTTACGCAAGTCATTGCCTGACCTGCATTCTGAAGCTGTAACTAACTGACTACTAAAAAAACGCTGGAGCCTAAAGGCTTCAGCGTTTTTTTTAGGGTCAATTAATTTTCATCTGATGAAGCACGCGCTTCAAACTGCCGCCGATCTCCAAGTCCTTCAAATCGACTCCGATTTCCGTGAGTGTCCGGGCAATTTCCGGACGGATGCCGGTCAGAACCGAGCGTACCCCGACAAGCTTCAGCGATCGGATGATTTTGATGATCTGCTCGGCTACCATCGAATCCACTCTCACCACTCCCGAGAGGTCCACAATCAGCACTTTGATTTTCAGTTCATTTGCGGCAAGCAAAGTCTGTTCCAGTATATAGCGCGCCCGGTCAATTTCAATGCTTCCCACTAACGGTAAAATCGCGATCTGGTCACTGACAGGGACGACCGGTGCGGAAAGTTCGAGAAATTCTTTTCTTGCCAATTTCAATTTCCGCTGATAAGAGGCCGTGTAGGCTTGGGTATACGAATAAGCTGCATGATCCAGTAGAGAATGGAAAAATTCCATGACATTAAAAAGAAGCTGAAGTTCCATGTCTTTTCGAACCGCTTCCGTTTTAATGATTGTTCCGATATGTTTGCGGTAAAGTGATGTTTCTGCGAGCGCTTCTTCAAGCGACCTTCCCGTTTCAAGAAAAAAGTTCCCTGTCTTTTCTCCCCATTCTTGAATATCCGCGTAGACTTTTTGTACATCACAACTATTGCTGATCGACTTTCCGATAAGTTCCACAAAATCGATTCGAGTCTTATTGACAATGTCGATAAAAGCTTTGTTCATTTCAAGCTGCTCCATTGGAACATCCCGGACCGCTTCTTCATGAATCAATTGAGCGATCAATTCTTTATCCGCTGACACCCGTTCACCAAGCAATCGATTCTTATTTTCCATCATTACCCCCAAAGGTGAAGATATTTTCATATGCCATTATTATAGCTCTTGAGCCGGTGATTGTAAGGAGTTTTCCGCATAAAAAACCACCCGTTTTAAAAACGGATGATTAGCTCAGCTTTTATTCGATTCCAAACACACAGTTTCTCCCATTGGCCTTGGCTTTATAGAGAAATCCATCAGCCCGCGCCAACAGGCTATCCACTCCATCTCCAGCTGCATAAGCTGCGGCACCGATGCTGACCGTGACCGGCACGTGCTGCCAATCAGCTGTTTCCATAAGATTGCATAAAGTATTGCCGAGTTTAAGGCTTTCCTCTATTCCGGCATCCGGCATGACCACCACGAACTCTTCACCACCGAGACGCGTTACAATCCCTTCAGGTCCTACTTCCGTTTCCAAGCGCCAGGCTAATTCCTGCAGCACGGCATCCCCCATCAGGTGTCCATATGTATCGTTGACTTGCTTAAAATGATCGATGTCCAAAATCAGGACAGCCACTTTTCTGCCATTTTCCGCCTGCGCTAAAAACTCAGCGAGCCTTTCTTCCAAGTAGCGGCGGTTTTTCAAGCCTGTCAGCTGATCTGTCGTAGCCAACTGCTGCAGTTTCCGGTTAAGATCCATCAGCTCCTGCTGTTTGCATTCCACTTCAGCCAGTAAGGCCTGCAGTTTTTCATAAGCTTCTGCTGTTTCCCGGTTGATTTGTTCTGCATTGCGTTTGGCCAGCAGCAACTCTTTTTCATATTCTCCTCGGACGCTCATCTGAATCAAAGCACATTCATAAAATCCGTCTCGTTCTGCCGTATTCATCAGCACAGGCATTGGACCCTCGTCACTTTTCAAGGTCAAAAACATTTCATTTACCGTCCCGTGCATTTTAATGGAGGGCGTAAAATAGGTCTGGAAATAAACCCGCGAAGCGATTGTCAATAAATCATGCATATGCTGTGGATTCTTTACCCCGGTCATCTTCTGCAGCGTTTTGTTCATTTCGACGATACGCAAGTCCTGGTCCAGAACTAAATAACCGCAAGGCGCCCTATCGAGTTGCTGTTCCACTGTATCCACTCCTCTATTGTTTCAGGTATGCCTTGATGTATTTGACCGTTTCTCCTGAATCACTCAGGTGTGGATTATGGCCCACAGCCTCCATTGTGATCATTTGGCTGCCCTTGATGTGGTCGTGGACATATTGCCCAACTTCCAGCGGCGCAATCGCATCGAACTTCGGCTGGAGAATCAACGTAGGAACTGTTACTTGATCCAATTTGTCTCGGAGATCCGAAGTAAATGTCACTTCCGCGAATTGCCGGGCAATCAGTGGGTCATTCGAACACAACAGTTGCTCAAAATCCTCCGCCAGCTGAGGGCGCTCTTCATTCTGCATAACCACAGGCGCCAAATATTTGGCCCATTCCTTGTAATTGGTTTCCATCATATCCAGCAGTTCATCAATATCACTGCGTTCAAATCCGCCATTATAGCCCGGTTCATTCATATAATAAGGAGATGGTCCGATCATAATCATTTTCTCCATCAATTCCGGACGCTCAATTGAAGCCAGCATGCCGATCATGGCACTGACAGAATGCCCCACAAAGATTATTTCCTTAATCTCCAGCCCGTCACAGACATCCAACAGATCCTGTTTATAGCCGTTCAATGTGCTGTAGCGTTCTTTTGAATAAGCAGCCTTATCACTATTTCCCGAACCGATATAATCGAATGTGACGACACGGTAGTCCCCCTCAAAATCCTTAATCGTATTGTTCCAAACCTGCTGATCACAGCCAAAGCCGTGTCCAAACATTATTGTCTTTTGCCCTTGGCCCGTGACCCGAACATTATTACGCTTTAAAACATCCATTCCCATTACGTTTCTTGCCCCCTACGAAGATACCTATTGAAAGGATTAATATATTATTTAAAAGTAAAATATAACCTTATGATAGCATCAATAGACTCCTTTAACCGGGTATTACCTAAAAATATTCGCCCTACTTCGAAAAACCCATTCCTTTGAATCAGCTTCTTATACAACTAATAAAAGCAGCAGACTGGCGTCTGCTGCTTCCGAGGATATGGAACTTTCTTGAGCTGAACCAACGGCTCTTCTTTTAATGCCTTTAGAAGGATAATCTTAAAAAAATCGCCTCACCAGCTGGCCTTCTTCACACCTGGAATCCGGCCATTATGGACCAACTCCCTAAACACGATGCGTGACATCCCGAATTTACGCATAAAGCCACGCGGTCTTCCTGTCACTTCGCATCGATTGTTCAGACGAACCGGAGACGAATCTTTCGGCAAATCAGCTAAGGCCTGAACATCGCCTTTTTCCTTCAATTCTTGCCGCAGCTCTGCAAATTGTGCAACCATGGCCTGTTGCTTATGATGACGTGCAATTTTCGATTTCTTTGCCATTCTTTTTCCTCCTAAAAGTAATGATGATCATTTGGATTTTATAAAAAATTATTTTGTCTCTCTGTGAATCGTGACCTTTTTTAGACGCGGACTGTACTTTTTCAATTCAATACGTTCCGGATTGGTCCGCTTGTTTTTTGTTGTGCTGTAATTCCGGTCCCCGGTTTCTGTACATGCTAATGTAATATTGACTCTCATCTTTTTTCCTCCTCAAGTAGTTGAAATGCTGGAAGTGGGTCATAGAATGTTTTCCAATCCTGTGCAGTTTCTTCATCCGTCAGCAAACACAGATTCAGCCTGCTGACGATGTCCGCCTGGTCCATATCAATACCAATGAATACCAGCTCGGTCATTTTCACTCCTTTTTCCAGTTCCCATCGGCCCGCATGCTCAATGCCGAGTGATGGTCCAGCCTGGGACAGCAAAACAGCCGACTCGGTTCTTGTCGCCAACCACAAAAATCCTTTGGCGCGGACAATTTCCACCGGCCATTCCTTGACCCAATCCATCAGCCGTTCCGGATGAAACGGTTGCTGGCTCCGGTAAACAAATGAATCTATGCCGTATTCCTCGGATTCTGGAATATGCTCTTCATTCAGTTCTTTGATCCACCCCGCACTCTGACTCGATTTAACAAAGTCGAATAAACCGGTGTTCACTACATTTTTCAAAGCCACTTTCGAATGCTCGGTTTCAATTATCTGCGCATCCGGATTTAAAGTTGCAAGCAGCTCTTTCAATCGCCCCCGCTCCTCTGGGGCCACCAAATCTACTTTGTTCAATAAAATGACATTAGCAAACTCTATCTGGTCAATCAGCAAGTCTGAAATTTCACGGACGTCTCCTGCCGCTGCTTCCTGCTTTCTTTCGAGCAGTGATTCCCCCGATGCAAAATCCTGCCAAAAAGCATAGCCGTCCACTACGGTGACTAAAGTATCCAACCTACAGCTTTTCGTTAAATCAATTCCCATTCCATCATCCATATATGAAAAGGTCTGAGCTACTGGAAGTGGCTCGCTGATTCCCGAAGATTCGATTACGATGCAGTCGATGTCTCCACGAGTAACCAACTTCTCGACTTCCTGCATAAGATCTTCTCTCAACGTACAGCAGATGCACCCATTCTGCAGCCGAACCAGTTTTTCCTCTGTCTGTGAAAAACTCCCCCGCTCTATTAAATCTGCGTCTATGTTCACCTCACTCATATCATTGACAATCACCGCCATTTTCAACTCTTCTCGATTATTCAACAGATGATTCAATAAGGTCGTTTTGCCGGCTCCCAAATAACCACTCAAAACTGTAACTGGAACAATTTCCCCCACCATGCCACACCCTTTCTTTAAAGCCCTTAAATAGTAATGATTACGTTTTATATTGTATTAAAGAACGAGTGGTAAAGCAAGCCTTTATTTTTTAGTCTTTCAACCAGCTCCGTCACGGCAGGAATAATATTCTCCGTACATTTATTTTCGACCTTGTTTCACACGTTATCGCTTGTTCCACCAGTCTTTCTGTTCTACTTCACCAAACGAACATTGTTAGGAAAGAGAGTCCTTTCTACCTTTACTGGAACTTGCGGTGTTTATTCCGAAAAGCAACGGGGTAGATTATGATTACCTTACTTTACAGGTGATTTATCACTATTAGGAGGAATTGACCATGACAAACAAAGGAACAACATTCATTCAAGCATATGACGTACAAGCAGAGGTTCTGCATAAAATCGGTGAATTGAAAGCACAAGGGTACAACGAAGAGGATATGTATGTAATTGCGAAGCATGACGATCAATTATCCATGGTTCAAGGCCAGACGGATGTCCATTTGAATACGCAGCAAGACGATAACATGATGGGCAAATTCAAATCCTTCATTTCCGGAGAAGATTCCACTCGGGACGCCTTCACGCAAATGGGATTAGGAACCGGCGAAGCGGACGAATATTACCGCCAAGTGGAAAATGGCAAGCTCGTGCTTTATGTCAATAGCGATTATGGTACATCCTACAAACCATACAACGGCACTCAAACCGGTGCCGAAACAGCCAGTACGACTTCTGCCGGAAGCCCTGACGAAGAAGAACATCTGCGTCTTCACGAAGAGCGCTTGAGCGTCGACAAGGAACGCGTGCAGACAGGCGAAGTGAATGTCGGCAAGCATGTTGTGGAAGAGCAACAGACCATCGAGGTTCCTGTGGAACGTGAAGAAGTTTATGTAGAACGCCGCCCGGTAAACGAGGAAGTAAGTTCCACAGGCGGCGGATTGACCGATAAGGGTGCTTATGAAGACGGCGAAACCATCCATATCCCACTTTCCGAAGAACGTCTGGAAGTCACCAAAAAAGATGTCGTCAGCGAAGAAATTGTCGTCGGCAAACGTAAAGTACAAGATACGGAAGTTGTAAATGAAACCGTGCGCCGCGAAAAAGCGGATATTGATGAAAACGTAAAGTCCAAAAAAGATGATCGCAATTCATTTTAACGAGCAGTAAAAGGCGCCTCCGGATAAAACTTCCGGAGGCGCCTTTTTGTAGTTTCCAACGTTCAAGGTTTATAGGGTGCACAGCCTCGGGTAAATAGACCTTAATGAAGTTATATTGGTGCCACTGACATGGGAGGATTGAGCATGGAGAAAAAAGGAAACAAACTGGTCGGCCTTTTTGATGCGCAAGCAAAAGTATTGATCAAAGTCGGCGAATTAAAAGCAGCAGGATACGAAGAAGAGGAACTGTATTTGGTAGCGAAGCATGACGAACAGATCGACTTGCTGATCGATTACACGTCTGTCCATGTCGACACACAGGATCGGGATAATTTCAAAGGCAAAGTCATCGCCTTCTTAGCCGGGGAAGACATTACAAAAGACGCCTTTAACCGTATGGGACTGGACGAAAAAGAAACGGATTATTATTTCCAGCAGGTCGAAAGCGGCAGGCTTCTTCTGTACACCCACAATATGCCTGCAGTTGCTCCTCAACCGGAGACAACCACTTCACCCGAAGCCAAAAATGATGCTGCACTCTCCACCGATGAGGAAGAAGACAAAGAAATCCGCGTGCCAGTGGAACACGAAGAAATTGATATCGACAGGCGTCCCCTCCCTGCGGAAACAGCTACCGGAAATGAGGAGCAGGTGCTGACACCGAAACAAGCCTACGAAAAAGGCGATGCCATCTACATTCCGCTTTCCGAAGAGCGCCTGGATATCGGCAAAAAGAACGTGGTTCGTGAAGAGATCGTCATCGGCAAACGAAAAGTCAAGGACGTTAAGGTCATCAACGAAACCGTCCGACGGGAAGTAGCCGATGTGGAAGAGAATGGGACTGTCCGTAAAGTGGACCAATCATAATAAAACAAGGCTGCCTTTTCGTAATGGATTCCATTGGGGGTACAACCCCCATCTTCACCCATACAATCGCACTATATTTCGCGCATCCATCAGAGTTTAAAATGGACCTCAACTAACGAGAAACTCTGAAATTCAGATGATCCTCGGTGGAGGTTCTTTTATTTTTCGTACATGTTTCATTTTCCAAAAGGCGCTTTGAAATTTATGGTAAAGTGTAGAAAAGGGGGATGTGCAATGGGATGGATGCTTATTATTGTGATAGCTTATTTACCGATTTTTTATAGAATTCATAAACGGATTGAACACCTGGAAAGTGAAGTAGAGAGATTATCTAAAGAACGGCCAAATTTATAAACGCCTAGCCGAAGATCGGTTAAGCGTTTTTTATGATTGCAAAGAGCTCCACCTGTGAACCAGGAAGGCTTTATTGAATTGGTGGTTCTAAAGACAAAAAAGAGACTAATTCATAGACGAATTAGATCTCTATTTATAATGCCATTTGTGTTTTGTACGTTAAAACAGAATCCCTTAACCTTTCCAGTTGCCTTGTTTTATTTAAATTCTATAGAACGACCATTGCAATCACCGCGATAATAGCTGAGATCGCAATAATGACCAGCACAATGGGAATTAGGATGATGAAGAACCCTTTCCAGGCAGAAAGTCTGTGCGCTTCCCCCACTGCTTTGCACTGGATAACGAAAGTCCAGATGGAGACAGCACCTAAAATAATGAAGAAAATTACAGACAGCAGATCTGCCTCTGCAAACGGCAGTTCACCCGGCTGCAGGAAATAGGTTTCGGGCAGCAACAGCATCCACAAAAGGATGACCGGGATCAACCAGATTTGCGGAATCTGCCCCGTCAATATTGCACGGAACATTTCTGAGTAACTGGCTTCGCCTTTAAATAATTTGCCGACCACCAGATAGATGCCTGCTCCAATCGCCGTGCTCACCATAACACCGATCGGCCCAAAGAAGAGCGACAGGAGTATAAGTCCCGGCACCGGAAACAGCTGTTCCGAATCCAGGCTGCTGAGAAGTCCGCCTGCGAAGCCTGCCAGCACGATTAGCAGAAAGATGAAGCCCGATGTTTTTTCCTCAATAACGCGCCGGACGACTGCGCGAGGCCGCGTCCAAATTGCCGTAAATGGATTGATGCTTTCATAACTTTCTGTCTTGTTCAATCTAATTCCACCTTTTTTATACTGCTTCTATTCAACCATATTGGAATAATAATGTAAATGATAGAAAATATACCCACTAAACCATTCCTAATACAGCTTTCTATAAAACGATAAAAAGGCCGCCTCAGGAGGAGACTGCCTTTTTCCATTTAAGCATTCTTTTCAGATCACATAATTTAGTCTCACTGATCGTGCTTACTCTCTCTTCATCCGCTCCCGGATTCCGCCTTCGACTTCTATTCCTTTTTCCATCGGAATGTAGAGGCTGCCATTTGTCGGCCCCGCTGGCGGAGCATCTTCAATGACCTTCTGGACAAATTTGGCATTCATTTTTTCTGTAGCTCCGGGAAGAATATGGCTGGAGAGAACCGAGGCTTTCGATTTTGCGCCGACCGCGACAGTTTCCTGCGGCTTGTCGATCAATCCGATGATGGCTTCGACGACAATTTCCGGATCATCCATCGGTTTCATTTCCGCGGCATGTCCCGTGTAATTTCCTGTGTGTTCAAACCACGGCGTGTCCGTCGCCCATGGCAGCACTGTGCAGACATGGATATCCTTAAAGCCTTCGAGCTTCACTTCCTCGTTCAATGCGGAGCTGAGCCCTAATACTGCGTGTTTGCTGGCGCTGTATCCGGTGTAATACGGAAAAGCGATTTCGCTTGTAATAGAGCCGATATTGATAAGAATGCCGCGTTTCAGTTCCTTAAAATGGCGCAATGCAAAATGACTGCCGTTGATCGTCCCTTTGACATTGACATCGACCACCCGCGCCAAATCCTTGACTGGGATGTCGGTAAATGGACCAATGGCGCCAACACCGGCATTGTTGATCCAGACATCTATTTTGCCGAACCGGCCCAGCGCCGCTTCAAAGAGACGTGCCACCTGCTCTTCCTGGCTGACATCCGTCGTCACCGCTAGTACATTCGGACCCAATTCCTCTGCCAACTTTTCGAGCAGTCCAGTCCGGCGCGCTGCCAATACCACGTTAGCTCCTTGCGCTGCCAGCTCTCTCGCGACCCCTTTTCCGAATCCGCTGGAAGCACCGGTGATCACAACGGTCATTCCTTCGTGGGATTTCTTTTTTGCCATCTCCCATTCCTCCTCGCTTCTGCATTCGGTCATCCTTTGGCTTTCAGCCGCTCCCGTAGATTTCCTGATACTTCTGTCCCTTCCGGCCCCGATTCATAAAGACTGCCCGATGTCGGCGGAGCAGGAGGCGCCTCCTGGATCATTTTCAGCAGCGAACGCCCCGTCAGCGCTTTTGTCGTCTTTGGAATCAACGTACCCGTAGCCGCGATGCCTTTGGACTTGGCACCGATTTCCACCACTTTTTTTGGATTATCAATCAACCCGATGATCTGGTCCACCACTTTCTGCGGGTCATCCGCCGGTCCCACGATGATTTCATGGCCACTGTAATTGCCGGCATGCTGTGTCCAAGGCGTATCCGTCACCCACGGATCCACCGAGCAGACATGAATGTCATCAAAACCGTCCATTCTCATTTCCTGATGCAAGCCATTGCTCAAACCAGAAATTCCGTATTTACTGCCTGTATACGCCGCCCCGAAAGGCATCGGCGTTTTACTGGCGAACGAAGAAACATTGATCAACGTTCCGTACCGCTGTTTCTTGAATTGATTCAACGCATAATGGCTGCCGTAGATGGTGCCCAGAAAATTGATTTCCACCGTCCGGTTCAAATCCCTCAACGGCGTATCCGTGAAGGAGCCGTATGTTCCGATGCCGGCGTTATTGATCCAGACATCGATGCTGCTGAATACGCCCATTGCCGTTTCAAATAGGTTCTCCACGTCTTCTTCCCGGCTGACGTCAGTCGTCACTGCAATTGCATTGGGCCCGCATGCTTCTGCCAATGCTTCAATCTCCTTGGTGCGGCGCGCTGCCAGGACAACATTGGCGCCTTCTGCCGCCAGCTGCTGAGCCACCCCTTTGCCGATTCCGCTCGAGGTTCCGGTGATGACGATCGTCAGTCCTGCATATTTCTTTTCATTTGTCATGGTTATTCCTCCCATCCGTAAAACGGTCCTTACTGCTGTTTGCCTTTTCGGATTTGTTGCTTCAGCCTGTTCCGCATATTTCCTGACACTTCGGTCCCTTCTGAGCGCGGTGAATGGATACTGCCGGAAGTCTTTTCAGCGGCTGGAGCGGACTGGAGCATCTTCTGCAGCAAAATGCCGTTCAGTTTCTCGGTTCCAATCGGCATCAAATGCTGGGAGAGAATGGCGGCTTTTGACTTGCTGCCGATCTCCACACTTTCCTGCGGTTGGTCAATCAGCCCGATTACAGCGTCAATGACCGTTTCGGGATCATCGGCTGGTCCCAATGTGATTTCATGGCCGCTGTAGTTTCCCGAATGCTCCGGCCATGGTGTATCCGTCACCCACGGATGCACCATACAGACATGGATGTCCTTCCGCCCTTCCAGCTCCATTTCCAGATGCAGTCCTGCCGTCAGCCCTGCAATGCCATACTTCGTGGCACAGTAGACAGCACCGAACGGCAGCGGCACACTGCTGATGAAGGAAGACATATTGATCAGGGTTCCCGAGCCGTTCTTTTTGAAATGGCGAAGAGCATGATGGCTGCCATAGATCATTCCCTTCAGGTTGATGTCCACCAGCCGCAGCATGTCATTCAGCGGAATATCCGTGAACGACCCCATGATGCCAAGACCTGCATTATTGATCCAGACATCCACTTTGCCGAAACGGGATTCCGCCGCAGCCATCAGCCTGGCTATATCTTCTTCCTTGCTGACATCCGTAGTGACAGCGAGGGTCCGGACACCCAACTCTATAGCGAGTTCATCGATCAACTTGGTCCGCCTGGCAGCCAGCACGACATTCGCTCCATCTGCTGCCAGCTTTTGGGCAATACCTCTGCCAAACCCGCTTGATGCTCCAGTGACAACTACAGTCAATCCTTGCCGGTCCTTTGTCAGGGCCACACTGTCTCCTCCTGTCTGGAAATGGAATTGCCTTGTTTGCTTACTAACTACCCCTTTCTCCTCAACAAAAACGCTTTTCTAAAGAGGTTCAGAAAGTCTTTTTCAGGGAATCAGGGAGATAAAAAGAAAGGAGAGAGGATATGCTGCTTAAAGATTTTCAGTCCACTGTCGTCAATACAGGAGAAGCGGAGATTTATTTGCGCTACGGAGGGCAGGGCCCTCCGCTCCTTCTGCTGCATGGCCATCCCCAAACCCATATGATGTGGCACGAGCTGGCTCCAAAATTGGCAGAAGAGTATACCGTCGTGATGCCCGACTTGAGAGGGTATGGAGACAGCTCCAAACCTGAATCTGCCGATGACCACTCAACATATTCCAAACGCGCGATGGCCAAAGACCAAATAGCCGTCATGAAAGAGCTCGGGTTTTCCCGCTTCACAGTCATCGGCCATGATCGGGGAGCCCGGTGCGCTTATCGCCTGGCCCTCGACTTTCCGGAAGCGGTGGAAAAGCTCACTGTCATGGATATCATCCCCACCGGCGAAACTTTTAGAAGAGCCGACAAGGATTTCGCCATGGGGTATTGGCATTGGTTTTTTCTCGCGCAGCCTTTCGACTTTCCGGAACGAGTCATCGGAGAGAACCCCGACAATTTCTACTTCCAAGGCACGCGCCACCTGTTCCACCCCGAAGCACTCGCGGAATATTGGCGGGGCATCCACAATCCTGGAACAATCCATGCCATGTGCGAAGATTACCGGGCCGCAGCGACCATCGATTCCGAACTGGACGAAGCAGAACGGGGAAGCAAAAAAATCGCATGCCCCGTACTTGTCCTATGGGGTGAAAAAGGAGCGCTCCCGAATTGGTATGATGTGCTCGATGTATGGCAAGGCTGGGCGGACGACGTGACAGGACGCGGCATCGATTGCGGCCACTATCTTGCAGAAGAAGCGCCTGAGGAAACCTATGAGGAGATTCGAAAATTCTTGAAGACGTAAAAAAGGACAATCCAAGTTGGATTGTCCAGATTTCCTCTGAAACTCCGCCTCGCGTCCATGCGCATGGTAGTTGGAGCGAAGCGAATTCTGGCTGAACGGTTGCAAATCGAAATGAACGACTGCAAATCCATTTGAACGACCATAAATCCGTTTGAACCCCATAAATCCGCACGAGCGACCACAAATCCATTTGAACGCCCATAAATCCGTTTGAACGCCCATAAATCCGTTTGAACGCCCATAAATCCGCACGAGCGACCACAAATCCATTTGAACGCCCATAAACCTAAATTGCCTGCAGCTGAAGACAGCCAAAAGCCCTGTGCCGACTCTCGGCACAGGGCTTTTTCGTGAAATNTCCGTTTGAACGCCCATAAATCCGTTTGAACGCCCATAAATCCGCACGAGCGACCACAAATCCATTTGAACGCCCATAAAACCTTTTGAACGCCCAAAAATCCGTTTGAACGCCCATAAATCCGCACGAGCGACCACAAATCCATTTGAACGCCCATAAAACCTTTTGAACGCCCAAAAATCCGTTTGAACGCCCATAAATCCGCACGAGCGACCACAAATCCATTTGAACGCCCATAAACCTAAATTGCCTGCAGCTGAAGACAGCCAAAAGCCCTGTGCCGACTCTCGGCACAGGGCTTTTTCGTGAAATTTGATTCAAATCACTCTGTAACTCTGCAACTTCATACTTTAAACCTGTTCCACCACGTTGTGGCTGGCAAATTTGCCTGCTTGTTCCCCCGCAATTTTCCCGAATACAGCACCTGCCATCAAGCCTGCGCCTCCAGGATAGTTTTCGTAGAACAGCCCGCCCGCGGCTTCACCCGCTGCGTACAAGCCATTTATTTTTTCGTACATGGTGTTTTGCACTTCAGCTTGTTCATTGATTTTCAAGCCGCCAAATGTGAATGTGATGCCACAAGTGACGGCATAGGCTTCGAATGGAGCCGTATCAAGCGTATTTGCCCAATTGCTTTTATCAACAGGCAAACCAGCTGTGCCGCGTCCATCTTTTTCATTCGGATTGAACGGCACCGCATCGTTGATCGCTCCATTGTATTCGTTGATTTCCTGAAGGAATTTCGCTTTGTCGATGCCTTCCATTTTCTCTGCAAGTTCTTCGAGTGTATTGGCTTTGACTTTGGTCACCTCCCTGCCTTTATACTCTTCGCGCAGCAGATGTGCCACCTTGCCGTCAAAAACCTGCCATGCACACCCCTCTTTTTGTTCAAGGATGCGCCGTCCATATTTGGCATAGGTGTAATTCCGGAAATCCGCGCCTTCGTCCAGAAAACGCTGGCCATCGGTATTGACGATGACGCCGAATGGATAACTCAGCCGCTGGAACCCTTCCTGGAAATCAGGCAAGTAGCGGTCGCCCGTCACGGCATGTGCCATCGACCAGTTGCCGGCAGACAGGGCCCCGATATCCAAGGCCATCTGAATCCCTTCACCGGTATTGTAGCGGCTGCCTCTCGTATGTACCGTATCCCATTTCGGCCCGAGGTATTTGGTGCGCATTTCGATATTGGCATGGAACCCCCCCGAAGCGATAACCACCGACTTCGCCCGGATGACTTTCGTCTTGCCTTGTTCTTTAACGATGACTCCCTGCACGCCGTCGTCATCCTGCAGAAGGCTGACCGCCATCGTTCGGTAGAGGATCTGTATACCCAAATCAATTGCCCGCTTATGCAAGGCTTCCACCAGGCCAGGTCCGCCGCCGACCGATTCTAGAATCATGCCGCCCCAGAACTTGAAGATGCCGTCGACCTTGAACGCCTGCCGCCCATAAATAGGGATGAATTTGATGTCATGGCTGGTCAGCCATTTCATGGTTTCGAAGCTTTCGCCAGTCAGCAGAGAAGCCAGCTCCGGATCCGTTTTGTAATTGGTCATCCGGCACATATCCTCGTAGTATTGCTCTTCACTGTAGCTGCCGAAATCAACCGTCTTCAATTCCTCTTCGTCCAGTTCCGGGATGATCGCCTGGATATCCGCCACGCCTTTATAGGCAAAGCGGATGGAACCATGCGTATAGGTGGTATTGCCGCCTTTTTGCTGTTCCGGTGATTTTTCCAGCACAATGACGCGTGCCCCCTGTTCCTGAGCGGAAAGCGCCGCGCACATCGCTGCGTTCCCGGCACCGATGATCACCACGTCGGTTTCATAATCGATCGATTGTTGAGTCTTCACGGTAACACTCCTCAGCTGTTAAATTTTCTTGCTAAAGAATGACTGGATCAGCTCGTGGAAACTGTCCTTCATTTCAAGCTGCGCCCAATGTCCGCATTGCCCGAAGACATGGAGCTGGGCATTGTGCAGATGCTCCGCCAGATAATAGCTGGATTCCACCGAACAGACCTTGTCATTCAAGCCATGCACCAAGAGCACCCGGTTCTTGATCCGGTTGAGCGCCACGGTCGGAATCGGAACGGCCGCTGTAGCGAAAATTGAATCATTTGAACGGTGCACTTCCGGACGCATCGCCGTTTCAAAGCGCTCCTCCAGAAGGCCTTCGATGACCAGACTCATTTTATCCGCATCATAAACGAACCAGCTCATGATCTGCTTCAACTTCTTTTTCGAAGGATTGTCGTAAAAGCTTTTCGCACGCGCCAATTCAAAGCTCAATTTGGTGTTCGGCGTCCCGCCAGGACCCATCAGCACCACTTCATCAAAACGCTCTGGATACTCGATCAATAATTCCAATGCGATCGAACAGCCCAGTGAATTGCCGACCAAGTGCACTTTCTCCAGTTTCAGGTGGTCCATCAATTCCAGAACTTGCTTGACCCATTGGTCCATCCATTGCTGGCGGTTTTTCAACGGCTGTTCCGGATGGCTGCTTTTGCCGAATCCGTATAAATCAGGTGCCAGGCAGCGGTAGTTTTCACTGACGCCTTCGAGCGCTTTATGCCAGTTGACGACGGCAGTCACTCCAGGACCAGATCCGTGAAGAAATAGGATGGTCTCGGTATTCTGTTCGCCAGACTGGTTCAAGAAAGTTGCAAAATTTTCTGTTTGGATAATTTCCTGCGTAGTTTCATTCGTAACAATCGCCATAGCCATTCCCCTCCAATTTATAAGGCTTCTATCGTTTCTTTGACTAACTGCTTCTTGTTTATGCTGTCGCCCCAATAGGTATTGCCGAAAGCACGTTCACTTTCAGTCCACTCGACCGGCTGCCAATCCGGTTCGAATATCAAGTAGCTGCCCGTGAATAATTCCACCCGGCAGCCGCTCCCCGGATCTGTCACGTATAGATACAAAGCCTGGGAGATGGAATGTTTCCCCGGACCGACAAAGTCGAAATGATGCTCTCTCAAAATATCTGCTGCCCGCAGAATGTCCTGCGAATCATCCAGCCAATAGGAGATATGATGCAATCTGGCTTTTGTCGGTGTTTCCGGACGGGACACCAACGCTACGTCATGAACCAATTGCGTGACACTCATCCAGCCTGCGAGTATATTTCCTTCATCACTGATCAAATACTCACGCATCTTGAATCCGAGCACTTCTTCCATAAAGGAATAAGTGGCACTTGATTCGGCTGACGTGTGAAGATTGACATGATCCAGACGGCGGGGAGATATTCCCTTTGCCCACGATTTATACGTCTGATTCTTCAGGACCGACCGGCGGTGTTCATCCACGGGTGGCCGCTCTACATCGAAGTACAGATTGAATGTATGGCCGCTTGGGACTTGAAAGTTGATGGATTCGCCGATGCCAGGTGTTTTCCAGGCATCCACCTGATCGACTTTAATCCCCTGCTCTTCAAGTAAGGCCTGAAAAGCAGCAACATCTTCTTTGGTTTTCGTCCGCCAGCCGATATGTTTCACATGGCCGCGGTCTCCCTGCTGGATCGACAAGGTGTGGTGCTGGAAGTCACCCCAAGCGCGCAAATAATGCACACCGTCTTTTGCTTCTGTTTCTTCCAGGCCGATGATGTCTTTGAAAAACACCAGCGACTTTTCCAAATCCGCCGATACCAGCGAAATATATCCCAACTTCGCAATTTCCGGTTTCACGATAAACCCTCCCCTAACTGATAAGCTAATTTTCTGTAAGCGCGTACATTTAATAGCGGATGGCGTTTGATTCGAGTCCGGCCAATACACGCCCGAAGTTTTCTTTGGTGATGGTCGGCGACAAGGAGCGATGCGTATGCAAAGTCAAGAAATCGAGCAGGATCCGCTGCATCGGATGGCCGTTGTAGACAAATCCAGAACCGCTTGCCGACAATAGGATATCCATCGCTTCTTTCAGCAGTTGGTTGGCATAGCCGATATCCGCCAGGGTTTTCACGCGTTCGTGACGCGGCATATATTCTTTTGCTGCTGCACTGGCATCCAAAGCATCCGCCACTTTGTAGAAGAACATTTCAGCGGTTTCGATTTTTAATGCCACATCTGCCATGGCAGTATGTGTACTGGCTGCATCTTTGATAAATTCTACGCCCATATGTGCTGCGCGGCGATTCGGCAAAGTTTGTTCATAAAATTCATATGCCGCTTTCAGCAAGCCCAACCCAGGCAAGCCTAATGACAAGATTAAAGCGGGGAATAACGCTGTATTGTAAAGCGGAATATCACGCAGATGCGCAGATTCGAAATCGCCATCAAGAGCTTTGACAAACGATGTACAGCGGCGTTCAGGAATAAAGACATTGTTCATCTTGACGCTGTTGCTGCCAGTTCCTTTCAAGCCCATCACATGCCAGTCATCCATGATTTCCATTTCAGAAAATGGCAAAGTCATCAATACCTGGTCGATCATCTTCCCTTCATCATCGACAATCGGCATTCCAAAATAGCCCCATGTCGCGTGCAGAGATCCCGAACAGAACATCCAAAATCCTTCTTCGATCATATAGCCGCCTTCCACTTTTTTGGCGATGCATTTGCGCGGCTCGTAAACTCCTGCGAACAGGACATCATCTTCGTTCTTGCCAAAAATTTCTTCGTGGGTTTCTTCACCGAAAGACTCAGCAACCATCAATTCGCGGATGGCGCATAATGCGACGATCCACCCTGTCGAACCGCAGCCTTTGGAGATTTCAACAACCGCTTCACTATAGTCGCGCATAGACGTTTCAAGCCCGCCATAACGCTTCGGGCGCAACATCTTGAATATGCTCAATTCCTTTAATTCATTCATAGTAACTTCTGGGATACGGCGGATTTCTTCAGTTTCTTTAGCGCGTTCCCGTAATGCAGGAATCAGCGATTTCGCCGCTGCCACTACATCGGTTTCACTTTGTTGTTGGATAACTGGATTCATTTTTCCCACTCCTCTTCAGCTTTTTCTTTCTGTCTCTAATTTAAAGAAATTTCTGAATAAATTAAAGATGAAAAAGCATTCGATTTCCGGTCATTTTCCAATAGAATTTATTAGTTTTCCGGAAATGGAAGCGCATTAATCGATTTTTTCCAATGATTATTTTTTAGATACGAATTAAAAACACAAAAAAGCATTGCCAGAAGCCGCGTCTTTCAGCTTCAGGCAATGCTCTATGTTTCTTCTTGATAAAAATTATACCTCGATGTCGCCAAGTATTTTCAATGCATCCAGCATCAATAACAATTCATAGGCTACTGTCGGATTGCGCAGTTCCTTGCCGAGCAGTTTTTCAATCCGGGTGATGCGGTACATCAGCCCGCTCATGGAAAGCGACAAGTCACTGATGGACTGCTGCAGGTTTCCGCCATTCATCAGGAAGACATACAGCGTTTTCAGCAGTTCGTCGCGCTTATGGTCTTTCAGCTCAAAAATTGGTTCCAGCTCTTTTCGGGCAATACGGCGGATGGACAGCATATTTTTTGAATTGATCAAAGAGCCGATGATGCTGACATCTTCAAAAGAAGCAATCTGGTCTTCCGAGTTGAGTCTTAAAGCCACCCGCGACTCTTCCAGGCTTTCTTCGATTGTTTCAATCGAATCGCTTTCGCTGCTCAAGGCAACTTGGAACTCTGCATAGCGGTGCTCTTGACGCAGATGCTTCAGGATATTTTCAATCATGTAGCGCAATCGATCGACTTTAGGCAGCAGCATGAGAATATGGCCTTCGTATTCCGTAATCAGGATTTTATAGCTTTGCATCTCCAAATAGCGGCTAATCGATTGGATCGCCTGCTCCAAAAATTCCACTTTGGAAACATCAAGATGTTCTGAAGAGCATTTTAACGTTGCAATGTAAAAAGGCTCCTTCAAGTCTACCCCCATGTAATACCCACGGTAAACCATGCTTGGCACAGACGTGTATTGCTTCAGCAGCAGCTGTTCGAAAAAATAGGACTTGATGTTTTCCACAGCTTCCAGACTGGTTTTTTCATTCAGGAACAAAAGCGCTGCAGAAACGGCGGCCCGGCGAATAAACATCGTTTCGTTTTCCAATTCCATTTCTTTGTCCAAGTAGAAAAATGTGATATAGCCAATGGCTTTTTTCTGGACGATAATTGGTGAGACAAGGCGGTTATGTGTCTTGCCGCGAATGATGAAGGTACC
This sequence comes from Planococcus circulans, assembly GCF_020023385.1. Taxonomy (GTDB): domain Bacteria; phylum Bacillota; class Bacilli; order Bacillales_A; family Planococcaceae; genus Planococcus. Next base: position 185,929 of record NZ_JAIQCL010000008.1, read on the forward strand.
CGTGTAAGTCGCTGGCAGGATTTTGCCACTCTTGGTTTTATTGATGGCTGTCCGGAAATCATCGCTCAAATTCTGGTATTCAATTTCATCCAACCCTCTATAGACACGGGGTTCAAAATTCAGATCTTCAATCGAAACCGGTATGTTCAGCGTATCGTAGATCGTGCCGATGATGTCTTCGATTGAATCACCATCCGACAGCTTCGAAGTCAGCGTATCGTGAAAGGCTGCCGCTTTTTCGATATAGTTTTTATGCTCGACTACTTGTTCATAAGTGCCATTTAACTCGTCGATGAACCGGCTTTTTTCATAGAGCCCTATTTCTTCCAGCATCCCCGGCTCATCCCAGTCTTCTTCTAAACGCATTTCAAATGTACAGGTCGCATCCCCTTTGCCCCGGCATTCCACTTCTTTGATGAAGACACGGCGTTTGATGATGGTCGAAGTGAAACCGCTTCCAAATCCTGTTAACGTATGGCATACCGGACAAGCCGACAGCCCATGGTTCTTAACATGCTCTTCTACCTCAAAAGAATCCACCCATTCTCCTTTTGCCGAAATCGACAGCAGGTTGCCATGATCATCCATCTCAACTGAACGATTGGAAATCAAATTTGAAATTTGACCGGTTTGAAAATGCAGTTCTCCTGCCTTTTCAAGCATTTCTTTTATCGTTCCACCAGCTTTTAAGACATCTTTGGCGTGAGCCTCCCCTAAATTCCACCCATAACGCAGTAAAAACGACTTAGCCCGCTTCATCCCCAGATTTTCGATCAATTCCTTGCGCAATAAACCGAATGTGGCAGAAGTGGTCGATATCTTTTTATCTTCCAAATGTTCGAATTCCTCCAACTGTCTCATCAAAATCCCCCTTTGATCACAGTTCTATTTCACTACAGCATATTTACTAAAGTAAATGGATAAACTTATGAAATATTTATAAGCCAGCTCCATTATACAAAATTTTAGATTAAACTGATAATTTATTGTGATATAACGAGATGCCCAAAAACCTCCGCTAGTAACGGAGGCTTTAAAACTAAATTCGAATTCCAGCTTTGACCGATAATCCATAATCAAGGCCGGCATGGATATCGCTTTCTTTATTGTAGAAACCGCGCAATTTTTTCACCGCTTCTTCCGGCGGCTTGGCATTGAAATAGCCTTTGCGCGTCATGGTGACTCCCGAATTCACTTTGAGGTCCGTCATGGTTTCGCACATTTTGATGCCGGCCGCAAAAGAGTCGACGATCGGTACGTCTCCAATCCGCGAGATGCCTTGAGTCGCGAGGAAGACGTTCATCGGCCCTTCTCCAGGAACAATCACGTCTGCGCCCAGCGCAATGGCTTTTTCCGCGCTTTCGATAAAACTGTCGATGACCGGCTGCGGATTCTCAAATCCGGCCAACACCTCATAAAATCCGACAGAAGTCTGGACGATTGGCCCAAGCTTGCCCCCTAAGCCGTAGCGATTGGCGTTCTGGCGCAATTGATCGGCCAGAGGCTCCAGAAAATTGACGATGCCGATGTTGTCTCCAAGCATGGAAGCGATATGGAACGACGCCTGGCCGTAGCCGATCACCGGAATGTCCACCAGCGTCCGAGCTTCCATCAACCCGACATCCGGAATGGTGCCGATGAACATGCAATCATAGCCCGCACTTTCAGCAATCAATGCATTTTTGACAAATTGCTCACGGTGGAGATTCTGCAGATAGGCGTAGGTGATGAAATGGCCGGGGTATTCGGATGGATAGGTTTCGTTCGACATGCCATGCAGAACGACCTCCACATCCGGCCTCGCCACTTTCTGGATCTGTGCAATCACGGCGTCGCGATAAGCCGGAACATGTTCAATTGAAGTCAGGCTTTGGTGCCAAATTTTCAATGGTCTCACCTCTCCTTTTATCCCGCTTAAACGGTAAGTCGGGGATGAAGAACCCCCACTGATTGAAGCTTTTTTTATAAAACAACTTGCTTCTTTAATGCGCTTTGGACGGCGACACGGCCGAAGATTGCGGCTTTCCCTAATGAGCTGCCAGTCATATAACCGGCTCCATGGAAGCCTCCAGCAATTTCACCGGCTGCGTACAAGCCTTCGATCGGTTCGTTATAGGGATTCAAAACATGCGCATAGCGGTCGACACTGACACCTGCATACGTGGCAAGCATCGCCACGGTTGTATGCATGGCATAAAACGGTGCCTGATCGATCGGCTGCGGCTTGCCGAAATGATGGGTCAAGCTGTCGCGCCCAAATCCACGGTCAACGCCATTTCTGACGTCTTCATTATAAACAGCGACTGTTTCTTTCAGATCTTCCACCGGCAAACCGATTTTTCGAGCAAGCTTCTCAAGCGTTTCTGCCTGTTCAATCAAACCAAGCGATTGCAGCTTGGCGAAATCATAAAGGGCATCGCCTGCAACACCTTGCCCCATAATCGCCTGATCCCAAATTTGGTAAGTAAGTTTATCCGGCTGTTTCAACGCTTCTGTTCCGATCAATTTATAGGAGATCGACTCATTGACAAAGCGTTTTGCCGATTTATTGACGATGATGGCACCTTTGTAGAATGCCAGTGCCTGTGATTTCCGTGGACCGTCTGCTGTCGGATGAAAACCGAAAGTGCCTTTCAGGTACGGGAAATCGCGGAGCCAGGCACCTTGTTCACTGGCAAGCCGGATGCCGTCACCGACATTGCCGGCGCCGCCGATCCGTAAAGCCCCATCCAACTGCGGAGCAAATGCGGACAGCAGTTCTTCGCTTTTGGAAAATCCGCCTGAAGTGAGCAGCACTCCGTTTTCCGCTGTTGCAGTGAATGTCTGCCCTTCGTTCTCATAGACCACTTCCGCAACGCGGCCTGCTGCGTTTTTTCGAAGCCGCTGAACCTTGGACTGCGTTTTGAAAACGACATTCCCCGATTTTTCCGCTTTTTCGTATAAGGCGGTAATCGCTTGAAGCGGCGTGATCGTATGGCCACGCGGCACACTATGCCCGCTGACTGCCTGTACTTTATGGAACTCGACACCTTGGGCAACCAGCCATTGATAGGTTTCAAACTGATGCTCCCCATAGGCCTCGACCAAATCAACTTCATTTTTTCCTTCACCGACCGCCAGCATATCAGCGACTAGAAATTCCGTTTGATCGGTGATTCCTTCACGCTGCTGAATATCGGTTCCGGCAAAAGCCATATAGCGTCCGCTCAGCAGGGAGCTGCCCCCGAACTTTTCTTCCTTTTCAAGCACCAGGACGCTTGCTCCTTGCTCCGATGCTTCAGCCGCTGCACATAAACCGGCCATCCCCGCTCCGACAATGATGAGATGATAGGAATTGTCCATAAGCTTTACACTGCCTTTGTGCTAAGCTGCTCCACAACTTCCAGGGCGGCTTCACAAACCTGCATGTCATGCGTGTAATGCCCGCCGCTGACACCGATTCCGCCAATCAATTCCCCGTCGATCTTAATCGGGTAGCCGCCGCCAAAAATAACCAGACGCTCTGTATGTACCAGGCCATGCAATAACGGTGGATCATCCTTCAAACGGTCATACCATTCATGTGTCGCACGGTTATAAGTTGCTGCTGAAAAGGCTTTGTTCTGTGCGATATCGAGGCTCAATACCGGCGCATTGTCCATCGCCGAGAAAGCTTTAAGGTTTCCGACTCTGTCGACAATCGAGATGCTGAAAGGCATGCCCAATTCTTTTCCTTTTTCTACTGCAGCCTCCAATAGTTTAGTGGATAATTCAAGGCTGATATTTTTTGATGAGATTGCTGATACGAATTCAGTCATTTTTATCGTTCCCTTCGCGTTTTATTTTTGTAAGCTGGCGATCGGCTGTCCTGCACCGAACGCTTCAATCGATGCTGCTGTAACTGCGACCATTTTCGGCAGACATAAGTCAACCACTACATGGGCGATGTCGATCGGCTTGAGCCAGCCGCTTTTATCGACATCCATGCCCAAGTCATCAATCATTCGGGTGTCGACAGGGCCCGGATTCACTACATTTACGCGGACGCCATGCGGTTTCAATTCTTCTCCCAAAGCTTTTGAAAATCCGATGATGGCGTGCTTGGATGAGATGTAAGCACTTCGGTTCGGTCCGCCTTTGGTTCCCCAGATCGAGCCGATATTGATGATGACGCCGTCCCTCTTTTCAATCATTCCCGGTACGACTGCTTTGCTCAAGTTGAACGGGGCATCGACATTGATATCGTGCACCCATTTCCATTCTTCCAGCGTCGTTTCTGTAAATGGCTTGAGGCTCATGACACCGGCATTATTGATCAGGATCGTCACTTTTCCAAGTTCATTTTCCACCGTTTCAACTGCTTGTTTCACTGCCTCTTCGTCGCCCACATCGCAAATGACCGCGATTGCCCGGACGCCGTATTGTTCAGTGATCAGATCTACCACTTCCTGGCATTCATCTGCACTTCTGGCGCAGACCGCTACATCCGCTCCATATGAAGCAAGGAGAATGCAGGTTTCACGGCCGATTCCACGGCCGCCACCTGTGACCAGCGCCACTTTCCCTGTTAACAAAAGCTCCACCCCTTTTCATTAAGAATAAGATTTCACGTTTGAAGAAATGTACTCCACTGCATGCTCCCCTGAACGTTTGCCGAACACAAGGCCACGCAACACTGACGTACCGCCAGGGTATTTCCCGTAATAAAGGCCGGTCATCTCTCCTGCAGCGTACAGGCCTGGTATCGCTTCGTTGTCATTGGATAAGACACGACCATGGACATCGGTCGCCAGCCCACCGTTGGTAAAGACGTTGCAGCAAATAATCGGATAAGCGATATACGGCCCTTGATCGATCGGTACAGCCCAATTGGATTTGGGCGGTTCGATGCCGACAGCTTTTTTGCCATCCTTCTTGTTCCATAAAAATTCGCCAGGTTGTACGGCCTTATTGAAATCTCCGACCGTCTTCGCCAGGACCTCTGCAGGAATGTCCAGCTTCTCCGCCAGCTCTTCGATGGTTTCTCCGGTTACGGGCGGCTGTTCGGTTTGCAGCGCTTCCTCGTAATTTGGAATATCGTATAACTTCTGATCGGTGATCATATAAGCGACGTGGTTCGGCAACTCATAGAAAATTTTACGCGCCACGGCTTCATATTGTTCATCGATCGTCGATGCACCTTCGTCGACGAACCGGTTGCCGTTCTGGTCGACAAGGATGGCGTACGGGTATGTCATGACGCCCGCTTCTTCCCGGTTGCTGCGAGGATCGACCGGTTCGGCATGAAAAGCGTCCCATTGCCCTGATCCTTTAGCGCCGAGCTGCATAGCCATGCGGATGCCTTCACCTTTATTGAAGAGACCGCCTTCGGCCACCGGTGGAATCTTGTGGGCATCCCGTCCGATGTATTGCGCCATCATTTCCTGGCTTCCCTGGAAGCCACCAGATGCCAAAATGACCGTACTGACACTCAAATCAATCGAGTTGCCGCCTTTGATGCGGATTTTCAGCCCTTCGACTGCGCCTTCTTCATCCAGGCTCAAATTCCAGGCCGTCGCTTCATAGATGATTTCCACACCGAGTGCCCGTGCACGCAGCGACAAGGTATCGATCAAGGCGCGTCCGCCGCCGACAGGCAACAAGCGCGGTTTGGCTGATGTCAAAAACATCGTCGGCAAATAGTCGAACCCGACCCCTTTCGATTCGACCCACCGCAAAGTCGGTCCGGCATGGTCGTAAAGTGTTTCAATATATTGGCGGTCTGAGAAATTATCCGAGAACGCCATCATGTCTTCCTTAAAGTTCGGTGCCGGCTGATCGATGGTCTCCATGCGCATATACGCCGCTGTCCAACGCGAGTTGCCGCCCCGGTTATCAAAGTCTGCCCGCTCGATGATGGCGATCTTCAATTGCTGATCCTGTTCCTTCGCTTTTTCTGCAGCTGCCAGCGCCGCCGCTGTTCCTGCTGCACCACAGCCGATAATGGCAATGTCATAATCGATTTCTCTCGTCATCGTTTGCGCACCTCCTCTAGTACATCAAATTCAAGGTATTGCTTTTCCCATTGCTTGATCTGCTTGAGCTTGAACAGTTCCTGCCGTTCTTCCCACGTACAGATGAACTCATGGATGTTCTCCTGTGACTTGTCCTGCTGCAGGATCCCCAAGCTTTGTTGAATGCCTTTGATAGCTGAACGCAATACGGTATTGGCACAAAGCATGATCTGGAAGCCCATCTTTTCCGCTTCTTCCAGCGAAACAAGCGGTGTGCTGCCGCCTTCAACCATATTGATGATATGGGGGATATCCGGAACCTGCGCCGTAATCTGTGTCAGCTGTTCAACGGTGGTCGGGGCTTCAACAAAAATGACATCCGCTCCCGCTTCCTTATAGGCATTGGCCCGATCGATCGCCTCTTCCATGCCATAGATGGCCAGGGCATCGGTTCTTGCGATGATCGCCAAGTCTTCAGCTTGCCGTGTATCGACGGCCGCCTTGATTTTATTGACCATCTCTTGTTTTGAAATCACTTGCTTGCCGCCGAAATGCCCGCATTTCTTGGGAGCTACCTGATCTTCAAACTGGATAGCCGAAGCACCTGCCCGCTCCAATTGTTTAACGGTGCGCATCAAATTCAATGCATTGCCGAATCCGGTATCTCCGTCTACGACGATCGGCACATTGGTGACATCCGACATGCGCGCTACCACATCCGCTATTTCAGTGACCGACGTGAGTCCGACATCCGCCCATCCGAGCTGGGCGTTGGAAATTCCGGCGCCGGTTGCATAGATAGCGGGAAATCCGAATTCCTCGATCATCCGTGCTGTCATTCCGTCATAAGCACCCGGCAGTAAAAATGCATTCGGCTGCTCAAGTAATTGTTTAAACTGGTTATTTTTCGTCATCCAATCATCCTCTGCCATTGATTTATCAAGCGAAGCTGAAGACATTTTCTTCAACTTCCTTATGCCATTTGATGGTCATGCGCCTGTCTGAAATAAAGCCGATGCGGTTGAAATTAATCTGCCGGTCGGCCGTCACCTGCAGAATGCCGGTCATTTCGCGGTCATGGCATTTCAGCGTGACGACGTATTCACCGGCTGCCGGCAAGGTATAATGCGGCAGCAATCCATTTTCGGGGCACCATTCGATGGTATAGGCTTCACCCATCATGTTCTGCAGGAACTCGATGTCGCCAGTCGCCAACTTTTCGCGGATCCGCGTTGAACTGATCTTATCTCCGCAGACTTCCACTTTCGCCACTTCCGTTACACCGAACTGGCCGCCGCCATGATTGGCAAGCGTCGTGACATTTCCCGCTCCTTTAGAGCCATACGTGTAATCAAATCCGCAGACAACATGCTGTGCGCTTAACCCCACCAGATAATCCTGCACAAACTGTTCGGGAGATAAGGCGGCGAAATCCAAATTGAATTCAACAATCAAGAACAGATCCACACCAAGCTCTGCCAGCCGCTGCTGTTTTTTCTCCAATGGCATCAAGTAATCGACTTGCACTTTGCCTTTCGACAAAACACTTTTCGGATGCGGGAAAAAGCTCATGACCGACAACGGCAATCCCAGCAAATCCGCTTTCTTCTTCGCTTCTTCGATAACTGTCCGGTGGCCTTTATGCAATCCGTCAAAAAATCCAAGGGCGATGACATGCGGTGAAAGTTCAAGCTGGTGCTGCTGCAAGTTCGTGTAATCGATTTCGATTGTTTTCATGAGAGTTCGCCTCTTTTCTCCTTATTTCGCTTCGATGGTGATGTTGTTCAATTCCTTGTCCTGCACTGAATCTCCCCAATACGTATTGCCGACTGCCCGTTCTTTCATCGTCCATTCGACCGGTTCCCAGTCGGGTTCAAAGATCAAATAGCCGCCAGTGAAGAGTTCTACGCGGAAACCGCTGCCGGGATCCATGACGTACAAGTAAAGAGCCTGTGAAATGCCGTGTTTTCCTGGACCGATGAATTCGATATTGTTTTCGCTGAGGATATCCGCCGCCCGCAGGATGTCCTGTGAATCGTCTGACCAATAGGAGATGTGGTGGATGCGGGCCGGTGACGGCAATGATGGCTTCTGCGCCAACGCCACATCGTGCACCAATTGCGTTACGCTCATCCAACCTGCAATGATATCGCCATTGTCATCCCGCAAATACTCACGCATATTGAATCCCAGCTCCTTCAGGAATTCGTAGGTGATGCCGGCATCCGTCGAGGTGTGAATATTGACGTGGTCCAAGCGTCTCGGTGAAATCCCTTTTGCCCAGGCTTTATAGGTCTGGTTCTTCAATACCGATTTCCGGTGTTCCTCGGGCGCTGGGCGTTCGATATCGTAATACAATTCAAACGTATGTCCGCTTGGTAGCTGGAACCGGATCGCTTCGCCGATGCCCGGCGTTTCACCAGCCGCGTAATAATCCACTTTTACGCCGTCATTTTCCAGAAGTTCCCGGAACTCTCCGACATCCTTGCGGTTTTTCGTTCGCCAGCCGATGTATTTCACATGGCCGCTGTCCCCTTTTTCAATGGATAAGGTATGATGCTGAAAATCTCCCCATGCCCGTAAATAATGGACGCCATCAATTTCCGTCGTTTCCTCAAGCCCAATCACTTCTTTGAAGAAATGCAGGGATGCCTCTAAATCTGGTGTCACCAACGACACATAACCCAACTTCGCAATTTTCGGATTCGCCATTTTCTTTTCGCCCCTTTGTATGCGTTTACAATTATTTCTCTTTGGTTAATAAAGTTTGTAGAATATACTGAAATATTACACAAATCATTTCTTGCATACTAGAGTAGAAATTATCCGTATTGGAGGTGGTTTTCCGGTAGTTTTTATTAGTTTTTTAAATAGAATCATTTTGATATCGAATAAAATGCAGGAAAAAAACGCTGTAAAGAGCGTCTCTCTGCAGCGTTTCCAATTTCCTCTATATGAAGTCTTCGTTATTGCGTTTTCTTCGCCGCAAAACTCTGGGCAACATCATAAATCAAATCTTCCTGTCCACCCACTGCCTTCATGCGGCCGAGTTCCACGAGGATGTCGCGTTCATCGACACCGAACTTTTCAGCAGCTGTCTGTGTGTGGAGCAAAAAGCTCGAATAGACGCCCGAGTAGCCCATGATCAAGCTGGAGCCGGTAATTTCCTGTGGCCGCTGCATGAATGGGGCAACGACTTTATTCGCCACATCCATGATTTTGTACAAATCGATTCCGGTGTTATAGCCAAGGCGTTCCAGAACCGCCACCATTACTTCTGTCTGTGTATTGCCGCTGCCGGCGCCAAGCGCGCGCAGGCTGCCGTCGATATAGGTGGCGCCTGCTTCAACCGCCGCTATCGTATTTGCCATCGCCATCGACAGGTTGTTATGGCCGTGGAAGCCGATTTCACAGCCCACCGATTGCTTCAGTGCCGTGATGCGTTCCGTCACTTCATGCGGCAGCATATATCCCGCCGAATCGGTCACATAAATCACTTCAGCACCATAGCTTTCAAAAAGCTTGGCCTGCTCGACGATTTTCTCAACACTCGCCATATGGGCCATCATGAGAAATCCGACCGTCTTCAACCCCAGTTCCCTGCCGAGTGCGATATGCTGGGCCGCAACGTCCGCTTCCGTGACATGCGTCGCCACACGGACCATTTTCGCCCCGGCTTTCACTGCTTCCTGCAGGTCTTCTTTAATGCCGATTCCAGGAATCAGCAGAACCGAAACTTTTGACGTTTTGCAGACATCCGCTGCCGCCTCGATCAGCTTCAGCTCGTCCACTTTCGACAAACCATATTGCAGGGACGAGCCACCCAGGCCATCGCCATGGGATACTTCAAAATAATTGACGCCTGCCAAATCCAGCCCTTTGGCCGTATCGCGGACATGCTGTTCCGTAAATGCGTGCTTCATAGCGTGACTGCCATCCCGAAGTGTCACGTCCAGTATTTCAAATGACCGTTGCGTCATTGGATTCTCCTCCTAAACCTCCGTAGCCATCAGCTGCTTCGCCATTTCGTTTGCTACTTTCGCCGCTGCTGCGGTCATGATATCCAGGTTGCCTGAATAAGGCGGGAAAAAGTCGCCCGCCCCTTCCACTTCCAAAAAGACCGAAACTTTACGGCCGTCGAACTGGGGTGCTCCGCGCAGACGATAGCCAGGAACGTAGCTTTGCACTTCTTTTACCATGTCATTGATCGACTTGATGACGGCTTGTTCCTGCCCTTCATCAGCCATTAACGCGTGAACGGTATCCCGCATCAGAATCGGTGGTTCTGCCGGATTCAGAATGATGATTGCTTTTCCTTTTTTCGCTCCGCCCACCTGCTCGATCGCTTTAGAAGTTGTGTGGGTGAATTCATCGATATTGGCGCGTGTTCCCGGACCCGCACTTTTGCTGGCGACGGTTGCGACAATTTCTGCATATTCGACTTCCACTACACGGCTGATTGCATTGACGATTGGAATCGTTGCCTGTCCACCGCAAGTCACCATATTCAAGTTCGGTTTTTCAAAATGCTCATCCAAATTGACAGTCGGCACAGTGAACGGGCCGATTGCTGCCGGTGTCAGGTCGATGACTTTTTTACCGGCCGCCACCAACAGTTCGCTGTGATGCTTGTGCGCCTTCGCAGACGTCGCGTCAAAAACGATGTCAACGAGCTCCAGTTTTTCCATCAAGCCATCGATGCCATTCGCCACCACTTCATAACCACGGTCAGCTGCACGCTTCAACCCTTCCGATTCAGGATCGATGCCCACCATGACACTCATCTGCAACGCATCGTTGCGTTCGATCTTATACATCAGGTCGGTGCCGATATTGCCGGATCCAATAATGCCCACTTTCAGCTTTTTCACACCCGCTCACCTTCCCTTACAAACGATACCGACACATCGCCAAGTTCTCCGAAGTCAGCTGTAAAATTTTCATCCGCTTCAAATGGAACCGCTTTTGACAACGCGCCTGCCAAAATGAAATAGCCTGCACGCAATGTGATGCCGTATTCCGCTACCGCATTGGCGAGCCAGGCCACCGCTTTTGCAGGATGTCCCATCACCGCTTCGCCCGTCGCCGTATCAAACCATTCGCCGTTTCTGTAAGCATTCATTTCAACAGCTGCCAGATCCACATCTTTCGCATAGGAGCGTTTGCTGCCGAATACCGCGCCTGCTGAAGAACCATTGTCCGCTACTGTATCTTCAAATTTGAATTTCCAGTCTTCGATGCGGCTGTCGATAATTTCGATGGCCGGCACAACGTAGTCAGTAGCGGCCAGGACGTCTTCAACTGTGACATTCGGTCCCTTCAATTCATTCTTCAGCACAAAGGCAATTTCAAACTCGACTTTCGGCTGGATAAACTGCTCCACATTGACTGAGCTGCCCTGCCCGAAAATCATCGAATCCAGGATATGGCCGTAATCCGGCGTATCCACATTGAACATATCCTGCATGACTTTACTGGTCAGTCCGACTTTCAAGCCTTTGATTTCCGCGCCTTGCTCCACTTTTTCCTGAATTTGAAGCAATTGGATCTGGTAGGCATCTTCAACAGAAATCGCTTCTGACGAGGATGTGAATGGAGCAATCGGTGCTTTGTTTTTTTCAGCTTGCTTCAGCTTTTCTGCCGCTGCTTGAATATCCATCGAATTCTCCTCTCCCTTATACGACTGGCGCTTTTTCGGCTAACGCATGGTATTGGCCGCTGAAGAAAATCAACGGGTTGCCTTCTTCCAGTTTGATATCCAGCACTTCACCGATCAATAAGGAATGGTCCCCTTCGACATGTTCCGCTACCAGCTTGCAGCTGACTTGCGCCAATGCGTTCGGAATGACCGGATTGCCTGCTAATTCACTGAATGCGACTTTGCTGTCGTCTTTCGCCTGTCCGGCAAACATGCGGGAATAATTTTCCTGATCTGACGCCAGAATATTCACTGCGAACTTCTGGGAATCCTGCACCTTCGCCAGGAAGCGTGCTTTATGGCCAATCGATACGACCACCAGCTTCGGCGTCAATGAAACCGACATAAATGCATTTGCTGTCATGCCTGCAGGCTCGTTTTCAAACTCTGTCGTCAATACAGTGACCCCTGTTGTAAATTTGCCCATTGCATCTCGGAATAAACGATCATCCATGATGATTCCTCCTCTATTTTGGTTTTAGTTTTATGCTTTAATGGTCGGATTGTTTTCTGTCTTGGTATCTGTCTGGTCGCCCCAGTAAGTGAATCCAACGTCCATTTCGTCAAGTGTCCAAACAATCGGCTCCCAGTCCGGTTCAAAGATCAGGTAGCCGTTGGTGAAGATTTCAACACGCACTCCACTGCCTGGATCGATGGCGTAAATATACATGGCCTGCGAAATACCGTGCTTTCCTGGCCCTACAAAATGAATGCCGTGTTCTGTCAGGATATCCGCTGCCCGCAACAGGTCCTGTGCATTATCCAGCCAATAGGAAATGTGGTGGACTTCATTGGTGGAAGCGGCATTCGGGTCATGGCTGATGGCGATATCATGCACTAATGCAGTAACACTCAACCAGGCGCCGACCAAACTGCCGTCCGGTGCCTGTACGCATTCACGCATCTGGAAGCCCAGTTTGTCCATCAGGAAATCCGCCAGTTCATTGGCTGGTAAAGAAGACAGCAAATTGACATGATCGATTCGTCTCGGTGATACACCGCGCGCCCATGATTTATGGGACTGGTTTTTCAGTACAGAACGGCTTTTCGGATCTGCCAATGTTTTTTCCATTTCGTAATAGATCTCCAATGTATGGCCGCTCGGCATCTTGAAACGGAACGCTTTGCCTTGGCCGGCTTCGATGCCTTCTTCGTTCCATGTGATAGGAGTTCCTGACTCTTCCAGGATTTTTGCAAAACCTTCTACATCCTCCGGTTTTTTCGTACGCCAGGCAATATGATCCAGCTTCGCTTCGTCACCCTGACGAATAGTCAGTGTATGATGCTCGAAATCTCCCCATGCCCGCAGGTAATGAACGCCATCCCGCTCTTCCGTTTCTTCTAATCCCAATATTTCTTTAAAGAACCATAATGATTTCTCCAAATCCGTTGATACCAATCCAAAATGCCCCAATTTTGCGATTTCCGGTTTGCTCATCCCAAATTCCTCCTCTTGAGTATCTTTGTATACTGAAATTTCAATCTCCTTAGTTTAGACGAAGTACGTATTCGGTTCCTGGCCGCATATGACTCTGCCATATGTCTCGATCAGGCTTGATGGTGTGATGAAGCCGTGCAGGTGCATCGACAGGAAATCACGGTAGACCAATTGGAACAGGTTGTTGTTATAAGAGAACACCGAACCGGCACCTTCTGTCAGCAAGTCGATCGCTTCTTTGCAGAGCTGATTGACGTAACCGAAATCTGCTTTCATGCGAATGCCTTCCTCCATCGTCAATTGCAATCCTCGAATGGAATAATCATCCAGTATATCAACTGCCCGGTACAGATGAAGCTCGGCAGAATCGATTTTCAGCTGCGCTTGCGCCACTTGCATGTGGGTGATCGGCGCTTCGCTCATTTTTGCGTAGAAAGTATTGCCGATGCCCGCTTTTTCGACGCGCTCCATATGAAGATCCATCGCCGCCTGCGCCAGTCCAAGTGCAGGAGCCACAATCGATAAAGTCAACGAAGGGACAAAAGGCGTCTGATATAAAGGAATATCGCGCAGCGGCTCGATCATGTACTCACCTTGTCTCGCCAGGCGATCGAGCGATACCCGATGCTCCGGAAGAAAGACGTTTTCGACTTTCACGCTATTGCTTCCTGAGCCTCTTAAGCCCATTACATTCCAGTCATTTAAAACAGTCACTTCATGTCTCGGCAGCACCATGATGGCCATTTCCATGCCGCCTTTGCCGTCATCCACCGGAAATCCGAAGTAGAACCAATCGGCATGAGGGCTGCCGGAAACGAATGGCCATTGGGCTTCTTTGATCGTGTAGCCGCCCTCCGTTTTCTCGATTTCACATTTGATCGGTTTAAAGTTCCCAGCCAGAATGACGTCCTGCCCTTCACCGAAAATTTCATCCAATGCCTGTTGGCCGAATGCGTAGGAAATCATGTAATCCCGGATGTTGCTCAGTGATACGAACCAGCCCGCCGATCCGTTGCCGCGGGAAATTTCCGTCACCACTTCTGTATAGGTGCGCATATTCGTTTGGTAGCCTCCGAAGATTTCCGGACGCAGAACCTTCAACAGCCCATTGCTGCGCAGTTCTTCAATCACTTCATCGGATAATTCGCTATTGCGGTCAATTTCCAAGCTCAGGTCTCTTAACTTCGGAATCAACGCGGTTCCGCTTTCCACCAGCATCTTTTTCGTATCTGTCGCCATTTGAGTCAATATAAACACCCCTTATCTAATTTTTAAGCGCGGTTCAATACTTTATTGCGGTTGAAGAAATCCTGAGTCAGTTTGATGAAATTCTCTCTCTGTTCAATCTGTGCCCAGTGCCCGCATTGCTTGAAGACATGCAGTTCAGCATTTTCCAGGTATTCCATTACGTACAGGCTGCTTGCCAATGGAACAAAACGGTCCTGATGTCCATGAATCAAAAAGAATTCGTGTTTCATGCGCTTAAGCGCGGAAGGCGGAACCAGCATATCGGACAATTGGGTCTTACTGAAGTTCTCTTCGTAGGATTTGCGGACTTCCGGACGATTGAACAGCTCCATGCGTTCTTCAACGATGCTATCCAGCTTTTCTTCCATCCCCGTTGTGTCGTATAGGAACCAGCTCAATAAGTTGCGCAAGGCTTTCGCCGTCGGATCTTTATGGAAGTTCGCCAATTTGCTGAGTTCCGGTGTCGGCTCAGTTAACCCGCCGCCAGCACCCATCAAGACAATGCGGTCGAAACGGTCCGGTGTATCCATCGCCAGGAACAGGGAAATGACACCGCCCAGTGAATTGCCGACCAGATGAACCTTTTCCAGGTCCAGTGCGTCCATCAAATTCAACACCTGCTCGATCCGCCAGTTCATCCACTGCGCTCCGTTGGCCGGATACTCTGTCGGATGATCCGTTTCGCCAAATCCGAGGAGGTCAGGAGCTACAACGTGATAATTCTCGGCGTATTCCGCCAGAACCCCTTGCCAGTTCGAACTCGCACTCGCTCCAGGTCCGCTGCCATGAAGAAAAAAAATCGCCTCGCTGTTGCCGGCTCCTCCCTCGTGTATAAATGTCTCATATGCGCCTGTCTGGACTTTCCGTTTCGTGATTGTCATTCTGTCCACTCCCCAAGTAAAATTTTAGATGATTATTTTCAACCTTCTTTTCAACAGAATCAATTCATTTTCGCCTTTTTTATGAACAACTAATATTTCAGTGTGTCTATACGTAGCCCCTATCCGATAAAATCCAAAGCATCGGTTTTCCGTTTACACCCTCCCTTTCATCTTCCGCTCGATCCCGTGTCCGCTTTAGTAAAACGCTTACATTGTTCTTGTAACTGATTCTATGCGGAATAAACTAAACTTTCAATGATATTTGAAAACTCAATAAATAGTTATCTAATTCCATTCTGTTTTCTGTATATAACCTACTAAAAACAGTCTTGATATCTGCCAGATTCAATCCATATGTCCGTATTTACCAATAATAAATTGCGCAACCCGCATCAAATGCTTTTTCATCAACAGTTCGGTCAGCTTTGAATCCCCATCGCGCAGCGCATAATAAATCATGCGGTGTTCCGCTTGCGACTGTTCACGATTAGCTCCCCGGAACAAGGTTTCAGAAGCATTGAGGTAGTTCAGGTAATCCCAATTGATTTTATTTGTCTGGAACGCATAGCTATTATTGGCTGCACGGCAGATCATCGTATGGAAATCCCGGTTCAAGTTCTCGTAATCACCCGGTTCAATGGCAGGCTGCTCCATCGCTTCCAGCAATTTTTTCAATTCCTCAAGTTGAAGCTCGTTGATGGACTTGGCCGCCTGCTCTGCCAGGAAAACATCGATATTGACGCAGAGCAACAGCCTTTCCTGCACTTCCCGGGCATCTGGCCGCCGCACAAAAACACCGACCTGGGGTGTAATGGTAATATACCCTTCCCGTTCTAAACGCGACAATGCCCGGTGAATCGGTGTTCGGCTCATCACCAGCTGCTCCGCCAGACGATTGATGCTGATCGCTTCTTTCACTGAGAATTTCCCCTCAATGATCATTTTCTTAATTTGCTTGTATGCCTGTTCTTCTTTCATTTTTATTGCCCCTCGCTTTATTTATGTAATGTTCCGACTTTAAATTGAACTATAGTCGGCAGTTCTTCTACTTGTCAATAAAGCTTTGTATGGAGTACAGCCAAAAATGGTTAATTGTTCAAAAGGAAGAGACCTCCCAGCCATGCTATACTGAAATCACTTACTAGTGAAAGGATGATTTCTTTGTCTGAACTGACTCATTTCAATGCCCAGGGACGCGCCAAGATGGTCGACGTCTCCGATAAGAAAGACAGCGTCCGCACAGCCCGCGCCACCACTTCGGTTTTGTTGAACAAAGCGATATACCAACAGATTAAGGAAGGCACCAATAAAAAAGGCGATGTTTTCGCCGTTGCCCAGGTCGCCGGCATCATGGCCGCCAAAAATACCGCCCAAATCATCCCGATGTGCCATCCTTTGGCTCTCAGCGGAGTCGATATTGAATTCCAATGGAATGTCGATGAAGACGCCAATCATTTTGAAGTCCTGTTGACAGCCGAAGTCAAAACGAAGGGGCCGACCGGTGTCGAGATGGAAGCACTCACTGCGGCTTCAGCTGCTGCTTTGACCATCTACGACATGTGCAAAGCAGCCGGCAAGGAAATGGTCATCGGACCGACCATGCTGCTCCAGAAAACCGGTGGGAAATCAGGCGATTACGCACGCGACTGAACGACAGTGGCAACTTCACCGTTTGATCAAATCCATAAAAAAGCCTCAAAAGCCGTCATTTCGATGACGGCTTTTGAGGCTTTTGGTATTAAATTATGAATGGCTCTGTTTTGTCAGCCGGTTATTCACCAGTCTGACGATGCTTAGTCAGCTCCGAATGGATATGCTGGATTTCCGGCAAAATCAGGCGTTCCATCGCCAGTTTTACAGCTCCACGGGATCCAGGCAGGACAAAGATGGCTTTATCATTGGCTACACCTGCCGCCGCCCGGCTTAAAAGGGCTTTTGTGCCGATGTCTTCAGTAAAGCTGACGTAACGGAAGAGCTCGCCAAAACCGTCAATTTCCTTTTCAAACAACGGCTCGACCGCCTCTAACGTAACATCGCGTTTGGCGATTCCTGTTCCGCCGGTTGTGATGATTACATCAATTTCATCCTGTTCCAGCCAGTCGGAAATAGCGACACGAATAGCCGCTATATCATCTGCCACTATGTCGTAAGCGACAAGTTCCAGCCCTTCATTCCCAGCCAGTTGCTGAACGAGCTGTCCCCCGGTGTCCGTCTCTTTTGTCCGCGTATCGCTGATCGTCAACACTGCCACACGGACATGTTGAACCCCTTCGAATGATTCCGACATACAAACTCCCCTTCCTGATCAACCGAATACTTGATGGTATAATTTCCGGCCTTCTGTCACATTGTGGACGCCGTGAATCAGTAAACGTCCGTTTCCGAATAGTATCATGCGGTGGTTAAAGACCTTCAATTCGACAAAATAAGGTGTTCTCCTTACTCCCGCTTCCAGCCGGTTGCCCACTTTTTCAGCGTCGTCCAAAGTGATCGGACGATTCGGATCAGGCAGAATCTGCACGGCATCACGACCGCATAAAACGGCATAGGCGTTCACTCCTGCTTCGTTTAGCGACGGGAATACTGCATCTGGCCCGCATGTTTTGCAGGCAGGGTCCTTGATGCGCGACACTCCGATATCCAATTGGCTATTGTCCCACATATTGAAGTGATGGATCTTTTTGCGCATCGCTTCACGGTTGCCGCTCAACCATTTCAGCGCTTCTGTACATTGAAGTGCAGCCGTCACCTGAACCGCCGGCGAGATGATACCGACCGTATCACAGGTTTCATTGATGGCTGGCAACACAGGCAATAGGCAACGGAAGCAGGAACTTTCTCCAGGTATGAACGGGAAAACCACTCCCGAACTGCCGACACAGGCGCCGTAGATCCAAGGTACGCCGTATTTTACAGAAGCATCATTAATCAGTAGGCGAGTTTCAAAATTATCGGTGGCATCCAGGATCAGATCGCTGACAGCAGCCAATTTCTCCATTCCTGCCGCATCCAAGTGCTCCAGATAAGTGATTAGATGGAGATCACTGCGAATCGCTTTTAACCGCTGCTCCGCAGCCGCCACTTTCGGCAGCATCTGCTGGGCATCCGTTTCCGTGAAAAGCTGTTGACGCTGAAGATTTGACACCTCCACATAATCACGGTCGACTAAATGGATGGTTCCGACGCCTGCACGCGTCAGCGTTTCTGCAATCGCCGAGCCCAAAGCTCCGCAGCCGACGATGGTGACAGACGATAATCCGAGCTTTTCCTGGCCGGTCTGGCCAAGCGGTTTGAATAACACTTGCCTTGAATAGCGTTCATCCACATTGTTTCCCACTTTCCTGCCGCTTGATCGTCCAAACGGTTTCTTCGTTAGTATCACTTTATCATGGCCAATCTATAACTGCAGTCCCTATCAAAATACTGTTTGCTCCGTCATCTGTCCTTTTTCAATCCGGATGATCCGGTCTGCCAATTTCTCAGCATCGGCAATCCGATGCGTCACAAAGATGATCGGTATTTGCCATTGCCGGTGAATCCGCAGCAGTTCGTCCTGGCAGCGGTCACGGTTGGCGTCGTCCAAAGCTGAAAATGGTTCATCGAGCAGCAGGATATCGGGCTGGACGGCCATTGCACGCGTCAACGCCACACGCTGCTTTTCGCCTCCTGAAATCTGGTGCGGGTATTTGGCCAGCAGCCCGGTGATTCCAAGGATTTTTGTAAGTTCGGTAATAGGTGATGTATCCGCGACTCGCGACAGCGCATACAGAATATTCTGTTCCGCAGTCAGATGCGGGAACAGCGCGTAATCCTGAAACAAATAGCCCACTTTCCTTTTTTGGATTTTAAGCGGCTTCTGCCCTTCCCTGTAAAAATTCCGGCCGTTCAATGAAATTTCCCCTGCATCCGGATGGACAATTCCCGCCAAGCAGTTCAGCAACGTGGTTTTGCCCGAACCGGAAGACCCCACAAGTGCCAGAATTTCCTGCCCCAGTTCAAACTCCATATCCAAGTTAAAATGATCCAATTGCTTTTGAACATCCACTTTAAGCATCTGCTCACTCCCTGCCGATTCGTATTGCGTTTTTTTTGCGCCAGTAGTTGACCCAGGCGATGGCGGCGACTCCAAGCGAGGAAATGATCAGCACCCAAAACAGGGCTTTTTCCATATCGCCTGCTTCATAGGCGAAGTAAATCGCGAGCGGCACCGTTTCCGTAACGCCCGGGATGTAGCCGGCAATCATCAAAGTGGCCCCGAATTCACCGATACCCCGTGCAAACGCCAGGATTAATCCCGCCAGAATACCCGACCAGGCAAGTGGAAATGTGATGGTCCGGAAAATCCGCCATTCGGACACGCCCATCGTCCGCGCCACGTTTTCCCAACGCGGATCCACTTTTTCAAAAGCGGCCAGAACGCTTTGATACATCAGCGGCAAAGACACCACAAAAGACGCAATGGCTGCGCCGATCCAAGTAAAGACGACACGAAATCCAAACCACTGCTCCAAGAGGATGCCGAGTGGACCATTGACGCCGAATAAAACGATCAAGCCGAAGCCGATAACCGTCGGCGGCAAAACCAAAGGCAGCAGAATCAGGGCTTCCACGAAGCTTTTCCCAAAAAAATCACGCCTGTTCATCAAGCGGGCAAGCGCCAGGCTGGCCAGAAATACAAATAATGTGGAAATGACCGCGACTCTCAGCGATAACCAAAGTGGAGACAAATCATATGGCGTCATGGCGCTTTTCCATCTCCCGGCAAAAAGCCGTAGTCTTTAAAAATGGCCTGGCCTGTTGGACCCGTGACAAAATCCAGAAAAGCTGCAGCAGCCTGCTGATTCTCTGACGCGGTTACAACGGCTCCGGGGTAGACGACAGGATCTATCTGTCCGGGCAGCTCGAGCGTCGCTGTTATTTCCCGGGAAATAACGGCATCGGAAGAATAGATGATGCCAAGACCTGCATTCCCGCTTTCTACGTAAGTCACCACTTGCCTTGCGTCTTTGGAATAGATTAGACGCCCTTCAAGCGGCTGCCATAACCCTTGGCTTTCCAATGCCTGCCTTGTATACGCTCCAACCGGCACGCTGTCAGGCTCTCCAACGGCAATGGTTTCTTCTGCATCCATCACTACTTCCTCAAAATCCACCGATTCCGGGAACTCTTCCAAAGAAGCCAGAACCAGCCGATTTTCAGCAAATGGACTGATGCTTGCAGCGTCTATGAGCTGCTGCGATTCGAGCAGGTCCATATCCTTTACGCTGGCCGATAAAAACAAATCTGCAGGTGCCCCTTGCTCGATTTGGCTTCTCAGCTTGCTGGATGATCCGTAATTGAAGGATAAGTCAATATCCGGTTCCACCTGTTGAAATTCCTCTTCCATCTTTTTCATCACTTCCGTCAGGCTTGAGGCTGCCGAAACCAACAGCTCACTGTCGTTGCCAGCCGATGTATTGCTGCAGGCGCTCAGCAGGATGGCTATGCTTATAATAGTTATCATTTTTTTCATTAATAAAGACCCCTTATTCGTTTGAAATGCAGCTCACCGGTTCCGGTAAATTCTCCACGTACCTTTAGTATAACGCCAGCTGAAGAGAAGCTAAATAATTTTGCGAATAATCTTGTAAGAAACAGAGCATTTGAGTAAAATAAAGAGAAACTTCAATCAGTAAAGACTTTTTCACTCTTCACTGATGAAAGCTGAACAAATTCAACAAAAAATTAAATATGCTACATCCTTATCAAGAGAGGCAGAGGGAATGGCCCGACGACGCCCGGCAACCGCCAGTTAACGTAACTGGAATGGTGCCAAATCCATCAGAAGCACGATGTTCTGAAAGATGAGGAAGAGAATTTCACGAGCAGATAACCACTCTTCCCTTTTTCAGCGGAAGATTTTTTTATTTTAAGGAGTGATATCTATGAAGTTGAGCAAAGCCGAACGAATCAAAAAAACACGGGTACCCGTAGTGGATCCCGCACTGGCTGAACGCCTGCCACCTGGCCAAGTGCTGACCGAGCGCTTTCCGGTCCTGCACGAAGGCGAAGTGCCGGTCTATGATATGGCCACCTGGACCTTGAAGATCTTTGGCCAGGTCGACAAGGAAGTTACACTGCATTACGACGACTTATTGAAGTTGCCACAAACAACGATTATCCGCGACATCCACTGTGTCACACGCTGGTCCCGCTTCGATAATACATTTACAGGTGTCCGCTTTATCGATCTGATGAAAGAATTGGGCGTAACACCGAAAAGCGGTTATGTGATGCTTCATGGTGACAATGATTACACCACCAATCTTGCCCTGTCCGACCTCGACCGGGAAGATGTGCTGCTTGCCCATTCACTTGACGGCGAACCACTGACAGCCAAACACGGTTATCCGCTGCGCTTCGTGGTGCCTCATCTGTATTTCTGGAAAAGTGTCAAATGGGTCCGCGGCATCGAATTCATCGATGAAAACCAACCTGGCTTCTGGGAGCAGAACGGCTTCCACATGAACGGCGATCCGTTTCAGGAAGAGCGTTTTTCAGGTGAAGATCTGGAGATTCCAGAGGATGAATGGGAGAAAAAGGATTTTGACTGAGTCCAGTTATAGTCTTATGATTCCTGAACTATTGAACTGTCACTTTAAGAAATAACTTGCATCAACTTAAACTTTATTTTGCGTATTATTTCAAAGAACCCATCAACCTTTCATGCGAAGGTTGATGGGTTCTTTGAATTATATGTAGAATCTATTGCTGCTTCCGATAATCCCTCAGATGTAAACTCGTTATCTGTAAAATTCATAGCTTATTTCAAAAAATACAATAAGATGGACCCGAGAAAATTAGGTGTTATTGACGCCTGATTTTGTCTAGAAATTGACGGTTCTT
>NZ_JAIQCL010000009.1 GCF_020023385.1 Planococcus circulans
GAATTGGCAGACGCGCGGGACTCAAAATCCCGTTCCTTCACGGGAGTGTCGGTTCGACCCCGACCGCCGGTATCATGAAAGGGCCTGCCTGCCCTTTCCAAAAACCCCTTAACTATGATTAATCATAGTTAAGGGGTTTTTTTGTTGTTTGCAGTATTTCCAGCATCCCGATCTCTGCTTGGCTGTAGGCGATGTCGATGTAGGCTTTGGGTATGACTTCGAGAACTTTCATATGGCAATTCTGGGAGAGACGAGTTGCCAATGGATTAGCAGCGGAGGATACAGCAGCAGTAGTTGTTGATGCTGTCAGATTCTCTCATTGCTCCCAGCCTATTATTTTGACTTCTATGATGGAAAGTGGGACAAAATGCCAGATGAAAGGTATGGAATGGGAACTGTTAATCCCTACTTTTAACTTCACTAATCGAAATAGGGTTTTCAGCAGTATTGGCAGCTAAGTTCTATTTTCTTCTTAGCTTTTCCTGCAGTAAAGTGATAAACAGAATTAATTAAAAATTTTTCTGTTATATTAATAAAGTATTGGCGTATGAAATAAGATGTGCTATAATAATTCTTGTCCGCTAAATCATTACTTGCCGGCGTGGCGGAATTGGCAGACGCGCGGGACTCAAAATCCCGTTCCTTCACCGGAGTGTCGGTTCGACCCCGACCGCCGGTATATTGCAAGTTGAGAAGCAAGGCCCTGACATAATTGTCTGGGCCTTTTTCTTTTCCCAAAATATTTTTTTCAGCGAAAAGGGCATTGAAAAGCCGATGCAAAAGGTTCTTTTGCATCGGCTTTTTTACGGTTCAGATACACAGGGAATTTGTACAGTTATTCAGCGTATTTACAGCTTACGCGCTTGTTCTCCGGTGTGAACATTCCATCTGGGTTCTTTTTGAAGAGCCATGCGTGCAAGTCGTAGTGCTGGCCTTTAGATCCGTCGTGATTGTCCATTGGACCTTGGAATTTCTGGTTGAATAATTTTGGGGTTTTGTCCGTTTCTTCTGCCGGTACATACCATTCAGCAGCGACTAGCTTATAGCTTCCGTCTTTTCTCGGTTCATAAACCAATATTTCAGGTTTTTTGATGTTTAGTTTCGCGTCATCTGCTCGACTCGGTTTGACTAAGTGAATCCCCATATTCGGTACACAGGCTCCAGGTACTAATCCGACAAACCCTTCATCTAAAGCGACATCGATATCCCGGTACTTCTTAAGTGCTTTTTTACTGATAGCTAATTCCTCCCGGACACTGTAATCATCATCGTCGTGATGCGGATGGGCACTGACACTGGATAGAGAGGAGAGACTGAGAAACGCGACCATGAGAGCGACAATAAACCTTTTCACTTTACTCCCTCCTTGATGTATTTTTGATATATGTATTAATAATATGTTTTTTCACCATCAATTATAAACCTATATTTTAAAAGTGCAACATAAAAAATGTATAATCTAATTAAATTTAAAGAAATAAACGTAGGGAACCAGTTGTTAAAATATGTGAAAATGTAAAGAAACATGAAGGTGAAAGACCTAATGTATACTTTATTAGGTGTGAAATAACATGTTATACTGTTCTGAATAAAAAAAGCCAACAGCATCATTCCAACAATTGAAAAGAGGGACAGTCATGCAGGAGAGAAATTGGTATGGAATTGATCTGGTTGAACTACTGAAAATTTTAGGGACAGATGCAGACAAGGGTTTGAATATGGAAGAAGTAGCCAGACGGCAAGCAGAATTTGGAGCGAACGAACTTCCGGAACCTAAGAAAGACCCTGCACTCATTAAATTTTTCAAGAACTTTAATGATGTGCTGATTTATGTGCTGCTTGCAGCAGCTGTCGTCACTTTATTTTTAGGACATTATATCGATACTGCGGTGATTTTAATGGTGGTTGTCATCAATGCAATCATCGGTTATATCCAGCAAAGCAAAGCGGAAAAGGCATTGGACAGCATTCGTAAAATGTTGTCATTAAAAGCAACAGCGCTTCGGAGCTCAGTTAGGAGAGAAGTGGCATCTTCCGAATTGGTGCCTGGAGATATTGTCGTGCTTAGCGCAGGCGACAGAATTCCAGCTGATATTCGGATTCTTGAAGCAGATAATTTGAATGTAGAAGAATCTTCGCTGACAGGTGAATCAACAGCAGTTGAAAAGAATCCTGCGCTGCTGCCGGATGATACGGGATTGGGTGACCGCTTGAATATGCTATTTGCTGGGACAACGATTGCCTCCGGTTCTGGGACGGGAATTGTTGTGGCGATCGGAGCAGCTACCGAGCTCGGAAAAATCAGCTCTTCAATAGAAGAAGTAGATCAGCTGCAGACACCGCTATTAAAGCAGACAGCGGCTTTTGGTAAAGTGATTTCGCTGATTATTGTCATTAGTGCTGTTTTAATGTTTGGCATCGGCTATGTGTTCCATGATTACGGAACAGCTGATTTGCTACTGGCCATTATCGGTCTGACTGTAGCGGCGATTCCCGAAGGGTTGCCGGCTGTGCTGTCCATCATCCTGGCCCTTGGTGTACAGCGAATGGCGAGGAAAAACGCTATTGTCCGTAATTTGCCATCTGTTGAGACTCTTGGAGCCGTCACTGTAATTTGTTCGGATAAAACCGGGACGTTAACAAAAAATGAAATGACCGTCACGTCTGTGATGCTGAAAGGTGAAGAGTTTACAGTGACGGGAACCGGCTATTCGCCAAAAGGGACGATTCTTTATGATAATAAATCAGCAAATCTTGAAGATTATCCAGATTTACAGGAATTTTTAACAGCTGTTAAAACGGTCAATGAAGCCCATTTGAGATGTGATGAACAAGGACATTGGGTGATTAGCGGAGATGCGACGGAAGGCTGCCTTATTACACTTGCTGAAAAAGCGGAGGATGCTGTAGAGCGGCTTCCGATTCTATCAAAAATCCCATTTGATTCCAGCTATAAATATATGGCAGCTTTAGTCGAAAATGACGACGGTAAATGGATCTATGTAAAAGGGGCGCCGGAGCGTTTAGTGAAAATGGCCGATTTGGAATTTTCTTCTGCAGAAGAGCGACACTGGCAGGACAAGATGTATCAGCATGCCAATAAAGGCGAGCGGCTGATAGGAGCTGCTGTCAAAAAAGTCAGCAGTTCCAAACTCTCCATTGATCAGGAAGATATGGAATCCGGATTCAATTTGATCGGAATGGCTGGAATCATCGATCCGCCACGAGAAGAAGTCATTGAAGCCATACAGCAATGCAAAAAGGCCGGAATCATCGTGAAAATGATTACGGGTGACCACAAAGATACAGCCGTGGCAATCGGGGCTCAGATGGGCATAGGAGACGGTGAACGCGTTCTCGAAGGCATAGAGTTGGACCGTATGGACGACCGGCAATTGACGCATGCTGCATTGAATTACGATGTCTTCGCGCGCACCAGCCCTAACAATAAGCTGCAGCTGGTCAAAGCACTGCAGGCTGAAAATCATGTTTGTGCGATGACCGGGGATGGCGTCAATGATGCACCGGCTTTAAAACGCGCAGACATTGGTGTGGCCATGGGGATAAAAGGGACGGAAGTGTCGAAGGAAGCAGCTGGAATGGTGCTGGTGGATGATGATTTCAGTACGATTGTCAATGCGGTGAAAGAAGGCAGGCGCGTCTACGATAACCTGAAGAAGACGATCCTTTTTATCTTGCCGACGAATGTGTCGGAAGGCGCTTTGATTTTTGTCAGCATCCTGTTCGGTACGACGTTACCTTTGACGGCGGTACAGATTTTGTGGGTGAATATGATTTCCGCTGTCACCATCTCTTTGGCGATTGCCTTCGAGAAATTAGAACACGGTGCCATGGAGCGCCCTCCTAGAAAATCGAATTCCAAATTGCTGAGCCCTTATTATATTTTCCGGGTCGCTTTTGTTTCATTTGTCATCTGTGGTGGGATTCTATTGATGAATAGGCTTTTGGACAATCAGCAGGTGGATCCGGCGATCATCAATACGATGACGCTGCAGGCATTGGTGATGTCGCAATTGATGTATTTATTCAATTGCCGAAGTGAAACAGAATTTGCGTTAAACCGTGATTTTTTCTCGAATAAAATTGCGTTTTTGGTATCGGGAATTCTGATTGCTGTGCAGCTATCGGTTACCTACGTGCCATTTATGAATATCCTGCTTGGAACAGTTCCGTTGGAGGCGCGGTTTTGGATCTGGCCGATTATAATCGGTATTTCAGTGTTTATCATCGTGGAACTGGAGAAATGGATCGTCCGCCAGTACAGGAAATCTGGAAAATTCCTTAAAACTGTTACATAGCCACTGCACTTTTAGAAATTGAATCCCATTGAATTGCGGCGCGCATACGAAGGGTGAAAAGTGAATGCAGTGGCTGGTCCTGTCCTATTTGTTTATAGGACAGGATTTTGTAGTGGGATTAATTGCAGAACGGAGTTTTTGAGTTTCGTACAGGAAATGTGTATGCTAAAACATAATTGATGATTCTGCAGTGCAAAGGAGAATTCGATGAGACACATACATAGTAATATTTTGGAATTTAGAGGAAGCCATTACGATTTCGGTTTCAGACAAGGCGAACTTTTAAAGGACAGCATCACCCTGGACAATCGGACAAAGCAATGGAAGGCGAAGAGGCCGAGGTTTGAAATCGACTTAGAAGACACGGAACAGGCTTACCGTAAATTTGCCCCTGGAATCTGGGAAGAGCTGATCGGTCTGCAGGAAAGCCTCAAATTACCGATGGAAGATGTATTGCGTGATTTTGGAGGCTACCGGATCGACGCGATGCCATCGGGCTGCTCGATTGTAACCGGCCAGGATTTTATGGTCCGGAACTACGACTTTCATCCACAGACCTACGAAGGGCGCTTCAGCCTGTTTCAGCCAGATAACCAGGGTTATGCCATCATCGGGCCGACTTCACGAATTACGGGACGAATGGACGGCATGAATGAAAAAGGGTTGGCGATGGGCTATAACTTCACGCACCGGAAAAAGCCCGGCGATGGGTTCGTCTGTTACCTGATTGGCCGCATCATTCTGGAAACTTGCGCGACGATCGAAGAAGCGGTGTCGCTGCTGAAGGAAATCCCACACCGGGGGTCGTTCAGCTATATCGTGACTGACCCAAGCGGTGAAACGCGGATTATCGAAGCGAGTCCGCGGGCGGTCGATGTCCGGGTCAGCAATGTCTGCACCAATCATTTTGAAATCCAGCAGCACGAAAATCGCAACTACCTGAAGGACTCGTTTGACCGGCTGGAAGCCATCCACACCCAGAAAAGCCAGACAGAGGATGCGCTGCAGGCGTTCCGCCTGTTCAACGATACGGACAAAGGAGTTTTTTCAGAACTGTATAAAAGTTGGGCAGGGACCATTCACACATCTCTTTATTTGCCAAAGGAAAAGAGTGTCTGGTTTGCGCTTGGCGGCAATCAACAACCGACAGTTTTTGATTTTGACAGCTGGCTGAAGGGAAAAGATTTAGATATTCAGAAAGTACATGGAGCGATCGATACAGAAATCGGTTTTGCCCATATGGATAAGCAGTTTTTACCTAAACAAGAAAAAGGCGCCAGCATTTAAGTTGCTGGCGCCTTTTGTCATTAGAGCTCGACCATATGGGCAAATGGCAGATGCGTATCGATTTTTCCGTTGATGCGTTTGGCGTATAGCCTTTCACCCTGCAGCCATTTCTCAAAATCAAGCATGAGCGGCAGGCGGTCCGGGCCGATCGCGAATCCGACTTCTAGGCTATGCTGGAAATAAGAAGCGGTGTGCAAGGTACCGGAAGCCGTGCTGTATTTTTTCGAGAAGACGCCTTTATCCGAGTCGTTCAAGAGCCGAAAAGCACTGTAGGCGTCGATCTGGTTTTGCTGCTGCGCAAGCATCGTTTGTTCTCTTCTGCGGGAATCGTCTGTTTGGTAGCGGTTTTCCTCCACCAGCAATTCAAAATGATTGGTGGAAACCGCCGATTCACGAACCACTACAGAACGAGGTGAAGCTTCAACGACTACGGATTTTCCGGTGCGATCCAGCAGTACATAGCTGAAAGAGCGGCGATGTGGAAGTTCTTCCAGCAATGCAATTGCGTCTTCGATGGTCGCACAGTTTTCCAAAATCAGGCGGCCGATCATATTGCAGATAAAACCGTCTTCCGAATTTCGGCGATTGATGAAATTGTAGCCCATCACAAGGCCTTTCTCATTCATTCCATCGGTCCGTCCGGTAATCTGCATGGTCGGTCCGATGGTGGCAAATCCGCCGTCTGTCGGCTGATACAAGGCAAATCGCCCTTCATAGCCCTCAGGCGAACTATCGTAATTGCGGACCATAAAATCAGATTCCGTGTAGATAGAGCAGCCGCTCCGCGTATATTCCAAGTAATAGCCGCCAAACTCCCGGATAGCCTCATCCATGGGCCATTCCAGCGCATCGGCCAAGCCGTTGATTTCTTCCCATACTCTTGGGGCTAATGTCAATAAAATATTTCTGGCACGTTGTTCGTCTATGATCAAATGGCGGCTGGAAGCTTTTCGTTGCTTTTGGCGATTGGGAAGAATCAAAGATTCCTTCAGCAGTTCTCCCTGCATCCGGCCAAAATCATAATGGCTTCCCCGAAACTGGACAATGTCGCTATGCACTCGTTTCACGTGTTGATCCCTCTTTTACTCATCAATGTAAGAAGAGTTTACTGCATCTGTTTGCGAATGAAAAAGAATATGCCTATAGCTGAAGTTTGTAGAAGTTTTGGGGAGAAAAGACATGCAAGTATGCGTCGCATCGAAAGCTTTTTGAAGCTAGACGGTACCGGTGGAATAAGTTAGGGGGAAGGGGGAGCAGGTCAAGTGGAAAAAATTATTCCGTGAAAATAAAAGCATGTATCAATAAATCAATAGAACAGCAAAAAGACCGGGCTTCTCTAAGTCGAGATGCCGGTCTTTGGGTTCATGAAGTCAAACGACATAAAATTCGGCATCTCCACCGTTGATGCCGGTAAACATATTGGAAGCAGCAGTCAGAAGCTGTAGAGCAGTATCGCGGTCCATGGATGGCCGCAGGTAAAAGATATGGACAGCATTTGTTGTCTGTTCAGTTACAGCAGTCCGCTTAGAATCGACGTAGGGGCTGCCGAATGCGCCTTCAGCATCTTTGGATACCAGAATGCCAGCCAATGTATTGACGCGGTTATTCAAGCCTTCATAGCGGTCTGAGCTGGTGCCGACGGCGATGTTGATATCACCTTTAATTTTATCAGCATCATAGAGGCCAAGTGGAATTTCGTATTGCAGCGACAGAAAGCTGTTCATGTCGACGGCTGAATCCACTGTGGATAAGTAATTCTGTTTTTTGACGCGCCGGTACAGCGCTTCCGCTGATGGGCGGTAACGGCTGGGATCAGCTCCCAGGGCTTTCCAGATTAATTGCCATTCGAGAAGGCCGGGAAATTCGGTTAGATCCTTATCTTCCAAATCGAAGTACAACTGTTCCTGAAAAAGCTGGAGACGGCCTTTTAACATTTGAGGTGAATCGGAAACGGTGATATTGTTATAATGAATGACGCCGATTTTAAAATCGCTTAGAATTTCGTTTATTTGAGGATCGATTGTCAGTTTCATTGCAATCTTCCTTTCGCCTAGGGGTTTTTATTATCGTATCATAGAAATGAGTGAGGGGTTACAACATGAATCTTGACCAGTTCCAAAAAGAGCTTGTTGCGTATGCCTCGGAGATCGGGATTGATAAAATCGGCTTTGCTTCTGCAGAACCTTTTTATAGCTTAAAGCATCAATTGATTCGCCAGCAGCAGCTGAACTACCAGTCCGGTTTTGAAGAAGCGGATTTGGAAAAACGCACGCGGCCGGAGCTTTTGCTGAATGAAGCCGTCAGCATCATTGCCATCGCAATCGCCTACCCGTCGCGGATGGAAGCTGCTCCGCAGGGAGTCAAAGGCGCGAGGCGTGGTATATTCTCCCGTTCGTCATGGGGCAAGGATTACCATGCAGCGCTTAGGGAGAGGCTCACGCTGCTGGAAGCGTTCATCGCTGCGCATTACCCGGACGCACGGATGCGGTCGATGGTCGATACAGGCGAGCTTTCAGACCGGGCAGTGGCGGAACGTGCCGGCATCGGGTGGAGTGCCAAGAATACCAATATCATCACGCCGGAATTCGGTTCCTATGTCTATCTTGGCGAGATGATCACCAATATTCCATTCCGTTTCGATGAAGCGATGGAAGATCAATGCGGCGATTGCCGTTTGTGCATCGATACCTGTCCGACAGGAGCTATAGTCGAAGGCGGGCAGTTGAACGCCCAGCGCTGCATTTCATTTTTGACGCAGACCAAAGGGTTTCTGCCGGATGAATTCCGAAGCAAGATCGGAAACCGGTTATATGGCTGCGACACTTGCCAGACCGTTTGTCCGAAGAACAAACGCAAAGCCAATCAAATTCATGCGGAATTCGAACCAGACCCGGAAATCGCCAAGCCATTGCTCGAGCCATTGCTGACCATCTCCAACCGGGAATTCAAGGAGAAGTTTGGATATGTGTCCGGTTCATGGCGGGGCAAAAAACCGATTCAACGAAACGCGATCCTGGCATTGGCTCATTTCAAAGAAACATCCGCCGTGCCAGCGTTGATCAATTTACTAAAGAGTGATGAGCGGCCGGTGATCCGGGGTACTGCTGCATGGGCAATCGGAAAAATAGGTACTGATGAGGGCCTGGAAGCATTAAAACAGGCAGAGCAGAAAGAAAAGGATTTGGAAGTTCAAGAGGAAATTCAAAAAGGATTGGCATTTTTTGCTGAAGGATTGAAAGGATAAGTGACAGATTTGGCTATTCACATTGTGTTGTACCAACCGCTGATTCCAGCGAATACAGGAAATATCGCGCGTTCATGCGCAGGGACGGGAGTAAAGCTGCATCTGATCCGCCCACTCGGGTTCTCGACGGACGATAAGATGCTGAAACGCGCCGGACTGGATTATTGGGAGCATGTCGATATCCATTATTACGATAGTCTGCAGGAGCTGTTTGACAGTTATCCCGATGGAGAGTTTTACTATATTACGAAGTTTGGTGCACAGCCTCATACCTCATTCGACTTCTCAGACAGAGGCAAAGACCATTTCTTCGTGTTCGGCCAGGAAACAAAAGGCTTGCCGAAGGAATTGATCGAGCAGAATCCCGATCATTGTCTGCGCATTCCGATGAATGACAATATCCGTTCACTCAATTTATCAAACACAGCGGCCATATTAATGTATGAAGCTTTGCGCCAGCAGGATTATCCAGGCCTGGAATAGAAAAAGGACAGCGAAATTCGCTGTCCTTTTGTACTATTCTCTTTCGTTTGTTCCAGGCTTGTCATCGTATCCAGCAGTGAAAATAGCTACTAGAAACGAAACACAAATACCCAAAATAAGGATTAAGTTCATAAATAATGACCTCCTTGAAATGTACATCTTTGTTTAGTATAGCTTACAATCGGGAAAAATGAAATATACACATCAATTGAAATATGGATAATTTCTGACGGTCTGAAAAGGATGTGGACCTTAAGAAAAACGAAACCTTTGCCGTGTTCATCCGTATAGTATAGATAAGCTAGTTAAAGAAGGGATGATAACGAATGAAAATGAAAATTTCTGTCGCTTTGCTTTGGATTACGGGTTTAGCTGAAGCCTTTCTGGCAATTCCGTTGATCGGTGGCGGCTTTGTCATCAGCACGGGTTATTCCGTTTTAGGCGTCATGTTCGTACTCCATGCGATTACCTTGTTCTTCTGTTTCCGTGAATATTCACCGAAATCGGGATCGATTCTTGGAATCATCACAAGTGCGATTGCCTGGATCCCAGGAATCGGCTGGGTGTTCCATTTGATTACAGCAGCCGTCTTGCTGATTACAGCAGCAATGTCAGGTGCTAGAGCACGAATCTAAACAAAAAACCGCCAATGGGCGGTTTTTTTATGTTATTAATGAGGCGCAATCAGCAATTGAATCACAAACAAGACAGCGAATACGTAAAGAATTGGATGGACCGATCTGCCTTTGCCTTTAAAGATTTTCATCAAAGGATACGAGATGAATCCGAAAGCGATGCCGGTTGCGATGCTGGAAGTCAGCGGCATTGCCAGAACAATCAGGAACGCCGGGAACGCTTCGTCGAATTCTTCCCATTCAATGTGTTTGACCGCACCGATCATCAAGCTTCCGACGATGATCAATGCAGGAGCCGTAATCGCCGCCACATTCGATAAGGCACCGACTAAAGGTCCGAAAAATGCAGCGATGATGAATAGGATGGCGACGGTCAAACTGGTCAAGCCGGTCCGTCCACCAGCTGCAACGCCTGCTGAAGATTCAACGTAAGCGGAAGTTGGGCTGGTTCCGACCATCGCACCTGCTGTGGCCGCGACAGAGTCAGCCAATAAGGCTTGACGCATTCTCGGCATTTTATTGCCTTTCATCAAGCCTGCCTGCTTGGCCACGCCGATCATGGTGCCGGTCGTATCGAACAACGTCACCAACAGGAACGAAAAGACGACGCCGTACAGGCCGAATTCAATCACCAATTGAAGAGCTTCAACCGGATTCCAGATAAGGATGCCTTCAGGCAATGAGGGCAGCTGCATCAAGCCGCCTTCAAACTTTAATTGGCCAGTAAAAAAGGCGACGACTCCAGTCACGATCATTCCGTAGAAAATGCCGCCATGAATGTTCAGCGACATGAAGATGACCGTCACCAGCAGCCCAAGTAAAGTCAATGCCACAGCTGGAGAAGTCAAATCACCCAAGCCGACCAGGTTGGCTTCATTAGCGACAATTAAACCGCTCAGCCTCATGCCGATAAAAGCGATAAAAAGGCCGATGCCTGCAGTGATGGCATGTTTCAAATTTTCAGGAATGGCCTGGATCAGCACTTTTCGCATAGAGGTCAATGACAGCAACACAAAAATGAGGCCGGCGACAAATACGGCCGCAAATGCGGTTACGTAATCGATGGCGCCGTCCGAACCCAGTACCATTGAAGTGAAGTAAGCATTTAATCCCATGCCCGGAGCAATAGCGATCGGGTAATTGGCTGCTAACGCCATCCAAAGTGTACCGATGGCAGCCGCGATGATGGTTGCCAAAAATACCTGATCGAATGGCACGCCGGCAGCGCCGAGGATGACGGGGTTGACGATGACGATGTAGGCCATTGTCAGGAACGTCGTCATTCCAGCTGTGATTTCAGTCTTTATAGTAGTATTATTTTCTTTTAAATGAAACATAAAAAAAGCTCCTCCTAAAACACGAACAATTTTAAACGACAAGATATATATTATTCGTTTTACTGCTTAAGCGCAAGAGGTTTTGGGGGAATCTTTAAAGTCGAATTTGTAAATTATTATTTGTACAATGGAAAAAGAAAGGATGATGAATATGAAATTAGCGATCGGCTCGACAAAAACCTTACATAATGGAGTGGAAATGCCGCGCTTCGGTTTAGGCGTATACAAAATGACCGATAAAGAAGCGGCCGTGGAAGCCATGATCACGGCAATTGGCGAGGGCTATAAAGCGATCGACACAGCCACGATTTATGACAATGAAGCAGAAGTGGGCGAGGCGGTGCGGAATTCCGGTGTCAAGCGGGAAGAGTTGTTCATCACCTCGAAGGTGTGGAACACCGACCAGGGCTATGATGAAACGCTGCGCGCATTTGAAGCTTCTTTAAAACGGCTTGGCTTTGATTATTTGGACCTCTATTTGACGCATTGGGCGATCGAAGGGAAGTACGTGGATACATACCGCGCGATCCAGCGCCTCTATGATGAAAAGCTGGTCCGTTCGATCGGCGTTTCCAATCACCAGCAGCACCACTTGGAAAAGATTTTGGCAACCGCGAACACCCAACCGATGGTCAATCAAATTGAATTGCATCCCCAGTTGACACAGGA
The DNA here is from genome assembly GCF_020023385.1 of Planococcus circulans. GTDB lineage: Bacteria > Bacillota > Bacilli > Bacillales_A > Planococcaceae > Planococcus. The sequence goes on from NZ_JAIQCL010000009.1 coordinate 11,975, forward strand.
ACCGCTGCGGAGCTATTGTGCTGGTCACGGCATCGCGATCACGTCATGGTCTCCACTGGCACGCGGGCGTCTGTTGGAAGATCCGGTACTATCGGAAATCGCCAAAACGCATGGCAAGTCGATTGCACAAGTCATCATCCGCTGGCATCTGCAGAGCGATCTGATTGTCATCCCGAAATCAGTGACGCCTTCGCGCATCAAAGAGAACGCGCAAGTTTTCGATTTTTCATTGTCTGAAGAAGAGATGACAATGATTGATGGGTTGAACCAGGATTGGCGCTCCGGAACCCATCCAGACGAAATTAAAGCATAAGAAAAAGCAAGTTCCCCGAAAAGGAACTTGCTTTTTTTATCTTGCCGAATCTTCAACAACGACTTTTTCATTTGTGAACGGGTGGATAAACGACATGCGGAACGCATGCAGATGATAGGCGCCGTCTTGTGTCGGTGGTCCGTCGTATAGGGTATCTCCGACAATCGGATGGCCGATATGAGCAAGATGGGTACGGATTTGGTGCGTGCGTCCTGTTTCAAGCGTCAGGTGAAGCAAAGATTTGCCTTCCATCAACTTGAGGACGCGGTAATGCGTCACAGCGCTTTGGCCGGTTTGTGAAACCATACGGCGTGTCGGGTGGTGGCGGTCACGGCCGATCGGGAAATCGATGGTACCGGATTTGTTGTGGACTTTGCCTTTGACGACAGCTTCATAATCACGGACCAGTTGCTTTTGTTCCAACATGCGGTCCAGTACATTTTTTGCGACAGGGTGCTTCGCGACCATCAACAGGCCGGAAGTTCCCTGATCCAGGCGATGGACGTGCTCGCCGTACGATCCGCCGTTGCGGATGATATGGCCTAGGATGGCGTTGATGAACGTATCAGTTTGCCCGATTTCATTGGGATGCGTAGCCATGCCTTTTGGTTTGCGGGCCACGATAAAGTGGTCATCTTCGAAGAGGACTGGAAGCTCCACATCGTGTTTTGGCTCATAAGGCGAGTCGGCAGGCGGCAAGTCGAACTGCAGGACAGTTCCAGCCGGCAATGGCTCTTTCCAGATCACTTCCTGGAACTTTTCGTTTTTGACGCTCTTGGCCATACGCATTTGATGGACCACTTTCTTGCCAAGGCCCCATTCGGTTCTCAGTAATTCTTCGACGGTCATGCCGTCGTCTTTGATTTCATAACTCCACGTCATTCGGTTTCCTCCATAAAAAAGGATCATGCGCAAGGCACATGATCCCTTTGTCAGTTATTTTTTAACTACATCGTTGAAAAATTGTTCGATATTCTCTTTCGGCTGTGCGCCGACCCAACGTGAAACTTCTTCGCCATTTTCGTAATGGATCAGTGTCGGTGTTGCTTCGATCAAGTATTGCTGCCAGCCTTGTTCATACTCTAACAGATTATACTGCAAAACGTCTATATCCATCTCTTCAGCAACCGGCATCAAAACAGGTGTGGTCTGCTGGCAGTACTGGCAAGTCGGGCTGAAGAAATAAACCGTAGTCGGATCGCCACTGGCAATCTGTTCTTCCAATTCAGCCGGTACGACAATGTTCTGGTAGTTTTCATCGTCCAATTGATCAATCGTTGCTTGTTCCAAGTCTTCTGTATCGTACGGGTTGTTCGCCAACTTTTCATTGTTTGCCTGATTGGTCAAAAAGATAATGCCGGCAAAAACGACAACGACAATTCCCGCGATGATCAATAACTTCTTCATTGTGATTTTTCCTCCTTAAGGGACTTCAGTAAATAAATGCTCATTCCAGCGATCAGAATGAACGCGGTCAACGCCAAAAACGGAATAGTGATGAATCCGAGCACGTTGATATACTCCCCGGTACACGGAACCTGACCGCAGGACGGCGCGGAATCTGCCAGAAAATCGAGCTTCTGCAGACCGTAATGGTAAAGGGAAATCCCTCCGCCGATGATAGAGAAAATCAGCGTGGTAGCTGCGATTCGAACATTTTTCTGGACATAGGCCACTCCGAGGACGATAACCAGCGGATACATGAAAATGCGTTGAATCCAGCACAGTTCGCACGGAGCATAGCCGCGGATTTCAGAAAAATAAAGCGAACCTGACGTGGCGATGAGCGCCACAACCCACATGGAAAGCAATACATTTTCCTGGCGTTTCGTCATCTGGTGTTCCCTCTTTTCAAAAATTACTTCCATAGAATTATAATTGTTATGGTGATACAAGTAAAATAATATCAACCTGAGTGACATTGCTATATAATAAAGTTTGAAACTTTTGTGAAGGAGAGCTGTACTGTGGCAGAACAATTCGATTTATCCCATTTCGAAAAAAGCATGATCATTCGTGAAATGAATTATGCAGATATAGATGCGATCCTTGAAATGCAGCGTTTATGCTTTCCTGGAATGGATCCTTGGAAAGAAGAACAATTAAGAAGCCATTTGGGTGTCTTTCCTCAAGGCCAGATGGTTGCTGAATTGGACGGCACAGTGATTGGCTCGTGTTCAAGTTTGCTGATTAACTTTGATGAATACGATGACCGCCATACGTGGGACGATGTGACAGACGCTGGCTACATCACTAACCACAATCCCGATGGCTATAATATGTACGGCATTGAAGTCATGGTACACCCGGAATACCGCCGGATGAAAGTCGGGCAGCGTCTTTACGAAGCCCGCAAGGAACTGGCGCGCGAATTGAACCTGAAGTCGATCATCATCGGCGGGCGCATTCCAAATTACCATAAACATGCGGATGAAATGTCACCGCGTGAGTACGTCGATTCTGTCTCACGCCATAAAATATATGATCCGGTTTTAACGTTCCAGTTGATGAACGGTTTCCAGTTGATGCGCATCAACCCGAATTACCTGCAGGATGATTTGGCATCCGGCAAATATGCCACGTTGATGGAATGGAATAATGTCGATTACAAACCGATATCCAAACGCCATTTCAAAACCAGTTTGCCGGTTCGGATTTGCGTCGTGCAGTACTTGATGCGCGCCATCACATCTTTCGATGACTTGGCCAATCAAGTTGAATATTTTGTGGACGTAGCTTCAGATGCACATTCGGATTTCGTGGTATTCCCTGAAATCTTTACAACGCAGCTGATGTCATTCCTAAACGAGCCATCGCCGAGCCAGGCAGTGCGCAAATTGACTGAATACACGCCTCAATATATTGAGCTGTTTACAGATCTTGCTGTGCGCTACAACATCAATATCATCGGAGGTTCACATTTCGTCAAAGAAGAAGACGATGAGATCTACAACATTGCCTACTTGTTCCGCCGGGACGGGTCCATCGACAAGCAGTATAAAATCCACATCACACCAAACGAACGTAAATGGTGGGGAATTTCTGCGGGTGATTCTGTTCGAGTCTTTGATACAGACTGCGGTAAAATCGCCATCCAGATCTGCTACGATATCGAGTTCCCTGAACTTGCACGCATCGCAACAGATATGGGAGCGAACATCATATTCACTCCATTCTGTACAGAAGATCGCCAAGGCTACTTGCGTGTCCGTTATTGTGCACAAGCCCGCGCAGTGGAAAATCAAATCTACACCGTTATTTCCGGGACTGTCGGCAACTTGCCGCAAACTGAAAATATGGATATCCAATACGCTCAATCGGGTATTTTTGCTCCATCCGATTTTGAGTTTGCACGTGATGGAATTGTCGGAGAAACCAATCCAAATCTTGAAATGGTCTTGATTGGAGATGTCGATTTGGAAATTCTGCGTCGCCAGCGCCAAAACGGCACAGTCAAGCAATTAAAGGACCGTCGCCACGATGTGTACCGTGTAGAATATAAAAAAGACTAAACACAGCCGCTTCCCGAAATGGGAGCGGCTTTTCTTCTGACTATTTGCTAAACTAAATAGTACAGAAAAGAATTTTCCTTTTATATGGTGCTCCAGACAGAGCTGCTGCAGGAATGCACAGTTAGTTTGTAGAATATCAACATATGAGGATCATTAGTTCAATTTATACCACTATGGATGGAGGACTTTATATGTCATGGAAAGAACGCATTAAACGTTGGATGGACCACGAAGCAATCGATGAAGAAACACGCCAGTCATTGACTGTACTGATGGAAGATGAAAAATCAGCGGAAGACGCTTTTTATCAGGACTTGGTTTTTGGGACCGGAGGGATGCGTGGCGAAATCGGACCGGGCACAAACCGGATGAACGTCTATACCGTACGGAAAGCTTCTCAGGGAATAGCGGATTACATAAAAGAAAATGGCGAGGAGGCGATGGCACGCGGAATGGCCATTGCCTACGACAGCCGTCGCATGTCTCCTGAATTTGCGGAAGAAGCAGCACGGACGTTTGCAGCGAATGGAATCCACACCTATTTATACAGCGGACCGCGGACAACGCCGCAATTGTCATTCAGTGTGCGTTATTTGAATGCCTTTATGGGCATCGTCATTACGGCCAGCCACAATCCGCCGGAGTACAACGGCTACAAAGTATATGGGGAAGATGGAGCCCAATTGAATCTGGAAGATGCTGACCGTGTCATCGATTACGTCAGCCGGGTTCAGGACGAGTTGTCCATAGCTAATGAAGGATTTGAAAAATCTTTGCTGGTGCGGATCGATGAAAAGATGGATGAAGCGTATCTATCCAATGCACTGACGGTGCAGGAACATTCGGCAAGCCCGATTCAAGCCGTCTTCACGCCGCTCCATGGGGCGTCAGGCGCGACTGTCAAGAAGTTATTAGACAAAGCCGGCTACAACGAAATTACGTATGTAGCGGAACAGATGGAGCCGGACGGTGAATTCCCGACGGTAACATCGCCAAATCCGGAAGAAGGTTCCGCGTTTGAACTAGCGGAGCAGTACGGCAAGAAATCCGGTGCAGATCTGTTGATTGCCGTCGATCCTGATGGAGACCGCGTCGGCATTGCTGTCTGGAGCGGCAGCCAGTACGAATTGATGAGCGGCAACCAGACGGGTGCTATTTTGATTGAATACCTGCTGAGCCAGAAAAAAGCCAAAGGTACTTTGCCGACGAACGGCCGCATCTTCAAAACCATTGTCACATCTGAATTCGGCCGCGTTGTAGCCGATTCTTACGGCGTCAGCAGTGAAGATGTTTTGACCGGCTTTAAATTCATTGGAGAAAAATTAAAGCATAATGATGCCAACCCACAATTCGAGTTTTTATTCGGCTATGAAGAAAGTTACGGCTATCTGATCCGCGATTTTGCACGGGACAAAGACGCTGTTCAGTCGGTACTGCTGTTGGTTGAAGCGGCTGCCTTCTATAAGAAACAAGGGAAAAATCTCCATGATGTCCTGGTTGAACTATATAATCGCTTTGGCTGGTACCGAGAATCACTGGTATCCGTCACCAAAAAAGGCATTGATGGTGCGCGTGAAATCAATGCATTGCTGGAAAATTTGCGCAAACAGCCAGTTCAGGCGATTGCCGGCATTCCTGTTGTTTCCATTGAAGATTATGAAACTCAGAACCGCATCTTTGTCGATTTAGGCACCGATGAAAAAATTGAGCTGCCGCAGTCGAATGTCATCAAGTATTTCCTGGAAGACGGCTCATGGGTATGTATACGCCCGAGCGGTACGGAACCGAAAGTAAAGTATTACTTTGGCATCACTGCTGAAACCCAGCAGGAAAGTGATGAAAAGCTGGAACTGCTGAAGGAATCGTTTTTAGAGGAAGTAAATAGCCGTTAAGCACCCAGCTCCCTGAAAAGGGGGCTTTTCCTTTCAGCTTTTCTCGTCCAAAAGTACGAGGGAGGAAGTTTTTAAAAAAGTGTATGGTTAAATCAGCAAGAATGAGGTGAATGGGTATGGTGATGAGCGAACCTTCCAATATAACGTTACTGAAAGAAATAGCCGAATTGCTTAATGAAGAAACGGATATGGCCCGTATGCTGGATGGCGCCATCCATAAACTTTTGAGTGCATCGACTTTCGAGACTGCCTGGATTTTCTTTATTAATGAAAAAGGGAAACATCAATTGGTGGCTCAGGCAAATTTACCAGCTCCTTTGGAAGACAATAATTGCCGTCATCTGCAAAAAGGCGGCTGTTGGTGCGTTAAGCGTTACCACGACGGGGATCTGGATAAAGCGTCCAATATTATCGCTTGCCAGCGCATCGAAAATGCTATGCCGGCAAAAGCACGGAAACAAGGCAGCATTACGCATCACGCAACGGTGCCGCTTCAGTCAGGGAAAGAAAAGTTCGGGCTGTTGAATATTGCGGCACCGGACACTGTCGGATTTTCAAAAGACGAGTTGGCTCTGTTGGAATCGGTGGCTTTTCAAATCGGTTCAGCGATCAAACGGATCGGATTGACGAAACAAGAGCAGGAATTGGCGCTCGTCAAAGAACGGAACCGTTTAGCCCGCGACCTTCACGATTCGGTCAATCAATTGCTGTTTTCAGTGACATTGACCGCTCGGGGAGGCGTGGAGATGTCGGAAGATCCTACTGTTCAGGAAACTTTCCGCGACATCCAACACCTGACGCAGGAAGCATTGAATGAAATGCGGGCGTTGATCTGGCAATTGCGGCCAAAAGGGCTGGAAAGCGGGTTGCTGGATGCCATTAAAGGCTATGGTGAAATGCTGGGTTTAACAGTTGAAACAAAAATGACCGGCGTCATCCAATTGCCATCGCGCATCGAGGAGACCTTATTCCGGATTGCGCAGGAATCGTTGAACAATGTACGGAAACATGCAGGTGTCAATAAAGTCGAATTGTATTTGTCGGTCACCGCGACTGATGTCTTATTGGTATTAAGAGATGAAGGGCGGGGGTTTGCGTTTGATCATAATGTCAACCTGCCGTCCATCGGTATCCAAAGCATACGCGACCGCGCTATTGCAGAGGGCGGAACGGCGGACTGGTCCAGTGAAATCGGCAAAGGAACGGAAATCCTCGTGAGGATACCGTATTAATAGAGGAGTGGAGAACATGGTGAAAGTATTGATAGCCGATGACCATCATGTGGTGCGGCGAGGCTTGCTGTTCTTTTTGAAAACACAAAAGGACATTGAAGTGGTGGGGGAAGCCGTAAATGGCAAAGAAGCGGTGGAAATGGCTGCGGCACTTCAACCGGATATCGTCCTGATGGATTTAGTGATGCCGATTATGGACGGGATTCAGGCAACCCGGCTGATTAAAGAGCAGTTTCCGGATATGATTGTTTTGATGCTGACCAGTTTTTCAGATCAGGATCATGTAGTGCCGGCGATTGAAGCGGGAGCGGCAGGTTATCAATTGAAAGATATCGAGCCCGATGAACTGGTGGCTTCGCTCCGCAGCTTGATGCGTGGAGAAAACACCCTCCATCCGAAAGCATCATCCGAGCTGATGAAGGCACCAGCTGAACCGGCGCCGCATACCGTAAATCAGTTGACGCCAAGGGAACAGGAAGTGCTGGCCGAACTGACAAAAGGAAAAAGCAACCGGGAAATTGCCTCAGCATTATTTGTCACCGAAAAGACAGTGAAGACCCATATCTCCAACATCTTCATAAAATTGGCTGTCCAGGACCGGACACAGGCAGCGCTCTACGCTGTCAAGCACGGCCTGACAGAACCCGGGAGAATTTAAAAAGAGTGCGACGGAGGAATCCGTCGCACTCTTTTTTTAACGTTTTTTCACTGGGCGTTTACGGTTGTCTTTGGTTACTTGCTTCCATTTGCTGCGCTCGGCTTTTTGGGCTGCTGCATCGCTTTTCCGTTCCATATGGGCAAGCTCGCGCTTCAGCTTCAAGTAGCTCTGGTAACGTCTGGCATCCAGCTCGCCGTTTCGGAGCGCTTCCTGAACCCGGCATCCGGGTTCGTCATTATGAGCGCAATCTCGGAACCGGCAAGCAAGTGCCAAACTTTCGACATCGCTGAAGCCTGCTTCGACACCTTCTGAGTAATCCCCGAGCTGGAATTCGCGCATGCCGGGAGTATCGATCATCAAGCCGCCTTCGGGCAGTAGAATCATTTCCCGGTGGGTGGTTGTATGCCGGCCTTTGCTGTCATCTTCCCGGATGTCCTGGACCATCATGCGCTCGCTGCCGGACAGGGCATTGATCAATGATGATTTTCCGACGCCCGATGAACCAAGCAAAGCACCGGTCTTTGAACCGGCCAATTGCTGCTGCAGCTCTTCAATTCCTTCACCGGTCAAGGCAGACACGGCAAAGACGGGAACGCCGAATGCCACCGCTTCAACCTGGCGCAGATAAGGTCCGATGTCGGAGCATTGGTCTTTCTTGGTCAAGACGATAACGGGGTTCGATCCTGAATCCCAAGCAGCCAACAAATAACGTTCGAGGCGCCGGACATTGAAGTCATGATTTAAGGACATTGCCAAAAAGACATAGTCCACGTTCACAGCAATCAATTGGATGTCGGATGTTTCTCCCGCCATTTTTCTTGAAAACTGTGAAGTGCGAGGCAGCACTTGATGGATGATGCCTTTTTCTTCTCCAGGCATCTGTTCGACCATGAGCCAATCGCCGACACACGGGAATTCTATGCGAGTATGCTGATGGCGGTATTTGCCGGACAATGAGCAGAGCCATTCTCCATGGTCTGTTACGACGCGGTATAAATTTTTATGTTCTAAAGTTACGCGGCCAGGGATTCCTGGCGCAGTTATTTTTTCCTGCCAGCTGGAGTTCCAGCCGTACTGTTCAATCTTCGTCAATGTTGTTTCCTCCTAATTATGCAAAATAAAAAACCACGGATGCGCGCAATTCGCAGTCCGTGGTCCCCGGGCATAATGGAAGAAGCGTATCGTCAGCGATACACATGGGGAGACACTATGGACTGGAATTGCGTATTCAAAAATAAAATAGCCATAATGCCTCACCTCTTTCTTCAAGTTAAATTAACCATACTGTATGGCCATTTGAACGTCAAGTAATTTTTCTGAAGATTTGATTCGTTTATTTAAAAAACATGCTTAAAGCAGAATGGCTACTATACAGAGATAGAAAACCAAGTATTTCTAACGTTAAATTACTTTGAAGTCTTGCATTTATAAAATGAAAACGTTAACATAATGGTAATATTCTGAACATACCGACTGGTTAGTATCGAGTCGTGTGTTGTAAGAATTTTTAATAGGATAAGGGGGACAGAAAATGACGATAGAACAAGTTTGGACGAGCCATTACCCGAAAGGTATTTCTGCTGAGATGGAATTTGCTGATAAGACAATGCCTCAATTGCTTTCGGAAACAGCCAAGAAAATTCCGGATCATATCGCGATCAAATTTTATCAGAAAGAAATGTCTTATAAGGAACTGGATCTTTTTTCAACTGTTTTTGCATCTTCTCTTCAGCAAACCGGAATCCAAAAAAATGACCGTGTCGCAATCATGCTGCCGAATTGTCCGCAGTACATCATCTCGTATTATGGGGTGTTAAAAGCAGGTGCCATTGTCACACAGATCAATCCCATGCTGCTGGAAAATGAGCTGCTATATCTACTGAATGACTCAGGTGCAGAAACCATCGTCGTATACGAGCCTTTATATCCGCGTATCCAAGCTATCGCAAAAGAAACTTCTTTAAAAAATATTATTGTTGTCAGTTTTGAAACGGAAAAGACGGTTCTTGATCAAGCTGTCCATTTCGAAGCGTTTGTCGAAAAAGGGACTGGCAAGGTCGCTACAGTTGCTATTGATCCGGCAGAAGATGTAGCCGTATTGCAGTATACAGGAGGGACGACAGGCCTTTCAAAAGGCGCGATGCTGACTCATCGGAATATTGCCGTCAACGCCTTGCAGTCGCAGGAGTTTTTCAAAGATGAAGTGACGTTCGGTGAAGAAAGCTGCCTGACGGTCATTCCGTTATTCCACGTATTTGCCATGAGCTCTGCAATGAATTTGTCGATTTTAAACGGCTCTAAAAATATTTTGCTGCCCCGTTTTGACCTTGAAGAAGTGCTCGAGACGATCAAACGTGAGCAGCCTACGACATTCCCCGGTGTGCCAACTATGTATATTGCCATTACCAACCATCCGAAAGCGAAAGAGTACGGCATTGACAGCATCAAGATATGCAATAGCGGCAGTGCGCCGATGCCGCTGGAAACCATGAAGGATTTCGAAAACCAGACAGGAGCCAAAATTTTAGAAGGCTACGGATTGTCGGAAGCATCACCGGTTACGCATTGCAATCCACCTTTCGCCGAAAGAAAACCAGGAAGTATCGGTATCGGTCTGCCTTCAACAGAGTACAAGGTCGTCGATTTGGCTACCGGAGAAAAAGAAGTGCCGGCAGGAGAAATCGGGGAATTGATCATTCGCGGCCCTCAAGTGATGAAGGGATATTGGAATATGCCGGAAGAGACAGCAAACACATTGAGGAATGGCTGGCTTTTCACTGGGGATATCGCCAAGATGGACGAAAACGGCTACGCCTATATTGTCGACCGCAAAAAAGATTTAATCATTTCTAGCGGCTATAATGTCTATCCCCGTGATATCGAGGAAGTTTTATACGAACACCCAGCCGTTCAGGAAGCGGTGGCAATTGGCATCGCTGATCCATACCGTGGAGAAAGTGTTAAAGCCATAATCGTTAAAAAAGCGGACAAAGACATCAGCGAAGAACAATTGATTGCTTGGGCAAAAGACAAGATGGCTGCATATAAAGTGCCGCGCGTCATCGAATTCCGAGATGAATTGCCAAAAACCAATGTCGGAAAAATTTTAAGAAGGGCGCTTCGGGAAGAAAAAAACATAACAAATAAAATATCTGAGATTCTGTAGATTTTGTAGGGGGAAGTCAACATAGCAAAGAGGTGGAAGAAATGTCAAAGCAAGAAAAAACAACAATTCCAGTAAGAACTGGAGAAGAACTGGATCATCCGGCGCTTGAAGATTTTCTGCGTCACCACATTGAGGGGGTGCCGCAAGGAGAACTGAAAGTCCAGCAATTTAGTTCTGGCCATTCGAATTTAACGTATGCACTGCAAATCGGCGGTTGGGAAGCTGTTCTCAGAAGACCGCCGCTCGGACCGGTCGCACCAAAAGCGCATGATATGGAACGTGAATTTAACATCTTGTCCGCGCTTCATCCTATTTTTAAGATCGCTCCAAAACCTTTTGTCTTTTCAGACGATGCATCCATCATCGGCAGTCCTTTCTTTGTGATGGAAAGGCGGCATGGGGTCGTACTGGATACAGCGTTTCCAAAAGGAATTGAAGCGACAAAAGATCTGGGGCGAAAGATTTCGGAGAAGATGGTGGACACACTGGTTAAACTTCATGCTCTGGATTATACGAAAACACCGCTTGTCGACTTAGCGAAGCCTGAAGGATTCATGCAACGCCAAGTAGAAGGCTGGATTGGACGGTATGAACGTGCCCAAACTGAAGATATTGAAGGTGTAGAGCAATTGAAAGAATGGATGCTGACGAATATTCCGATTTCCCAGGAACCCACCATCATCCACTATGACTTTAAGTTGAATAATGCGTTGTTTTCAGAAGATTTTTCCGAAATGACGGGATTGTTTGATTGGGAAATGACGACGGTTGGGGATCCGCTGGCCGATTTGGGAGCAGCTATGAGTTATTGGATTCAAGCGGATGATCCTGATCTATTGAAACACGGGCTCGGCAAAGCGCCGGTGACGGTGCTGGATGGATTCTATAGCCGCGAAGAATTTATCGCAAGCTATGGAGAGAAAAGCGGACGGGACGTTTCAGGTATGAACTTTTATTTGACATTCGCTTATTTTAAATTGGCCGTGATTATTCAACAAATCTACTATCGCTATAAAAAAGGACAGACCCAGGACTCGCGCTTCTCCCACTTTGATCAATTTGTCAAAAGTTTAATGCAGCACGCGTTGACGACAGCGAAAAGGGAGTGAATCGGTGCCTAGACTTCATGTGTTATTGAAAAAAGAAGAAATTGATGATGCTAAAATGCAGGAAGACAAAACAGTGGTGGTGTTCGACGTCCTGCTGGCGACATCGACCATCACAGCCTGTTTTTGGCATGGAGCAAAAGAAGTAGTGCCGGTACTGAATAGTGATGAAGCACTCCGTGTAGCGGAAGGAAGGCCGGCCGACAGTTTTTGCTTGGTCGGAGAATACAATGGCAAGACGATCGAAGGTTTTTTGGATCCCAATCCACTGCAGTTGAAAGACCAGATCCGTGGCAAAACGGTCGTGCTGTCAACCACAAACGGAACTGTGGCAATCCGGAAATCCGCTGTGGCCAAAAAAGTGTATACCGCTTCTTTGCTCAACGGCAAAGCAGCGGCAAGCAAGATAGCAGCGGACCATCTTGAAGATACGATTGTTGCTGTCTGTTCAGGGTCAGGCGGGGAATTTTGCATGGAAGATCTATACGGCGCAGGTTATTTTGTGGATTGCCTGATGACCCTTACAGACAATTGGGATTTAACGGATTCGGCAAAAGCAGCACGTATTTTTTACCGTTCGAATACAGGACAAGCACAGACGATCTTAAAAGATTCACGTGTCGGGAAGATGCTGATGCGGAATGGGTTTGAAGAGGAAATAGATTTTATTGCCAACCGTGGGTTGATCGATAGCGTGCCATGGCTGAAAGACGGGAAATTGGTCATCAAGTAAAATTAGAGGAGGAAACGGAATGGAAAACAAACATTTAAACGTCAATTTGCAAGGTGCCGTATTGTCCCTGCAATTGAATCGCCCAGACAGCTTGAATGCATTCAGTCCCGAAATGATCGAAGGCTTACATACGGAAATACAAAATGCAGGCAGCAACCCTGAGATTAGAGCGGTCATCCTGTCAGGAGCAGGCAGGTCATTTTCAGCAGGTGGAGATGTAAAGACGATGGGGCAAGCGGGGGCTTCAGAAACCTATGAACATATCGGCAAGTTGAACGAATTGGTGTTGGCCATGCGGGCACTTGAAAAGCCGATCATCGCAGTGGTTCATGGGTTTGCAGCAGGAGCCGCTTTTAACCTGGCTTTGGCGAGTGACATCATTTTAGCGGCTGAAGACAGTAAATTCGTGATGAGCTTTTCTCAAGTGGGATTGATTTCAGATGGAGGCGGCCTGTATTTTCTTCCACGTTTGATCGGTCCTTACCGCGCTAAGGAATTATTTTTCAGTGCACAGCCGATTACTGCCGAAACTGCTCATGAATGGGGAATCGTCAATCATTTATATCCGCTGGAGAAGCTGGAGCAAGAGGCGATCCGCTTTGCTGAAAAACTGTCAAACGGACCGGCTAAAGCATTCGGATTGATGAAAAAGATCACCGATCAATCGTCTACGGCCGGATTGGCGGAAATCCTGGAACAGGAACGGATCACACAAGCGATGATGATCACTACCTACGATCATTTGGAAGGGGTCTCTGCTTTCAAGGAAAAACGCAAGCCGGTGTTCAATCAAAAACAGCAGGTTTTATGAATAGAAGCAATAAAATATAGGAGTATTTGGTAAATTTGAACGAGGTGAGTCTACTGGAGGAGGGGTATAGAAAAGAAAAAAGGAGGAGTGAAGATGACTTCAGATCGTGCCAATGAATACGGTTTGTTTACAGATCAATTTACGCAGAACCCTTATCCGACCTATGAAAAATTGAGGGAAGGGGATCCCGTTCATGCGGTGCGGTTTCCAGATGGCCAGAATGGCTGGATGGTGACACGCTATAAGGATGCTGAGGAAGTCTTGAAAGATCCCCGTTTCATTAAAGATATGTCGAAGATTTATGGAGGCAGCATGGACATGATGAGTGTCTTTACGCAGAACATGCTGTTTTCAGATCCACCTGACCATAAAAGACTGCGCGGCCTCGCCCAAAAAGCTTTTACGCCCAAAATGATTTCGGGTATGCGCGGCAGAATTCAGGAGATAACAGATGAGCTGTTGACGGGAATGGAAAGTCAAGATCAGGTCGATTTAATTGATGAATTCGCTTTTCCACTGCCAATTACCGTCATCTGTGAAATTTTGGGTGTACCATCGGCTGACCGCGATAAATTCCGCCTTTGGTCCAATTCACTCATTGAAGGGACCAGTGGGGAACTCGGCGCCACTGTTTATGAGCATATGAATGAGTTTGTCCAATACCTGGGGCAGTGGTTTGCGACAGTCCGTGAGCAGCCCGGAGATGATCTCATCAGCAGCTTGATTCAGGCGGAGGAGGAAGGAGACCGTCTGAGTGAACGGGAGCTTTATGGCGTGGTTACCTTATTGATCATTGCAGGCCATGAAACGACAGTGAATTTAATCGGCAATACGGTCTTGTCCCTGCTCGAAAACCCGGAACAACGCAAGCTTTTGGAGCAGCAGCCTGAACTCATCAACCAAGCAATCGAAGAATCTCTGCGGTTTAACGGCCCAGTCGAATTCAGTACATCCAGATGGGCAGGGGAGGATTTTGAGTTTCAGGGCAAACAAATGAAAAAAGGCGATTTGGTCGTAGTGTCGTTGAATTCCGCAAACCATGATGAAGCGCAATTCGAAGACCCAGACCTATTTAATATCGAGCGTGAGAAAAGTCCGCATTTGGCATTCGGAAAAGGAATCCATATGTGCCTTGGAGCTCCTCTTGCGCGTTTGGAAGGGGAAATTGCCATTGCCAGTCTGCTGAAGCGTTTTCCACAAATGGAATTAGCGGTGGAGCAGAGCGAATTGAATTGGCGGCCGGGCATGATTGTACGAGGCGTCAAAGAACTTCCGTTGCTTCTTAAGTGAATAGGAGACGTAGGGCTGGAGTTGCATCCAGCCTTTTTTGTTTGTCCAAAAGTCATCAAGGGAAAGGGAATTAGAAAGCAGGTTACAAGAGAGGGGAATATCTATGAAGTCACTATCATTTTGGCTGAAGGAAAAACTGTGGCTCACTCCCGCATTGTACATTGTGATGGCGGTTCTCCTGTCGATCACTTTTTTCTACATCGATCTTTTATATATTGAAAGGCTCAAGCCTTATATCCCATCTATTCTTTTGACGAATGTCGATTTGGCCAAAACCATCATGGGAAGTTTATCGGGGGCTCTTTTGACCATGACTACGTTTACTTTTTCAACGATTCTGGTTGTCCTGACCATGTACTCATCTCAATTCTCTCCGAGAACCTTGAAAAACTTCATCCATGATAAAATCACCTGGCGTGTCCTGGGGATTTTTCTTAGCGGCTTTATTTATAACACACTGTCGCTGCTCTTTATGAGAGATGATTTGTATACCACCGACGTGATTTCCACGTTTGTCGGAATTCTCATCGCATTTTTCTGTCTTTCGACATTTGCTTATTTTATCCACTATATCGCTACGCACGTGCAAGTTGGCCAGCTGGTCAATGAATTGATTGGAGATACAGAAAAGGCCATTTCCAAACTCAAAGAGCTGCAGGAAAATGAAGATGGGAAAGAAACAGAATGGAATCCTGTCGGCATCAAAGAAACCCATCATGCTGAAAAAGAGGGCTATGTGCAGTATCTTTCGTTCGACAAGCTGGTGGATTATACGGAAAAACACGAACTGGAAGTGGAGATTCTTGTCCAAACGGGTGATTACATCTACGAAGGAAAACCGATTTTCCATGTTTTTAAAACTAGTGAAACAGAAGTTTCTGCCGCTGACTTCTACTCAATCGGCACCTCCAGAACCTCGGAACAGGATCTCGATTTCGCTATTCAAAAATTGGTGGAAGTAGCATTGCGGGCCATATCTCCGGGTATCAACGATCCGAATACGGCCAATGAAATCATTATCCGGCTGGGTCGCCTCCTCGGTCAGCTGGGCCAGTTGAAAACAGGGCCGTTCCTCTTAAGTGGAGAAGAAAAAGGAGAACGGGTACTGTATCGTTTTCCACCATACAAGAGTGTTTTATACAAAACCTTTTATCAAATAGCCCATTATGGAAAAGAAGATATTTCGGTTCTAATTTCAATTATTGAATCGTTGACTGTCGCTGCAGAACTTGTGCCGAAGCGCCATCATCAGGAACTATGGGATACGCATGGTTACGTATTGGAAGCTGTCGATACCCAGGGGTTAAAATCATTCGATCGGGAAACACTTCAGGAAAAGATTGACCAATTGGCTGTAGCAACTGGCCAGCATTCCTATAATATAGTATTGGCTGAGAAAAGCTGATGGCAATGCTACTGGAAGCGATAAAGGAGGGAAATGATGCAGAACAACCAGTTGTTTGAAGGAGTTGAGTTTTTGAGGAATTTGTCCGTAGGCGAATTTCTGATGTTCTTTATTTACTTGGCTTTAATCCTGCTTGGGAAATCCTTGGTCCTCTTTCTGCTGAGAAAGCTGGTTTCCTCAAAAGATTTCAAAGAACGGATTTATCCAGTGATTGAAGATGTCCTGAATTGGCTGGTCCTTTATGGCGGCATCCTTTTCTTCCTTTTTTATTTTTCCAGGGAGCAATGGCTGACTTTGGCTTTTTATGAGACAGAAGGGGTTGAAATCTCCATTCTGCTGATTGTGGTAGCAGTGATGATTGTGACTTTTGCCAGCCGCCTCATAAAGGCATTTAATCACTACGTCATGCCGTTCGTCTATGAACAGTTTAATGTGGATATCGGCATGGGATACACCATCAACCGATTACTGTATTATGTGGTGATGTTTCTGGCATTGGCCATAAGTTTTACGACAGTGGGCCTCGATTTGACGGCTCTCGGATTTGTATTCAGTGTCCTCGGGATCGGTATTGGATTTGGCGTACGCAATATTGCCGCCAATTTCGTCTCCGGAATCATCATTTTGTTTGAACGGCCGATGGAGGTCGGGGAAATGGTGGAAATCGATAAGAAAATCGGCCGGATTACGAAAATCAAACTCAGATCGACCGTTATAGAAACCTTGAAAGAAGGTACTTTAGTGGTGCCTAATCAGTATTTCATTGAACAGATCGTCAAAAATCGCTCCAGTGCCCAGTTATACGCAAGAGTCGTCGTCAGTGTGGATTATGGCAGTGATACGGAACGAGTCGAGCGGATTTTAAAAGCAGCAGCTTTAAAGGCAGCTCAGCTGATGAAAGGAATACCGGAAAAAGAACCGGATGTCCGGTTTATCGATTTTCGGAACTCGGCACTCGATTTCCAGGTGGAAGTTCAAGTCACCGATGTGGAAATGAAGGAAAGGCTGGAAAGTCGGATCCGCCATGCCATTGCGGAAGATTTTATCGAAAATGAAGTGAAATTGGCCCAGACAATGTATGAAAGGCAATAAAAAAGTCCATGGCTGTTGAAGGCCATGGACTTTAGGCTGTAGACAAAGCCTGACCAAAATGTATAGCGGTGCATAATCCCCAACCGGTCCAGCCACTTCGCTTTCCGTGGGCTCAGCTTCAGCCTCCTCGTCACTACGTTCCTGCGGGGTCTTCAGCTTTCGCTGTCCCACAGGAGTCTTCGTGGCCAGCCCGCTTGGGGTATGTTGCTTCAATCAAAGAGAGAAGCTGGCTAGTCTGTTCTAGAAAAAATAGTCCAAACAAATCTAGAAAACCCTTCACTCAAGGATCCGTAGCGCAAGGCGGCGACTCCTGCGGGAGCAGCGAAGCGACGAAGTGCCGAAATCCACTCGGGCGCGAGTCCGAGTTAGTTCGGCGCGAGCCCGTGGAAAGCGTCCGCCTGGAGCGCAGGATCCGGTTTAAACAGGATGAAATGTGCATTCATGCTTTAAATGACATCAATATTCTTTTGTCTACAAGCTCAAGTCCATGGCTGTTGAAGGCCATGGACTGTTTTATTGTTTTAACATACTATTCGTCGAACTCGTCTTCCTGAGCAACAGTAAAGGAATAATCCGGTTCGATATGGACCAGAATGACGCAATGGGGTTTGACTTTCTGGATTTTTCGTTCGATTTCTTCTGTAATCCAATGGCTTTCCACCACGTTCAGATTAGGGGCCACGCTGACGGTTAAATCGATGAACATGACATTGCCATGATTTCGGCCTTTAAAGTCCCGCAATGTGATAACCCCAGGCACTCTTCTGACCAAAACAGACAGTGTCTCCACTTCATCTTCGTCAAAGCCATCCGTCAATGTGATGACGGACTCTTTGAAAATATCCAACGCGGTCTTAATGATGATTACCCCGACAATGAAGGCTGTGATGACATCCAGAATCGGTGCACCGAAGATGGCGCCGATGATGCCGATGCCGGCGCCGATACTGACCAGCGCATCGGAACGGTTGTCATAAGCTGCTGCACGGACAGCTGTACTTTTGATTTCTCTGCTGAGTTTCAGGTTATAGCGATAAACTGCATACATCACGACTGCCGAGAAAAAAGCGACCCATGCCGTAACTAGAGAAGGTGCTTCAGCTGCAGGTTCAAAAAGTGAACGGATAGCATTGGTCAGAACCTGCAAACCAATGACTGCCATTATGAAGGAAGCTAAGAGCGAGGCGATGGTTTCTGCCCGCAAGTGGCCGTAGTGATGGTTTTCGTCCGGTGGTTTCTGGGAAATTCTGAGGCCGACGAGAACAGCGACAGAAGCGATTATATCTGTCAGGTTATTGAAGCCATCCGCTTTCAATGCTTCGGAAGAGCCCCAAAAGCCGAAGATCAGCTTGAGGGCACTTAGAAATACATAAGCCCCAATGCTAATCCAGGCTCCTTTTTCCCCTTTGCGTAAATTTGTATACAAGTCCATAAAGTTTCCCGCCTCCAAGTCTCTGGAACAAAGTGAAACGACCCTCATAGGAGGGCCGCTTCATGATTGTATCTATCTGTCGTAAGATGAATGGACTGTATTTTAATGTGCTTATCATCATTTTGCCGGATTCGGCCAATAAAGCGTCTTTAAATAGTATCAATGTCTTTTTAGGCATTGTCAATACCGAATAGTTCTATGTCATCTTCATTCATAAACTTTACATAAATTTAATGTTCACGTATATAAGCAAACCGTTATGCTTATAGATAGAATCTTTAATTTAAAGGAGAGGGCTATGGCTAAGAAAAGAAACAACTACGCAGAAATTTTAAAGGCATCGACGAAATTGGGGCTGACGTCCTTTGGGGGACCGGCGGCGCATATCGGTTATTTTAGGGATGAGTATGTCACTAAAAGAAAATGGTTGGACGATAAAGCATATGCTGATCTAGTGGCCCTTTGCCAATTCCTTCCGGGACCGGCAAGTTCTCAGGTGGGGATTTCCATCGGCATGTTGCGCGGCGGCATATTCGGCGGGTTTTTATCCTGGTTCGGATTTACGATGCCTTCGGTCATCCTGTTGCTGTTATTTGCACTCGTCATCACCAATGGCTCGTTTGACAGCGGATGGATACAAGGATTGAAAATTGTCGCCGTCGCAGTTGTCGCGCACGCTTTGTTGGGAATGGGGAAAAGTCTAGCGCCTGACCGACAAAGGATCGCGATTGCAGTAGGAGCGGCAATCATCATTTTGCTGATACCGACAACTTGGGCTCAAATTGGAGTTATTGTGCTGGCAGGTATCCTTGGGTATGCTATTTACCGAAAAGAGAAAGCGCCAGAGCCGGTAAAACTGGTGTTAAGCTTTGGCAAAAAGACCGGCATTGCAGCGTGGTCGATTTTTGCTGCATTATTGATCGGCTTGCCGTTGATCCGGCCGTTCATTGAATCCACTTCGTTTGCGATTTTTGATATTTTCTATCGGGTCGGTTCAATCGTCTTCGGCGGAGGGCATGTGGTGCTGCCGATGCTGGAGCGTGAAGTCGTGCCGGGGTGGATGACGCCCGATGCCTTCATTGCCGGCTATGGTGCTGCTCAGGCAGTTCCAGGACCGCTCTTCACGTTGTCCGCTTATTTGGGGCAATTGATGGACGGTGGATGGGGAGTCGTGATTGCCGTTATCGCGATGTTCCTGCCGTCATTTCTCCTGATCATCGGAACTTTGCCTTTTTGGAGCATCATCCGGACGAAATCCGGTGTCCAGGCAGCATTGAAAGGGGTCAATGCAAGCGTTGTCGGAATTTTGCTTGCAGCTTTATACGATCCTGTCTTCACCTCTGGAATTCGCGGGCCTGTCGACTTTGCAATTGCGATAACCGCCTTTACAATGTTAGTCTATTTTAAACTGGCTCCTTGGATCGTCGTCCTTGTGACGGCGGTTCTGGGTGCGATCGCTTATGCGATTTAATGGCTGAAGGAGGATGGCAATGGCAACGAGCAAAGAAAGAGATCAACAGGATCCATTAGCGGGTTTTAAACAGGAGTTTTTTGTCGAAAAAGAAACGGTATACATGGACGGCAATTCACTGGGCTTGATGTCTAGACGGTCTGAAGAAAAATTGAAGGTCTTGATGGATAGCTGGAAGACATTCGGAATCGATGGCTGGACAGAAGGGGAACATCCCTGGTTCACTTTAGCGGAAACGATGAGTGGACGCGTCGCACCTTTGGTCGGAGCTGGAGCGCATGAAGTGATGGTGACAGGATCGATTACATCGAATATCCACCAGATGCTGTCGACTGTATTTCAGCCGACGTCTGAGCGTTCTGCAATCGTTGTGGACAGTTTGAATTTTCCATCGGACATTTATGCGGTGGAAAGTCACCTGCGTCTGCGCGGATTGGATCCGGCTGAGTCGATGCGCAAAATCGAAAGCAGAGATGGCTATACGCTGGAGCTGGATGATATTGTCGAACAACTGACAGATGACGTCGCAGTCTTGTTGCTCCCCTCTGTCCTGTACCGGAGCGGCCAGTTATTGCCGATCCGTGAAATCACGGAAGAGGCCCACCAAAAAGGGATTCTGGTAGGTTTTGACCTGGCGCATTCGATTGGTGCTATGCCGCATAACTTGCACGATGACGGAGTGGATTTCGCTGTCTGGTGCCATTACAAATACATGAATTCCGGTCCGGGTGGAACAGGCGGCCTTTATTTGCATGAGCGGCATCATCACCTGCTGCCTGGCAATGCGGGCTGGTTTGGATCTGATAAGACCCGCCAATTCGATATGGACCATGAATTTTCGAAAGCAGAAGGGGCAGGCGCCTACCAGATCGGTACACCGCATATTTTCAGCATGGCCCCTCTTCTCGGCAGCCTGGACCTGTTTGAAGAAGCGGGCATTCATGCGGTCCGCCAAAAGTCGCTTGAGCTGACAAGTCTCTTAAGAGAATTGGTCGGACAACGGGTTCCTCAATTGGTCGATGTAACACCTCTAGAGGACGAGGCAAGAGGCGGGCATATCGCTTTTTCCCATCCCGAAGCTGCGCGGATCTGTAAAGCATTGAAAGAGGCCAAAATCATTCCGGATTTCCGGGCGCCGAATATCATCCGCCTGGCGCCTATCGCTTTTTACACATCGTTCAGCGATGTAGAGAAAGTAGCAGAGAAATTGCAGAGCATCATGGACAATGAAACCTATAAAAATTTCAGCAATGAACGAAATGTGGTGGCTTGAATGGAACCAAAAAAAATAATTGATATTTCCATGGAATTGAGTGGAGGGACGCCTGAATGGCCGGGGGATATGCCGTTCAGCTATGAGCTGTCCGTCACAAAAGAGCAAAGCGGTTCCGTCAATGTCGGAAAACTGCAGTCCAGCACCCATATCGGCACGCATGTCGATGCCCCTTTTCATTACGATGACCAAGGAATCCAAATTCATGAACTTCCACTGGATATCTATTTATCGAAAGCACAGGTTGTGGATGTCAGCGGCTCTGACAAAGTCAGTGCAGCGGATTTGGGTACGCTGGAAGAAGGGGTCACGACCGTACTGTTGAGAACTATGTCTTGGACAGACCGCAGCAAATTTCCGGAAAAGTGGCCGGTATTTGAAGAGTCGATCGCGGAATGGATGGCTGCCAATGGCGTGAGGCTTCTTGGAGTCGATGTGCCGTCAGTGGATCCCGAAACCAGCAAAGAATTACCGATGCATCAGGCAATGAACCGCCATCAGCGATTTATTCTGGAAGGCATCGTATTGGATGATGTGGCACAAGGAGTCTACCAATTAGCAGCCCTGCCCTTAAAGATCAAAGGCGCAGAAGGAAGCCCAGTGCGGGCAATACTATACTAGAAAAGCGTAAGCGCCCGTGTAGCTCTGCCGGGCATAAGACAGACCGGCATTGTGGCGATCTTTGCCACGCAGCTGGGTTGGCTTATGACCCAAGGAGCTGGGCGCTGGAGTCTGGACAAAGAAAAGCGAAAGCAGCCGTTTAGCCTCGACAAGCGCTGGAAGCCTTGCCTGTCGAAGCTGTAAAAATTCAACATCAAAAATATAACATTCTCCTGAACGACAAATAAAACCTTCACCGGAAACTACGGTGAAGGTTTTTTATACGTAATCTGCACGGAAATAAGGCTCCATGTTTTTTATGTTCATGGCAATCTCATCGCAAATCTCCTGATAGAGTGCCCATTGTTCGATACTGTCGCTGCTGCGCAGTTCCGGATTGCGGATATCCCATCGCAACAGTTTCTGGCTTGGCAAATCCGTTGGGATGTCTCCATGCTCCAATTCTCCATCATGCAAAGCGATGATCAGGTCAGCTTCACCGACTTCTTCGGGATTATAGGTGCGTGCCTCAACAGGGGGTAAATCCATTATGACTTCTTTCATCACTTCCAAGGGGATTTCGTTGAAAGAAGATTGAGGGCTTTGGGTCCATGCGGCGCTGCGAATTTCCCAATCAGGAAGCATCAGCCGATTTGCCCAAATTTCAGCCATCAGACCTCGATCCTGGTGAGAAGATAAAAAATAAACAGTGTGTCTTGGCATGGGTGATCCCTTCTTCCTTTTGTACAAACCGATTTTTTCTACTAGTAATCTTTACCCATCTCATGGAGAAATAAACTATTAAATTTGTGATGAAATTGTGATATATCCACATATAAATGCTTAAGAATCCGGTCTAGGGCAAGTGAAATTTTGCCGCTGGACCGGATTCTTTATTTGACGACGAGTATGGAACTGGGAGATTCCTTTATCAATTTTTTGCTGACTGATCCTACGAAGAATTTTTGCAATCCTGATTTTCCGCTATTGCCGATGACCAAAAGATCGATTTTCTGTTCTTCGATAAATGCGGAAATGGTTTTCGCCGGATTTCCTTCAAGTGCAAGAACCGACGCTTTAATATTGTGGGAGTCCAGCTGTTGCTGGATTGAGTTGTGCATGTGCTTTGAGTATTCCGCTGTTGTATTGTCATAATCCTTTGGAGGTACATAGCCCTCATCACCGATTCCAGGAGGCATAAACTGAGCGTAGTTACTATCGACGTTCGCTGAGATTACAGGAGCTGATGCACTGCCTGTATTCATATAGCCGACACTTTCACGATAGTCCTCATTGACGTAAATCACCGAAAGCTTAGCATCCGGCAATGCTTTGACAAATTCCACTGCTTTTTCGAATGCAATCCGACTCCCATCAGATCCGTCATACGCCACTGCGATATTTTTATACATTTCCTTCACCTCGCCCTATTCTCTTAGTTCTAAATTACCCTCGACCCCCAGAATGAAACATCCATTAAATTTTAGAATGAAAGTATTTTCGAAAAATGTTGACAATTCAAAAAAGACTTTGGTACTCTTGAATTAACAAATAAAAGGAAATGGAGGGTATGATAATGAAAAAACATAAAGTTAACATTTATATCAACTTAATATTGTCATCAGACCCTCCTGAAATTTTTTCCTAAGTTTATTTCGGAAATAGAACTATTCAGGACAGGTCTGTGAAATTGTCCTGTTTCCATGAGCGTACGCCCATAAACGAGGCGTGCGCTTTTTTGTGTGGTTTGATCAGTTTTGGACTGTTTAAATAAAAAACAATGGGGAGATGTTGAATATGAAGCAGCATCAAAAGGGAAAAATCATGATTAAGGAATCGTTGGAAGGCGATTAGCGGATTTGGAAAAAAGAAAGAAGGCGTAAACAATGTTTGACGTGTTATGGAAATTAAAATGGTTTTTTAAAGAAAACTGGCTGCGTTATACTACAGCCGTTGTTCTCCTGTTTATAGCAAATATCTTAGAAATTATTCCGCCTTGGCTGATCGGCGTTGCCATTGATGCCATTGCACAGGAGCAATTGACTTCAGAATTGATGTGGCAGTACATTGCGGTTCTGGCAGTAGCCTTGGTATTGGCTTATTTGATCAATTTCGTCTGGCAGTACCAATTATTCGGAGGGGCATATGTCATAGAACGCCAGCTTCGCTCCAGTCTCATGGGGCATTTCCTGAAAATGACTCCGACTTTTTACGAGAAAAACCGGACAGGCGACTTGATGGCACGTGCCACCAATGACCTGAAGGCGATTTCTGAGACTGCGGGATTCGGTATTTTGACGCTGGTGGATTCCACTTTGTATATGGCAACCATTATTATTGCCATGGGTATGCTGGTTTCCTGGGAATTGACGTTCCTGGCAATGATTCCATTGCCGATTCTGGCTATCATCGTTCAGATGCTGGGCAAGAAAATCCACGTCCGCTATATGGAAGCCCAGGAAGCGTTCGGCGATATGAATGATAGCGTGCTGGAATCGGTCGGAGGCGTTCGTGTAATCCGCGCCTATGTTCAGGAACGCGCGTCGGAACAGCGATTTGCGGATATGACGGATGATGTCTACGAAAAAAACATGGCGGTCGAACGAATCGACGCATTGTTTGCGCCCGTGACCAAAGTGCTGACATCCATCAGTTATATGATCGGCCTCGGCTATGGTGCATTTCTCGTGGCTGAAGGCACCATGTCACTGGGGGATCTGGTAGCTTTCAATGTCTATCTCGGCATGATTGTCTGGCCGATGTTCGCAATCGGGGAACTGATCAATATCCTGCAGCGTGGAAATGCTTCCCTGGACCGTGTCAATGAAACATTGGATTATCCAGAAGATGTCACTGATCCGAAAGAGCCTGCCAAAACCGGACGGCCGGAGAACATCGGCTTCAAGGATTTCAGTTTCACTTATCCACAGTCAAGTTCCATCAATCTGCAAGGCATCAACTTATCGATGAACAGTGGACAGACGCTCGGTATTGTCGGCAAGACAGGAAGTGGGAAATCGACTTTCGTCAAACAGCTGATGCGGGAGTATCCAACTGGGCAGGGCTCGATCCTGATGAATGGAATCGAATTGAAGAAATTGACGAAAGATCAATTGCGCAGTTGGGTTGGTTACGTGCCACAGGATCATGTCCTGTTTTCACGGACCATCCGGGAAAATATCCTCTTCGGCAAATCGGATGCCAGTGAAGAAGAGCTGATCGATGCACTTCGCCTGTCCTACTTTGAAAAAGATTTGGCGTTATTGCCTAGTGGACTGGATACGCTCGTCGGTGAAAAAGGCGTAGCATTATCCGGCGGCCAGAAACAGCGGATTTCAATAGCGCGTGCATTGATCAAGAATCCGGAAATCCTCATCCTCGATGACTCGCTTTCAGCGGTCGACGCGAAGACCGAAGCACGGATCATTGAGAATATCCAGGCAGAACGGTCTGGCAAGACGACGATCATCACGACGCACCGGCTGTCTGCTGTGAAGCACGCCGATTGGATCGTGGTGCTGGATGATGGGAAGATTATAGAAGAAGGAACTCATGAGGATTTGCTGAAGACAAACGGTTGGTATAATGAACAATTCCTCCGACAGCAAATCGAGGAGGTGTAAGCATGGGGACAGGAAAACGATTAGTACAATATGCAATGAATTTTAAAAGCGTCTTGATTTCCGGATTGGTGATGCTGGCGATTGCAGTGGCTGCGGATCTCGCAGCACCGCTGATCGCCAAAGAGATCATCGATAACCATATAGCAGTTTCAGACGGGACGGTGAACTTTGAACCGATTGCTTACCTGCTGGCTCTGTTCTTTGTATTGGCGATCGTCACCGCGATTTTCCGCTACTGGCAATCCATTCTCCTGCAGAAAGGGGCCAACCGGATTATCCGGAAGATGCGCAATGATGTATACGAACACACGCAGACCTTGCCGATCCGGTATTTTGATAATCTGCCGGCAGGAAAAGTGGTCGCACGCATCACCAACGACACAGAAGCGATCCGAGATTTGTTCGTGACAGTGTTGTCTCAATTTGCAACGAGCTTCATGTATATGGGCGGTATTTATATAGCGCTGTTTTATCTCGACTGGAAAATGGCGGCTATGACATTGGTGCTGATTCCGCTGCTGTATGTATGGATGCTGATCTACCGCAAATATGCGGCTCGCTACAATCACATCGTACGCGAAAAAGTCAGTGAAATGAATGCGATGATCAATGAGTCGATTCAGGGAATGACGATCATCCAGGCATTCCGCCGGGAACGCCAGATGAAGGATGAATTCGAGGAACTGAACGATGAGCATTACAAATACCAAAAGAAATTATTGGTGCTTGAAGGAGCGGCTTCCTATAACCTGGTCGGCGTGTTGCGGTCCATGACCTTCATCTTGTTCGTCTGGTATTTTGGAGGAGCTTCCCTGTCCGGAAACACAGTAGTGACGGTCGGAGTTCTGTATGCGTTCATCGACTACATCATCCGGCTGTTCAACCCGATCAACGGCATCGTCAATCAATTCGGCCGCCTGGAGCAGGCATTGGTGGCTGCTGAACGGGTATTCCGCTTGCTGGATCAAAGTGGAGAACCAGTAGTGGATAAAAAAATAGCGCGTTATCAGGGCAATGTCCGCTTTGAAAAAGTCTGGTTTGCCTATAAAGAGAAGGAATATGTGCTAAAGGATATAAGCTTTGAAGCGAAGCAAGGGGAGACGGTGGCATTGGTTGGCCATACCGGTTCGGGCAAAAGTTCCATCATGAACCTGTTGTTCCGCTTCTACGATGTCAGCGAAGGAGGCATAACCATCGACGGCATCAACGTCAATGACATGCCAAGACAATCGGTAAGGGAGCATATGGGCATCGTGCTGCAGGATCCTTATCTGTTCAGTGGAACGATCGAGTCGAATGTCACGCTCGGAGATGAGCGGATTACCAGGCAAATGGTCATCGATGCTTTGGCAGCAGTGGGCGGCGAGCGGGTATTGAACCACCTGCCGAAAGGAATCGATGAGCCGGTCGTAGAAAAAGGCAGCACGCTTTCTTCCGGACAGCGTCAATTGGTGTCCTTTGCGAGAGCATTGGCATTCGATCCCGCCATCTTGATACTGGATGAGGCAACTTCGAATATCGATACGGAGACGGAAGAAATCATCCAGCATGCCATGGATGTATTGAAAAAAGGCAGAACGACGTTTATCATTGCGCATCGTCTGTCGACCATCAAGAATGCAGACCGCATACTGGTGCTGGAAAAAGGAGAAATTGCTGAAGCCGGTTCCCATGAGGAATTGATGAAGCTTGGCGGCACCTATTTCCAGATGTACAAAATTCAATCAGGAATGTCCCAAACCCAATCAGTTGGGTAAAGGGGCGTTCCCTTTTTTTGAGTTCACGGAGCTATCGCTGTTAAATTCAGCTGGCCTTCCCTATAATTGAAAGAGCGGACGAAAAAAAGCGCAGGAACTTTCCCGCGCTTTAATCGTATACATGGTAGAGCATCAGCTCGTGAATCATGGTTTTGATGGTGTCTTCGTCCTGTGGTGCTTTCGAGCGCCACAGGATGCTGCCATCCGGATGATACTCTCCGGAAATCCGTTCATTTTTATAAAAGAAGGAAATGTCCCATCCCGGCAGTTGACGATTTTCGAACATCGGCTTGAATTTAAAATGCTGAAGCATGCAGATTCCCCCTTACCTTGCACCTTCCATTATAGGGGATTTCACCGAATACACAAAGCAGAAAAAGAAATGAGTGACAAAAGTGAATATTATATGGACTTTAGCTTTTATGGCAGTCGTAGGCGCATTGATTGGTGGGGTCACAAACCATTTAGCGATTAAAATGCTTTTTTGGCCTTACGAGGCAAAATATATCGGCAAGTGGCGTGTTCCGTTGACACCCGGGCTCATCCCGAAACGGCGCGATGAATTATCCCGTCAATTGGGAAGAACCGTCGTTGAGCATCTATTAACCCCGGAAACGTTCAAAAAGCGTTTCTTCAATAAAGAAATGCATATGAAAACAGAGAAATGGATCAATCGTCAATTGAACAAGCATGTGTTTGATTCGCCGAAAACATTCAATGACTGGCTGCTGGCAGCCGGGCAAACGGAAATGGATCGTAAAATCGAGGCAAAGCTGGATGAATTGGTCGAACTTCAGAAGGATTCGCTGCAAGCCTATATTGCGGGCAAGACCATCCGAGAACTCATGCCCGAAAACTGGAAAGCGGAAACTGAGACAAAACTTTTTGAAGGTGTGCAGTACGCAATCGATCAAGGTACGACCTATTTCGAATCGCCGCATGGCAGGCAGACCATCAAGTCGTTGTTGGACGAATTTCTGGAATCGCGCGGGCGTTTCGGCCATATGCTGCATTCGTTGCTGGGTGAGTCAAAGCCTTTGGTTGACCGCATCCAACCGGAAATCATCAAATTCCTCAACTCACCAAGAACGTTCGAACTCATTGGAACCTTGGCGTTCAGTGAATGGGAAAAGGTGCAAGACCGCAGAGTCGATGAATTGCTGAAGGAATTTGATTTTGACACGGCTTTGGCAGCAGTGAAGCAGTATGTCCGTGAAAAAGCAGCAGTATCCACGCGTTTAAACGCAACACTTGCAGAGACTTGGCCTGGAGGGTTAGAATGGACAAGTGTCAATATAACTCCACTTGTGACAGACTTTGTCTTCGAGCAAGGGGAGCATAAACTGGAAGAAACCATATTGAAGATCGATATGGAAGGTATGGTGAAAGAGCAAGTCGATTCTCTGCCGCTCAGCCGCCTGGAAGAATTGGTGCTTGGGATTTCACGGAGAGAATTTAAGATGATTACCGTACTGGGCGCTTTTCTGGGAGGATTCATCGGAATCTTCCAAGGGATTTTCGTCATGGTACTAAACTGACTACAGAAGGAGATTGATGAAAATGGCAGTAAACATTTACGACGACATCAACAAATTGGAAAGCACGTTCCGTGCGACAGATGAGTTCAAGAAATTGGAAGAGGCTGTGGCGCAAGTGACTGCAGACAACGAAGCGAACGAATTGTTCAAGACTTTCCGCGACTTACAGATCTCTCTTCAGCAAAAACAGACACAAGGTGAAGAAATCACTGAAGAAGAAATGATGAACGCGCAGAGCACTGCACAAGCAGCTCAGCAGAACGAAAAGATTTTGGCAATGCTTGAAGCCGAAATGGGATTGAGCCAAATGATCGAAGAAGTGAACCGTGTCTTGATCAAACCGGTGCAGTCGTTATACGAAAGCATGTAATTTTACAGAAATAAAGGGTTTTAAAAGAGAGACACCGAATACGTAAAGGTGAATGAAAATTCATTTTTACGAAGGGGTGTCTTTTTTTATGTATGAGACAATTGAATTAACGAAACAAGGGCGTATCGGCCAACTGGTTCTGAATCGGCCGAAATCAATGAATGCGATGAATGGCACGATGATGAAAGAATTGGCGGATTGCTTTGAATCACTGCTGCAGGACAGCACGGTTCAGGTGTTGATCATCCGTGGTGAAGGAAGAGCATTCTCAGCCGGCGGTGACATCAAGGAGATGATGGATCCGGAAAATCCCATGGATATCGACTTGGTCATGAAAGACGTTAGCCGGTTGGCAAAAGCGCTTTACACACTGCCGCAGATTACAATTGCTGTGATACACGGTGCATCTGCAGGGCTCGGTTTCAGTATGGCATTGGCTTGTGATCATGTGATTGCGGAAGAAAACAGCAAATTGGCCATGAACTTTATCGGCATCGGCCTCGTGCCTGATGGCGGCGGCCATTTCTTTATGAAAGAACGCGTCGGCGTACCGAAAGCGAAGCAGATCATTTGGGCAGGGCAGACTTTAAAAGCGCATGATGCCTTAGCAAAAGGCCTGATTGAGGAAGTGACAGCCGAAGGGCGTGGTATTGAACAGGCTGAAAGCTATGCAGCTGAAGCGATTGCTTCCCCGCTAAGTGCCAAATTGGCATCCAAGCATATCCTTCATCATTTGAAAGTGGATGAGTTGGAGAACGTGCTGGAAATGGAAGCGAAGGCACAGTCAGCCATGCGGAAATCAGCGGATCATCTGGAAGGCATCCAGGCATTCGTCGAAAAACGCAAACCCGAATTTAAGGGCAATTGAAGAAAGCTATCGACTAGCGGGGGTTTTATAGCTCCTTTATTGAATAGCAGAAAAAAGCATGGCGGAAAATCCCCGTCATGCTTTTTGTATTTCTATGAATGAAAAAGAAGAAGTTTACCAGCAGGTGATGCCAGTCGGTGCGTTTGTTTGGTCAGCCCCTTTTCTTCCAGGATGGCTTTTCCTTTGTCACGCGCTTCCTCATCCGTTTCGGCCGTAAATGTTTCGTCCATTATCTGTTTGCCTGTTTGTTCGAATGCAGTCAATTTGTAGGTTCTCAAGCGGAATCAATCCTTTCTGAATGGATATTCATTTTAAGTATAAAGGGTTTCTTTTGAAAAGTCCTGCAATTTTTGAAACATTTCGTCAGATGTTTCGTAATAAGTAGAAAGAGAGGGGCGACCGGAAATGGCTTTACATGTAAAACAAGTAACAAAAAAATTCGGTGATTTTACAGCGGTGGACGATCTTTCGTTGTCGATTGAAGAAGGAGGGATGCACGGATTCCTCGGGGCCAACGGAGCGGGTAAGACGACAACGTTCCGAATGATTTTGGGGCTCTTGGATCCTACACACGGAACAGTACGCTGGAAAGGGAAGCCCATTACATATGCGAGCAGTCCGGATATCGGCTATCTGCCGGAAGAACGCGGCCTGTATCCGAAGATGAAAGTTGAAGAGCAGCTGATTTACTTGGCACAGCTGCGCAAGATGACGAAAGTGGACGCGAAGCGCGAAACGGCTGCCTGGCTGGAGCGATTTGAAGTACCGCACTATAGCCAGAAAAAAGTAGAAGAATTGTCCAAAGGCAATCAACAAAAAATCCAATTGATTGCGTCGCTTTTGCATAAACCTTCGTTATTGATATTGGATGAACCTTTTTCAGGGCTCGATCCGGTCAATGTGGAAATGCTAAAAAAAGCCATCCTGGATTTTCAGAAGCAGGGAGCAACCATCGTCTTTTCCAGCCACCGGATGGATCATGTTGAGGAATTATGTGATGAGATGAGCATATTGGATCGCGGAAAAGTAGTTGCTGGAGGCTCAATTCGGGAAGTGAAACGGTCATTCGGCAAGCTGAAAGTGCGGTTGAATATGGACGCTGACCTCAGCCGCTTAAGCGAAATTGAGGGAGTCGATCATTTCACTAAAACAAAAGAGGGCGCCTTGTTTCAGATTACAGAAGAAAATGCAGCCCAAGTTCTCCTGAAGAAAGCCATGGAGTTGGGAACCTTACGCCATTTTGCGGTAGAAGAACCTTCTCTGGAGGAAATTTTCATTGCGAAGGTGGGGAAAACCCATGCATAGTTTTTGGATTATCTTTAAACAGGCGTTTATGACCAAAGCAAGAACAAAATCCTTTATCATCACGACATTGATTGTCGTCGCCTCCTTTTTTCTTTTGGCGAATATACCGAACATCATCTCCCTTTTCGATAATGAGGAATCCGAGGAGAATGTGCTGCACGTGCTTGATGAAACTTCAGAACTCGTACCTGAGCTGCAGAACCAGCTTGATTTGATGGACAGTGGCATCGAAGCTGTCCCTACCTTTCTGACGGAAGAAGAACTGCAGCAAAGCATTGAAGAAGGCACCATCGATGATTATTTGGTTTTGACGCAGAATAGCCAGTTGGGCGCCCGCTATGTTTCGGAATCCGCCAACGAAATGGGCAGTGGCATGGAAATTGAAAATGCAGTTCAAGCCATACATACATCTTTGACTGCTGAATCGCTTGGTTTGGACGATAATCAGGTGGGTCAATTGTTCATGCCGGTCGAATTTGAACGACAAGCTATTTCGGAATCCTCCAAATCGCAGGAAGAACTGAGTCAGGCAAGAGGGCTTGTCTACGTTCTGATCATGCTGATTTACGTAGCAGTCATCTACTATCCGAATATGATTGCTATGGAAGTGGCAACAGAAAAATCTTCCCGTGTTATGGAGATTCTGATTTCTAGTGTGTCGCCGGTTAAGCATATGTTCGCAAAAATCGCTGGCATCGGCAGCTTGGGAATATTACAGATGATGATTTTCGGATTGGCCGGCTATTTCGCTATAAAAACGGCCGGCACTGATCTGACGGAAGGCTTCTTTAGCGTCATGGGCTTTTCAGAAGTCAAAATCAGTACTTTCCTGTTCGCCATCCTCTTTTTCCTGCTGGGCTATTTCCTGTATGCGGTGCTTGCCGCATTGCTGGGGTCATTGGTCAGCCGGACCGAAGATGTGCAGCAATTGATGCTGCCGATGATGATTTTGATCATCATCGGCTCACTTATCGCGTTTTCGGGAATTTCGATACCGGAAGCCGGTTACGTGACCGTTGCTTCCTTTATTCCTTTCTTTGCGCCTTTGGTGATGTTCCTGCGTGTCGGCATGTTGGATCTGCCATTATGGGAGCCGCTGTTGTCCATCGCGATCATGCTGGTGACTATCGGGATCCTCGGCTGGTTCGGTGCCCGTGTCTACCGCGGCGGCGTCCTGATGTACGGCTCGTCCCAATCGCTGAAGGACATCCGTAAAGCCATCCGATTAGGGAATAATAAATAATCGGGAATTAGCGGCGTTAGTTAAAAGCCATTCTTTTATAAAAGTAGACTTCTTATATAAGTTGAACTAAAGAATTTACTTTTTTTACTCAATAGGCGTGAAGAACCGGAGAAAGTGCTCCAGGCGGATGCTTTCCGCGGACGAAGCTAGCGCAGCGATGCAGGAGCACCGGTTTTTTAGGAGCTGGTTTGTGGAATATCTTTCACAAAATTGTTTCTGTGATAAATGGTTAGTTCAATTTAAAGAAACCATAAGATAGCTGTTGCAGGAAGTTTCTTGCAAACAGTTTTTTTTATGAGATTTCCATGGTAAAATAGGAACAAATATTCGGTCTATAAAAGGGGTTAATTATGGAGTCCATTCGTTTTATCCACACAGCAGATCTGCATTTGGGAAGTCCGTTTGTCGGTATGAAAGGTTTGCGGAAAGAGCAGTGGAAAAAGCTGAAAGACAGCACTTTGGATGCTTTCGATCGGCTTATTCAGCATGCCCTCAAAACAAAGCCTGATTTCATCTTGATTGTTGGAGATATCTATGACGGTGAAGACCGCAGCATCCGTGCACAAGCCCGTTTTCAACAGGGGATGCATCAGTTGGCGGAGCAGAAGATTCCAGTAATCATCAGTTATGGCAACCATGATCATCTCAGCGGCAATTGGACGCGTTTCAATCTCCCGGAAAATGTCCATGCATTCGATGATTCAGTGTCCCAATTTAAACTGCAAACTGCAGGAGGACCCGTGGTCTTGACCGGATTCAGCTATGGCAAACGCCATGTCAGTGAATCGATGGTCGAGCATTATCCCCAAGCGACACCGGACAGCTACCAGATCGGTATGTTGCATGGCAGCCTCGAGGGTGATGCTACCCATGCTGTTTACGCACCTTTCAAAAAAGAACAGCTGCTCAGCAAACACTACGATTATTGGGCACTTGGTCATATCCATAAACGCCAGGAACTTCACAGGGAGCCTTCCATCATTTACCCGGGCAACATTCAAGGACGCCACCGCAAGGAATCCGGCGTAAAAGGCTTCTACGATGTAACACTGTCGAAAAGGGATACTGCCCTGGAGTTCATCCCCACGTCAGTCGTTCAATTCGAGCAGGTGGCCATTCCGGTCAAAGAACTCCTCCATATGAATGAATTGATCGATGCCTGCCGACAGGAGCTGAGCCTATTGGGGGAAGCAGCGGGTACGGCGATTGTGGATATCGTGTTTACTGAGCTGGATCGGGAAAGTTTTCAGCTGTTGGCCGAAATTCCAGAGAGCGAATTGCTGGAAACATTACAGGAATCGATGGACGCACTGGATTATTTTATTTGGATCCAAGGGATTCAGTTTCAACAGGCAGAGAGTGAAACAGAACTGTCACCGCTCGGGGCTACACTGGTTCAGACAATCGAAGGGTGGAGTACAGAAGAATGGAAAACGGTGTTGAAGGATTTATACAGGCATCCGAAAAGCAGTCGTTTTTTAGAGCCATTGGCAGATCAATCCGTCGGGGATCTTCAACAAGCAGCCGCACAAAAAATTCGGCGCAGTATGCTGGCAGGAGAGTGACGGGATGAAAATCGAGAAACTGATCATTTATGGCTTCGGCAGGCATGAGAACCGGACAATTGATCTGACCGATCAAATGGCGTTGTTCTATGGGCCCAATGAAGCCGGAAAAACAACCATGCAGCAATTCATCATCCAGATTCTATTTGGTTTTCCTGCACGCAACGGGACGCAATTACGCTATGAACCGAAAGACGGGGGGAAACACGGGGGGCAGCTCCATATTTCCGATCCGCAATATGGAAGACTGGTGATTGAGCGGATAAAAGGAAAATCTGCTGGAGATGTCACGATCTGGTTTGAAGATGGCAGACGAGGAGCAGAAGCGGAGCTCAAACAACTGCTGCGCAATTATGACCGTGCTTCGTTTGAAGCGGTTTTTTCATTTTCCATCCATGAATTGCAGGGCCTCGAAGGGCTCAGTGAGACAGAATTGAGCCGTACCCTGCTGGCTTCAGGAACCACAGGCATCGATGCGGTGACGCGCCTGGAAGGCCAGTTGGAAAAAGAAATGGCGCAGCTGTTCAAGAAGGGTGGACGTACCCCGGCGATGAATAGACTGGCTGATGAGCTCCGCAGTATTGAAGGTGAGCTGAAGGAGTACCGGGAACGGACAGAGCTTTATGGCCCTTCTATCGAGCGTCTGCGGGAAATCGAACGTCGGCTGTTAACTAGTGAAAGCGAAGAAGCGCAAATAGACCAGGAACTGAAAAAACTTGGGAAATGGCAGCAGGCATCTCCATTGCTTGCTGATAAAAAGAGGTTAACAGAACAGATTCAAGCTTTGGAGCTTGTACAGTTTCCAGCGGATGGCAAAAGACAGATGGATCGCCTGATGGACAAGCTATCGGAAACAAAAGCCGATGTGGATCACGCGGTGAACCAGCAGAACAGTTTGCCTGCTGTCGAAGCAGGAGAACCTGTCTCTATCCTGGAAAACCTGTTGAACCGTGAATCGGATTGGCATCAACTGCGGCTACAGCTGGAACAACAGCGCCAGGAGCATACGGAACTGTCAGAAGACTGCGAGATCACCTTGTCACTGCTTGGCCTGTCGAAACAGCAAGCATTGGCTGTGGAGGTCTCTTTGAGCAATGAAGAACAAATGCTTGGCAAGCTGAAGGATGTGGACGTGGAAGAAGAGGACCAGCGTTTCCGGTTGCGCAATCTGCAGGAAGAGAAAAACAAATTGGCTCAAACAGAGCATGAGCTGACATCTTTTTTGGCGGGGGAGCCTCCTGGAAAAGAACGGCTCGCTGCCGAACAATGGCCAGCCATCTCAGCAGAATTGGCAGAAGCCAAAGCCGCATCAAAATTTCAACAGGCCAGCAGCGGAAATGGACCCCTAATCAACTATATGATGATTGTATTGGGGTTAATTCTAGCGGCATATGGATTTATCCAAACTTCAGCGGTATTGATGGTATTGGGTGCAGCGGCAATCGGAGTGGGTATCTGGCTGTTTCTCAAAACGCAGAAGCCGGGCGAGCTATCGGCAGAATACGAGGCGGTACTCAACGAGTACGCCGGCAAAGAAAGCGAATATGAAGCTGTTGCGAAAAAAGTTGCGGAATTTGATCGTCACCTGGATCATTTGATGGCTCAACGGGATGCCATTAAAAAGAAAATTGTCAGCTATTCAACAGCAGAACCTGATTATTCAGCAAAAGTTGCTTATCGCCACTATCTGTCGCAGATCGGCCTACAGCCGGAAGTAAGCCGTACGATGATCCTGGAATTGTTCGGAAAAATCCGCAAGGTGCATCATGTGCATTCTCGGCTGAAGCGGATCGAAGATGAAATCCGTGTACTGGAAGAGCGGCAGAAGGAATGGCTGGAGAAAGCAGAAGCGGCATGCGGTAAAGAGCTGGCAGCAGGTGAACTGATGCCGGCTTTGCGTTCAGAGTTGGCACATCGAAAGCAGCAGCAGGCAGAATGGCTAAAAATAAAAGAAAAGCAAGCGGGGGTGGAGCAGGAAATCAGTCGCTTGACTGTTTACCGGGAGCAGCTTGAAAAAGAACAGCAGAATTTGCTGGAATATGCCCAAGCAGAAAATGTTCCCGCTTTCTATCATGCTGCAGATGCGTGGGAGCGGAAACAGCAGTTGGAAAGAGAGCTTGCGCTTATCGATGGCCAATTGCAGTCCATCGGAGACAATGAATTGCCGGATGGCTGGCAGCTTGCTGATGTTGAATTGGCTATGGAGAGATGTCAGATCCAGTTGGCCAAACTGAAAGCAGAGCGACATGAGTTGCTGGCTGAACAGGCGGATAAACAGCAATTGACGCGTTTGTTGTTGTCGGATACCTCCTACGAAGAAAAACAGCAGGAATTTGAGGGGAAAAAAGCGGAGTTCACTGAGTTGGCGCAGCAATGGTCCATCAATAAAGCAGTTGTGGAAGCGATCAACCAAACGATGGAAGAGTTGAAGGAAAAGAAACTGCCGGCCGTGCTGAACAATGCACAGCTTTACTTCGATAGGTTGACCAATGGTGCCTATAAAGGATTGGCGATGAACATGGATGGGTATTTCGAAGCGGAACGTCAGGACGGTACGTATTTCCGTATTGCTGAGCTCAGCCAGGCGACCAAAGAGCAGGCTTATCTGGCATTGAGGCTGTCTTTAGCCATATCGATGAAGAACAGCCATCCATTTCCGATTATTATGGACGATGCTTTTGTCCATTTTGATCGCAGTCGTCTGCAGCAAATGATAAACTTAGTGACAGAGCTGCAAAAAGAGCATCAGTTCATTTATTTCACTTGCCACGAAGGCATGCAACAGGCTTGGCCTAACGCGCAGATCATCAAAGTGGCCAATACCGAAAGGAGCGTTCATTCATGACTAAAGGCATTACACAGCGTGCAGTTGGCGAGACCGTCGACGAATTCCTGCTGATCAAGCAGTCTGTCAAGGGAGTCACAACTACGGGGAACCCATTTATTTCGTTGGTGTTGCAAGACAAAAGCGGCGATATTGAAGCAAAGTTATGGGATACAAAAGATGAACAGGAAAAAATATTCGCAGCAGAAACGATTGTCCGTGTAGGTGGAGAAATCCATAATTACAGAGGAAAGAATCAACTGCGCATTAAAAGCATCCGCCCGGCAAAGCCTGAGGAAAACCAATCGATTGCAGATTTGATGCCGTCATCGGAAAAATCAACAGAAGAATTGCTGGAAGAAGTGATGAAGTATCTATTTGAAATGGAAAACCCGCAAATTCAGCGGATTACCCGTTTTATGCTGAAAAAATATCAGCAGCAATTTTTGACATATCCAGCAGCGACGCGCAATCATCATGATTACGTTTCCGGATTGGCGGATCATGTCGTTTCAATGCTGAAACTGGGCAAGTCATTGGTCGATATCTATCCAGGCTTGAATAAGGATCTGTTGTACGCGGGAATTATTCTGCATGACATCGGCAAAGTAATTGAGCTTTCGGGTCCGATTGCCACAACCTATACAGTGGAAGGCAATTTAATCGGCCATATTTCCATCATGGTGACGGAAGTGGCGAAAGCCGCAGAAGAGCTGGAGATTGAAGGGGAAGAAGTCATGCTCTTGCAGCATATCATTCTCTCTCACCACGGTAAGGAAGAATGGGGCAGCCCGAAAAAGCCGATGCTCAAAGAAGCGGAAATCCTGCATTATATAGACAATATCGATGCCAAGATGATGATGATGGATCGGGTTCTTGGAAAAACCAAGGAAGGCGAATTTTCCGAACGTGTCTTTGCATTGGATAATCGTTCATTCTATAAACCGAAAATCTAAAGAAAAACTCCCGTTTCCTATACTGGAAACGGGAGTTCAGACTGTAGACAAACTCTGACCAAAATGTATAGCGGTGCATAATCCCCAACCGGTCCGGCCACTTCGCTTTCCGTGGGCTCAGCTTCAGCCTGTATTGAACACCATGCTCCTGCATCGCTGCGCTAGCTTCGTCGCAAAGGCTTGACCTCACAAGTTTCGGCCAATGCCTTTCCTGCGGGGTCTTCAGCTTTCGTCGCTGCGCTGCTCCCACAGGAGTCTTCGTGGCCAGCCCGGTTGGGGGCATGTTGCTTCAATCAAAGAGAGAAGCTTGCTAGTCTGCTCTAGAAAAAATAGTCCTAACAAATCTAGAAAACCCTTCACTCAAGGATCCAGAGCACAAGGCGGCGACTCCTGCGCGAGCCCGTGGAAAGCGTCCGCCTGAAGCGCAGGATCCGGTATAAACAGGATGAAATGTAGATTCATTCTTTAAATGACATCAATATTCTTTTCTCTACAAGCTCAAACTCCCGTTTCCTATACAGGAAACGGGAGTTTTTAGATCTTCAGTTATTATTCTGCAGGAGCGGCTTCAGGAGCAGGTTGTGGATTTAAGATATCATCCAGTGCACCTTCAAGATCTTCGTCTTGGATCTCGACATTTGCTTCTTTCATCAATTCAGCAACTTTCGGAAGCAGGGTTGCTTGGTCTGCTTTTGAAAGTGCGATTTCAGAACGGATCTCTTCTTTTTGATCTTCCAATGCCGGCTGGTCTTCCACCTGGCGTTTCTCAAGAACCTGGATGATATGGAATCCGAATTCAGAGGCTACCGGCTCACTGATTTCATCAACTTCAAGGCCATAAGCGACTTCTTCGAATTCAGGAACCATAGCTCCTGGGCCGAACCAGTCGAGGTTACCCCCGTTAGCACCAGAAGCTGTATCAGTTGAGTTTTCTTCTGCTAAAGCAGCGAAATCGCCGCCTTCATCCAATTCCTTTTTAAGGGAGTTGGCAGTTTCTTCATCAGCCACTAGAATATGGCGTGCGTTCAACTCAGTGCCTTGGCGGTCATATTGCGCTTGGATTTCTTCGTCGGTCACTTCAACATCTTCAGTCAATGCTTTTTCCTGCAATATGTTCAAACGGATGACTTTTTTGTAGCTTTCTTCTGTTTGGTTGTTTTGAGCAAGAAACTGATCGAAGCTTTCGCCAAGTTCTTCTTTATTGCTTTCGTATTCAGCATTCACTTCTTCGTCGGTCACTTCGTAGTTTTCAGCAAGCACTTTTTCAATCATAAGAATCTGTACTGCCTGTTCACCGATTGAGGTTTTCATTTCCTGGTAAAGCTCATCTTTGGTGACATCTCCAGCATCAGAAGTTACGATGACTTCGCTTTCACCGTTGTCGCTGCAAGCAGCTAAAGCCAGTACAGATGCTGCCAGGGTAATGGTTAAAAAGGATTTTTTCATTGAATTTCGCTCCCAACTTTCTATCTGTATAAGTTGAACTAAAATAACTACAGTAGCCGATATTCCGCAAAACAGCTCCGCTTTCCTGGGGGCTCGCGCTGAACTAACTCGGGCTCTTCGCCCGAGTGGATTTCAACACTTCGCTTGGTCCCCATGGAGTCTTCGCTGTTTTGCTCCATATCTCTAGAGCTTTCTCTAGCGTCGACGCGGCTCAGGACTCGGCGAAGCAATAAGACGAGTGGTCTTCTTGGCTTATTGCGGGAGCCTTGTCCAAAGCGCCGAAGTGGCTTATTTATGATGATTCTTTAGTTCAACTTATATAGTTGCAGTAATTACTATACTATAAACGATTCGCAGTATGCAAAGTTCCTAAAAAAAGACACTTGCCAGGAGGCAAGTGATTTAAGGTGTAAATTCTACGCCTACATACAACGATACCAGTAGTATTGTGATCAATATGTTAATGGTACGGAATATTTTTTGGTGATTTTCTTCCGGGATTTCCCGAGAAGTGACTAATGCCAATGTCATCCGGTTGATCTGGAAAAGATAAAACACGGAGAACATAACAATGAATGCGATAATCATGGATTTCCTCCCCTCTGACTTTACTTCCTAGTATAACAAAGACGGGAAGAAAAAGCAGGAATCAGCTGACTACTGGAGGTACTAAAATCTCAAAACCAGTCTCTGTTTCTTCTATTAATGCATACTTTGGAGAACGCGCTAAATTGCGAAGATAGATGATATCCGTCAAACATAGCGCACAGTGATAGGCCAAAAGCATAGCGAAATAATGGCTGAAGGCAGGCATCAGTATACTTAAGGTGACAATGGCTGTGTTTAAGAAAAGAAAAGGTGTGGCCAATGACAAAAGAAAACGCAATTTTGGAACCGGTTCATTGATATGAAGTAAAATAGCCGGACAAACTTTCAATTGTTTTCGAATGATAAGCTTCAAGGACTTGTGGCATCCGATCATCGGCAAAAAATGCAGAATTTTGTGGATCGGATAGATGGCCAGCAAAGCCAGGATGAAAAGCAGGAAATACTGATCGGATAGAGGTGTGGCATAAGCAATCGCAAGCCCAATGTAGGAGGCCATAAAAACAGCGATTCCGAAAAGCGCTGATATCATGAAAAGCCGGTCAAATCCATATTGTTTTTTTACATTAATTGTTTTCCAGCAGTGCATGTGTGCATCCCCTATTTATAAATTCATTTTTGATTCGATACATACATTACAATGATTTATAAGGAAATGCAACCATAAATTAAATTTGGGGAATTACTGATTATTGCTGGCTTTCCTGGTGCATAATGACATGGTTTTCTTCACTGAATCTGTTCTCGATATTTTTGAAGGAAGCTTCGAATATCTCCATGAAATCATCTCCGTAAATGTTTCGGATGACGGCCATGATATCCATGAATTCAGGGAACTTTCCATACAGTTCACGCAATGGAAGGGAGCCGTCGATAACGGCGTGCGGAGTTTCATGATAATTCTCAATCATTTCCTGCATCAGTTTCTCGCCTTTTTCAGTCAGTTGTACATAGGTATTGCGCTTATCCGTATCGCGTTTCGAAAAAGATAGCAGTTCACGCTCTTCCAGTTTTTTTGAGAAATTAAAAGCGGTTGAAACATGCATGACGCCGAATTTAGCAACATCTGAGATGGAAGCTCCTTTTAAGTGGTAGGAGATCCAAAGAATGTGATGCTCATTAATATTCAAATCATAAGGTTTTATCCACAACTGCCAATCTTTTTCCACCGCTTTCCACAAAGCTTTCGACAATTGCCCGATGCGCTGGCTAAACAGCATAGCCTCTTTCATGGTATATTCCTTTTCATTCACACAAGCACCAACTTTCCTCCGAAATATTTTCTTTATTATAGCAGTAAAGCAAACGTAATTAAAGTAAGAATAGTAAAATAATTTACAAAAGCAATAGGGAAGTACTGTAAAACATACTCGATCAGGAAAGAACGGTTGTAATCAGCTATTCAAAAAGCTGGATACAGCAAAGCAGAGCAGCAAACACTGACCTGACATTGAATAGTTATTTTCACAGATTGAAGGTTCCGAAAACTGCGTTTTTAGTTTTGAATGGGGGAATAAGATATCCCACAAAAAAAACAGCTGCCCGAAGGCTGCTGTTTTAAGCGGTTTGTGTATCGTCATCGACTTTTTCCTTTTTAGGCTTATCATTGTCATTGTCTTTTTTATCTTTACTGATGGTATTCTGCAATTCTTCGATTGCGTTTTGGATTGCCATGATCTCAAGCTGGAGATGCTCTTTCGCAGGAGCAGTGCTCTCTGTCCATGTTTCGAGAGAAGCTTTCAATCCGTCGACTGCTTCAGGCAGCTGTGATTTGGCTTCCTCAGTCAGATGGTTGATTGAGTCTTTTATGCCATTCACTTTTTCCTTCAGTTCATTTAAGTATTCTTTCCATTCAGTTGATGATGACTTCATCGTCGTACGGAATTCCTGTCCTGATTGTGGTGCAGAGAATAAGGCCGTTGCAGCTCCTGCTGCCAACCCTGTAGCAAGTCCTAAGAAAAACCTTGATGCTTTCATGTATAAAACGCCCCTTTCTTCCTATAAGCTTCTTTTCCTTTATTTTACCTAATTAAAACATAAAGATGAATGACTATTCAATAAAAAAAGCTTTTCGCCAAAAATAATGGCGAAAAGCTCTGGTATTTAGGCCGCTTGTGAAACAGCCGTTTCGAATTTTGAACGCTTGACTAATGTGATGACAATCGGATAAATAAAGGCGAAAGCGACTCCGTTCATCAATACTGCAGGCAAGACCACCGTAACAACCAAAAGGCTGAACGGAATATTGGCGCCGATTACAAAAATGGCTGCAGACAGGAAAATCGTTCCGGACAATAAAGTTCCAACTGCACAAAGGGCAATAGTCACTGGTAGTTTAGAAATGAATTTCTTCAAGATCATCACCAAAGCAAGAAAAACAAAAGCCGTGATAAACTTATCGATGATATTCGGGAAGAATCCACCTGGGAATGTAGAAAACAGTCCAGACAGGACACCCGTCGTTACCGCCAATAAAAACACGTTTTTAACATTCGGGAATAAAAGAATGCCGACAAACATCATCGTCAACATGAAATCGGGCTTCATTCCGCCATTGATGCCTGGAATCACCACATAAAGAGTGGCTCCGACGCTGACCAGCAACGCCATTAAAACTAGGTTTTTCGTATTCATTTCTCATCTCTCCTCAGCTCTGTGCTAGTTTCTTTTTCCCGGTCGTGTCCTCATGACCGCCGGCGAAAAACTTATACTGATTCTATCCTGTCCACTTCAGAAAATCAAGCGTCAGCGGCTAATTTTTCTTTTACGCTTTCCGCAAGTTCCTGGATGCGTTCAGAAGTGAATTCCTTTTCTTTCGTCATCCACTTTGCGCCAAATCCGTCGCTTTCGCCGTAGCGGGGAATAAAGTGCAGGTGAAAATGGAAAACGCTTTGTCCGGCTTTCGCACCATTGTTGTTCAACAGGTTCATGCCCTCAGGCTGGAAGGTTTCGTTGATGGCTTTTGCAATTTTAGGTGCTACGGAAAACAGATTGGCTGCCTCTTCCGGCGCAAGGTCATAGACGAATTCGCGATGTGTTTTGGGGATAAGCAAGGTATGCCCTTTAGACAATGGCATGATATCCATAAATGCAAAAACATGTTCATCTTCATAAACTTTCACGCTTGGGATTTCGCCTGCAATGATTTTGCAGAAAATACAATTTGTCATTGGTATCATCCTCTCCATTTCCCCCATTTTACCACAATGGACATATCCGAAAAGAATTCAGCAGCTGGTTTTGATACAATAGTTTAATAGAAAGAGGTGTTATGCATGGCAATTTTGGAAGTCGATGCGTTGACTGGAGGATATACACGCAAGCCGGTCTTGCAGGAAGTGACGTTTTCAATAGGAAAAGGGGAGCTTGTCGGGCTGATCGGTTTGAATGGTGCCGGAAAAAGTACGACGATCAAGCACATTATCGGATTGATGCAGCCGAAATCGGGGCAGATCCGTTTGAATGGAAAAACCTTTGAAGAAGATATGGACTCGTACCGTTCCTCTTTTTCGTATATTCCGGAGACGCCGGTATTGTATGAGGAGCTGACGCTGCGGGAACACCTTGAATTGACTGCGATGGCCTATAATCTAGATCCGAAGCTGTTTGAAAAGCGTTCTGCTGAACTCCTGAAGGAATTTCGGATGGAAAAGCGCCTGAAATGGTTTCCGTCGCATTTCTCGAAAGGAATGCGCCAAAAAGTGATGATCATGAGTGCATTTCTGGTGAATCCGGCTCTTTATATCATCGATGAACCTTTTGTGGGGCTGGATCCGTTGGGTATCAAATCTTTATTGGATCAAATGGAAAAGCAAAAGAAAAAGGGGGCATCCGTGCTGATGTCGACACATATCTTGTCGACTGCCGAGCGTTATTGCGACCGGATCATCCTTCTTCATAACGGCCGTGTGCGGGCCAGCGGGACCATGGATGATTTGCGGAAAGCGTTCAATATGCCGGACGCGTCACTTGACGATTTATACATTGCGATGACCGAGGATGAGCTAAATGAAGAATTTGCATGATGTTTGGTCACGGAGGCTCACTAAATACACAGCTGAAGTCCAAAATTACCTGAAATATATTTTCACCGGCCATATTGCGGTCGTGCTGCTTTTTGCACTTGGAGCTGCAGGATTCGCCTATAGTGAATGGATTCAGAATATCCCGCCGGATTTCCCGGGAGCGCTTGTCCTGGCAGTGATTTTTGGGGTGCTGTTAGCCATCAGTCCGCCGTCCACATTATTGAAAGAAGCGGATTCGGTGTATTTTTTGCCTTTGGAAAGCAAGTTGGATGAATTTCTGAAGCCGGCATTGAAGTGGTCGTTCTTTTCGCAATTGTACTTGCCGGTCATCGTCTTTATTGTTTCATTGCCGATGGTCAACGCTCTCTATGGCCTGCCATCATCTTTCCTGATCGGTTTTCCGATTTTGCTGCTGCTGATTAAATGGTGGAATATCCAGACGGAGTTTGCTTTTAGGAGACAAGGAGCAGGAGACGGTGTCTGGTTGGATCGGCTGCTTCGCTTTCTGCTGATTGGATTATTTGTGTACTTTTATGTAGAAGAACAGTTGATCATTGCCATTGTTGTCTTATTTGCCATCATTTTCTACGGCAAATGGATTGCCCGGAAAGCGGTCGGAAAGCCTTTTGCTTACGAACATTTTATCGGCTTGGAAGAAAACC
Organism: Planococcus circulans; assembly: GCF_020023385.1. Lineage (GTDB taxonomy): Bacteria > Bacillota > Bacilli > Bacillales_A > Planococcaceae > Planococcus. Next base: position 56,749 of record NZ_JAIQCL010000009.1, read on the forward strand.
GGATGCTTCGCTTTTATCAATTCGCCAACTACTTTACGGATGTTCCTCATCTGAAGGGTAAAATCAAAACCAGAAGCTGGCTGAACTGGGTTTACCGGTTTATCAAGCCAGGTCCGAAAAACGCTCATCTGTTTTTAGTCTGGAGAACGTTTATCCGATCGGATGAATTGTTTTACTTATGGGTGCGATTGACGGCAATCATTATGGTGGGGGCTTGGTTTATTCCGTTTCAGATTGGTGTCGCCTTATTTGCCGGTGCTTTGGCATTTGCAACGGTGATCCAGATTTGGCAGGGACTGACCCATACCCAGCATTTCCGGATGGACAATCTGTTTCCACTGACACATTTCAGCAGGCAGCAGGCTGTCAGGAAACTCATCATGGCCATGCAGATCCTGCAAAGCATTGCAGCCGCAGCTGTCTTATTGGTGATGGGGGAACTGATTACCGCCTTGCTGACTTTTGGCGTTATTTTAGTCGTTTCTCTACTGACTGTTGCCGTATTGAAAAATAAAAAGAATTGAAACAAGCCCGGTCTCTCTTTTTAGAGGCCGGGCTTGTTTTTGATTTATTTATGGAAGTTGATTGCGGCAGTGCCAAGTGTTTTAGCTGCCAGCAGCATGGCTTCTTCTTTGAAATCGAATTTCGGATGGTGGTGAGGATAGACTTCGCCTTCAGGCATGGCACCAGTGAAGAAAAAAGCACCTGGAATTTCCTCCAGGTAGTAGGCGAAATCCTCTCCACCCATCTGTGGCGGGCAATCATAGACCTCTTCTACACCAGGAATCACTTCTGCAATGCTCTTAATATAGAGGGTTTCTTTTTCATGGTTGACGACCGCCGGATATCCCCGTTTGAAATTAAATTCATAGCGGCTGTTGTTGGCCATGCTGGTTCCTTCAATGACCCGTTCCATCTCCATCTCCATCAGGCTTCGGACATCTTCTTTGAATGAACGGACAGTTCCGGACAGTACGGCCTGGTCAGCAATGATATTGAACGGATTCTGCGCAACAAACGAACCGACGGACAAGACCGCAGATTCGAGGGGGTCCACACGTCTCGATACCAGCGGCTGAAGGTTCGAAACGATTTGGGAGCCGATGACGACCGCGTCGATGGTTTCGTGGGGGCTGGCGCCGTGCCCTCCGCGTCCCTGGATTTTCAGTTCAAAGCTGTCGGCAGCGGCCATGATGGGTCCGACGCGCGTATCGATTCTTCCGAATGGCGTCGTAGACCAAAGGTGGGTTCCGAAAATGGCGTCGACCCCGTCCAGGACACCTGCTTCAATCATCGATTTAGCACCACCGGGTACCAGTTCTTCAGCATGCTGGTGGATTAATACATAAGTTCCAGCCAGTTCATGGCGCAAGGAGTGCAGGACTTTTCCGAGCACGAGAAGAGTCGCTGTATGGCCATCATGTCCGCATGCATGCATGACGCCATTGACCGTTGATTTATAGGGCACATCTTCTTTTTGATCTTGTATAGGCAAAGCATCAAAATCAGCGCGCAAAGCAATGGTCTTCCCAGGGTTAGCGCCTTCTATCGTGGCTACCACACCGTTTCCGCCAACACTGTGTTTGACATCGATGCTTAATTGCTCATAATATTGGCGGATGTAGCGGGCTGTTTTGATTTCATGGAACGATGGCTCGGGATTCATGTGCAGGTGGCGCCGGATTTCCACCATTTCAGGATAAGCAGCATCCAACTCAGCGTATAATTTATCAATCATTGTCAAAACCCCTTTCTCTTTTTAAAATCATATCATAACTAACTGTTTATTATGAGAAGTGACGCAACTTTGCAACACCCGTCCGTCAAGCAGAAAAGACTTCAGTGGATTCAACTCAGAACCCGGGAATTAACAAAGCGCAGCCAACTCCGTTTGCCGGAGTCATGCTGCGCCTTGTTTTGCTTAGTTAATAAGTGAAGTTCATATAAGATGCTGCAAAGTACACGATGAGAATAATCACTGATGGCAGTGCGTAAGATAATGTAGACTTGCTGTCTTTCCGGTAAAGCGAAAGCAAAGCCAGCAAGGACATGATCAGAACACCGACAGCGATGATCATATTCGCACCGGAAACACCCGAAATGATAGTTCCCGCAGTGTACACAGGGTCAGACAGGGCAAGGATGATCATGTTGAAGATATTGCTTCCGAGAATCGCACCGACTGCCATGTTGACATTGCTCAATCGAAGCGCTACAAAAACAGAAATGGCTTCCGGAAGGGAAGTTGCTGCTGCAATCAGGAAACTGCCGATAAAGCTGGAGCCGATGCCGGTGATGATGGCGATTTGGTCGCCGGTAATCGATAAAGCGGTACCGGCAGCTAAAATGACAAGTGCTGCGATGATAAAGCGGACAATCGCAGCTTTCGGAGATAGCGAAGCACTCGGATTGTCGGGTTCTTCTTCCGACTCCGCAATCGCTTCTGCTTCAGGATCCAATGAAGGCAGTTTGTTGATGGCCACCATACCGACAATATAAGTGATGGCGATAATCAGTGCATCAAGACCAACACCCAGAATTTGAGTATCCAGGCGCAGCCAAAGTGCCATGATCACCAGGACGGTCAATAAAATCCCAAGGAGGGAGGTATAAATGTTATTTCGGGAAGCCCGGTCTAAAATCCGGCGCCTTCTGAGAAGGAAATCAAATCCCGCAAGAATAAATAGATTGAAAAGATTTGATCCGATCATGTTTCCAACTGCGATATCGGCATTGCCGATCGCGGCTGCCGAGAAACTGGTGGACACTTCCGGAAGGGAAGTGGCACCTGCAAGCAATAGTGTACCGACCATCATGCCGCCCATTGCCGTTTTCGAACTGATAACATCGGCGTATTGGGACAGCTTGATGGACGCGAAAACAGTCAATGCAGCTGCTACTATGAAAATAAAGAAAATCAAAAAAACCAAGTAATTTCCTCCTCTTTATATGTGCAAAATCTTGTTGAGTTATTCTTCTTCAGGTTTTGCTCGATACGTACTGATATAGGATACACCCGAGAAAATATTCGGACGCTGCGAACCGGCCGGACTTTCAGGCTTAGCGGAATGGGCTTCTGCAAAAGCCTGCGACTCTTTCCATTTCTCATAAAAAGCAGGGGATTCCCATTCAGTCAGGACCACATACGTATCCGAATCGAGCGGTCTCAGAACACGGAATGCAATATAACCAGGCTCATTTTCAATAGCACCTGCCCGATTCTTAAAACGATGTTCGAAAACAGGACGACCTTCATCGGAGACCGGTATATTATTGAAGACAAAAAATCCTTTTTCCTTCAGCTCACCAGTTCCGTCGACAACTTCATAGCGACGGGGAGTTTGGAAAATCGTTTTTCCTTCTGTTTCATGGATCATCAAGGTCGAATTTTCACCCTGCATGAGGACCATTTTCTCTGCTGGATTTTTGTCGCGCATTTTTTTCATATAATCATATGTTCCGGTTGTCATATAAAAATTCACTAATACCCCTCCTAATAATATGCTTACTGCTTACTATACATCCTTCCCTCTAGAAATCTACATGAAACAGGTTTGACAAACAAGTGAAAAGAGAAGCGTCTAATTTATGACAAATGCGCTGTGAATCTATACAATAAAGGGCGGAACGTCTATAGTATAGACGGATATAGGTAGACAAACAGTAGAGCAGAAGTTTGAAGGGATGAAAAATTCATGACATTTAATGATACTTATCTTCGCGCAGCGCGTGGAGAAAAAACGGATCATGTACCTGTATGGTACATGAGGCAGGCTGGACGTTCGCAGCCGGAATACCGCAAGATCAAAGAAAAATATTCATTGGAAGAGATCACGCATCAGCCGGAACTATGCGCTTACGTGACCAAACTCCCTGTAGATCAGTACAACAACGATGCAGCAGTTCTTTACAAAGATATCGTTACACCGTTGCCGGCAATCGGCGTTGACGTAAAAATCAAATCGGGAATCGGTCCCGTAATTGATAATCCGATCCGTACAATGGCGGATATCGAACGCTTAGGCGAAATCAATCCTGAACAAGACGTCGATTTTGTCCTGGATACGATTCGCTTGTTGACGCAAGAGCAACTGAACGTACCGTTGATCGGCTTTTCAGGCGCCCCCTTCACATTAGCCAGCTATATGATTGAAGGCGGCCCTTCGAAAAGCTACAACAAAACCAAAGCGATGATGGTATCGGAACCGGCTATGTGGTTTGCGTTGATGGATAAATTGGCAGACACGATCATTCCTTATGTGAATGCGCAAATCAAAGCAGGTGCTAAAGCGATTCAGATTTTCGATTCATGGGTAGGTGCTTTAAATGTAGAAGACTACCGCATTTTCATCAAGCCGGTAATGGATCGTATATTCGCTGAATTGCGTACAGAAGGTGTGCCGTTGACGATTTTCGGTGTCGGCGCAAGCCATTTGGCAAAAGAATGGCACGAACTTCCGGTGGATGTAGTTGGATTGGATTGGCGCCTGCCGATTTCTGAAGCACGTGCTATGGGATTGACAAAAACCCTTCAAGGGAATTTTGATCCAGCATACTTATTGGCAGACTGGCCAGTAATCGAAGAACGCGCGAAAAAGATCTTGGATATGGGCATGCAGAGTGATGGCTATATTTTCAATTTGGGCCACGGGGTATTTCCTGAGGTCAATCCGGATACATTGAAGCGCTTGACTTCATTCGTCCACGAATACAGTGCTGCTCATAAAAGTAAATTAAAATAGAAGAAAATTCATTTCGAGGTGATTATGTTGAAGAAGACAATGGGATTATTAGTGATGGCATATGGAACGCCATATTCAGAAGACGATATTGAACGCTATTACACGCATATTCGCCGCGGCCGCAAGCCGAGCGAAGAAAGTCTGGAAGACCTGCGCAGCCGCTACAAAGCGATCGGCGGCCTTTCACCTCTTGCAAAAATCACGCAAGACCAAGCAGAGGGCCTATGTCAGCGTTTGAACGAAATCCAGGACGAAATTGAATTTAAAATGTATCTTGGCTTGAAGCATATCGAACCATTCGTTGAAGACGGCGTGGAAGAAATGAAAAAAGATGGCATCACAGAAGCCGTTTCAATTGTATTAGCGCCTCATTTCTCGACTTTCTCTGTGAAATCATATAATGGCCGCGCAGCTGAGGCAGCTGAAAAAGCAGGCATTTCATTGACCTCAGTTGAAAGCTGGTACAAAGAACCGAAATTCATCCAATATTGGACTGAAAAAGTCAGTGCTTCATTCGCTGAAATGTCGGAAGAAGAACGTGCAAAATCCTGCTTGATCGTTTCAGCGCATTCATTGCCTGAGAAAATCATCGCAAATGGCGATCCCTACCCGGATCAATTAAAAGAAACAGCTGAAATGATCCAACAAGCTACAGGTGTTGAAAACGTAGAAATCGGCTGGCAAAGTGCGGGACAAACAGGCGAACCTTGGATTGGCCCTGATGTTCAGGACTTGACACGCGACTTGTTTGAACAAAAAGGATACACGTCTTTCGTCTACACACCGGTTGGATTTGTAGCGGATCACTTAGAAGTTCTGTTCGACAATGATTATGAATGTAAAGTTGTCTGCGACGAAATCGGTGCAAACTACCGCCGTCCGGAAATGCCGAACGTCCAGCCATTGTTCATCGATGGTTTGGCTGATGTGGTATTGAGAAAGCTGGCAGAAAAATAAACCAAGTGAAAGTGAGGATTAAACGTGACCGTAAAAGCGCATAAAGTAGTCGTCGTTGGCGGAGGAATTACAGGACTGTCAGCGGCATACTACTTACAAAAACAGGCAGTTGAGCAAGGTTTGGAGATCGACATCACATTGGTTGAAGTAGCCCATCGTCTCGGCGGGAAAATCCAGACTTTGCATAAAGATGGTTTTGTAATAGAGCGTGGTCCGGATTCGTTTGTCTCACGAAAAAACAGCATTCAGCAATTAGCTGGAGAATTAGGGATTGAAGACCAATTAATCCAAAGCGCCCCGGGGAAAACCCATGTGGCAGTCGAGAATCAGCTCTATTCGATCCCGTTGGGTTCAGTCATGGGCGTACCGACGAATTTCGGTTCGTTCCTTACGTCCGGCATCAGCTCTTGGTTTGGCAAGGCTCGCGCTTTAGGGGACTTCGTCCTGCCGGCATCGACAGTAGTTGAAGATCAGCCACTCGGTAAATTTTTAAGGCGCAGATTCGGCAATGAGTTGGTCGAAAACTTAATTGAACCATTATTTTCAGGCGTTTTTGCTGGGGATATTGACCGCTTGAGTTTAAAAGCGACGTTTCCTGAGTTGCTTAATGCCCAGCGCCAGCACCGCAGTTTAATACGGGGCTTAAAGAAAAATCAAGTAGCGGATTCCCGCCCCTTCAATACCGTAAAAGAAGGCTTATTCCAAACGTTTACAGGTGGACTTGAAACACTGGTACATACGCTGGAAAAAGAACTTGAAAACTGTACCATTCTAAAAGGCGTCAAAGTGGAAAGCCTGCAACAGCAGCAAAACCAGGTGAAGCTGAAGCTGAACAATGAAGCTTCCATCGTAGCGGATGGTGTCATTTTCGCCTTACCGCATGCCAAACTGTTGCCGATCTTTGAACCTTTGGGCTTATTGAAGGGCCTGAAAGGCATACCCTCCACTTCGATTGCAACGGTATCCATCGCTTTTCCGGAAGGTGCCATAGCGTCCGAATCTGATTGCATGGGATTTGTAGTGGCACGAAACAGCGATTTCACCATTACGGCGTGTTCAGCAGCACACTTAAAATGGCCCAGCTTAACACCGACTGGGAAAACCATGTATCGCTCATTTATTGGGCAGGTCGGTGATGAAGCGGTTGTGGAATTATCGGATAAGGAAATTATTAAAGCGGTTTTAGAAGACCTGAATAAATTGCTGGATATTCAGGGAGAACCTGAACTGACTGTCGTTTCCCGAATGAAAGAAGCGATGCCGCAATATTTAGTGGGCCATGAAGAGCGGATTGCTTCCGCCAAAAAAGAATTGCAGGATGCGCTTCCGATGGTGCAGATTGCAGGGGGTTCCTTTGAAGGATTCGGATTGCCAGCCTGCGTTGACCAAGGGAAAGCGGCTGCCAATCAATTGATCGAACGATTTACTGCTGAATCTATCAGCACGGAGGGAAATGCATGATGAAAAAATTTATGTGGCTTGGATTGCCATTTTTATTGCTGGCTGGCTGCGGAACGGATGCAGCTGGTACTGGTGAGCAGATAGAAGAAGTGATGGTGGAATTCAACACTGAACAGCAGGCAGCTGTTGCTGAAGAAGTGGTGCTGTCCGTTTCTGTGACCCAGGGAGACGAAGCTGTGGAAGATGCAGATGAAGTCGTTTATGAGGTATGGGAATCCGGAGACCGCGATAACAGCGAGATGATTCCGGCTGAGCATAGAGAAGACGGAGTTTATGAAGCGGAAACCAGTTTTGAAGAAGAGGGCTTGTATTATATGCAGGCGCATACCACTGCACGGAGTTTGCACGTTATGCCGAAACAGGAAATCACGGTCGGCAACCCTGACCCGGATTCCATCGTTCCGGATGACAGCGAGGATTCGCAGGGCATGGATAAGATGGAAGGCCATTCCGGCCATTGATACAGATTACCAAAGGCATCGCTTAGGCGGTGTCTTTTTATTGTGAATAAAAGATTGGGAGTGGCGATTTTTACTGCAGTTCTATAGTCGCCTCGGTCGCTCTGGAGTGGGTTCCCACGATAAGCCGGGCAGCTGAAGGCCGCTGCCAGTCTTATCGCTCCACCCACTCCGTTGCCGCGCCTCAGCTGAGAGTGTTGAGATAAAAGGAGAGTCGGTTTGTTTGGAGTGGATAGGTAGATTGGGGTTCTAAACTTGCTCGGCAGCGATAGTGCACGCGCCTTCGATCGGCTTGGGATGGAAGTGTGTGGATTTCGAGGCTTTACCTTACCAGTTCACGTTTCTACCTGAGAGACGTAAGATTTCTACCTTAATATTTTACTTTTCTACATGAAGTTTTTGTATTTCTACAAGAATTTATGGAAATATGATGTGAAAATAATTTGTTTAGTGGTTGAAAAATCCATTATTCACGGACTGTCCACAAACCAAAAGCGATCCGTTGCGCTTCTCCGACATGCCCGCTTTTCACAGGCGAAAAGCATAAGTGCAACTCATTTTTTCATCACTCCTTGAATGAATACGTCTGAAGCGATTTCTCCAACCTACTCAAATTATTCTAAATCTATTTAACACAAAAATTCAACACAAAAAACGAAGCAGCGCCACTTAGCGCTGCTTCGTTTTTTATAAGTATGTTTTATTTGATCTTATAATTCGTTGCAGGAATCACATTGAGTACCATAACATTCATGTTGCTCTTCCATTTTTTCTCCACAAGACGCACACTGTTTCGGGGGCAAGTTCTTGAAAAATTCAACTACGTTTTCAATCATAACTTCCATCTCCTTTTGTTATAGTACTGTTGGTGTTTAAAACAGTGTATTATAACAGTTTGGATTCGTCAACCCTTAACCGTGAATTTATTTGAAAAATCCGTTAAACTAAATAAAGGAACGCAGCCAAAAGGAGAGAGATTATGTATTTCGTAGACAATAAAGGCATTACAGACCCGAGAATTAACCTGGCAATTGAAGAATATCTGCTGAAAACAATGGATGTTGAAAAAGATCCATTCCTTCTGTTCTATATCAATGAACCTTCCATCATCATCGGCAAGAACCAAAACACGTCAGAAGAGATCAATACCGATTATGTGGATTCCAATGGCATCCATGTGGTTCGCCGATTATCCGGTGGCGGAGCGGTTTATCATGATCTTGGAAATTTGAATTATAGCTTTATCACAGTGGACGACGGCAACAGTTTCCGCAATTTCCGTAAGTTCACAGAGCCTGTGGTCAAAGCGCTGCAAACCCTAGGCGTCAATGCGGAACTTTCTGGACGCAATGATTTGATGGCTGAAGGCCGGAAGGTGTCGGGCAATGCACAGTTCTCAACGAGAGGCCGGATGTTCAGCCACGGCACGTTGATGTTTGATACTGAAGTGGACGCGGTCGTATCTGCGCTGAAAGTCAGCAAAGAAAAAATCGAGTCGAAAGGCATCAAGTCGATCCGCAGCCGTGTCGCAAATATTTCCGAGTTTTTGAAAGAGCCGATGACAGTGGCGGAATTCCGCAACGCGATTCTGCATTCGATTTTTGAGGGTGAAGAAAATGTCCGTTATTATGAATTGACGGACGAAGATTGGAAGAACATCCACGAGTTGTCGAACGAACGCTACGGCAATTGGGATTGGAATTATGGCAAGTCGCCTAAGTTCAACATCAAACATTCCCACCGATTCCCGGTAGGCGGCATCGATGTCCGCCTGCAGGTAGAGAAGGGCATTGTCCAGGATGCCAATATCTATGGCGACTTTTTCGGCGTCGGTGACGTATCTGAAATAGAACAGGCCATCATCGGCTCGAAATACGAACGGGCTTCTTTGGATGAGGCGATTGCAGGAATCGACATTCCCAAACTTCTTGGGGGCATCACGACAGAAGAGTTTTTAAAATTAATTTATTAAGAATTCTCCAGAGCCTGCATTTATGCAGGCTCTTTTGTTAAAATGGAAAGAAAAAGGAAAGGGGGAATCATTGTGGCTGTTCAACGGATCTTCATTGTAGAAGATGATTTGAAAATTGCGGAGTTGTTGGCAGAGACCTTGCGGAAATATCATTATGAAGTGGAAACCGCAAAAGATTTTGATCAAATCATCGAAGAATTCGAAGCTTTTGATCCCCATTTGATTTTACTCGATATTAATTTGCCTTCTTATGATGGTTATTATTGGTGCCGCCAGCTTAGGCAGCAAACCACTTGTCCGATATTATTCATTTCTGCCCGTTCAGGAGAAATGGATCAGGTCTTCGCCTTGGAAAATGGCGGGGATGACTTTATTACGAAACCTTTCCACTATGAAATCGTCCTTGCAAAAATAAGAAGTCATCTGCGCAGAGCTTATGGCGAGTATGCGCCAAAGCAGGAAGAGCGATCGATTAAGGCCGGGCGTATTGTTCTTTTCATGGAACGGATGGAGCTGCATGTAAAATCCGAAGCCATTCCATTGCAGAAAAAAGAATGCACGATACTGGAACTTTTGCTGGCCAATTACCCGAAGGTGGTGTCGCGTGAGCAGCTGCTCGAGGAATTATGGGATGACCAGTCATTCGTGGATGAAAATACATTGAATGTCAACATGACGCGGGTTCGGAAAAAACTTTCCGACTACCACGTGTTATCTGCCATTGAAACTGTACGAGGGGCCGGATACCGCCTTCTGCTCCATGAGGAGGAAGCCTGATGCTGCGATTATTCCTGAAAGAGCATGCAGCATTCATTGTCTTTCAAATCGTGCTAGTGGCGTTCATCATGATGCTGTATTGGCTGGATGGCTTCCGCAATGTGGATACGGCCATCTATTCATTTGTCATCAGCAGCGTGCTGGTGCTGACGTTTCTGGCGGCGCGTTTTGTTAAACGCTATCAGTATTACCAACGGATTTTGGCGAAGCCGCAAAGCATGGAGCATGCACTGCAGCGCGAAGGGAAATCTCCCGAACAGATTCAAAACGAGATTTACCTCCAGGAACTGTATCGCCTGTATCAGCATGAAGTACAGTCGTTATACGCTACCCAGAATCGCCATCTTCAGTTCATGAACCAATGGGTACATCAGATGAAAACACCCTTATCGGTCATGCACCTGTTGCTGCAGGAAGAGCAGGAACTGGATAAGAGCAGTGTCCGTGAAGAAATGGACCGCCTAAAAACCGGATTGGATACCGTTTTGATGAATGCGCGTTTGGATACGTTCGAGCAGGACATGCAGATTGAGCAGGTCGCTTTGCGATCATTAGTCAGCGAAGTGGCCACCGAAAACAAACGGTTGTTCATTTCCAAGCGCGTTTACCCGGAAATTTCGATTGGAGAAGAGCATATCGTCGCGACCGATCAGAAATGGATGAAGTTCATTATCGGTCAATTTTTGACGAATGCGGTCAAATATACATTCGAACCCAATAAAAAAGTATTCATTACAGCTGAGTGTGCCAATGGCAATACTTTATTGACGATTCGCGATGAAGGGATTGGAATACCAGCTTCTGATTTGCCTCGCATAACAAAAGCCTTCTTCACCGGAGAAAATGGACGGAAAACAGGGGAATCCACAGGAATGGGCTTATATCTGGCCAATGAAGTTTGCCGCAAGCTGGGCCATGAACTGTCGATTTCATCTGTTCAGGGAGAAGGAACGACGATCTCTGTACTGTTCTTCAACCAAGATTTTGCAACACAGGAGGAAAACGATGACAATAGTGAAAATCGACGAAGTGACAAAAGTATACGAGGGAAAAGTGACGCACCGGGCAGTCAACCAGTTGAGCTTCACAGTGGAAAAAGGTGAATTTTTGGCGGTGATGGGACCTTCAGGCAGCGGGAAAACAACTTTGTTGAACTTGATTTCAACCATCGACTCGTTGACTTCCGGAGAGATTTTAATAGATGGCATCAATCCGCATTTGCTGGATAAAAATGAGTTGGCGCTGTTTCGCAGAAGGCAGTTAGGATTTGTTTTCCAGGATTTCAATCTGCTGCAGATGCTGACGGTTGAAGAAAATCTGGTGCTGCCGCTGACGCTTGATTATGTGCCGATTGATGAAATGGCACGCAGAGTGCTAGTCATTGCCAAACGTTTGGGGCTGACATCGATCCTTCACAAGAAACCCAATGAAATTTCGGGAGGGGAAGCACAGCGTACAGCCATTGGCCGGGCGCTCATTCATCAGCCGGCTCTCATATTGGCTGATGAGCCGACCGGCAATCTGGATTCCAAATCATCACGTGACGTATTGGAGATTCTGTCGAATGCGGCCAATGACAGTGAGACGACGATCATTATGGTGACGCATGATCCGATTGCTGCGAGCTATTGCGATCGCGTCCTCTTCATCAAAGACGGTGAATTCTTCAATGAAATCTATGGAGATGAACGGCGCCAGACCTTTTATCAGCGGATTTTGAATGTTCTTTCGTTGCTGGGGGGATCCGTGAATGACCTTTCGGCAACTCGCCTACCATAACGTTGTCCGCAACCGAAGAAACTATGCGGCTTTCTTTTTAGCCAGTGTTGTTTCAGTCATGGTGTTTTTCGTCTACTCGATGTTTATTTTCCATCCTGCATTTGAAGAGGAAGGATTGCGGCTATTGGCAATACGGGGAATGCTGATTGCCGAAGTCGTGCTCTATATTTTTACGTTGTTTTTCCTGTTTTATTCGATGAGCGCCTTTTTGCAGGCACGATCAAAGGAATTCGGAGTATTGATGCATTTAGGGATGACCAAAAAACAATTGAACAAATTGATTTTCTTTGAAATGCTGATTCTCGGGACTGTTTCAACTGTCACGGGCATTACTTTCGGCTTTGCTTTTTCAAAATTCTTTTTCATGATTGGCCGGGAAATCATGGAATTGGATGATTTGCCGCTGTATGTTTCATGGGAGCCGTTCCTGCTGACGATTGCAGCATTTGCCAGTTTGTTCATCATCATATCTTTTGTCAGTGTCGGCTTTATCCGAACCAAACGCGTGGTGGACTTGCTGCAGGGCTTCTGGAAAGTGGAGGAAGAGACGAAATCGTCGACGGCGCTATCCATCATGGGAGTTGTTTTTTTAGTTATTGCTTATACATTTGCTGCAAATGTGTCGGACCGCACTGTTTACCAGATGGTTTTCATCGTTCCGCCACTTGCCACTTTCGGTACGTATCTGTTTTTTACCCATACTCTGCATTCCTTGTTGCGGCTGTATAAACGGAAAAAGAATGTTTACTGGGAAAAAACGCGGTTGGTTTCATTGGCAGAGGCTTCGGTCAAACTGAAAGACAGTGCGCAAATGTTCTTCATCGTCACCATCGTGTCGACCGTTGCCTTTTTGACAGTGGGAACATTAGCGTCTTTCATGTCCTACACAGGTGATTTCCGTGAGTCGAATCCACTTGGACTCGTCTATATTTCCTTTGATGGAAACGAACAGGAAGCCGAACATATCGAGCGCCTGACCAGCCAATTAGAAAATGAACAATTGTCTTATGATTTGGTCGAGTTGACGGTCAAGCGCCAAACCTCAGAGGCCACCGGAAACGATGTCGATATCTTATCCCTGTCCGAATTTAACCGTTTAGCGGCTGCGCTTGATTTTGAACCGGCGGAACTGCAAGAAGGTGAAGGGATGTTTGTGCCGTTTTCCTTGGATTCTTTAAAGGAGCTGGAAAGCACGAGCGTCGACACGGCATTGTTCGAAAGTGGTGTGTCTTTATCGATCCGTTCAACTTATCCGCATGTCGTGTTTCCAATGCATACCTTGAATATCAATACAATCGTTGTCAGCGATGCCGATTATGAAGCAATTGATGAACCTCTACTCGGGTATGGACCAGGGAAGTCGGATTTTTCCTATTATGCATTTGATGTTTTGAATTGGACAGAAACAGTCAATATCGGCGACCGGTTAACAGAGACTGTAAGTGAAGCGGTGGAAAACGCTGATTTCAGCAGTGTCAATTTCTTCTTTGAAAATCCAGGGGATGATTACCGCTGGTTCAAATCCTCGTTCGCTTTGCTGCTGTTTATCGGGGTCATGGTGGCAGCCGTCTTTCTTTTGGCAGCCGGCAGCTTCATCTATTTTAAATTGTATACAGGTCTTGAACGGGACCGTAAGCAGTACAAATTGCTGATCCGCTTGGGTATGACGGATAAGGAACTGGGGAAAATCATCAATCGCCAATTGATTCCCCAATTCTTTTTGCCATGGGGACTGGCGTTGCTTCACAGTGCCTTTGCTTTTATTTCGCTGCAGGTTGTTTGGGAAGAATTCGCCGAACTGTCAATTCTCAGCGAGATGGCTATTGTCCTGGGCGGCTTTACAGTTGCACAAATTTTATATTTCTTTTTGATTCGTTGGCGCTATGTCGCCCACCTTCAGGCACCGTAATTTTACGGTGTCTGTTGTATTGTCTGAAGATTTATTTTATAATGAAAACAGCTCGAAATATGAATGAGTATTCATTCAACACGAAAGAGGGATGGAAATGGATTTAATGTCACGCGTTCATGAAATTGCAGAACAGGATTCTGCCAGAGTCGCCTATAGTTTTATGGGTAAAGATACGAGTTATGGAGAATTCGATCAGGCGATAGCGGTTTTTGCAGGTGCTTTAAAAGAGTTGGGCGTGGAAAAAGGGGACCATGTCGCATTTCTTTTGAGCAATACACCACATTTTTTGATTTCTTTATACGCGACAATGCGTTTGGGAGCTACAGCAGTTCCGATCAATCCTATTTACAGCCCAGATGAAATCGCTTACATAGTCAACAATAGCGATGCAAAAGTTGTAGTAGCACTTGACGCCCTGCTGCCGCTGGTGGAAAAAGCGCATAAAGCACTGCCTGTAGTAGCATCGTATATTATTTGTGAGACAGATCCGGCGACACCTGAAAAAATGGCGCTGCTTCCTGAAGATGTAAAAGGGAAAGTCCATTCCTTTACGGGCATGATGAGTAAGTCAGCGCCGCATGCTGAATTTACGGAAGTGAAAGCAGAGGATAATGCGGTTATTTTGTATACGTCCGGTACAACTGGGAAACCGAAAGGCGCCATGCTGACGCATCAGAATCTGTATTCGAATGCGCGTGATGTAGGAGAATACCTGCAGATTGGAGCAAACGACCGGGTGATTGCGACGTTACCGGTGTTCCATGTGTTTGCGCTGACTGTTGTTGTGAATGCTCCTCTGCTGCAAGGAGCGACCATTGTACTTGTGCCTCGCTTCAATCCGAAAGAGGTATTCGAAGCGATCAAGAAATACGAAGCAAGTGTTTTTGCGGGAGTTCCGACCATGTTCAATTTTATGAATCAATTACCGGATGTCGACCCGGCAGACTTCGCCTCTGTTCGCTTAGCCGTTTCTGGTGGTTCCGCTATGCCAGTCGCTTTGCTGCATAGTTTTGAAGAAAAATTCAATGTCCGCATTTCAGAGGGCTATGGTTTGTCGGAAGCTTCGCCTGTTACCTGCTTCAACCCGATTGACCGTGAGCGGAAAGCCGGCTCGATCGGTACATCCATCATCAATGTGGAAAACAAAGTCGTCAATGAGCTTGGCGAGGAAGTGGCTGCGAATGAAGTTGGTGAGTTGATTGTCCGTGGACCGAATGTCATGAAAGGCTATTACAAAATGCCGGAAGAAACCGCTTCGGCGATTCGTGACGGCTGGCTGTACACAGGCGACTTGGCCCGTGTCGATGAAGAAGGCTATTTCTATATTGTCGACCGCAAAAAAGACATGATCATTGTCGGTGGCTATAATGTCTACCCGCGTGAAGTCGAAGAAGTCCTATTCGCTCACCCAGCGGTATTGGAAGCAGCGGTTGTCGGCTTGCCAGATCCGGATTTCGGTGAAGAAGTCAACGCTTATGTTGTCTTGAAGGACCCGTCAGTGTCAGTAGAAGATTTGAAGGCATATTGTGCAGAACATCTAGCGAAATACAAAGTGCCAAGACAATTTGAAGTCTTGGATGAACTGCCGAAAAACACGACCGGGAAAATCCTGCGCCGTTCACTAAAAGACCAGGCGATGCAGAAATAAGTTTGCATTGTAACGAGAAGGCGAAAACTAGTTCTAAGCAAGAGGCTCCGGGGTTTCTCCTGGAGTCTCTTGCTTTTGCCTTGTTGTGTTAATTTTATCAAGCTGCACATAAAGTGGAATTTGATTGAAAAAACTGACATTTTTTATTATAGTTAAGGAGCAGTATTACGAAATTCGAAATAGTTGGATCCGAGGAGGAAATGGAATGGCGAAAAAAGCGATGGAAATTAAGGATTTAACGAAGTTAGTGTCAGTAACAGATCCCCGGATTTCACCGGATGGAAAAAAGGCGGTATTTGTCCATACACAAATTGATGAAGAGGAAAATACATACAGAGCCCATCTCCATCATATCGACCTGGTAACAGGCAAGCAGACCCAATGGACGTTCGCCAAGGAACGGGTGAGCTCCCCGCGTTGGTCGGCCGATGGAACAGCGGTCGCTTTTTTATCGGATCGGGATGAGAAAAATCAATTGTTTGTCATGTCTGCTGAAGGCGGAGAAGCCCGTTCGCTGACGGATTTCGAAAAAGGGGTCAACGGATTTGAGTGGTCGCCTTGCGGAACAAAAATCTGGTTTAATGCATTAACGAAGGAAGGGAAGACCTTCACGGATAAGGAAGAAAAAGAAGAAAAGAAACAGCCGGAACCTTACCATGTGGATAAGATGAAATACAAGATGGACGGCATGGGCTTGCTGCCGAAAGAATTCCATCGCCATATCGGGTCGGTTGAGCTTGAGTCGAAGAAAGTGGAGCAGCTGACAGAAGGAAAATTTCACTACAGCCTGGAAGCCGTATCGCATGAAGGAAAGAAATTGATTTATGGTGTAACGCGTGAAGAAAACCTGGATTTTGTCTTCCGCCAGCCTCTTTACATCTATGACGTGGAGACAAAACAAGAGTCGGTTTTAATAGAAGAAGAAGGCTATTTCGGTGGTGCGGCATTTTCGCATGACGATTCGAAAGTCGCATTTGTCGGCAATACCCGGCAATATGAGAATGCGACGCATACAGAAGTTTATGTAGCGGATTTAAAAGCCGAAACACGCGTGTGCTTGACTGAAGCGCTCGATGTACCTGTCGGTGACTATGTGGTGGCCGATCATCAGCAAGGTGCTGCTGCACCGGACGTGGTCTGGACGAAAGATGATCATCTGTATTTCCAGGTTTCGACGATGGGGGATGTGCGTCTGTATTTTGCGTCGCTTGATGGCATGATTTTCCCAGCGTCTCCTGATATGGAACACATTTATGGTTATGATATTTCCCGGACCGGCGAATTTGCGGTAGTGGCTATCAGTAATCCTATCAATCCCGGTGAATTATACCGTTTAACGATTGCTACGGGTGAACGCGAGGCTTTAACTCACTTTAATCAGGAATTCCTGGAAGAGACGGAGTTGGCCGAAGCACAGCCGATCATTACAAAAGGGGCGAAAGACTGGGCAGTCCATGGCTGGCTGATGAAGCCATACGGCTATCAGGAAGGTCAGAAATATCCATTGGTCATTAATATTCACGGCGGCCCCCACGCGATGTATGCCAATACCTTTGTCCATGAAATGCAATTGCTGGCAGCACGCGGCTTCGGGGTCCTGTATGTCAATCCGCGCGGCAGCCATGGCTACAGCCAGGAATTTGTAGACGCGGTGCGCAGCGACTACGGCGGCGGTGATTATGAGGACATCATGAACGCAGTGAACCAAATCGTGGAATCGAATGGCTGGATTGATGAGGACCGTTTAGGCGTCACAGGCGGCAGTTATGGCGGCTTCATGACCAACTGGATCGTCGGCCATTCCAATCTCTTTAAAGCAGCCGTGACCCAACGCTCCATCTCCAACTGGATTTCGTTCTTCGGCGTGTCGGATATCGGTTATTATTTCAGTGATTGGCAAATCGGTGCGGATATGACGGATGTGGATAAGTTATGGCAGCACTCGCCACTAAAGTACGCAAAAAATGTCGAGACGCCTTTGCTGATTCTTCATTCTGAAAATGATTACCGTTGCCCGATCGAGCAATCGGAACAATTGTATGTGACACTGAAAAGCATGAAAAAAGAAACGGAATTTGTCCGTTTCCCTGAGGCCGACCACAATTTATCACGGACCGGCAAACCGAACCTCCGCTTTGCACGTCTGGAGCAGATTACCGGTTGGATGGAAAAATACCTGTAAACAAAAAAACGGAGCAGCTGATAAAAGCTGCTCCGTTTTATTTTCCTTTGAATACCGGTTTGCGTTTCTCGCCGAAAGCGACAAGCGCTTCAGCTCGGTCTTCTGTCGGAATGGTGATTTCATAAGCTTTGCGCTCGATTTGAAGGCCAGTCTGCAAATCGGTGTTCATGCCATTTTTGATGGCGAATTTTGCCTGTTGAAGCGCGACCGGACCGTTGGCAAGGATTGAATCGGCAAAGGCACCGGTCACATCCGCTAGCTGGTCTCGTGTTGCCACACGTGTCACCAGTCCATATTCCAACGCTTCAGCCGAATTTAGGCGACGGGCAGTCAAGATCAATTCCAGTGCTTTGGTTTCACCGATTAAACGCGGTAAACGCTGAGTGCCGCCAGCCCCTGGAATGATCCCTAGACTGGTTTCCGTCAAACCAAGAAGCGTATCTTCATCCACAATCCGGAAATCGCATGCCAGCGCCAACTCCATGCCGCCGCCAAACGCAAAGCCGTTCATCATGGCGATCGTCGGCTGCGGTAAACTCTCGATCGTAGAAAAAACCTCACCGATTTTGAAGATATTGCGTTTGACCAGATCGTCGGTCATGTTTTTGCGTTCCTTCAAGTCAGCTCCCACACTGAAGGCCTTTTCACCAGCGCCTGTAAACACCACGACGCGGATATCCGGATTAATGCGGATTGCTTCCACGACCTGGCCAAGTTCGAGGAGCATATCATAATTGAAGGCGTTCAATGCTTCTGGTCGATTCAATGTAATAAATGCTAAATTATTTCGTTGTTCGTAATGAATTGTGTCCATTTTCATCCCCCTTGTATCGTTCCATCCGTTAAAAACATACCACTTTTTGGACTATTTCGCCATCAGTCTCTATAATGAAATCCATGGGAGGGACTGCACTTATGAATCAAATTACATTTATCCGCATCTTCCGGATTGTCTGGCTGGCAGTCAAAATCTTTTTACAAGTGACGTTCTTCCAACGGCGAAATCGCGGCAATTGGAATCCACTGGTTGAAAAAAGATGGAATGATATGATCACAAAGCAAGCAAAAGAATATAAGAACCTGGCTTTAAAGCTGGGTGGACTGATGATCAAGCTTGGCCAGTTCCTGTCAACGCGGGCGGACATCATGCCGCCGTCGTTTCTTGCGGAATTGGAAGGCTTGACCGACCGCGTACCATCTGTTCCAAAGAAGAGCATCGTCTCTGTGCTTGAACAGGAATGGAATACGCCCCACACGAATTATCTGGATCACCTATCGGATTCAGCTGTTGCTTCGGCTTCAATCGGTGAAGTATATAAAGCGGTATTGAAAAATGGGATGGAGGTCGCTGTTAAAGTCCAACGTCCCGGCACGGACCGGATTTTGCGCGCAGATTTCAAGGCTATCCGCATCGTCATCTGGATGGCTGAAAAATTCACTCCGTTTGCCAAACAAATCGACTTCAAACTTCTATATGTGGAAATGACTGAGACGATCGGCGCTGAGTTGAATTTTCTGAAAGAACTCCAAAATGGCCGTGCTTTTGCGGATCGTTTTGATGCGATGGAAGGCGTCCGCATCCCGCTTTATTTTGATGAATTTACAACACGCCGTGTATTGGTGATGGAGTGGATTGAAGGTGCACGCATTACAGACCTGGCATTCATTGAAAAAAATGAATTGGATCGCCATGAGATTTCAGAACGCCTCTTTATTTTATTCTTGGAACAGGTTTTGTACGGTGGACAATTCCACGCAGATCCACACGGAGGCAACATCCTGCTGGAACCGGATGGCGGCATCGTGCTGATCGATTTTGGAATGATCGGCAATATCACCCAAAAGGATTCTCAAGCAGTCTTGCGTGCGGCCGAAGGGGTCATCTTCAAAAACTACGATCAGGTCCTGGACTCGTTGGAAGAGTTGCGGTTCTTGTTGCCACAAGCAGATCGCGCAGTTCTCGGCGACGCCATTTCCCGGCTCGTAGCGGCCTATGAGTCCAACGAGCTGTCGCAGATGGACAGCTTTGTGGTGGAGCGACTGCTTAACGACATGCAGGAAATCGTCCGGACCCAGCCGGTTCAATTACCGGCGGAATTCGCCTTTTTCGGCCGGGCTGCTTCCATTTTTGTCGGCGTCCTGCATGTGCTGGATCCGAATGTGGATCTATTGGCTCTGGCTCGTCCACGAATATTGGAATGGGCTTCCTCGCAGAAAGAAGGCAAAGGAATCTTCGGTAAAGAAGATGTCCTGCGCTGGGTATTGAACGCTACCGGACCGCTGCGTGTGCTGCCGCAGAAAGTCATTAATTACCTGGAAGAGCCGGAACGTCTCCGCCGCTATTACGAAAATCGCGACGGGCGTGAACGCGAATACCGGCGCGACTTGCAATCACGTATGTTTGCAGGAATTTTCACCATCCTGTCATTCACCGGTATTTCTGTATCGGTCTGGTTTTGGAATGAACCTTACCTATGGGTGTCATCGGTATTTTTTGTGGGCTCTTTATGGGTGTATCGATCGATTAAATAGGAATGGACAAGCTCCTTTATGGTGTAGAATTTGGCCAATGAAAAAAGAGTTTCCGCCTGAAGTCATTTAACCTGACTGTGGCTGGAGACTCTTTTTTGTGCTGTTCGATGTACGGGAATCTGATTTATGTACAACCTAGAGAAATAGGAGCGGACAGAATTGAAGGAGACGACGGTCCATATGCAGAATCGCCATAGGAAGAGGCTGTGCGGCAATGGGGGTGAAAATATTTTAGGAAGATTTTCGTGGTGTGAAAAAACACTTAATCACGTGGCTGCTGTTTCCGCGGTGGAAAGGTCCGTTTCGTTACATAGGCCATTGGATGATTGTGGACTCGTTGCGCCTTCTTGAAATAGCGGCGGAGTGAACCGGCAAAAGAGTGCTGGTTACGCAAGGCAATGGGTGATACGTCCAAATAAACCGTTTCGCTGTTGCTTAAATAAATGATACTGCCTTTGCCGCTGCTGTCACTTTCGATCAGATCGACGGCGTCATAATTGAACCAGACACATTCCTTGTTCTTTGGAGAGTGGGTCGGGAAGAAAATCAGTGGGTTGCCGTAATACTCGCCGATAATGATAGGGGGTTTATGTTTTACGCCGACTGCTTTTTGGGCATAGAGTGTAGCACTTTCAAGTGAAGCGCGATAGAAACGGCAGGAAGTGGTCACTGTTTTATAAACCGCCTCTTCAACCACTAACTCGCTTCGGTCTTCAATCACTCGCATCCATGTGCGGTGGCCATCCGTATAGGGTAAAAGAGCATACGTATTTGCACAGATGGTATACGAGAACGGTCTATGATTCTTTTTGCTCATGAAAAATAACCCCCTTAATTTACTTTACATACCTTATTATAATAAAAAATGGAAATTTCGCAATGCTCATTAGATTGAAAATAAAATTTTTTCTATTTCATCGGAATTTTCAAATAAATCTTGATTTATTCTATACCGCTAATGTATACTAATGAAAAGCATTCGGGGTGAGGAAGAATGGAAAACTATTATTCTTATGCTGATTTCATGAAAGCGATGGCTCAAACAAAAAAAATCACGGAAGCGGAAAAACTGCTGAACGATATTTATTTAGATCTGTTCTTAAAGCATGTACACCGTTCTCAGCAGGAAGCACAGCTTATGACCCTTATCGACGAAGCCCTGGATAATCATGACCAAAAAGCATTCACCATATATGCTGCTCAACTACAAACTTTAAAGCACGAAGAAACTGAATAAATGGCTGTCTTGAAATAGCCGGGGAAAGGGGAGTCAGGTTAAATCTGACTCCCCTTTTTTCTGTCTGTAATAATAGAAAAACTCCTGGGTTGGATGCACGCATTCCTTTTTTTAAACGGCAGTTTACCATTCTATACTGGCCAGCTTAAGTGCATTTTTTCATTTACTTTCATATAAAAAACATACGTTCGCTTTTTGTTAGTGGTTTTTTAGGGCATATGGTAAAGTAGAAGTAATGAAATAACGGAAGGACGTCTTAATATGAAACAGGAATTTAATCTTCAAGCACCTTATGAACCGGCCGGCGATCAGCCTCATGCCATTGCCGAACTGACGCAGGGCATCATCAACGGCAAGCGCTGTCAGACCCTGCTGGGAGCTACAGGTACAGGTAAAACCTACACGATGTCGAATGTCATCCAACAGGTGAAAAAGCCGACACTCGTCATGGCCCACAATAAAACACTGGCAGGCCAGCTCTACAGCGAATTCAAGGAGTTCTTTCCTGATAACGCAGTTGAGTATTTTGTCAGTTATTACGATTATTATCAGCCGGAGGCCTACGTGCCCCAATCGGATACTTTCATCGAAAAAGATGCCAGCATCAATGATGAAATCGATAAGCTGCGACACTCCGCCACCAGTTCTTTGTTTGAGCGGGACGATGTCATCGTCATCGCATCCGTTTCCTGCATCTACGGGCTCGGTTCGCCTAAAGAATACCGTGAACTGGTCGTTTCCCTGCGCAAAGGGATGGAGATTGAACGCAATCAGCTGTTGAGAAAGTTAGTGGATGTTCAATATGAGCGCAACGACATCAATTTCATTCGCGGTACATTCCGGGTTCGTGGAGATGTGGTTGAAATTTTCCCGGCATCACGCGATGAAAGATGCCTGCGCGTCGAATTTTTTGGTGATGAAATCGATCGTATCCGCGAAGTGGATGCCTTGACAGGTGAAATTATCGGTGAACGCGAACATGTTGCCATTTTCCCAGCATCCCACTTCGTCACGCGCGAAGACAAAATGATCAAGGCGATTGCAAATATTGAAGAGGAATTGGAAGCGCGCCTGAAAGAAATGCGCGCGGAAGACAAATTGCTGGAAGCACAGCGCCTCGAACAGCGCACGCGTTACGATCTGGAGATGATGCGGGAAATGGGCTTTTGCTCCGGCATCGAAAACTATTCCCGCCATTTGACGCTTCGTCCGGCGGGTGCCCAACCTTATACATTGATCGATTACTTCCCGGAAGACTTTCTTTTGGTCGTAGACGAAAGCCATGTGACCTTGCCGCAAGTGCGCGGAATGTTCAATGGTGACCAGGCAAGGAAAAAAGTGTTGGTGGATTACGGTTTCAGACTGCCTTCGGCTATGGATAACCGTCCGTTGACATTCGACGAATTTGAAGAACATATCAGCCAGGCGGTCTTTGTTTCGGCGACGCCTGGACCTTATGAAATGGAGCATACACCGGAGATGGTGGAACAGATCATCCGGCCGACCGGCTTGCTTGATCCGACCATCGAAATCCGGCCGATTGAAGGACAGATAGACGACTTAATGTATGAAATCCGACAGCGTGCGGAAAATAATGAGCGGGTCCTGGTGACGACCTTGACCAAGAAGATGTCGGAAGACTTAACAGCTTATTTGAAAGATGCCGGCATCAAAGTCAATTATCTGCACTCTGAGATCAAGACCCTCGAACGGATTGAAATCATCCGGGAGCTGCGGATGGGAGTTTACGATGTGCTGGTCGGCATCAACCTATTGCGTGAAGGTTTGGATATTCCGGAAGTTTCATTGGTGACCATTCTGGATGCCGATAAAGAAGGATTCTTGCGTTCAGAACGTGCATTGATCCAAACGATGGGCCGAGCAGCCAGAAACGCAAATGGCCACGTCATCATGTATGCTGACAGAGTGACGGATTCCATGCAGAAAGCGATGGATGAAACGACGCGCCGCCGCACGATTCAAGCGGACTATAATGAAAAACATGGCATTACGCCAATTACCATACAGAAGAAAATCCGTGACGTCATCCGCGCAACTGCCGCAGCGGAAGAGACGGAAGAATATGTTTCAAAAGCAGTATCCGGCAAAAAACTCAACAAAGAAGATCGCATGAAGCTGGTGACCTTGCTTGAAACGGAAATGAAGGAAGCGGCCAAAGCACTTGATTTCGAACGCGCTGCAGAACTGCGTGATACAGTGCTTGAATTGAAAGCGGAAGGATGATGGAAGTTGAAGAATCAGGAAATACGGATACAAGGCGCACGTGCGCATAATTTAAAGAACATCGACGTTGTCATTCCGCGTGACAAGCTTGTTGTCATGACCGGGCTGTCAGGCTCCGGTAAATCCTCCCTGGCATTTGATACGATTTACGCAGAAGGGCAGCGGCGTTATGTAGAATCGCTGTCTTCTTATGCCCGCCAATTTCTGGGCCAGATGGACAAGCCGGATGTCGACTTAATTGAAGGGCTCTCACCGGCCATTTCGATCGATCAGAAGACCACCAGCAAAAATCCGCGATCCACAGTGGCGACGGTAACGGAAATCTATGATTATATGCGGCTTATGTATGCCCGCATCGGAAAACCGATATGTCCGAACCACGGCATCGAAATTTCATCCCAGACAATCGAGGAAATGGTCGATCGTTTGATCGTTTATCCGGAACGCACGAAAATGCAGATTTTGGCGCCGATTGTCACTGGCCGAAAAGGAACGCATGTCAAGCTGCTGGAAGACATCAAAAAGCAGGGATATGTACGGGTTCGGGTCAATGGAGAATTGATTGATTTGGACGATGATATTACGCTTGATAAGAACAAAAAGCATTCAATTGAAGTGGTCATCGACCGGGTCGTCATGAAAGAAAATATTGCACCGCGACTCAGTGATTCTCTCGAATCTGCTCTGCGTCTGGGTGATGGCCGCGTATTGATTGATGTGATGGGTGAGGAAGAATTGCTGTTCAGTGAACATCACGCCTGTCCGGTCTGCGGATTTTCCATCGGTGAGTTGGAACCGAAAATGTTTTCATTCAATTCGCCGTTCGGGGCATGCCCCGAATGTGATGGTCTCGGGATGAAGCTGGAAGTGGACCCGGAATTGGTTATTCCGGATTGGAGTGTATCTCTCAACAAGGGGGCAATTGTTCCTTGGCAGCCGACGAGTTCGCAGTATTATCCCCAATTATTAAAAGCCATCTGCCAGCATTACAAGATAGATATGGATGTGCCTGTCAGCGATTTGCCTGAAGAACACATCAATGTCATCATGCGGGGATCCGGAAGCGACAAGATCCGGTTCCGCTACCAGAATGATTATGGACAGATACGGGACAATCATATCCAGTTTGAAGGGGTGCTTTCCAATGTGGATCGCCGTTACCGCGAAACCTCATCTGATTATATCCGTGAACAAATGGAAAAATATATGGGCGAGCAGCCGTGTACGGTTTGTGAAGGCTACCGCTTGAAGCCCGAAACATTGGCAGTTAAGGTCAACGACGTGCATATCGGAAAGGTGACCGAGTTTTCGATTGTTGAAGCTCATCAATTCTTCGATCAGCTGAAGTTGTCCGAAAAAGATCAACAGATCGCTAAATTGATCATTCGGGAAATCCAGGAACGCATCGGATTCCTGATCAATGTCGGGCTTGATTACCTGACCTTGAACCGTGCTTCAGGAACGTTATCCGGAGGGGAAGCACAGCGAATCCGCTTGGCGACTCAAATCGGCTCGAGGCTGACAGGTGTGTTGTATATTCTTGATGAACCGTCGATTGGGCTGCATCAACGCGATAATGACCGGCTGATTGAGACATTGAAAAGCATGCGCGATATCGGCAATACCTTGATCGTTGTCGAGCATGATGAAGACACCATGCTGGCAGCTGATTATTTAATTGATGTCGGACCGGGTGCAGGCGTACACGGTGGTGAAATCATTGCCGCCGGAACACCGGACAAGGTGATGAAAAACAAAAAATCACTGACCGGCCAATATTTGAGCGGTAAAAAGTTCATTCCTTTGCCTGCAGAACGCAGAGCTCCGAACGACCGGAACATTTCCATCCGCGGAGCCAATCAGAATAACCTGAAGAAAGTGGATGTCGATATTCCGCTTGGGTTGTTTACAGCTGTGACTGGGGTTTCTGGGTCCGGTAAAAGTACACTCATCAACGAGATCCTTTACAAGACACTGGCACATCGATTGAACCGGGCGAAAGCCAAGCCGGGCCATTTCGATTCAATAGAAGGAACTGAAGGGCTGGAACGCGTCATCGATATCGATCAGTCGCCGATCGGCCGGACTCCACGTTCAAATCCGGCAACTTATACCGGTGTTTTTGATGATATCCGTGATGTCTACGCGACGACCAACGAAGCGAAAGTCCGCGGGTATAAAAAAGGCCGTTTCAGTTTCAATGTCAAGGGCGGTCGCTGTGAAGCTTGCCGCGGAGATGGTATTATAAAAATAGAAATGCATTTCCTTCCGGATGTTTACGTGCCATGTGAAATCTGCCATGGCAAGCGTTATAACCGGGAAACCTTGGAAGTGAAGTACAAAAACAAAAGCATCTCAGATATCCTGGATATGACAGCGGAAGATGCTGCTTTGTTTTTCGAAAATATTCCTAAAATCAGCCGTAAATTGAAGACGGTGGTAGATGTTGGACTGGGCTATCTCACCCTGGGCCAACCTGCAACCACTCTATCCGGAGGTGAAGCGCAGCGCGTCAAGCTGGCATCAGAGCTGCATAAACGCTCAAACGGAAAATCCTTTTATATTCTGGATGAACCGACAACGGGTCTCCACGCCGATGACATTTCCCGTCTGCTTCTTGTTCTGCAGCGTCTTGTAGACAATGGCGATACGGTATTGACGATCGAGCACAATCTTGACGTCATCAAGACAGCGGATCACATCATCGATCTGGGTCCTGAAGGTGGAGACAAGGGTGGTACGATACTTGCAACGGGAACTCCTGAAGACATTGCGGCTGTTGAAAATTCCTATACGGGCAAGTACCTGAAACCGATACTTGAACGTGACCGGGCCCGTATGGAAGCCTTGGTCAAAGGCGCCAGCCGCAGAAAAAAAGCGGTTAAGTGAAACTTTTGCCGCTGGCAAACGTATCAATTAGAAGAATAGATCTGTTTGCCCAAGTGATTTTCACTTGGACAATCAGACAATGAGGAGGCCACAATACATGCAAAGCGAAAAAGAACGCATTTTGGATATGGTTGAGAACGGTACGATTTCTGCGCGCGAAGCCGTTGAGTTGCTGCGTGCTATAGATGGCAGCAGTTCTTCTTCGAATGAGCCGAATTATGGCCGCAATAACCAAAAAGACAAGTCAGCGAAGCGTGGATTTTTCAGACCGGAAGACATCGTCAAGAAAGTATCGAAGGATTTCTCGAAGAACGTTTCAAAGAATGTCTCAAAAAATGTTTCGCGTGACTTCAATGACTTGGGCACCCGGATGATGGATTTCATGCAGACTTCTGTCGGCAAATTAAAAACGATGGAATTCGACTCGCCATTCGGCGAAGCGGTTCAATTCAGCCATACGTTCACAGATGAAATGACGGACCTGAATACCATCATTGCGGATATCGCCAATGGCCAGTTGGAGATTTTCCCGTCCCAGGATGGCTTGCTGCGAGCGGAGTGCAGCGTCAAGGCATACCGTTCCGAGTCACCGGCACAGGCAAAAGTGGATTTTCTTGATAAGTTTGTCTTTATTGCCGATGACCATAAGCTTCGGATCATCAGCGATTTGAAGACCACCCAAGTGAATGTCATCCTGTATGTTCCCGAAGCTTCCTATGAGCACATCACTGCCCGTTTGTTTAATGGCGGATTCACCATGAAACGCATTGATGCTGCATTGGTCAAAGTAAAAACAGCAAACGGCAAAATCGACCTGAAGCATGTGGAATTCGATGATGCAGAATTGGAAACAGCGAATGGCGCCATTCACGTCCAGGAAACAAAAGGCAAAGTATTGGAAGCGGAAACCTTGAACGGCCGCATCTATATTGATGGCGATATTCAGACCATCGTATCCAAATCATTGAACGGCAATATTGTCGCGACGACAAGATGCAAAGAAGCACGTAAGTTGGAAACAAAAACGTTGGCAGGCAATGTCGAGCTTTACATTCCTTCCCACTTGCCTTTAAAAGGTGAAGTTTCTTCAAACTTGGGCAAGATGGATGTCTTGCTTTCCGACATCGACAGTACGCATGAACAAGGACAATTTATGCAAAAGTCGATCCGGTTCTCAAAACAGGGAACTGAACCGGCTGCTGCTCCGTTATTGGTCTATGGAGAAACCAAAACAGGTTCTGTCCTATTGCGGTATTTAACAATCGAATAACTATTCTTCAAGCCGGCACTGGTATGCAGTGCCGGCTTTTTTCTAAATTCACATAGTTGGTGTTTTCGTGGCTTTTATTTTACTATTTGAATAAAAGAAAGGTTTTGGGATATGATCGCGACTATTTTGATCGGCTTCACTGTCATTTTGATGCTGCTCCATCTGTATTACTTTTTCACGAATCAACAGCATAAAGAAAGCTACATCCATACTTCGCTATTTACAAAGTTATTCATCATCATGACAGTAGTGACCTTTGGCTTTGCGCTCATTTATTATTTATTGGCGTTCAACAACGATACTTTAAGGCTGAATGATGAAACAGGGAGAAGAGCAGGAGAAAATTTTTGGGATTATTTATACTTTAGTGGAGTGACAATGTTATCCATCGGTTATGGGGATTTGGTGCCGATGGGCTATGCCCGCTTTTTCGCTGTAGTTCAGGCAGCATTGGGATTGTTATTGCCGTCCGCTTATTTTGTTAAAGCATTCGATGAAATGGGGAGGCATGATAAAGAAGGACAAGGAAACCGAAGCGATAAAAAAAGTGAAGAAAACTAAATGGAATGAGGATGAGACATGGTGGATAAAAATAAGGCTGCTAGGATAAAAGAAGCTTTTGATGAATTGATGAAGGACACCGCGATTCAACAGGCACTCGCATTTATTGAACAGGACCATCAGCGCACAATCGAAGAACAGATTGCCTTGACAGAAATTCCGGCGCCGCCATTCAAAGAACAGCGGCGTGCTGAAGATTTCATGATGCGTCTGAAGGATCTGGGTTTGGAAGAAGTCCGCATGGATTCGGAAGGGAATGTCTATGGATTGAGGAGAGGGAAAGGGCAAGGGCCGAAGGTTTTTGTGTCTGCGCACCTGGATACGGTTTTTCCTGAAGGAACCGATACCACAGTCCATCAGAAAGATGGCGTGCTTCATGCGCCTGGAATTGGAGATGATACGCGCGGTTTGGCCGAATTGCTGGCGGTAGTGAGGGCCTTCAATGAAGCAGCTATTGAAAATAGCGGAGATATCATCTTCGGCGGAACTGTTGGTGAGGAAGGAGCCGGTGATTTGCGTGGGGTAAAAGCTTTTTTTACGGAGCACTCGGATATTGATGCCTTCCTGTCACTGGATGGACCTGGCTCTAATGCCATCACCTATTTGGCCACAGGAAGCTATCGTTATAAAGTTACATATAAAGGACCCGGAGGACATAGTTTTGCGGCGTTTGGAACTCCCAGTGCGACGCATGCATTGGGGCGGGCGATGGCTGCAATCGCTGATTTGAAAACGCCGAGCGAGCCGAAGACGACTTTTTCAATCGGAGAAGTTTCCGGTGGAACATCGGTAAACGCTATTGCGCAGGAAGCCTCGATGCTGGTCGATCTTCGCTCCAATGAGCAACAGCAATTGGATAAATTAGAGCAGCATTTTCTTGAAATCGTAAAAGAAGCGGCAGACGCTGAAAATGCACGATGGAGTGATGACCGCCTGCAGGTCGAAATCGATCGTTTCGGCAATCGTCCACCTGCGAGTCAATCTGCGGATGAGCCGATCGTTCAAGTGGCGAGCGGGGCAGTCCGGTCGCTTGGAGCGGCACCCGAGTTGAAGGAACCGAGCAGCACAGATGCCAATTATCCGATGAGCATCGGTGTACCCGCCATCACCATTGGTCTTGGCGGAGAGTTTGATAACGCACACACGCTGGAAGAATGGCATAATCCGGTAAATGGACATTTGGCAATCCAAAAAAGTTTGATGACAATCTTGGGACTGGTTGGGGTCGAAAAGATCAGTCGGCCATTGCTTTAAAAAATAAAAATCCAGACGGCCTTTTATGGCTGTCCGGATTTTTTCGTTTTTTATCTGGATACGTTGAACTAAATTTTTAACGACTCTGTTATGGATATTCTACAAACCAGCTCCGCTTTCCTACGGGCTTGCGCCGAACTAACTCGGGCTAACGCCCGAGTGGATTTCGGCACTTCGCTATCCCGCGGGAGTCTCCGCTGGTTTGCTCCATATCCTGTTGATCAAATGTAAGAAGATGCTTAGAAGAAAGAGAGGAAGGCGGCGACTCCTGCGGAAGAACGGAGTGATGAGACCCCGCAGGAGCTTGCGACGAGGAGGCTCAGCGCTTCGTCCGCGGAAAGCGTCCGCCTGGAGCACTTTCTTCGTTTCTTCACTCGCAATGAGTTAAAAAAGTAAATTCTTTAGTTCAACTTATCTGGATACAAATCCTGCAGAAAATCGATGGACTGTCTGATCAATTGCTGGAGGACGTCGAGGTCAACGTCGTCTGTTTTGTTGATATAGACACAGGTTTTGCCGGTGGTGTGCTTGCCTAATTTCTCGAGCAAAGGTCCACGTTTTTCATCGCCAGTTGCGAAATACAGGCTGATTTTCGCTTTGCGGGGAGAAAACCCGACAAGCGGCGCATCGCCTTCGTGACCCGTTTTGTATACGTAATGATAGCTTCCGAAACCGATGATGCTGGGTCCCCACATTTTTGCGGGAAAGCCGCTGGTCTGTTCGAATAGTTCAAGCAACTCATAAGCATCCTGGCGTTTCTTCGGGTTGTCGACCGATTCGATGAACTCGATGACATCGGCATCGGTTTCTTTTGTTTTTTGTTCGTACATGGCCTATCCCTCTTTTCCTTTAGCTGGATTCTACAGACAATGCATCGCTTTTTCTGCTTTTTGCCATGGCACTTTATAGCCTTGTCCTTTGGCACAGAAGATGGAAGTGGATGTATAGAGGGGATCTGCATCTTTGGCATAGCCGATCCGGGCAATCACTTCATCTTCATTATGACAGAAATCATAGCCGTCGAACAGCAGGCTGAGGGCTCCTTTGCCATGTGTGAAGGCAGCAAATTCCGAACCGTAATTCATGAATGTGGAAACTGGCACGCGGCCTTCAATCGTCGTTTTTCCATCTGTTGTTTCAGGTGCTTGAAAGCTGCCATAAGCCTGTTGAATATCAGAAAGCACTTTTCCCATCTGTTCGAGGTCGACTTTTATTTTGAACCGGTACATTGGTTCGAGCAACCGGTTTTGTACCTGCTCCAAGCCTTGGCGAAGTGCGCGGAAAGCGGCCTCCCGGAAGTCGCCGCCGGACGTGTGCTGATTGTGGCCGCGTCCGGTCGTTAACGTCACTTTTACATCCGTCAAAGGAGAGCCGGCCAGTAAGCCGTGATGATCGCGCTCAGTCAGATGGCGGAGAATAAGGTTTTGATGGCCGACCGATAATGCATCGGCATGGCAGACGTTGTCTAACTGGAAACCGCTGCCGCGTTCGCCGGGTTCGATTTTCAGATGAACTTCCGCGTAATGGCGGAGCGGCTCGAAATGGCCGTATCCCATGACTGGCAACTCGATGGTTTCTTTATACAGAATTTCAGGTTCGCCAAACTGGACCTTGTGGCCGAACCGTTCAAAAACCACTTGCTCCAAAACTTCCAACTGGATGGCGCCCATGACTTGGATTTGTATCTGTTGAAAATATTCATCCCAGTAGACGGACAGGGAGGGGTCTTCAGCACCGAGAATTTTGAAGCTGCCCAGCACTTCTTTTACATGGACGGCCGAATCAAAAAGGACAGTCGATTTTAAGGTCGGCATCATTTGGGAGTTGAAACTCTTCTGCCTGACGCCGAGGGTATCGCCGATTGCAGCTTCTGATAAACCTGCGATGGCAAACAGTTCACCCGCCCATGCCTGTTCAACGGTCTGAAATTTATCGCCGTTATAAACCCGGATCTGTGTGACTTTTTCTTCGAGGTCATTCGGGCCATATGTCAATTTATCGCGAACTTGGAGTCTACCGCTGAAGGCTTTTAGAAAACAGATCCGATTGCCGTTTTCATCATGGCGGATTTTATAGATTTGAGCGCCGAATTCTTCATTATCGGAATAGGAACTGATCGTCAGTCCATCCAGCTGCATAAGGAATTCCTGAATGCCAGTATCCTCCAGGGCGGAACCGCTGGCGCAAGGGAAAATTTGATTGGCGGCAATCATGCGTTGAAAAGCTTTTAGCCAAAGTTCTTCATCGTACCCCGTTTCGAGATATTGGGCCAATAAGGCTTCATCCCGCTCAGCGATGAATTCAATTAGCTCTTCAGTCATGGTTCCACCGCGATAAGACTCCGTGATCATGCAGGCATCACCGGAAAGGTTTGAGCGGATTTCCTGCAGCACAGCGGCAGGATCAGCACTTTCACGATCGGTTTTGTTGATGAAGAAAAAGACCGGTATCTGGTGTTTTTGCAGAAGCTGCCAAACGGTTTCGGTATGGCCTTCAATGCCATCGACTGCACTGACGATGATGATGGCGTAATCCATCACTTGAACTGAGCGTTCCATTTCCGGGGAGAAGTCGACGTGTCCCGGAGTGTCGATAAGAAAATAAGTCGATTCATTAAATGAAAAACTAGCCTGATCAGCGAAAATTGTAATGCCGCGGTTTTTTTCGATGGCATGGCTGTCGAGAAAAGCGTTTTGGTGGTCGACCCGCCCGCGCTGGCGGATGCTTTTGGTGTGGTACAGCAATTGCTCTGAGAATGTGGTCTTGCCGGCATCGACATGCGCCAGAATTCCAATGGTTTTGTTCATGCGGTCACCTCTTTAGCTCCAGTTTAGCAGATTTTATATATGGAATACGAAAAACGCGAAAGCCGATGTGGCTTTCGCGTTCAGGTGCGGTTTATCCAATTGGAAAGTAATCAACTGATGGCATCATAACAAGCGATTCCAAAACAAATGCCCAGTGCACAGCGTTTCCGGTAAGCGGCAGATTTGAGCAGTTCCACCTCCTGTTTATGCGTCATAAAGCCGCATTCCACGAGGATGGCCGGCATATGCGTGTCGCGGAGAACAGTAAAATCACCTTGCTTGACTCCACGGTCTTTCCGGCCCGTCACCCGCACAAGAGCGTTTTGGACGATAGCTGCCAGCTGTTTGGTTGCTGGCTGCGGCCGGCTGTAGGTGAAGGTTTCCAGGCCATTGGCTGAGTTGAAGGCATGGCCCATTGCATTGGCGTGGATGGAAACGAACAAGTCCACCTTCAACCGGTTTGCAAGTGCTGTACGTTCGTGCAGCGGGACATCCAGATCGTTTTGATGGCTGAACAAAACAGTATGCCCATCCAACATCAAGCGCTTTTTGACTTCTTCCGCAACGGCCGAATTAAAATGGAATTCCCTCAGCCTGCCATCGGGCGAACGCTTTCCGGGTGTGTCTGGCCCATGTCCGGCATCAATCATTATCTTCATTTTCAAAAACCTCCTTTTGCGGTCTATATAGTGGAAGAGACCGCAAAAGGGGACAAAAATCTTCAAATTTAATTTTTCCATGTTAAAATAAAAGCAAACCGCATGCAAAAAGAACAACTTCGATGAAAATTCGAAATAATGTGTGGATAAGGAATGAGGGGTAACAAATGGGACAAGTAACAACAAAACAAGTGATGGAAACGTTCGAGTTGGATTTGATCAGCGGAGAAGAAGGCATCGGCCGTCATATTCCCATCAGTGATATTTCAAGACCCGGTTTGGAAATGGCCGGTTATTTCACTCATTATCCAGCAAACCGTGTGCAACTGCTCGGCAAAACCGAGCTTTCTTTTTTTGCCATGCTATCACCGAAGGAACGATTGGACCGAATGATGAAACTTTGCACTGACGATACGCCGGCAATCATCGTTTCGCACGGTGTTCCCGTTCCGGCAGAATTGGTCACTGCTTCAAGCAATCGCCACGTACCGGTTATGACCACACCGATGTCAACAACACGCTTTTCCAGTTTGCTGACGAATTTCCTGGAAAGTCAATTAGCTCCAACCACGGCTATTCATGGTGTGCTCGTTGACATATACGGCGTAGGCGTCCTGCTGACAGGAAAAAGCGGCGTCGGTAAGAGCGAGACGGCGCTGGAGCTTGTCAAGAAAGGCCATCGCCTGGTAGCTGATGATTGCGTGGAGATCCACCAGGAAGGGGAAAATACATTGGTCGGCCATCCACCGAAACTGATCGAGCACTTGCTCGAGATTCGCGGAGTCGGCATCATTGATATCATGACATTATTCGGAGCCAGTGCCGTCCGAACCTTCAAGCGGATTTCCCTGGTGATCGACCTGGAGCTATGGGATCCTGATAAAACCTATGATCGTCTTGGCTTGGAAGAAGAAAAGATGAAGATCATCGATACGCACCTGACGAAACTGACGATTCCAGTTCGCCCTGGACGAAACTTATCCGTTATCATCGAAGTTGCGGCGATGAATTATCGCCTGAAACGGATGGGCGTCAATGCGGCTGAAGAATTTTCGAAGCGCCTGGATGATGTCATAGCACAAGATACAAACTAAGCGAATGGGTAGGTGCACAAGATGTATTCAATACTAGCTTCAATAGACCCGACCGCTTTTTCACTGGGCCCGATTTCGGTCCAGTGGTATGGTGTCATCATCGCCTTAGGCATTGTCATCGCCTTTTTGGTGGGGCAGCGTGAAATGGTCAAACGGGGGTTGCACCCTGAGTATTTAACGGATTTATTGATTTGGGCGGTGCCGCTGGCAATAGTCGGCGCCCGCATTTACTATGTCGCGTTTGAATGGGACCATTACAAAGACAATCCCGGACAGATCATTGCCATCTGGAATGGCGGCATCGCGATCCACGGAGCATTGATTGCATCCGTGATTGTCGCGTATCTGTTCACCAAAAAACGCAATACCTCCTTTTTGAAAGTGGCGGATATTTTGGCGCCGAGCATCCTGATCGGTCAAGCGATTGGCCGGTGGGGCAATTTCATCAACCAGGAAGCGCATGGTGGAGAAGTATCCCGTGCTTTTCTGGAAAATCTCTACATTCCTGACTGGATCATCAATCATATGTACATAGATGGAGCTTACTACCATCCGACTTTCTTATATGAATCCATGTGGAGCCTCGTGGGTATCATTATTTTGCTGCTGCTTCGGAAAGTCAATCTGGTACGCGGCGAAATGTTTTTCTTCTATATGATCTGGTATTCTGTTGGCCGCTTCTTTATCGAAGGCATGCGGACTGACAGCCTTTATGTGGTTGGTGAACTTCGGGCTGCACAGCTGGTGTCGGTTGTTGCCATTATCATCGCCGTGGTATTTATCGTGTACCGCCGCGCGGCAATCAAAAACCCACCGCGCTATAAAGACAAATAACATTGAAAAGAGCGATTAAATGTCGACGTTGAGAAATGGATTAAAAGCAGGGTTGAAGACGACCTGGGCAT
This sequence comes from Planococcus circulans, assembly GCF_020023385.1. Lineage (GTDB taxonomy): Bacteria > Bacillota > Bacilli > Bacillales_A > Planococcaceae > Planococcus. The sequence continues at coordinate 92,089 of NZ_JAIQCL010000009.1, forward strand.
TGGGGAAAATCATATTCCCGATCACTCTTCTCGTCACCATGCTTCAATATACCCCGGTTCTGCCTTTTATCATCGATTTAGTGGCGCCGATCATGGGCTTGTTCGGTTTAAGCGGCGACGCTGCCATACCACTGGTCCTTGGGAACGCGCTGAATCTGTATGCCGGAATTGCCGGTATCCTGTCTTTGGAGCTGACGGTCAAAGAAGTTTTCATTTTGGCGGTCATGCTGTCCTTCTCCCATAATATTTTTATTGAAACGGGAGTGGCCCTGAAAGTAGGCGTCAAGCTGTGGGTGGTGTTGGTGGTCCGCTTTGGTCTTGCTGGATTATCGGCCATCATCATCAACCTGCTGTGGAAAGGCGGCGGCGAAGTAGCCCAATACGGCTTTGCTCCTGAAGCGGCTGCCGCACCCGAAAGCTGGATGGGGATCTTGCTGATCGGGCTGGAGAAAGCTTCGTTCGGCGTCCTGCAATTAGCGATGATTGTGATTCCATTGATGATCATGATTCAAATTTTGAAAGATAAAAAATACCTCCAGAAAATCTCCACGATGCTTGGACCATTGACACGTCTGTTGGGTGTAGAGAAGAACGCTTCTTTGACGCTTGCTTCCGGACTGATTTTCGGATTGGCCATGGGAGCAGGGGTCATGATCCAGGCGGTGCAGGAAGATGGCGTCAGCAAAAAAGATGCGACCTTGGTGTTCATCTTCCTGGTCGCCTGCCATGCCATCGTAGAAGACACGTTGATTTTCATTCCACTTGGGATCCCGATATGGCCGTTACTTGCCATCCGTGTGGTTACGGCACTCGGGCTGACCATTTTTGTTTCCTATATGTGGCGTAAAGCGGAAGAAAAAGAGAAGGAAGTGGTTTCTACATGACGGTAAAACAGATCAATACCTTATTATTCGATTTTGACGGCACTTTACTGGATACCAATGAATTGATCATCCAGACCTTCTTGACCGTTCTGGATGAGCATTATCCGGGGCGTTTCGGGCGTGAAGACGCTTTGCATTTTATCGGCCCGTCGCTAGAACAGACATTTACAGCCATCGATCCGGATCGTGTGGAAGAGCTGACAATTCAGTACCGCTCCCTCAACCGGATGATGCACGATGAATTGGTCGAGGAATACGACGGCGTGGCCGAAACGCTGCGCCTATTGAAAGCACAGGGCTTGAAAATGGCGATCGTCTCAACCAAAAGAAGCGAAACCATTCGTCACGGATTGGCATTGATGGGTGTCAGCGATGTGTTTGACGTGCTGGTCGGCCTGGATCATGTCAGCAATCCGAAACCGCATCCAGAACCTTTGCATCTGGCATTAGAGCAATTGGGCGCTCGCCACGACGAAGCTTTGATGATCGGCGACAATTCGCATGACATTGAAGGCGGCAAAAATGCGGGCGTCCGGACGGCTGGTGTGGCTTGGGCTGTAAAAGGCGAAGAATTTCTAGCTGGTTTCAATCCGGACTTCATGCTGCAGCATATCAGTGATTTGCTGGAATTGACGAAAGTGGCCGTCAAATGAGAAACACACAACGCCATTTTGTGGAAGGTCCGAATTCGCTTTGGCATATATACAAAACTGTCCCTTTCTGGAAGGTGGCCAAAAACTTTTTGGTGATCCAGACAGCCAGGTATACACCGTTTCTGCCGATGAAAAATTGGATGTATAAAGCTTTCCTTAAAATGAAAATTGGAGAGCATTCTTCTTTTGCGTTGATGGTCATGCCTGATGTCATGTTTCCGGAACGGATTACGGTCGGGAAAAACTCAGTAATCGGCTATAATACAACAATACTTGCACATGAATATTTAATAGATGAATATCGGCTCGGCGACGTAGTCATCGGAGACCGCGTCATGATCGGAGCAAACACCACGATTTTGCCCGGCATCACCATTGGAAACGGCGCAATCGTTTCCGCTGCCACGCTCGTCCATAAAAATGTGCCAGCTGGAGCTTTTGTCGGTGGAAATCCGATGAGCATCATCTATACAGCTGAACAAATGGCAGAGCGCCAAGCAAAATCCTGAAAGCAACCACTGCTTTCAGGGTTTTTTTCGAGGATATCTCTTGACGATGGATGGAAAAATGCGCTAAAATAATAATTACTTCACCACATTAGCGAACTAAAGTAAAATAACCAATATTAGGGAGTTTTATGAATGACCATACAAATGTTCGAAAAACCGTTAGGCATGAGAGACGATTTCCCATTTATCGCGAAAAAGAAAGCGGAGCTCCGCACAAATGGAACGTCCATTATTCAACAGGCAGGCTATGACCTGCTGCAGACTCCGACGTTGGAATATTACGAAACAATCGGCAAAATCTCGGCCATCGCTGATAATGCTTTGTTCAAATTATTGGACAGCCAAGGAGAGACGTTGGTTTTGCGGCCGGATATGACTTCACCGATCGCCCGTGTAGCTGCTTCCAAGTTACTGAAAGAAAAGATGCCGGTCAGACTCGGCTATTATTCGAACGTTTTCCGCGCCCAAAAGCGTGAAGGCGGGCGGCCTGCTGAATTTGAACAGATGGGTGTGGAACTGATCGGCGACGATTCTTTGTACGCCGATGCAGAAGTCATCATTCTGGCCTGGAATATCTTAAAGAACCTGAATATCAAATCCAGCCGCTTTGTGATCGGCCATACGCAATTGCTGCAGCTGATCCTGCAGGATTTCGGCTTAGACCAGGAGCAGATCGAAAAAGTCCATGCTGCTTTTGTTTCGAAGAACAGCGTTGGATTTGAAAGTTTGGCCAAGCAATTGCCGATAGAACCTTCCAGACTGGAATCGTTCATCGGATTGATGTCCACGTCAAACGTCGAAGAATGGCAGCAATGGATCGATCCCCACAATGCGAAACAAAATTCTTTATTCGAAGACATGAAGAAATTGAAGAAAATATTGGATCGCAGCGGTTTGTCCGACGCGATCACCTACGACTTATCATTTAACAGCCACATGACCTATTACACCGGATTGGTGTTTGAAGTATATGGAGCAGGCAGCGGCTTTTCGCTCGGCAACGGCGGACGTTATGACGGTTTGATGAAGCAATTCGGGCTGCAGGTCGGCGCAACGGGCTTCGGGCTGCGTGTCGACCGGCTGCTGGAAATCATCTCTGCTGTTCCAGAGCAGGAAAATCATACCTTGATCCTCTTTGATGAACAAGGTGAAGACCAGGCGTTCGATGAAGCACAGAAACTCCGCGAACAGGGAGTCCGGGTCACGCTGCAATTTGCGCCAGCAGTTTTGGCGATTGATGAATTCAGCGGGCTGTTCAGTAAAGTCCTACGAATGGAAGGTGCCAATTGATGGATGCATTAACGATTGCCATGCCTAAAGGGCGTATATTTGAAGAAGCTTACGAATTATTAGTGAAGGCCGGCTACGACCTGCCGAAGGAACTCGACGATTCACGCAAATTGATTGTGGAAGCGCCGAATGAGAATATCCGTTTTATTCTTTCCAAGCCGATGGATGTTCCGGCATATGTGGAACATGGAGTAGCGGATATCGGCATCGCCGGGAAAGATGTCATGCTCGAGCATGACCGGGATGTCTATGAATTATTGGACCTTGGCATCAGCCGCTGCTACATCGCGACTGCCGGCATGCCGGACACTCCGATGAATGAAGTGACGCCGCGTGTCGCGACCAAATACCCGAAAGTGGCTTCGCAGTATTATAGAGGCAAAGGTGAACAAGTCGAAATCATCGAATTGAACGGTTCCATTGAACTGGCGCCGATGATCGGCTTGGCGGACCGTATTGTGGATATCGTCTCGACCGGCAAAACCTTGAAGGAAAATGGCTTAGTCGAATATGAGAAGATCGTCGATATCACGTCGCGTTTGATTGCCAATCCGGTAAGCTACCGCTTGAAGCAGAAGCGCATTACGGAATTGGTTGAGAAGTTGAGAAAGCAGGCGAGCGTATGAAAGTAACTCGTTTATCAGCAGGAATCTCCATCAGAAGAACCATCGCAGAAGGCACCGGACAGCAAGTCGCAGCTGTGAAAGACATCATCCAGGATGTTCGGGATAATGGAGACCAGGCCATGTTTCGCTACGCTGAAAAATGGGACGGCGCCAAACTTTCTTCCCTGCGCGTAACGGATGAAGAAATTGCACAGGCGGTCGAGCGATTCGACCGTCAATTGCTGGAGGATTTGACAGAAGCGGCAACAAATATTCGCAGCTACCATGAAAGCCAGCAGCAACAAGGCTACCGTTTGGACAATGAAGACGGTTCGTACGTTGCCCAGCGCGTCACAGCGATTGAATCTGCAGGACTTTACGTGCCAGGCGGAACAGCAGCCTATCCATCGTCCGTACTGATGAACGTCATCCCGGCTCAAGTAGCTGGAGTGGCGCGCATCGTGTTGATTTCGCCTCCGGGCAAAGACGGCACCTTGTCCGACGGGGTTCTGGCGGCTGCCCATATTCTGGGTATCACGGAAGTCTACAAGTCGGGCGGTGCACAGGCCATTGCGGCTTTGGCATATGGCACACAATCCATCATGCCGGTCGATAAAATCACGGGTCCCGGAAACATTTTCGTGGCTTTGGCCAAACGGGAAGTCAATGGCGACGTCGCCATTGATATGATCGCCGGACCGAGTGAAATCGCCATCATCGCGGATGATTCCGCGTATGCCGATGAAGTAGCTGCGGATTTATTATCGCAGGCAGAACACGATCCGATGGCCAGCGCTGTCTTATTGACGGCCAGCGAAAGATTGGCTGATGCGGTTTCCAAAGAAGTGGACCGGCAACTGTCGCTTTTGCCGCGTGAAGCCATTGCCAGTCCGGCAATGGCGGACCACGGCATGATCTATCTCGGTGAGACGATGGGCCAATTGATCGAAGCTGCCAACCAACTGGCTCCTGAGCATTTGGAGATCATGACAGAGGATGCGGAAGCAGTAGCGGATAAAATCCAGCACGCCGGCGCCATCTTTATCGGGCGCTATTCGTCAGAACCGATCGGCGATTATTTTGCGGGGACCAACCATGTCCTGCCGACCAATAGTACGGCACGTTTTTCGAGTGCGTTATCTGTCTATGATTTTATAAAACGAACCAGTATTATCCGCTATAGCGAACAGGCTTGGCAAAATAATAAAGATAAAATCGCACGGCTTGCGCGCCTGGAAGGTTTGGAAGGCCATGCGCGTGCAGTCGAATCGCGGTCCTGGGAAAAGGGGAATGGACAATGAGACAAGCTGAAATCAAGCGAAATACCAATGAAACCAAAGTAGCCATCAATTTTTCATTGGATGGAGAAGGCAAATCGACAATCGATACAGGCGTTCCATTCATGGATCATATGCTGGATCTTTTCATCAAGCATGGCTTGTTTGATGGCGACATCAAAGCAGATGGAGATACCCATATCGACGATCACCACACGACAGAAGACATCGGCATCGTACTCGGCCAGGCTGTTAAAGAAGCGCTTGGCGATAAAAAAGGCATCCGCCGTTACGGCAATGCGTTCGTGCCGATGGATGACGCACTGGCGCAAGTGGTCATCGACTGTTCGAACCGGCCGCATCTGGAGTTCCGCTGCGAACTTCCAAACGAAAAAGTGGGGACTTTCGACACCGAGCTGGTTCAGGAATTCCTTTGGAAATTCGCACTTGAGGCCCGCATGAATGTCCATGTCATCGTTCATTACGGAAAAAATACGCATCATATCATCGAAGCGGTGTTCAAGGCATTGGCACGGGCGCTTGATGAAGCGACAGGCATCGATCCACGGGTCAAAGGCGTGCCGTCGACGAAGGGGCTGTTGACATGATCATCGGCATCATCGATTACGGCATGGGCAATTTGTTCAGTGTTGAGCAAGCATTGAAAAAATTGGAATGTACGGTCATCGTATCGGACGACCCGGCAGTACTGCTGGAAGCAGAAGGGATTCTTCTTCCAGGAGTTGGTGCTTTTCCGGATGCTATGGAGCTGTTGGACCAAAAAGGTCTTTCGGAATTCATCCGATCGTTGCCGGAGAAAAACATTCCGCTGCTTGGCATTTGCCTCGGCATGCAATTATTATATGAAGACAGCTCGGAAGTGAAACCGACCAAAGGGTTGGGCTTGTTGAAGGGCCAAATCCGCCGTTTTGAAAAAGGGACGTACCGGATTCCGCATATGGGCTGGAACCGTCTCGAATTTTCACGTGTCCCCTACTGGTTGGATGAAGTTTTGAGCGATACGCATGTTTATTTTGTCCATTCCTTTTTGGCGGTCAATACCGATGATCAGGAAATCTGGGCGACAGCAAGCTACGGAAACCACGACGTTCCAGGAGTAGTCGGAAACGGATTGATTACAGGTATGCAGTTCCATCCGGAAAAATCAGGCGATTTTGGCCATTATTTATTAGAACAGTGGATTGCAAATGTCAGGAGGAACCTACATGACTAAGTTTCAAATTTATCCCGCTATCGATTTGCGGGATGGAAAATGTGTACGCCTATTCCAGGGAGATTATGCCCAGGAAACCATCTACGGTGATTCTCCGGTCGACATGGCGAAGAAATTCGTGGAGGCTGGAGCACAGTGGATACATATGGTCGATTTGGACGGTGCGAAAGATGGTGTTCGGATCAATGATCAAGTCGTTATCGAAGCTGCAAAATTGGGTGCAAACGTCCAGGTAGGCGGGGGTATCCGGACACGTGAAGATATCGAACATTATTTATCGAATGGTGTTGCACGTGTCATTATCGGAAGCCTTGCCATCCGCAATCCAGAGCTTGCCGTGTCATTTATCGAAGAGTTCGGTGCTGACCGGATCGTCATTGGCATAGATGCGAAAAATGGGATGGCCGCGACAGAAGGCTGGATTGAAACGTCGGGTCAGGCGGCAACGGAAGTGGCGAACTATTTCGCTTCTAAAGGTGCTAAGCATTTTATCTACACAGATATCGCAACAGATGGAACTTTAGCTGGACCGAATATCGAAGCGAACAAAGCATTGGCTGATTCTGAAGAAGCACAAGTCATTGTCTCTGGCGGCATCGGTTCATTGGAAGATGTCCGCAATGTAAAAAAGGCATCTACCCATAGCAATATTGCCGGTGTTATTATAGGGAAAGCACTGTATGAAAAACGCTTTACCTTGGAGGAGGCATTGTCATGCTGACAAAACGCATCATTCCCTGTCTGGATGTGAAAGAAGGGCGCGTCGTTAAAGGTGTCAGCTTCGTTTCACTGCGCGATGCAGGCGATCCTGTAGAACTGGCTCGTTTTTATGACAAGCAAGGAGCTGACGAATTGGTGTTTCTGGACATCTCGGCTTCACATGAAGGCAAGGAAACTATGGTCGAAGTGGTCAAAATTGTTGCGACGGAGCTGTCGATTCCCTTTACAGTGGGAGGGGGAATCCGCAGCCTGGAGGATATGAAACGCATGCTGCGGGCTGGCGCCGATAAAGTGTCTTTGAACACGGCGGCTCTCGATCGTCCGGAATTGATCAAAGAAGGGGCGGACTTCTTCGGCTCCCAGTGCATCGTCGTCGCCATCGACGCTAAGAAGAATGGCGACAGTTGGGACGTCTATACACATGGCGGGCGCAATAAAACCAAGTGGAATGCCATTGAATGGGCGAAAAAAAGCGTGGAACTTGGAGCCGGCGAACTGTTGTTGACCAGCATGGACAAAGACGGCTCGAAAGACGGCTTTGACCTGGAATTGACGCAAGCCGTACGTGAAGCGGTGGAAGTACCGGTCATTGCCAGCGGCGGAGCAGGAAACAAAGAGCATTTCAGCGAAGTCTTTAAAACGGTGGATGCCGACGCTGCACTGGCCGCATCTATTTTCCATTACAAAGAAACCAGCGTAGCTGAAGTAAAAGAATTTTTACGGAAAGAGGGAGTGAACGTCCGATGACAACGATACAATATGATCAAAACGGGCTGATTCCCGTTATTATCCAGAATGCCGAAACAAAAGAAGTCCTGTCGTTGGCTTATGCCAATGAAGAGGCAGTCCAAAAAACGATGGACACCAATGAAACGTGGTTGTACTCAAGAAGCCGCAGCGAACTATGGAACAAAGGAGCAACCAGTGGCAATACCCAAAAAGTGACGGCCGTGCGTCTGGATTGCGACGGCGATTCGCTGATCTATGAAGTGATCCCGAACGGACCTGCTTGCCACACCGGCAAGGACAGCTGTTTCTTCGAGACCATTCATGGCGAACGCAACGAATCTCCAGGAGATATGTTCGCTCAGCTGACTTCTTTGATCAAAGCACGTGAAGAAGAAATGCCTGAAGGCGCGTATACAACCTATCTCTTTGAAGAAGGCGTAGATAAAATCTGCAAAAAAGTCGGGGAAGAAGCGGCTGAAGTCATCATTGCAGCAAAAAATCGGGATGCTGAGGAACTGGCTATGGAAACAGCCGATTTGTTCTATCACACCTTGGTGCTGCTGCAGGAACAAAAAGTGGGAATCGATCAAGTGGTCAATGTATTAAAAGACCGCCACGCTACAAAAACGACAAGTAAATAATAAGGAAATATGCTATAATTACAGCACATTTGAGTATAGGGGCGATGTTAATCGTTCCTTTTACTTTTTCGGAGGCATATTTTGGAGAATAAAAAAAGAAACTACAAGAATGTACTGTCTTTCATTCCGACGGGGGAATTTTATTACAGAAAAGCGCTGAAAGAACTTCAGCGTGAAAATCATCCAAAAGCACATAAGTATTTACGCCGCGCGACAGAACTGAGCCCGAAGGATCCGCTTATTCTGACGCAGTACGGCATCGTGCTGATGGAAATGGAAGAATTCGAACAGGCGATGGAGATGCTGCATGCGGCGTATGAACTAGATCCAAAAGAGCCTGATATCCTATTTTTCCTCGCTGAAGTCCATGCACATATGGGCTTATTTTGGGATGCACGAAAATACGCCAAAAAATACCTGGTGTACGAAACGCAAGGCAAATACACGGCTGAAGCTATGGAAATCGTTGATTTTGCGGAACAGGAAGACTGGCAGCTTTTTGATGACGATGGTGAAGCGCAGGACAGCGAATATTATTATCGCCAGGAAAAGGCGCGCCGCATGATGGAACAGGGTGATTTTGCTGGAGCCATCGAGCTGCTGGAAAAACTGGTCGAAGAAAAGACGGATTTCTGGGGAGCCTATAATAATCTGGCGCTGGCTTATTTTTATATCGGAGAAGCCGAAATGGCCAAAGCACTGCTTCACGATGTACTGCGGAGAAATACAGGCAATCTGCACGCCCTCTGCAATTTAGCAGTCTTTCATTATTATGAAAAGAATGCGGAGTTGGAAGACGTCCTTGAGCTGTTGAAGAAAATCCAGCCTTACGTATTCGAGCACCGCTACAAACTGGGAGCGACGTTTGCGCTGGTCGGCAAATACAAGGAAGCTTATCGCTGGCTGAAAAGCTTGCAGAAACGCGGTTTTGATGGAGACCCCGCTTTCTATTTCTGGTTGTCGCATGCCGCCTACCATTCGGGACATGAAGAGGCATCCAGACAGGCATGGGATCAATTGAAGAAAATGGATCCCGGCAAAGACGGCTATGAGCCGTGGAACGACCATTCCGCGATGCCTCATGCAGATGCGCTGGAGCATGACAGGGACTATCTCGTCGGAAAGCTGGATCATGAGAAGAAAAGTGAACGGCTATTCGGCTTGTTTCTGTTGGGCAAATCCGTGCACAAGCAGGAAATCATCTCACATCCGAATTGGTTGGCATCGGATCAGCCTTCCGTCCTGGAAACCTTTGTCCTCGGCTACGCATTGGGCCACCCCTTCAAAGAGGAAGTTCCAGCTGAACATGCGTTCATGCGGGCGATGGAGACGGCCGAGCTTCTTTATATGCAAAGTGGAATGGTGACAAAGCAGCGGGCTGAAGTTTTTCAATTGTGGTTCCTGTTGGTCGAAGAGGCTTTCAGCCGGAATTATCGGTTTAAGAACCCGGCGGCATTAGCGGCAGCAGTAGACTATATGGCCAAATCCTCTAAAAATGAAAAAATGATAAAACGGCACCAGGCGGATCGTTTTGGTATATCGGTCGCTACCTTGTCGAAATATATAAAAGAGATAGCCATTTACTTGCCGAATCTCGGCTCACAGGCATAAAAGTTGAAGCTTTTGCCGGAATCTTATACGATTTAGCTACTGAGAAATAGGAGGCCTATTGTTATGACTGAAACGAATACAATTTATGATGTAATTATTATTGGAGCAGGACCAGCAGGCATGACTGCCGCTGTCTATACTTCCCGTGCCAATCTGACAACCTTAATGCTTGAACGCGGTATTCCAGGGGGCCAGATGGCCAATACGGAAGAAATTGAAAACTATCCAGGCTTCGACCATATTCTTGGGCCGGATCTGTCGACGAAAATGTTCGAACATGCTAAAAAATTCGGTGCTGAATACGCCTACGGTGACGTAACTGAAATTGTTGATGGAGAAGAATACAAAACCATCAAAGCTGGATCGAAAGAATACAAAACACGCGCCATCATCGTGACGACGGGTGCAGAGTACAAAAAAATGGGCATCCCCGGTGAAAATGAACTGGGCGGACGCGGCGTAAGCTATTGCGCAGTTTGTGATGGGGCTTTCTTTAAACAGAAGGAATTGGTCGTTGTCGGGGGCGGAGATTCAGCTGTTGAAGAAGGAGTCTATTTAACCCGTTTTGCCGATAAAGTCACGATCGTCCACAGACGTGACGAGCTTCGTGCACAGAAAATTCTTCAGGACCGTGCATTTGCCAATGACAAAATCGACTTTATCTGGAGTCATACCGTCAAAGAAATTCACGATGATGGAAACGGCAAAGTTGGAAGTGTCACTTTGGTGTCCACTGATAATGATGCAGAAAGAGAATTCAAAGCAGATGGCGTCTTTATCTATATCGGTATGCTGCCGTTGACAAAACCGTTTTCGGAATTGGGCATCTTAAATGATGAAGGCTATGTTGTAACCAATGAGAAGATGGAAACCAAAGTGCCTGGTATTTATGCAGCAGGCGATGTTCGTGAAAAAACCTTGCGCCAAGTAGTTACTGCAACAGGTGACGGCAGTATCGCAGCACAAGCAGCTCAACATTATATTGAAGAACTGGTAGAAAAAATCGGGATGAAAACGAAAGCTTAATTGTTTCTTAATCATTTTGTAACGCGCTTGTCATGAACAAGGGTTATAGTAGGAAGAGTAAATTGACCCCCTTTTTATAAAGAATTTTTGATGGGCCATCTTTCGAGCTACTCGGAAGATGGCCTCTTTTTTTGCATTCTTTTGCATGACACACCAGGATACATGTATAATGGAGTAAGTTTACAATAGATGCGGAGTGTCGAATGTGCAGCGAATCGCGAATTTATTAGTCATCAAAAATGGGCAAGTCTTATTATTGAAGAAACCACGGCGTGACTGGTATGTGGCACCCGGTGGGAAGATGGAGGCCGGAGAGTCGATTTTCGAAGCGGCAGTCCGTGAGTTCAAAGAAGAAACGAACGCTACCCCGATCGGTACACATTTAAAAGGGGTCTATACGATGATGATCCAGGAAAATGACCAAATTGTGGACGAGTGGATGTTGTATACATTTGCTGCAAATAATTTGGCTGGAGATATATTTGAAGAAACAACTGAAGGATTGCTGGAATGGCATCCAGTCGGGGAACTGGCGTTTTTGCCGATGGCAGAAGGCGATCGGACCAATCTGCAATTTGCAGCCAACCGGCCAGGCATTCAATATGGAACTTTCTATTACACGCCGGAATTCCAGCTGATCAAAGAGAACATCCAATCATCAACTGAAGAGGTGAACCACCAGAATGGATAACCGTAAGGAAGAAACTGAGTTAATCATCATCACTGGCATGTCAGGCGCAGGAAAGACTGTCGCAATCCAAAGCTTCGAAGATCTGGGTTTTTTTACAATTGACAATTTACCGCCTGCATTATTGCCTACTTTTATCAAATTGATGAGGGATTCAGGGAAATCGATGAAGCGGGTAGCGGCCGTTATGGATTTGCGCGGCGGTGACTTTTTCGATAGCCTCTTGGACGCAATCGACCATTTGTCGCAGGAACCGAACGTTTCCATCACCGTTCTATTTCTGGATGCGGAAAATCAGACATTAGTGAGCCGTTACAAAGAAACGAGAAGATCCCACCCGTTGTCTCCAGGCGGATTGGTCTTGGGCGGTATCAAAAAAGAACGCGATATGCTGAGCGACCTTCAAGGAAGAGCGCAATTTATCTATAATACTTCCGGTATGACCCCGCGTCAGCTGAAAGAAAGAATCATCGCCGATTTTTCATCAAAGACCAGTAATGTCTTCACAGTGAATGTGATGTCTTTCGGATTCAAGCATGGGATGCCAATCGATGCCGACTTAGTGTTTGACGTCCGCTTTTTGCCGAATCCTTACTATATTGAAGAGTTGAATCCCTTGTCAGGCCTCGATGAACGGGTCTCAAGCTATGTACTGAAATGGCAGGAGACGCAGACACTCCTAGAAAAACTGACGGATTTACTGCAGTTCATGATTCCGCAGTATAAAAACGAAGGAAAAGCGCAGCTGGTCATAGCGTTTGGCTGTACGGGCGGCCAACACCGTTCAGTGACTTTGGCCGAATACTATGGCAAGCTTCTGGCTGAAAACAATAAAGTCATCGTGACGCACAGGGATGTCAAAATAAGAAAGGATTGAGTGCATGGAACGCAACCAGCACCGGAAACGCGTCGTTATTTTAGGAGGCGGAACGGGACTTTCAACACTTTTGCGCGGATTGAAGTTGTATCCGTTAGATTTGACGGCTATCGTAACTGTTGCGGATGACGGAGGAAGTTCAGGCCGTTTAAGAAATGATTTGGATATTCCTCCTCCAGGTGATATTCGAAATGTCCTTGCGGCATTGTCGGATACGGAACCTTTAGTTGCTGAAATGTTCCAATATCGCTTTAAACATTCCTTAGACCTCGATGGGCACTCCCTAGGAAATTTGATGCTTGCAGCACTTACGGATATTACGGGAGACTTTTCCCATGCAGTCCGTGAAATGAGCCGGGTATTAAGCGTCAACGGAACTGTCTTGCCTGCAGCCAATCAAATCGTGACGCTCAATGCGGAATTGGAAGATGGGACCATCATCAAAGGCGAGTCTAAAATCCCTGCCTACCTGCAGCCGATCAAACGGGTGTTCATCGAACCTCACGATGTGAAAACTTTGCCTGCCACTATCGCAGCGATTGAAAGTGCGGATGTGATCGTTGTCGGGCCAGGGTCTCTTTATACCAGTATTTTACCTAATCTATTGGTGAAGGATATCAAAAAAGCAGTAATTGCTGCGAAGGCTAAGAAAATATACATCTGCAACCTAATGACACAAGCGGGTGAAACCTATAAATATACAGCCTCTGATCATGTGAAGGCATTATATGAGCATGTAGGGGAGAGTTTTCTGGATGCCATTTTGCTTGATAAAGTCCAAATGCCACCGCTCGTTGCCGAGCGTTACAAAAAAGAGAAGGCATCGCCGGTTGAATACGATGAAGAGCGGCTAAAGCAGATGGGACTTGAAGTCTATAGAAAAGACATTGCCAACATCTTTGGCGAAACTGTCCGGCATGAGCCAATGAAAGTGGCGGAATGGTTATTTGAATATGCTGGAGGCCGTGCCAGTGAAGATTCGAAGCAGCTTTATTTCTAGTGCTTTGAAAGGGGGAACGAATTTTGTCTTTTGCATCTGAAACCAAAAAAGAAATGACGCAATTAGAAGTGGATGATTGCTGTGGAAAAGCAGAGTTGTCCGCAATGATCCGGATGAATGGAACCCTATCGTTTTCCAATCGGCAATTGAGCCTGGATATCCAAACCGAAAATGCGGCAATTGCCCGACGCATCTACACACTTTTAAAGCGTTTCTACAAAGCATATCCTGTTGAATTGCTCGTCAGAAAAAAGATGCGCCTAAAAAAGAACAACATCTATATTTGCAGAATCCGTGAAGGCGCCAAACATATTCTTGAGGATCTGGAAATTTTGACGGAAGGCTTCCAGTTCCAGCATCAGATCGTCAAGTCGCTGATTGAGAAGAACTGCTGTAAACGCTCTTATCTGAGGGGAGCTTTTTTGGCGGGAGGATCCGTCAACAATCCCGAAACTTCATCCTACCATTTGGAAATCTATTCACTTTACAAAGACCATGCAGATTCTCTGGTTGAGTTGATGAACGAGTTCCATTTAAACAGCAAAACGATCGAGCGGAAAAAAGGGTTTGTGACTTATTTGAAAGAAGCAGAAAAAATCTCTGACTTTCTGAGCATCACAGGAGCACATTCCGCTCTATTGAAGTTTGAGGATGTCCGAATCATTCGGGACATGCGCAACAGCGTCAACCGTCTTGTGAATTGTGAGACCGCTAACTTAAACAAAACCATCGATGCTGCATTGCGGCAAGTGGAAAACATCCGTTTTATCGATCAAACAATCGGAATCGATCAATTGCCTGAAAGATTGCGTGAAATTGCCCGACTTCGGGTAGAGTATCAAGACGTGACTCTTAAAGAATTAGGGGAAATGGTATCAGGTGGTACGGTAAGCAAGTCGGGAGTAAACCACCGGCTGCGGAAAATTGATGAGATTGCAGCGTCATTGAGAAAAGGAGAAATGATCGGCCGCTAAATAAGGGCTGTTCTTTCATATAAATGAGAGCGAAGTTTTCGGAGGAGGATATGTATGGTTGAAAAACAGGTGAAAGTACTATTAAAAACAGGTCTTCAAGCAAGGCAGGCAGCTTTATTTGTTCAGGAAGCGAACCGGTACACTGCGGATGTCTATTTAGAAAAAGACAATAAAAAAGTAAATGCCAAAAGCATCATGGGAATCATGAGCCTCGCCATCAGCAAAGGCACAGAGGTAACAATTTCGGCAGATGGATTGGATGAAGAGAAAGCGGTTCATGCTTTATCGGAAATCATCGAACAGGAAGCTTAATCATCATTAAACAGAAAAAAACTCACAGCCATGGGCCGTGAGTTTTTGTTTTAGATATCTTTTTTATGGTCTTCAGGCAACTTGCTGCGTGTGATGACCTGGTCGATCAAGCCGTATTCAAGTGCACGTTCTGCTGTCATGAAGTTATCGCGGTCTGTATCTTTGGAAATGACATCGATTGGCTGACCTGTGCGTTCAGAAAGAATCTGGTTCAGCTTCTCGCGAAGGTGAAGAATACGTTTCGCAGCAATTTCAATTTCAGTTGCTTGGCCTTGAGCACCGCCAAGTGGTTGGTGAATCATGACTTCAGCATTTGGAAGCGCCAAGCGTTTGCCTTTTGTTCCTGCTGCAAGTAAGAAAGCTCCCATTGAAGCGGCCATACCGATACAGATTGTTTGAACATCGGGACGAATAAACTGCATTGTGTCATAAATCGCCATTCCGGCAGTGATGCTGCCGCCCGGGCTGTTGATGTAAATTGAAATATCCTTATCTGGATCTTCTGCTTCCAAGAACAAAAGTTGTGCAACAATTGAATTTGCAACATTATCATCAATGCCGCTGCCCAGCATAATTACGCGGTCTTTCAACAAACGTGAATAGATATCATAAGCACGTTCGCCTCGGCTAGTTTGTTCAATTACTGTAGGAATTAAGTTCATAGAATAGTTCCTCCTCGATTAAGTGGTTTGCAAACAATGCTGAAAGTTCTATCAGCTGTACTATTATCATACACATGATGGTCAATGAAGGTCAAATCTAACGAATCAAAAAAATAGACTTGATTAAGTTGAAATACTTTTGTATAATAGAAAAGTCGCTAATAGCGAAAACGCCCTCGTAGTGTAATGGATCACACGTAAGATTCCGGTTCTTGAGATGGAGGTTCGATTCCTTCCGAGGGCATAAAAAAAGCAAAGCTCATTTTACCTTATCCGGTAAAATGGGCTTTTTTTGTGGCGGTAGTAAGATTTTCAAATCGGTTACAACTTATTAAATAGAAATAGACATCTGGGACGGCTATAAATTTCACTTTCCAATCCATAATCGCTCTATCTTTTTTTTATGACTAGTCAATCTCTATAGTTTGCTGTCCGGTATCTCCCAGTGAAACCATTTGCATTTATGTTTCAAAAAGAAACGTTTAAAAGAACTCCAGCAAAGGGAAATGATTAGTAATACATACTAGTGAAGAGGTGGAGCTTTTGAGAAAATTATTGATTCCCATCATTATTGTGATTGCGATTATTGTCATCATCGCGGCAATTTTGGTGCCGAGTTATAACAACTTTGTGCAGCTTGAAGAGGATGTCAATCAGTCCTATGCTCAGATTGAAAACCAATTGCAGCGCAGGCTTGATTTGATTCCGAACCTGGTTGAGACGGTGAAAGGATTTGCCGACCAGGAACAGGATGTCATTGATAGTGTAACGGAGGCCCGTTCGAATTTAGCCGGGGCTGAAGGCATCAGTGAGCAAGCTGAGGCGGATGCCGAGTTGAGCGGGGCATTGAGCCGTTTGTTGGTGGTGGTGGAGAACTACCCTGAAATTCGTTCCAGTGAAAATTTCCAGCAGCTTTCTGATGAATTGGCAGGTACGGAAAATCGGATAGCGGTAGCCAGACAGGATTATAATGGAACGGTTTCTGAATTTAACCGCAAAGCCAGAAGTTTTCCTGGAAACATGATTGCGGGAGTTTTTGGTTTTGACGAGAAAGAGTATTTTGAAGCGGATCCGGATGCTTCTGAAGCACCGGAAGTCGATTTCGGAACTGATGAGGATGAACAATGAGACGCAGAATAGTGCTCATCTGCTTCCTGCTGCTGATGGTCAGTGGGCGTGGCTTGGCAGCTGACTTTCCGGAATTGACGAATGATCTCTATGTTCAAGACGAAGTCGGTATTTTGACGGAGCAGCAGAAAGAAGAAATCCGTCAATTGGGTCGTGGGCTGGAAGACGCCACAACTGCTCAAATCATGTTGCTGGTGATTCCGACACTTGAAGGCGAGCCGATCGAAAGCTACGCCAACGAAGCGTTCCGCCATTATGGCGTCGGGGCGGAAGAGGAAAACAACGGCGTTCTGGTGGTGGTGTCACTGGATGAACCGGATAATCGGGAAATCTATGTGGAAATCGGCTACGGCCTTGAAGGTGCGTTGCCGGATGGAAAAGTCGGCCGGATTTTGGATGAATACGCGATTCCTTATTTGAGCCAAGGCAATTATAGTGAAGGCGTCATCAATTTATATGAAGTTCTCTATCAGGAAGTCGCTGCTGAATATCAATGGAACGGTGAACCTGTAGAACCGCAGGCAGCCACTTCCCAACAACCGCAGGAAGGGCTTCCGCCGTTCATGACCATCCTGATCGTGTCCGCGATCCTCATTCTGATTACTGGGGGTGGAGGCGGCAAAGGTGGTGGACGTGCGAGACGCCGAGGCGGAAGAGGCGTTTATATGGGCCCCGGAAGCTTCGGCGGTGGATTTGGTGGTGGAGGCTTCGGTGGTGGAGGCTTCGGTGGTGGTGGTTTCCGCGGGGGCGGAGGCGGCTCATCCGGAGGCGGCGGCGCTGGCCGAGGTTTCTAAAGGTTTAAGAAAGTATGGTTTTTAGCTTACGTTCCTTTATACGGGCGCTTACGCTTTTCTTTGTCCAGACTCCAGCAGCCAGCCCCTCGAGTCGCTTCAGCCTTGCCAAGAATGGCTGAAGAACGCCATTACCGGCAAGGCTTCCAGCGCTTGTCGGCGCTTAACGGCTGCTTGCGCTTTTCTATTAGAAAGAAGGTATACAATGTTAACTTTATACACACGTTCGAACTGTCCATTATGCGATGAAGCCAAACTGATGATCCAGCTCGTTAACGAAGACTTTCCATTGCCTTATCAGGAAGTCGATATCGAAANCGCTTAACGGCTGCTTGCGCTTTTCTATTAGAAAGAAGGTATACAATGTTAACTTTATACACACGTTCGAACTGTCCATTATGCGATGAAGCCAAACTGATGATCCAGCTCGTTAACGAAGACTTTCCATTGCCTTATCAGGAAGTCGATATCGAAAGTGACGAAGCATTGCATGAAAAATACATGCTAATGATTCCCGTACTGGAAAAAGACAATGAAATATTGCTATATGGAAATATCGGTTACCTAGAATTACTGGAAGCGTTAGAAATTTAACGCTTCTTTTTATTTGCAATTAAAAGAATCATTAGGTAGAATGATTTTAGTGGGACACAAAATATTCTATTGGGACAAAAAACGTCCAGCTAGAACGGAGTGAAAACATGGATGCATTATCTGACGCTCAGCAAAAACTGATGCCGGAAATGTCCGAACTCCTGAAAAAGCGTTACCAGATTTTACAGACAATCAATTTGGAACAACCGATCGGCAGACGAACTTTAAGTGAAGTTGCCGGTGCAACAGAACGGGAAATCAGAAAAGAAACCGATCTCCTGCGCAATCAGCAGTTGATTGAGATGAAGACAGCAGGCATGACAGTTACTTCTCAGGGTCTGGAAGTGCTGGAAAAGTTAAAGGTTTTCGTTCGCGAAATGTCTGGATTGACAGACATGGAAAAACAGCTGCAAACAATTTTGAAGATCTCGAAAGTGGTCATTTTGCCGCAGGACAGCGATGAGATTCCAGCAGTGAAAACCCATATCGGCAAAGAAGCTGCCCGTCTTTTGGAAGCATTATTCATCCGCCATAAGAAAATAGCTGTTACTGGCGGCAGCACAATGGCTGCCATTTCCAAAGAATTATCCATCAGCAAACCTGATCGGGCACTTCAATTTATCGCAGCCCGCGGTGGATTGGGAGAAGATGTACTTCATCAGGCCAATACGATCGCAGCGGCATTTGCCGAAAAAACAGGTGGTTCGTTCAAAACGCTTTACTTGCCTGATCACTTAAGTGCCGAAGCATTTGCAATGATGATGAAAGAGCCCGTGATCAAGGAAATGATGGACTTGTATGATCAGACTGATGTAGTGGTCCATGGCATAGGCAATGCGGAAGAGATGGCGGTCCGCCGCCACTCTTCTTTAGAAGAAGTAGAGAAGATACGTTCGGGCGGAGCGGTTAGTGAGGCTTTCGGCTATTATTTCGATAAAGACGGAAAAATTGTTTATCGCATCCGCACAGCGGGCATTCAATTGGAGCAGGTACAAAAAGCTTCGACTATTTTAGCGGTTGCCGGTGGAGGTTCCAAAGCAAGAGCGATTTTATCTTATTTCAAGAATGCGCCAAAACCGACAGTGCTGGTCACAGACGAAGGCGCCGCACGAAAAATACTTGGATTGACTAAAAAATTGGAGGAATTATAAATGACTTTAAAATTAGCAATTAACGGATTTGGACGTATTGGACGCATCGTATTTCGTGGAGCAATGGCAAACGAAGAAGTGGAAGTTGTTGCAGTAAATGACTTGACTGACGCTAAAATGTTGGCTCACCTTCTAAAATACGATTCTATTCACGGAACATTGGATGCAGAAGTTTCAGCAGAAGGCGACAACATTGTTGTCAACGGCAAAACAATCCGTGTATTCTCTGAAAAAGATCCATCAAACCTTCCTTGGGGAGAGCTTGGCGTAGACATCGTTGTCGAATCGACTGGATTCTTCACAGACACAGCTTCTGCTTCGAAACATATCGAAGCTGGCGCGAAGAAAGTCATCGTTTCAGCACCGGGTAAAAACGGCATGAAGACACTTGTTATGGGAGTTAACCATGAAACATACAACCCTGAAGAGCATGATGTGGTTTCAAACGCTTCTTGTACAACAAACGGCCTTGCCGGCATTTCTAAAGTATTGAATGACCGTTTCGGCATCAAGCATGCAATGATGACAACGATCCACTCTTACACAAATGACCAAATCCTTTTGGATTCTCCACACAAAGATTACCGTCGTGCACGTGCAGCTGCAGAATCAATGATTCCGACAACAACTGGAGCAGCAGTAGCTGTATCACAAGTGTTGCCTGAATTGAAAGGCAAAATTGATGGAATGGCTATCCGTGTACCAACATCAAACGTTTCATTGATTGACCTGGTAGTGGATCTTGAGCAAAAAGTAACTGCTGAAGACGTCAATAATGCTTTGAAAGAAGCGACTGAAAACGAATTGAAAGGTTACCTTGAATACAGCGACCTTCCATTAGTTTCAAAAGACTACAACGGCAATACTGCTTCTTCAACAGTTGATGGTTTATCAACAATGGCACTTGGCGATAACATGGTCAAAGTCCTAGCTTGGTACGACAATGAATCTGGTTATTCAGGACGTTGTATCGACCTTGCATTGCATATGTATAAAACGGGTTTGTAATCCCAAAATCATAGCTTAATTACCAATGAACCTCTATAATAAAAGAGGGTAAAAGGGGCGGGGACATACCCCGCTCCTTATTTTTTTGAATACAAATAGGAGGTATTTTCATGCAGCAGAAAATGACCATGAAAGATTTGGATTTGAAAGGAAAACGTGTATTTTGCCGTGTCGATTTCAATGTACCGATGGAAGAAGGCAAAGTGACGGATGATACAAGAATCCGCGCAGCTGTGCCAACCATTGAATACTTGATCGAACAAGGAGCAAAAGTTATTTTGGCGAGCCATTTGGGCAGACCTAAGGGCGAGGTCAACGAAGACATGAGACTGGCTGCCACAGGTGTCCGTTTGGGTGAATTGTTACATAAAGAAGTGAAAAGCCTAGACGAATCGATCGGGGAAAAAGTCGAGCAGGAGATTTCAGCAATGCAGGAAGGCGACATCATCCTGCTTGAAAATGTCCGCTTCCATCCGGGAGAAGAAAAGAACGATGAAGAGCTCGCAAAAGCATTTGCTGCGCTGGCGGATGTCTTCGTCAACGATGCTTTCGGTGCAGCTCACCGGGCACACGCATCAACAGCCGGCATTGCAAGCCATTTGCCAGCCGTGTCAGGTTTGCTGCTGGAAAAAGAACTTGATGTTTTAGGCAAGGCCTTATCCGAACCAGAACGTCCATTTACAGCAATCATCGGCGGGGCTAAAGTGAAAGATAAGATTGGCGTCATTGATCATCTATTGGATAAAGTTGACAATTTGTTGATTGGCGGAGGGCTTTCGTATACCTTTATCAAAGCGCAAGGCTATGAAATCGGAAACTCCCTTGTAGAAGAAGATAAATTAGAGCTCGCGAACTCGTTCATCGAAAAAGCAAAACAAAAAGGCGTTAAATTCTATTTGCCGATTG
Organism: Planococcus circulans; assembly: GCF_020023385.1. GTDB lineage: Bacteria > Bacillota > Bacilli > Bacillales_A > Planococcaceae > Planococcus. The sequence goes on from NZ_JAIQCL010000009.1 coordinate 113,359, forward strand.
ATGCAACTGTAGCCAGCGAATTTTCAAAAGATGCTGATACGAAAAGTGTGAAAATCGAAGAAATTCCGGCGGACTGGATGGGCTTGGATATTGGGCCAGAAACCGCAGCGTTGTACGCGGATGTCATCAAGGATTCGAAGTTGATCATCTGGAACGGACCGATGGGCGTATTTGAAATGCCGGCATTCGAAAACGGCACGAAATCAGTGGCGCAGGCGATGGCAGAAACCTCAGGCTATACCGTAATCGGCGGCGGGGATTCCGCTGCAGCTGTTGAGAAATTCCATGTAGCTGAAAAGATGGACCATATATCCACTGGCGGCGGTGCATCACTGGAGTTTATGGAAGGCAAGGACTTGCCGGGTGTCAGTGCATTAACCGACAAGTAAAACGAGTGATTTGAAAGGGAGTGCTTTTGTGAGAAAACCAATTATTGCAGGAAACTGGAAAATGTACAAAACAGCAACAGAGGCAAAACAATTTGTCGAAGAAGTAAACGGCTTGGTGCCGGATGCTGAAAAACTGGATGCTGTCATTTGCGCACCGGCGCTATTTTTGGCGCAGCTGGTCGTATCTGCAGAAGGAAGCCCGCTTCAAATCGGCGCACAAACCATGTCCGCAGAAGACGAAGGTGCATTTACAGGCGAAATCAGCCCTGTTCAATTGACGGATATCGGTGTGAAGTATGTCATTATCGGACATTCGGAACGCCGCCAGTATTTCAACGAAACTGACGAATCGGCAAACCAAAAAGTAAAAGCTGCTTTCAACCATGGTTTAGTGCCAATTCTTTGCGTCGGAGAAACTTTGGAGCATCGTGAAAATGGTGAAACCGGTGCTGTTGTAGAAGCGCAAGTGGAAAAAGGGATTTCCGGTTTGACTGAAGAGCAAATCACGCAATTGGTCATTGCCTACGAGCCTATCTGGGCAATCGGAACAGGAAAAACCGCTACTGCTGAAGACGCCAATGAAGTTTGTGGAATTGTCCGCAAAAAAGTGGCTGCGTTGTATAACGAACAGGCTGCTGAGCAGCTTCGCGTTCAATACGGCGGCAGCGTAAAACCGGCTAACATCGATGAATTAATGGGAATGGAACATATTGACGGAGCGTTGGTTGGCGGCGCAAGCTTGGAAGCCGACTCTTTTGTCAAATTGTTGGAGGCTGGTTCACATGCGTAAAACCGAACATCCAGCGGCGCTCATCATCTTAGATGGATTTGGATGCCGCGAAGAGACTTTCGGTAATGCTGTAGCACAAGCCAACAAACCGAATTTCGATCGCCTATGGAAAACGTATCCGCATGAGTTGCTGACGGCTTCGGGCGAAGCTGTCGGATTGCCGGATGGCCAAATGGGCAATTCTGAAGTCGGCCATCTGAATATTGGTGCAGGCCGAATTGTTTACCAAAATTTGACCCGTATCAATAAGTCGATCCGCGATGGCGATTTTTATGAGAATGCCGCTTTTCTTGAAGCGGTCGGCAACGCCAAAAACCGCGGTAAAGCCCTTCACATTTTAGGGTTATTGTCTGATGGTGGCGTACACAGCCATTATGAGCATCTTTTCGCTTTGTTGAGACTTGCCAAGCAAGAGGGATTATCAGAAGTCTATGTCCACGGTTTCCTCGACGGCCGCGATGTAGGGCCGAGAACGGCTCTTAAATATGTAGAGCAAGCTGAACGCGAAATGGAAAAAATCGGTGTCGGTAAATTTGCATCGATCAGCGGACGCTATTATGCAATGGACCGCGACCAGCGCTGGGAACGTGCTGATCTGGCATACCGTGTGTTGGTTGATGGAATCGGAAAAACGGCTCCTTCGGCAAATGCCGGCATTACGTATTCATACGACTTGGACGTTTCAGACGAATTTGTCGTGCCATTTGCCATCGTTGAAGACGGCAAGCCAGTGGCTACCATCGATTCGGGCGATTCGCTGATTTTCTTTAACTTCCGCCCAGACCGTTCCATTCAATTGACATCCGCATTTATCCGGGAAGATTTCACGGGATTCCCGTTAAGCGCTAAACATCCGAAAGATTTAAGCTATATCACATTTACTTCCTATAGTGATGATTTGCCGACCCGTGTGGCGTTCGAAACACTGAATCTGGAAAATACCATCGGTGAAGTGGTATCGGCTAATGGATTGACTCAGCTTCGGATTGCCGAAACTGAAAAATATCCGCATGTCACTTTCTTTATGAGTGGAGGACGCGAAGACGTCTTTCCTGGTGAAGACCGTATACTCGTAGCATCGCCGAAAGTTGCTACATACGATCTGCAGCCTGAAATGAGTGCTTATGAAGTGACAGACCGTTTAGTGGAGCAGATAGAAGCTGGCGCACACGATGCCATCATCCTGAATTTCGCTAATCCGGACATGGTCGGCCACAGCGGCTTGCTGGAACCGACCATCCGTGCCATTGAAGTCGTAGATGAGTGCTTGGGCCGCATAGTTGATGCATTGCATGCACAAGGTGGTTCGGCGTTGATCACTGCTGACCATGGCAATGCCGATGAAGTCCGCACGGTTGAAGGTTTGCCGATGACGGCGCATACTACAAACCAGGTGCCGGTGATTTTGACGAAATCAGGTCACGTACTTCGAAAAGGCGGCATTCTTGCCGATCTGGCACCAACAATTTTAAAAATGCTGGATATTGAACAACCGATTGAAATGACAGGAAAACCATTATATTAAAAGGGAGCTGTTTTAATTGCCAATTATCACACAAATTCAAGCACGCGAAGTATTAGATTCACGAGGAAACCCAACAATCGAAGTTGAGGTATTCACAGAAAGCGGCGCATTTGGCCGCGCGATCGTACCTTCAGGCGCTTCTACAGGCGAACACGAAGCAGTCGAGCTCCGTGATGGCGACAAGAGCCGTTTCCTTGGAAAAGGCGTATTAAAAGCAGTCGAGTTTGTTGATACTGAAATTGCGGAAGCGTTAGAGGAAAAATACTCAGTGCTGGACCAGGTATCAATCGATAACGCGATGATCGAATTGGACGGAACAGAAAACAAAGGCCGTTTAGGCGCTAACGCTATTCTGGGCGTTTCATTGGCCGTTGCACACGCTGCAGCTGACTACCTGGACGTTCCACTTTATCAATACTTGGGCGGCTTTAACGCAAAACAATTGCCGGTTCCAATGATGAACATCTTAAATGGCGGCGAACACGCGGACAACAATGTGGACATTCAGGAATTCATGGTAATGCCGGTTGGAGCAGAATCTTTCCGTGAAGCGGTTCAGATGGGTGCAGAAATCTTCCATAACCTGAAAGCTGTATTGAAGGAAAAAGGCTATAACACTTCTGTTGGAGATGAAGGCGGATTTGCTCCGAACTTAGGTTCGAACGAAGAAGCATTGACGACTATCCTGGAAGCAATTGAAAAAGCAGGCTACAAAGCGGGCACAGATGTACTGCTAGCGATGGATGTTGCTTCTTCTGAAATCTATGATAAAGAAAAAGGCGTCTACAACCTTCCTGGCGACAACACTGTGAAAACTTCTGCAGAAATGGTTGACTGGTACGAAGAACTTTGCAATAAATACCCGATCATTTCAATCGAAGATGGATTGGATGAAAACGATTGGGCTGGACACAAATTATTGACTGAACGAATCGGCGATCGAGTTCAATTGGTTGGAGATGATCTATTCGTTACCAACACGAAGAAATTGGCTCAAGGAATCGAAGAAGGCATCGGTAACTCAATCCTGATCAAAGTTAACCAAATTGGTACGTTGACAGAAACTTTTGATGCAATTGAAATGGCAAAACGCGCTGGCTACACAGCAGTCATCAGCCACCGTTCAGGCGAATCGGAAGATGTCACCATTGCGGACATCGCTGTTGCAACGAATGCAGGACAGATCAAAACAGGTGCTCCATCCCGTACGGACCGAGTTGCGAAATACAACCAATTATTGCGCATCGAAGATCAGCTGTTTGAAACAGGCCAATACCTTGGCTTGAAAACTTTCTACAACTTGAAAAAATAAAAAATAGAGGCATTTGCCTCTATTTTCTATTGCTATTGTCACAGGTCACAATTTTTGGTAAACTTAGATTTGTTGTGAACGTTCTTTTCAGGAGGTGGAATTTATGCATACGTTGTTAATGACATTACTCGTCATCGTATCGCTCGCATTAATCGTTGTCGTTTTATTGCAATCTGGAAAAAGTGCAGGTCTTTCAGGAGCCATCTCCGGTGGAGCAGAGCAACTTTTCGGCAAGCAAAAAGCTCGTGGTTTGGACTTGGTCCTTCACCGGGTTACGATCGTACTTGCTGCCTTATTCTTTATTCTGGCTGTTGCCGTAACGAAAGTTTAATGTAGATGATTAAATCGCCTGACCATACATGGTTGGGCGTTTTCTTTTAGTATTGGAATGGAGGGATCATGATGCGGATTTCGCAGCCAAAACCATTTTTCTTTAAATCAGGTCCACGTGCCGTACTTCTTTTGCACGGCTTTACAGGGAACTCGGCGGATGTACGCATGCTCGGCCGGTTTTTGGAAACGAAAGGGTATACAAGCATTGCTCCGCATTACGCGGGCCATGGCGTCGCGCCTGAAGAATTGATCGGCACCGGTCCAGAGGATTGGTGGAAAGACGTAGAACAGGCATATGAGACATTGCTTGAAGAAGGCTATACCGAGATTGCAGTAGCGGGACTGTCACTGGGCGGCGTATTCAGCCTGAAATTAGGGTATACAAAGCCTATCAAGGGAATTGTCACCATGTGTGCGCCGATGTATATGAAAACCACCGACCTCATGTATGAAGGTGTGCTGAAATATGCACGTGAATACAAGAATTATGAAGGAAAAAACGATGACCTTATCGAAGAAGAAATGAAGGCTTTCCAGGAGCGGCCGATGGAATCGCTGGCCGATCTGCGTGCCTTGATTGCAGATGTCAAAGAGCAGGTGGACCATGTCTATGCTCCTTTGTTCGTCGTCCAGGGCAGACTGGATAATGTCATCAATACGGATTCGGCAAATGTTATCTATGAAAACGCCGAATCGACCCAAAAACAGATTAAGTGGTATGAAAACTCAGGCCATGTCATTACGCTTGATAAAGAGAAAAAGCAATTGCACGAAGACATTTTCGCATTTCTCGAATCGCTTGATTGGAGTGTGTGAACCGTCATAAAGGAGGAGTTAGATTTGGGAAACACCGATCGTTCATTGGAACAGCGCTTATTGGTTTTCATGCGTGAAGAAGCTTATAAGCCGCTGACTGTACAGGAAATAGAAGAACAATTCGGTTTTGAAGATGCCGATGAATTCAAGGAACTGGTGAAAACTTTAGTGCGCCTGGAAGAAACGGGGACACTGGTCCGCTCCAGATCCAACCGCTACGGTGTACCGGAGCGCATGAATCTGATGCGCGGAAAATTTATTGGACATCCTAAAGGATTCGGTTTCGTGGCACCTGAAGAAGCCGGTTTGGATGATGTCTTTATTCCGCCGACTGAAACGAACGGTGCAGTAAACGGCGATAAAGTACTGATCCGTGTTTCTGAAGGATCTTCAGGAGACCGCCGTGAAGGCGCCATTATCCGGATTATTGAACGCGGTACGACAAAAGCCGTCGGAACTTTCCAGGAAAACAAAGGCTTCGGTTTTGTCGTCACAGACGATAAGAAAATGAATATGGACATCTTTATCGCCAAGGATGATACATTAGGCGCGGTAGACGGCCATAAAGTGGTTGTGGAAATTACCGGATGGCCAGAAGGCAGAAAGTCTGCAACAGGGATGGTCACACAGATTCTTGGCCATAAGAATGACCCGGGTGTTGATATACTTTCCATTATCCATAAATACGGAATCGAAACGGAATTCCCGCCGGATGTTTTGGAACAGGCAAATAATGTGCCGGATGAAATCGACCCGGCTGATTTAACGGATCGCCGCGATTTGCGAAGCGAACAGATCGTAACGATTGATGGAGCTGATGCTAAAGATTTGGATGATGCCGTCCAGGTCGTGAAGTATGAAGATGGCACCTATAAATTAGGCGTACATATCGCTGATGTCAGCCATTATGTAACGGAAGGCTCTGCGATTGACCGCGAAGCCTATGACCGCGCGACAAGCATCTACTTGACCGACCGCGTCATTCCGATGATTCCACATCGCTTGTCAAATGGCATTTGTTCATTGAATCCACAGGTGGACCGCCTGACTTTGTCCTGCGAAATGATTTTCAATGACCAGGGTGAAGTAGTTTCCCATGATATATTCCAGAGCGTCATCAATACGTCAGCACGCATGACCTATACAGACGTTTATGAAATTTTAGAGCAGGACAACCAGGAGCTGAAAGAACAATACAGTGAATTGGTCCCGATGTTCGAATTGATGAAAGAGCTGGCTGAAGTTCTGCGCACGAAGCGGATGCGCCGCGGTGCCATCGATTTCGATTTCAAGGAATCCAAAGTATTGGTGGATGAAAACGGCTATCCAGTGGATGTAGTTGTCCGCGAACGCACAGTAGCTGAGCGTCTGATTGAAGAATTCATGCTGGCTGCCAATGAAACAGTAGCTGAACATTTCCATCGCATGGAAGTTCCTGCTATTTATCGGATCCACGAAGATCCAAAGCCTGAAAAACTGCAGCGCTTTTTCGAATTCGTAACGAATTTCGGGATCGTGGTAAAAGGCTCAGGCACACAGATTCATCCGAAAGCTTTGCAGGAAATTGTTGAATCCATTGCAGGAACTCCGGAAGAGCCGGTTATTTCCACGATGATGCTTCGTTCGATGCAGCAGGCGAAATACTCGTCTGAAAGCTTGGGACATTTTGGCTTATCGACCGAATTCTATACACATTTCACATCACCGATTCGTCGTTATCCCGATTTGGTCGTGCATCGCCTAATCCGCACGTACTTGATTGAGAAGGATTTATCACAAAAAACAATCGCTTACTGGGATGCCAACATGGATGATATCGCTACACATACATCTGAACGTGAGCGCCGTGCAGTAGAAGCTGAACGTGATACGGATGCTTTGAAGAAATCACAGTTCATGGCTGATAAAATCGGCGAACAGTTTACCGGAATCATTTCTTCTGTAACGAATTTCGGTTTGTTTATCGAACTGGAGAATACGATTGAAGGCCTGGTCCACGTTTCCAATATGACGGATGATTATTACCGTTTTGACGATCGCAGCATGATGATGATCGGCGAGCGCAATAAACGCCAATTCCGAATCGGTGACGAAATTGAAATCAAAGTCATCGGCGTAAAACCAGAAGAATCATCGATTGATTTCGAAATTGTCGGTATGGTGCAAAACACACGCCAGTCGAGAAGAGAGCAGCCGAAAGTGATTCGCGCCACGAAAAAAGATGACGGTGGAAAACCAAGACGCGACGGCAAAAAGCCTGAAGGCGGCGGACCAACCCGCAAACCGAAAAACAAAAAGAAAAAGTTCTACGAAGACGCAGCCAAAAAAGGACGCAACAAGAAAAAATAAAAAAGCGGCTCCAGGGCCGCTTTTTTGAATCTAGCTGAGGTGAAACCACATGGCCAAAGGAGAAGGCAAAGTAATCGCCCAAAACAAGAAAGCCGGTTTCGATTATTTCATAGAAGAAACGATCGAGGCAGGGATTGTCTTGCAGGGCACAGAAATCAAATCGGCACGAAACGGCAAAGTCCAGTTGAAGGAATCGTTTGTACGGATCCGAAACGGGGAAGCCTGGATTTCAAATATGCACATCAGCCCTTATGATCAGGGCAATCAGTTTAATCACGACCCTACACGGTCACGCAAGCTTCTGCTGCATAAAAAGCAGATTACGGATTTAGAGGCCCATTCAAAAGTGCAGGGTTCTGCCATCATTCCGCTGAAGATGTATTTGAAGGACGGCTTCGCCAAAATTCTGCTCGGTGTCGGTAAAGGGAAGAAGAACTACGACAAACGGGAAGATTTGAAGAAAAAAGACGCGAAACGCCAAATCGACCGTGCAATAAAAGAATACAACCGCTAGAACTTGAAGTCTGACCAATGTTGTCTTATAATAGGGATATAGCACATGAAGCTGTTTATTCATCTTCCGTGTCTCTTTTTAATAAGGGGACGTTACGGATTCGACAGGGATGATCTGGGCTTGGGTCGCGCGTCGGAGGGTCGGCTCCGTCATCAACGTATTTATAACAACTGGCAAAACAAACCAAAACCTAGCATTCGCAGCGTAAGCTCGGATCTGCTTTATCTATCCATCGCCCATGTGGCTGGGTAAAGCTCAACTTTAGTGGGATACAACGTTTGCTGCCATCTGAGGCAACCGGGAGAGATTCACAGATTAGTGCCCAGGACGCCTGCTTATTGGCAGAATGGTGCATGAAACCCCAATGAATAAGCTACACGCGTAGACGCTCAAGTAGCGGAGTTTCTGGACGCGGGTTCGACTCCCGCCGTCTCCATAGTGAGATTAATACCGTATTTCAAAAACGCCAAAACCTTTGATAAGGTTTTGGCGTTTTTTGTGTTGTGTACGGAACCGTTGATTTCCGCGGGCATGGCTTCCTTCGCTTCCTCCGCTGCAATCAACTGAAGAGATTCCACTAGTATTAAAAGTTGTATCTTAAAATGAATAGTATTAATCATCTTTTAGTCAGCGGATAAAGTTAAGCCAGAAAGAAGAGTTTTTTGAGGGGTTAAAGAAATGGTGATTGGCGATGAATAGTATTACTAAGTTTTTAACGATATTTGCAATCTTAGCAAAAATCTAATAAGGTTCACTTCATTAAATTAAGGTATATTATATTCGTAATAGATTCTCTGTAGAGACAAGAAAAGTAGGTGGAAAAAGTGGGGAAATTCGGATTGGATAGCAAAGGACAGGTAGCTGTGACAAAGTATCATGAAAAACACAAGCCTGCCAAATTTGATAAAAAGCAGCAACTTGAAAAAATACGTGCTGAGTATTTGAAAAAGAAGGAAAAACAAACAGATAACTAATAGGAATGAAAACATAGGGAGTTTAAAATTTCCCTATGTTTTTCTTATTTGAAACACTTTTTTAATTTTGGAATTAATCGACATATACTAATTATCAGAAGGTCTATAAACTAAGGTCATTAGTACTTCATACTCACTAGTAAGTAAAACAGTCAAATAAATAAGTAAGAAAACGCCTAAAACCTTTGTGGCTGTAAGTCTTATTAATTGAAGCAGAAACTTCTATTAAGTAAGCTACACGCGTAGCCGCTCAAGTAGCGGAGTTTCTGGACGCGCATTCGACTCTCGCCGTCTCCATAGTGAGATAAAGTACGTCAAATCCTTTAGAGGTTTTGGCGTTTTTTTGTTGTTCCACAAGTTATTGATTTCCGATGCGGTGAAAGCTTTAGCATATGGCTTACAAAATAGAAATTAATGAATGTAAAATGTTATACAATGTATATTATTTTGATAGCTCTTGAAACAATTTCTTCATAAGTGATATGGAAGCACGTATATTAAAGTACACGTGTTGTCATTCTGAGCCTAGCCACATAAATTTACAAGAAACACCTTATTCTATAGCCCAAATTGTATTGACAAGAAAGCTCAATATCATTATAGTTACAATATTGATATTGAGAATCATTATCATTCATTTGAACGAGAGAGGAATTACAAAACATGAAGAAGTTTAAGAGTAAAAAGGGTCTACTTATAGCATTCATCACATCTATTTTCGTTGTTATAGCAGGTTGTTCCAATAACGATGCTGCTTCCCAGTCTAGTGAAGGTGCAGAAGGGGCGCCGACTTCTATTGTGATGTCTTGGCCGCGGGACATCGGGTCCATGAATCCCCATGTTTATAATCCTTCGCAATTACTAACCCAGTCGATGATTTATGAACCCCTAGTCAGTTATGAAGAAGGTGGAAAGCTTAAACCCCATCTGGCAGAATCCTGGACAATTTCCGAAGATGGTCTTGAATATACATTTAAACTTCGTGAAAATGTTAAGTTTACAGACGGGTCTTCATTTAATGCTTCAATAGTGAAAAAGAACTTCGATACCATCATGGAAAATAAGAATTCCCATAGTTGGCTCGGCGTCATCAACGTACTTGAGAAAACAGAAGTCATCGACGAGCAGACATTTAAAATGGTGTTATCAGAACCTTATTATCCTGCACTTCAGGATTTGGCAGTTGTTCGTCCGGTGAGATTCCTTGGGGAGTCGGGATTCCCTGAAGATGGCGATACGTCAAAAGGAATTACAGAGCCGGTGGGAACAGGACCCTGGGTTTTGGAAGACTATAAAAAAGACGAATATGCTACATTTACCCGGAACCCGGATTATTGGGGTGAAAGCCCGGAAGTTGAAAAAGTAACTATCAAAATTATTCCGGATGCTGAAACGCGTGTTTTGGCTTTTGAAAAAGGCGAATTGGACTTGATCTATGGGGAAGGTGCTATCAGCATGGATTCCTTTAACCACTTAAAAGAGTCAGGGGAATACAAAACGGACTTATCAGAGCCGGTTGGAACAAGAAGTTTGCTGTTGAACACTACAAATGACAAGCTCGCTGATTTAAAAGTACGCTTGGCTTTGCAGCATGGTTTCAACAAAGAAGCGATGGTGGACGGCATCACACTTGGAATAGAAGAGGAAGCGGATAAGATTTTATCCACCAATTTTCCTTATACTGATGTTGAAGTCGAGGCGATCGAGTACGATGTGGAAAAAGCTGCTTCCTACCTTGACGAAGCAGGATGGAAACTTCCTTCTGGAAAAGCAGTGCGAGAAAAGGGTGGCCAATCTCTTGAATTGGAATTGATGTACGATAAAACGGATCCTATCCAAAAAGCGATGGCTGAAACTCTTCAAGCTGAATGGTCAGCAATTGGTGTGAAGCTGGACATTATAGGAGTAGAGTTGACGGTCCAAATCGAACGTCGTAAAGCAGGAGATTTTGACGTTGATTTCTGGTATAACTATGGCGCTCCATATGATCCACATTCCTTCATCAACGTTGTTGCAGAAGAAGGCTGGGGCGTTTCAGAAGCTCACTCGAACCTGCCGATGAAAGACGAGTTGGACAAGCAGGTCGATAAGGCTCTTGCTTCCACTAATGATGCAGAACGCCAGAAGCTTTATGGAACAATTTTAAAAACATTACAGGAACAATCAGTTATCGTACCGGTTTCGTATATGAAAAAGACAGTTGTTTATCAGAATGGCATTGAAGAATTTGTGTTTCCAGCTAATCGCGATGAACACCCTTTCAATGAAATGAAAGTAAGCCAGTAATCAACGGAGAGGACCAGTCATGTTTATCTATCTTATAAAACGGCTCCTTGCTGTTATTCCTATTATTCTCTTTGCTATTTTTCTGATGTTTGTACTGATACGCTTCTCCCCGGTTGATCCGGCTGAAGCGTATCTAGCTGCTGCTAATATACATCCAACTGATGAGATTCTAGCTGAGAAAAGACATGAGTTCGGTTTAGATCAGCCATTGCTTGTCCAATATGTTCAAACTGTTAAGGACGTTGTTCAATTGGATTTTGGCAACTCGTATGTGACAAATACATCTGTTTGGCAAGAAATTGCCACTAGAATGCCCGCAACCATTCAACTTGCTGTCAGCAGCATCATTCTTTCTCTTGTCATCAGTGTTCCTTTAGGGTTCTTAGCAGCAGTTTATAAAAACAGCCTGATCGATCACTTGAGCAGGCTTCTTTCTTATTTAGGTGCTTCCATTCCACAATTTTGGCTAGGCTATGTACTGATTTTTCTCTTTTCTGTCAAACTGGACATGTTTCCGGTGGAAGGAAGGGGAACATGGCAGCATTTCGTACTGCCAAGCATTACGTTGTCCTTAGCATTAATTGCGATTTACACTCGTTTGCTTCGCGCAAGTGTGTTGGATGAATTGGAAAATGTATATGTAGTCTATGGCCGTACACGAGGCATTAAAGAAAAGACGATTATGGTGAAGCATGTGTTGAGAATTGCTATTTCTCCAATGCTGACAGGATTGGGTATGAATTTAGGGAAACTTCTCACGGGTACTATTATTGTCGAACAAGTTTTTTCCTGGCCGGGATTTGGACGTTTTTTTATAGAAGCGATATTTAACCGGGATATTCCAGTTATTCAAAGCTATGTTGTTCTGGCGGCGTGCCTGTTTATCATTTGCAATCTGATTGTCGATCTTGTGCAATTGTACATAGATCCACGTATTTCACGGAAGGGAATGGCTCAATCTTGATTTCTAGCGTACAAATGGCCAGCAAAAGCAAATGGGCGCTTATCCTAAGTGCAGTCATATTGATTGTTTTTTTTCTGGTCAGTATTTTGGCGCCATGGATCGCTCCTCATGATCCCATCCAAGTGAATTTGGCCATTAAGCTATCTTCCCCTTCCTGGGAATATCCGCTCGGCACTGATCATTTAGGGCGTTGCAATTTATCGCGTCTTTTATACGGAGCGCGTGTTTCCTTAGGGTTTGCCTCTTTGATTTTTGCTGCATCTTTAGGTTTTGGGTTGATTGTCGGAATGCTTGCCGGATTCAAAGGGGGGTGGATTGACCTGTTGTTGATGCGGTTCTGTGACGGTGTCATGGCGTTTCCAAATCTGGTACTTGTCCTTGGCATCGTTGGTTTGTTAGGTCCTGGACTGTGGCAGGTGGTTATCGCACTCATGATGGTCCAGTGGGTATATTATGCACGAATGATCCGCGGCATGGTTGTCAGTATGAAAGAGCAGAACTTTATTGCGGCGGCTCGGATCAGCGGTTCTTCAACAGGGAAAATTATCAGGAGGCATCTACTGCCGAATGTCCTTCCCCCTATTATGGTCATGGGGACACTGGAGATGGGCTGGGCGATTATGGACATTTCTGCTCTATCGTTCCTTGGGCTTGGCATACAGCCACCTACGCCGGAGTGGGGCGCAATGATACAGGAAGGCAAAGCTTTTATCCGGAGCCAGCCTGAATTAATGATTTATCCAGGATTAATGATCTTGTTTGTGGTCATTTCATTCAACGTGTTGGGAGAATCTCTCTCGGAACGGCTTGGCGTAAAAAGACGTTATTAAAAAGGGGGATGGAGAAGATGGAAAAACAGCAAATTGCTTTGCAGGTAAAAGATCTGAGTATTGCGGTCAACACACCACATGGAGCGCTTCCGCTGGTTCAAAATCTGGAACTGGATTTGACTCCGGGTAAGGTTCTTGGGTTGGTAGGTGAGAGTGGCAGCGGAAAAACAGTCACATGCATGGCGCTTCTTCAATTGCTGAATCCGAAATCGATGACTGTAGAAGGAAGCATTCAATTGCATGGACAGGAGCTGAATGGCTTAAAGCAAAAGGAAATGCGAAGAGTCCTAGGCAAAGAAATTGGGTTCATTATGCAAAATCCAATGAATGCCTTTACACCTGTATACACGATCGGCAACCAATTTGTTGAAACCATCCGAACCCATACAGCATTAACAAAAAAACAAGCCATTGAGTTGGCTGTCTCTTCTTTAGAATCCATGAACTTGAAAGAGCCGTCTAAAATTATGAAAATGTATCCTTTTCAGCTCAGCGGCGGGATGCTCCAACGTGTCATGATCGCAATATCGATGTGTTTACGCCCCTCGGTTGTTATCGCTGATGAGCCGACAACTGCTCTTGATGTGACGAATCAGCTGCAAGTTCTAAGAGAGCTGGATCGACTTCGAACAGAATGCGGAACAACGATTTTGCTGATATCACATGATTTAGGCGTCATTTCGGAGCTGGCAGACGACGTGGCTGTCATGCGAAATGGCCGGATAATAGAAAAAGCGGATGTATTCCAATTGTTCGATCATCCAATGCATGAATACACAAAAAAACTATTGCAGGCAAGACCTGTATTACCAGTGAATGAACCATTGAGGAAACTGGTTATATAAAAATGACTGATAGGTAATAGAGTTGAAAAGTGAAGGAGGACGCACGGATGAGTCTATTGGAAGTGAAGAAGGTCACACATGCATATGGCTCACTGCGTTCTTTTTGGCGCCCCCAAACTGAAGCGGAAGTTCTTTCCGACGTTTCCTTTTCTATAGAGCAGGGAACATGCATGGGGCTTATTGGTACAAGCGGAGCTGGAAAAAGCACATTGGGAAAAGTGATTCTGGGACTAGAAAAACCCAAAAAAGGCCAGGTCCTGTTTCAGGGAGAAGACCTCTACACGATGAATTCCCAAATGCGCAGGCAGGTTCGGAGAAATCTTCAAGTAGTTTTTCAAGACAGTTACTCCTCGGTGAATCCTCGTTTGACCGCGGAAAAGATTATCGGGGAACCATTGGAAAACTACGAAAGGCTATCTGCTTCCGAACAAAAAAGAACGATTGGCCAGTTATTGGAACAGGTTGGATTACGTGCAGAGGACATGAAGAAGTTTCCAGGTCAATTTAGTGGCGGACAGTTGCAGCGGATCAGCATCGCAAGAGCCATAGCCTTAAAGCCGAAAATGATTGTTCTGGATGAATCAGTGAGCAGTCTTGATATGGTGAACCAGACAAATATATTGAAATTATTGGATGAGTTAAAGGATCAGTATGGCTTGTCTTATCTCTTTATCACACATGACATTCGGGCAGCGTATTCGATTTCAGACACCCTGACAGTTTTGGAAAAAGGGAGAATAGTTGAAACTTATTATGATAAAGATGAGATATTTACTTCTCCGCAACCGGCTGTGAAGAATCTAGTAGCTTCTATACTGCCTGAACATCCTCGAAATCGCACCATTGCTAACGGAAAACATTTTGTGCAAGTATGACGGAACACGTATCGGATTCATGCAGCATGATCAATTAATCGAAAAAGTCCAGGAAGCTTATGGCTATCCATAGACCTTGACTATTCATGGCATCGACCAATTCAATAGAAGAAACTCATCAAGAGCTGCCGATTCGGTTAACCGTAGCCACGTTCAATAAACGAGCGATTCATCTGTATAAAAAGCTGGGTTTTGCTTCAAGCGAGCAGTTCAACATTGATTCTGAATCATTTATGACGATGGTGAAAATAGGTTGAACTGGGTATCCCAAAAATCTTATTGGTGTTTCCCGGAAGAGCCAATTGAAGTCTTTTGACATAGCCGCTTTCAGCGTTGAAAGAATAAAATCCGCTTTATCTTACTCCGAATTAACGTTGAATGGTGAACAAACCGCCACATTCTCCCTTTTCCTAGATCTTTTGAGCGTCTGCAGAAATGGTTTTTGTTTTTCCCGCCGGGCTGAACGTGCTACACTAACGGACATTAAGTTTGAGAGGGGTAAACATATGATTAAAAAATGGTTCTTGACTATCGTAATGGGAG
The DNA here is from genome assembly GCF_020023385.1 of Planococcus circulans. Taxonomy (GTDB): domain Bacteria; phylum Bacillota; class Bacilli; order Bacillales_A; family Planococcaceae; genus Planococcus. The sequence goes on from NZ_JAIQCL010000009.1 coordinate 128,704, forward strand.
GATCCATGGCAGCACTCGCTGCGTGTGGTGGTGAAACAGCAGAAGAGACGAACGAAGAATCGGCACCACAGGAGGAAGCAGCAGCTACAGAAGAAGGCAGTACTGAACAACCCGAAATGCCTGAACCTGATTTAGAAGGCGTGCCTGAGGTAGTGGCGGAAGTGAATGGTGAAGAAATCGTGAAAGAGGATTTTGAATCCGCTTATACTGGGCAATTCCAGCAAATGGCTATGCAAGCCCAAATGAGCGGTCAGGAAGTTGACCAGGCTCAGTTGAAAGAGCAGGTTGCTGAAAGTTTAGTGGCGCAGGAACTTCTGGTTCAGGAAACTGAAAAGCAGAAGTTGACGGCATCAGAAGAAGAAACCAATGCAGCGCTAGAGGCACTGGCTCAACAAAATGGACTCGAATCTTCTGAAGAATTTCTGGCTGCACTCGAAGAGCAGGGAATCTCTAAAGAAGAAGTCATGAAGCAGGTTGAAGCCCAAGTGAAAATAGAACAATTGATTGCAAAAGAAACTGGGGAAGTCGAACCGACGGATGAAGAACTCCAAACCTTTTACGATCAAGCACAAGCCCAGCAAGAAGAGTCGGGTGGCGAAGAACTTCCAGCTTTCGAAGAAGTGAAGCCTCAGCTTGCTGAACAGGTGAAGATGCAAAAAGAAGGGGAAGCTACACAAGCTTTAGTAGCGCAACTCCGTGAAGAAGCAGATGTTACGATTAATCTGTAATTAAGAAGCCAGATCCCCAACGGATCTGGTTTTTATTTGTTTTAAAAAGCTTACGTTCTATAGCTACGGGTATTGAATATATGTGGAATTTTCAGTTACATTATGAAGGTGCCTTATCCATCTGCAAAAGAAACAGAGGGTTTGACAGGACGGAGAATCTTCCGTATCCTTTACACTTGTGATAAAGAGAAACTTCAAGCAGCGGGGTTTTCAGCCGCGGCTGCTTTTGAGTTGACCAATTCAGGCTTGGACGGTCAGTGGACTTTCACTTGGAAAAGTGAAGAGATACTGGCCGTTAAAGCGGGATACAAAGAAAAAGGAGGTACTATATGAAAAAAGTAACCAATGTTTTTTGGATAGCTCTTGCACTTGTATTATTGGCCATTGGCTATGGCGCATTTGCACCCGATAATTTTGCAGAAGTTACAGGGAATATAGAATCGTTCCTGACCACTTCGTTCGGGTGGTATTATTTATTGGTTGTTTCCGTCATGGTTCTATTCTGTTTGTTTTTCCTTGTCAGTCCGATGGGACAAATCAAATTAGGCAAAGATACCGATAAACCCGAGTTCTCGTTCGGGACATGGATTGCCATGCTGTTTTCAGCAGGAATGGGAATCGGCCTCGTGTTCTGGGGAGCTGCAGAGCCGCTGTCGCATTTTGCGATCGACCCTGCAACCGCTGAACCTGGAAGTGCTGAAGCGATGCGCGAATCCATGCGTTTCAGCTTTTTCCACTGGGGGATTCACGCGTGGGCTATCTACGCTGTAGTGGCCTTGGCGCTTGCTTATGCCCAGTTCCGAAAAGGGGAACCCGGATTGATTTCCGCGACCTTAAAACCTTTGTTCGGAGACAAGATGAAAGGCCCATGGGGCATGCTGGTAGATGTTATCGCTGTTTTCGCAACAGTAGTCGGTGTCGCCACCACACTTGGTTTTGGCGCTATTCAGATTAATGGAGGCCTCGCCTTCCTGTTTGATGGAATACCTGGAGACAGCTTTGGTGTTCAATTGGTCATCATCGCCATAGTCACCGTACTGTTCATGTTTTCTGCATGGACTGGATTGAGTAAAGGCATCAAGTATCTTTCCAACACCAATATGGTCCTCGCTGTCGCATTGCTGTTGGCAGTCATTATTCTTGGCCCGACGCTGCTGATCATGAATATGTTTACCGATACAATCGGTACATACTTCCAGAACCTGGTTGAGATGAGTTTCCGCGCAGGTCCTGTAGACGGTGAAAACCGGGCATGGATCGATGGCTGGACGATTTTCTATTGGGCTTGGTGGATTTCCTGGTCACCATTTGTCGGTATTTTCATTGCACGTGTATCCAGAGGACGTACGATCCGCCAATTCTTATTAGGCGTCCTGATGATTCCGACTTTCATCAGCTTCCTTTGGTTCGCAGCTTTTGGTACGACCGCAATCGATGTGCAAAATAGCGGAGTGGATCTGACGGGCTTGTTGACAGAGGAAACGTTGTTCGCAGTGTTCAATGAGTTGCCGCTCGGCGTCATGCTGTCGGTCATAGCGATTTTCCTGATTACAACGTTCTTCGTCACTTCTGCCGATTCTGCGACATTTGTTCTTGGAATGCAGACAACGGGTGGTTCGTTGTATCCGCAGAACACAGTGAAACTGACTTGGGGGATTGCCCAATCGTCAATCGCTGTAATCTTATTATCCACTGGGGGGCTTGGCACATTGCAGACAGTGCTGATCATTGCGGCATTCCCGTTCTCGATCATCATGCTGTTGATGATGGCATCCTTCTATAAAGCACTCAATCTCGAATACAAAGCTATAAAACGCAAACGTTAAAACCGCCGCTTCGGCGGTTTTTTCCGTGGATAAGCGTTATAATGGAAGTCAGGCAACAAGAAGATGGAGGATTTTTAACTATGGAGAAACCGCATGTATTATTAGTGGATGGAATGGCGCTGCTGTTCCGCTCTTTTTTCGCAACATCAGCCGTCGGTCAATATTTCCGGACAACTGAGGGGTTGGCTACAAATGGTGTACAGGGATTTGCCAGACATGTACTGGCAGCTAAAACCTTGATGAAGCCGACGCACATGGCCGTATGCTGGGATATGGGAGCACGGACATTCCGGACAGATCTGTTTGACGGATATAAGGCGAACCGGCCGGCACCGCCAGAAGACATGGTGCACCAGTTCGATTTGGCTCAATCGATCTCCGAGCAGCTTGGCTGGAAAAACTACGGCGAACCGGGGATTGAAGCGGATGACTTTATCGGCTCGTTCACCAAGCAATGGCAGGACCAAGTGGACTTCACCATCATTACCGGTGATAAGGACATGCTGCAATTGCTGACGCCTTCGGTCAATATTGCCTTCATGAAAAAAGGTTTCCACGTTTACGATGTCTATACCGAAATGCGTTTCATTGAAGAATACGGCATACAGCCTAACCAGTTTGCAGATGTCAAAGCGTTTATGGGCGACCCGAGCGACGGGTACCCAGGGGTCAAAGGCATCGGTCCGAAGACTGCGCTCCAGTTGATCAAAGACTACGGTTCAACGGACGGGGTACTCGATGCCATCGACGAATTGAAACCGGCTCAGAAAAAGAAAATCGACGAGCATAAGGAAATGCTCCTGTTATCAAAAAAACTGGCTGTCATCAAATGTGACATCCAGTTGGATATGCCGTTGGAGGAACTGACTGTTCCTGCTTACACCAACGACCATATTCAGTTATGCCGCGACCAGCAATTGCTGCTGCTTGCCAAACAGCTCGAGAAGAATGTCGGCGTTACTGCCGATCCTTGGGCATAATCTTTACAAAGCTCAGTACTTTACGATTTTCCAGATAAGAAACCGTCCGCATTTTGCTGGGGCGGTTTTTTTGTCCGTTGTCGTGAATATAGAGGATCAGGTCATCCGCTTCCTGTTTAAAGCCGATCAACGGCACCCAGTGGTAACTGTAAAGCGGTTTTGAAAACCAATGGAAGGTGAAGTATCGGTCGAACTTCATGGCGAGCGGCCTGCCTGCCAGTAATTCTTCTTTTACTTCTTCGATGCTGCGCACTTTCTTCACTTCGTAGCTTTGGCCGCCGACTTTGTGGAAATTTCTCAGCAGCTTCCAAGTGAACAGTCCGATGGGAGTTGAGCCAAGCAGTCGGTAAAGCTGATTGACGCCAAGCTCCAATCCTTCGTGATGCCGAAGGATAGCGGCAGCCGTAACAGGACCACAGGCAGAAGAACGATATTTTTCAAAGATGGCTTCGTCATGTTGGGACATGCCCTGAAAATCGATTAGTTGCTTCACGGCAAACACCTCCATGTCTTTTTGTTCACCCAGTTTATTCTACTACTTGAATGCTATTTTGTAGTTTCTGTAAGCAACTGTGCCAAGGCAACTCTGAAAGTCGTGTACACTTCCAGCTCTACTTGGATGCCGGCGTGAACAATCTCGCGCACAAACAACGGATTAAAGCCTGCATAAATGGCGCGCAGACCCATTAGTCCGAGAGCGGAGTTTAACTGGCTCAATTCACTGCCGAGCCCGTCATAGTCGAATTCAGCAAAATCATCCGTTGTGACGCCAGTGAAATCAAAAATGACCCGTTCTGTTTCTCGATGTTTTTCCGCATATTTTAAGACTTTGGTCCGGATCATATCAAAGCGGTCTGTAAAAATAAAACCCGCGATCGGCACTAAAATCGTTTTAGGGACAATCGATGGAATGATGGGTGCCGACATGTTCTTAATCAGCTTTTCATAATAGACCAGCTGTTCTTTCAATTCTTTAATTTCCTGTTGTGAATCCATTCCAATACCTCCGCAGTAGTTATAAGATGCTTCAATCAATTAGTAAATGTAAAATAGTGTGGGATCAGCCTCTTTGTTCACTGCGAATTGCGTTTGGCATCAGCAGCTGAAAACTGGATACGTTCTGTATAACAGCGAAAAAAAGAGTAGGCGTAAGCCTACTTCTTTTGATCATTCAAAAATTCTGTAACTGATTCAGGGGATTTGGCGTTGGCACTGTGGAGATGCGCCGTCTTTTCGCCGTCTTTAAAGATCAATAGGCTTGGAATGCCCATGACATCGTATTTTTCAGCAAGATCGGGAAGCTCATCGCGGTTGACATCAAACCATTGGTACTGGTTGAATTCCTCGATGATCGGATCGATGAACATATCCATGCGTGTGCAGTCCGGACACCAGCCTGCCTGGAATTTCACGATTACCGGGTCATTGCCTTTTATAACTTCGTTAAATTGTTCGTTCGTAGTAAGTGATTTCATTGCATTGCCTCCTTATAGGTTCTCTCTCAGTTTACCTTGCTTTTATTAAATCGCAAAGAATTTGTTCTTGAAAATTTTTGGGAGTTTTTAACGATTAAATATTGCGAAAAAAGAAAATATAACTTACACTAAGAGACATAGAGAACGTTCTATTTTTTTAATTAAAAAATGAATGAGTATTCATTCAAAAATTCAAGGAGGGTTTTGCTAGTGGCTTACCAAATTAGAAAAGCGGCTGTACTCGGTTCAGGTGTAATGGGTTCGGGAATTGCAGCGCACCTTGCAAATATAGGAATCCCTGTATTATTGCTTGATATTGTTCCGCGTGAATTATCGAAGGAAGAACAGGCAAAAGGGCTGACTCTTGGAGACAAGGCGGTGCGCAATCGAATTGCAACCGGATCTATCCAGAAACTGCTCAAACAGAAACCTGCTCCATTGACTGCTAAAAAGAACCTTCAATTGATCACGCCGGGAAATCTGGAAGACGATCTGGAAAAATTAAAAGATGTCGACTGGGTCATTGAAGTCATCGTCGAAAACCTTGACGTTAAAAAATCCTTATACGAAAAGATCGATGGCGTCAGAAAAGACGGCACCATCATTTCTTCAAATACATCCGGCATCAGCATCAATGCGATGGTGGAAGGGCGCTCAGAAGATTTCGGCAAGCATTTCCTGGGGACTCACTTTTTCAACCCACCACGCTACCTGAAATTGCTGGAAGTGATTCCTGCAAAAACAACGGCTCCGGAAGTAGTGGAGTTCGTGTCGACATTCGGGGAAGACAATTTAGGAAAAGGCGTCGTCATCGCTAAAGATACGCCGAACTTCATCGCAAACCGGATCGGTACTTACGGCTTGCTGGTAACGTTGCGCGAAATGATGGCGCGCGGCTATTCGATCGGAGAAGTGGACTCTGTTACCGGACCATTGATCGGCCGTCCGAAATCGGCGACATTCCGGACTTTGGATGTGGTTGGACTAGATACCTTCATGCATGTTGCCAAAAATGTCTATGACCAGACTACCGGCGAAGAACAGAAGGTCTTTGAAGCACCTGAGTTCATGGCCAAGATGGTTGAGAACGGCTGGCTTGGAGCTAAATCGGGGCAAGGATTCTTCCTGAAAAAAGACAAAGAGATATTGGAACTTGATCCAGAAACTTTGGAATACCGCACAGCGGGTAAATTGAAAACGCCTTCACAGGAAATGGCGAAGCAACAAAAAGGCCTAGCAGCTAAGATGAAAACGCTTGTCTATGCAGAAGACCGTACCGGTGAACTGCTTTGGAGCATCTTGGCTCCGACATTGCGGTATTCGGCTGAACTGAACGGGGAAATCGCAGACGACATCGTTGCCATCGACAATGCTATGAAGTGGGGCTTTGGCTGGGAACAAGGACCGTTTGAAGTCTGGGATGCCATCGGTGTCCAAAAATCAGTTGAGAAAATGAAGCAGGAAGGGCATTCGATTCCGGCATTTGTGCAGTCTTTGCTGGACAGTGGAAACGAAACCTTCTATAAAGAAGAAAACGGCGATCTTCATTTCTTCGACGGCACGAATTATCAGCCGGTTCCAGTCAATGAAAAAGTCATCGACTTGAAACGCTATAAGAAAAAGCATGGCGTCATTAAATCGAATTCGGGTGCAAGCCTGATCGACTTGGGCGATGGCATTGCTTTGCTTGAATTCCATTCACGTTCGAATGCCATCGGTTTGGATATCATGCAGATGATCAATTATGCAGTCGACGAAGTGGAGAAGAACTTCAAAGGGCTTGTCATCGGCAACCAGGGCAAGAACTTCTGTGTCGGCGCTAACCTCGGCATGATCCTGATGGAAGCACAAGACGACAATATTTTCGAACTTGATTTCACGATCAAGACTTTCCAAAATGCCATGATGAAAATCAAATACAGCAATAAACCAGTAGTAGCAGCTCCATTCGGCATGTCGCTTGGCGGCGGTGCGGAAGTGGCGTTGCCCGCAGCACATATCCAGGCTTCGATGGAAACCTATATGGGCTTAGTGGAAGCAGGCGTAGGGCTTATCCCTGGCGGTGGCGGAAACAAAGAGCTGTATATGAAGCAATTGAAAGGTCTGCCAAATGGTGTGACAGTGGATTACCAGAATATCGCCAGCAAAGTATTCGAATCGATTGCGATGGCAAAAGTATCGACATCGGCAGAAGAAGCCCGTGAAAATAACTTCCTGAATTTCGTGGACGGCATCAGCGTCAACAGTGACCATCTGATCTACGATGCAAAACAGGCGGCTCTTTCGCTTTACGAAACCGGTTATCAGGCACCTCTACGTGAAAAAGTACCCGTTACCGGTGAGCCTGGCTACGCAACCTTGTTATTGGGTGCGGAAGGCATGTTCATTTCCGGCTATATCACTGAATATGATTTAAAAATCGCTAAAAAATTGGCGTTTGTCCTATCAGGCGGGAAAGTTCCATATGGCACGAAAGTGGATGAGCAGTACCTGCTTGACCTTGAACGCCAGGCATTCTTAAGCCTCGTGGCAGAACCGAAAACCCAGCAGCGCATGCAGCATATGCTGGTCAAAGGAAAACCATTACGTAATTAATCGTTAATCATAAAAGGAGGAACTACACATGCGTGAAGCAGTAATCGTGGCCAGTGCTCGGACACCGGTCGGAAAAGCGGGAAAAGGTTCTTTAGCGACTGTACGTCCGGATGATTTCGGCGCATTGGTCGTTAGGGAAGCGCTACAGCGGGCTGGCGGATATGACGGACCGATAGATGATTTGATCATGGGCTGCGCCATGCCGGAAGCAGAGCAGGGTATGAATATCGCCCGCAATATCGGAGCACTTGCAGGATTGCCGGATACGGTATCAGCCGTTACCGTCAACCGCTTCTGTTCATCAGGCCTTCAGTCGATCGCCTATGCAGCAGAACGCATTATGGTCGGATCAGCAGAAGCGATCATCGCCGGTGGTGTGGAATCGATGAGCATGGTGCCGATGATGGGCAACGTCATCCGCCCAAATGCGAAATTGGCCGAAACAGCCCCTCAGTATTATATGAGCATGGGGCATACCGCGGAACAGGTAGCTACGCAATACGGCATCAGCCGTGAAGACCAGGATGCATTTTCTGTCCGTTCACACGAAAAAGCAGCAGCAGCAATTGCAGCCGGAAACTTTGATGAAGAGATTATTCCGGTTGAAGTGATTAAACGATATGTAGACGACAACAATAAATACCAGGAGAAATCTTCCATGTTCGAAATGGATGAAGGCGTTCGTCACGGAACCAGCATCCAAACCTTGAACAAATTGCGTTCCGCATTCTCAGCACGCGGAACCGTTACCGCCGGAAACTCATCACAAACTTCTGACGGCGCCGGCGCATTGCTGGTCATGGACCGTGAAAAAGCGGAATCCCTCGGGCTGAAGCCGATCGCTAAGTTCCGTTCATTCGCAACAGGCGGTGTACCACCGGAAATCATGGGCATCGGACCTGTCGTCGCTATTCCAAAAGCCTTGAAATTAGCCGGATTGACGATTGAGGATATCGACGTATGGGAACTGAATGAAGCATTCGCTTCGCAGTCGCTTGGCGTTATCCGCGAGCTTGGCCTGGACATCGACAAAGTCAACTTCAACGGTGGAGCTATTGCACTTGGCCACCCGCTAGGTGCGACAGGTTCCATCCTGACAATCCGCATGATGAGTGAACTAAAACGCCAAGGCAAACAGTTCGGCGTCGTCACAATGTGTATCGGTGGAGGAATGGGCGCAGCAGGCGTCTTTGAAATGCTGTAGAAATAGATTTTAGGAATTAAAGAGTAGAGTAGGTCTGAAGAAATCGCTTCAGGCGGAACTGGTTTGCGGAATATCCACAACACCTTAAGCTCATAATAAAACATGAACTCAACATATAATAAGCAATTACAAAATAGGAGGAATACAAAATGGAACAATCAAAAACATTGATCAAAGGCGGTAGTTTCTTAATTGAAGAGGCGGATCTGTCACGTGTGTTCACACCGGAAGATTTCACGGAAGAGCAAAAAATGATCGCGAAGACGACGGAGGATTACGTTAACACTGAAGTGATGCCTGTTGTCGAAAACTTGGAAAACCATGAATTCGAACATTCCGTCCGTCTATTGAAAACGGCTGGAGAGCTTGGGCTTCTTGGTGCTGATGTACCAGAACAATACGGCGGCCTTGGATTGGACAAAATCGCTTCAGCGCTGATCGCTGAAAAAATGTCGAAAGCAGGCGGTTTCTCAATCACTCATGGCGCACATGTCGGAATCGGTTCATTGCCGATCGTTCTTTTCGGTAACGAAGAGCAAAAACAAAGCTATCTGCCACGATTGGCTTCTGGCGAAATGATTGCAGCTTATGCTTTGACTGAGCCAAGCTCAGGATCGGATGCATTAGGAGCGAAGACAGTTGCCAAGCTGAACGAAGCAGGCACTCATTATGTGTTGAACGGTGAAAAGCAATGGATCACCAATGCTGGGTTTGCGGATGTCTTCGTAGTCTATGCGAAAATCGACGGAGACAAATTCTCTGCCTTTATCGTAGAACGTGAATTCCCAGGCGTTTCTGTTGGACCGGAAGAAAAGAAAATGGGCATCAAATCTTCTTCTACACGGACATTGATCCTGCAGGATGCTGAAGTTCCTGTCGAAAACTTATTGGGCGAAGCTGGGCGTGGACATATCATCGCGTTCAACATCCTGAACATCGGGCGCTACAAATTGGGAGTGGGTACAATCGGAGCTTCCAAGCGCGCAATGGAATTGACGATCCCTTATACGAACCAGCGCCAACAGTTCAAGACACCGATCTCTTCATTTAACTTGACGCGTGAGAAATTGGCCACGATGGCTTCTAAATTATATGCAGTTGAAAGCTCTGTTTACCGTACTGTTGGATTGTTCGAAGACCGCATGAGCGGATTTACGGATGAGCAGCATGCAGACGGTAAATTAGTGGCTGACTCCATCGCTGAATTTGCAGTGGAATGTTCACTCAATAAATTCTTCGGTACGGAAACATTGGATTATATTGTGGATGAAGGCGTACAATTGCATGGCGGCTACGGCTTTATGCAGGAATACGAAATCGAGCGCATCTACCGCGATTCACGCATCAACCGTATTTTTGAAGGAACCAACGAAATCAACCGCTTGCTTGTTCCAGGAACGCTTTTGCGTAAAGCGATGAAAGGCGAATTGCCATTATTGCAGCATGCACAGCAGCTTCAGGAAGAGCTATTGATGATGATGCCGGAAGAAGTCGGCACCGAAGCGTTGGCTCAAGAGAAATACCTGGTGAAAAATGCGAAGAAAATCGCATTGCTGGCAGCTGGGCTTGCCGCTCAGACTTACGGCACGAAACTGGAAGCCGAGCAGGAAGTGCTTGTTAACATCGCAGACATTGTCAGCAACGTCTTTGCAATGGAATCAGTAGTCTTGCGTACAGAAAAGGCGATTGCTGCATCAGGCGAGGAAAAAGCCAAGCAAAAACTGCTATATACGCAAATCTACTGCCAGGAAGCATTCGATCAAATCGAAAAAGATGCGAAAGAAACATTGATTGCTGCCATCGAAGGCGACAACCAGCGAATGATGCTTTCTGCGTTGCGCAAACTGACTCGTTCAACGCCTTACAACGTGATTGCGAAAAAACGCGAAGCGGCTGTCAAGCTGATCGATGTCGAAAAATACATCGTTTAATGAGTAGTGGAAAACAGGCATCCCCAGCTGTATCGGGTTTGCCTGTTTTTTTAGTCGTCGACCGAAAGCTTTCTTTTTGGTAAGCTTAGAAAAAAGGGAGGTACTAACGTGATTACTTATTATGCATACCCGAAATGCACAACTTGCCGGAAAGCAAAAAGTTGGCTGAACCAAAATGGTGTGGAATACAACGAAATACATATTGCAGAAAACCCGCCGACAAAAGAACAGTTGACGGAGATTTATGAGGCAAGCGATTTGGAATTGAAGAAGTTCTTCAATACGAGCGGCTTGGTTTACCGTTCGCTTGGACTTAAAGAAAAGCTGTCGGACATGTCCGAAGAACAGCAATTGGAGCTTCTGGCTTCAGATGGCATGCTGATCAAACGGCCGTTGGCGTGGGACGGGAAAACTGTGACACTTGGGTTTAAGGAAGCAGATTACCAAAATAGCTGGCTGTAGTAGATTTGTGTCATCTTGTATTTCACAGCCGTTTATGTCAAACTGAATTTGAATGAACTACATAATTTGGAGGGGTCAAGATGAGCACACCAGAAGAACTTCGTTATTCAAAAGAACATGAATGGGTCAAAATCGAAGATGGCAATGCGCGTATCGGAATTACTCATTTCGCACAGGCTGAATTGGGGGATATCGTTTTCGTTGAACTTCCACAAGTCGGGGATGAACTGAAAAAAGATCAGCCTTTCGGCAGCGTGGAATCCGTTAAGACGGTTTCGGAATTGTATGCACCAATCAGCGGGAAAGTTGTCGAAGTTAACTCTGAGCTTGAAGACAGCCCGGAATTCGTCAACGAGTCACCTTACGAGCAGGCTTGGATGGTGGTTATCGAAGCTCCTTCAGAAGATGAAGTCAGCGCATTGATGACAGCAGACCAATACAAAGAAATGATCAACGAGTAATCCTGGAAAGCGCCTGTATTTTGGCGCTTTTTTTTATGGGCAGCAATTCAAAAATGCTTAACCCTTAATGGATCCAAATCAGAAGGTCTGTCGATGTATAAATGAAACCAAGGGTTTTTAGGCAGCCTTTTTGTGGAATACCAAATTATAAAGGTATCTTATGTACAATAGATAGCCTCTTGTCTTTTATGATTCTAAACTCGATGGGGTGAGTGTATATGGGAAAGGTGATCGTGGTGGAAGGGATCAGCGATAAATCGAGGATTGCACCGCTCATTGCAGAACCCGTGACGATTCTTTGCACAAATGGTACAGTTAGTGTATCGAGACTTGAAGAATTATTGCTGCCATACGAAGGTCAGGACATCATCATATTAGTGGATGCAGACTCTTCAGGAGAAAAATTGCGGAAGCTGGTCAAACGCGAGTTTCCCGAAGCCCGGCATTTCTATGTCAACAGGAGCTACAAGGAAGTCGCGAAAACCCCGCTTCGCATCCTGAAGGATGTGCTCATTTCAGCGAATGTCCAGGTCAATAAGCTATTGATAGAGGGATGAAGAAGATGAAGGAATGGACTCATAAAGAATGGATCAAAGAAAAGAATACAAAACGGATCACTGCATTTTATTTATACACGCCGATGTGCGGAACCTGCCAAGTGGCATCTAAAATGCTGTCTGTCGTCACAGAGCTGTTGCCGGATCTGCAGTTAGGCAAAGCGAACTTGAATTACGTTCAGGAAATTGCGGGTTTATATGAAGTGGAAAGCGTGCCATGCCTGCTGATTACAGAAGATGGCCAATTGAAAGAAAAAATATATGCTTTCCAATCAGTTCCTTATTTATATGACAAGTTAAAATCTGTTGACGAATATAGCCGGTCGTGGTAAATTGGATTTCTGATCAAATAATTTCATATCGAAACTCTTATTAAGAGTGGTGGAGGGAAGTGCCCTATGAAGCCCGGCAACCGTCATGAAAATGAAATGGTGCCAAATCACACGAAGCGAAAGCTTTGGAAGATGAGAGATTGGTTTTCGTGTAATATACGTTTGCCCTTCTGCTCAGTTATGCGCGGAAGGGCTTTTATTTTTAGGATTCAGGGGTGTACAACGAATGATTGAGTTAACAAAAGTGACAAAAAAGTTCGACACAGGAAAAGCGGTCCTTACGGCTGTGGACCAAGTCGATTTATCTATTGCTGATGGAGAAATATTCGGCATCATCGGATACAGTGGCGCCGGTAAAAGTACATTGATTCGTTTGTTGAATGGCTTGGAAAAACCGACATCAGGTACGGTGGAAATCAATGGCAAGGTGATTACCTCCATCAAAGGCGGGGAATTGCGGAAGGCCCGACAAAAAGTCAGCATGATTTTCCAGCATTTTAATCTGCTGTGGTCCCGGACCGTGAAAGAAAATATTGAATTTCCGCTTGAAATTGCTGGAGTGTCGAAACAACAGCGCGGAAAGCGGGTTCAGGAACTGATTGAGCTAGTCGGCTTGGCCGGGCGTGAACATGCCTATCCATCCGAACTTTCAGGTGGCCAGAAACAGCGTGTCGGCATTGCCCGTGCGCTGGCAAACGATCCAGAGGTCCTATTATGTGATGAAGCGACGTCAGCACTTGATCCGGAAACAACAGATGCCATCCTGGATTTGCTGGTGGACATCAATAAACGATTGGGATTGACGATTGTTCTAATTACGCACGAAATGCATGTCATCCGTAAGATTTGCCATCGTGTGGCGGTCATGGAAGGCGGTCGGGTTGTTGAACTTGGCGATGTCCTCAATGTCTTCCAATCACCAAAAGAGGAAATTACGAAGCGTTTTGTTGCACAGGTGACCGATTCCGGAGATTCTGAGGAAACCATCAAAAATCTGCGGGAGCTATATCCTACAGGTGAACTGGTGAAATTGGTTTTTGTCGGTGAGCAGACTGAACAACCGATTCTGACGAAACTGATCCGCAGCCATGCAGTGGAAGTCAATATTGTCCAGGGCAATATCTCGCATACCCAGCGCGGAGCATATGGAACATTGATTTTGCAGTTGAAAGGTTCTAAAGCAGAAATTGAAGAAGCACTGGCATTTCTTCGCACGGAAGATGTTCAGGCGGAGGTGATGCACAATGATTGATTCTTTATTTCCGAATGTAGATTGGGACAGCATGTGGGAAGCAACACTTGAAACGCTCTATATGACAGCATTATCGACTGTGTTTACGTTTGTAATCGGTTTAGCTCTGGGAATTATCTTGTTTTTAACGGCGCCGAAACAGTTATGGGCCAACAAAGTGGTCAATTGGCTAACAGGAGCGTTCGTCAATATATTCCGTTCGATTCCTTTTATCATCCTAATCATCCTGTTAATTCCTTTCACTTTATTCCTAATGGGCTCGATTCGGGGACCGAATGCGGCTTTGCCCGCATTGATTATCGGCTCGGCTCCGTTTTACGCTCGTATGGTACTTATTGCATTGAAGGAAATTGACAAAGGGGTCATCGAAGCGGCCCGTTCTATGGGTGCGACGACGGGCACCATCATCTGGAAAGTCCTGTTGCCGGAATCGAAGCCGGCCTTGATTTCGGGTATTACGGTAACAGCCATTGCACTCGTCGGCTATACGGCTATGGCGGGCATTATTGGCGCTGGCGGTCTTGGGACATTAGCTTTCCTGGATGGCTTCCAGCGCAGCCGTGAAGACGTTACGTTGATGGCGACGATCTTAATCCTGATCATCGTCTTCGTAATCCAATATATCGGCGATCTCGCCACTACAAAAGCAGACAAACGGTAACAGCGGATTTTTCCGTCCTATAAATAAAACACATTATAAGGGAGAGATTGAACATGAAGAAATTTGTAGTAGGAACAGCATTGACGGCTTTGGTACTTGCAGGATGCGGCAATGGCGGAGCAAGTGAAGAAGAATCCCAAACATTGCGCGTAGGGGCTTCCAACGTGCCGCACGCTGAAATTTTAGAACAGGCTCAACCGATTCTTGAAGAACAGGGAATTGAACTGGAAATTGAAACCTACCAGGATTATATCCTGCCGAATGAAGATTTGGAATCTGGCGAAATTGATGCCAACTACTTCCAACACGTTCCATATCTTGCATCACAAGTTGCGGATCATGGCTATGAGTTTGAAAACGCTGGCGGTATCCACATCGAACCAATCGGTGTCTATTCGCAGGATTATGCTTCTCTTGATGAACTTCCAGAAGGCGGAACCATCCTGATGAGCAACTCGGTAGCAGACCATGGCCGCATTCTTTCTTTGCTTGAAGCTGAAGGCCTGATCACATTGGCAGAAGGCGTCGATAAGACGGCTGCTGAAGTGAGTGATGTTGTTGAAAACCCGAAAAATCTTCAATTTGATGCTGATTACGAAGCAGCTTTGCTGGTTCAGATGTATGAAGCTGGAGAAGGCGATGCAGTATTGATCAACTCGAACTACGCAATTGATGCAGGCATCAGCCCGTTGGAAGATTCAATTGCACTTGAATCATCAGAGTCGCCGTATGTAAACATTATTGCCGTACGCGCGGGTGACGAAGAAAACGAAAACATTACTGCGTTGGTGGAAGTATTGAAATCTCAGGAAATCCAGGATTTCATCCTGGAAGAGTGGGGCGGTTCAGTAGTACCCGTAGACTGAGTAGAAAAAGCATCCTTTTGGATGCTTTTTTATTTTTTTGTCTAAATAATAGAAATATTTCGCGTTTTCGTGAACACCTTACATTCAGAGAAGGTCTGTGCTACTTTTGAATAATAAAAAGAAGCATTTGTTCACATGAGGAGGACATATTGATGAAGTTCAATTTTGGTTTATTGCCGCGCATTGTGGTAGCGATTATTTTGGGGGTGCTTATTGGCTTGGTGGCACCAGAAGCTTTAGTGCGTGTATTTGCAACATTTACGACGATTTTCGGTAACTTCTTGAACTTTGTTGTGCCGTTGATTATTCTGGGATTCATTGCGCCGGGGATTGCAAAATTAGGCAAAGGCTCGGGCAAACTGCTGGGTATGGCTACAGGTGTTGCCTATGCTTCCACGGTTACGGCTGGGGTTTTCGCGTTTTTCGTAGCAACAACCGTATTGCCCAATTTTATGCAATCTGGATCTTTGAGCAGTTTGGAAGACCCGGAACACGCTTTGGCAACAACGTTTATTGCCCTTGATATGCCACCTGTTTTTGGCGTCATGTCTGCACTGATTTTGGCTTTTCTTCTGGGGATCGGCATGGCCTCTACAGGAAGCAAGACCATGTTGTCGTTTTTCGATGAGTTTCAAGCGATCATTGAGAAGACAATTTCTTACATCATTATTCCTTTATTGCCGTTTCATATCTTCGGTATTTTTGCCAATATGGCATATGGCGGTGCAGTATTTGAAATCCTATCGCTGTTCGGCATCGTTTTTGTGATGATCATCATCCTTCATTGGGCTATGCTGCTGCTTCAATATTCAGCGGCAGGAGCTTTAAAAGGAAAAAACCCATTGGTGATCCTGAAAACAATGATGCCGGCTTATTTTACAGCCTTGGGAACTCAGTCTTCTGCGGCGACAATTCCTGTCACGTTGCGGCAGGCACGCAAATCCGGTGCTAACGAGCGGGTCGCAGACTTTACGGTTCCATTATTTGCGACGATTCATTTGTCAGGCAGTACGATTACGCTGGTTTCCTGTGCGATCGGTGTAGTATTGCTGACAGGCGGAGTGCCCACTTTCGCAAGTTTCTTCCCGTTCATCTTAATGTTGGGTGTCACCATGGTTGCAGCTCCGGGAGTTCCGGGTGGCGCTGTCATGGCGGCAATTGGTCTGCTTGAAATTATGCTCGGTTTCGATCCGACAATGGTCGCTCTTATGATCGCACTTTACATGGCTCAGGACAGTTTCGGTACGGCTGCGAATGTAACCGGTGACGGTGCATTGGCACATATTGTCGACCGTTTTACAAATGGACGGAAGAGTTTTGAATAATTAAGCGATTTTGTAAATTACAACTTTTCCCAAGTATCTATTCTATTGGTAATTTCTGTGCTATTATAGCGAAGATATTACACAATAGGGGGAAACATCATGAAAAAGTTATGGGCAATTGGGTTATCGGCAACTGTTTTATTGGCGGCGTGCGGAGCGGAGGAATCAGCTGAGCCAGCGGAAGCAACAACTGGTGCAGAGGGTTCTGAAGACAACAAAGAAGTAAAAAGAGAATTGATGAAATTCTATATGTCCATTCCAAATGCCATCAATGCCGTAGATGGGGATCTAAATACATTTGAGATGAATCAGGCAGAAGGCACGTTGCCGGAAGGTGAAGAATTGCAAGCGATGAAAGACGCAGCAATCACTTCTGCAAATGAAGCGGCAGGAGCAGTAGATGCACTGGAGATTCCGGAGGTATTGGAAGATCATAAAGAACAAATCGAAACAGCATTTGCTTCTATTCGTGAATCTTATGAGATAAAAGCCGAGGAATTGACAAAAGATGCGTCATTTGAAGCTGCTGATGTGAAGTTCAGCGAAGCGGATGCACAATTGAACGAGTTACTGGAAGAGCAGGATTTGGCTGCATCCAGCATCTATAACGAAGTTTCACAATGATAAATGACCCCTCTGACTGAACGTTGTCAGAGGGGTCATTTATTGTGCGGATATACGACAATAGTTCTATTTTCAGACTAGTTAGATTATTTTTATGTTTATCTGCCATTCAATGGGGTATAATAAAAAAGTAATCTTAAAAATTACAAGATTGAAAGGAATGGTTCAGTATCGAATCGAATGGAATTGAAAAGACGGAGAAAATGGAACAAGCATTCAGAAACGCACATGGTTTCGGAATTGACGAGTATCAAAATGACCCGGATAAAATACTTGAAGTAGAACAGCGCCGTGAACAAGATTATCAGCTAGGCCAAAAAGTAGCCAGCCAAATCGAACGGCAGGTTCATCGAGACTAATCATAAATATAAAAACGGAACCAGCATCCTCGGATGCTGGTTTTTCAATGATATGAATTCTCAATTAGCAATCTTTTATTGAAAATATGAATCCATGACAGTTATCATATCAAGCTTTTACAAAATAGTAAGGAATCCAGTATTCTAAAATGGTTTGAGCCAGCTTTTGAAGCGGTTTAATGATTTGCCAGTATGGTGAATATGCGTTAAGATTAGAATGATACTAATTAAGAATGGTTTGCCATTCAACATTAACTTTATGGAGGTATTTACATGTCAACTTTGGTCATTAAAGATTTACACGTTAAAATCGAAGACAAAGAGATTTTAAAAGGTGTAGACTTAACAATTAATACAGGTGAAATCCACGCAATCATGGGGCCTAACGGTACTGGTAAATCAACACTGGCATCAGCTATCATGGGTCATCCAAAATACGAAATCACGCAAGGATCCATCACATTGGACGGCGAAGACGTCTTGGAGATGGAAGTTGATGAACGCGCACGCGCAGGTCTTTTCCTTGGCATGCAGTATCCAAGCGAAATTTCAGGAGTGACCAATGCTGACTTTATGCGTTCTGCAATGAACGCACGACGTGAAGAAGGCGATGAAATTTCATTGATGAAATTCATCCGTGAATTGGACAGCAAAATGGAAGTGCTTGATATGGAACAGGATATGGCACAGCGTTATTTAAACGAAGGCTTCTCAGGCGGGGAAAAGAAACGCAACGAGATTCTTCAATTGATGATGATCAAACCAAAAATCGCAATTTTGGACGAAATTGACTCCGGATTGGATATTGATGCTTTGAAAGTCGTTTCAGATGGCATCAACCAAATGAGAAGTGAAAACTTCGGTTGCCTGATCATCACTCACTACCAGCGTCTACTGAACTACATCACGCCTGACCATGTTCATGTAATGATGCAAGGACGCGTTGTTAAATCTGGCGGGGAAGAACTTTCCCATAAATTGGAGTCAGAAGGCTATGATTGGATCAAAGTTGAACTTGGCATTGAAGACGAGACTGTAGGACAAGCATAATTGAAGGGAGAGACTAGCATGACGGTTGAAACAAATTTAAAAATGACCGAGCAGGACGTGCGCTCCTTTTCAGAAATGAATGGTGAACCTTCATGGTTTACTGAGCTTCGTCTTCGTTCGTTTGGTGAAGCGCAAAGCTTGCCGCTGCCAAAACCAGATAAAACCAAAATCCTTAGCTGGAACTTCACTGATTTTCCAGTTCATACGGTAGAAAGTTCGGCTTTCGATTCTATGGAAGATTTGACGGAAGATGTTAAAGCCATCGTGGACCTAGAGCAAAAGAATCTCTATATCCAACACAATAACACGCCTGCATTTTCACGGATTTCTGATGAGCTTGCAGCTCAAGGCGTTATTTTGACGGACATTTTTACAGCTCTACGTGAACACGGTGATTTGGTGAAGAAATACTTCATGACTAACGGCGTAAAAACCGATGAGCATAAATTGACAGCATTGAATGCTGCATTGATGAACGGCGGAGCTTTCTTATACGTTCCGAAAAATGTTGTTGTGGAAGAGCCTGTACAAGTGGTCTTTTATCACGATGACGCTGAAGCATCTTTGTTCAACCACGTGATTGTGGTTGCTGATACCAGCAGTAAAGTGACATATGTGGAGAACTATTACTCTACTGTGCCGCATGCTAATGGATTGGCAAATATCGTTTCAGAAGTATTTGCTGAAGATAATGCGCAAATTACGTACGGTGCAGTGGATACACTGGCAGAAGGTTTTATCACCTATGTCAACCGCCGTGGTGTAGCAGCACGTGATGCACGCATCGAGTGGGCACTTGGAATGATGAATGACAGTGACACGATTTCCGAAAACACGACAAACCTGATCGGCGATAATTCTTATGGCGATACGAAGAGCGTAGTGGTTGGACGCGGAAAACAAAAGCAGAACTTCACGACTCAAGTTGTCCATTGGGGCAAAGATTCCGAAGGCTTCATTTTGAAACACGGTGTTATGAAAGATTCTTCTTCAGCCATCTTCAACGGCATTGGCAAAATCGAACACGGTGCAACAAGATCGAACGCAGTGCAGGAATCACGTGTGTTGATGTTAAGTGAAAAAGCTCGTGGAGACGCAAACCCGATTCTTTTGATCGATGAAGACGATGTTACGGCTGGGCATGCCGCTTCAGTCGGACGTGTAGATCCGCTTCAATTGTATTACTTGATGAGCCGCGGTATCACAAAACAAGAAGCTGAACGTCTTGTTATTCACGGTTTCTTGGCACCGGTTGTTCGCGTACTGCCAATCGAAGGCGTTAAAAAGCAATTGACGGAGGTTATCGAAAGGAAAGTCCGCTGATGATCAACAAAGAGATAAAAAGCTATTTTCCGATACTCAACCAAGAAATAAATGGTAACCCACTGATTTATCTGGACAGTGCGGCAACTTCCCAAAAGCCGGTTCAAGTCATTGAGGCATTAAAGGAATATTATGAACACGATAATGCCAATGTGCACCGAGGCGTCCATACGCTCGGCAACCGTGCCACTGAAAAGTATGAAGGTGCACGTGAAAAGGTCCGTAAATTCATCAACGCCAATTCATTGGAAGAAATCATTTTCCTGCGGGGGACGACAACGGCCATAAACCTTATTGCGCAAAGCTACGGCAGAGCCAATGTAGAAGAAGGCGATGAAATCGTCATCACCTATATGGAGCATCATTCCAATATCATTCCATGGCAGCAATTGGCGAAAGAACGTGGAGCCATTTTAAAATATGTTGAACTTGAAAAAGACGGTACGATTTCTTTGGAACAAGTTCGGGCGGCCGTGACGGAACGGACAAAAATTGTTTCAATGGTTTATGTCTCGAACGTACTCGGCACAATGAACCCAGTCAAGGAAGTTGCACAGATCGCCCATGAAAATGGAGCGGTCATGGTGGTTGACGGAGCTCAGGCTGCACCTCATCTGAAAATAGATGTCCAGCAGCTTGATTGTGACTTCTTTGCATTCTCTGGACACAAAATGTGTGGTCCTACTGGAATCGGCGTTCTGTACGGTAAAAAGGAATTATTGAACAATATGGAGCCGGTTGAATTCGGCGGGGAAATGATCGACTTCGTCGGTTTGTATGATTCGACTTGGAAAGAGTTGCCGTGGAAATTTGAAGGCGGGACACCGATTATTGCAGGTGCGGTCGGATTAGGCGCAGCGATTGATTTTCTTAACGAAATCGGCTTAAATGAAATTGAAAAGCATGAACATCAAATGGCTGCTTACGCAATGGAAAAAATGAGCACGATTGAAGGATTGGATATTTACGGTCCGGCGGATCCGCAGCTGCGGGCTGGCATCGTGACATTCAACTTGAATGACGTCCATCCGCATGATGTGGCAACTGTCCTGGATATGAGCGGCATTGCGGTTCGTGCAGGCCATCATTGCGCACAGCCTTTGATGAAATGGCTGGAAGTTTCAGCTACAGCACGCGCAAGCTTCTACTTATACAACAGCGAATCTGATGTAGACCGCTTAGTGGAAGGTCTGCGTTCGGCAAAGGAGTATTTCAACGATGTCTTCTAATAATTTAGACCAATTATACCGACGGGTTATTATGGACCATTATAAAACACCCCGAAATAAAGGGACAATTGAAGAGAACAGCGTCAATATCGAGATGAACAATCCGACCTGCGGAGATCGCATCCTGTTGACTTTACAGGTCGAAGACGGCATCGTCAAAGATGCGAAGTTTGACGGTGAAGGATGTTCGATTTCAATGGCTTCTGCTTCCATGATGACGCAGGCTGTCAAAGGACAGGAAATTGATACGGCATTAAAACTTTCCGGCATCTTTTCTGATATGATGCTTGGTAAAGAGTACGATGATTCGATTGATCTCGGTGATATTGAAGCATTGCAAGGCGTCTCTCAGTTTCCGGCCCGTATCAAATGCGCTACTTTAGCATGGAAAGCCATGGAAAAAGGCGTTCAAAACGAAGAAAAATCGTAACAGAGAACGGAGGAACGACGATGGCGAAAAAAATGCCAGAAATCGGTGATTATAAATATGGGTTCCACGACAAGGATGTCTCAGTTTTCAGATCTAAACGAGGACTGACAGAAGAAATTGTACGAGAAATTTCGAAAATTAAAGAAGAGCCGGAATGGATGTTGAATTCCCGTCTGAAAGCATTGAAATTATTCTATTCAATGCCGATGCCACAATGGGGCGGCGATTTAGGTTCATTGGACTTTGATGAAATTACGTATTACGTAAAACCATCAGAAGCTAGCCAGACTTCATGGGATGAAGTCCCTGAAGAAATCAAACGTACATTTGACAAATTAGGGATTCCAGAAGCAGAGCAGAAGTATTTGGCTGGTGTTTCAGCTCAATACGAATCTGAAGTTGTCTACCACAACATGAAAGTGGAGTTGGAAGACATGGGGATCGTCTTTAAAGATACCGGTTCTGCTCTTCGTGAAAACGAAGATCTTTTCAAAGAATATTGGCAGTCGGTCATTCCGGCAGCTGACAATAAATTTGCTGCATTGAACACGGCGGTTTGGTCTGGTGGATCTTTCATCTACGTACCAAAAGGCATCAAAGTGGAATCACCACTTCAAGCTTACTTCCGTATCAACTCAGAAAACATGGGTCAATTTGAGCGTACGCTGATCATCGTTGATGAAGGCGCAAGCGTCCATTATGTAGAAGGTTGTACAGCTCCTGTCTACACGACGAATTCACTTCACTCCGCTGTTGTTGAAATCATTGTGAAGAAAGATGCTTATTGCCGTTATACAACGATCCAAAACTGGGCAAACAACGTCTATAATCTGGTGACGAAGCGTGCATTTGTTGACGCAAACGGAACAATGGAATGGATCGATGGCAACATTGGATCTAAATTGACGATGAAATACCCAGCTGTTTACTTGAAAGGCGAAGGCGCACGCGGCATGACTTTGTCGATCGCAATCGCTGGTAAAGGACAGCATCAGGATGCTGGAGCGAAAATGATTCACTTGGCTCCGAATACATCTTCTTCAATTGTTTCGAAATCCATTTCGAAACAAGGCGGGAAAGTTTCATACCGCGGAATCGTGCACTTTGGCCGCAAAGCCGATGGTGCCCGTTCAAACATCGAGTGTGATACATTGATTATGGATAATCAGTCTACTTCTGATACAATTCCATACAATGAAATCCTGAACGATAACGTTTCTTTGGAACACGAAGCGAAAGTTTCAAAAGTGTCTGAAGAGCAATTGTTCTACTTGATGAGCCGTGGTGTTTCGGAACAGGAAGCAACAGAAATGATCGTAATGGGCTTCATCGAGCCATTTACGAAAGAACTTCCTATGGAATATGCGGTGGAAATGAACCGTTTGATCAAGTTCGAAATGGAAGGCTCTATCGGTTAATAGATTACTACCAAACCCTTGGCGTGACATTGTTCATGCCAAGGGTTATTTTTATGGATTTTTATCTAGAGCATGAGACTTCATCCACTATCTGCAAAAGGGGCTAGTTAACCGGGTACAGGTTTAGAGTCCTCACAAAGGGTATAGTAATCAAGAAAATCAATTTAAAGGAGGAATGCTATACATGAGTCAAACATTCGATGCATTAAAACAAAAGCTTAGTAACGCGGACCTGGGTCAAGCAAAAGAAGTCATGGAGCAAGCCAAACAAGCTTACGATGATGGAAAGATCGATGAAAATGAAAGAAATGAACTGCTGGAATCTGCTAAATCCGTTATAGGCGGCGGCAAAGGGCTCGGCGGATTATTTTAAAACACTAAACAAAAAAGTTCAGTCTGCTTGTCCAAATAATCTTTAGCGTACAGGAGGTACGCTAAAGATTATTTTTTTTGGTTAAATATGGAGAGCTCATGAAAAGCTGCGATATGCGATAGACAGTGTTCTACGCTTAACCTTTAGTTAAAAACAATCAAATGTGATTTTTTATGCAGCTGAAATATACAAGCGTCCAGTAGGAGCAGCATATGCTGATTTTTTATGTTTTACTATTTTTTAGTGCCTCCCGTTTGCTGAGAGGCATCAATGCATGTTTTGTAACAAAGGATCGGACCCATTCGGCGTCGGTTTTCGCATATTCACGCAAAGCCCAGCCGATTGATTTTTGGATGAAGAATTCTGGAGATGCAGCATGCTGCAGAATAATCATGCTCAGGACTGTTGTGTCGGTCTGTTGTTTATATTTCAATTGATGAAGAATGGCTGCGCGGTTTGTCCACATGTTCGGGGCTAAAGACCACTCGATCATGGCTTTTATGCCGGCAGTCCGCTCTGTCTGGATAACGTAGCCAAGTGTTCGTGGAGCAATGGAATCGACACTGTCCCACCAGGACTTTGTTTCAATCAACTGGCGAAGAAAAGGCAGCACTTCAAGGTTTAACTCTTTTTTCATTTTTTCGAGCAATGCAATGGCCGCATACTGGTATTCGCGTTCCGGCAACCCGTAAATCTTCCACACTTCTTCTGCAATACATTCCGGTTCCGGAAG
The DNA here is from genome assembly GCF_020023385.1 of Planococcus circulans. Taxonomy (GTDB): domain Bacteria; phylum Bacillota; class Bacilli; order Bacillales_A; family Planococcaceae; genus Planococcus. The sequence continues at coordinate 152,898 of NZ_JAIQCL010000009.1, forward strand.
TTCATACTCCGAAAAAAACTCTTTCAGCAATGCTTTCCGCAAAGGCGTTTTAATACCAAGAAAGTCAAATTGATTTCTCATATAGGCGGCCATCGGAATAGCCAATTCTTCGTTTCGATGAGCTTCAAATTTCTGGATGAGTGCTTTGTGATCCCATGTTTTCTTCATTGTCGTTTCATCTCCTCTTCTTTTTAAAAAGTGCAGTACAGCCTAAAGTACACTATGAAGGAGCAATTGTCTTTTTTTCTAACCAAAGCGGTTTAGTATACATGCTTTATTACTGTTTCCTGAATAATGATGTCATTTCTGCTAAAGGAAATCTCTTAAAAAAAGACGTTCCTTTTTTTCTATGCTATCATAAAATAATAAAGAAAATGGAGGCGGGACAATGATTTATGTAGGTTTGACGGGTTGGGGAGACCATCCGGATGTCTATAGCCCAGGCTCAAAGAAAACGGAAAAATTAATTGATTACAGTGCTCATTTTCCAATCGTCGAATTGGATTCTTCTTTTTATGCGGTTCAACCTGAACGGAATATCCGCAAGTGGATCGAGGAGACACCGGAACAGTTTCAGTTTATAGTAAAAGCCTACCAAGGGATGACAGGCCACCAGCGCGGAGAAAACCCCTTTGAAACGCGTGACGAAATGTTTGAAGCGTTCAGTAAATCGATACAACCATTGAAGAAAGCTGGTAAGCTCGGGATGGTACTGCTTCAGTTTCCGCCTTGGTTTGATTGCCAAAAGGACAATGTCGACCAGCTCCGGGAAATTACCGGGCGCCTGGAGGAATTTGATCTGGCGATCGAGTTTCGCCATCAGTCCTGGTACGCCAATGGCATGAGCGAAAAAACGCTGGATTTTCTGCGGGACAATAATCTGATCCATTCGGTCTGTGACGAGCCGCAAGCAGGAGACGGCTCTGTTCCGCTGGTTCCGATCTCGTCAAGAAAAGATAAGGTATTGCTGCGTATACATGGCCGCAATGTCCATGGCTGGCTGAATCCGGGGCATGGACAGAAGTGGCGGGAAGTCCGTTATCTCTATGATTACAATAAAGAAGAACTTGAGGAAATCAGCCGAGCGGTAAAAGCATTGGCTGACACGACTGAAAATGTCTATGTAATCTTCAATAATAATTCTGGAGGGCATGCAGCAGGCGATGCCAAAGAGTTCCAGAAAATGAATGAACTTTCGTTTGATGGGCTTTCGCCGAAGCAGATGGATCTATTTGAAGGAGGATTTTGATGGTTTTTTTGATCATGGCGCTTGTTGGAGTGATTTCCGGCATCGTTGGCGCTTTGATAGGTCTTGGTGGAGGCGTTATACTGGTACCGGCTTTACTGTTTCTGGGCACCAGCTTTGCATTTTTTCCAGAGCTTTCACCTCAGAAAATTGTCGGCTTGTCCGTCATCATGATGATTTTTACTGGCCTTTCTTCTACATTAGCTTATATGAAAGTCCGGACGGTCGATTATAAAAGTGGACTTATTTTCTTTGCAGGCAGTGCACCGGGCACAGTGATTGGTGCTTTCGTCAATAAAAACCTGGATTTGCCTTCATTTAATCTGTATTTTGGTGTTCTTTTAGTATTGCTGTCCCTGCTCTTGCTTATGCGTGATCGCCTCAAGGCTGTTCACTGGTTTGTTGACAATGGGCGTAAGACAACATTCACCGATAAACAAAATGAACAGTTCATTTACGGTTATCCCATCTGGTTTGCCTTGCTGCTGACCTTTTTTGTGGGATTCGCTTCAGGATTGTTCGGGATCGGCGGCGGATCGATTATTGTACCTGCCATGATTCTCTTGTTTCTCTTTCCGCCGCACGTGGCGATCGGCACTTCCATGTTTATGGTCTTTTTATCAGCCATTGTCAATTCTGCAACGCATATTTCACTGGGGCATGTGCCGTGGGTCTATACGCTTGCCGTTGTTCCCGGCGCGTATATCGGTGCAAAAATAGGGGCCAAATTAAACAAACGCCTCAATTCGGAAATGCTGGTGACGATTTTGCGCCTGGTATTGCTGGTACTGGGATTGCGATCGATTTACGAAGGAATATTCAGTTCTTAAAGAGGTGTTTTCATGAGCGAAACTATTCATATTTACCATACGAATGATCTGCATAGCCATTTTACAAATTGGCCGCGCATCAAGTCTTTTTTAGCTGAGCGGAAAAGGTGGCACGAAGAAGAAGGGGACGTCTGCCTGATTTTGGATATCGGAGACCATGTCGACCGATCGCATCCTTATACGGAAGGCACATCCGGGAAAGGCAATGTGCTGCTATTGAACGAAGCGGAATATGATGCCGTTACGATCGGCAATAATGAAGGCATCACGCTGTCTAAAGAAGAACTGAACGACTTGTATGTCCAGGCTGATTTTGAAGTGGTGGTATCGAATCTATTCGATTTTCAAGGCAACCGGCCGGATTGGGCAAAGCCTTCCCATATTATTCGTACGATGAATGGAACACGCATCGGACTGGTCGGGGCGACTGCAGAGTTTACTCCATTCTACCGCAAATTGGGCTGGCAGATAACAGACGCTAAAGAGTCGATCATCCAGGCAGTGAAAGAGATTGAAGGACAGGCTGATCTGATTATCTGTCTTTCGCACCTTGGCATCAAAGAAGATGAATTGTTGGCAGAGCTTTGTCCACAGATCAACATCATCCTGGGAGCCCATACGCACCACGTTTTCCATGAAGGAAAATGGCTGGGAGATACACTGCTAGGGGCTGCAGGGAAATTCGGCTTTTATATTGGCCAGATTACTGTAGATGAGAAGTTCGGCAAATCCTCAGCGCAGCTGATTGAGACTTCCGGATTGCGTGAAGTGGAAAAAGGCTTCGATGATTATTTGGTAGAGCAAGGGAAAAACCAGATGGATGAGCTGGTTTTTCAAAGTACAAAAATTTTGAAAGCTGAGTGGTTTAAGGATTCCGAACTTGGCGCTTTATTCGGAAAAGCGCTGATCGAGTTTTCCGGAGCGGATTGTGCTTTGTTCAATGCAGGGATCTTTATGGAAGACATGCCGGAAGGCGCCCTGACACGCTACGATTTCCACAAAATGCTGCCGCATCCTATCAACCCCTGCCTTGTCGAGTTAAGTGGAGCGGAATTGAAAGAGATTTACCTGCAATCCCTGAATTCGGAATGGCCGCAGCTCGAATTGAAAGGAATGGGTTTCCGGGGTGTAGTATTCGGCAAAATGATTCATATGAATATGGAGATCATCGACCACCGATTTTACATCAATGGACAAGTGGCGGTGCACGATCAAATTTATCGCTTGATCACGTTGGACATGCTGACGTTCGGCTATTTCTTCCCAAGCTTGAAAAGAGCTGCGAAAACGTATTTCATGCCCGAGTTTCTGAGGGATGTCTTCAGTCAGTATTTTCATAGCAAAGCCTTGAAGTAGAGAGAATGTTCAGAGTATATCCGCATTTGATTTTGTTTTAATTTTGAGCTATGCTAACAAAGAACTATATATTGGTGGGTAGAGGCTGCAGAACTGATCAGTAGGATGCGCGAGTTTGACCGCGTGGAACGCATCTGAAAGGGAGTTTTGCCGAAATTCATTTTCCGAGGTCTAAGGAAATGGATTGGGGTCATTCTGAACAAGAATGTCACTGTCATTTAAGCGCAAGCTAAAATGGAGAGCTACAGGGTTGTTTGATGTTTACCGCACAGACGAATTGTAGAAGGCTGACTTATCCAACTGGAGAGGTCGGCCTTTTTTTTCTCATTTTTCACCCATCAAAAACAAGGAGGAAGATTCATGGAGAATACGATTTTTTCGATTTTGCCGCCGATCATCGCCATCGTAATGGTGTTGCTGACTCGCCGCGTATTGTTGTCGCTCGGTACGGGGATTGTTGCGGCAGCAGTGATTCTGACATGGTTTGCGCCAATTGCAGCCTTGCAGGAGCTTGTCACATCATTCGCGATCATTTTTTGGGACGGAGGCTTTAACGCCTACAATGTCTTTATCATTCTTTTTCTGTTATTGCTGGGCATCATTACAGCATTCGTCAGCCTGTCGGGAGGAAGCCATGCTTTTGCTGAATGGGCTTCGACACGCATTAAGTCCCGCAGAGGAGCAAAAGTTCTGACAGTGGTTTTGGGCATGGTCATCTTCATCGATGACTATTTCAATGCACTCGCAGTCGGGCAAGTAGCGCGTCCGATTACGGACCGTTACAAAGTATCACGTGCGAAACTTGCATACTTCATCGATTCGACTGCTGCACCGGTCTGCGTGGTTTCTCCAGTATCAAGCTGGGGTGCTGCCATCATCGGCATCATTGCAACCATCTTAGCCGGCCAGACCTTCGTGGAATATTCCGCGCTGGAAGCTTTTCTTTGGATGGCACCGATGAACTTCTATGTTGTCGCTTCATTGGCCATCGTCTTCTTTGTCGCCATACGTGATGTCGATTTTGGAGAGATGAAGAAACACGAAGTGTTGGCAATTACCAAAGGGCAGCTTTTTGATCCTGAAAAAACGATCCCCGGTGAAATGAAAGAAGATTTCCCGTCGCATAATCATGGTCATATGAGAGACTTATTGCTTCCGATCCTGTTGTTGATTGTCGGGACTGTAGGTGCGATGATTTGGACTGGCTATCAGAATGCCGGACAAGTGTTCGATATCTGGCTGATTTTCGAAAATACCGATGTACCTGCTTCTTTATTGGCCGGAGGGATATTAGGGGCACTGACTTCGATTATTCTTTATGCGATGCAAATCAAGAGCAATAAAAAAGCTAATGCCGGTTGGATCGGCAAAGGCATTTGGGCAGGCATCAAATCAATGATGGGCGCGGTGCTGATTTTGATATTTGCCTGGTCGCTGACTTCTTTGATCGGATCGCTCGAAACGGGTACGTATTTGGCTGGTGTGGTTTCTGAAGGTAACGTTCCTACAGCCATTCTGCCTGTGCTATTATTTGTCTTAGCTGGTGTTATGGCGTTCTCTACAGGAACATCATGGGGATCATTCGGTATCCTTTTACCGATTGCCGGAACCATCATGATCGAAGCCGAACCATCATTGCTGTTGCCGGCATTATCAGCTGTTCTAGCCGGTGCTGTCTTTGGAGATCATTGTTCACCGATTTCCGATACGACGATCCTGTCATCAACTGGAGCCGGGAGCAATCATATGGATCACGTGTTGACACAGATCCCTTATGCTTTAACGGCTGCTGGGATTGCTTCCATAGGGTATATAGTCATAGGTTTCACGGGTTCCTTGCTGATTTCTTTAGGCGTGGTCTTAGTGGTACTCGCAGTGCTGTTCCTCGTCTGGTCACAACGGACAACTATTATTGAAAAACAACAAAATGCATAAAGAAAACAAGGCAGAGAAGCTAATTCTCTGCTTTTTTACTTTCGTCGCAATAGTTTTTTTGAAATATATCGCGAATTCATCTTTACTTTGAGGGTGCCGCTCGGTATACTATTTTTAGATTAACTAATAATCTGAAAACATTCAAAATTCCTATTTTTATGTAAATAAAATGGGAAAAAACAAAGGGGGAAGAGAGATGGAACGTTCGCAATGGGGTACACGTGCCGGCTTTATTATGGCTGCCGTTGGCTCTGCAGTAGGTTTAGGGAACATTTGGCGTTTTCCATATGTTGCGTATGAAAATGGCGGGGGTGCATTTTTCATACCGTATCTTTTTGCATTATTGACTGCAGGGATACCGATACTAATACTTGAATTTACCATTGGCCATAAGTACCGTGGCTCAGCACCGTTATCATTCTTCAGAATGGGCGGAAAGAAATTGGAATGGCTTGGATGGTGGGCCGTTTTCGTGTCCTTTGTCATATCTGTATACTATGCCGTCATTATCGCCTGGGCAATGCGCTATACTATATTCTCATTCAACCAGGCATGGGGTACAGATACACAGGACTTCTTGTTCAATGAATTTCTGCAGCTGACAGTTCAACCAGGACAAACTGGTGGAATTGTGTGGGGTGTATTTATTCCTTTAGCTCTGGTATGGATCATTACATTAGGAATCCTGCTTGCTGGAGTCAAAAAAGGTATCGAAATGGCTAACCGCATTTTCATACCGACCTTACTGATCATTTTCTTCGCAGTAGTGGTTCGGGCTGTTACATTAGATGGAGCTTTAGTAGGATTGGAAGCGTTCTTCCAGCCGAATTTCGAAGCTATAATGGATCCAACGGTTTGGGTGGCAGCCTATGGGCATATTTTCTTCAGTTTGTCTGTAGCATTTGCCATCATGATCACGTACTCCAGTTATCTGCCTAAAAAGTCGGATATCACGAACAACGCATTCATCACCGGATTTGCCAACTCGAGTTTTGAGCTGCTTGCCGGTATCGGTATTTTTGCCGCTCTTGGTTTTATGGCCTCTCAACAGGGAGTGGCGGTCGGTGACGTTGCTACAGCTGGTGTAGGACTAGCATTTGTGGTTTTCCCACAGATCATCAATGAGTTTCCCGGCTTTAACGGCTTGTTCGGATTCTTGTTCTTCTTGTCTTTAACGCTGGCCGGATTGACATCACTGATTTCAATTACGGAAACCTATGTTGCTGGATTCTCTGAAAAGTTTGGTATTTCCCGTAAAAAGGCAGTGCTTTTCGGAGGCGGTCTAGCGGCTTTGATTTCCATCCTATTTGCTACACAGGGTGGTTTGTACTTCTTGGATCTTGCGGATTACTTCATCAACCAATTCGGTGTTGCCGCGATCGGTCTTGTGGAAGTTGTACTGGTCATCTGGGTATTCCGCAAAGCGGATCTTCTCAAGGGACATGCCAACGAAATCTCAGACATCCACTTGGGTGCTTGGTGGAAGTTCAGTCTGGGAATCATCACGCCAATCGTTTTAGGCTACATGATGTTCGGGTTGCTTAGACTCAATATCCTGAAAGAGTTTGATACAGAAACCGGAAACTATGAAGGATATTCTGATATGTTTACTTTATCAGGCGGTGTAGCAGTAGCTGCAGCTGCACTGATCTTCGGAATTATCATCTCTCTTGGCAAATGGCATAAAGAGCAGGGAGAATACGACGAACGCAATTAAAAGGAGGAGCTTCATATGACTATGAGTTCAATTGTAGTAATGATTATCGGTATGGTCATCATTTGGGGCGGCTTAGCTGCCAGCATCATTCATGCAATCAGCAGCAGCAAAAAGAACAAAGCAAGAGATGCTGCAGATAACGTATAATTTACAAGCCCGGAAACTTCTAGTTTCCGGGCTTTTTCATGTTTTTAGAGTTATAGGGGAACTTGTGAGGAGTAGGTTTATATGATACATTTGGAACAGAACCGGATTCCATACATAAATCAGATAGATAGGGGACGATGTGCGTGTCAACAAAGCAGGAACATCTTAGAAAGCCCGATTGGTTAAAGATTAAACTCAACACCAATGAAAACTATACGGATTTAAAAAAAATGATGCGGGAAAACAACCTCAATACGGTTTGCGAAGAAGCGAAATGTCCGAATATCCATGAATGCTGGGGCACTCGGAGAACGGCTACATTTATGATTCTCGGCGCTGTTTGTACGAGAGCCTGCCGTTTTTGTGCAGTAAAAACAGGATTGCCGAATGAATTGGATCTCCAGGAACCGGAACGTGTAGCGGCTTCTGTAAAAATGATGAACCTGAAACATGCAGTCATCACAGCGGTAGCGAGAGACGATTTGAAAGACGGAGGTTCAGCGGTCTTTGCCGAAACCATCCGGGCGATCAAACGCGCCAATCCGTTTACAACTGTTGAAGTTCTTCCGTCTGATATGGGTGGAATCTACGAAAATCTGGAACGGTTGATGGATGCAAAACCGGATATTTTAAATCACAATATCGAAACAGTCCGTCGCTTGACTCCAAGAGTAAGAGCACGTGCTAAATACGATCGTTCACTTGAGCTTTTGAAGCGTTCGAAAGAGCTGCATCCGGAAATTCCGACGAAATCTTCTCTGATGATCGGTTTAGGCGAAACAAAAGAAGAGATTATTGAAGTTATGGATGACCTACGTGCAAATGATGTCGATATTATGACAATTGGCCAATACCTCCAGCCTTCTAAAAAACATTTGAACGTACAGAAATATTATTCGCCGAAGGAATTTAAGGAATTCTGGGAGATTGCGATGACTAAAGGGTTCTCGCATTGCCAGGCAGGCCCTCTAGTCCGAAGCAGCTATCATGCGGATGAGCAAGTCAATGCAGCTGCGAAAGAGCGCCAGCGCCTCGGAGAAGAGCAAGCAGCTGCTATAAACAGCTAATGGATGGTGAGATAATTGATCACATTGGATCAGTGGAATTATGACATATTAATCGATTACCGGGAAGGCTTCCAAGAGGAGGCAATAACCGCGCGCTTCAGCGAAATCTTATCCAAATATGATTATATTTTGGGAGATTGGGGCTATGGACAACTGCGGTTAAAAGGCTTTTTTGAAGATACCAACCATAAAGCGACTTACGATACAAAAATCAGCACATTGCAGGACTACCTTTATGAATACTGCAATTTTGGCTGTGCTTATTTTGTCATAAAGAAAGTCGGTAAAGCAGCACCACCGATCGAAGTAATAGAAGAGCAGGCCCCCGAAGCGGATGTTTAATCCGCCGGGGGTTTTTTCGTGCATTATGATATGATAAAGGAAGTAATGAAAGATTTTCAAACGCCTATTGGAGGGTATTTTTATGTATTTTATTGACCGCAGCAAAATAACTGAAACGATTCAGTACATGAATTCCTTATTGGAATTTTACGAAAGCAACGAGCAATGGACAACAGTCGGGGAGCAGCTTGCATTGGAGCGTGCAGGCGCCAATCTTATCGAATCGATGATCGATGTCGGGAACTCGATGATTGACGGTTTCATCATGCGCGACCCTGGAAGCTATGATGACATCATCGATATTTTAGTGGATGAAAAAGTGATTACAGAAGAAATGGACCAACCGCTGAAACAAGTTATTGCCTTGCGGAAAATGTTGGTTCGGGAATTTATGAAAGTGGATCACCAGGCAATTATAAATGCAATCGATGAGAATCTGGAGTCGTTGAAGGCATTCGGACCAAAAGTTGAGCATTATCTAGTTCACGAGTTAGGACCGGTTTCGGCATTTATACCGGAAGCGAACGATGGCAACTAGAAAAGAATATCGAGCCTATTGCCTGGATTTGGATGGGACAGTTTATCGGGGAACTGAAGCAGTTGAAGAGGCGGCAGACTTTATCGGACGTCTGCAGCAAAAAGGGATTGAACCTTTTTTCATCACCAATAATGCTTCGATGACCCAGCAGCAATTGCAGGAGAAGATGGCTGGTTTCGGAATTACAGCAAAAAGAGAACGCATCATGTCTTCAGCCATTGCTGCGGCAAAATACATCAACCGCTGGTATCCGGGGCGCACAGTCTATATGATCGGGTCGGAAGGGCTGGATCAGGCGTTGCGCCAGGAAGGGCTAGAACGAGTTGAAAAGCAGGCTGGCATTGTGTTGATGGGAATCGACCGGAACATCACCTATGATAAATTGGCGACTGCCTGCTTGGAGATTCGAAAAGGGGCTGTCTTCTTATCGACTAACCAGGACTTGGCTTTTCCTTCTGAAAAAGGCTTTTTGCCAGGCAACGGAGCATTTACCACATTGGTGTCCGCTTCGACAGATGTGGATCCCATCTATATCGGCAAACCTGAAATTCATATGCTGGAAGCGATCCAGCACGAGTCTGGATTTCAGAAGAGCGAGATGGTGATGATCGGGGACAATTACGATACGGATATCCAAGCGGGAATCCGTTTTGGAATCGACACGATCCATGTCAACACGGGTGTCAGCCGAATGGAAACCGTATTGGAAAAAGAGCATCCTCCGAGCTTCGCGATTGAAAACCTTGGATTTTGGGAATTATAAATAGAGACTGAAGTTATAAACATAAAAGCCCGGCAGAACGACAAAAAATCGTCTTGCTGGGCTTCGTGTTATCAACAGGCTATAGCGCTGTCTATTCTTCGGACAGCAAAAAAAGCCGTTTTTCAACGGCTTAAAATAAGGGGTTTTCCTCTATGAATTCATAGACTTTTTTTGTCAGCTCTTCAGGGGATTCCGCTTCAACGATTTCTCCATTTACCAATGCATAGAGAGACTCGGAACATTTTGTGCAATAGCTTAAACAGCCGTATTCCAAAACATCAAGATTTGGGTCCCGTTCGAGTTTTTCAAAAGAATCTTGTGCGCCATTGGCGATATTACTGATGCAAAATTCAACAATCGGTTTCATTCTAAGTCACCTCACTACAACGAAATCCTACCTTTTTTCGAGGCTGGAGTCAATTAATTGATTTCTAGCGAAAGCATTGTGAAAGTTATCACAATCAGCTATACTCATATGTGAGAAATTGATGAGACAGATGAAAGTTAAAGGAGATTTTTATGCGAAAATTAGTCTTACTTGGTGGCGGTTACGGCAATATGCGGATTTTGCTTCGTTTGTTGCCAACCAGCCTTCCACAAGATGTAGAAATTATTTTAATTGACCGTACGCCCTTCCACAGCATGAAGACAGAATTCTATGCGTTGGCAGCCGGTACAGAGTCGGACCAGGAAGTCCGCGTTCCTTTCCCGGAGCATGAGCGGTTGACGGTCGTAAACGGTGAAATACTGGAAATTGGGCTTCAGGAAAAATGTATTTTCATGGAGAATGGTGACCGTATTGCATACGATGATTTAGTGATCGGCTTGGGTTGTGAAGATAAGTACCACAACGTACCGGGAGCGGATGAATTTACTTACAGCATCCAGACCATCGGGAAATCACGTGCTACTTATCAGGCTCTGCTTGGCTTGCCTTCAGGTGCGGTGGTAGGCGTAGTGGGAGCAGGGCTCAGCGGAATTGAACTTGCCAGCGAATTGCGAGAAAGCCGCAGTGATTTGAAAATCAAGCTGTTTGACCGAAGCCCACGGATCCTTCGTGACTTTCCAGAGCGCTTGAGCAACTTCGTCAAAAAATGGTTTGAAAATCATAATGTCGATGTGGTCTCGAATTCCAATATCACACAAGTGGAGCCAAATATGCTTCATAACCACGAAGAGACGATTCCAGTGGATGCTGTTGTTTGGACAGCTGGTATCCAACCGGTCAAGCCAGTGCGTGACCTAGGTCTTGAAAGTGATGCCAGCGGACGTGTGGTCATCAACCAATACCATCAGTTGCCGAACGACGAGCATGTTTATGTAGTGGGCGATTGTGCGGCATTGCCGATGGCGCCTTCTGCACAGTTGGCGGAAGAACAGGCAGAGCAGATCGTCAAAGTATTGAAATCCACATGGAAAGGCGAGGAATTGCCTGAAACCATGCCGGAGATCAAGCTGAAAGGTTTCCTTGGCTCTCTTGGCAAAAAGCAAGGCTTCGCTTATTTGGCGGATCGTACCGTTACGGGCCGCATCGCCCGTCTGATGAAATCAGGCGTATTATGGATGTATAAATGGCATAACGGATAATAAGAAAAAGCGCTCAATTACGAGCGCTTTTTCTTATTTTACTTCTGCAAATCCATGCTTTTCAAGTTCACGGTAGACTGGTTTCAATTGTACGTAGCCTTCACCGACAACTTCTCCTTCGACCAATACCAGCGGATAAAAGAATTCGTCGTCCAATATGCGCTGTGCATAGTCTTTCTGGTGCTCAAGTGTGAGAGGTTTCTCAATGTCGATATAGGTAATTGAAAATGGCTGATCTTTGTATTTCCTTGAGATGGCGGCTTCCAGCCATTCATACGTGTCGATTGAAGAGGGTGCATTGACACAACTAGCACAGATCACATCGGTTCCATAGACTTCAATGGATACTTCTTTCTGCATAATTTTGAACCTCCTGTGAATTCATTAGTGGCTTTTTCTTTCTAATCACATTATAATGATTATAATGAAAGGAGTCGATATAAATGACTGAAGCTTTGATTGAAGATCAAGTAATGGAAGTCTTAGATAAATTACGTCCATTCCTTTTGCGTGACGGGGGAGACTGTGAACTTGTTGATGTAGAAGATGGTATCGTAAAACTTCGTCTGCTCGGTGCATGCGGAAGCTGCCCAAGCTCGACAATTACATTAAAAGCAGGGATTGAACGTGCGTTAGTGGAAGAAGTTCCTGGTATAGTAGAAGTAGAACAAGTATTTTAATGCCAAGGGACCTTTTAAGGTCCCTTTTTCTGTATAAAGTAAACACACTCATGCTAAGGCAATAGATTTTGGGGAGTAACCAAAATCGGATGATGCAGCTCCAAATTAAATATTTCACTTAACCTGGCTGTTCGAAGGTGGACGACTTGAATAATAGTGGAAATGATTGCTATGATAAATGATAAGGAGGGTGATTGAATTGACAGAAGTAGTTGAAATTACAGAAGCAGCCTCATTCCAGGTAAAAGAGATGATGCGCCATAACGAGGAGGAAGGATCCTTCTTGCGTGTTGCTGTAAAAGGCGGTGGATGCAGCGGTTTAACATATGGAATGGGATTTGAACAATCTAAAGGTGAAGAAGATGATCTTTATGAGCAGTTCGGAGTCCCGATACTTATCGCGAAAGAAGATGCTCCGATTTTAAAAGGGACAGTCGTTGACTATAAACAGTCATTGATGGGAGGCGGCTTTACGATTGAAAATCCGAATGCCATCGCTTCATGTGGCTGTGGAACTTCATTCCGTACCGCCAAAAAAGCAGGAACTCCAGAGAATTGTTAAAAGTCGGTCACAAACCGGCTTTTTTGTTGTGGATAAGTCTGCGATAAACGCAATAACCGGTTGAAATCATGCGGTATAAGGTCTAATATAGAGTGTAGATGTTTATCGGTGCGCCAAGGTTTTACCGCTTTGTCGATAATCGATTAAAAAATGACTTGAAGGTGGTTGCGATTGTATTGAAAAGACCGTCAATATTAGTATTAGGAGCAGGTTATGGTGGATTGACTACTGTAGTGAACCTGCAAAAAGTTCTTGGCACAGATGCTGCGGACATAACATTGATCAATAAAAACGAATACCATTATGAGAGCACATGGCTGCATGAAGCAGCAGCAGGAACTTTGCTTCCTGATCAGGTGCGTTACGATATTAAAGACGTTATCGACAGCGTCAAAGTGAAGTTTGTACAAGCGACTGTTGAAGCAATCGATGTGGTCGGCAAGAAAGTCACTACAGACAATGGCGAATTTACATACGATTACATTGTCATTGCACTAGGCTTTGAAGGCGAGACTTTTGGCATTGAAGGCCTCGACAAATATGCTTTGTCAATTGCGAACGTAAAAGCCGCACGTTATATCCGTGAGCACATTGAATTCCAATTTGCTACATGGTCTGCAGAACCAGTAAAAGATGACAGCCGTCTGACAATTATCGTTGGTGGAGCTGGATTCACTGGGATCGAATTCCTTGGGGAATTAGCTAACCGTGTACCTGAACTGTGTAAAGAGTTTGATGTGCCATGTGAAAAAGTGCGGGTTGTTTGTGTGGAAGCCGCACCAATGGTATTGCCTGGCTTCGATCCGGAGCTTGTCAACTATGCAGTAGGCCATTTAGAATCTAAAGGAATCGAATTCTCCATCGGTACACCGGTTGTTGAAGCGACTCCAGAAGGCGTTAAAATCAAAAAAGGCGATGATGAGTTTGAATTCATCAAAGCTGGTACAGTCGTTTGGGCTGCAGGCGTACGCGGCAACCGATTGATTGAAGCGACTCCAATCGAAAATATGCGTGCCCGCGTGAAAGTCGAAAATGACTTGCGTGCTCCAGGTTACGATGATGTTTTCATTATCGGTGACTGTGCATTGATGATCAACGAAGAAACGAATCGCCCGTACCCACCAACCGCACAGATTGCTATGCAACAGGGTGAAAGCGTTGCGAAGAACTTAAAAGCATTGATTAATGAGGAAACAACGATTGAATTTGTTCCTGATCTAAAAGGAACGGTTTGCTCCCTTGGTGATGACGATGCGATCGGTGTTGTTTTCGGTAAGAAAGTTACAGGCAAACGAGCGTCATTCATGAAGAAAATGATCGATAATCGTGCATTGCTCATGATCGGCGGACCTATGCTGGTATTGAAAAAAGGTAAATTCAACGTTCTGTAAGCTGGATGAACCAAGCTCCCTTAGCGGGGAGCTTTTTTGATAACTTCAGTATAATATTTTAAATCGCTTCATAATTTACCATTTAAGCCTCCGGTGCATTTGCTGGAGGCTTGTCTGTTTTAAAAGGGGGATAGCGTTGTGGCAAATACGAAACGTGGAAATGTTTGGCTGGGAGCAGCTGGACTGGTGGTGAATTCCAAAGGGCAATGGCTGGTGGTCAAAAAAAGATACGGCGGCTTGCATGGAAAGTGGTCTCTACCCGCTGGATTTGTACAAGGTTTTGAAACGATTGACGAGGCAGTTCTAAGGGAAGTAAAAGAAGAAACTGGGATTGACTGTGAGCTGATGGGAATGATCGGTTTTCGTTCAGGAGTCATTCGCGAGGAAATCAGCGACAATATGGCGATTTTCTTGTTGAAGGCAGAGAGCGAAGAGCAGCCCATTGTTGCGCAATTGTCCGAGCTCTATCTGGCGGACTGGGTGTCGCCGGCAGCCTTATCAAGCGATGCAGAAGCTTCCGTCATGCTGCATGAAATGGCTTCTTATGTTCTGGAAGAAGGGCTGGAGGCGATCGAGGATGTAGATCCCGGCAAAGTCTTCGGCTATTCCGCATACAAACTGTTTTTTAAAAAATAGAGGATTAAAAAGAAATAAAGAGTAAATAAAAGAAAAAAGCTCTTGTTACCGTTTACATTTCTATCTTTTCAGTTGCGCTCAAAAGGGTCCTGTGCTATATTATCAGAATATTACAAACAAGAACAGAAGGAGGTGTTTCGGATGACGATCTTCAAAAAGGTTAAAAACGTCAATCAATGCCCTTATTGCTCAGGACAAGGATATTTTCAATTGCGACTGGGCGGTTCAGAAACGTGCTCCTGCTGTTCGGGTTCAGGGAAAAAATAAATTGAAAAGTTAGAAGCGATCGGGTCTAGTAAAGCCGATCGCTTCTTTTTATTTGGAGTGGATTTCTGAGGAGGCTTTTTCCGCTTTTCAGTGTCCAGCTCCGGCGCCCAACTCTTTGGGTCATAAGCCAACTCAGCTGCGTGGCAAAGAACGTCACTCTGCTGTTGGCTGCCTTCGCTTTTCTAGTATAAGTGACAAAGCGATGAACTCTGTTCTGCTGGATTGAAAGCCTTTGTTTTTTCGGGTAAACTGATGGAAGGAATAACGGAGGTTAGAGTTCATGAACAGTTCATTCACGATTGTGCAATTGATTATTTCCATGTTGCTTTTTTATGTTATGTTTTTCGGAATCGGTTTTTTATTGAATATGTTGCTTCGGATGACCTGGCTGATGGCTGTGGTTTATCCGGTCGTTATCTTACTCGTAGTGGATGATGTAGGCGTTTTCGATTATTTCACGAATCCAGGGGAATCCTTCTCGATGTTGGGGGACACCATTACTTCCATGACAGGCAGTGATATCGCCGTCTTGCTTGCTGGCTGGGCTGGTGCCATCACATCAGGTTTTGTCATGAAAATCCTTCGCAAAATGGGTTATCAGATGTTTTAATAAAAAACGCCGATCCGGTCATCCGGGTCGGCATTTTTTGATTGGTTATTGTTATGGGAGCATACCGTAAAAAATAAAGGAAATGGCTATACCTGTTAAAGCACCCATAAAAACTTCACTCGGTTTATGGCCAAGCAGGGTCTTCAGTTCCTGGATCTTTTCTTCTTCCTTTTTCTTTGGCCATTTTCTGGTTTCATCCATAAAGAGATAGATGTCCTGGCGCATCTTGTTGATGGTCAACGCTTGCTGGCCTGCTTGAAAGCGGACACCGGTGGCATCGTACATGGTAATGACGGCAAACATCGTCGAGACCGCGAATATTGTGGAGGAAACACCGTGTTCAAAAGCTACGGCAGTCGTTAAAGAAGTGACCGCTGCTGAATGTGAACTTGGCATCCCGCCAGTCGATGAAAAGAGCTTCCAGTCAAGCTCACGTGTTACGGCATACTGGATGGGGATTTTGACGAATTGGGCAAATACGATCGCGAATAGGGCGATCATAAGAGGGAGGTTAGAGAAAATTTCCATACGGGGCCACAGCCTTTCTGTCTAAATATGTTCCCATAGTATAACATAGACGGTAAATTTTCCGTTCTTGCATATTCCTTCGCTACACGAACTACTCGAACTTCGGATTAAATGCTACACTTAAAGAGAACAGATTAAAGGAGGAATTTTATGCAAATCAACCTACAACAGCATTCACAGGACAGCACAGCTGAAATCCTCATTGTTGGCTTAAGCCGGCATCCGGAAAACAGCAAAGGGTGGGGCGAATTCGCCCAGCGTTTTGAAGGCAAACTGGAAAGCTGGATCAAGCAGGACCTATCATTCGATTTAAAATCACTGATTACCTATCCAACACTTTCCGGAGAAATTCCACGGGTCTTGTTCATCGGGTTAGATGACCGTAAAAAATTGACCGAGGAACACCTTCGCTCCTGCTTCGGGTTGGCAGGCAAAGAATTGGCGAAGAAGAAAGTGAAGCATGCAGCAATCTACATGGAGTCGTTTGAAAATGACAGAATCTCGTCAGAAGATGTCGCTTTTTTGGCTGCAGAAGGCATCACAATGGGCGGCTACCGCTTTGACGATTACAAGACCACATCCAATGAGGCGCAGGTCAAACTGGAATCTCTGACTTTATTGGCAGAAGAGGCTGCAGAGGATGTCGAATCGGCAGCAATCGTTGGCTCTGTTTTCGGTCAGTCCGTCAATGAAGCCCGGACACTTGTCAATATGCCGGCAAATATTCTAACTGCAACTGCAATGGGGGAATATGCGCGTGAACTTGGCGAAACCTATGGCTTTGAAACGGATATCTTAGGGAAAGCGGAGCTTGAAGAACTGGGTATGGGCGCAATTCTTGCAGTCAACCAGGGTTCTGTCGAAGAGCCGCGCCTGATTGTCTTGAAGTACAAAGCGACAGAAGGCTTTGAAGACCCGTTAGCGCTTGTCGGTAAAGGAGTCACCTTCGATACTGGAGGTTACTCAATTAAGCCGAAGGACGGCATTGTAGGCATGAAGGGCGATATGGGCGGTGCCGCCGCCGTACTCGGTGCCATGAGAATCATCGGTGAACTTCAGCCGGAAAAAAATGTGATGGCAGTCATTGCCTCAACGGATAACATGATTTCCGGTAATGCCTTTAAACCGGATGATGTCATTACGTCCATGAGCGGAAAAACCATTGAAATCCTCAATACGGATGCTGAAGGGCGCCTGGTGTTGGCTGATTCCGTCAGCTACGCGAAGCAATTAGGGGCAACTCGAATTGTGGATGTGGCAACGTTGACCGGCGGCGTCATTGTCGCTTTGGGCAAAGACAAAACGGGAGCTTTGACCAATGACGAGGCATTTTTCGAGTCCTTCCTGGAAGCTTCTATGGAAAGTGGAGAATTTGTCTGGCGTCTGCCTTTAACGGAAAGCGATAAGAAACGCATCCGGAAAAGCGACGTTGCCGATTTAAATAATTCGCCGGGCCGTGATGGCCATATGATTTTCGGCGGTGGATTTGTCGGCGAATTTGCCGGTGACACACCATGGATCCACTTGGATATTGCCGGTACTTCCGATGCGGACGGACCTCATGATTTGGGGCCGAAAGGCGGGACTGGTGCCATGGTCAGAACATTGGCGATGCTGGTTGAAAAGATGGCGGACGAACAATAGAGAGAAAAAAACCTGCAGACAAAGTGTCTGCAGGTTTTTTTAGTGTTCAGTGGTTTTATTGTCCATCAATTTTTTCTTTTGTTCTTTTAACGCACCTTCCATGTCGTCACGCACTGTTTCCTCGGCGACTTTGATGCCGGACATATAGGCTGCCCGTCCAATCAAATGTCCCCCAACGGGTGCGGTGATGAACAGGAAGGCAATGGCGATGATCATCTGTGTATTGAAGATACCTTCGATGAGCCAAAAGTGGATGAAGGCGGCCATCAACACGCAGAGAACACCGAGCGTCGAGCTCTTGGAGGCAGCGTGAGTGCGTGTATAGACATCGGGCAGACGGATCAGACCTAACGCTGTGACAAGGCTGAAAATGACTCCTGTGCTCATTAATAGGATGATGAGGATATTAACGATTGTTGTTTCGATCGAAAATCTCTCCTCTCTCAAGGAATTTGGCAAAAGCAATAGTGCCGATAAAGGACAGGATGCTCAACAATAAGATGATTTCGAGAAAAAACTCAGTCTCGATGATCAATGACAACAAGGCGACGATTGAAACCAACGAGATTCCGATGGCGTCAAGTGCGACTACACGGTCGGCGATAGTCGGTCCTTTGACCAGCCGGAATAGAAGCCCTGTAAAGCCTATACTGACGATGATAAGGGAAATCCAGTAAAACATCATCATGGGCGGCTCACCTCCAGAATGGCGCGTTCGAATGTGTCTTTGATTGAACTGACGGCATCATCGATATCTTCAAAGTCGAGCGCATGGATATAGAGTCTTTTCTGATCGTTTGAAATGCCGACAACCAGCGTTCCAGGCGTCAACGTGATCAGAGCAGACAAGAGAGTGATTTCCCAATCCTCTTTCAGCTCGGTTTCCAGCTCGAAAATAGCGGGCTTCAAGTTCATATTCGGTTTGAGGACAATCCGCAAAACCTGAATGCTCGACAAGAAAAGCTCCTTAAGGAACAGCAGGACCAGATAAATGATAGCCCATGCCCGCGAAGTATAAAGACGGTAAGAAAAGAAACGGCGCATCAGGATAATGATGCCAAGACCTACCAGGAAGCCGATAGCGAATCCTGCAGGGCTGAAGGAAACGGTCATGAACATCCAGACAAAGGCCAGGAAGAAATTCAATAAGATTTGTAAAGCCATATGTCATCTACTCCTTTAAGACCGCATCAATATAGATGGATGGATTCAGCAGCACTTCACCTGCGCCTGAAATGAACGGCATGAAGAGTTCCGCACCGACCCCGAATACCACTGTAATGGCAACAAGGATGACCGTCGGGATAAACATTTGATTAAAAACGGATTTCTTTAAGGGAACGGTTTCAACCGGTTCTCCCCAGAAAGCGTAGATGAAGATGCGCACAGCACTCAATAATACGATCAGGCTGGTTGCAAGAATGACGATGCTGCCCCAAAATTGCGGGCCTTCAAAGCCACCCTGGACAATCAGCAGTTTGCCCGGGAATCCACTGAGCGGCGGTATTCCCGCAAGCCCAAATGCGGCAACCAGATACGTCCAGCCAAGGAATGGATAGGTTTTGATCAATCCGCCCATTTTGCGAAGGTCTGACGTGCCGAACAATACGGCGACAATTCCGACCAGGAAGAACAGGGAAGCTTTAATCAGCATGTCATGAAGCAGGTAGAAGATGGATCCATCGACACCTGGCTGATTTAATTGAGCGATTCCGAACAGGATTACACCGACCGCAATGATGATGTTGTAAATGATGATCTTTTTAACATCGAAATAGGCAAGTGCACCGACGCAGCCGGCAAGAATGGTCAGGATCGCGATGATTCCCAGCAACTCGTGGGTAAATGCGATGTCCATTGTAAAGAACAACGTATATGTACGCATGATGGCATAAACGCCGACTTTTGTCAGCAAAGCTCCAAACAGCGCCAATATTGGAATAGGTGGTGAGTAATACGATCCCGGCAACCAAAAGTATAACGGGAAAATAGCAGCTTTGAAGCCGAAGACCATCAGGAACATGACAGCTATGACAGTCAGGATGCCGGTTTCTTCAATCTGTGGAATCTTCACTGCCAGGTCGGCCATGTTCAACGTTCCAGTAACCGAGTAGAGGAACGCGACAGCGGCTACAAACAAAGCGGATGAAATGATGTTCACCAGCAGATATTTGATGGATTCACGCAGTTGAGGTTTTTCACCGCCATGGACAATCAAGGTATAGGAAGCCATCAGCAACACTTCGACAAATACGAACAAGTTGAAGATATCGCCTGTTGTGAAGGCACCATTGACGCCGACCATCAAAAATATAACAGCCGGGTAGTAGTAGGATTGCTCACGTTTCACACCGATGGTCGGGAAACTGTAAAACACGACAAACAAGGTAATGATCGAAGTAGTGACCACCAATAGGGCGGACAGCGGATCCGACACCATGGAAATCCCGAAAGGTGCGGGCCAACTGCCCAGCGTCACAGCCTGAACTCCATCTGCATTGACTTTAGCCAATAGGAACAATGCAGCAATCAAAGTCGTGCCCGCAGCAATTGCAGCAATTATACGCTGAAACTTCAGTCGCTTCGGAAAAATCATCAGGATAGTAGCAAAAAACAAAGGGATGATGATCGGAAATAGAAGTAAATTACTCATAGTCTTCAGTTCCTCTCAGCAGATCCATATTATCGGTACCGAGCTCCTGATAAGACCGGTAGGCGAGCACTAGGAAAAATGATGTTACAGCAAATGAAATGACGATAGCTGTCAAAATCAAAGCCTGGGGCAGCGGGTCTGCGTAATCGCTGACGCTGACCCCTTCAGCCACGACGGGCGGCGAGTTTCCGCCAAGCCCTCCCATGGTCAACAGCAATAGATGGGCGCCATGGCTCAGCAGTCCTGTCCCGATGATGATGCGAATCAGGCTTTTTGAAAGCATTAAGTAAACAGCTGCCATAAAGAGAAATCCAATGGCAACCGACATAATTATTTCCATTATTCATCCTCTCCAATCGTTTGAATAATGGTCATCGTTACACCGACAACAACCAGGTAAACGCCTATATCGAAAAGTAAAGCCGAGTGTAAGGACGTTTTACCGAAAAGCGGTAATTCAAAATAATCATAAGCATGTGTGAAAAAAGGAACATCGAAAATGATGGATGCAGAGGCAGTGGCAAGAGCTAGCAGTAAGCCGACTGCTGTCATCGTGACATAATTGAGCGGCAATATCTTTTTGACCGTTTCAATGTCGAACGCAAGCATCAGCAAGACGATTGCGCTGGTAGTCAATAGCCCCCCGACAAATCCGCCACCCGGCGTATAATGCCCTGCAAAGAAAATGTGGACAGCAAACATCAAAATGATGAAGGTCACTACTTTTGTAGCCGTTTGAAGCATGACATCATTTGTTCTCATGTTGACCCTCCTTTTTGGTCAACCGCAATTTGATCATGGTGATGATGCCGATACCGGCAATGCCCAGTACAGCAATTTCAAACAATGTATCAAATCCACGATAATCGACTAAAATAACGTTGACGATATTTCCGCCTCCTGCTTCCGAGTAGACCGTTTCCTTATAAAACTCGGAAATGGAAGGGAGGAACTTTTGCGAATGTGCGGACAAGGCGACCAAAGTCATCGTGACTCCGACACCGAGCGCAATCACCGCATTCCCCAGACGGAAACGCATACGTTCTTCTTTCCGGCTGATCTGCGGCAAATGATAGAATGCCAACAGGAACAGCGCGACAGAAATGGTCTCGATCACCAGTTGGGTCAATGCCAGATCCGGTGCACGGAAAATGACGAAGAACAAGGCGACTGAATAACCGACTGCACCTAACGCGATAATGGCGGTAAGCCTCGATTTCGAAAACAGAATCGTCAGAGTCGAACCGATCAATGCGATCAGGATGACAATTTCATAAAAACCGATCGGCGCCAAGTTGGTGACATCATAAGCGAATGCCTCGGTCAGGAAGAGTGTTCCGAGAACGATAATGACGACAAAGCTGAACATATAGACCAAGTAGGAGCGGATAAAGCCGGTCATGTACAGTTTAGAGAAACGGTTCGCACCGGTGTCGCTCAAGAACATCAAGTTGTCGTATAACGCGTTCAACGACACGGAATCGGGGAACCGGTCATAGCTCCTCTGCCATTTATGCAGTGTCCAGAACATCAAACCGCCGACGGCAAAGATGCCGAGGGTCATAAAGAGTTCAGTATTGAACCCGTGCCAGGCCGAAACATGAACATCCACCTCTCCAGGTGAACTATACAGGAAGGGCTGGATCGCCATGACGGCAGGCTTGACGAGCCAGTCACCAACGATGTTCGGAATAAAGAAAATCACGATGACGAGCAGCGCCAGAAATAC
Source organism: Planococcus circulans (assembly GCF_020023385.1). Classification (GTDB taxonomy): domain Bacteria; phylum Bacillota; class Bacilli; order Bacillales_A; family Planococcaceae; genus Planococcus. The sequence continues at coordinate 175,126 of NZ_JAIQCL010000009.1, forward strand.
CGGCGAGATCAGCATGCCGATCGGTGCTTCGTGTGCAGGCTTCGGCAATTGATCCGGCTTATGTTCGCCAGCAAATGTATGGAAGACGAAATAGAAGCTGTAGATAAACGTGAAAACGGAACCGAGCCACGCGACGATCGGGAATAACACACCCCAGACATCCATGGAGAATAAGTCGAATTCAGTTAAAGAAAGCATCGCGGTCAGGAACATTTCCTTGCTCAGGAAGCCGCCGAATGGGGGCAAGCCCGCCATGGAAAAGGCGCCGATCATGGCAACAGTGAAACTGATCGGCATCAAGCTCATGAGTCCGCCTAATTTGCGGATGTCCCGCGTACCGGTTTCATGGTCGATGATCCCGGCAATCATGAACAGACTGCCTTTAAAGACCGCATGATTGATCAAATGGAAGATAGCAGCGAATCCCGCATATTTGAATGTGGTTTCCGCAATATTATCGATATGGTATCCGGCAGCCGAAGCTCCGAGCAGAGACATGATCAAGCCAAGCTGGGAAACTGTGGAAAATGCCAGAATGCCTTTCAGGTCCTTTTGTTTCAATGCGAAGAAGGAACCCCAGAACATCGTGAACAATCCGACCCCTGCAACAAGCCACATCCACGTTCCAGATATCGCAAAGACAGGCGTCAAGCGAGCAACCAAGTAAAGGCCGGCTTTGACCATCGTCGCAGAGTGCAAGTAAGCACTTACAGGAGTCGGAGCTTCCATTGCATCCGGAAGCCAGATATAGAATGGGAACTGTGCAGACTTCGTAAATGCACCAAGCAGCACAAGAACGAGCGCCCAGATAAAGAAATCATGAGTCGCAAGTTGAGGCGCTTGTGGGATCAATTCACGTATTGAATATGTATTCCCCATGATGCTCAGCAGCACAAAGCCCCCGAGCATCATCAATCCACCAAAGACAGTGATCATCATTGATTTTAATGCACCGAATCTCGAACGGTCGCGGGTATACCAATAACCGATCAACAGGAAAGATGAAATCGATGTCAATTCCCAGAAAAGGTAAAGTGTGATCAAATGGTCACTTTGGACAATGCCGAGCATAGCCGTCATGAACATCAATAAATAAACGTAGAAATTATGTAATTGTTCTCGGTGTTTGTCCAAATAGAAAATGGAGTACAGCACCACTAAAGCTCCGATGCCTGTAATCAGCAGTGTGAACAGCAGGCTCAGCCCATCAATATACGCAACAAACGCGATATCAAGTGAAGGGATCCATTGGAATTCAGAAACCAGATTGCCGCCAGCGATCGTGGTAGGGAGCAAAGAGGCATAGTAAATGAATAAAATAACGGGAACAATCAAAACAAACCAGCCCGTATGGATCTTTCCTACTTTCTTAAATAGCAGCGGAATGAAGAGGGCTGCAAGCAAAGGTAAAAAGATTAAAAATACAAATGACAAATGAATCCTCCTTCCAGCATAAACGTGATGAGTTTCTAATTAGAAATTATAACGTAAATCTGATGGATTTGCACCGTTCACCGATTAACGCTGTTGAATCCCTGTAGATTTTCCAGTGCTTTTCAAATAGGAAGAAACCTGATTATGTTTATTTTGTGAATAGGGAAAAAAACAGCAAAAAAGCAGGCTTTCGGATGTGAAAGCCTGCTTTTTTTAAATATTCTTCAATTCCTGCTCGAGCAGTACATCTTCGAAATCCTGTTCAGGTTTTGCCAAGGTATAGCGAAGGAAAGCAAAAGCGAGAACGAACAGTACTCCTGTCACGATAAAGACTGAGGAGATGCCGATAAAGCCGCTGACAATCCCGCCGAACATGGGGCCGATAATGTTTCCAAGAAAACGGAAACTGGTGTTGTAGCCCATGATTTCCCCTTGGATTTCAATCGGTGCCTCCCGGCGCATCAAAGCGGTGGTCGTCGGAATCATTCCGCCGACTGCAACCCCGAACAACAGCCGCAAAATGATCAATTGCCAAAGTTCAGTGACGAAGGCCTGTGGAATGATGAAAACAAATGCCAGCAGCAGCAGGAAACCGAGAACTTTCTCGTAGCCGATGGAATCACCCAAGCGGCCCCAGCGACGGGCAAACAGAAGATTTCCGACTCCCGTTGCGCTGAAAGTGATGCCGGCCAGGAATGCCACTTGTCCGCTGCCTTCCGTCAAATGCGCAACATACAACGACAATAACGGCTGGATGCTGAAATTGCCGATTTGAATCAGAGCCGTGATAATCATGACATTCAGTATCAGTCGATGGCTCAAAATACCGGTGATGATGGTTCTGGGGGCATAAACATGGGCATCTTTCTGTTTAACCCGTTTGATTTCATGCAGCCCGAAGACCACGAACAAGGCAGCAATCGAAATGACGCTGGCTGTAATCAGGAAAGTGTACTGGAAGCCGAAAGCGTCGGCCATCAAGCCGCCGAGAACCGGACCGAACAGCGTGCCGGAGACGCTGCCCATCTGAAGTGTGCCAAGTGTTTTCCCTGCCGTCTCCTTAGAGGTCTGTGAACTGACAAAAGCAAGTGAAGTCGGGATGAAACCCGTCACAACGCCCATGAACAGACGGATTAAAAACAGTTCTGTTACAGAATCTGCAGTCCCCATCATGAAGATGCTGATGGCGATGCCGAATCCATTGATGATTAAAATCGGTTTGAAGCCATATTTATCGGCAATGCGGCCCCAAATCGGCGACATGATCAATGCAGCGACAAAGGTGATTCCGAATACGAGGCCAGACCAGCGCTGTACGTATTCATCTGTGAAGTTGCCAAGCGATTCGATATAAAGAGATAAGAATGGCATAATCATTGTGGTACTGCCGGCCACCAGGAAATTGGTGAACATGATGATGAAGAAATTCTTTTTCTGAGTATCCAACTGGACCCCTTCTTTCTTAATGGAGCAACTGTTCTTATTATAAGATATTTCGCCTTACGAAGAAAGTGTTGTATCTTACCAGTGAATTCAAAAAAATTCTATGCTAAAATAAGGCGGGGTGAAAAGGATGAAAAAAGCGATTATAACACCGATTTTATTGGCATTTTTCCTGGGTGCATGCTCAGAAGAAGAAGCGGGGACCGGAACTGAAGATGCGGCCGCACCAACCGAAAGTGAAGCAGTTGAAGTGGACGGTTATCCTCAGCTCTCTACAGAAGTCGCTGATGACGAAGCGCTTGTTGAGCTTACGACTTCCATGGGATCCATGCAGATCAAACTGTTTCCGGAAATTGCACCAAAAGCAGTGGAAAACTTTTTGACGCACGCAGAGGAAGGCTATTACGACGGCTTGACTTTCCATCGTGTGATTGAGGACTTCATGCTCCAGACAGGTGATCCGACCGGCACGGGCGGCGGCGGTGAAAGTATCTACGGCGCTCCGTTTGAAGATGAATTCAATGACCATCTCTTCAATATCCGCGGTGCTTTGTCGATGGCGAACGCGGGTCCTACGACGAACGGCAGCCAGTTCTTCATCGTCCAAGGACCGGCAGTTGCAGAAGCGGATTTGACCGGCGAATATCCGGAGGAAATCCGAGAAGTCTATCTGGAACAAGGTGGTGCGTTTTGGCTTGACGGCAAGCATACGGTGTTCGGACAAGTGATCGAAGGCATGGATATCGTAGATGCCATCGCGGCAGTTGAAACCGAGCAGGATAAACCGGTCGAAGACGTGACCATTGATTCGATCGAAATACTGGAGCAATGACAAAAAATGCAAGTGCCAGCTACTCCGGTAGATGACTGTAGAAGTGACCGGCCATCTCAACACTTAAAATGAATTGCAGAAGCTCCCTTTTACCGGGTTCTTCTGCTTTTCTTTTTGTGATTCTGTGCTATTATAGCCCTTAACGCTGCAGAAATGTTAGGTGAAAACAAATGAATACAAGTGAAATGAACAGAAGAGCCGTTGCAGTCCTGGAAGACTGGGATCCTTTTGCAATCGGTTCAGAGCTGTATGGCACCGAAATCGAAAAAGTCATCGTCCAATTGCATGTTCTGGATCATCCTTCAGAACTCGCGAAGCAAATCCAGAGCATCTATGAAATCTCCTTCGATAAATGGATTCCATTGGAGCAGTGTGTGGAAATTTCCTACAAGTTAATTGCGTTCAAGTATGAAGCGAAACACATTATCTGAAAAACAAAAAGAGCTTTCGGCGACTATTCGCCGAAAGCTCTTTTTTTGATGATGGCTTATTTTGAACCTAAGCCATCTACTAAGTTAGATGCGGGTACTTCCAATGCATTTGAAAGGATTAAAATGGTTTGGTTGGAAGGGACTTCTTCGCCGCTTTCATAGGCTTGAAGCTTGGCGACGCCAATTCTTGTCTTTAAGGACAATTCGTCCAATGATAAGTTACGCTCTACGCGAAGCGCTTTTAATTGGTCGTGTAACTCATTTTTCATTTTCCTGCACTCCTTCTTTAATGGAACTTTCTTCTATTTATATACTATCATGCACAGAATTTTTCCGATAGGATAAGTTATGGCATTTTTCGAACAGTTTCATCCTTGGAAAATAGCAAAGATGCCTTGGATAAAAACAACGATGATTGCAATCGGTGCCACATAGCGGACCAGTATACGCCAAATATCAACCCACAGATTCTGCTGGGACAGCTCTTCGTGCGCATCTTGCTTTGTCAGAACATAGCCCGCAAATAGTGACGTGAATAAGGCGCCGAGCGGCAAGCCGATTCTGCTCGTCAATGTGTCGACGAAATCGAAGAATGTCATCCCGAAGAATACCTCTTGCGGCATGACGCCGAAAGACAAGGCACTCGGAATTCCGACGATGAAAATCATCAAGCCGAAAATCAACGCGACACGGCGTCGGCGATCGTATTTATTCTTGACACCGATGGAAACCGTGATCTCCAGCATGGAAATGGAAGAAGTCAAGGTTGCAAACAGCAACAGGATAAAGAAGATGATCATCAGGAACTCACCCATGAACAATTGATCGAAAATAGCTGGAAGAATGATGAACACCAGACCAGGCCCCTGATCGGGTGTATAGCCCAAAGCGAATACAGCAGGGAAGATGATCAGTCCTGCCATGATTGAAATGATGATGTTCAAGGACACCACACTGACAGAAGAGCGCGTCAGATTTTCAGATTTCGACAGGTAGGATGAATAGGTGATCATTCCGGCAACACCGACGCTTAACGAGAAGAAAGCTTGGCCAAGTGCCACCAATGCTGTTTCAAAATTAAAGAATGACCAATCAGGGACGAACATGAAACGTACGCCTTCCATAGCCCCGTCCAGTGTCAACGAACGAATCATCAACACCAGGAAGAAAATCAATAATGCCGGCATCATGATTTTGCTGGCGCGTTCGATGCCGCCCTTGATGCCGCCTTGTACGATCCAAATAGTCAATCCCATGAAAGCGGCCTGCGCAAGCAGAACTTCCCATGGATTAGTAATGATGCCGGTAAACAGCTCGGCAAATTCAGCATCCCCTAAATCGGATAACTGGAACAGGATAGAGCGGCCCAAATACGATAAGACCCAACCGCCAACAACACTGTAAAAAGACAAAATCAGAAACGAAAAGATAAATCCGGACCAGCCGATTAAATACCACGGTTTACCGGGAGCTTGTTTTTTCAATCCGCTGACTGCATCAGCCTGGCCTCTGCGGCCGATGACAAATTCAGCCAGAAGAATCGGCAATCCGATGGCTACTGTACTGATGATAAACAGTAAGATAAAGACACTGCCTCCATTAGCGCCAGTTTCGTATGGGAATTTCCAAATGGCCCCCAAGCCGATTGCGCTCCCTGCAGCCGCAAGAATAAAGCCTAGCTTGGAACTCCATTGATCACGTTTTTTCAACTTCTTCACTCCTATCTCATGTAGATTTCCTCATTTTACACGAGCAGCACTAAAAAAAATAGCAGTATTTGAAACGCTGGGAGGATTAGAGCGTATAATACTTAGTAACTTAAAAGAGTGATTATTCCAAAAGGTTGAGAGGTGGAGCAATGGCTTCTGCAAATGATCATTATGGACAAGGCCAAAAAGGGGAAGAATCCGCATTCTCTTCTTGGGTCGGTGAAATCCAGCCGGATCTCGGCCGCTTTGTTTACCAATTAGGTGTAACTATAGAAGAACTGCCGAACTTCCAACAGCTGGTCCTGCTCCAACTGCATGAACAATTTGAGCAGCTGACACCAGAGCAGGCAAAAATTCAGCTATACAAAATAACGGTTCAACAAATACAAGAGCACTCTCTCCACTTTGAAAACAACAGTAAACCTCAAGTACTTGGGTTTCCAGAGGATCAGGAACTGCATACGCAGCTGCAAAAATTGGACTTGGCTAAGCGTGTCCCATTTGCTTTAACTCGCTTTCACAGCTTGTCACCAGCAGAAATCTCTATCATTACAGAAATGCAGGACCATCAGCTACATCAGGTGATGGAAGAAGGGGCGCGGGAGTTGCAGCAGCATCTGCAAGTGGACGAACGACAGATGCAGCAGCGGCTGGTTCTGCTTGAGAAATCCTATCGCCGCTTAGTGCCCCCTTTGCCAGTTGATCGTGAGCTTCAGCGTATAGATAGAAACCCTTCTTCTCCAGAAGAATCCCCTAAAATCACAGAGCCTCCACTGCAGAACCGAAAAAAACCGTTCATTGTAATGGGGGCGGCGGGTCTGTTTCTGGCAGCGGTCATCGGAGCAAGCTTTACGATAAACGACCAGCAGTCCGAAACAGCGGGTACAACAGAATATCAAAAAGCTGAGAAAGTGACGGATGAAATGGTTGCAGACTGGCAGAGCCGATACAAAACCATCAAAGAAACTTCGCCAAAGCGATTAGGAATGTCGATTGAACAATACAGTCAGCTGGATTATGTCAAACAGGCAGATGCCGAAATGGCAAGGACGTTCAGTGATGAATCACTCCGTTCGCTGGAAGATGATCCCATAGAAATGCAGCTGGCTATGGATCACCTTTTCAGGCAAATTGAAACTCCGCGAGGCATGACGGAGTCCTTAACGGGTCCCAATGCAATGCCAAGCAGCGAAATAGAAGACTTTCTCCGCAATTATGCAGCCAAAACAGACGAGCTGCGTGTGTTTGCGGACAGCGTGCTGTTGAAGTATCAGGAGGAATTGGAATCGACGATCGTGATGGATCAGTTATCTCCCGAAAAACTGTTGGCGGAGTCAGAAAACTATCCTGAAAAATTGCGTTTGCTTGTGGAATCCCTTCCCGAATACAACCTGCTCGCAGTCGTACACCCAAACGGTGAAAAGTTCAGAACGGTCCGGGATGTCCATATCCTTAATCAGCAGCAGCCGATCGCAAGTGACCCTTATGCCTGGCAATATTTAAACCTGTTGAGCAATGAACCTTATTTTGATGGCAGCGGATTTTTAATGCCGATCGAAACCATCCCTCAGCACTTGATGATCATGGAGCAGGCTTTAGTGGAGGAAGGAGATGGGACTTCCTTATTTGATGGAATCGAAGTGGCCTATCCGCAAGTCTTTTGGCAGTTGGTGAAGGGAAGCGAAAACTCTTCGGTCTATGATACAGAAGGCAAAGTCAAAGATGATTACCGCAAAGCCTGGAATGGATTGGCTACATCCAATCCGATGGCCTTTTTGATGCTGCCGATCCTTGAGGAAATGGAAGCCAGTGATTGGACGGCTTCGGCTCATTACGATGAATTGAAATTCCAGGATCTCTTGAATGCTTTAGCAATGGAAAAGTCAGGTGACCTTGCCGAGAAGCTGCCCAATGGCAATTTGATGATTGAAGATGAATTTGTCGACATGCAGGATTTTGACTGGAGCCGCATACAGCCTTTATACGAATCATTCAAATCCACCTATGACCTCCAGCTTTTAGCGGACGTCCCGCCACTGGATGTTTTGTTCATGTACCATTATGCCAATAAACTCGGAGATACTGAGACGCTGTGGCATCTGTTGGCAGCCAGTCCGTTAAAGCCGCCACTTACGGAATTTGAAAAAGAATGGAAGCCAATTCCCGATATTGCGGAAACCGCACAATGGGTTGAACTTTCGGGTGACTTCTCTAAACAGCGGGTAAAAGACAAGGTCTATATCTACCCTCAAGTTCAATTGGATGAATACGATCAACGATTAGATCTCCTGTTGGTGACTGAGAAAGACCGGATATGGCAAATCGACTACCAGCAGTATGAAAGCTATGACTTGCTGGGTGCAGATCAGCAATTTAAAGAAAATGTCGACTCGCTGTATGCGGCATTTACGGCCGGTCAACAAAACCAGCTTCCTGCTGACACCAAACCTGGAGAAGTGGCAGCGGTGTTCTTCAAAGCTGTAGAAAACAAAGATATTCAAGCAATGAGAAAATTGAGTACAGAAACTGAATGGACAGATGAAGAATACGTTTACTTTTTGGAATTGCATAGTTTTCGCCCATTTTCCGAATTGGCACAATTGGCGTTCGCGACCAATTTCAGTGCATGGAATTCAGGGGACCTTACCGGCAGAGCCGAAATAGAATACGCTTCCGGACCTCAGGACAGCCTGTTTAAGGAAAGCTTTTTGATGAAAAAAACCGAGGATGGCTGGCGTATGGTTCACTCAAATAATTACTGATTTTACTCTGGGCATATACCTGTGCTATAATATACAGATGCCAATAGGTGTACAGGACAATTAGATATGACTAGGAGCGGGTAAACATGACAAAAACATACCAAACAGGCGATACGGTTTCAGGTAAAGTTACAGGAATCCAGCCATACGGCGCATTCGTAGCTTTAGACGATCAAACACAAGGTTTGGTCCACATTTCAGAAATCACTCACGGTTACGTGAAAGAAGTAAGTGAGTATTTGGCAGTAGGACAAGAAGTTGACGTGAAAGTATTGGAAGTTGATGAGAAATCTAAAAAAATCAGCCTTTCAATCCGCGCACTTCAAGAGCAGCCACCAGCAGCTCAAAGAACTGAAAAACCAAAACAATCTCTTCAGTCACATGTGAACGAAAGTGATTCTGAAGGATTCAACTCATTGAAAGACAAAATGCAAGAGTGGATCAAACGCTCTGGACAGTAACAAAACAAAAAACGAAGCGCAGACATCATGTCTGCGCTTCGTTTTTTTTGATTTTCCGTAACCGGTATTGCAGGTTTTGCCGGCTCATGCCGAGGGCAGCAGCTGCTTTCGTGACGTTGCCGCCATGAAGATCCATCGCTTTTTGAAGGTAATACATCTCGGCCTCGAACAAATATTCATCGAGCGGCAACAGGTCTGCATTGGATTGAACGATGAAGTCTTCGGGCTGATGCTCACTTTTCAGGTCTGTCTTCAGCTTGAAATGATGCGGCAGCATGTCGACCGTCACTATTTCCTGTGTTGTCAACATCGATGCAGTTTCATCGAGCAGCAATTCGAGTTCTTTTAAATTTCCTGGCCAGTCATATGTGTGAAGCAAATCCGTGACTTCCTGATCCAACCCCTGGACGATCGAACCGACCATCATCCGATGACGTGAAAAATAATCGTTTACAAACGGCAGAATGTCTTCTTTTCTGGACCGCAGGGGTTCCACTTTGATGGTCATCGATGAAAAGAAATAATACAGATCTTTCAATAACTGATTTGAAGCGATCAATTCCACGGGGTCGTCACCGACACTGGCGATAAAATACGTATTTCCCTTCGAGCGTTCTTCAGCCATCTCCAATAATTGCTTCTGCAGCGGCAGCGGCAACAAGTCGATTCGCTCACAGTATATGGTGCCATCGTCAATTTGCTTGATGTCTTCCCCTAGTTGATCGATGATCATGCCGTCTGTTCCATGACAATAGAGTGTGTACATTTGCCTGTCAGAGGATTGGGCCGAGTGCATCGCTTCAGCAATCAATTCTTTGCCGGTCCCCGATTCCCCAACCAGCAGCACCGGCAATTTTGCCGTCGCCGCTTTTTCAGCAGTTGCAATGACTTTCTTCATGCTTTTGGAAACTGCGGTAATCGTCGAAAAGGTGATGGGTTCTTCGTATTTTTTCAAGGGCTGATAAATCACTTTTTCAAGCGTCGTAACATCCCGTGATAATTCGATGGCCCCAATCAGGTTCTTTCCAGTAAAGACTGGATACGTATCATTGATGGTGGTGATTTCCTGGCCTTTTCGGTTCCAATAAGTTTGTTTAACGTTGAAAACAGGCTTGCCACTTTGCAGAACTTGCAGAAGGGTGCTCTCGGATTGGTCGAAACGGAACATCTCCAGCAGGGAGCGGTCCGCCAGCTCGTCAAAATCAAAGCCTTCAATTTCCCTCATCTTTTTGTTGTAAAGAATGGTTTTCCCTTTGGTGTCAACTGCGTGAATCCCAATGGCCACGTGCTCTCCGGCAAATTTATAGAATGGGGATAAATCGATATCTTCCGGTTTCAAAACGCTCACTCCAAAATTATTTTGATTTTTTAAATAAAAACACTTGAATTATGCAACAATCTTTTGCATTATTATATATGGAAGCAGATATAAAGTGCAAATTTTTTTTGCGCTTACTTAAAACTCAAGGAGGATTTACATGATTCCCTATAAACACGAACCATTCACAGATTTCTCGATCGACAAAAATCGCACAGACTACCTGGAAGGCTTGAAAACAGTTGAAGCTTACCTGGGTCAGGACTATCCGTTGATTATTGGTGGAGAGCGTGTAACCACTGAAGATAAAATCGTTTCCTTCAATCCTTCAAATAAAGAAGAACTAATTGGCCGCGTGTCAAAATCAAATAAAGAATTGGCTGAAAAAGCAATGCAGTCAGCTGACGAAGCTTTTAAAACGTGGAAGAAAGTAAAGCCTGAAATTCGCGCTGATGTATTAATGAGAGCAGCTGCGATTGTCCGCCGCCGCAAACACGAGTTCTCGGCACTTTTGACGAAAGAAGCAGGCAAGCCTTGGAATGAAGCGGATGCAGATACAGCAGAAGCCATCGATTTCATGGAATATTACGCTCGCCAAATGCTGCGCCTGAAAGATGGCATGCCAGTAGAAAGCCGTCCGGGCGAAGACAACCGCTACGATTATATTCCGTTAGGAGTAGGCGTCGTTATCTCACCTTGGAACTTCGCTTTCGCGATTATGGCTGGAACAACTGTTGCAGCAATGGTTGCAGGAAACACGGTTCTATTGAAGCCAGCTTCAACAACACCAATCGTTGCCTACAAATTCATTGAGGTCCTTGAAGAAGCGGGCATGCCACCAGGCGTTGTCAACTACATCCCAGGACCAGGCGCTGAAGTTGGGGATTACTTGGTCGATCACCCGAACACTCGCTTCATCTCATTCACAGGTTCAAAAGAAGTTGGCTTGCGCATCGCAGAACGTTCTTCTAAAGTGAATAAAGGACAGGTTTGGATGAAACGCCTGATTGCTGAAATGGGCGGAAAAAATACCATGGTCGTAGACAAGGAAGCAGATCTTGAGCTTGCTGCACAATCAATCGTGAAATCCGCATTCGGCTTCAGCGGACAGAAATGTTCAGCTGGATCACGTGCTGTCATCGTTGAAGATGTATACGACACTGTACTTGAACGCGTCATCGAATTGACAAAAGAATTGACGATTGGCGATCCGACAGATCAATCTAATTACATGGGACCGGTCATCGACGGCAACTCATACAAAAAAATCATGGACTATATTGAAATCGGCAAAGAAGAAGGCCGACTGGTTGCAGGTGGAGACGGAGACGACTCGAAAGGTTTCTTCGTAAATCCGACTGTCTTTGCTGATCTAGATCCGCAGGCACGCATTATGCAGGAAGAAATTTTTGGTCCAGTCGTTGGTTTGATGAAAGCGAAAGATTTTGACCATGCAATCGAAATCGCCAACAACACAGAATATGGTTTGACTGGCGGAGTGATTACAAACAACCGCGCGAACCTTGAAAAAGCCCGTGAAGATTTCCATGTTGGAAACTTGTATTTCAACCGCGGCTGTACAGGCGCAATCGTTGGATACCAGTCATTCGGTGGATTCAACATGTCCGGAACCGACTCAAAAGCAGGCGGACCAGATTACCTTGTTCTTCACATGCAGGCACAAACCACTTCTGAAATGTATTAATTCAACAGTTTAAATGTATTAAAACAACAAGAAATGGTATAATAATTCATTAAAAGGGCAGACGAATGTCTGCCCTTTTTAAAAAAGGAGGAATTTAGATGACACAGACACAGACTATTATTGAACAAACAGAGAAATTCGGTGCGAATAACTATCACCCGCTGCCGATCGTTATTACAGAAGCAGAAGGTGTGTGGGTAAAAGATCCAGAGGGCAACAAATTCATGGATATGTTGTCAGCTTATTCAGCTGTCAACCAGGGACATCGCCATCCGAAAATCATTCAAGCACTGAAAGATCAAGCGGACCGCGTTACCTTGACTTCACGTGCATTCCATAATGATAAATTGGCTCCATGGTATCAAATGATCTGCGATATCTCCGGCAAGGAAATGGCATTGCCGATGAATACAGGCGCTGAAGCTGTAGAGACGGCATTCAAAGCTGCACGCCGTTGGGCATATGATGTAAAAGGCGTCGCGGAAAACCAAGCAGAAATCATCGCTTGCGACGGAAATTTCCATGGCCGCACGATGACGGCTGTTTCATTGTCATCAGATCCTGAATACCGCAAAGGGTTTGGACCGATGCTTCCTGGCATCAACTTGATTCCATTCGGTGATTTGGAGGCATTGAAAAATGCCATTACGCCAAACACTGCTGCATTCCTGATCGAACCGATTCAGGGTGAAGCGGGAATCATCATGCCTCCGAAAGGTTTCCTTAAAGCAGCGAGAGAACTTTGCCGCGAAAACAACGTTCTTTTCATTGCGGATGAAATTCAATGTGGTCTTGCACGTACAGGCAAAATGTTTGCCTGCGAATGGGAAGATGTAAATCCGGATATGTATATCCTGGGCAAAGCACTCGGCGGCGGGGTATTCCCGATTTCTTGTGTCGTAGCTGACAAATCCGTACTGGGTGTATTCAACCCTGGATCACACGGTTCCACTTTCGGCGGAAATCCGCTTGCATGTGCAGTTTCCGTTGCTTCTCTGGAAGTCTTGCTTGATGAGAAGCTTTCAGAACGTTCTCAAGAACTGGGCGAATATTTCATGGGGAAATTGCGTGAAATCGACCATCCGTCTGTTAAAGAAGTCAGAGGCCGTGGATTGTTCATCGGTATGGAATTGACTGAAGCTGCAAGACCGTATTGCGAACAATTAAAGGAACTGGGCCTTTTATGCAAGGAAACGCATGATACGGTTATCCGTTTTGCACCGCCATTAATCATTTCGAAAGAAGAACTTGATTGGGCGATTGAACGCATTCAAAAAGTATTCTCTAAATAGCATTCACGTGGCACATAAATATTGACATGTGTTACACTAGATGCTGAGTAATTACTAAAATATAAAGAGGCGAACTAATACAATGGCTGAAAACTTGAACTTGTTGACGTCAACGCAGAATGTTATTAAAACTGCATTGGATAAGCTTGGATACGAAGATGCGATGTACGAACTTCTTAAAGAACCGATGCGGATCTTGGAAGTGCGCATTCCGGTGCGGATGGATGATGGCAAAACAAAAGTCTTTACCGGTTACCGTGCTCAACACAGTGACGCGGTCGGACCAACAAAAGGTGGAGTCCGTTTTCATCCGGATGTAAATCGTGATGAAGTAATAGCTTTATCAATGTGGATGACATTAAAATGTGGGATTGTGGAATTGCCTTATGGTGGAGCAAAAGGCGGCATTATCTGCGACCCGCGCGAAATGTCCATGCACGAAATTGAAAAATTGAGTCGTGGATATGTCCGTGCGATCAGTCAGATTGTCGGACCGAACAAAGACATTCCAGCGCCGGATGTGTTTACTAACTCACAGATCATGGCATGGATGTACGATGAATACAGCAAAATCGATGAATTCAACTCTCCGGGCTTTATCACAGGTAAACCAATTGTTCTTGGTGGATCTCAAGGCCGCGACAAAGCAACAGCTCAAGGTGTGACCATCTGTATTAATGAAGCTGCAAAAAAACGTGGGCTGGATATGCAGGGTGCACGCGTCGTCATTCAAGGTTTCGGCAATGCAGGGAGTTTCCTCGCGAAATTCCTTCATGACGCTGGAGCGAAAGTAGTCGGCATTTCGGATGCTTACGGCGCTCTTCACGATCCAGATGGCTTGGATATCGATTATTTATTGGACCGCCGTGATAGTTTCGGAACGGTTACTACCCTATTCGATAACACCATCACAAATAAGGAATTATTTGAATTGGATTGCGATATCCTGGTACCTGCAGCTATCGCAAATCAGATTACGGAAGAGAATGCCAATGATATCAAGGCTTCCATCGTCGTTGAGGCAGCAAACGGCCCGACTACCGCTGAAGCCACTAAGATGCTGACAGATCGCGGAATCCTTTTGGTTCCTGATGTTCTTGCAAGCTCTGGCGGTGTTACGGTTTCTTACTTTGAATGGGTACAAAATAACCAAGGTTATTATTGGACACAAGAAGAAGTGGACGAAAAACTCAACAAAAAATTGGTTGATGCATTTGAAAATGTCTACAACGTTGCTACTACACGCAATATTGACATGCGTTTGGCAGCATATATGGTCGGCGCCCGCAGAACTGCTGAAGCTTCACGCTTCCGTGGCTGGGTATAAGACAATAAGAAAACCGCCTGGATTCTGTTCCAGGCGGTTTTTCTGTCTCAATCTTTTGCATTTTGTTTTAAGAAACTACATAATATAACCTGAATAGAGGAGGATGATTGGATGAATGCATTTTCATTTTACAACCCGGTAAAACTAATTTTTGGTAAAGGCCAGCTTCAGGCGGCTAAGAAAGAATTGCCGAAATTCGGTAAGAAAGTATTGCTGGTATACGGTGGCGGCAGTATTAAAAAGAATTGCCTTTATGATGAAGTCATTCAAATGTTGTCAGAAGCTGAGCTTGAAGTTTTCGAGCTTTCCGGAGTAGAACCGAACCCACGGATTTCAACTGCCAGAAAAGGCATTGAAATCTGCAAAAAAGAAGGCATCGAAATGATTTTGGCGGTAGGCGGCGGTTCCGTCATCGATTGCACCAAGCTCATCGCTTGTGGCGCCAAGTATGACGGGGACGCATGGGATTTCGTTTCCCGCAAAGCACAGCCAAAAGAAGCTTTGCCTTTCGGAACAGTTTTAACAATTGCTGCAACAGGTTCTGAAATGAATGCCGGTTCCGTTATCACAAATGAAGAAACGCAGGAGAAATACGGATGGGGTAGCCCGTTGTCATTCCCGCAGTTCTCAATCCTTGACCCGACATATACATTGTCGGTTCCGGAAAACCATACGGTCTACGGAATTGTCGACATGATGTCCCATATTTTCGAACAATACTTCAACGATGCGAGCAACACACCTGTTCAAGACCGGATGTGTGAAGGTGTGCTGAAAGCAGTCATTGAAACTGCACCGAAATTGATGGACGACCTTCAAAGCTATGAAAACCGTGAAACGATCTTATTTGCCGGAACAATGGCTTTAAACAAATTCCTTGAAATGGGTTATAGAGGAGACTGGGGCTCCCACAATATCGAACACGCTGTGTCGGCTGTCTATGATATTCCCCATGCCGGCGGATTGGCGATTCTCTTCCCGCAATGGATGCGCCATAACGTGAAAGTGAACCCTGCGCGTTTTGCTCAAATGGCAGTCCGTGTCTTTGATGTGGATCCAGAAGGCAAATCAGAAACAGATATCGCCAACGAAGGCATCGATCGCCTGGTAGCGTTCTGGACTTCTCTTGGTGCACCTACGCGTTTGGACTATTACGATATCGATGATTC
The DNA here is from genome assembly GCF_020023385.1 of Planococcus circulans. GTDB lineage: Bacteria > Bacillota > Bacilli > Bacillales_A > Planococcaceae > Planococcus. The sequence continues at coordinate 191,009 of NZ_JAIQCL010000009.1, forward strand.
GAAAATTGATGTGATGGTTGAGAAAGCCATGGTCTATGGTGAGTTCGGCAACTTTGCGAAATTAAAAGATGAAGACGTGAAAGAAATTCTTCAAGCGTCTCTATAAGAAAAAGGCTCAGCATAAAGCGCTGAGCCTTTTTTCTTTGGTTATTTTTTATCGAGAGAGGCGGGACGGCTGCTGAGATGCGTCCAGTGGGGAAGCCCGTCATCGGCATCCAGTGAAACAATCACGTCATCGACACTTGGTTGGCTGAGAATAAGTTCCGCCAAGCGTTCCTGTAAGGCATCTGCTTGTGGAACATCCAATTTCGGGTCAACTTCAATTTTGGTTTCCACATGAAGGAATTCTCCTTCTTTAACAACTTCCAGTTCTTTGATATCCCGAACATCAGGATGATCGCTCAATAGATGGGCAATATGGTTGACCATCTGTTCATCTGTTTCGCCAATGGCACCACGTGCATTGTCCAAAAAGACTTTCCCGACAACGTAAAGCATCATAAAGCCGATAGCGATGGATGCTGCACCTTCGACTTGCAGGAAACCTGTGTAATGTGCAATCAGTACTGCGATCAAGGCTAGGACACCACCTGCAGTTGCTACCAGGTCTTCGAGGAATACTAATTTAGTTGCCGGCTTCGCCCGGTTCAAGTGGGTAAAGCTTGTAGTAAGCGGAGCCATTGCTCCACCTTTAACACCGGCTTCATGTAAAATTTCTTTGCCGGCTTTATATAGAACAAAAAATTCAAGGATAATTGCAATGGACAGCACCACAACACTGATGATAAATCCTTCTGCTTCTACAGGATGAGTCAGCTGGTGCCAGCCTTCGATGATCGTTTCATAAGCCATGATTCCAACAATCAAAACCGCCCCGAGAAGAACAATATTCAATAGACGGCCAAAACCATTCGGAAATCGCTTGGTCGGAGCTTTCTTCGAGAGTGCTGAACCGATGAAAACGAAATACTGGTTGGCTGCATCGCCAATAGAGTGCATCGTCTCGGCGAACATAGCGACGTTGCCGGTAAAAAAGAAAGCGACGCCTTTCATAATAGCGATAAATGTATTAATGACTGCTGCCGTCAATGACGGCTTATTGCCGTTTTTCAATAACCCGAAAAATTCTTTCATCAAAATTCCTCCTTGATCAAATCAGTTCAATTTCAACTTGCTTAACCTTTTCCATATCCGATATCTCTTGATACAGATCGATTGTGTCTTTCTCATGTGAAAATGACATGCGAATCGTCAGTTTCTGAAAAGAAGAAGGACCCTCCAAATCTGAATGGGTGATGGATATGCTTTCAATAAGCGATCCGCCTTTTTTTAATTCATTCAACACCTCTCGTATTGATGCTCGGTCAGCCACAACTACTTTTAAGTTCGCTTCGACCATCTTCAAACGCTTTGGCCCAAACTTAAAGAGAAGGGGAGGCAACACTTCAATTCCAATTATCACGAGCAGCACAGCAGTCATGGCTTCAATATAAAAACCTGCTGCAACTGCAATCCCGATTCCTCCTGCACCCCAAATCATCGCTGCAGTAGTCAACCCTGATATGGAATCATTGCCGCGTTTTAAAATCACTCCGGCCCCTAAAAAACCAATGCCGGAAACAATCTGGGCAGCCAGGCGCAACGGATCCATTGTAATGTTAACATTATCATACTCGCTGCCTTGCGCAATATAAGCAGATTCAATCGAGATGATAGTCAACAGACAACTGAAGGTTGAAATGACAACACTGGTTTTAAGTCCAACCGGCTTCCTTTTTAATTCCCTTTCTAGCCCGATGACTAAACTTAAAAGAGCAGCTATAAGAAGTTTAAAGAAAGTTTCCAATGAAGAAATTTGTAATGCACTGAAAAACTCCATGTTAATCACCCTCCCTTTTTGAACTTGTATTGATTCTTCAGGCAGGTAGTGGCAAACTTATAACGTGCATTGTCGGTGAAATTGGAATAAAGAAGAGGTGTTTGAATGGAGAAACCGGCTATTCATCCGTATATCCCTATTATAGTAGGAGTTTTCTCGGTAGCGTTGTCAGCAATTTTTGTTAAGATGACATCCGCCGATTCAGGAGTAACGGCTTTCTATCGTATGTTATTTTCAATTTTGATTATGAGTCCGGTCTTCTTCCTGAAATATACCCATGAAATCAAAAAGCTAAGCAAAAGAGATTGGCTCTTCACATCGATAGCGGGAGTATTTTTAGCATTTCATTTTATTTTATGGTTTGAATCACTTAATTATACATCAGTGGCCAGCTCAACAGTGCTTGTAACGCTGCAGCCATTATTCGCATTTGCGGGTACATACTTCTTCTTTAAAGAGAAACTCTCTATTAAGACCCTTGTTGCGGGAGGGATTGCGATTTCAGGGAGTGTGCTGATTGGTTATGGAGATTTCAAGGTAAGTGGAAGCGCGCTTTATGGAGACCTGTTGGCTTTGATTGCTTGTGCACTGATCACAGCTTACTTATTGTTTGGGCAGGATGTTAGAAAGAGATTATCATTGGTGACTTATACGTTCGTTGTTTACGGAATCAGCACGATAACGTTATTCTTCTATATTGTATTCAAAGGGGAATCCTTTGGGCCTTATCCGGCTTCCGAATGGATGTGGTTTTTATTATTGGCACTCATACCGAATTTACTTGGCCACACCTTATTCAATTGGGCGTTGAAGTGGGTAAGCACCAATGTCATTTCAATTGCGATTCTTTTTGAGCCGGTAGGAGCTGCTATTCTTGCTTACTTTATACTTGGTGAGTATTTGAGCATTTCTCAAATAGTGGGTGGAAGTGTAGTGTTGGCGGGGATTACGCTGTTTGTTACAGACTATCAAAAAATTAAAATGTTCTTTTTAAAAAGAAAGGCTTGATTTTTCGTTCGTGGCGGTTTATATTTATATATGTCCTTAAGACAACTCAGAAAAAATATTTTGAAATAGTATTGACACTGAAGTTGAAGTGAGGTATATTGATAAAGTCGCCAATGAGCGCGGCAATCAAATTTGAACCTTGAAAACTGAACAGCAAAACGTCAACAAACAGC